>JARGPH010000011.1:18732-158292 GCA_029213065.1 Verrucomicrobiales bacterium | reverse complement strand
TCGTAAGTATGGGTACGGTGACGCCTTCCACTTGATTCAAAAGAACCGAGAAAAGGTGAGTGCTGCTGAGTTCTGCATGGTTTTTCTCAGCCGCGAGCGATTGGGCTTCCTGGAAAGCCTCCTGTAGTTTGAGAGTAAATTGATTAGCATTCATAAGCGATTCGTTGAGCGATTTTCCGCCCCAATTACTATTTTAGAGGATCATTGCAGCTTTTTGTTCAAAAATACTTTAAAGAGAGAGAAAAATGCAGGGGGAACAGGGAAGTGGGGCGATTCCTAGAAGAAAAGTAGCCGAACGCCGGCGATGGCGGAGAAGGCGTATTGGTGGATCTCGAAGGCCGGTGGGGTAATGATATTAATAAGCTTTCTGCCGTTGATAATTCCCGGGTTGTGCGGGGGGAGAATGAAAATATTCAGTTTCAGCGACTCGGGGTTGATGAGGTCGAGTTGACCGAGGAAGGGGACTTTGAAAAGGTTCACGAGGAGAAATAATCGCGCTCCGACGCCGAGGAAGGTCTCCTTTTTCATTTTGTGGACCAGCGCGTAGATCGAGTAGACCGGACCGGCAGCATTGGCGAGCATCGTCGAGACGCCGATCATGACGCAGCTGATCCATCGGAAAACCCGCGAGTCGGGGAGATGTTCGAGGAACTCCCTTTTGAATTCGCGAACCAGCTGGAGGACGAACATGAAAAGAATGATCGCTCCGATGACGCGTCGGGCGGTGAGGTCGTCAAAGGCATCGAGGAGAAAGTAGGCTCCGATGATAGAGGCAAAGATTACGGGAATAAACGGCCAGATCTGTTTCCAGCTCGCGTATTTCCAGAAAAGTGGCAGCACGATGATGTCGCAGATGATGAGCATCGGCAGAATGATGCCGACGCTGTTCTTCGCTCCGAACAGCTCCGCAATGATGAGCACGTTCACGATAGCGAGCCCGGGGAAGCCTGTCTTCGAGAAACCGAGGCTGAACGCACCGAGGCACGCGAACAGGATCGTCGCCGTCGTCGCATCAAATGGAAGGTCACCAAACAAGATCCATCCCTTACCGTTGGAAGGGCCGAGGGGCAATTATTTTTGCGCCGGGAAAGGGAGCGAACAGGGTTGGCTCGATGACCTGACAGGGTTAGGTGACCCGCGAGAGGTTTCTCCTATCGCTTTCGAATATCCCCCTGCATCGCGATGTTTGACTTTGAAGAGCGGCGAATGAAGGAGGTTCGCTTCTCGTCGATGACGAAAGTGTTGATGTCTCCCTTCGACCAGTCAAACTCGACGGTGTTGTCATCGGTGACTTTAAAGGGCCTCTCCATGATCTCTTTGCCATTGCCGAAGACCTTCGCCATGGAACCGTCGAATTTGATCACGGCGTCGCCGGAATTCCCCTTCCAGAAAAGCTCGTGTTCCTGCAGCCAATCGGCGAGAGGTGAGTCTCGTCTGAGGGGCGTTGTCTTTTTCGATGCGTCTTCGCCGTCGGTAGATTTTCTGACCACTGCGGTAATGGAATCCGCTTCGACCTGTTTGAGCCGATCTCGAACCGCCACTGCCGATTCAAGATCGTTCGATGCCGTGAAGTTTTCCTGGAGGTTAACCAGTTCTTTCTTGTAGCGGGCGAGGATGGGAGTCGTCTTCCGCAGGACTGCCTTGCGGTAGCTGTCTTTGAGCTTTGTCAGTTTGGGTGTGGTTGCTTTTGCAGGATCGCTTTCTTCAGATTCCTCAAGTTGTAATCCCTCTTTGAGCCGTTCTATCTCGCCCTTGATAATGAGGGCGGAATTAAGCTCTCCGGACTTCGAGTAATCACGCTGAAGTCCGTTCAGAGCGGTAAGGTATTTCTGGTCGAGTGGCGTGAGAGCACGGTTCAGTTCCCGTTCGAAATTCCCGGTCAGATTGCTCAAACGCGGCGGGGTGTCGGCCACGCTGATGGCACTGGAGAAAAGGAGAAAAAGGAAAAGCGGGCAAATTCCTGGGACAAATTTCAGCGGATCAAAACGATGCAACATGGTAGACGTAAGATGAAGATTTTGAACTCGATCGTCTCTGCCGGAAACCGTTTTGTCGAGTCTGTTTTCCCGTTCATTTACGGAAGGTTCTCCGGTAGGCGAGCGGAGTCATTCCCGTGATTTTTCGGAAGCGTTTTGTGAAGTGGCTCTGGTCGTAAAAGCCCGTCGCGGCACCGATCTCGCTCATCGTTGAAGGAGTCGTCGCGAGGAGCCGCTGCGCTTCCTGGATGCGGAGGGAGAGGACATACTCCATTGGCGAGAGTCGAAGCACTCTGCGAAAAAGGCGGTTGAAATGGGGCACTGAAAGGCCGGCGAGTTCGGCGAGCTTTGCGGCGGTGATGTCATCCACGAAATGATCATCAATATACTCGATCGCCTTTTGGAGATCACCAAAGTAGGCGCGCTGTTCTTCAGGTGTTTCGATGGGATACATCAACCCGAGAAGGCCGCAGATGGTGCCGTCCTGTGAGCGGAGGGGCGACTTTCCGGAGAGAAACCAACCGGGTGTTCCCCGAATCGTCGGAACGAGCCAGATCTCGTTATGAATCGTTTCTCCAGATTCGAAAACGACGCGGTCATTTGCCTCGTAGGCTTCACCGAGGAGTGGCGGGAAAAATTCCGAGGCCCGCTTCCCGACGAGGCCCTGAGGAGCAATCCGGTCGTAGCGAATACGGTGAAAGTCGTTGTTGAGGACGTAGCGGCTTTCGCGGTCTTTTACAAAAAGACCAATGTTAGGCATCGTCGCCATCAGTTCGATTGGCTCCCTCATTTCGGGGCACTGGCTGAAAAAGGCGTCCTGAAAGCGGTGCATGTCGTCTGGAGGCATGATCGGATCATACCAAAAACAGCGATCGCGTTACAAGACGGGTTTCGCGGAAAATGGTATTCTCGTATCCGGTTAACCCCCTTTAACTTATGTTCGATTTTCTGAATGAAGACTCCGGCCCTCTTTGTGGATCAAAACGATCCCGCCGTGAATTCCTCACGGTAGGTGCTCTCGGGCCGATCGGGCTTTCGCTTCCCCAGTTTCTTTCTGCAAAGCAGAGGGGCCACATGAAGGGCGATGACACGAAGTCCTGTATCATGATTTTCAACCTCGGTGGGCCCAGTCACATCGATCTCTGGGACATGAAACCGGACGCGCCGAGCGAGATTCGCGGGCCTTTCAAGCCGATCCGGACGAAGTCGAATGCCTTCGAGGTATCCGAAATTCTCCCGATGCACGCGAAGGTCGCAGACAAGTTTTCGTTGATTCGCTCGTGTCACCACGATGGCGCGGCGGTGCACGATGCGGGGTGGCAGATTATGCAGACGGGGCGTCGATTCACCGGCGGAGTTGAAACGCCGCATGCCGGAGCGGTCGCGAGCTATCTCATGAACCCGAGGAATGACCTTCCTCCCTTTGTGGTTCTTCCCGAGCTGATGGGCCGTGGAGGCGGCAACCTCCCGAACGGTCAGGCCGGTGGCTTTCTCGGGAAGTCGCAGGATCCGTTTTCGCTGATGGCGGATCCTTCGAAGCCGGATTTCAAGGTGCCCGATCTCTTGCCGCCGGATCAGTTCGGAGCGAGTCGTCTCGACCGCCGCCGCAAGATGCGTGACGTTGTTGATCAGACCGTGAAGGCGTTTGAGGAAAGCGAAGACGCGCGACTCCTCGACGAACATTTTCATTCGGCTTTCCGTCTCATGACGAGTGAGAAGGCCCGCGCTGCTTTCGATCTTTCGCAGGAGCCCGATTCAGTTCGCGAGCGCTACGGGATGAATCGCGTCGGGCAGTGCATGTTGCTCTCGCGTCGTCTCATTGAAAACGGAGTGCGTTTTGTGACGGTGAATACATTCCTCACCGTGTTCAACGAGTTGTCCTGGGACATTCACGGATCAAAGCCCTTTATCTCGGTCAAGCAAATGCAGGAGCTCGTCGCCCCGATGTATGATCAGGCGTATTCGGCCCTGCTCGAGGATTTGCATCAGCGGGGAATGCTCGACGATGTCCTCGTCGCAGGGGTCAGTGAATTCGGCCGCACTCCGAAGATCAATCCGGCAGGCGGACGCGATCACTGGCCGCAGTGTTTCACCTGTTCGTTCGCCGGTGGCGGAGTTAAAGGCGGTGAGGTCGTGGGCAAGAGTGACCCGATCGGGGGATTCCCCGCGGAACGTCCCGTCGATCCGGGAGACATCGTCGCGACGATTTTTCATGCGCTCGGGTTTGATCTCGAAACGCATCTGCCGGGGCCCTCGGGTCGACCGTTCCCGATTGTGGATTTTGGAAAGGAACCGGTTCGGGAACTCTTTGCTTAACCCCTGACACTTACAGAAATGAAATCGATTTTGTTTATTGGTCTGGTGTCGCTCGGAATGGCCGGCGCTGCGATGGGTGGTGTCACGATTCTGCCTGAAACCGTTTCTCTCAACGGCGCTGAAGGGCGTCAAACCCTTCTCGTTCAGGAAATGGAAGGCAAGGTATTCACAGGAGCTGTCAGCGGAGTGAAATGGTCGAGCAGTGATGCTGCGGTGGCGGAAGTCATCGACGGCGTCGTGATTGCGAAGGGGAACGGCAGGGCTACCTTGACCGCCGAGTCGGAAAAGGGGCGGGCCATCCGTGAGGTTACTGTGACCGGTTACGAGGGGGATTTTGCGTGGAGCTTTAACCGTCATGTTCTCCCGATTCTGACGCGTCAGGGGTGTAATATGGGGGCTTGTCATGGTGCCGTCGCCGGGAAGGGCGAGTTCAGGCTCAGTCTTCGCGGCTACGATCCGCCGGGGGATTTTTACACGATGACCCGTCAGGCGAAGGGGCGGCGGATCGAGATGGGGGCTCCGGCGCGGAGCCTGCTCATCACCAAACCGACCATGGCGACGCCGCACAAAGGAGGAAAGCGGCTCGACGTCGAATCCCGCGAGTATCGGATACTCTCTCAGTGGATTGCGGCGGGAGCGGCTGCGCCGGATGCAGCGGAACCGGCTATCACCTCCATAGAAGTTTCCCCGGAACTGTCGGTTTTGAAAAAGGGTGATCGTCAGCGTCTGCTGGTCACTGCAATCTATGAGGATGGATCGACTTTGGACGTGACCGATTGGGCGAAGTTTGCCTCGGCTGATGAGACGATCGCGCTGGTCGATGAGGATGGCGGCGTCGAAATCATCGGTAACGGCGAAGGGGCGGTCTCGGCTCTTTATTCGAGTAAGGTGTCTCTCGCTCGCTTTCGTTCGCCTTTTCCAAACCGGATTCCGGACGAAGTGTTTTCGAAAGCGCCGCGGGCGAATTTTATCGATGATCTCGTTCTCGCTCAGTTGGACGAGCTTCAGTTGATGCCTTCGGGCCGGTCTTCGGATGAGGATTTTATCCGCCGGGCCTATCTCGACACGATTGGCACCCTTCCGACGCTGGAAGAGACGACCGGCTTCCTTTCTGATCAGGGGCCTGAGAAACGTGCTAAGCTCATTGACTCACTGCTCGCGCGGGAGGAGTTCGTCGACTACTGGGCGTATCGCTGGTCGGATGTCTTTTTGGTGAACGGTCAGATTCTCCGTCCCGATGCGGTCAAGGCCTACTACGAATGGGTGCGTGCAGGAGTGGCTGCCAATCTTCCCTGGGATGAAATGGCGCGGCAGATCGTGACGGCCAAAGGGGAGAGCCTTGAGAACGGTGAGACCAATTTCTACGCGGTTCATCAGGACCCTGAGACGATGGCTGAGAATGTCAGTCAGGCCTTTTTGAGTCTCTCGATCGGTTGCGCGAAATGCCACGATCATCCGCTCGAAAAGTGGACGAACGATCAGTATTATGCGTTCGCCAATATCTTCTCGAGGGTTCGTGCCAAAGGCTGGGGCGGCGATGCCCGGAACGGCGACGGGGTCCGCACGCTCTATGTGGAGCCGCGTGGCGATCTGATGCAGCCGCGCACGGGGAAACCTCAGGCACCGGCGCCTCTCGACGGTGATGTGATTGACCCTGCGAGCACGGAAGACAGGCGTGAAGCGCTTGCCGACTGGCTGACTGATCCGGAGAATCCTTTCTTTGCCCGTTCGATTACGAACCGCGTCTGGGCCGCCTATTTCGGGCGGGGGCTCGTTGATCCGGTCGATGATCTCCGGGCCTCAAATCCCGCGAGCAATGAACCGCTTCTCGATGCGCTCTCGGCTCATTTGGTGGAAAGTGAGTTCGATCTCAAAACGCTCATGCGAACGATTCTGATGAGTGAAACCTATCAGCGGAGCAGCGAGGTCCTCTCGGAGAATCGGGACGATACAAAATACTATTCCCGCTACTACCCTCGTCGTCTCATGGCTGAAGTGCTGCACGATGCGATCACCGACGTTTCGGCGACGCCGGCTGTTTTCGACAAAGTGGCGTTGAACGACGGTTCCTTTCAGGAAACGAAATTTTACGAAGAGGGAACACGTGCTCTCGAGCTCTACGATTCGGCGGTGAAGTCGTATTTTCTCAAGACCTTTGGCCGCAATGAGCGGCAGATCACCTGTGAGTGCGAGCGGTCGAGCCAGCCAAGCATGATTCAGGTCTTGCACCTCGCCAATGGGGATACCCTCAATGACAAACTGGCGAGAAAAGACGGCGTCATCGACGGGATGCTGAAGACCGGGATGAGTGATGAGGAGCTGGTCGAGAAGGCCTATCTGAAGACACTCTCGCGGAGGCCGAACGAGCGTGAGGCCGGGGAACTGGTCGGAATGATGAAGGGGCTCAGTCCGGAGGAGCGACGGCTCGCGATGGAGGATTTGTTCTGGGGCTTGATGACCTCGAGGGAGTTCCTTTTTCAACACTAATCAACACTGAAAGTGAAAGTTGCCATGACTGTTTTGAATCGAATTTTTTGCATCGTCGCTGTCGCCGGGGCAGTTGCTTTTTCCCGTGCGGGAGAGCTTGACTACCACCGCGATGTCGCACCGGTCCTGAGAGATTACTGCGCGGGCTGCCATAACGGCTCGGATTATGAGGGCGAGTTCTCGGTGGAGACCTTTGCGGCACTCATGGCGGGTGGGGAGACGGATGGTAAGAGCATGGTCGCGGCGGGAAAGCCGGAGGACTCTTACCTGCTTCAGACGATCCGGCACGAAGCCAAGCCTGCGATGCCCCCGAAGAAGGAGCCTCAACTCAGCAGCGAGGCGATTGACCTCCTGGCGCGCTGGGTCGGGGAAGGGGCAAAGGGACCGACCGCGGACAAGGATCGTTCGATTCTTTCGACTCTCGTGGTTACTGACATTCCTAAAAGCGGGAAGGCGGCGGCGCCGATCACAGCAGCGGCCTTTTCAGGAGACGGGAAGCTCCGGGCGGTGGCACGCTACGGAGCGGTGGAACTCTTCGATGTCAAAACGGGGAAGTCGGTCAGCGTTCTGGACACGGGTGACGGGAAGGTGAACGCGGTTCATTTTTCCTCTGACGGAAAGCTGCTGGTTACCGCGTCGGGGATCACAGGGCTCAAGGGCGTCGCGACGATTCGGGAGGTGGCAACAGGCAAGGTGCTGCGTGAGATCGGTGGCGAGGCGCATCGGGATATTCTTTTCGATGCGGAGTTTTCGCCTGACGGCAAACTTCTCGCGACGGGCGGTTATGATCGCATCATCAGGCTCTGGGAGGTCGCGACGGGGAAATACCTGCGCAATTTTCCGAGTCACAACGGGGCGATTTACGATCTCGCCTTTTCTCCTGACGGAACCACTCTCGCAAGTGCGAGCGGTGACTCGACCGGGAAGATCTGGGATGTTGCTTCGGGAGAGCGCCTCGATACGCTGAATCAGCCGCAGGGGGAACAGTTCCGGATTGTCTTTTCGCCTGACGGGAAATTCATCATCGGGGGCGGAGCGGACAATCGCGTTCGGATGTGGCGTTTCCTCTCGAAAGGGAAGCCGAAGATCAATCCTGTCGTACAGACCCGTTTCGCTCATGAGGATTCGGTGGTTGATATCGAAGTGTCAGGAGACGGAAAATGGCTCGTGACGTCGTCCGCGGACCGCTCGATGAAGTTGTGGAGCCTGCCGGCGCTGCAGGAGGTGAAGCGTTTTGGCGATCAAAGTGATGTCGTTTCGGCGATGGCGGCTTTGCCCGGGAGTTCGGATTTGTTCGTCGCGCGGCTTGATGGAAGTACCGAGACAATCCTGAATATGAATGCCGCGCTGAAGGATGCGGGTGCGGAAACGCCTGTCGTTTCGCGCGTAACGAATACGGCGGCGGAAGTGTCTCCGGCCGGGGATGCCAAGCCGGTTCAACTTACTGAGAAAGAAGACGGTGGGTCTGTCACGCTGATAAAGCCATCAACGGTTGCCGGGGTAATCGGTGAATCAGGTGATCGTGATCGCTTTTCTTTTGCCGCGAAGAAAGGGGAAAAGTGGGTTTTCGAAGTCGAGGCTGCCCGATCGAAAGAGTTGAAGTCCAAACTCGATTCGAGATTGGCGGTATTGGATTCGAAAGGCGATCCGGTGGAGCGGGTCGTTCTTCAGGCGGTGCGCGATTCGTGGCTCACCTTCCGGGGGAAAGACTCGAAAACGTCCGGTGATTTCCGGGTCCACAACTGGCGCGAGATGGAGTTGAATGAGTTTCTTTTCGTGAACGGAGAGGTTGTGAAGCTCTGGCATTATCCACGCGGTCCCGATTCGGGGTTTCTTGTTTACCCCGGCTTCGGGAGCCGACACAGTTTTTTCGAGACCACGGCGTTGTCTCATCCGCTGGGCCAACCGGGCTACATTGTCAGGGCGCTTCCGGCCGGGGCGACGCCGAGCCCGAACGGGCTTCCGGTCTATCGCTTGTACTACGAGAATGACGACGAATCGACGCGGGCACTAGGAGCGGATTCGAAGGTGACTTTTGTTGCTCCGGCGGACGGCGATTATTCGGTGGAGATCAGCGATGCGCGAGGTTTCGGTGGCGCGGACTTCACTTACCGCCTCACGGCACGCGAAGAGAAGCCGGACTTTTCAGTCAAGGTTACCGGTGCGGGGGCGAAGCTGACACCGGGGGGCGGTACCGAGGTCATGTTTGAGGCGACCCGCAGCGATGGCTACTCCGGCCCGATTGAAGTGGTGGTGTCAGGTTTGCCGAAGGGGCTTTCAATCCCTGAGAGGACCGTGATCGAGGAGGGCCAATACCGCGCTTTTGCGATGGTTAGGGCCGATCCGGATTTCGCCGGGATGAGCAAAGAGGACGTTGCTGAGGTTTCCGTCGAGGCCACGGCGATGGTGAACGGAGGTGAGGTGGTAAAAGATCTCGGAAATCTCGGGATGATTGCAAAAGCAGAGCCTGCGAAATTTCACGTGGAAATCCTGCCGGACGGAAAGAATGGAACGATCGGGAAAGACGGGGTTCTCGAGTTTGTGATCCATCCGGGAGAGACGATCACGGCACTGGTGAAGGTGAACCGGATCGACTTTAAGGCGCGGGTCGATTTCGGCAAAGAGGATTCCGGAAGGAACCTTCCTCACGGTGTCTATATTGACAATATCGGATTGAACGGGCTCATGATCCCCGAAGGAAAGGACGAGCAGCGCTTCTTTATCTCAGCGGCAGACTGGGTCGCCGGGACGGTGCGCGAGTTTCATCTCAGAACGACAACGGCACCGAAGGAGGGCACGCAGACGGTCCGTCTCAGGGTTGTGAAAGAGGAGGCGGTCGCGGCTGCCAAGTGACCGTTTTCTAATTGTCAGTCTTCTCTTCCTCTATCGTCAGTTTCGCGACCACGGTGCGGTGAAACGCGTCAGGGTTGAGCTTGGCTCTCGCTGATTGCGGCTTGAGCTGGTCCGATACCCAGATTTGATCAAGCCTCAGATTGGGGTAGTCCGAGGGGTAGGTATTGCCCCAACTCAAACCCGCTTCGAGGAAAACATCTTTGAGATCATTGGTGATGAGGGGACGGAACACATCGTCTCCGGGAGGCGTGTTGAAACCGCCGGTAAAGACTCTGATGACACTGCTTTTCTTGATGCTGTTTTCGCCCAGATAACTGCGAATCAGTCTCCGGTTCTGGATCCGGGCTTCGGTGAGCTGGTTCCACACCTTGGGTTGCCACATGTCCATTCTCGGGACGCAGTAGCTGAGGTCGACCGTGGTGATATCGAAGATCTTTTTAGAAGGGTGGCTGAGACGGACGTGGAGAGTGGCACTTTCGGGTTCGCGGATTTCTGCGATGAATTTCCCTTTCGCGATAATGGCGTTGCTTCGATTGATGATGACCGAATAGCCGTCTCCGAAGATTTCGTTTTTGAGAGCAATGAGATCTTCCTCGGCCGGTGCTTTCTGGATCGTGATGATGTCCGGTTTGTCAGCGGCGAGTTTTGAAAGGGGCGCTTCGGTTCCTCCGCAGTTCACATTGATGATCGTGATCATTGGCCCGTCGGCCTCGCTGATTTCATTCGAGCTGATCTTATTGACCAGTTCCCGGGTGAGCGAGTGGGTTTCTTCTGAGCAGATCACGCCGGTGATGAGACAGAGGCAGAAGACCACGATGGAGGGAATCCCGCGGAAAAGAATCCATGATAGTGTCGCCGCGAGCATACCGATGGCCGCCCATGCCCAGATTGGAACAAGCGTGATCATGACAAGCCCATCCCACCGATTGAGCATGCTCACCATTACCGCAAAGTAAGCAACGAGAAGCCAGGCCGGGACGAAAGTCGCAAGGAACTGCTGAAATTTTCTCAACATAGGGAACTCATTCCACACCTTTCGCCTCTGAGGAAGTGCAAATTAGTGGCGCTATTCATTCCTATTTCAGGATTGAAATCGAGGCTTGCACGTTTCGACTTCTCAGGTTGGTTGAAGGTATGCTTGAAGATTTGAAAGAAGAGGTGCTCGAAGCCAATCTTGCTCTCGTGACTGAGGGCCTGGTTCGCTTGACCTGGGGTAATGTTTCCGGAATTGATCGTGAGTCCGGACTCTTCGTGATCAAGCCCAGTGGTGTCGCTTATGAGAATCTTACGGCAGGTGATATGGTCGTGGTCGATCTTGACGGAAATGTCGTTGAAGGGGAGATGCGACCGTCCTCCGATACTCCGACTCACCGGATTCTCTATCGCGAGTTTGAGGAAATCGGCGGCGTGACCCATACGCATTCGGTCAACGCGACGATGTTTTCTCAGGCCGGGGTCGCCTTGCCGTGTCAGGGCACGACTCATGCCGACCACTTCTACGGAACGGTGCCGGTGGTTCGCGAATTGACCCCGGAAGAGGTTGAAGCCGATTACGAGACCAATACAGGCCTCGCGATTGTGGAGGCTTTTCGGGAGCAGGGGATCAAGCCGATGGAGATGCCGGCGTGCTTTCAGAAATATCATGCCCCTTTCACCTGGGGAAAAAACGCGATGGATTCGGTGAAGAACTCTGTCGCTCTCGAGGTCTGCGCGCAGATGGGAATGGGCACCTGGCAGCTTAACTCTGAGCAGCAGGGGATTCCCTCCCACATTCTCGACAAGCACTACCTCCGCAAGCACGGCGCGAACGCCTACTACGGGCAGAAATAGGCGGAGAAAGCGGGAAGACCGCTTTCAGCCTAAGAAAAAGATAACGTTTAAAGATAAAGGCGCTTCTCCTCGGCGGTGACCGTCGGTGTTAGAGCGACTGATCAGTCTCTTTATCAGTCTCTTTATCTTTATCCTTATCTTTATCCTTATCTTTATCCTTATCTTTATCCTTATCTTCTTCAGCGTCGGGAGTTTTCCCGGCGCAGGCTTTAAAAAGCAGATCGTAGACATCCTTGATCTCCACGGTATCGCCCGTGGCGTCGCCGGTCGTTGGAAAGGCGCCAATGAGAACGGGATGATCCTCCTGTGACGCGGGAATCGCCCCGTGCGATCCCTTGACGAGGCTGGCGTCGAGGGGGATGACGTCCATGAGGATGCGAAAGCCGAGAATTTTTTTGAGCAGCTTGAAAGCGATTTTCAGCTTCGGGAAGTGGATCTTCGGATCGACGAATAGCTCGACGGGGTCGTAGCCCGGCTTCCGGTGAATGTCGACACAGCGCGCGAAATCCGGCGCTTTGCGATCGTTTTCCCAGTAGTAATAGGTGAACCAGCTCCGCTCGTCACTGACCGCGACAAGATCGCCACTCCGTTCGTTGGCGAGGCCGATCTCATCGAGCTCGTCCTTGCGATAAACGTGGGTGACGCCTTCCTGCTTCAGGATTTCCTCTCTGACCGGCTCCAGCAATGCCTCGTCTTTGACGTAAATGTGAGCGACCTGGTGATCGGGAATCGCAAAGGCGTCGCAGTTGCCAAGGTCGATCATTTCCCGCTTCAGCTCATTCCGCCAACTCAGCCAGCCCTTTTTCCGGAAGATCCGGTTCAAATGGATGGGGCGGTCGACTTCGGTGATCCCGTATTCGCTGAGGAGAATGACCTGCACGCCACGCTTCTCCAGATGCGTTACGAGATTCTTCACGATCTCGTCGATGGCTCGGAGATCGTCTTTAATCGCGGGATCTTCGGGGCCGATCCGCTGGAGATTGTAGTCGAGGTGCGGGAGGTAGACGAGATTGAGGTCGGGTGAGTATTTGTCCTCGAACCACTTGGCTGATTTTGCGATCCAATCGCTCGAGGCAATTCCCGCAACCGGTCCCCAGAAGGCGGGAAAAGGGAATTTCCCCAGCTTGCGCTTGATCTTCTTGCGAAGGTTCATCGGCCAGGTCTGGATATCGAAAACCTTCTTCCCGTCGGCGCAGTAGATGGGGCGCGGGGTGATTTGATAGTCGGCTGTGGAATACATGTTGTTCCACCAGAAGACTTTCGCGCAGGTAAACTTTTCGGAGACTTCCTCTCTGAGGTGTTCCCAGAGTTTGCGTCCTTTCACGAGGTGGTTGGATTGTTTCCAACAGCGGTGCTCGCTGAACTCGCGGTCATACCACATGTTGGCGACGATTCCGTGCTCGCCGGGAAGTTTCCCGGTGAGAAAGGTCGCCTGCATCGACGAGGTAACGGCCGGAATTGCCGGCGTGACATGGATGAGTCTGTTGTCTTCACGTTCGGAGAACCCGGCGATGAAGGGCGTGTGGGCTCCGATGTGGCGGGGTGTCAGTCCGACGATATTGAGAATCGCGGTGCGCGGATGGCTTTCTTTTTTACTCACGGAGGGCTTCGATCAGGTTGATCGAAACAGTAAGGGCAACCCGGCGGCTTGTCAGGGGCAAAGGCACTGAAATCCCGTCCATTGCGGAGAGCTGAAGAAACCGGGTTAGGCGCGAATTCTCTGCCCGAGTTTCTCCTGAAAAAAGGCCGCGAGAGGGAGCTTGGTGTGAGGAGGGAGTTTGTGGTGTTCCTTTCTGAAAGTGAGGAAAAGCGAGCGGTGCTCAAAGATGTTCAGGGCTGCAGAAAGGTCCCAGAGAGGAGGGACAACGAGGGTGACATTTTCCGAGATCCTCTCAAGCTCTTTGAAGAAAGCGACGGGATCCTCGACGTGTTCGATGGTGTGCGAACAGAGGGTGTGCTCGAACTGGTTGGTTTGAAAAGGGAGACTGTAAATGTCATCGACGACAACGAGATTATCGATCTCAGCGTGCTTGACGATATCGACATTGACGCCACCTCCGTCTGTCTTTCCGCAACAGATGTTCAGGTCCCACTTTTTGCGGCGGTTGCGAATGATGCCGCCCATGATGCGATAGCTGACAAAGTTGAGTGCCACAAGGAGGACAATGAACAAGCCGATTGAAACGAGAGTAGTAAAGTGCATGGCACAGGTGGTAGGCGAAATATGTCTGGTAAGAGACGAGTAAGCTTCTTTTCGCTGTGTCCTGCAATTATTGAAATCTTACGATTTCGTCAATCTGGCAAAGGCTCGGGGCGCTCTTTGAAAAGGTCGTGCATCGCCTCGGCAAGGCGCTTGCCGGTGAGGTATTCCTCATCAACCGCGAGGGTAGCTCCCGCCGTTTCCAGTTCACTGATGAAGGTGTGGTAACGCGCCCGTGCCACGATGACCACTTCGGCGTTCAGTGTTCTCACTGACTCCACGATGCGTATTGAAGCCCGGTGATCCGGTACTGTCAGGACGATTGCGCGGGCTCTGAGGATTCCGTAGTGAATCAGGAAATCGAGGTTCGTGGCATCGCCAAGGTAGGCTTTCAGTCCCGTCGATTTTGCGAGATCAATGTTGTGCGGTCTGATATCGATGATGACGACTTCAACGTCCTCTGTGTCCATCAGCTCTCTCGCGACTCTCTGGCCGGAGGGGCCGAATCCGACGACCATGACGAGCGATTTTGACTTTTCTGTCGCCGGTTGATCGTCCGGTATTCGGGACTCTTTATCGGGGGCAGTGGAAGCAGGGCGCAATTTTGTCACTAATAGCCCCAGCTTGAGAGCCTTTTTGATGAGGAGCGGTGTGATGAAGAGGCTCAGGAGAGTCGAGGAGACGAGGAGGCGGAAAAGGTCCTCGCCGAAGAGCTCGTCTGTCTGGGCGATTCCGGCAATGACGACTCCAAATTCACCGACCTGAGCGAGAACAAGTCCACTCGCTACGGCGTGGCGGACCGGGAGACGGAAACCAAGTCCGATGCAGGTGATAATGAAAGACTTGCCCAGAAGTATGAGAATGGTTGTTCCGATGACGAGTGGAAAGTTTTCGAAGATCCAGACGGGATCTCCCAGCATCCCTACAGAACCAAAAAACAGGGTGATGAAAATGATGCGGAGACCTCCGATGTCCGCGCGGATTTGAGTGGCAAAAGGGGATTCGGCAAGCATCATTCCGGCGATGAACGCTCCGAGGGCCGGTGACAGTTCAAGGGCGTGTGCGGCACAGGCGGACCCGATTGCGAGGACGATCGCGAGAAGGATGAGTAACTCACGATCCCGCGCCAGGCTGAGTTGGCGCATGAGTGGCGGGAGGATGAACTTCGAAAGCAGCAGAAAGCCGGAGACGAGAGCGATGATGAGCCCGAAGGCCTTGATGAGGCCGAGGCCCATTTCGGCGAGTCCTCCCTCGCCTCCTAACATGGTCACTAAAAGCACGAGGGGAACAACGGCAATGTCCTGAAGGAGGAGCATACCGAGAGCGGTGCGACCGTGAACCGAATCGATCTCGGCGCGGTCTGTGAGTAGCCGGAGAACACAGGCTGTTGATGAGAGGGCGACAGCAGCGCCAACCGCGATGGAGGTTTTCAGTTCAAGGCCGAGAAGGAGACACACCCCCATCGCCAGGCCGAGGGTGATTGAAACCTGGAGGCTTCCCCCGAGGGCGGCGATGGGACCGAGTCGGATGAGTCGTTTCGCGGAGAATTCCAACCCGATCGCAAAGAGGAGCAGAGAGACTCCCAACTCAGCAATCACAGGAACGCCGGACTCATTATCGACGACCCCGAAGAGGTGCGGACCGAGGAGCATACCGGCGATGAGGTAGCCTAGAATCGCCGACTGTTTGAACTGCTCGAAGAGCGTGCCGATGACGAGCGCGGCGGCGAGGAGAACGAGGAGTTGAAAAAGAACCTCCCAGACTCCTGAATGGGCGGCGTCAGCGGCAGCTAGAATCATGACTGGTCGGTGGAGGTGGGCTTCATTTGGGTTCCCCGCTTTTTGTCGTTAATCTTTCAATAGAAAATCGTGATTTAACTTTATCGGCTACGAGCTCTGAGGGCGTGACTTTTTGATTTTAGCGACGGAAAGTTTCTCCCGCTCCTGAATCTGTCGACTGATCTCCTTGAAGGTCGCGAGCACTTTTGGAGGTGTTGCGGGGAGGGGCAGGTTAATCTCAAGCTCAGAGTCAAGGCCGAAGGCCGAGAGGGCATCCCGGAGTGCTTCCCTGATTGAGGAGGCCAGTAAAACGGGGGCTTCGCTGCAGGGCGCGCCGGGAGTCGTGAGCGGGTTTCCCGCCGGTCTGAGACGATCCGTTATGACTTCGAAAGGTGCGTCGGTGAATCCGGGGACGCCATCGCCGAATACGCGCGAGTCGCTCGCGGGATCTTCTTCTGAGCTTGCTTCCTCGGAAAGGATCCAGCCCGCACCGACCATGTAGGCTCTCATGAGTTGGGCATAGTCACGCTCGCCCTGATTCGCTGACGGAGAACCCTCGTGCGCAATATCGGTTCTTAAAATTTGGATCTCGCCGGTGAACGCGTCGACCTGAATCTCGGTCACCGCAGCAGCATAGGTAAATGAGGAAAAAGGCCAGCCCGCGCCGAGTTCAGGATCCCACCAGAGATTGGGTGTCCGGTGGTAACCGGTTTCGATGAGATTGACCCGCTTCTTCCAGGCCGCATCGATCACCTCGTTAAAATGTAAAATGCTGTTGGGTGCCGTTTCAATCCTGACAAGGCCATTATTAAAGCTGATCGCCTCCAGTTCAATATCGGTTTGACCACGGGCCGCAAAGAGCTGAAGCGCGACTTCCCTGAGGCGGTGCTGAAGGTTGGTGGAGGCAGTGGTGAGGGCGCGCAGGACCAGACCTGCTGCGTCTGTGCCGGTGACCGGTGTGGCGCGGGGGAGGACCTCAAAGTCGTTGAGGACGACGTCGATTGAGTCAGCTTCGATTCCGAGGCTGTTTGAAACCTCCTCCTTGATCTGGCCGCGAAGACCGTCGTTGACGTCGACGAGTCCCGCACGGATATGAGCTGAGCCGTCTGCTAAAATTTGAATGAGGACCGCGGCAGCGTCGCGCTCCGGTCTCGGGTCGCCGAGGCCGAATTTGATAGGGACGATGGAAATTCCCCGTTTGTAACAGGGGTTCCTGCGGTTCCACTGGTTAACGGTTTTTAAGCGCTTCTCGAACTCGCTGCGTCGGAGCGCCTGATTCCAAACCCGCTGAATCGAGGACGCATCAACCGGCTGTCCATAGGGCGTTGTCTTCAGTTCGTCGTTCTCCGAATAGAAATTCTTTTCGCGAATGATGTGAGGGGGCAGCCCGGTTCTCGCAGCGACCTTCTGAATGATTTCATCCATGATCCAGGCTCCCTGCGCGGAACCTTCCGCGGGGAGGCAGGACGCGGTGATGTGATTGGTTTTGCAGAGCTGGGCTCCGATTCGCAAGTGGGGAATCCGGTAGACAGAATCGGCATGGAGGATCGCCCGATCCATTGAATTGGAGGAGTCCGATTCGAACCATCCACCGTCCATGTGGAAGTGAATATCAGCGGCTTCGATGAGGCCCTCTTTCGTAAACCCGACAGAGAAGGTGGCGTCGACAGCGTGACGCTGAGCCCGGTTCAGCGGGGAGTGATCAGAATCCACGATCAGCGTCACTTTTGAGCCTGATGCCATGCAGGCGCGAGTCGCGAGCATGGCGAGTCGAACCGGCTCGGCTTCGAGTGCGTCAGTGATTCCTTTGAGGGGAATGCATTCAACGCGAACGCCTGACTCGGGAATTCCCGCGGCGCGGGCAACTCCGGCTCGCACTGCGGTCGGTTCAAGCGCGCGGACGGTGACTTCGAATTCGTCACTTCCATAAACGGGTTTCACAGTGGCTTCTGTGGGGCCTAACAGAGCCGCCTCCTGAGAGGCGATCGTGAACGTTCCGACGAGGCTCATCGGTGCGTTGGGGATCTCGCTCTCCGGGTTGCCCCGCTGGCAGCTCCGGTTCGTGCCGTGAAAATTTTCCATCGTGACGGCGTGCTCGATCGAGAGGACGCCGGGTTGGGGGTGGTAATCGATATGAAGCGCAGCGGCACCGAGGCGGCAGCTTTTCTCGTCCTTTCCGATCACTATCGCGACCGGTTGACCTGCGTAGAAAACTTCGTCTTCCGCGAGGAGGGGTTCACTGGAAAATTCGCGACCGAGCGAGTTTTGAAACGGGGGAAGGTTGCCGGAGAAAATCACGTTTTCGACGCCGTCCACGGTGAGGGCTGCGGCGGCATCTTTTCGAATGATCGAGGCCGCGGGATGAGGGCTTTCAATGACCAGAGCGGTGAGGTGCCGCGCGCGTGACTGCCACGATGTGGTGGGCGCCTCATTCCCGGTGGAGGTGAGTTCGTTGCGACGACGGCGAAGGCGCTCACCGAAGGATTCCTTCGATGTTTTCGGGGTGTCTTCGGGAAGACGGAAAGGGGTGATGTTGTCGTCGTCTTTACTCATAGAGAGCGGCGGAAAAAAAAGAGGATCGTATCTGAAATTAATCGGGGAGCGCATCAAAAAACGGCTCGTCGAGTTTTGCGAATTCGCTCGTGGCAGTGAGGTGTTCCGGAAGCACTTTGTCCGGTTTAGGGTGCTGATAGTAGAATTTCTGGAAGAGCGTTCCGACGAGTTGCATTTTATATTCTGCCTCGCCGGCGTTTTCTGATCCGGCTTTGACGGTAACGGATTCTTTGAGAACCGGAAGTGTTTCGAAGACCGTTGATTCCTTCCAGGGTTTCCCGGTGATAAACTCTTCGGCTTCCCTGACGCGAAGGGGAATATCGTCGATCCCCGAGTAGGCGATCCAGGCTTTCGCGACGGTCCGGTCACGAAGTTCAAAGGCGAATGCCGCGCTCACGTATGGCTCTGTCAGGGTGCGTCGGCGTCCTGATGTGTAGGTGTCGCAAAGCCGGGATGAGATGCCGCGATCGGCGAGGGTCATGTGATTGTGACGGGGGATGATGATGCTGCGAATCACTTCTCCCGGCGTGATAATGGTTCCGGAGTTCCTGTCGTAGAACTGTGAGATCGGAGCGTCTCTCTCTCCATTTTCTGAAAGGAGGATCACTCTGGCGTTGAGAGCGAAGAGAAGCGGGCTGAATTGGCCGGTTCCGCGGGCAGTGGCGAGATAGCCGCCCAATGTGGCACGGTTGCGGATCGGCCGGGTTGCAAAACGGCGGAGTATTTTTGTGATCTGCGGGCATTCCCGGCCGATCTGTTCGGCCACGCGGGTAAGGGGGGTGGCCGCACCAATTTCCCAACTCTCCTCCGTCTTGATGAGTTTTGAGAGTTCGCGCACATCTTCCACAGAGATGAGGTTCGGGATCGAAACATTTTTGATGTTCATCCCGAGATGGGTTCCCCCGGCGATGATCCGGGCGTCCGGATACTCCCGCTTCAGTTTGAGCAGCTCGACGAGATTCGAAGGTCGGAAGAATCGCTTCTTGGACTCGTCGACGTAGTGCTCCGCGGTTTGGGCTTTGAGTTGGAATAAAGATCTCGTGAAGCGGTCTCCGAAAATATCCTTTCTCCCTGTCCAGACGGTTGACTCCTGCCCGGTCTTTTCAGCCTGAAGCGCGGCTTCGTGTCTGAGCTGTTCGGTGGAGGCAAAGACCTGCGCGGCGGCCTCGCGAATCATGGGAACATTCGCGGTCCGGGTAATGATCGCGTCGAACTGATCGTTGATCTGTCCCTGTCTTCTCAGGTCGGGGCGATAGTAGCCCTCAAACATGAGGGTCCGCAGTGCCTGCAATCGTTCTTCCGAGCATTCGAAATGGGAGCCCTGGAGCGCGAGCTGGGCGGGATGATCCGGTTCAGCGTGCTGAATTCCCTGAGCTGTCCAGATTTGCTTCCCTGCCAGCATCGGCAGTAAAACCAGCCCGGAATCAACGACCCGAAACCGGTGACAATCATCTTCAAGGCTTCCGAGGATGACGAGGCGGCTTCGTTTCCACGGGTCGTGTTCAGCGTAGTGAGCAAAACAGGGATCAAGGTTCGACAAATAGAGAGCGAGACTTTTGTGCGTATCCTCGCTCTTTACCCGGCATTCTTCGCCATCCAATTGAAATGTAAACCAACTCTGCATTATCTCTTTATCAGTGGCGCTCCTTTCCTGAAAAAGGGGGAGTTAAGAAGATACTTAAGATCACTGAAGTATCCTATTTAACACATTATCGCCAATCGCCCAGATCAAAATTTGATCTTCATCTTCGCTTCCCGCCGTTCGTTCCAGCTTGTTGTTCCATAGAGTTCTCTCTCGATTTCAATAGCGCGAGCAATCAATTCGGTTTTTCTATTTTCATCGAGTGGATTTTGCGCCGTGGAAAGGCCGTTCAAAAAGTGATCTATCCAGTTTGCCTCCAGGGTCCGCAGCCTGATCGGGAGACGGAGGCTTCCCTGGTGGATTACGGCGCCTTTGCATCGTCGTTGAGCGCCTCCGCAAATCTTCTTTCCGGTATCGGGATCGATGAGGTCTTCGCTCACGGCGTGCTGGAAACAGGGGCGCGTGCTGTTTTTAAAGGGTTCCGAATGACGTGTTGTTCTATACCCCGATGCATCGAGTGCCTTCGCCAATTCGAAATGGATCCAGCGGTAGCGGGTCGCGCTGGAAGCGTTGGCTGCGGAAGAGGAGGGCGGAAAGATCAGGGCGAAGGTGATGTCCTCACCGTGTTCGACCGTGCCGCCTCCGGTATAGCGGCGCACCGGAACGGGGGCTTCTTGAACCGCGGATTCCATTTCGTGGAAATAACCGACGGTCACCGCCGGTGTGTTCCATCTGTAAAACCGGGCGAAGGCTTTTCCCTCTATGATAGCGTGATCGAGAAGCGCATGATCCAGCGCCATCTCGAGAGCAGGCCCTCTGAAGGCAGTATCCCGCCAGCCCGTTATTTGTTCCAGTTTCATCGGGAGCACTCTAGCAAAGGCGGCGTGGCTGTTCCAGCGCGGAGGGTGGGGGAATGGTAATATGTGTGAGCACTGTAGCCGCTTCCCGTGGGAGCGGACGGATGGTATGGGATGACCGAACGGTTCGAAGAGCGAGGTCGCGGCCCTCACCTACAGGATGTGCGTGAGCCTGTGGTGCGTAATGAATGTCCAGAGATCCATGTTGTTTTGTTCTCAATCTGAAAATTCTATCATCCCCGTAGAAAAGCGTTTGTCATGCGGCCGTTTAGATGTTTCTTAGCGACCCCTTTCCTTTGCTCACGTGGCGGAATTGGTAGACGCGCTAGATTCAGGTTCTAGTGGGGTTAAACCCGTGGAGGTTCGAGTCCTCTCGTGAGCACTTTTTTTTCAGTTCGGTCCGTCCGTATGGCTCTCTCCGGAGTAATCGTTCTTTGCCATGAGTCACGATTCACAAGATCAGAACCCCGCCTTCGTCCATCGGACCTTCTCTTCGATCGCGAGTCGCTACGTGCTCACGAACCATGTTCTCAGCCTGGGGATTGATGTGATCTGGCGAAAACTGGTCGCAACCCTCGTGGCGGAGGTGAATCCTAAAGTTATCCTCGACGTCGCCACCGGAAGCGGGGATCTCGCGATGACGGTGCAGCGGGCCATTCCTGAAGCGACTGTCATCGGAATGGATTTCTGCGCTCCCATGCTGATGGAGGCGAAAAAGCGGGGGCTCGAGAATCTCGCGGTTTCGGACGGGCTCGCCCTTCCCTTGCCCGATAACTCCGTCGATGCGCTTACGATCGGCTACGGTCTCCGGAATATGGCGGACTGGAACAAGGCGCTTTCAGAATTTTCCCGCGTCCTTCGCCCCGGTGGTCGCCTCGTCGTTCTCGATTTCTCGCTGCCCACGGCTCCTGTTCTGAGAATTCCCTATCGGTTTTATTTGCATCGAATTCTGCCGCTGCTGGCGGGGTGGCTCACAGGGAACCGGGAGGCCTATGCCTATCTGGGTGATTCCATCGAGCGGTTTCCCGCAGGGAGCGAGATGCTGGCACTCATCGAAAAGAACGGATTCACCGCTGCGAAGTGGCGGCCTCAACTGGGTGGCGTGAGCAGTGTCTACTCCGCGGATCGCGAATAAGACCGCGAGAGCTGCGGCGAAGAGGACTCGCTGCGGGTCGTGGCATCGTCAGGATCAGGTTTCTTCCTGATTGAACAGGGTAGCGTCGTCGACCTGACCCTATCAGGTCGTTTCTCGGATCAAAAAGGCGGCGTTTTGAGCCCTGAAAAAGGTCTCTAATATACCTTGATAATTATCAGTGATATTTCGCAAAAATGAGGTATTTCTCATGTCACGTTCGATGAGCCCGCGACAAACTTGAGTGAAGATAACGAAAAAAATCGTGAAATTTGAATTTACAACCCCCTCCGATGCTGTCATTCCATTAGGGTTTACTCCCTGTGATTGATGGCCTGGAGAAGGATTTTGCCCGAATTCCCTTCACCCAGTCACCACACTATTATACATCATGAATACGATCTCACTTACTCTACGTAAGAGCCTGGCGCTCCAATGGCTTATGCTGCTGGTGCTTCTTCCGGGGCTTGTCCTTTTTCCGGTCCCGTTGAAGGCCAATCCAAGTGGACAGCAAGTTATTGCAGGAAACGTGAACTTTCAGGGATTGGGCACAGCGAGTCTTGATATTAACAACCTTTCTCAGGCTGCTATTATTAACTGGCAGAATTTCTCAATTCAGAACGGCGAAGTGACCCGTATTAATCAGGGTGCTAACGCGGTGACGCTGAACCGGGTCACATCAGGGAATCCGACGGCTATTTACGGGGCACTTCAGGCAGCTCAGGGTGGCGTTATGGTGATCAACCCGAACGGAATCGTCGTTCACAAAGGCGGAACGATTGATGTGGCCGGAATGCTCACGCTCTCGACCCTCGATATTAAGAACGAAGATTTCCTCGATAAGGGGAGCAATCGCTTCTCAGGCGGAAGCACTGCGGGAATTAAAAACTACGGTGCGATCACCAGTGATGGCGGCGATGTCGTGATGCTCGGTAGTTTCCTCCAGAACGCCCAGGGCGGCACCGTAACCGCAAATAAGGGCGTGGTGGCCTTTGGCGCTGGTGGTGACATGCTCGTTGAGCAGACCGTGAATGGTTCTACCATTTCAGTTCTCGGTGGCAGTGGTAGTATTGAGAACTCAGGTGAGATTTCCGGCGCAGCCGCTGAGCTGAAAGCGACTGGCAACGTTTACTCGCTCGCGATTAAGAACGACGGCGTTGTCCGCGCGAACGGATACAATTTTAAAGGCGGTCGTCTCACCCTCAGTGGTGGCAGCACGGGACGCGTGATTAACACAGGGCAGCTCTACGCAAGAAACTCAGACGGCTCCGGTGGACAGGTTTCGGTGACGGGAAGCAATGTCACCATTGGCGGGTCCGTAGATGTTTCCGGTGTTGATGCCGGTTTGAATGGTGGTTCGATTGCTGTTAATGGCGCCAATGTCGCGATTGCCGATACCGCGGTGATGAACGCGAGCGGTGCGATCGGTGGTTCGGTTAGCATTTCCGGCGTTGAGACGGCAGTGGTCGGCGGTGCGATTGATGCGACCGGCCACAACGGTGCCGGCGGTACCTTTGATGCAACCGCTGCAACTCTCACGGTTGGATCCACGGCCAGCCTCGATGTTTCGGGAGCGACAAAAGGTGGAACGATTCGCGCGGGTGGTGGTTACCAGGGCAATGATATTGAGATCGTAAACGCGACGACGACCACGGTTGAGGAGGGCGCCTTGATGATTGCAGACGGCGCTGATGGCAGCGGTGGTAACATTTTCCTCTGGGCAGATGGCGATACTTTCTTTGGCGGTGAGATTTCCGCGCAGGCGACGGGGCTTACCGGTAATGGTGGTTTTGTGGAAGTTTCCGGAAAAGACAGGCTTTCCTTCCGCGGGACGGTCTCGACGCTTTCCGCGAACGGATTGAACGGAACCCTTCTTCTCGATCCCACGGATGTGGTGATCGGTGCGTCGGGTGCTGCGGGGATCACGATCTCTGATACGGATCTGGTTGCAGCACTAGCTGCGAACAATGTCGTCATTCACACTTCTTCCCCCGGCGGTGACCCCGGTGATATCACGGTGCTTTCAGGTGCCGATGCGCTCAATGGCTACGCTTCTTTGAACACACTCTCATTCTTCGCCCACGGCGACATTGTGATTAATGATAATATTCAGAACGACGGTGTTGGCGTCGCAGGGGGAGCTATCATCCTGTTTGCCGGTTGGGACGGTACAGGTGAAGGCGCTTTTGGCCTCAATCCCGATGATACCGGCGGGTTCCTTTTAGATACGGCTCTTGATCCAGCGGTTACCTCAGCCAGCGTTCTCGCGGGTGACTATGGCGTCTGGGGACAGAATGGCGGTAGCATCGTTGTCAACGGAAGCGGTGCCAATGAAGTAAGTGTTGGCAGCGCTCACGGTGAGACGGCTCTCTTCGCTGATAAAATCAGCGTCAATGGTGGTGCCGGAAACGGAGGTCGGCATGGTCAGGTTGGTTTCCATGATGCGACCTTGAATCCAACGGGTAATATTTTGCTCTACGCGAAGGATGATATCACGATCTCCGCGATCGGGACGACGACTTCAGGAAATGCGCAAAACGACGCCCACGTGATCGTTGGCCATGGTGGTTCGAATACCACCAATACGGCAACTCAAACGGGTAATGGTGATCTCTCCGGGGATATCACGGTGATCAGTGAGGATGGCGGTTTATATATGCGTGGCGGTAATGACCGCTCGTTTTCACGGATCGGTCACGGCGGTTACTATCTGGAAGGGGATAAGGACGGCAATATTACGGTTATTGCCAAGGTCATCGATATGCGAGGACAGTTCCTTCCCGGTGGTGGTGCTGACTCTTCTGCCTTTACAGGGGCTTCAATTGGTCACGGTGGGGGATATTCGCACGGCAATGGTAACGGTTTCAGCGGTGATATTTACGTGAAATCCGAATCCAGTATCTACGGTGACAGTGGTTTCGCGCTTACGAACGGAAACGGAGCGGTCTATTGGCAGATCGGTCACGGGGGCTATCGGGCCGGTGCGATTCAGTATCAAACTCTCGAGAGCGATTGGCGCGAGGCTCCTAAGGGGCCGAACACAGGGACAGCGGCAGTTCTCCAAAATCACGTCGCCTATGATCTCGAAGGGCACAGCGGTGCCATCTATGTCGAAGCGGGTGGTGACATCAACGTATTTGCGGGTTCACGCAGCAATGCCACATCCATGATCGGACATGGCGGGCGCGAAGCGCACGGTAATCACAACCTGGACATGGGGTCTACCGCATCTGCTCTGACAGCGGGGCTGAAGGACGGTATTACCGTGATCGCCGGAGGCGACATCATCTTTGACCGTAAGGATCACCCTACCGTCGTTCGCGGAAGCAGTGATACCCCTGTTCAGATTGGATTGGGTGGATTGCGCGCCGGTGGACGGTTTAGCGGGGATATCGACATTCAGGCCGGAGGCGATTTCGAGATGCACGCGGGCCACAGTAATTCTTTCGCTCAGGTCGGTCACGGTGGATTCGCAGATGCCGGTAACTGGAACTCGGACAGACTCGATTATCCTGATCTCAACAACAACAACGGTTTCGCGACTCTCTCCGGAGATATCAGTCTCGTAGCCGGTGGAAATGTATCCATGTATGGCGCGTTGGATGGTTCCAGTAACGGTTACGCGCAAATCGGTCACGGTGGGCTTTATCGCACTGCTGATGGTGTCGATGCGGCCGGAAACATTATTCAGGATGTCCGGGCCGGTCACAACGGCGACATCCTCGTCGATTCGGGAGGGTCGATTATCATTTCCTCAAAACCAAAGGATGATGGAAGCGCCGGTGCCACGGTTGCAGGTAGTAATAATTACGCCATGATCGGTCACGGCGGCTATCGTTCGAAAGGGGATCACTCAGGTAAAGTGACGGTCAATGCGGCCGATGATATTCTGCTTCAGGCCTCCTTCGGAGGTTACGAAGAATATGATCCGACCGATGACCGGTATGACCGCTCCCAGACCGGTATTGATAACTTTTCGCAAATCGGCCACGGGGGCTTTGCTTCCACTCTTTATAGGGCGCTCTCTTTCACTCAGGTTGAGTTGGATGGCGACGGTCTCGCTAATGATAATCGCTGGACCGCAGGCTATAACTTTAACGGCAATACGCTTGGTAAAGGAATCGGGGTTTACAGCGATTCAACGATCACCGTCACTGCCGGTGGTGATTTCGATATGATCGCGACCGATGTGCTGGGCGCTTATCGAAATGATCACTTCGATGCTGACGGTAACCCTCAGGTGGAGTTTGATATCAACAATTTCCTTCCCGGGGGGACTATTACCAATGTGCAGGATATTGATGGCGACGGCGTTCTCACGATCACTGCGGTTGGTCACGGACTGGCTACCGGCGATACGGTTCGATTGAGTGATCTTGATGCCGCCTTTAACGATACCTTCGACACGGTTGTGGTCATTGATGATGACACCTTCAGGTTGGATACGATCACGGGGACTCCCACTGATTTCGAAGGCACTTTCAGTCTTCCAGTCGAACGTCCGGTGGTTGAGCGTGCAATTCGCGGATATTCACTGGTTGGTCACGGTGGCTACGGAGATAACGATGGAAATCGCCGGATGAATTTCGATTCGGTTACGACGGGTGATATCAACGTAGACGTTGGAGGTACTCTCAGTCTCTCGGCGGGAGGGATCAATCAGAAGGACGATCCCTTTCAGGGCACAGGCGTAGGTGACTGGAACCGGGTCGAATACAATTATGCTCAGATCGGGCACGGTGGAGAATTCTTTCGCTCCAGCTACGATGGAAATATCACGGTGAATGCCGGTTCTGATATCGACATTCAGGCCGGTAAGGGATTCCGCGAATTCGGCCGGATTGGCCACGGTGGTTACGAGTCGGGGATTACTCCGAATGATATTGATTCGACCACGGTCGTCGGTGAGATCAACGTTGCCGCTGCTGGAAGTATCAGCCTCGTCGGTGGCGGAAGCACCAATCTGCTGTCCAGGCTTGATGACAGCCAATTTGACTATGCTCAGATTGGTCATGGCGCCGGAAACATGGGGCTGACGATTGATAATCAGAGCATCACGGTCTCTGCCGGTCAGGATCTTTTCGTTTCCGGTGGTGCCGGGAACCGGGATGCCTACGCGCACATCGGACACGGGGCGCTGAACAATGGTGATGGCGAATTTTCCGGGGATATCGACGTGTCGGTTGGTGGCAATTTAACCCTCGTAAAAACGACCGGTACGATCATTGGTCAGGATCGTGATGGTGATGATATTGTCTCAGTGCGGAACTACGTGAAGATCGGTCATGGTGACACAGATTCTATCGGTCGGACCAAGAGCACGGGCCAGTGGGACGGTGACATCAACGTGATGGTCGGCGATAACCTCGTCAGCGTTGGCGGCGTAGTCGGTCACGCGGATCCCACCAACGGCGATGACGCTCTCGTGTCCCGCGATGGTAACACTTATATCGCGGTGGGGCGTAACGATCCCGGAACATCGGGTGCCGGTGATTTGATCACTGACGAAAATACGGTCTTCACGAGTTCTCAGCTCGGTGTCGGTTCTGAATTGCGCCTCTATATGCCAGGTATCGGCGACGTTGATAACTTCATCGCTGAAGGGACTACTTTGAATGGAACGGAATACACACGAACTCCGGCTCCGGACGGGACGCGCGCGGATGAGTTGCTCACAACCGAGTTTGCATTCACCTATGAGGACGGACTCCCTGTGGGTGCTTTCACTCCCGAGGGGGCTTATCCCGGGAACACCTTCGGCAATTACCAGATCTATTATGCTGAAATCGTGCCGGCGGTGGTGACTCCCGGCGGTGGTGGCAGCGGTGGTGGAAGTGTTTTCATCCCCACTTTCGGATTCAATTTCCTCCCCTACGTGTTTGAAGACTTCTACGAGGCATTCAGCCGCTACGAGGAGCTCTACGGATACGACGGATATGAGAATGGATTGCTCGCCGGACTCTCTGCTGATGAGCGTGTCGACGACGAGCGTCCTATCGAATCGAGCGGATGGTTTTTCGAGGAGGCGCTGGACGGTGCTTTCGGAAGCCGCAATGCCCGTCGCTTCAATGATCCTTCCGACACGACAAGTGCTCAGGAAGCTGATGAGGAGCGCCAGCGGAGATTACTCCGTACCACCAATCAGGTCGGTCGCGGAGGGAATGCCATTTATGTGTATAACCCCGGCACGAACCGTTACTCCAGCTTGCGACTCTTCGGTGTCCCAAGCTCCGATATTCGATAGTTAACTCGTCACACTTCCGCCGACCACGACAATATTGGATAAGAACCTCTAACTCCTTCCCACTCATTTTATGAATACAACATTTTTCAGCGATCGCGCCAAGCGCCTGGTCGCCTCAGCCCTGCTCCTTGCGTTCGCCGCGTTCGGGGCCCCGGTTCATGCCAACCCCAGCGGGGGCGTGGTTGTTCAGGGTATTGCCGACATCCAGAGCATTTCAGCGAATCAGCTTCAGATTCATCAGCAGAGTCCTCTCGCGATTATCAACTGGAACGATTTCTCAATCGGTGCCGGTGAGTTGACTAATTTTGTTCAGCCGGATGCTAACTCAGCCGTGCTGAACCGTGTTGTTACGGGAAATGTTTCTCAGATTGCCGGTATGCTTCAGGGTAACGGAAATGTCTTCGTGGTTAACCCGAACGGAATTGTTATCACCAGCACGGGTGTGATTGATGTGGGCGGAAGCGCAGTGATTTCGACTCTCGATATCGATGATGATGATTTCATGAACGGTGGAACGAATCGTTTTTACGGCGATTCCACGACTGGCGTTTCGAACTTCGGAACGATCTCGTCGTCAGGCGGAGATGTTATTCTTCTCGGTGGTTTTGTTGATAACGAGGGCCAGATCGGAGCACTGAATGGAACGATCGCTCTCGGGTCAGGTGGGGATATTCTTCTCAATCAGGCAGGCGAAGCTAAAATCACGATTCAAGGTGCCTCTGACTATGAGGGTACCGGCATTAACAACGCAGGCGGTGTCACCGGTGCATCGGTGGAAATGAAGGCGCACGGTAACGTTTACGCACTTGCGATCAACAACACCGGAGCGGTTCGCGCCACCGGGGCAACCCGTTCGAACGGACGGGTTCGGTTGATGGCTTCCGGCGGGAGCGGAAATATCAACCTGGGGCAGGGCTCACAGATTGTTGCTCAGAGTGGTGCTTCAGGCGGAGATATTCAGGTCACCTCCACCTCGGGTGATGTGACAGTAGCGGGCGATTTGAACGCGAGCGGTGTGGTCCGTGGTGGATCCATTGCCGTGACCGGAAATTCGGTTTCGCAGACGAGTGATTCTACGCTCTCGGCCAACGGGGTTACTCAAGGTGGTTCGATTGCAATTGATGCGGTGACCACTACCTCTGTTGATGGTGGTGCGTTTGCCACGGCGAGTACCGGCGACGGTGGTCAAATCGACGTGACTGCCACTGAAGTCGAAATCGGAAGCA
Source organism: Verrucomicrobiales bacterium (assembly GCA_029213065.1). GTDB lineage: Bacteria > Verrucomicrobiota > Verrucomicrobiia > Verrucomicrobiales > DEV007 > Arctic95D-9. The sequence continues at coordinate 129,258 of JARGPH010000011.1, read as the reverse complement.
ATGCCGATTTGAGTGTCAACGGAACCACCACCGGCGGACGGATCCGGGTTGGTGGCGAATTCCGCGGAACCGACGTTGGGTTGCGCGAGGCCGATGTTACGGTTGTTAATGCGGGTGCGAGATTGACTTCTGATGCAACACTCGGCGATGCGGGATCTGTCATCGTCTGGGCGAACCATGACACCACCTTCCGTGGTGAGATCAGCGCTTCGGCTTTCGGAGCGACCGGCTCAGGTGGTTTGGTTGAGGTTTCCGGTAAAGAGCGTCTCGCCCTCGGAGGCAGCGTTTCAGCGAATGCTGTTTCGGGTGATGCGGGAACGGTCCTCTTTGACCCCGGCACGGTTCATGTGGGGTATTTCAATAACGCTGCAGGATTCAACGAAATTGAGATCGCGACAGTGAATGAACTTCTTGAAGGCGGCACTTCTGTCATCATCATGACAGAAGGAGCGGGCAGTGATATCTACTTCGATGATGTCGACCTCGCCAATATGGCTGCAGGCGGCGGAACGACCGCTACTTCTCTGGGAACCTGGAACTCTACCAACTTCTCCGACAACTACAATGATCCAAATCACCCGAGAAACTTTGCGGTGCAGTGGACCAATTCAAAGGCGTCTTTCGCGGCCTTCGCGGGTGGCGATATTATCATCGAGAACCATATCAGAACCTCCGGCGGCGGTTCAATCAATCTCATTGGAGGTTGGGGCGGGGCTGAAACGGATTTTGATCTCGGTGCGGTGCCTTTTGGAAATGTCTATGATCTGCCGGTGGACGGCTTGAGTGGTTCATCGACAAATCCGGCGGCGGTAACCCCTCAGCAGGTATTTAACTATTACGTTGAACGGGGCGACTTCGCTGAGAATTTCGGTTCGATCTACGTTGGTAATAAAAACATGAACCGGCACATCGAAGTGGGCTCCCGCTTCGGTGATACCAGCCTCGCTGCCTACTCCATTGTTTTGAGTGCGGCTGATACCAATGCGGAGAGCCTTTACGCGCAAATTGGATTCCATGACTCAGGTCAGGTATTCGCCGCGCGTTTGAATAATTACCTCAATCAGTTCGATGCAGATTTGGACGATGAGGCTTTCACCGGTATGGACGATAATCCTGCGGTCGGTATCGTCGGTAACGAATTTGGTCAGGAGCGTGACATTGATGGAGACGGCCTTGTCGATGGCGTCTACGCGATCAATGCCTTTGGCGTCCTCGTGGACGATGCCTACTCCGGCACGGCGGCTCCCGGAACGACGACGGTTGATCACAATGGTGACTCTACTATTACTGCTGAAGAGCAGAATGGAACTTTCATTCCTTATGCCAATCACTACAACAGTTCACGAGTTGGTAACTGGTGGTGGCAACAGATTCACGAGCATTCCAAGGCCAATGTTGCCGGTTACAGCGAAGACACCATGGGTGGGCTTCGCCCGGAGAATGGTGCGGGAACAGCAGCGAAGACTGCTGATATCAATATTATCGCGGCCAGAGACGTCGAGGTGAATGGTGGGGGACGCTCACAGGGGGCTGCACAGATCGGACACGGTGGTGACGCCACCGGTTGGGCTGACAACCGGTCACTTAACAACAGCGGTGTCGAGAACGGCGAGTTTCTCCGTTCGTGGTCCACAAATGGTTCCAGCAATGATCGAGTTGCGATGTCGATCGGTCGCCTTGCCGGAGTCTATGGTAATATCAACGTTCTCGCGGGGGTTGATCCCACTTCTGTCGATTACTCGGAAGACGGAGTGATTACCGCGACCTCAACCCAGGCGGGTAGAGTGCTTGTGCAGGGCCTGCAGCGACTCGGGTCGTCTAACAATCCCGGGAATGATGAGCAAAATTCAGGAGGTAATGCTCCGGCTCATATCGGTCATGGCGGCAGCGGACAGTTCGGCTCTTATTCCGGTGATATTCAGGTGCAGGCATACGGGAATATTGATGTGATCGCCGGTAGTCAGACCCGCGACGCCGCCATCATTGGCCACGCGACGCTTGGGTATGCTTACTGGGATCCAACCAGCGCGGCAGATGCCCAAATTCGCTTTTTCGGATCAGTGGAAGATTTCAGGGACCCGCTTCTCAGAAGGGGCGAACTCTTCAGCGGCACTACTAACATTGCGCAAGCTGCTGCTGATGATACGTTCATCATTACGAGTAATGGAATCGACAGACGAAATTCGGGATACGGACTCTCCGATCCGAGTTTAGGGGTTCTTACCGTAGAGGCTCTTGACGGCAGTGTTGTGAACCACTTCGACGGGGATATTTCGATTAAATCCGTTACCGGCGGTTTGAATGTGATTGCCTACGAGACTGAAGATACTTCAGAGAACGGATCCGGGGCAGCGGGCGACCTCGGTTTGGCATCACGTCGGGATCGTCGCTTCGCGATGGTCGGGCACGGTGGATCCTCTTTCGCTGTCTGGGCGGAGGAGGCCGGCTACACACCGAACCGGACCGACCGATTTCAGGAACTGGTTAATTTTCGAATCGAAAGTGAGTTCTTCTCCAATGCTGATATCGACCCGCTGGTCGGAAATAGTGGTTCCAATACCATTATCGGTGAGCGTGGCACCAGCCTGAACCGTTCCCTTACCTTCATGACCTTGACAGGTAACATCGATGTTGATGTGGCAGGCGACGTAAATGTCGAGGCAGGAAACGGGATCGCCGATTTCGCCCAGATTGGACACGGTGGCTACGAGTTGGCTGACTATGAGACTTCCAGCCTCATCGCCGGCGATATTACAGTCAACGCAGGTGGCGATATCAATATTCTGGGTGTTAAGGAAGGGGCTACTTTCGCTCGCAGGAATGGAACGCGGTTCGAGTGGGAGGACACACGTGACTATGCTCTGATCGGGCATGGCGGATATCGCTCCGGCTTCCTCTCCTTCACGGGAGCTATTGACGTTGATGCCGGCGGAGATATCAATGTCGTTGGCGGTATCTACGAGGACGGTCTCGCTAAAATCGGCCACCAAACCACTGACGACTGGGGCCAGACGGGGGGCGATTTTGATCGAGCTGAGAATTTCTACTTCGACGGTGAAAGCACCGATATTACGACGACGATCAGTGGTAATACAGCGACGATCACCTACGCGGGGGGAATCAATAAGACGATCACTTATAACCTCGCTAACCCCACTTCGGATATTACGGTTGATGCCGGCGGTTCTGTGAACCTGAAGCACTCCGAAGAAGGTTTGTTCTGGAACGCCCGTGGAATTTCCTTTATCGACGACGGGTTGATCACCTCGTCTGATGTTCGCGGTTTCCGTGTTGGTAACGTAGGTGTCCAGATTGGTCACGGCGGAATTAACACTGACATTCTAAGATATCAGAATCTGGCCTATGATGACGGCGATAAGATTGGTGACATCACAGTCAATGCCGGTGGTGATATCAACCTGGAGAACGGCAATGGAACACAGCGCTGGACCCGGATCGGGCACGGAGTTGGTAATGGTGACCGCGCTGACGGAAATAATGCTACCTACGCACAGAATGGAATCACTCTCATGGGCGATATCTCCGTCAATGCAGGTGGCAATGTAAGCCTCAATGCGGATGCTGCTTCGGAGTACGGGAATCCTGAGAATTTCTTTAATGCTCTCTCAATTCCGGATAATTCCACCTTGAATCCCGTTGTCATCGGGCATGGTGGTATCAGCAATAACCTCGACATTATCACCTTGAGCAATGGTGAGGATGTTAATGGCAGTAGTGCCAGTTCAAATGTTTCGGTGGTTGCCGGTGGCGACCTTGAGTTGCTCGGTGGTAAAGGGGCCTTTGCTTCCTCAGCGCAGATTGGACACGGATACGCTTCTGACGCAGCCAATGACCCGGCTCGATTTGGCGGCGTCGCAGTAGGCTTTGCCGGTGATATCAGTGTCACGGTTGGCCGCAATCTCACCCTCCTCGCTACGCCGAATGCCTGGTATGAGGTCGGAGGAAATACGGTTCTGGGTGCTTCAACTGTCGGTGGTTTTGCCGCAATCGGAAACGGTGGCTATCAGTTGGACGCTCCCTCAAGCGGGGATATCTCCGTGTATGTGGGCGGCAGCGCCAGCCTTACCGGATCACAGCGTGAAGAAGGCGCGCCGGGTGACCCCGGAACCGATTCTCAGACGATTGTCAGTGGTAATGCGATCAATCAGAATGCAGTCGGTTCAGGATTTCACTTCGCCAAGATCGGTCACGTAGCAGTCGAGAACGAAAGTGGCGGTGGCGATGTTATCAACGCGGATCACACCGGTGATGTTACAGTTGTCGTAGCGAATGATCTTGAACTTAAGGGTGGTACGACCGCTGCCGGAGTGGTTGACGCACCTGTTTATGGCGCTTTTGCTCAGATCGGAAACGGCGGCCCGGGTGTGACCGGTGATGTTGAGGGCAATGTTACGGTTCTCGTAGGTGGTAATCTCACCGGCACGGGAGGTGTTCACAACTCTCCCGATTCGGTGATTCCCGGAACTTTCGCTGTCGGACTGAATAACTACGTAATGATCGGTAACGGGGATCGGATCATCGATCCGGGTGGATCGAACACTTCAGTGTTCCAGTCCGAAGCCTTCGGAGCGCGTAGCGGTAACATTACGGTCGCGATTGGTGGTAGTGGTGATTTCACGGATGTGCTGATCGGTCATGCTGATCCGGACGTGTCATCGCAGTCGACCAGCGGAAATACTCAGATCGCGGTAAGCCGCAAGTTTCCATTCTACGGCGGGACAGGAAGTCTTACCGCGGTAGACAGTGTCTTTACGAGTGGGGGATACGGGGCGAACAGTCGCCTTGAGATTTATGCCCCGTCCCGTTCAATGAACCTTATCGAAGACTCAACCCGCTTGAATGAGAAGAGCGGAGGAGAATTTGTTGAAGCACCGGCTGACTTTGCGGCTCCTTTCAATAGCGATGGAATGCTGGCGGGACGTGATGACGAGGTTTACCTGACTCCGGATCTCTGGTGGGATGATGCCATGTTCTCGGCCGGTCTTTCCGAGCAGGCCGGGGTATTCCCGACCGATGCGTCCGGTGATCAAGGCGGTTCCGTTGCCAGCGTGAACGAGCCGGGTGGAGTCTTTAACATCGATTCTCTGGTTGCCGGAGCCCTCGGTTCATCAGCCTCTGTCTATCGTGATCGGAACGCGGTCAGTGGCAGCGGGCGATACACGCTCTATTACGATGCGATTGAGCCGGTTGCGTCTGTCTTTCCGACGCCTCCAGTGTTTGTTCCGCCTCCAGTCATTATTCCTCCAGTCGACTTTAACTACGATCCGTTCGTTTTCTCCGGCTTCTTCGACGTCTTCGGGCGTGGTGACGAAGATTCTGAAGACGGCGTCCAGGGTGACGGTGAGAGCGACCTTTACGGAAGTCTCGGGTTGTTCGAGTCCGATGAGGAAGCACACAGTGAGTCAGGCGGAAGCAACGCGGAAGAGGCTCTCGACTCCGTGTTCGGGCCACGTCGTGATCGCTTTTCCGACGAGGAGCTGGATGAGGAAGAGCGTCGTCGACGTGACCGCGCTCAGCGGGGGGTTGGACCGATCGGAAATGCCTCTTACGTTTACTATCCCGGTACAAGTCGCTATTCGAGCCTCCGGATTTTCGGAGCTCCGGTTCGCGATTACTAAGAGAAAGAGGATTACTTAAGAATTCCTAAATAAGAGAACGTTCAAAATTTTGAATATTCCTCTTGCGAATTAAGTGGTTCTCTTTCAATATCGAGGGTGAAGAGCTATCTCTTCACCCTTTTCTATTTGAGAAGTTGATGAAATTTTACACACTCACATTAGTCGCCCTTGTTGTTGGTATTGCGTCCCTTACGCAAGTGAGTGCTCAGGATTCCGAGCTTGGTGTTCTTCCTCCAATGCCTAATCTGGATCTCGGTGATCCTGATCATAAGCTTTCATGGAGAGAGAAGCGTGAAAAGAACCGCGCGATCATGGACGCTCAGGAGGAGAGTCGCAGTTATACCCGGACAGGCGCGGATACAGGCAGCGCGACCTTCGGACAGCGCGTCGCGAAGGTGGTGAAGAACGACCCTCAGAAAATGAAGGAGCGTTCACAGGAGGTGACAGTTCGAAATTCGATCAACTCAAACGACAACGCTCTCACGGCATCAGGCAGTCGCCTCCAGCCATTTGGCGATGACCAGTTTTGGGGGGAGCTTCCTCCTCCGACACCGGAAGAGTCTCTTATTGACCTCCCGCCGCTTCCGGATTTGCGAACTCCTGATCAGATTACACGTAAGGAGCGCATGCGCGATCGTCGTATCGCTAAATACGAAGCGATTAAGGAAGAGAACGAAGCGAAGCGTGAAGCGAAGGAAATGGAACGTCGCGCTACGGTGAATCGTCCGCCGGCCGATCCGAATTCCGCTTTGATCCAGGTCGAGTCTCAGAGCATGGCCGGATCCAATTACATTGGGAATCAGGAAGCTCCGGAGACTGTGAGTCAGGGAACGCTGAAACCCTTTGACGCAGGTTCTTCCTATTACAAGGATAACAATCTCGTCTACAAAGGACGTGAGAATGAGAAACCGTTCGAAGTTTGGTGGAAACGCGGAACGAGCGAAGCAGGCGGCGGCGAACCCGGTTCTCATAAGACGGAGTGGCGCAACCCATTCGCTCATTCCAATGACAATGTTCAACCAGTCTCATACACGACACCCGACGCCTCTGGGCCTTATTCAGGGGGCAGTGCTTCTCTCGATGCGACTCCTCTGACTTCCAATCTTCGCGGTATTCGTGTGGTTCGTTCAACAAGAGAGGTTTCCGCCCGGGCCAGCGGTATTTCCGGTGTTTCCGCTGAAGGAGTTGATCTTCCACCTAAGGTTTACGGAGTGTTCGCGGCGAGAATCGGCGATTCACTCACACTGGGCAGCCTGAACCAGATGGTTCGGGAGGCGATTGTTGCGTATCGTAAGAGCGATTTTCCGGTGGTGGACGTTCTCGTTCCCGAGCAGGAGATCACTGGTGGTGTTCTGCAGCTCGTAATCATCGAAGGTCGTCTTGGCGATGTGGTCGTGGAGGGAGCCAGCAGTTCTGAGGGACGTGCCCTTGCCAGCCAAATCCGGACAGAGCGTGGTGAAGTTATCCGTGAAAGCGATCTGACAGAAGATCTCGACTGGATTAACAAGCATCCCACCCGTCAGGTGGATCTCATCTTCAGTCCCGGTGAGGGCTACGGGGAGACGGACGTGATTTTGCGAAGCCAGTCATTCCGCGAGCTTTCCGGTTATGTCGCTTATGAGAATTCGGGCAACTCCGCTCTGGGTGAAAGCCGTGCCTTGTTTGGCACCAGTCTCACCGGACCGCTTTTCTTCGGTCTTGATACGATCTTGAGTTATCAATTCACCACGAATTTTGATGACAGTGATGCAAGCATCTTCGGACACAGCGGCGTGTTTGCCTCCTATTTGCCATGGAGGCACCAGGTGACCCTGTTGGGTGCGTATGTTGACAGCGAATCTCTGATCAACACTCCCGGGGGCGCAATTACAACCGGTGGTGTGAACAAGCAGATTAGTGGTCGCTATGGAATTCCGCTTCCAAGCATCGGACGGGTTTCACACGAGCTCGAATTCGGAATGGACTTCAAGTCCAGCAACAGTGCTCTCGAGTTTGGTAACGTTTCCGTCTTCGATACCACGTCTGAGATTGTTCAATACAGCCTCGGATACAACATGATTGCTAAAGATCAGACGGGTGTGTGGAGTCTTGATTCGGAAGTGGTATCCAGCCCCGGAGATAACACTGACGGAAATACCGATGCTGTTTTTGCAAGTCAGAGACCCGGAGCCACTGCCAATTACACCTATGGACGTGTCATGCTTGAGCGTGATCAGCGGCTTCCTGAGGGCTGGTCGCTCTACAGCCGGATGCAGTTCCAGATGTCTAATTCGAATCTTCTTTCAAGCGAAACGCTTGGAGCGGGTGGCTACGACAGCGTCCGTGGGTTTGAGCAGCGTATCGTGAATGGTGATCGTGGTGTTGTCGGAACGGTTGAGGTTCGCACCCCTACTGTTTATCCTTCTGTATTCTCGGGATTCACGAATGTTCGGGATGGCGCCTATGGTCTTGTCTTCTATGACTTTGGAAGTCTTGGTTTTCACGAGCCGACAATTGGCCAGCAGGACACCTCTCTGGGAAGTGTAGGGTTGGGTCTCCGATACCAGCGTGAGAATTGGTTCACTTTGCGTGTCGACTACGGCTTGCAGGTCACCGAAGATGGCTTCGATGATGGCAATGACGGTAGGTGGCATGTAGGAGCTCGCGCCACGTTCTAGTCGCGTAGGAGCAGGTGCCGATCGGCAGAGTAAGTTAAATGAGCGCCGAAATTTTTCGGCGCTTTTTTGTTGTCTGATACAGAGGTGAGGGGCCGCCAGCTGGTTCTTTGTTGGGCCGAATTTGTGCGGATGCCGCATCCCGAGTCGGAGCATTGCCGGGTCCATGAGGGCGGTTTCGGTTCCGGTCGAGATAACTGAAAACTGAATTATTTTAGGCGTGACAAAAACGTCACATAAGGCAGAGTCGATAATCTTGTTTTGAGACCATGGCTACACTGATTCTGATTCTGAAAATTCTCGGCGCACTTGGCGTTTTCCTCTACGGGATGAAAGTGATGAGTGAGGGGATTCAGCGCACCGCTGGTGACAGGATGCGGCGAATCATGTCCACCATGACTCGAAATCGCGTTGCGGGAGTTGGAACGGGGATTCTGACAACGGGGCTGATTCAGTCTTCGTCGGCCACGACGGTGATGGTGGTGAGCTTTGTGAATGCCGGTCTTCTTACCCTGGTTGAGTCCATTGGAGTGATCATGGGGGCGAATCTGGGCACCACCCTGACAGCCTGGATTATCGCCACGGTTGGAAAATTTTCTCTTTCGAAGGTCGCTCTTCCCATTATCGGGGTGGGACTTCCCCTGTTCTTTGTCGGAAAGAACCGGTTAAAAAGTTTCGGTGAAACGCTGATCGGTTTCGGCCTTCTCTTCTATGGTCTTCATCTCTTGAAGGATTCGGTGCCTGATGTGCAGAGCATGCTCACGAGCACTGACATTGCTGTTCAGGCTCAGGCGGAGAGCATTCAGAATTTCGTATCAAGTATTTCAGGAAAGGGGTATCTCTCGATTCTTTTGTTTCTCGTTGTCGGGATTATCCTGACTTTGGTGGTGCAGTCTTCGTCAGCAGCGATGGCAATCACGGTGACCCTTGCTATTCAGGGCTGGATTGGTTTTGAAGAGTCGGCGGCGATTGTGCTCGGTGAGAATATCGGCACGACCGTGACTGCCTGGCTGGCATCGGTGGGGACCTCGACCAATGCGAAACGAGCTGCCCGGGCGCACTTCTTGTTTAACGTCATAGGCGTGCTCTGGGTCTTGATTTTGTTTTTCCCGTTTCTCGGGATGGTGGGTGCCCTCGGGGATATGCTTCCGGAAGGCTTCCGGACGGAGAAACATGATTCGGATGTGGGCTTTAAGCTGGCGATTTTTCACTCCCTTTTCAACTTCCTGAATATTCTGGCTCTGATTTGGTTTGTTCCGCAAATTGCGAACATCGTTACTAAATGGGTCAAGTCGACGGAGGAATCCGAGGCTCCCCGACTGCGCTTTCTGACGGGAGGTATGGTGGATATCGGGGAGCTCAATATTCCGGAGGCGGAGAAAGCCACCCTGCAGTTGGGAGAGGTCACTCGAGAGATGTTTAACGGGTATTTGAACATTCTTCAGAATTCAGAGACTGATCTTGGAGCAGAGGTCAATCGACTCAAGAAGCTCGAAGATGACGCCGATGTGATGACTCACGATATCACGGAATACCTCGTCAAAACCTCAGCGGCTGAATTGAGTGGCGAGAATGCGAGATCCGTCAGCCGGATGCTGAGGATTGTTTCCGAACTCGAGGAGGTATCCGACGCCATCTATCGACTTGTTCAGATTACGCAGAAAAAGTATTCGAAGAACCGGTCCTTCAACGATGAAGGCTTCGCCAGCATCATGGAGTTTTCGGGAAAGATTGTCGAACTGATCGATCTCTACATGGATACTCTCGCGAACGGGGCGTCCGAGGAGAAACTGAGGCTTGCCGAGGAGATCGAGAACACAACTGACAAGATGCGGAAGCAGTTTAACAAACGGGCGATGCGCCGGATGAGTGCGGAGCCTGATTCCGTGAAGGTGGAAATGATCGCTATCGACATGAACAACCAGTTCGAATTGATTGCCAACTACGGACTGAATGTGGTGCAGACCGCTTTCTACATCGAACACGAAGGTGAAGTTCCGGAGAAATACGATTCCTAGTCTCTCATTTCGTTTGGGTGAGCGCGAGACAGCGTCACCGAGCCTGGCGGCTATTTCGCTGAGATGGCTCCGGCGACCTCACTGAGAAACGCTTCATGCGCTTCCCTGTCGTAGCGTATCGTTTGCAGTCCTGCTTCCCTGCCGGCGGCGCAATTGGCCTCGAGATCATCGATGTAGATGGTTTCCTCCGGATCAAGTGAAAGGGTTTCGATCGCGATCCGGTAGATTTCCGGACTCGGCTTCATGCAGCCGACCTCATGAGAGTAGATCCGGCCGGAGAAGCACTTGAAAACAGGGTAGGTCTTTTCGAAAAACGGAACATGAATCGCATTGGTGTTCGAAAGAAGGTGCAGTGGAATCTGTTCTCGATGAAGTGATTCAATGAAGTCCACCATGGGGAGATTCAGGGTGAAAATATCTTCAAACGCGGTTCTGAGCTCGAGTGGGCTGCCCTTGTATCCGATGCGTTCAATCGCGGTTTCGATGAATTCTTCCGCAGTGATATGACCGGATTCGAGGCGGTCTGTCAGAAGCGCTACGCGGCGGAATGCCTCTTCGGGAGAAACGTCGCACTGAGGGGCCAGTTTCTGAGCGGTGATTGTGAAATCAAAGCTGATTATGACGTTACCAACATCGAATAAAAATGCTTTAGGCATAGCGCTGAACTAACGACGCCTTTGGAGAAAAGGCAAATGCCGGCCTGTCTTTGGAGTGACAAAATGTCCCGAAGTTTTGTCTCTCGCACTTATTTAAAAGTGCCATTTTGGCCCTGTTTTAAGGAGTGGTTCGCGGGCTGTTGGTTGTGTAACTGTCTGATATTAAATCGACTGTGGTGTTGTTATTGCTTTTGGTATGGAGATTGCATCTTTGTTTGGCCGGTAGTTAAACCAAACCAACACTTAATTAACCTATGAAAATAATGCGATACAATCACTCCTCTGACTCAATGAACGACTGGGAGAGCTTTTTTGCTGATCCCTTTCGCGCCTTCGAGCCACTTTTCCGCCCCTCTCTCAGTTCATCTTTCCGGCCTTCCCTCAACCGGCAGGTGGAATGGTATGAAGATGGAGCCAATTATTATGCTCTCGTCGAGATGCCCGGAGTGAAGCGGGAAAATCTGAATGTGGACGTCGAGAATGAGCTTCTCCGACTTTGCTACTCGTTTACCGATGAGCAGCCCGTCGATGACGGTGCGGAGGAAAAGCGTTTCGAGTTCGTTCTGAGAACGCCCGAAGGGGTCGTGGTCGAAGAGACCAGAGCAAAACTGGAGGACGGCATTTTACAACTCACGCTTCCAAAAGCGGAGGAGAAAAAGCCGCTTCGAATCGAGATCAACTAGTCTTCCCGAAGAACCCTGAACCCATTAAAAAACATGAACGATAAAAACGAAATTTGTAAGAATACGGACGGATGCGGTGCTTCCTCCGAACTTGCGACAAGACCCGTCGCCACTTTTAAGCCCCATTACTCCTCGCGCTACGACGAGGAATCCTGGGAGGTATCGGTGAGCCTGCCGGGGGTTCGTAAGCCGGACCTGTCCGTAACCGTAGAGAGTGAAATCCTTGAAATTGCAGCGAAGCGGTTCTCCTCCGCTCCGGAAGAATGGAAGCCGCTTGGTGACTATCCTTCGGAGCTCCAGTACCGGCTTCGACTCGATGTGGGGCCTGAAGTCGACCCTGCGGGGATCGTTGCCTCGTTGCACGATGGCATTCTCACACTGCGTCTCCCTTTGAAAGATGAGGTAAAACCCCGCTCAATTGAGGTGACCTAAAGGCCGGTGACGCTGTATTGGTTGTGAAACGGGCCGCATCTCTTCCGAGGTGCGGCCTTTTCTGCGTCGACGTCGCACCGTTTGCCTTTGTTGTGACCGAATATTGCGGGCCTGCCATGGTGGTTGAACTTGGTTCGATCATTCGCTACCATTGGGCAGTGAATTTTTTGTTTCAGAGAAAAGGGATGGCAGTGAGAATTGCTCTGGCCCTTGGGATTGGATCCTTGAGTGCGCGGAGCCCTCTCGCTCAGGAGGTTGGCGAATTCAGTGCTCCCCGGTCCTCTGTCGGTCAGAAGCCGGCCGCGGACTGGGGGGAAGACTTCCAGATCAGGGTTTTTGGAGGGGAGCCGACTCAGCGGGTCCTCTTTCTTTCTTTTTGCCGTGAAGTCCAGGATGACTTCCGCAATGTGCTCCTGCGGAGGCGCCCCGGAAAGGCTGACCGGAGCCTCGACTGGAAGATCCCTATTCGAATTGATCTCTGGGGGCAGTCGAATGAGGTCTATAAAGGGCCCGATTTGAAAACAAGTGTCGAGATCGGACCCGATGACCGTTTTCTGATTCGCGTGAGTGTAAAGGTGCATGATCGTTTCCGCGAAGAGGCGTTTCGTTTGGAACTGGTGAAAGCGCTGCTTATTGAGCAGATGGTCGCTCCGTTCGCGGAAAGGCCTTCGGCTTTTCGAAAGAACAGCGTCGTTGCTCCGGGGTGGCTGGCGCATGGCTTCGACGAGTTGCTGCAGCACCGAAAGGATGGGCAGCCGAGCGCTTTTTACCGGGGCATTCTCGAGAGCGGACAGATGTTGGCTCCGGAAAAACTCATTGAGATCGGAGATTTCGAATCGATGGAGCCGGTTACCCGCGCCGGCTTTCGAGCTTCATCGGCTGCTTTTGTGGAGGCCCTTTTGAACCAACCGGGGGGAGAAGCCGGTGTTCGTGCCTTTCTTGCCGATCTCGGGGCTGATAGCGGAGACAGTGCTCTGCCGCTTCTGCGACAGCATTTCCCCGCCTTTCGTGAGATGGATCGGGGAATTGAAAAGTGGTGGGCACTGGAGATTGCGACGATGGGAATTCAGCAGGGGTTCGAATACCTGACTCCTGAAGAGACGGAGAAGTGGCTTACTGAGGCGCTCACTGTTGATATCAAACCGGCAGTGGATAATCAGAAAGGGGGGGAGGTATCATCGAACCCCGTTCTGGGAATTTTCCAGCGCTTGAAAAAAGGGAAGCCTGAGACGCCTTCCGCCCCTTCAGAGGGCAGGTCCTTTACCGGGGGGATTGAGCAATACAATGAGTTTTTAAAATTGCCCGGCGCTGAGGTGGAATTGGAAAAGGCCTTCCGGCGTTTGCAGCGGGTGAAACTGACCGGGTTTCCACTCTATCGGCCGGTTTTTGTGCGTTACGAGACGGTTCTGCAACGACTCATCGCAGGCAAATTAAAGGGGATCGATGATGAGATCGAGGTTGCTGCCAATATGAGACAGAAGATCAGGGAGACCCTGGCGAAGACACGGGATCATCTCAACTACTTCGAGGCAACACAGGCTCCGCAGCGGAGTGGAGCCTTCGACGATTACCTCAAAATGAGGCGGATTCTTGAGGAGGAGGCGATGCCGCAGCGTGAGGATCGAATCACGCAATTCATGGACAGGGCGGAAAAAGAAGCTCACTGAGCGCTTTTTGCGGGTCGAGTAGCTCGAATCGCGAATTGTCATGTAACTCCATAGGGGGTATCCTTGTAGACTTCTCTTCCGGGAAGGTAATTTATGGCAAGTGATTTGGTTAGTGAAATGCGAGACGCTTCGGGTCTCCCGATTGGCAGGGCGACTAATCCTGCCGAAGTGGTTGTGACCCGCGCCCTGCGCCCGCAGGACTGTTTAGCCCCTCTGCGTGAGCTTTTTTCACGGGCGGGAAACCGGGGGGATTTCCTCCAGTTGTTGTCGGATTATGTGAAGCTTTTGCTGGGCGCTTCTTCTGTCTTGCTCCATGAAAACCGTGAGAACGGGATCAAACTGGTGGGATTTTCCTCGGTTTCGACCACGGCAGACGGTCGGAAATCATGGCTCCTCCCTGCTGAAGTGGTCGAGGAGCGGTACGCGGAGCAGCGGAGCACCCAGACACAGGTTCTTATCGATGGCAGGCAGCACGCGCGTCTCATGGTGCCGTTCTTCGAAGAGGGTGAGGATCCCATTTGTATCACTGCTTATCTGCCACCGGAGCGGATTGCCTTTTCGGATCCCTGCTTTGCGATGCTCCACCTCACGACACAGTTCATCGTGCAGCGTGACCTTCTCGCCCAGTCACATGAGAGTGAGCAGGCTTTCTATCAGGCGACGATGCTTGTGGAAATGTTCACGCGGACCGGTGAGGCGGATACCTTCAGACGGGCGCTTTTCACCCTTGCGACCGAGTTGGAGAAGTTCTTCGGTTGCCAGCGGGTTGCTATCGGAACCGGATCGAGCCGCTCCTGCAAAGTTCACGCGATGTCGGGTATGAGCAGCGAGGAAAAAAGAACCCTCGGTTTTTCCCAATTGGGTTCGGCGATGAAAGAGGCGATTGCTCTCGGTGAGGTCATGATGTGGCCCGGTCAGGAGATGTTGATCAAAGATGTCGTCGTTTCCGCGAATCACGATGATTTGCTTCATTCGTTTAAAGCGAGCCGAATTCTCGTGGCACCCCTGAAGCACGAGGGGTCCGGCTTTACCGGTGCGATTGCGTTGCTCTGGCCTGCGGGCGCCCCGGATGTTTCCCGCCGAACCTGCCGACTGCTTGCGGCTTCGCAGCCTCATTTGACCTCGCTCCTGCGGTTTCTTAAAAAATCAAAACACGGAAGCTTTCGCGGGGGGATTGCCAAATTCTGGAGGCAGAGTGCGGTGAAACGTTTTTCGACGATTGGAGTGGTCGTGGCCGTTTTGATTTTGATGTTAGTGCCGATTTCCTATCGGGTTCCGGCTGATTGCCGCATCCAGCCGGTGATGCGACGGACCGTCGCGGCACCTTTTGAAAATCTATTGTATCGTACCTACGTGAAGCCCGGTGATGAAGTGGAGGCGGGGCAGGTTCTCGCCGAACTCGACGGGCGGGAAATCCGAGTGAATCTGGCAGAGGCGATTGCAGCGCGCAGTGCCGCCGTAAAGAAACGGGACAACGCGATGGTGCTCGATGATCCGGCTGACCTTCAAATGGCTCAACTCGAGTCGGACCGGCTTGCTCTCGAAGTGGAGCGCCTTCAGTATCGCAGCGACAACCTCATTATTCGTTCCCCGATTGCCGGCATCGTCCTCACGGGGAACCTCGAGCGTTCCGAAGGGGTGCCGGTTACGACCGGTCAGCGACTTTACGAGATTGCCCCGCTGGAGGAGATGCTCATGGAAATTTCGATTCCTGAAACCGAGTTGCGTCACATTTCCGAGGGGAGTGAAGTTTTCATGAGGCTCGATTCCGACAGCTCGCTCAAGTGGACTTCGGAGATCAAGACGATTCATCCTGTTTCCGAAGTGGAAGACGGGGAGAACGTATTCTCCGGGGAAGCGCTCCTCGAGAACGAGAATGAACTGCTCCGACCCGGGATGAAGGGG
Source organism: Verrucomicrobiales bacterium (assembly GCA_029213065.1). Lineage (GTDB taxonomy): Bacteria > Verrucomicrobiota > Verrucomicrobiia > Verrucomicrobiales > DEV007 > Arctic95D-9. The sequence goes on along the minus strand of JARGPH010000011.1, from coordinate 113,604 downwards.
AGTGTGAGAATCGAAGCGGGTAAAAAATCCATCGGATGGATTTTGTTTCATGGACTCTGGGAATATCTCCGTCTCAAGCTTTGGTGATTATGTCAGTCGACCATCGTATCAGCGAGATTTCCACGTCGAGGCCGCGGCTGCGGCGCGATGTCCGGACCCACTACCAGGAATACAGGGGGGAGCCGAGCTATATCGTCGAGGACACTTCGAAGGGGAAATTTTTCCACGTCGGTTTTCCTGAGCATCAATTTATCCAGTGCTTTGACGGTCGCACTACGATCTCCCAGGCGCTCGCAAGGAATGCGGCGACTCAGGGGGAGGAGGCCCTGACAGAGCAACAGGGCGATCAGTTGCTTCGCTGGCTCGTCGATAATGATTTGCTGGAATCCGACACAAGCGGGCAGGGGGAGCGCCGCATGGAGCAATGGTCGAAGCAGCAGGATAAGAAGCCCAAAAACCCGATCAGCAAGGTCATGTTTTTCAAGGTGCCTCTCGGGTGCCCTGATCGCTTTATCGGAAGTACGAAGCATCTCTTCGGCTGGATCTTTGCGGTCCCGGGTCTTCTCATGTGGCTCGCTCTCGTTCTTTATACCTGTTTTCAATTGGCTCCGCACTGGGATCAATTTGTGAAAGCGACGGGGCAGGTGATTGCTCCCGGTAACTGGATTCGGGTGATTTTGATTTATACAGTGCTGAAGGTTCTTCACGAATACGGGCACGGATTGGCGACGAAACGATATGGTGGAGCGGTGCCGGAATGGGGCGTGCAGTTATTGGCTTTTGTGACTCCGTTGGCTTTTGTCGATGCCTCGGCCAGTTGGAAATTCCCTTCAAAGTGGAAGCGAATCATCGTTTCGGCGGCGGGGATGTATGTCGAAGTTGCGATCGCCTGCTTTTGTCTTCTCGGATGGTTGCACACAGACCCGGGAGTCCTCAATACCTCGCTTCACAGTGCCGTTATTGCGGCGACCTTTGTGACTTTGCTCTTCAACGCCAACCCGCTGATGCGGTTTGATGGCTATTACATTTTGCTGGATGCACTGGGAATCCCGAATCTCGGGACGAAGGGGCAGCAGTTTCTGATCTGGGTAGGGAAGCGGGTCTTTCTCGGGATGGAAGATCTCCCCATGCCGATTGCGGCACGACAGCATCCTGTTGCGGTGCCCCTCTACGGCGTTCTCGCTGCGATTTGGAAAATCCTGATCTGGATCGGGATCATGATTATTGTGAGCCTGCTCTTTAAGGGGGCCGGCTTGTTTCTCGCGCTGGCTTCCGTGGCAGTGATGGTTGGGGCCACGGCGGTGAAGTTTTTCAAATTTCTCTTCAAATCCGGTTCGGGGCCGAAGTTATCAAGAGCGCTGCCCCGTCTCGGGATTACGGTTTTGCTGCTTCTGGGTGTCTTCTGGTTTGCGCGTATCAATCCTACCGGAAAAGCGCTTGCGGTAGTGGAGTACGCGGAGCGTGAAGTGATTCGTGCCGGTGTTCGTGGAAAAGTCACAGAAGTTTTGGTGGAGCAGGATGACCTTGTGAAAAAGGGGGATCTGCTCTTGAAGCTGTCGAATCCGGATGAGGAAGCGGAGCGCGACAAGTTGGTGCTGGAGCTGCGAACCGCGCGCATCAGGGCGAGAAGCTATTACCAGCAGGAGAATCTCCCGGCTCATCAGGCTGAGCTCGAGACCATCACCGGTCTGGAGCGAAAGCTCGAGGAAAGCCGTCAATATTTGGCCTCCCTTGAGGTCGTGGCGCCAAAAGACGGGGTTGTTGCGGGGCGTCAGTTGAAAACGCTCGAAGGGCAATGGTTGAATACCGGGGACGAGATACTGTCGGTCATTGCCGGTGATGAGCGGGAACTGCTGGTTTCTTTTCGTCAGGAGGATGTGGAGTCGGTCATCTCGCAGAAGAGCCCTGCGATCAAAGTCCGTCTTCGGGGGCGCTCTAAAACGATTGAGGCGGTGATCGAGCGTATCGAGAGCCGCGCGACCCGTGCCTTGCCGCACGAGGTCATGTCTGCCTCCAGCGGAGGGCCGCTTGCCTTGAGAACTTCCAGCGATCCGGTCGCTGAGCGTGAGCGGGATATCGCCCGTGGCGGAGGGGAGTATGATTCTGATCTGGATTACTTCTCGGGGCTCGGTGACAGGCAACCCGGGCGGGAGCTTGCGCGGGCTCGCTTTGCGGGCAGGGCTAAAATTACGGATGCCGGAGATCAGGAGCTTCGTGAAGGGGAGTGGGGGTATCTCCGGTTTGCCAATGCTGAGAAAGAGCGCCTCGGGAAATGGCTCTACAACGAAGTTTCCACTTACGTGAAAGAGAAGATCCAGCAGGCACGGGCAGCGGCTTCGTAGGGTTTTGGTTCTTCGTTCTTGGTTCTTGGTTCTTGGTTCTTGGTTCTTCGTTTCGAACTTAAATGGCCGTTGGTGGAGAAGTGGGCGGCGGAGCACTGGACACAAAAAAGCCCCGCTGAGAAGTTGTCTCAACGAGGCGAATGTTCTTCTCTGAGAAGAGAAAGCTTAATTACTGCACTTCAGGCTTGGCCGGAGGAGTCGCTTCCGGTTTTGCCGGTGTCGCGGGAGCTTCGGGAGTCTTTGCAGCTGGCTTTGCCGGTGTCGTTGCGGCAGGTTTGGCTGGAGCGACAGGGGGCTTGTCTGTTGCTTTTGGCTCTGCCGGAGTCGCGGGCGCTTCAGGCGCTTTCGCTTTTGCCTTGGCGGCCGGCTTCTTGTCAGGATTGCCTTTTGGAGCTGACTTGGCTTTTCCGTTGCCTTTGGCACCTGCATTACCTTTGGCTCCAGCGTTTTCTTTGCCTTTACCTTTACCGTTCGCTGGCGCCGGGGCCTGAGCGGGTTTGGTTTCAGCAGGCTTGGGCTGCGCCTTTGGCTTGGCTGGCTCGGAGGGCTTCTCAACTGCCTTGGGCTCAGGCTTTGGTTCAGGTTTGGGGCGTTCAACAACGGCAGGGGTGCCGATTTTAAGAAGCTCGATCTTCTCCTGGGCGTATTCGAAAAACGGATTGCCGGGGTGGAGGGTGTAGGATTCCTGATAGTGCTGGTCAGCTGCTTTCTTGTCACCGGCCTCGAGAGCGAGGTCGCCGAGTCGAATGCGGGCAAGAGGCGTCAGTTCACCGTCGGGCTGGATTTCAATCGTCTTGTCGTAGCGCTCCTTTGCTTTGGCTGTGTCACCGGATTGGTGAAACAAATTGCCGAGTGCAAAATGGCCCTGCGCAATGCGGGGGTGACGGGGGTAGTCGGCAAGGAACGTCTCGAACGTCTTCGCTGCGTCCTCTGATTTACCCTGACGAATCTGGATCTCGGCTTTGGAGAGCAGTGCGTTACCGGCGGGAATTGAACCGGGGTATTCGACTGTGACAGCGTCGAGTCCCGCGATTTCACCTTTCGATACGGCTTCGGTGTAGGCGGCCGAGGCTTCGAGATGCTTCTGCTTCTTCAGTTGGCCGGCAACCAGAATGCCGCAGAATACAATCGCTCCGGCAAGAACGGCGAAGAGGATTTTCGTGCGGTGACGGTCAATCGCGTCAACGACTCCTCCGGCTTCGCTTGCTGAAAGTGCTTCCACTTCTTCCACTGGTGAATCGGACGGGGTGTTGGGTTTTTCTGCCATGGATCTAAAATTCGGATAGCGTATCAAGGATACTACGCTGTGAGAGATTCACAGCGGCGCGAAAAGTAATCGATATTTTGGATTTGTCAGCTACCAACTGCGGCACGTGCCTCGTCTGCGAGCGGAGTCGAGAGATAACGCTCTCCGGTTGAGCACCCGATCGTGACGATGAGCTTGCCTTTGTTTTCCGGTCTGCTCGCGACTTTGATCGCGGCGCAGACGTTTGCCCCGGTGCTGATTCCGCCGAGAATTCCCTCTTCTTTGGCGAGACGGCGGGCCATTGCGAACGACTCGTCATTGCTCACTTTGATACATTCGCTGATCAAGCTGTCGCCTGAGACGGTTTTGAGGTGAAGGTTGTCAGGAATGAATCCGGCACCGGTTCCCTGAATCTTGTGGGGGCCGGGGGTGAGCGCTTCACCGGCGAGGGTTTGGCTGATTACAGGAGAGTCTTCCGGCTCTGCGACGATGACCTGGATATTGGGGTTCTTTGCCTTGAGGCCTTCTACACAACCGGTTGCGGTGCCTCCGGTTCCCACGGCGCTGATGACGATGTCGACTTTACCCTCGGTGTCTGCCCAGATTTCCTCGGCGGTGGTGCGGATATGAACCTGTGGGTTCGCGGGGTTGGAGAATTGCTGAGGAATAAAGGAATTCGGTGTCTTCGCAGCGATTTCTTCTGCTTTTTCGATGGCGCCTTTCATTCCCTTGGGACCTTCAGTGAGGACGAGGTCCGCTCCGAGGAGCGCGAGGAGGGTGCGACGCTCGACGCTCATTGTCTCGGGCATCGTGAGGATCAGTTTATAGCCTTTCGCCGCGCAGACAAAGGCGAGGGCGATTCCGGTGTTTCCACTTGTTGGCTCAACGATGACCGAATCGCTGTTAATTTTGCCTTCCGCCTCAGCGGCTTCGATCATGGCCATTCCGATACGGTCTTTCACCGACCCGAGTGGATTGAAAAATTCGCACTTAAGCGCAACCGTCGCCTCGAGATCGCCTACGACGCGATTCAGTTTTACCAGCGGGGTGTTTCCTACTGTTTCGACGATATTATTGAAGATTTTTCCGTGGGCCATGTTCAGAGAATTTGATATTAAAAAGACAGTTTTGCTTATTATAGCAGAAACAAGATAGCTCCTATACCAAAATTCGAAGGAGGTGCAATGCCATATTGACGTTCCCGCTCTCGTGAATGGTCGTAAGGAGGGACTGTAAAAAAGTGAAGATTGCCACTTGCGCAATGAATTTTGTCCTCTAGCCATTACGTATGATGTGTGAACCGTGCGCATCGTGAATCATTCTCCCAAAGAGCGTAATCCAAATCAGTCATGTCAGAGTTAGTCGATAGTGAAGAGATCGAGGTCCTTCTCAAAAAACTTCCCGAGTGGGAGCATGAAGGAAAAGAGATCTTTCGAATCATTGAGTTCGATGAATTCATGGACGGAATCGACTTCGTTGACGGCGTTGCTGAGATTGCCGAGGAGGATGGACATCACCCCGACATCGATATTCGCTGGTGCACGATCACGGTTCGCCTTACCTCTCACGAGGCAGGAGGTCTTACCGATATCGACTTCGAGATGGCCAAGAAGATCGATAATCTGACAGACTGAGTCTGAGTTGTCTCCCGGAGTCAGTGCTCCCGTCGGGTTTCCCCAACAAAAGGGCCGGAAATTGCTTTTCGGCAGAAGAATTTCTCTCTAGCGTCTCCGCTATGAGATTGAATCGGATTTTTCTGGTGTGTGCCGCTCTCGCGGTTACTGCGGGGCTGAATTCCTGCGTGGAGAAAGGACCCGCTAAGAAGCGTTTCGCCTACATTACCAACGGCGTCGCGGAGTTCTGGACCCTGGCCGAGTCGGGTGCCTCACAGGCGGCGGGAGATCTGGATGTTGAGGTCTCGGTCTTAATGCCGGGATCTCTTTCCGACCAGAAACAGATGATGGAAGACGCCCTTACCCGCGGCGTCGACGGAATCGCGGTGAGCCCGATCGATTCCTCCAATCAGACGGATATGCTGAACAAAGTCGCTGCGGCTGCGATTTTGATCACACACGATTCGGATGCGCCTGATTCCGATCGGGTCGCCTACATCGGAATGGATAATTACAAAGCGGGGAGACTCTGTGGAGACCTCGTCAAGGAAGCGCTTCCGGATGGCGGCGAGATTATGATTCTGATCGGGCGGATGGAGCAGGACAATTCCCGGAAGCGCCGCCAGGGAGTGATCGACTCACTCCTGGACCGCCCCGAAGATTCAAGCCGCTTTGACCCTCCGGGCACGGTGGTGAAAGGGGATAAATTCACAATTCTCGACACCCTCACCGATGGCTTCGATCTCGCAAAGGCGAAAGCAAACGCGGAAGATGCCCTATCCCGCTACCCGGACATCGATGGCATGGTGGGGCTCTTTGCCTACAACCCGCCGGCGATTCTGCAAGCCCTCGAACAGGCCGGAAAGCTGAACGAGGTTAAGGTGGTCGGTTTTGATGAAGATTCCCAGACTCTCGCCGGAGTGCAGGCGGGAACCATTCACGGGACCGTCGTCCAGAATCCCTACGAATACGGCTACCAGTCGGTGAGAATTATGAATGCGATCTCAAACGGTGATCAGTCAGTGATCCCCGCCGGCGGTGTGATTGACATCGAAGGTCGACAGATTCGAAAAGACAACGTCGATGCTTTTCAGGCGGATTTGAATAAGAAGCTCGGGAAGGAATAGGGAATTTAGAATTTCCTCTGGAGTTCGGTTCTGATTCCGAATCCTTTGTCGCCTTCATCGGTGATCGTTCCAAATCCACCGATCCTCCAAACGGTGTGGGTGAAAACGTTTTTCTGATACTGGATCCCGAGCGCGGCGGTGAAATCAGGGCCGGTGTTGTCATCGAACCCGGCACTGTAACCCGCTGCATAAAGGAGCTGGCTCTGGGCGTCTTCGTCGAGGTAGTGCTGATAGGAAAAGATCTGCCCGGCCTGATCGCCTGACTCTTCGGAGAGAGCACTGCCGTAGTGGCCCAGCCCTACGGCGCGATGAAGAAGGCTGAATCCGCCGAGAGATCCGCCGTTCTCCGGCCCGCGGGCGACGGAGGTGTAATTGCCGAATTCAGCGAAGCTGCTCATCGTGAAAATGTCCTCGCTCTGACGCATCGCTCTTCCCAACTGATGGGTCAAAAGCCATCCATCATCGATAGCGGCTGTGTTGCGATTCATCGCGAAGGAACGGTTCACCCGGAAGGTGGAATTCCAGTAACCGAGTTGAGTGATGTGCCCGAGGCCGAAGTAGAGGCCGTCACCACCGTGGCCGCTTGAGCCGTCGACGTAGGCGATGTCCGCTTCGATTGTGTTTTTGGGATAGTCGAAGGCCCCGTCCAGTGCGAAGAGGCGGGCACTGGAGTCGCGAAGATTATCACCGCGATTAATTTCATTGAATCCAAACCAGGCTGAAACTCTTGCGTTGGACGACCCTAACAAAAACATATTGTGCTTCGTGATTGCGAAGGCATCGATGTCGTCGTTTGCCATAATTCCATCCTGAAGCGAGAACGGCTGTCGACCGAATGAAAACCCGTAGTCATTGCCTTTGAAATCGTCGGGATCGAGAAAGGGGAAAAGTTCATCGAGGTAACCTTCGAAGAAGAAGGTGTGCGGTTCGAGGTCCAGCCCGTTTTGAAAGCCGTCTTTGCGGAGACCTGAGCCTCCCGCCACGCCGGTGTAGATCCCGTCTTCGTCGAGAGGTCGAAAGCCGATGAGAAGGCGTTCGGTACTTGTGAGAGTGAGGTTTCCGTAAATATCGAGACGGTTGGCCCACTCGTTAATGCGCCCGCCGCCAGCTGACTCGTAGGACTGAATACCGGTGCGAAGGTCTCCAAAGAGCATGAATGACGGGCGCCAGGTGGCTCCGGAAGGGACTGTCACGCCCTTGTCAATCGGTCCTGGGCTCAGGAAGCGGTCATTGCCGAAGAGGGTTTTCCTTTCGGGGATCTCCATATCGACGTCGTCGAGGGGGCGCTCCGCGATTTGCTCGAGTCGTTCGATGTTCTCCGGGAAATGCTTGTCCTCAATGACTTCGGTCAGGGTTTTCTTTCTCTTTGTGAGATCCAGCCCGTATTCGGTGAATGGTATGACTTCCTCGCTGAGTCCGAGAGAGTGCCCGTCATGTGACTCCCCGAGGTCGCTTTTGCTCTCAACCCGGAACGGACTCTGGTCGAGTTTCGAAGGTTCTTCGAGGCGGCTCCTTTGATGATTTCGCTTGCCGTGGCCTTTGAAAAGCCCCGGAGAAACAGAATCCCCGAGGCGGGTCGCGGGGCTCTCTTGAGGAGCAACGTTATTCAACAGTGTCGCGATGGGACCGCGGGTTTTCTGCGAAGCAGGTGGATTCGCTGTCTTCTTATGACCGCGAAACTCAATGCCGGGGGAACGTGAACTCAATCGAAGGGTTTGCGATTTCACCTCGAGCGGTTTGCGTTCGGCTGAGGTTTCAGTTATCCCGGAGTCAGCGGTGGAAGCATTGGCGCTGAGCTTGAAGCTTTCGCGTTTGGGGACACGGGGACTGCGCTGAGCCGTTGTGGCGCTCGTTCCCGCATCCGTTTCGGGAGCGGATGGAACTGCCTTCGCGGGAGACAGGGAATTGAGACGGAATGAGATCACCCCGGGATTTGCCGGGGACGCAGTTTCTTCGTCCGCAATTCCCGGGAGGCTCCAGAAAGATATCGACAACGCTGCGAAGAAGAGGGGAATGATCCCTTTTGTTCTGAGCGTTGTCATTGTGTTGAGATGAGCTGTTATCTTCAGCGTCATGAATCGGATCTCGCGCCGTTGGGTTGTGTGGCGGCTTTTTCGTCAATCAGAACGGGGTTCTCGGGGAAGAGCGAGAGTCCATCGGGGATGCCGCCGGGCCAGAGGTCCGGGAGGAGCGGGCCGAGATGTTTGATGATGAATTCCTTTGCTTCACCGCTTCCGCTCATTGATTTTTCCCGTGCTTTCAATTCCGCTTCAGGGGTGTGCGGGAAGGGGTATTCAGACACTGGCACGTGCATAATTTTTTCTTCAGCCGGTCTGAAGTTCGCGATAGCGCCTTTGGAATGAGGCTCGATCGAAACAACTTCTTCCCACACTTTGAGAGAGCCTCCTTTGCGTGTTCCTTTGGCGTCGACCTCGTGACCGAAGGCGACGCGGGCACCGACTTCTTTTGCCGAAAAATTCATGTCGAATCCTACCGGTGAGATTCTTTTCACGAGGTTCACCGGAACCATCTGCGACTGGAATTGAACGCGAACCGTGTAGGGAAAAGCACCCGTCAGTTGGTTGCGGTCGATGCGATAGTCCGCCGTTTTGTGGGAGAGCGGGGGAATCGTCTGGAAATGTTTCCGTGCGCCTCCGTCGCGACCGCTGTGAATCTCGGCCCTGGTCGGCGGGCGAACGAAGGGGAGTGGATCCAGTGAAACATTCACCGGGAGAACCGATTCGTGCTCGCCGCCGGCGAGGGTTTTGTTTTTAAACTTCGATTGCAGGGAGAACAAATAGGGATCGAGGCGCCACTCAAGGTCCTCTTTGACGCGGGCAAGTCCCAGCGCGTCTTTCCAGTTGGTCTCCGCGAGCCACTTACCCTCTTTGGGGGCTTGAGCGTGAACATAGGCGGAGTGGAGATCGCGAACATCGCCATTCGGGTCGCGGTCACCTGATTTGAAAATGACATGTCCGTTCGCATCTGAGACGGTCAGAGCGACAAACATGGCCCGCTCCGCGTCGAATCCGGTGGGCACAGCGTGTCCGGCGTGAGCATTGTGAACGTCGATCTCGAAAGCCAGAGTCCGATTGTTATTCTTCTCGACGCGGAATTCACCGAATTGAATCCCCCTGCGCATGAGTCGGGTTCTCTCGACGTGGGCCCGGTTGAGCAAATTGAACTGGCGATCGAGAATGAGCCGCGCCGAGCGTCTTCTCATTTCGGCCTGCATCGGTTCTTCGGGATCCTCCCAGGGAAAGCCAACTCCCTTGAGTCTTCGTGATTTTTCTGTCTCTGAAAGCGAGGTTTCAAAGTGATCCGATCCCCAGCCGAGCCACCATTTAAATCCGAGCCAGTCAGTGAGGGCGTGTTTCCGGGCGGCGTTGGCGGCGATGACGAGCCCCTCATTTTCAGCCGCCTCGATTGCCTCATCATTCGGTGTCGTTGAGAGTGTTTTCAGGTAGGCGACAAGATCTTTGGATTGTTCGGCCAGCACCGCCCTGAATCGATTGCTGTAGGTGAACTCGGCGGCGGGAAGTGAATGGGGGAAAATACCGGGATGCACGATGCTGTAATCGGGCCCGATAAACATGTGGTTGGTTCGCTTGCGGGCTTCGGTCGGTTTTCCCTCGCCTGGATCTTTCGCGGAATTTCGAACTTTTGCAGCGGGTTCGAAAGCGTAGTTCAGATCCCGTCCGTCTTCAGCGTAGCGCTCCTCGTGAGGAACGAATGAGCCGGGGCGCACCCCCATGTGGCAGTCCTGGCAGCTGATCCCCTCCTCCGCAGCGGGGGAATGTTTGTATTCGGTGAAGGCGGACTCGAATCGAATACCAGTCGGGGAATTGACGTCATGACAGGATCCGCACTGACCTGATTTTGCGATGACGGGGCTTTTGATGGCCTCTTCGTGGACGAGTTTCCCCCGTTCTTCAGGATCGGTTACGAGTCCGTAGTCCCCGGATTCGATCGCGTCCGCAAGGATTCCGTTCCCGGTCGGACCGTAAACAGAATTCGTAAGCGGTCCTGTTTCGAGTGAAAACCTGCCACTGGTCGTCCCAAAATCCTTCGAAACACGGTGACAGGAAATGCAGGTAACGCCTTCCCGCACTGCCGGAGAGCGTAAAAGGATACTTCCGTAGGTGGATTCTTCACGCTCCATTCCCACCGCGGTATGGCAGCGAATACAGAAATCGCCGTTCGTTCCTTCGGTCCGGTTCGTGACGAAGGACTGCATGCTGTTGAAGACCGGACTCATCATCGCATAGGCGTGCGGCGAGACTGACCACTCTTCGAAATGATCGGGGTGGCACTGAGAGCAGCTCACGGCGGTGGGGAACCGGTTTTCGTTCCTGAGACTCTCAAGATACGAGCGGTGTGCTCTGTCAGCTTTCGACTCACCCTCTGCTGCAACACTCCCTCCAGCACAGAGCAGTAGCAATGCTAACGCCGATGCGGGCAGTCTCAATTTCGGGAGATGCAGGAGAAAATCCATAAGTTCGTATTTCTAACAATTATAAAATATATAAAAATTATTGTAAAAGGCAAAAGTTTATTTTAAATTTAGCTAATATTTTTTAAATTTGTTAAAAACATGTTAAACGTTAAAAACTTGTTATTAATTTTGGGTTCACTGGGCCTGACGGTTGCTAATGCACAGCGTGCGCCCCTTGATATGACAAGGGTGGTTGGCGTTGAGACCTGTGCTGACTGCCACGAGGAAATGTTTGATGCGTGGAACAAATCGGCGCATGCCAAGTCGTTCGAGGAGCTCATCGAGCGACCGAATGCGGCGGAAATGGCAGCTGTTTTAAAAATGGACCGTGCTCAGATTCCGGTGACTGCCAGTTGTGTTCGCTGTCACTACACACAGGAGTTTCTCGCTTCGGTGCCTCAAACGACTGCTGCCGTGAGCTGTGAGAGCTGTCACGGACCGGCGATTGACTGGATTGAAGAACACAATCGTAAAAGTTTATCCCGAAGCGCCCGGGTCGAGACGGGGACAAAGATGGGAATGTTGCACCCCGAGAACATCCACCTGAGTTCGAAGGCCTGCTACGAATGCCATGTCATCGACGACGAGCAGCTCGTCAATATGGCGGGGCATCCTGCGATCAGTGACGGATTTGAGATCCTGTCGTGGTATTCAGGCGAGGTGAAGCACAACTTTCTCGTCAATGACGGCGGGGCGCGGAAGAGCCATTCCAAGGTGATGCAGGCTATTCCCATGGCTCGTCAGCGAATGCTTTTTTTGAACGGGAAGTTGCTTCACCTTGGATACACTTTGAAAGCGATTGCCTCTTCGCAGGATCCGCCGGTCGATAAGGATGGGAATTTTATTCGTCTCTCAACGGGTCGTTACACCTACAGCGTGCAGCACACGATCGAGCTGAAGCGCCTCAAAGAAGATATTCGCATGATTCTGAAAGTGGTATCCGTTCCCCAGTTCACCGATGCACTGGCGATTGTGAGGGGGCTCAGTCTCGAGACGGGGAACAGTCAGGAGTTCGAGGCGGCATCCGAATCGATCATGAGGTTTTCCGCGAATTTCTGCGAAGAAAACGACGGAAGTGATCTCGGCGGTGTCGACAGTATGATCGCCAATCTGAAACCCCGCTTCAGTAAGTCGGAAGAATAGCTTCTCTCTCTCCGCAGCGGGTCGTTTCAGGATTCAACCCTGTTGGGTGCATCGTTCAACCCTGTTTGATCCGCGGGTTAACCCTCCTGGATCGTTGACCTGACCCTGTCGGGTGTGCGTTAACCGGGTTCCTCAAGAAGGCGTGATTTGGCTTCGCTGAGGTAAAGCTCGTCGATTTCAAAACCGATAAAGGTGCTGACCTTTTCCCTCCCCGCGGCGACACCGGCGTGGCCGATGCCGAGAAAGGGATCCATCATCGTGAGTTTGTCGGGCGGGCCGCCGTGGAGTGCGATGCACCTGCTCGCCAGTTCTGTCGGGAAGGTGGCGGGATGAGGGCGGTCCTTGTTCCGGGAGCTGATCGTTTCGTAGGGGATATACCAGTTGTTTCCGCGGCAGCGTTTGTCGCGTCCTCCGGTGTGCCCCCAGCGCTTGATGTTGCTCTTGTCGGCGTAGGGGACGCCCACTCCGAGCCGGTCGACGGGGATGTTTCCGGTCTTGGTGAAATGGAAAACGAACTCGTGACAGTCGTTGATAAAGCGCTTCGAATTGATCGGTTTGAAATGCCCGACTGAATGAGGATCCCCGTCCGGTCCGTCCACGGTGATGGATTTGATCCAGTGGATTGTGTTCTGGAGCACGAGAATATCCCGAATCGAGAGGGCGAGTTCGTGCGGCATCCAGGGATTCTTCGGGCTGGCCCCGACATTGAGGAAGAGGGAGCCGTCCGGTTTGAGGACCCGTTTCACTTCGCTGACCCACTCTCTTGACCAGGCGAGGTAATCTTCAGAGGAGAGTTTGTCCTCATAGGATTCGTATCCGATCCCGAGATTGTAGGGAGGGGAGGTGACGACGAGATCGACTGAATCGGCTCCAAGTTTCCTCATGCCCTCGATGCAGTCGCCGAGGTGGAGTTGGAAGTCGGTCGCGTGTTCCGGTTCGTCCATTAATTTATGGCTTCGATAGGGACTTTCTTGCGAAATCCTCCGATTTTGCGGCGAGCAGTTCGAAAGCGCGATCCATGTTTTCTTTCAGTGTTAGAGCGGGGTCACCGATTTCAATGATCTTGTCGAAGAGCTTGCTCTCGCCAAGGTCGTCGCTTCGTCCACAAACGGCGATGACTTCCTTGCCGTATTCTCTCGCGAGTCGGGCGAGGCTGCCGGGGCCTTTCCCGAGAAGGGACTGGGCATCGAGGCTTCCTTCCCCGGTGATGACGAGGTCGGCTGATTGAACCGCGGCTTCGAGGTTGAGAAGTTCGGAGACGAGGTCGAATCCGGGTGTGAGGTCCGCACCCAGAAAAACAATGCTTCCGAATCCGAGGCCGCCTGCTGCGCCTGCTCCGGGGAGAGGGGCGGCGTTCCGCCCTTTTTCGCCGCAGAGGGAAACGAGATGACTGAGTTTTGATTCGTGGTCTTCGAATTGATCCGGCGTGATTCCTTTCTGGGGCCCGTAGATGCGTGTGCATCCGTCAGGGCCGAGAAGCGGGTTGGTGACGTCGCAGGCGATGAGAATCTCCGGGAGGGCGAGGTCATCCGGTGCGATCATGGTGGTGACTTCAAGCAGATCGGCGGGGAGATTCTCCACCGGCCTCGATTGAGAGTCGAGAAATTGGAAGCCGAGGGCCCGGGCCATCCCGGTGCCTCCGTCGTTGGTGGCGCTGCCGCCGATCCCCATGATGATTTTTTTACAGCCTCTCGAAATGAGGTGCCGGATCATCTCCCCGGTGCCGAAGGTTGAAGCGAGTTGTGGATTGAGTTGGTCGGCCGGGATGAGGGCAATGCCGGACGCTTCCGCCATTTCGATGACGGTGGTTTCGTTGTCGGGTAGAAATCCGATTGTGGCGTTGGTGGGCGCTCCCAGTGGACCGGTTACCTCGAGAGATTCAGTGGTTCCGCCGGTGGCGGCGACGAGGGTGGCGACGAGTCCGTCACCTCCGTCCGCGATCGGTATTGAGGTGATGTCAGGCTCCTGTTCGGTGCCTTTCCTGATCCCCTCTGCAATCGCTGTATTTGCCTCGACAGCGGTGAGAGAGCCTTTGAATTTGTCGCTCGCGATAAGAATGCGCATTGTGTTTCCGGTCACAGTTTACGCAGGCTCATGAGCTCGTCGACAAGATTGGCCAGTTCATCCTGGTCATCGGTTTCCTCGATGGCCCGCTTGAGCTTGGATAGCGCGATTTTGTTGTGTCCGCGAGTTATTCCTGATGTGGTTTTTTCCGGTGAAGTCTCTTTGGAATTGTCTTCAATGATGATGGTTGGCGGTACGGTGGTGCGTGTTCCCGCTTCGTCGATTTTCAGAGTGATGCGACCGGGCCCCGGAAATGAAGCCTCAATGTCAGGGGACTTTGTGCTTATGATCAGCTGCGTTGCCTTGTCGGCTGTGATCTCCTTCGCGATTCTCAGGAAGTGTTGTGAAAGTTCGGGCGTGATTCCCAGTTCAGGCTCGTCGATGAGAACGAGTGCGGGAGCGGTGCCCGGCAGTCGGAAATTGAGAAAGAGTGAGCCGGTGCGGCTGAGAAATCGTTTCAGTGAAGGGCTGAGGGACGAAAAGTTCGCCGGTTCCCCGGTTGCGGTGTGCGCGAAGGTGGCGGTGTTGGAAAGGAAAGTGATTCCCGGTGAGTTTTCCAGTGCATCATTCCAGATCGCGGAAAGTTCTTCAAGGAGGTTGGGTGTCTTCTCCCTGAATTCGGCGATCGCGTCGGCTACTTTTTTCTGTTGTGTCGCTGTTTCGGCGAGGAAGAGCAGAAATTGGTCCCGTCGATCAGAGAAGTGTTTCCCAAGCCTCCGGGGGAGCGCCGGCTGGACGGCGACTCCTCTGAATTCATTCTCCGTCGAGAAATAGAGAACGTCCCGGCGGGAAGCCTCAAGGCTCTCGTCGAGAGGTTCTCCTGCATCTTCGTCGGTGAGAGTCTCTGCTATTTCGGTGACGGTGGATGATTGGTTTTCCCAGGTGTTGAGGTGCTCGCGGAGCCAGTCTGAGTCCGGGTAGGTAATCAGGGTGTGCTCGCCCGCGGGATTGCCGATCGTAATTCGATGGATGACGTCTTCTCCCTTTGAAAGTGTCGTAATGATGACCTGCTCCGGCGACTGGGGAGCCCCGGTGGCGGCTTCTCCATCTGTGGTGAAGTGCTGATGGAGGTCCTCAAGTAAAGTGGTTTTTCCGGTTCCGTTGGCTCCGCTGATGCACGCGCCATTCGAGAGCGTTTCGTCGACAGGAAAGCTGATCCACTGGGAGGTTTCGGGACGGGTTTTCAGCACGGCAATCGAGCGGATTTGATAAGTTTCCGGCATAGCGGGATTTGTCAGGAAACGGGCGGGAGTCACCTCGACCTTTTGTATAAGTGTTAGTTTTCTTGCGGGGATTGAATGCGAAGTTGAATCGCCTCTGGTAATCTTACCCGATGAGAAGTCCGCTGGTGGCAAAACGAGCAAGGAACAGGTCTACCTGTTGTGCTGCTATTTGTTCGACTTTCTCCGGGTCTTCAATTTTTTCCCCTTCAGGAGTTTCAGCCGAAAGTTCGCCGATTGAGATCATTTCGACAAGCGTCGATATGAGTTTTTCTTTCCCGTTTTTGCCGTCGAGTAGTTGAAGCAGTCTCCCTGCTACCTGATCGATCTCGATGGTCCGGTGCTGAAGGCTCGAAACGTAGGGCATCGCGGCGGCAGCCTGCGCCCTGACGAGACTGGAGGCTGTCGGGGAATCAGATGTCAGCCTGCTCCAGGCTCCCTCGTTGCAGTTGATTTTGACCATGCCTGAAACGGCTCCGGCGGAGAGTGCTTCTGCAATTGACTTGATGTCGGCTTCGGTGAGGTCGCCGGTCCGGTCACTGACCTTGGTTGTGATTTCTTCGAAGCTCATTCTTGCGGGTGCGTTCTCGCTGAGGACGAGAAGGGCCGCTTTGCTCGATTTTGTCGTCAGGGTGACAATGCTTCCGGTGGGACCGGTCAGGGACGTTTCCGATTCTGCCATCACTGCTGCGGCATCGACGGGGGCGGAATACATCGAAAAGTAGAGGGACTTGATGCGTTCCGGTTCAAGTTGCCGTTCAACGGGTTCCGTTTTCGGGCAGACGATAGAGAATCTCCGTGAGCGGTTTGTGATGAAATCGATGTATTGCTCGCTTTCAACGAGAGATGAATTCTCCGGAAGAATCGCTGCGATGGCTGCTGGGAAACGATTGATCATCATGGTTTCCAGCTCCGCCTCTGCGACATAGTGCAGGCCGGCTTCATCCAGCACTTCAGCAAATTCGTGGAAGTGCGATGGCTGGATTGAATCGCTCAGATACTCGACTGAGAAATTAAGGTCCGGAATCTGCGAGGAGATATCTTTTTCGCTTCGGACGAGGGTTTGGTAAAGCCCGAGGTGGTCCGGCACGCTGGCGGCGAGAGCGAGGAGGAACTGTCTTCCTTTAATAACTCTTTGGAGGGAATCCTCTTCATTGCGGAGGTGATATTGAATCTGCTTTCTGATGGGCTCTTTGAATGACCAGCCGGGAAGACAAATCTGATCGACGAGAATGATTCCGTTTTCTCCGAGATGACTCGATGCTCTCGTTAAGAGGGCTGCTCTCTTGCCCGGTGATGTTCGGGAGTAAATATTCTTCAGGAGGATGATGTCGTAAACGCCGTCCCGGGGGATTGAGGAAATGTTACCGGTGGTCAGTTTCACGTTTTTGAGTCCTGCTTCCTTCGCAAGTCTCGATCCGTGCTCAATCGCATCTGCAGACTCGGCTATCCCGAGGCAATCAGAGTCGGGAAGGGTCGCGGCGATCGAAATCAGGTTTCCTCCATCGCCACAATCGAACTCAAGTATCTTCAATTCGGATTGACTCGGAGTACCCAGTCCAAAGAGGTGGGCTGTAGCCAGTAAGCTGGAAGGATGGGCGAGCGGCTCGGGAGTAACGATGTCGATATGGGACATAAAGTAGGTATTTTAAAGGCGCGAAGCTTATCGGAGCGACTCTGTCTTTGTCGAGAAGTGAATGGCAAGGGGCAGATCTTTTTCTTGACGTCATTCGCGGCGGAGTCGGGATTCTCGGGCCTGTGTAAACCCTTAATATTCAATTTGAATCGGGATTTTCGGCGTCAAGTGAAATGGGGGAAAAAGGTCGTTTTGTTCTTGTTTGGAGACTGAAAACTGATACTCAAGATTGGAATTTTTTTCATTTTTGCCTGTTTCCGTACCCGATACGGCTCCCTTTAAGCCCCCTGTTTGTCCTATGAAGCGCACTGTAACCTCCCGCCACCGGAATTGGTTTTTCTACCGATGTCGCGTTTCAGCCTTTCAAAGATGGTTGGAAAAACGGAAAGGAAACAGGGTGGTAACGGAGAAACGCCGTGAGCTGTTTGCAGAGGCGTTGGAGCCGAGAGTATTGTTTTCAGCGGCGCCTGTAGGTAGTGAAGCGCCTGTAGAGGAGGAACCTCCTGCGGGGGGAGACGCGGGTATTGTGCAGTCTCAGGAGGCTGGCCAGGCTGAGGATGTCGGGACAGCCGGGGACGAGGAGACGGAGGAAGCAGAGGCTGAGCGGCTCAGCTTGAGTGAGCTGGAAATGATCGCTGATGCGGCTGAGCAGCGGTGGATTGAAGCCGGGTTAAATGAAGAGCAAGTCGAGTTCCTTGATTCGATTAAATATTTTGTCTCAGATATCGACGGTTTGGGTTTGGGCTACGCCGAGAATGATTCAATTTATATCGATATTGATGCGGCTGGCGAGGGTTGGTTCGTGGATTCAACACCGTGGGATGATTTTGAATATTTCACCGATGCAGATGGTATTCTTTTGACCCTTGATGAAGGGGATTCAGGGCAAATGGACCTCTTAACGGTGGTAAGCCATGAAATTGGGCACATTTTAGGGTTGCTGGATACTACCGTGGATAGGAGCGATCTCATGTATGCTCATCTCGAAGCCGGAGAGCGACGATTGATCGAAGAGCATCAGGCCGAGAATTATGAGGCCGGGAGTTTAGAAGGGAAGCACTTCATCTCTACTGTATTTCTCGATTTTGGGGAGAGCGGTTTTACCACGACGGTTGACGACTTCAAGAATATTGACGGTTCGGGGGTTGGCGGGCTGGGAACGGGCTCCCGCCTGGAGGGGCGTAACGGCCTTACGGCGACAGATGATTTGACTGCGTCAGCGTTGAATCACGATTGGGACGGCGATGGAGATGTTGACAGCGATGACATTGCCGGACTTTCAGCTGCGGTGAAAGCGATCGCTGACCGCGCTCTGGAACCTTTTGATTTTGATGTTCAGATCGCCTCTTCGGCTAATGAGCAGGACGTGAGAGATTACCTGAGTCTGAATGACGGGGATCCAACCGGTGAGTTCGATTCCTACAACTTCATCGCTGAATTTACTTCTGCTCGATTCTCGGGGGGATCTGTTGGCAATAACACGAGCCTTTTCGGTGTCGCGGCAGCCACTGATTTGACTTTGGAAACGGGTAATAATTTTGATGAAGCGACGCTGAGCTTTGCGGACACTCTTCTCAATGCTGTCTCGTTCAGTCTGACTTCAACAAACCTCGCCGAGTTCAACGCCGCCCTTGCTTATCGAATCGCGTACACTGCCATCCACGAATCCGGGCATACCCAGACATTGCATCATTCCACAGGACTCCTTGCGAGTGGTGATGTGATCAGGTTGGGATCGGTGACTCGTGAACAACCGTTTATGGTGACCCGATTCGATTTGGACCGTGCGTCGGGGCAATCAGCGCAGAGCAATAACTACGAAAGGCTTGCCAATGATGCCGATATTGGATTGAGAGATGATAACCGGGATGGCACTGCAGATTTTGCCTACGTGACCGGAACCGGAGCGAACGATGTTATCACTCTGGCTGATATGGGCGGTGGTATTGTTAAGGTAACCGTTTCACCTTTTTCCGATGCTGCGCATAGCAGCCCTGAGGCTGACTCTGTCGAGTACACTATTGATCTCAATTCTGACACGGAGGGGGAAATTCTGATCGATGGTGGCATCGGGTCCGATCGGATTGTGATCGATAAGGGAATTGCGGCTGTGATCCGAGTTCGCGGGGGAATTGACCCGGGCGATACTGATATTGACGAGCTTGAGTACACGGGTGCCGGAGCGGTAGACGTAGGAAATGGAACTTTGACGAGGGACAATGGACTGGGGCAGATTAGTTTTTCTGAAATGTCCTCAGTGACAGCGACTGGAAGCAATACTTCCACTGGAACGATCGAGTTGGATAAAACTGACTATTTGCGCGGAGAGACCGCAATTATAACAGTGGTCGATGCCGACCTCACGGGGCCAACACACACTGTCACCCTGACCTCTGACGGCGGTGAAAGCGAGACGTTAACTCTCGACCTTATCGGCGTCGGAACCTACCGGGGCTTTGTTCCGATCAATGATGGGCCTGCTGCCACAGGCAACGGGAGCGTCGAAGTTGGCTTTGGTGAGGTAATTACAGTCTCCTATCTGGATAGCGACAATGGTGCCGGGGGATTGAATACCACGGTGGTCGCAACCGCAAATGTGGGGGTTAAGACGACGACCACAACCATGGTGACGTTGAGCGGCGGCAACCTCACAATCGATGATATTTTGTCAGGTGGAAAAGACGACGCCATTTCAATTAACTTTGATTCAGCTGCCAATCAGATTGTTATCGTTGATTCTCTTGGAGGTCTGGAACTGGACGGGGCCGGAACGCAGGTTAGCGATTCGGAAGTCAGGATTTCGTTGGCAAGCCTCACAGGCGATTTCACGATTAATACACTGGGCGGAGATGATTTTGTTTCGATCGATGGGTTGCCCACTCTTCCGGGGAATTTTGTCGTTAACGCGGAAGTAATTGCTGTAGCGGCAGTCAATGTGACTACAGCCGGAGATCAGACCTACAACGGTCAAGTCCGCCTCAAAGAAGATGTCACTTTTGAAGGCGGGGACTTTGTCTTCTCCGGGGAAATTGATTCCGATTACTCCGATGTCCCGGTGTTTAATGATACGTTTCCAACGTCAGCGTTTGATCCAGCAAAATGGTCGCTAGTGGAGACTGCAACAATCGACTCTGCGGGATTGAATGAGCCAAGCCCGACCCTGTCCGCCCGATTCAACGGCACACCTGATGGAAGTGATAAAATTGAGTCCGTTGAGATCGATTTGAGTTCCACTTTGTCCGCAACATTGAACTTTCACTATCAGCGCACTGGCGGTGGAAATTCGACAGAAGCCGGAGATGATTTTCTCGTTGAATATCTGGCTTCAGACGGGACGACGTGGGTGGCGATTGAAACGTTACCCGGCGATGGACCGGATATGACTGAGTATGAATTGCGGTCACTTCTTTTGCCCGGCGGCGCTTTGCATTCAGCGGTGAAATTTAGATTCTCCAATTCATCAACAGTGGGCCCCTTCGATGACTGGTTTCTGGATGATGTATCCGTGACAGTTCCAAATGCGGTCGCGAACTATGACTTAAACGTCAACTCCAGCGGGAGTGTGCTCCTTACCGCGAGCGTGGGCAGTCTCGGTGAGGTCGGCGATTTTACAGTATCCTCGAACCTCGCTGTGGTCTCTGAGACTCTTGTTTCAGTCGGTGATGTATCTATCGTTGCTGATAACTCAGCTGAAACCGGAACCGCTGTGACTGTGAACGGAGATATAGTCGTCAGCGGATCCGGAAGCGTCACGCTTACAGGCGTTGGGGGAACTGGAGTGAATGATAATGGTGTCGCGATATTGTCAGGTTTAATCTTGAGTGATGATGGCAACGTTGTCATCGATGGTATTTCATCAACCAATGAGGGGGTCATTCTTTCGTCGGGATCATCCATCAATGCAATTGGGGCGGGGAGCGTCGAAATATCGGGAACCTCCGGCCCTGATTTAAATGACGTCGGTATTGTTTTGTCAGGGAGTTCAGGAGGGGGGATCAGCACGGTGGATGGTGACATCACAATCGGGGGGCAGTCTTCCGGGGATGATGCGGTAGTGGTGGTGAGCGGATTCCAGCTTGTTGCCTCGGGAAGTGGAAATATCGAAATAACTGGCGTTGCGACGGGGACGCCGGCCGGCACATCTTTCGGTGTTGTGTTATCGTCAGGGGGGACACTCGTTTCAGCCTCGGGTGGTGATATTGCGATTACGGGTTCATCTGTTCAAGATATAGGTGTCTTAGTGACATCAGGTGCGGCTATCACAAACATTGGCTTTGGTGATATTACGATCAGTGGCACAGCGATTGACTCCGGAGCGAATGGCGACGGAATTCAAATTGCCTCGTCGACAACTTTGATTGAAACGGTAAACGGCGCTATTTCTCTGACCGGAACGTCGGCGAGTGGTGAAGGAATCCAGTCGACCGGCATCATTCAGAGCACCGGATCCGGAACGATTGATCTCGAGGGAACGACTACGAATGCAACCAATGACGGAATTGCCTTAGTCACGGGAGGTCAAGTTACCTCGAATACCGGTGATATCACGGTCACGGGAAGCGGCGGTGATGAGGGCGTGATTTTCTTTGCGCCTGTTACTTCAACAGGAGGTGGAAATATTACGGTCGATGGAACGACTCTGGGAACGGATCCCTCGAACCCAATAGGTTTCGTGAACACCGGAGCAGGAACAATCAACTCCAATGGAGGTAACATCACGATAGGGGGCAACAGTTTACAGGTGAGCGCCGCGATCGACTCGGGTAGCGGAAACCTCGCTCTCCGTTCAGATGAGATGGGTATTTCAGGTGATCTGTCAGGCAGCGGAAGTCTTACCATTGAAGCGAGCACGGCATCGACCACGATCGGTCTGGGTGGTATCACGGGGACTCTGAATCTGAATGACGGAGAGTTGGCAAGAATTCAGGATGGCTTCAGTTCCATAACGATCGGCAGTGATACGGCGGGCGACATCAACCTCGCTACCGTAAGCGTAAGTGATCCCCTCACTCTGGTCACCGCCGGCGAGATTCATGATGCAACAGGAACTGACCTCACTGTTGCTGAAGGGGTCACGATTGACGGAACTCTTGCTCCGGGCGCTTCACCGGGAATCACTACGGTGATCGGGGATTTTGACTTCGCGGACAACAGCATTTTTCAAGTGGAGTTTGATGGGGCGACCGCAGGTGACGGGGCGGGATTTCATGATCAGCTCAATGCCAGTGGCATCATTGATATCGGAAACAGTGTTTCACTCAGTTTGATTCCCGGTGCGCTTGTTCCGGCGACGGGGCAGCAATACATAATCATCAGTCGCAACGGTGGAACGGGTGCTTTCAGTGGGTATCCGGAAGGTTCCACGATTTCGAATTTCCTTGGTAGCGGAATGGATGCCACAATCAGTTACCTTGGCGGTGTCGGAGGAGACACCGACGATGTCGTTATCACAGTCGGGGGCGCAAGCACCCAGAATTTGTTGGATAACGGAGCCGCTGATTCGCTGCGGGGGATGATTAATGCGGCTGGCGCTGGGGATACCATCACGCTCGGATCTGGCAGGTATCTGATGCAACTCGACGATCAGGAGGCCGGAAATAACACGGTGATCGATGCGACCGCGCAGGCCGCCATTTTTGCGGCGACCGGAACAACTCCTGCGATTGATACAACGGACGACAACGGCACTAACGAAAACAACAACGTCACTGGTGATTTTGACATCAACAAGGACCTCACCATTATCGGTGCGGGCGAAGGCGTCACCATCATCGATGGTCAGCACCTCGACCGGGTTTTTAATATCCGCGGTAGCGGCACGACGGTGACCTTGAAGAATCTCACGATCACCGGAGGCGCTATTAACTACAGCCATGGTGCCGGTCTTTATGCGGAATCGGGAACGACTGTGATTCTTGAGAATGTCACGATCATCGACAATGTCGTCCGGACAGAGCTGGATGATCAGGACATTAGTGGCGAACAGGATGCTGACCGCCATGGTGGTGGTTTCTGGGCTAACAATGCCACTATTACCGGGATCAATCTGAATGTAGAAGACAACCTCGCTGAACGTGGCACCGGCTCATCTGCAGAAATCGATGGGCGCCAGGCATACGGTGGCGGTTTCTTTGCTTCGGGAGGGGCAGTGATTACACTGGATAATACTACGACAATCACAGCCAACCGGGGCCGGGCTGGTGGAGGGTTCTGGGTGAGTTCTGAAAATACGGTGGTGACCTTGAACGGCACCGCGATTGACGGGAACACGGCTTACGCAGGTTCAGGGGGTGGTTTCTTTGCTAATGATGGCACCGTTAACGTGAATACAGCGAATATTCGAAACAACGTTTCCTCCGGCGATGGCGCCGGATTCCGAAATAGCGACGGAAATGTTATTGTCACCGGAGGCATCATCACTTTGAACGAGGCCAGTGCCGGTGGCGGATTCTCCAACCGGGAAGAAGGCGACACGATTCTCGATGGAGTGACGATCACCAATAACACTGCGAATGACGGCGGTGGATTTTATCAGGCGGATTCGAACGGGAGTATTACGGGAACCAACGTTACTCTCACCGACAACCTTGCGAATACCCGTGGAGGCGGTTTTCGGAATGCGACGACACGATCCACGGTCGACCTGACCGACAGTGTTATCTCCGGCAATAGTGCCACCAATGAGCACGGCGGGGGCTTCTACAACAGCGGGACTGTGATTCTGCATAACACGGCGATTGAGAACAACAGTAACGGAGTGAATACCGGTGACTATGGTGGAGGTTTCATGAACAGTCTCGGTGACGTCACCATTACCGGAACCAGTCCGATTCAGGGTAACACGACTACCGGATACGGCGGCGGATTCTGGAATCGCGGCGGCGAAGTAACGATTGAAGGGGCTGTCGGAAGCCGGACTCTGATTCAGAACAATCAGTCAGCGGTGCACGGGGCGGGCTTCATGACTTCGGACAAGGGGACTACGACCCTGAGAGATGTCGATTTAGTGAATAATACGCTTCCAACGAACAGGGTCGGGGGCGGTTTTTATGCCATCGGCGCCAGTGTGGTTAATCTCACTAACGTTAATATAAACAATCATACCGCCAATGAGGGCGGCGCTTTTTATATTTCCGATGCGCATACCAAAGTGATTGGTGACAATGTCAGTCTCAATAATAATCTGGCGGGGACCCGTGGCGGAGCCTTCCGCGTCGCGAATACCTTTGCTGAGGTTGACCTGAGAAATTCCACGATCGAGGGCAACACTGCGAACAACGAGCACGGTGGTGGTTTCTACAATAGCGGCATCGTCACCCTGACGAACGTTTCTATCACCGGCAACGAAACGCTCGATTTAGATGGCGGGTCGCAGGATTTGGGTTCTGATGGAGGCGTTGTCGCGAACGCCAGCATCAGCGGTTATGGCGGTGGCTTTTACAATGGCGGCGGCATCGTGACCGTGAGTGGTTCTCAGTTGGAGGACAATCTTGCCTTCGGGCACGGTGGTGGTTTCTACAACGGTGGCGGAGAAGTTACGGTGATCGATTCGTCGATCCGGAACAATACCCTGGGTTGGGATCCCGATACGGGTGAAAGCAGCCATTGGAGAATCGATCGGCATGGAGGCGGGTTCGCGAACTACAGCGATGGCGTGGTCACTTTGACCGGTGTCGCTTTGGAGGACAACCGAACCCGGATGACAGGGACAGGGGTATTACAATCCTTCGGGGGCGGCTTTTACAATGGTGACGGATCGACCGTGAACATTGACGGGACTACGAGCATTCTTCGTAACGTTGCTGAAGAAGGTGGCGGGTTCTACAATACTTCCACTGGTGGCCTTGTGAATATCATTGGAACGGCCGCTGCCGAAGTCGTGATTCAGAACAATTCCGCGAGGGTTCGGGGAGGTGGCTTCCGCACTACCGGTAACACCATCGTGAATCTCGAACACGTCTTGATTGACAGCAATTCGGTAGGTACAGAGCGCGGTGGCGGCTTTTATGCAGACGGTGCCGAGATCGTTGGTTCCCACGTCACGATCAGCAATAACGAAACCACTGCCGCCTCCGGTAACCGGCAGGGTGGCGGCGGCTGGATTTCCTCCTACTCGGTGGTCGATCTCACTGACAGTCTTGTCACTGAAAACCAGTCGAGCCACAACGGCGGTGGCTTTTACGTTGAAAACGCAACTTTGAATCTGGTAAGAACGGAGATCTCGGATAACTACAGCCGAAACTCGGGTGGTGGGCTCATGATTACCGGATCATCGATTTTCACCGGTCTGGACAGCGCCGTTACCGGGAACATCGCACGCGACCATGGCGGTGGATTTTATGTCACTGATGATTCCAAAGTGACCCTGACACGAACACATGTGGATGGCAATCTCGCTGGATACGAAAGCGACGGAGTGACCCGGCGTGAGTCGGGCAGCATTGGTGCTGATCTTCGAGGCGGGGGATTTCGCGCTCTCGGCCGGGCCCGGGTCACCTTAGTCGATTCCACGCTCAGTGACAACGAGGCGGCTCGCTATGGCGGTGGCTTTGATGCGGAGAACGAGCCGTTGATCACCCTGAACGGTACCACTGTTTCCGGCAATGTCGGCGACAACCACGGTGGTGCGGTGCGTCTTGCCTCGAACGCTCAGCTGGTGGCGAACAATACCACTTTCAGCGACAATTACGCCGGGTTCTTCAGAGCTAAGAATGGCGGAAATATCGGTGCGTCTTCGACCAACGCGGTTGGCGGCGGAATATGGATACAAAGCAGCGGTAATGTAGCCGATCTCAATCACGTTACGATTACTGATAATAAAGCTTCCCGCGGAGGAACCGATGCAGGAGCCGGTTTCTATCGTAGCGGGGGAACCGTGACGCTTCAGAACAGCATCGTATACGGCAACATCGCTGATTTTGATTCGCCGGGGAATGAGGACGCATCTGATGTGCGGGGGAGCGCGATCCTCGTCGGAGGAAACGTCATCGGTGTTCAGGCGAATGGAACTTTGAGCGGAGACACTCAATTGCGCATTACCGAGGACCCTGATTTGCAGCCTCTGGACTTCTATGGTGGCTTCGGCCGGACCCATGCAATTTTCCCGGGGAGCTCTGCCTCCGGAGCGGCAGTGAACTCGACCATCGCCACTGATCAGACCGGAGTGGGACGGGCGGCATCGGGAACGGTGACCAGTGCGGTTGATATTGACAGCACCGGGGTGGATCTGTTGAACAATCCGGATTTCACAATCCTTGATTCAGACCGGGTGCCCACAGTCGTCGGCACTTCCCTTAATTTTCCGGCCGGAGGAGCCGATAACGAGGATCTGTTTTCCTATCAGGTTCTGCCTGCGGGCGAGTTTCCTCCCACTTACCCGACGACGGTGACGATCGATTACGATTTTACCAAGGTTACCGGCGATCAGGACTACGTCTTCACTCTTTCTGACGGGGTTGAAACTCTGACCTGGACCATGCAGGACAACAGTAGCGCCATCAATTTTGGAGGTTCAGCAATCATTTCGGCAGGTGAGCCCGCTATAGGAGTGGCTTCGACGGTTCGGTTTACGTTCACGTTGAATGAGAGCGGAACGGACATGACGGCTCTGCGGGGAACCGGAGAAACGGGGAATGGATCGAGCACAACCGCGTTGAGCACTTTTGGAGGTCTCACTTTCAGTGCTCGCCTCGGCAATGCGGGAGAGCGTACCCAGCTGGACAACATCAAAG
This sequence comes from Verrucomicrobiales bacterium, assembly GCA_029213065.1. Taxonomy (GTDB): domain Bacteria; phylum Verrucomicrobiota; class Verrucomicrobiia; order Verrucomicrobiales; family DEV007; genus Arctic95D-9. Next base: position 86,987 of record JARGPH010000011.1, on the reverse strand, counting down.
TGAGCTATTCGGCATTGGCCGGTCAGGAAGGCGGCGCCGATCTCGGAGCGTTTGAGACCGATCCTCTAGCGACGACTTTGAAGCTGGATGAAATCACGGTTCCGCAGAATGGGATTTCCGGGGAGGCGGTGGATCTCAGCGGTTTGGCGACGACAACCGGGGCTGGACCGATTGCCTACACCTGGGAGGTTTTAGACAGTGACGGTGCAGTCGTTGCGACTCCTGCGGCTGGAGCAGATTCCTCTTTTACCTACAATACTTCGGTGGCAAGTCCGGTGGAAACGCTGACAGTTCGGATCACTGCAACGGATTCCACGACGGGGCAAACCGAGATCCAGACACGAGAGATTCTCATGGTGGATCCGGAGGCAATGCCGACGACGGGAACAGGCAGTGTCGTTGTCACTGTCGCTTCCGACGAGGATGACGGTGATGTCACTGCCGGTGACATTTCCCTACGGGAAGCAATCAAAATGGCCAACGCGTCCGCTGCGGGCACTTTCGTAATTACCTTTGATGCCGCCCTTGATGGCACGCCGATCGAAATGTCGATCACGCCAACAAGCGGCACTGACAATGAAAACGGAAACCTGCGAGGTGACTTCGACATTACGAAAACGAACGGAGCCGTCAGCATCGTCGGAAACGGCGCTGCGAATACGATCATTGATGGCAAGCGGATTGACCGTGTTTTCCATCTGCATTCCGGGGGAACGGCTTTCTTCTCTGAATTGGCGATCACCGGCGGGGAAACCACGACGAGTGATCGGCAGGGTGGAGGTCTGTATAACAACGGAGGTATTGCCGTCTTCAAGAATGTCGATATCACCGATAACCACGCTTCTGAAAGCAACAACTCGGCTGTAGGCGGTGCTTTGTATCTCCGGTCCACCGGTTTGAATTCCAGTGCGACTTATATCACCGGCGGCAGTGTTTCTGACAACTCAGCCGAGGGCAATGGTGGCGGAATCTATTTCGAGGGCAATAACGTCGGGGAGAGCTTTCTCTACATGAAGGACACGACGCTCTCAGGGAATATCGCAGCATCGGTGGATTCGAATGTCGACAGCAAGCGCGGCGGTGGACTTTACATGACCGATGACGGCAATAAGCTGGTTCTCAATAATGTTACGGTTTCTGATAACGCAACCCTTGGTCGCAACGCAAACGACGGCGGGGGGCTCGCGATTACCGGTGCTGATCACACTATTGATATTATCGGTGGATCGTTTCTTCGCAATCAGGCGGGCGACAATCCCGGTGGAACCGGCACAAGTGACAACGACGGAGGTGCTCTCTGGTCCGGCGGGACACGGAGTCAGTTTACCTTTACCGGTGTCGACATCGGCGGCGAGTTGGCTGGCGGCGCGGACGCAGCAGGAATCGGCACGGCCCGGGTGAACGGCAATGTTGCCGAAGATGAAGGTGGCGGATTTTATCTCGAAGGTCGTCACAACACCTATGATCTTGTCGATACCCGAATCATCGGTAACCAGGCCAATGACGACGGCGGCGGCTTTATGGTCATCAACAACACGGAGACGGTTAACATCAGCCAGACTGCTCCGGGACTCAGTGTGATCCGGAACAACTTTTCCTCCACTTCCAATGGAGGGGGATTTCGCAATGATGGAATCGTTAACATCACGGGCACGGCAGCGGCTCCGATCGAAATCCGTTTCAACGAGGGCCGCGGATCGGTCGGGGGAGGTTTTTACACTACTGGCAACGGGACGACGACTCTGACCGATGTAGTCGTAAGAGACAATGAAGCGCGCAACAGTGGTGGTGGCTACTACAACTCCGGTGGCGGTCACGTTGTTATCTCATCAAGCGTTGCCTCGACTTCGGGAACACCGGGCAGTTTTGTCTCCAAGATTATCAACAACAGCGTCACCAACGGGACGTCTGCCGATGGAGGTGGCTTCTATCAGACTTCGGCCAACAGCACCAGTGACCTCAGTGATGTTCTCATCGCCGATAACACGGCTACAGATGAAGGCGGTGGCTTCTACCAGAGCTCGAATTTCGGCCGGGTCAGCTTGACCCGGGTTGATATCACAAACAACGAAGCGCAGGACAGCGGAGGGGGATTCTACAGTGCGTCAAACGGATCGATTGTGGAAATGGATACGGTCCTGATCGACAGCAATGAATCCACGACCGAGCACGGCGGTGGGTTCCGCAACAACGGAATCATCAGCGGCGGGAAAGTCACTGTCACTAACAATACAGCCGCAGGAGTGGGAGGGGGAATTTACAACCCCACTGGTCAGATCACTCTGATCGATGTTATTGTTGATGACAACGTGGCCGGTTCTCACGGTGGTGGCTTTTACAATGCCAGCGGCGGAATCGTTGAATTCAGTTCGTCATCGGGTTTCCGATCCAGCATTTCCAACAATACGACAGGAGCAGCTTCTGATCGGGATGGCGGCGGTTTCTGGACTGGCAACGCAGGTAGTGTGGTGCGGTTGAGCGGTCTGGATATTTTGAACAACTACGCTGCGGATGAAGGTGGCGGATTCTACCTGACCTCCGATGGAAACCGGGTCGAATTGAGGAATGTCCTTATCGATGGGAATACCGCGGAAGATAATGGAGGAGGCTTTTACAGTACCTCTTCTTTCAGCGTGGTGACGTTGAACAACGTTGTGATCTCCAACAACGAATCTCTCACCGAGCACGGTGGAGGATTTCGCAATAACGGAATTGTCACCGGAGCGGACGTGGTCGTGACCGGTAACCGTGCCGGCGCAGATGATCTCGATGCGGCAACCGACAACAACAACAATCGGGTTGGAGGCGGAATTTACAATGTAGGGTCTTTTGCCACTCTTGAGATCGATCGGATTCGGGTCACCGATAATGTTGCCCATGGTAGGGGTGGCGGTATTTACAATACTGACGGAACGATCACTTTCACCGATTTTGACATCAGTAACAATACGACGGATCAAGCTTCCAGCGAGAGTCAGGGGCGCGGCGGCGGTATCTGGAACAGTGACCGTGGTGAGTTATTCCTCACTCGTGGTCTCATCAGTGGAAACCGGTCGTTCGGGCACGGCGGTGGTGTCTTTCAGCAGAACAACAATTCTCATACGGAGATGACCAATGTGACTCTGAGTGACAACCTGGCGGGTTGGGACCTCAGTGCCGGAGACTTTGAAGCCGGTCGGGTCGGAGGTGGATTCTGGGCCATCAGTGCGGGGACAAGTATGCTCAATCATGTCACTGTAACGGGTAACCGTGCGACATCGAACACTGCGGGAAGTGGCGGGGTTCGATTTGATAATGGAGGGAACAAAACCACTATCAAAAACAGTATTTTTTACGGGAATCTGCGGAATGTGATTACCACGGCGACTGCTGCAGACATTGATAATAATGTCGGCTCCGACACTGCCCTCGAAGGTCTTAACATCGTTGGAAGTCGGGACGGCACCATGGCTAATGAAAATACGGCCCGGGTTAACATCGATCCACTCCTCGGGCCGTTGCAGAATAATGGAGGATTCTCTCAGACGCATGCACTTGGAGCGGGCAGCCTTGCGATCGATTCAGCTGTGGGTGTTTCCCCGGTCACGGATCAGCTGGGTGTCAGCCGGCCTGTGGGAATGATCGTCCCCGCGACCCCGACCGATTTGAACCGCACGGGGGCTGATCTGCTGAGCGATCCGAATTTTACGCTGTTGGATCGCGCTGCAAGTGTGGTGGGCACTTCACTCAATTTCGCGGCGGGCTCGGCCAATGACGATGACCTGTTCTCATATCAAGTTCTGCCGGCCGGTGAAGTGGGGCCCTTCTACCCGGCCACGGTGGTGATCGATCTGGATTTCACCAAGGTCACCACTGACCAGGATTTTGTGTTCACCTTGTCTGATGGCACTACCAACCGAACCTGGACGATGGTCGATAACGGTGGAGGTGACATCAATTATGGAGGAGTCATTGTCACGACCGGTGAGCCCGCCAACGGCGTGCCTGCGTCGGTTCAGTTTGCCTTTACTTTGAATAGTAACGGCACAGTGATGACGGCGACTCGCGGCACGGGGGAGACCGGAACCGGATCGACCACCACGGTGTTAAATCCATTTGAAGGGCTCACTCTTTCCGCCCGTCTTGGAAACTCCGGCGAGAGGACCCAGATTGATAACCTCGCGGTGACCTACTCAGGTTTCACTGAAACGGTTAATGGTGCAGACATCGGCGCTTTTGAAGTGAACGCAGATCCTCAGGTTACCAGTTTCACGGTCGACAGAACGGAAATCAATGAGAACGGAACTGTGACGATTAATGGTCTCGGCTCCGGGGGGAACAATGGAGCGGATCCATTTGATGTCGTGATCGATTGGGGGGATGGAAGTGCTCCTGAAACAGTTACGGTGCCGGCGAGTCTGACTGAGGCAGCCACTTTCACCGCGACTCATACCTTCGCCGACGATTTTCCCGCAACCGGGACAGGGCAGGATGATTTGACGATCACAGTATCAGCGGTGGGGCAAAGTGCAGCGGTTCTCACTAAAACGGTAACGGTCAATAATGTCGCACCGACTCTGAGTGTGGTTGCTGATCAGACCACGACAGAAGGGATGATGCTGACGTTGAGCGATCTCGCGACCTTTACCGATCCGGGATTTGGCGCCAACGAGACGTTCAGCTACTCGATTGACTGGGGTGACGGCTCGGCAGCGGACACAGGTGCAGCAACGATTGATGCGAACGGTTCAGCGGGCGTGGCTACCAGTGGAGCGATTGATGGCAGCCACGTCTACGCGGACAACGGCGTTTACACGGTCACGGTGAACCTGTCCGATGACGACGGCGGATCCACTACTGAAACGTTCGAGGTTACGGTGAACAATGCGGCACCCACTGTGAAGAATCTGGTTGATTCAAATCTCGGTGAAGGGGCGCCATTCACTTTTCCCGCCGGTGCTTTCAATGATCTCGGAACACTTGATATTCACACCGCGATCATCGACTGGGGTGATGGAAGTCCGGCGGAAGATGGCGTCGTTGTTGAAACTCCAATGGGTCCTCCCGGCAACGTTGCAGGAACGGATATCACGCTTTCCAATACTCATACCTTCGCTGCCGACGATGGGGTTTACACGGTTAACGTAAAGCTGGTTGATGACGATGGTAACCGTGTGGAAAAATCTTTCACCATCACCATCAATAACGTCGACCCGACGGCGGTGGCTGATGCCTACGGAGCGGACGAGGACACCCTTCTGACGATTGACCGGGCTGACGGCGTTCTGGCCAACGACACCGATCCGGCAAACACGGGAACTCAGCATCCGAATGATGCGGAAAACGGAACTGACCATCAGGATCAGTTAGTCGTTTCTCAGATTCAGAATTCCGGCGGATTCAGCGCCCTGAGTGATTTTGGAGCAGCGGTCGTGATGATGGCTGACGGCAGCTTCACCTATGACGCAAGCAACTCGGCGGTATTGCAGACTCTGGCGGAAGGCGAAACCATCGTAGATACCTTCACCTACACGGTTGAAGACGGTGATGGCGGAACTGACACCGGAACCGTGTCAATTACGGTAACCGGTAAGGGGGCAATCGAGATCGACATGACCAAGGTGTTTCCGCCGGCTGATGCGGGCAGTTATACGAATCCCAACTATGCTCCCGGAACGGATTTTACTCCGGGGAGCGCAGCCGCTAATCCCGGCGGTGATGCCGTTGATGATACCATGACGGTGCAGTTGAATGGCACCGATCTCGACATCATTGTGAACGGCGTTCTTCTGAGATCCATTCCGAATGCAGCGATCACGAATGGTGCCGGTGTCGACAACTCGGGAGCTCCCGCCAATGCCAATGGTAAACACGACATATTGATCACCGGATCGGGGGATGTGGAGACTCTCTCGGTAGGATCGCTTGGAACGGATTTTTTCAACGATGTGATCATCGATGTGGCTGGAGGAACGGATCAGGTCAATTTTACTGCCGCTTCCTCAATTCAGGGTGATCTCACTGTGGCATCTGACTCTGCGGATATTGCAGCCAACCTGACCAGTGGTGGAACGCAGACATTCAACGGTCCTGTGACACTGAGTGCGAGCGCCACTCTGGATGGCGACAATGTATTCTTCAGAGATTCCGTTGCCCTGGGAACCTCAGACCTGACGGTGACTACGGCAACCGGTGGCTCTGCTGATGCCATTATCAGTGGTGATGGAAATCTTACCAAGAATGGTCCCGGCACCTTCACGCTCAATGTTGCCAACACATACACAGGCGATACGCTCATCGAGGAGGGGACACTGATATCAGGCGTCGACAACGCGCTTCCAACGTCTACCGACGTTGTGCTTGGCGACGTTTCCAATACGACGACAGCACACCTTGATCTCAACGGATCTAATCAGACCATCGCGAGCCTCGAAGTTCTCGGTGACAATGCTGCGGCGAATACGATCACGATTGATACAGGTAACACGCTGACAGTCACCGGAGATTTCACAGTGGGGGTAGAGAACACCTCGGGCAAAACCACGGTCCTCCATGGACTTGGAGGTGGTGCTCTTGTGATCGATGATGCAACGGCTGATGTTATTCTTGGTGTGCCGACCGCAGGTAATGGTGACCCTTACAATAATACGACGGTTGATCTTTCCGCGTTGTCCTCATTCAGCGCAATGGTGGACAATTTTCTCATCTCCACAGAGCAACGAAATATTTCCACAGTGACGCTGGCGACAGCGACGGGAGCTACTTCATCGAATACGATCACAGCAACGACCCAAATCGCGGTTAGCGATTCGTTGACGAGCAACTTCGGCAACGGGCGCCTCTATCTAGGTGAAGGGACGAACGAGTTCAATACCGCGCTCCTCACTATTGGAGGTGGAAAAGGCGACGGCATTGTCGAATTTGCTTCGACCGCTCCCGGAACGGGAAGCTTCACTCTGCGCGGAGCGACTGGCGGGACGAGTCGGGCTGATGTTCGGTTGGGGCACAATTTGACGGCGGGAACTTCGGCGACCACAAAAGGTGAACTTGATCTGCGTGGCCACAATGCTGACCTGCTGATCAATGCATTTGATCTTGGGGTTCGCAGCCGTGGCGGAAGCGGTAGTGCCGGAGCCGAAGGACGTTTCTATCTCGACGGAGGCACCGTCTCGGTGATTGATCTTAATATGGCGGAGCGCAGTGCGGGTTTCTTCGGAGATGCGGCGGGATTTATTATTATCTCCGGCGGTGACTTCACCGTCGAGGCGGGTGGCAGCTTTTCTATCGCGAACGTGCTCGACGGAGGTTCGACCAATGGTGGCGCGACTGACCGGGGAATGGTCAGCATGACCGGTGGTACGTTCACAACCAATGTGGACATCACTCAAAACGGCGGGGCGGATTCTGAGATTTTCCTTTCCGGCGGCGGCGGTGGTGAAACAGGGACGCTTATTCTCCAAAACAACGTTGAAGTACAGCCGAATGTCAGAATCGGTGGTCGTCAGGGCGCGACGGATACTGTGGCTCATGTTCTGAATGCGAGTGGGAACAATGAAATTTCAGGAGAGCTTGAAATCGTCGCCGGCGGTGGAGGGTATAATCTTCAGTCTGATGCCGGGCTTCTTACGATTTCCGGAGATGTGAACAATATTGCTTCTGGTACCCGGTTGCTTGATCTGCGTGGAGCCGGTGACGGTATCATCACGGGGCAGATTCTCCATGATACACCGAACAATCGCGGATTCGGTGTTGTTAAGGAGGGTGTTGGGACGTGGACCTTGTCAGGTGAGAATACCTATCAAAGTAACACAACGATTACCCTGGGAACGCTCCTCGTGAACAACACGGTTGGGTCAGGCACGGGAACGAGTACGGTTTTTGTTGCCAACGCAGCCACTCTTGGCGGCACCGGTACAATTTCAGGCCCAGTCAGTGTTCAGAGTGGTGGCATTCTCGATCCGGGACTTGAGACCGGGGATCTCACCAATGAACTTGGCATTGGCAATGTAACGTTCAATTCGAACGGCACCTACTCAATCCAGCTCGACAGCGCGACGGAAAATACCGGCTACGATCAGCTGGATGTTAACGGGACGGTAACCCTCGCCGGAGCAGAACTTGAAATCGCTCTCGGGACCTTCGTGCCTGCGCTTGGGGATGTCTTTGTCATCGTGGATAACGATATGACCGATGCCGTTAGTGGAATCTTCACCTCCGGTGCGACCAATCTCACCGATGGACTTGTCTTCGAGGTGAATGGCAACGTGTTCACGATTCAGTATGATTACAATGCTGATACCAATCAGGATGACAACTCAGGGAATGATGTCGCGTTGATTGCTTCGGGACAGGCTGAGACCGAGGTGTCACTCGACGCTTCCGGGGATCTTGTTATCACAGACATCAACACCGACAGCGCTGACAGCCTGACTATCAGAGAAACTACCGTAGGAGGGCAACTCGGACTCCTCATCAGTGATTCCGCGCTGATTCTGACAAATTCACCAAGCGCAGGTCGTTCTGCAGCCGTCGGTTCAGTAAGGCCTGACGCAAACAGCGTCTTCGTAGCCTACGCAACCGCAGGCTTTACCGGCAATGTTATCGTCGAGACATCGAACGAAACAAACGGCACCGATACGAATACCGATGCGGTTACGTTTGGAGCTCTCGACCTCGCCGGAAATGGCAAAGGTGGTCTCGAAGTGACGGCTGAAGGAATCAGTCTGGATGGAAACATCGCAGCGGACTCAGTTACTTTTAATGGAAACGTCACACTCACCAATAATGTTGAACTGGATACCAGCGATGTGAACGGCGCTGTTGATGTAAACGGCACGATCGACGGTGCCTTCGAACTGACTCTCAATACCGGAAGCGGTAATGTTGAAGTGTCAGGTGCTGTGGGTTCAACAAGCCCGCTTGCTAAACTCACGATTCCAGATTCGAATGTGGTGACCTTCAACGCCGCCGTCGATGTCGTTGCTTTCGAGCAAACCGACACAGCGAGCAACGTTAAATTCAAAGGGCAATTCACTGCCTCCGGTCTCTACGATCAATCGGCTGGAGACACTCTTGCTGAAGACGGGTTCGTCGCAGATGAAGTGATTGTCGGCCGGGCCCTTGCCGGTAACAGCACTAATAATATAGGAGCGAATACCTCGACGCTCGAGGTGGTCGGCGGTGCGGTCTCGATTGGTGATGGTGACGGCGCGGTAATTTTCGGTCAGACAGGAATCCCGCAGATCGACGTGCGTGGCCAGTTACTGTTTTCCGGAGCGGACTCGGTGACGATCAACGTCGCAACGATTTCCGGCGGTATCGGAATGGGCGGAGGAGCAGATGGAAATCAGGGGACGGCTGACTTGACGCTTTCCGCAGCGGGATTGAACAGTCTCACGGCTGATTCCATCATCGTAGGTGATGCCGCGGGCTCAGGCAATTCCGGGCTGCTTTCAACGGTGGTCTTCGGAATGACGAACAATCTCGTGACTGACGCATTGACGATAGCGGGTCGCAAAAGCAGCGCTGATGCAACGATAGTCAATGGAGGAACACTCAGTCTCGCCGGTCGCACCGGGGATTTGAAGGCGGACCTTTACATCGGTGACAACAACACTAACACGTCGACTAATTCGTTTGGCAGTCTTGATCTTGCGAACGGGATTTTCAACGGCACCCTCGGTGAAGTCATCATCGGCCGCCACGACTCGGGGACGAATGTTGGAAACGGAACCGGTGAACTGCTCATTGGGGATGGAACAACGACAGCTGACACCGTTGGTCTCGCCATTGACGGATCTGGAGATGCCGCAAATTCGGCAGGCACTCTCCGTATCCTCGGAGGCAGTTTCACGGTTGCCAACGGCGTTTCAGACAGTGCCGGAAGCGGCAGCGCGAGTCGCAGCGAGTTGGATATTCAAGCAGGGGCCTTCACCGTGAATGCCGGCGGTCTCAGTGTTGACACTCTCACCGTTGGCGAGAATACCGGTAACAGTGGTTCGCTCACCGTGAGTGGCGGTGCGGTGCGCATCGGAACCGGCATCGAGGACATGATCGTGGGTGGCTACGATGTTGTCGCAGTGGGTGACTCGGACGGTAGTGTTGATTTCACCAATGCTTCCAGCGTAACGATCGATGTCGATAAGTTTGAAGTTGGTATTGCGAGAGTTTCCTCAGGCGTGGGTGCGAGTGCCAACAGCGCTCAGGGTGATGTGTTTTTCTCGACAGTGGGCACTAACACGGTCACTGCTGCGAGTTTGGAAGTATCGGAGGCGGAGTCAGGTAAGAATTCGGGATTCCCGAGTTCGGTGATTCTGGGGAACAGCAACACGCTGAACATTGATACGATTACGGTTGGTGCCAACAAGGGACGCGGCACTCTCGACATCGTTGCAGGCGGCGCCGTTACGATTAACGGTAGAGGTGGTGCGGGAACATTGGCGGACCTTCTCGTCGGGGATAACAACGTCAATACCTCCACGCAATCCATCGGAACAGCAGATTTCCGGGGGGGCACTGTCACCGGTAACTTCGATCAGATCAGTCTCGGGATTCACAGTCGCAGCACGAACACGAACGGGCGCGGTGTCGGTAGTTTGTTTTTCGATGACGGGACGATCAAAGTGGACACGGCAAACCTCGGGAATCCGAGCCAGGGGGGCACCAGTGCCGGAGCAGCGAATACGGTTGGGTTTATCGGAATGGAAGGCGGAATATTCCAGGTTGGCACTCTGCAAAAAGGTGATGCCTCGGGAACTGCCACTTTTAACATGAGCGGTGGAGTGATTCAGAATCTTGCCGGACAGAACCTCATCAACGTGGATGTCGACATTACTCTGGCAGGGGGCGGCCCTCAGACCGTGACAGTCGACGCGGGGCAGACCGGCACCTTCCGGACCGGTGCTCAGATTCTCGGAGGAAGCGCCGGAGGGGAATTGATCAAAAACGGCAGTGGTGTTCTCATTCTCAATGGGGATAACACCTACGTAAGCACGACAAGTATTGATGCCGGAACGATTGCTTTGTCAGGCACTTCCGATATCGATGAGAGTGAAGAAATCGCCGTTGCCGGTGGAGCTTTCTTCGACGTTACCGCTCGCACCGAAGTTCCCGCGGGGAGCTATACCTTTGGCAATGTTGTCAGTGGAACGGGAACGATCAACGGGATCTTCTCTCTCTCAAATAGCGGGGAGATTCAGCCGGGTGAGAACAGCGGGGATGACATTGGTGAGCTTAATTTTACCGGGAATACGACGATCAACGGGAATGTTGATTTTCAGATTAACGGCAATACAGCGACGCATGATCTTCTCGATGTTGATGGCACCGTGACGCTGGATGCGGTTAACTCCAGTTTGAACCTTGCCGAACTGACGGCGGGGACAGCCTCAGTCGATGTGGGCACGACGATCACAGTGATCAACAACGACGGCACCACGGATCTCGTATCGGGTAATTTCGCGGGGCAGCTTGAAGGTTCAACGATTACCGACGATGACGGCGACGACTACGTGATCAGCTATGTCGGCAATGACGGGAATGATGTGGTTCTGTTCGCGGGCACGCCCGAGACACAGGTTTCCCTCGCAGGTGGCGAACTTCAGATTACTGACATCACCAGTGATTCGGAGAATGCGATCAGCTTTACGTTTGATTCCACGACTAACACCTACACCATCAGCGAAGCCGATATTGCCAACGTGATCGGAACTTCGGGAGTGACAGTGATCTCCCGAACTGCGAACAGCGTCACGATCGATGCTGCGGGCATCACCGGCATCAAGATCGACACGGCCGGGCCTGCTCCCGGGGTGGAAGATGACGATACCGTCACGATTGCGACGAGCAACGGTCCGCTTTCTGTAACGGGAAATATCAGCATCACAGCGGACGATGTCGTTTTTGCGGCCAACGCAGCGATCAGTCAGGCGGCTGGAAGCGGCACCGTCACGGTTTCAGCAGATCGCTCCATTACGTTGGATACCGGTTCCAGTATCACGACAGATGACAGTGCTGTGACCCTCACTGCTGACGGAAACGGTATCGGCACCAACGGCAGCACCGGAATTACCCTGACGGATGCAGACATCACCACCGCCAGTGGGGATATTTCCCTGACCGGCTCAGGTGCTGCTGGAGGCAGCGGGGACAATCGCCGGGGGATCATTGTTTCCGACGGTTCGACCCTGACCTCGACTGATGGAAATGTCACTCTGAGAGGCACCGGAACGACCGACACCAACGGGAATGATCACTACGGGATCCTCCTCAATGGAGCAAATACCAAAGTCGCTTCGACCAATGCAACGGTGACTCTCAACGGAACGGGTGGAGCCGGCACGAGTACCGGTGGCAACGCCAGCGTCGGTGTCCTTATCAATCCTGACGCGGTCGTGGAAACCACTTCCGGATTGATTGATATCGATGGACAGGGAGGAGGCCGCGGAAGAGCGAACGACAACGACGGCGTTCAGATCGGAGGCACGGTCCTCTCTCTCGGAACCGGCGAAATTGAGATTGATGGCACAGCCGGAAATCAGCGCTATCGCAACCGCGGCATCGAAATTACAGGCACCGGGGCTGTCACGAGTCTGGACGGCGACATCATCCTGACGGGTCAGGGCGCCGGCAACCGGGACACCCCGAGGGATAATGACGGCATTCTCGTTCTGGGAACCGTCAGCTCGACTGGCGCTGCCGCGATCACTCTGACGGGAACCGGGGGCACCGGAGGAGAGCTCAACAGCGGGGTTTCCGTATCGGGTGGGTCTGCTGTGGTCACCTCGGGCGGCGGATTAATCAGCATCACAGGCAATGCCGATCTCACTCCGACGAACAATGACGGCGTCAGCATCAACGGCGGCGCCACCGTCAGCGGGACTAATGCGGCAGGGGTCATGATCGATGGCACAGGCGGAAGCGGCGCTGAGGGCAACGGGGTGATCATCACTGGAGCAGGTTCGAGGGTCTCTGTGGTCAATGGTGATATCACGATCACCGGTAGCGGCGAAGACGGGGTCGAACTTTCCACGGGAGCGACGGCAGCGATCGTGGCGAGCGGGATCGGGAATATTGATATATGCGGCCACGCCGACACCCCTGATGCGGCCGGTGGCGATGTGGGATTTGAGATCAATTCTGCGATCACCAGCAACACCGGAACAGTCACTCTCGCCTCGGACGATGAAATCTTCTTTGGCGCAGATGGCGATGTGAGTTCCGCCAGTGGGACTGTCACGATTGAGGCAGCGAAGGGAGGAACCGGAGCGATCGAGATGACTGACGGCGCACTGGTTGATGCCGGAGACGGCACCATCGATGTGGATGCGGAAAACGATATCACTCTCGGTGGATTGCAAACCACGGGGCTTGTGACAGTTGATACGGCAAGTGGCGATATCATCGACGGTGGTGATTCTCACAAAGAGGTTGTTTCACTGAGGGCGCTGTTCAACGCAGCCAACGGCGACGTTGGTAACGTTGGTATCGGTGATGCGATTGATACTCAGATTTCAAACGTGGAGGGAACAACAGGAGGAAACTTTAAGATCGAAAACCTGGGCGCGCTGAATATCGGCGATGTTGATGCGACCGCGAGCGGACTCACCGTGGGTGGCAATCTTGAGATCACGAACAATGCGGCTCTGACTGACAGCGAAGGATCTGATATCACCGGAACGACGAATCTGGACGTCGGAGCGGGCAATGACATCACCCTCGACGAATCGGACAACGACTTCGTTGGAAGCGTCACGATCGAGAGCGGGAAAGATGTCACTCTTGTTGATGAAGATACTATCGACCTCGGGACCTCGGATGTTTCAGGTAATCTTGAAATCGATGCAGTGGATGATGTCACCGACAGCGGCACGATCAGTGTCGACGGCACCGTCGATCTTACCACGACCGGAACCGATGCCGATATTACGCTGGATCAGCTCGATGCGACCGGAACGATCAGCGTGAACACCGGTGATGTTGATAGCGATGCCACGATTGTGAATACGGGGACGGTAGCATTGGCGACATCGGCAGTTGGCGGCAACCTCGATGTTACGGCCTCAAGCGGGAACATCACGATTGGAGATGAAGATGTTTCGGCCGGAGCTGATATTCTTTTGAATGCGGAGGATAATTTCGTTCTCGATCCCAGGGGCGAGCTGGCTGCCGCCAATGGTAAAATTGAAATCAAAGTCGATCAATTCGGAGGGCCGGACGGAGGTGGATTAGTTGATTTGTCAGGGACTGTCAAAGCCGGTAACGAAGTCTTTATCGAAGGTGGTGACGACGAGGATACCTTTGAGATCAAGCCATCGACCCACACCGAAATGAACATCGATGGAGGCGATCCGGCGACCGTTCCCGGTGATGTCATCAATCTCGTCGGTGCGATTGATCCTGATTTTGACCCTGCGGCGGGAGCAACACCCGGTGCGGGGAGCTACACTTTCGGCGGTGGGCAGCAGCGTATCGATTTTCAAGGAATTGAATTCGACAATCTTGCCCCTGATATCGTCGTAGCGGGAGGCGATTCTGCTGCAGAGGCTCTTACCGAGACCGATTCGCCGTTGAGCGTGAGCGGCACCCTCACAGTGCACGATCTTGGAAATGTTGAAGCGACGATCAACGGCACCGTGGGAATCTCCGGATCGCCGGATGTCCTTGGAAATGCTGATTTCCTCGCGATGTTCAGTCTCACGACTCCTAATCCGATCGTAACCGCACCTGCCACGATCGGAACGATCGGCTGGGCCTTTGACAGTAACACGACAACCTTTGATTTCCTTGCTCTCGGAGAAACCCTGACGCTGACCTACACGATCACAGCAACTGATCCTGCTACGGGATCGGATACGCAAACCGTAACGATTGAGATTACGGGAACGAACGACGATCCTGTATTGGCCACCGATGTGGTAACGGTGTTCGAAGGCGGGCAGGGCGGCTCTGAAACGGCCAGTGGAAATGCGCTGGCGAATGACACTGACATTGATATTAACGGGCAGGGCATCGACGACGTGCTCAAGGTGGTCAATGTCCGTTTCGACGGAACCCCGTTTGGCGGATCGGCCAATGGAGGTGGAGCGGTCGCGGCCGGAACGCCCGAGCTGGTTGATGGTCTCTACGGGACCCTTTCAATTGATGCCGATGGAAACTTTGTCTACACCGTCGACGGCAATCTGCCGACGACCCGCGCTCTCGACGCGGGTGATGTGGGCGTGGAGAATTTCATCTATCTGGTGAGTGATGGCAGTGGTGGTTTCGTCGAGGAGGCAATCGTGGTTCGGGTCGTAGGCTCGACCGGAGGCAAGATTGGTGAATTCTTCGGCGTGGGTGGTTCAGGCATCCTTGAGGGATTCCGTTTTGCGGGATCACGGGACTCGGATGGAGGCGGCAGCGGAGATCCAATGCTTCTCTTGATGCCGATGTATACAGGCAGTGCCGAGCCGGGATCAGTGATTACGGTGACGGTGATGGGGCCGGACGGCTCTGCTCTCCTGGGCGGATCGCTCACGGTGGTGGCCGATCTTTCAGGGGCCTGGGTCGCGAGCTTCAGCGGGCTGGAGATCGGGAATTCGTTTTATTATGTGAGAGTGGAGACGGCTGCGCCGTCATGGGGCACGGGCGTGAGTGGCACATTCGAATTGTTCTTCGCTCCGGCAATTGACGGTGCGCATACCGAAAGCGATGTCTTGACGGTGGATTCGGTGATGGGTCGCCGCTTAAGCTCCGTGGCTATGGACAGCTTGAATTTGGGGAACGCAAATCCATCCGGTTCGAATTCCGACTGGCGGAGAATGAATGGAATGGCTGACTGATTTCACCAGTTGACTGGGCGAGGTCAAGTCGCTGATCTCTCATTTCCCGCCTTGCGAGGGGTTCGCGCCTTTGAGGCTGCAAACGAAGAGTTGACGGGTTTTGGTTCTACCGGCTTAATCCATCGCATGTCTTACTTTCGAAGTTTCTTCCTGACACTCAGTTTCGCCACGTCGGTGATCTCGAGTCTGTCCGCAGCGGATCGTCCGAATATCCTTTTTGCGTTTGCGGATGACTGGGGGCGATATGCGAGTGCGTATCGCGAAGTGGACGGGACGGGGACAGCGAACGACTTGATCGAAACGCCCCATTTTGACCGCGTTGCGAGAGAGGGTGTGCTCTTCAAAAATGCCTTCGTCACGGCTCCGAGCTGCACTCCCTGTCGCAGTTCGATTGTTTCCGGTCAGTATTTTTTCAGAACGGGGCAGGGCGCTATTTTACAGGGGGCAATCTGGGATGAGACGATTCCTGTCTTTCCACTGATGCTGCGGGACAGCGGCTATCACATTGGAAAGGTCTACAAGGTGTGGAGTCCCGGTGATATCAAAGATGCTCCCTTCGGCGCGCAGCAATACGGATTCGAATTGAAGGGGCCGGATGTGAATACCTTTTCCCAGTCGGTTACGAGAATGGTCGCGAAGGGAGTCACGGTGGCTGCGGCGAAAGAGGAGATGCTTTCAAAAGTGGAACGTGAATTCGCAGGCTTTCTTGATGCTCAGCCCGGGGACGCGCCATTTCTCTTCTGGTTCGGACCTACCAATGTGCACCGGAAGTGGACCCGGGGTTCAGGGAAGGCACTGTGGGATCTGGAGCCGGATGGGCTCAAGGGAAAATTGCCGGCCTTCCTTCCTGATGTGCCGGAGATCCGTGAGGATTTTGCGGATTACCTCGGCGAGGCAATGGCGTTTGATGCGGCACTTGGTGTTCTACTGGGAGAGCTCGAGAAACGGGGGGAGCTTGAGAATACCCTTGTCGTCGTGAGCGGAGATCACGGCGCTCCCGGTTTCCCGCGCGGGAAATGCAATCTTTATGACTTTGGTCAGGCGGTCGCTCTCGCGGCATGTTGGGGGGACGGGAAAATTCCCAAAGGCAGGGTCGTCGATGATTTTGTGAACCTCATGGATCTTGCGCCCACGTTTCTTGAAGCAGGTGAAGTGGCGATTCCCGAAGTGATGACAGGGAAAAGCCTACTGAACGTGTTCACTTCAGCTGAATCGGGCCTGGTCGACGAGACACGGACCAGAGTAGTGACGGGGCGCGAGCGCCATGTTGCCGGTGCGAGAACGGGGAACAAGCCATATCCTCAGAGAGCGATCCGAACAAAGGATCATCTCTATATTTATAATTTCGAACCGGATCGTTGGCCCATGGGCACTCCGGGGGCGGCTGCAGAGGACGAACTGCCTTCGACTGACGTTCTCTCCAATGACACGTTTATTTGCTTCGCGGATCTTGATGCGAGCCCGACCAAGGCCTGGATGGTCGAGAATCGAGAGAACCCTAAGTTTGCGAAATCGTATCAACTCGGGTTTGCGAAGCGTCCGCAGGTCGAGCTCTATGTGTTGTCCGATGATCCGGACCAGATGAACAACCGGGCCGGAGATGAGACCCTCGCCGAAATACAAAAATCCCTTCACGATGCTCTGTTTGAAGAGCTGACAAATGCCAACGATCCCCGTGTCGTTCAGGATCCGGTTCCTTTTGAAGCCGCTCCCTTCACTGAGCCTTACGGAAAACGAAGGAAAAAGTGATCCGTGGAGAGCGGGCTTGCCAGTTGGGGGCTTTGTCGACAGAATGCTCATTTTTCCGATTGATGCAGTGTCGGGATGCGGTTGTTCGCATTGCCTTAGGGGCACTGGCTGATAAAAGGGAAGTTCAGTTATGGCAATGTCATCAGATCCCCAGAAGGCAACTCAAGGCGATCCGGTCAGATCCGGAGAAGCGAAATTGAAAAAGCGAATCGTCGTCGTGGGGGGAGGGAGTGCTGGATTTCTTGCTGCGATCACCCTGAAGGCGCGGATGCCGGTTCTGGATGTTTCGGTGATTCACTCTTCCGATATTCCCATCATCGGAGTGGGGGAAGGGAGTACCCTGACGATGCCGGTGTATCTCCACGGCTATCTCGGAATTGATCCGGCACGATTTCACCGCGAGGTGAAGCCCACATACAAGCTGGGAATCAATTTCCTCTGGGGACCGAGGGATCGGTTCTTCTACACGTTTTCCGCGCAGCTCGACAAATTTCTCCGGGGAATGCCCCGACCGAATGGATTCTATGCATTCGAAGATTTCGAGTATGCAGATCTTTCTTCGGCATTGGCCGCCCATGGAAAGGGATTTGTGAAGCATCCGGATACCGGCGCACCCGTGGTGAATACCGACCTCGCCTACCATCTCGAGAATGTGCCTTTTGTCCGGTTCCTTGAGACGTATGCGGCGGAGATCGGGGTAAAGATCGTCGATGATAAAATTCTCGAGGTGCGGCAGGATGAAAAAGGCGTTTCCGGCCTGCTTCTGGAGTCCGGGGAAGTGGCTGACGGGCACCTCTATATTGATTGCTCGGGATTTGCTTCGCTCTTGCTGGGCGATGCGTTGGGCGAGCCGCTGGAGTCATATCAATCGAGTCTTTTTTGCGACAAAGCGGTCATAGGGGGATGGGCGCGCGAGGAAGAGCCGCTACTCCCCTATACCACGGCCGAAACGATGAATGCCGGATGGGCGTGGCAGATCGAGCACGATGAACTCATCAACCGCGGCTATGTCTATGGAAGCAGCTTCCTCAGTGACAACGACGCTGAGGAGGAATTTCGCAGGAAGAATCCCAAAGTAGAGGATACCCGCATCATCGGATTCAGCTCGGGAGCTAGAAAGCGAACCTGGGTGAAGAATGTCGTTGCCCTGGGGAATTCTGCCGGATTCGTAGAGCCGCTTGAGGCGACGGGGCTGGCTGTGATCTGTGACCATGCAGCGAAATTGATTCACTGCCTTGCCGACTCCTATCTCGAAATTGATCACGTTTCGCGCGATTTTTACAACCGGTATTGCAACAAGACCTGGCAGGATATCCGCAGGTTTCTGGCGCTTCACTACAAGTTCAACAATCGACTTGAGACGGCGTTCTGGAAAGCCTGTCAGGAGGATACCGATCTCACCGGGGCCGAGGATATCGTCGAGTACTATCGGGTGAGCGGGCCTTCTATTTTGTGGGGGCGCAGCGCAATGGGCCCCGATGACCCGTTCACCTGGGAGGGCTATCTCGTCATGATGGTGGGGCAGAAGGTTCCCTTTGAACGTTCTTTTGATCTGTCTGCCGAAGAGATCGAAGCCTGGCGCAGGTATCGAAGTCAGTTGAATGCTGAAGCGAAGGCGGGGCTGGCGATGAAGGAGGGACTTGAGATGATCCGGTCAGCGAACTGGACCTGGCATCAGGATTTCTATACCAATGCTTCGCGGTGGTAGGCAATGGGAGGAAGCTGAGAGACTTTTAAGCGGGGCGGAAGAGAGGCAAAAAATTTGTCACTACCCGTCCCTCTCGATGAGGTCAGGTGGTGGCGAGTAGCGTGTCGCTGATTATCAGGGTTTTATCCTGCTGTACCGAGGCGGTGTCACATATCGCCTAATCGTAGCAAAATCAGGTATAAAGAGCTCACTGTTATCGAATTATTAAACCCGGGTTTCAATCTTGAAAACAAGCTCGGTTCTGATAGTATTTTTAAGAGTTTCACGAAAGTGCTTGAGTAATTTTCGGAAATGTAAAAATTTCCATACCCCCTTCTTATTGTTTTATGAATAAAACGACATCATCTCGTCGTAAGCGCTGGTTTTTTGCCCGCTCCATGGCTCGCGCCTATCAGGAATGGCTCGAAAAGCGGACCCGCTCCGTTGGTCGATCACTCGGAACGAGCAGGCCAAAACCTGTCAAGGCGAAGTCCCGGCCTCTGTTTGCTGAAGCGCTTGAGCCGAGGGTTCTCTTTTCCGGGAGTCCGGTGCCTGTGGAGGAAGCCGCGAATGAGGATCAAAGCGGCGCTGAGGCGATCGCTCAGACCTCGGAAGCTCTTGATGACGGGATCGACGCGGTTTCCCGGTTTTCCTTCGATGAGGGGACTGACGTTGATTTTACGGAGGAGGATATTGAGAGACTCGCGCGCGAGGCGGTTTCGAGATGGGAGGAGAGTGGTCTCACCGCTGAGCAGATTGAGGCGCTGGAGAGTATCACTTATGCGGTCACTGATCTGGAGGGATCGGTCATTGGCGCTGCTGAGGGGAATGCGATCTATCTGGATTTCGACGCTGCAGGTTCGGATTGGTTCGTGGATGATACGGAGTGGCTCGACGAGGAGTTTGTCGAGATTGATGGACTTCTGAGAGCCGTGTCAGGTGATGATATCGACGGTCTCGCGAGTGATGGCGTTGATATGCTCAGCGTCATTATGCATGAGCAGGGTCATATACTCGGCTTGCTCGACGAGTATGAACTCGGGCTGAAGACCTCGACAATGTATGGCATTTTTGAGGATGGTGAGCGTCGGATCGTGGATGCAGATCAGGCGGATGGCGCTGAGGCCTTGAGTCTTGAAGGACAGCATTTTGCGACAGTGAATGCGACATGGACCGGAGGTGGAGACGGGCATAGCTGGAATGATTCGGCCAACTGGGGGGGAGCTGCTCCTTCGACCCAGGGCACTCTTAACATCGATACAGCTGCTACTCTCGACAATGTCTATCGGGATGGATCGGCTACAGATCTTTATGAGGTTGGTTCCACCTTTCAGGGTACGATAAACCTTAACAGCGGCACAGTCGAATTGAACACCCGTTTTGAAACGGGAAGCAGTGGTGTTTTCAATGTGGGTGATGGGACTGGAAGTGCTGATGCCACGGTTAGTATTGTGGATGGAGGGGAATGGACCATGGACCGGCACTCGAACGGCACCTTTACGGTGAATATCGAGTCCGATGGTCAAGTCAATGCGACGGGGACTGGGAAACTGAATTCTTATGGCGGGCATGCAGCTCGCTCCTGGGAAATTAATGTGAAGGGGGGGATTCTCACCTCTGAGGCTGACTGGAACATGAGCGACGGTTCCGGTAACGATGCCAATTTTCTCAATTTGACCAATGGGGCTCGCGTGGATGTTGGAGCGGTTACGGTGCATGAGGAAGTGATCGATTTCGCAGATACATCGGCGGATAATTCGTTCACCGCTGCTTTCGGAGGCAGCTTTGTCGATATCACCAGTGTCAATGCGGCACTTAATACTACCTTTACCGCGACCGGTGGGTGGGCGTTGAACGCGAAGGACAATGGTGACGGTTCCTTTACTGTTTACACCTCTGATTCGAATCCTCTTATACCATCGGTGGTCTACGTGGATTCCAGCTTTACTGCGGGAGCCGTCGACGGAGACCGGGATGAAAGCGGAGTTCAAGCAGCCGTCGTTGGAGTCGATGCATTCGCCACTATCAACGATGCCATCGCGGCATTCGGAGGAAATGCGGGAACGGTGATCATCAATGGAGGCGATTACAGCAGCGAGGACGTGATTTTAGGCGCTGCCGGCGGGGACGTGGAGTTTCGTCTCGCCGCTGATTCGTCGAATAGCGAAACTGTGGTCCAAATTGGATCAATTAAAACACGAACAGGTGATAGTATTGTCCTGGGTGCGCACTCTTCGGCGGTTGATTTGGAAGTCACCTCAAACTCAAATGACAATCTCATTGCCGGTGAGATTTCAGGAACCGGAGGAGTGACCAAGAAGGGCACCGGAGTTCTCGATCTCGGTGAAACCAATTCCTACACGGGAGTCACTGCGGTTGAGGCAGGTACCGTGGTAGTCAGTGGGGTATCATCTCTTGCCGGTGCGGCAACGGTTGACGCGGGTGCCACCTTGAATTTAATCAGCCACTCAATCACGGGAGTTAACAGCATTTTTTATAGCAATTCATTCGCCGGAGATGGTCGCATTCTTCTGACTCTTTCGGGAACGACTACTGGAAATACCTATCTGAATTCAGCCGCAAGTGGCGGGTTCACCGGTTTGCTTGAAGTTAATATTGCAGGGACAGCAACCGGCAACAAATTTAACTCCAGTGGCCTTACGATTGATTCCAGTGCCAAAATCAAAATCAACGAAGGAGCCCAGCTCTTCGCGGTAACGATTGCCAATGATATCGAAGTTTCCGGAACGGGGAACCTCGAAAATCGCGGCGGGATTCGTCTGCAGGGCAATCTTTCAGGGAAAATCACCCTGCTCGGTGACACCACGATTGGAACGGGGAATTACACGCTTTCCGGAGACATCGTGAGTGGATCAGCCACGCCTGTTACCCTCACGATCGGGGCGCCAAATCAAGATGGTGGCAATATGCATTTTTCAGGCACTCTCTCTGACGGGGGCTTTGGTGCTCTCTCCCTCGAAAAAACTGGTTCCGATGTATTGAGGTTATCCGGTTCCAATAGCTACAGCGGTGCGACTACGGTGTCGAACGGCACGCTTCAAGTGGAGGGGACTCACACGGACGGTGATGATTACGTGGTCGCAACCGGTGCCACATTGTCAGGTGACGGTGTGATTACTCTCGCAAGTGGCAAATCGGTGAGCGGACGTGTCTCAGCGGGAGTCAACGGCGTGGGGACAATCAGTGTCTCGGGCGATGATACCGATCCTCTCGGAACCAATACGGTCAACCTGAGTGGTGACTTTACTGTGGACGTCAACGGTGCGAATGCGGACAGCCTTGCGGTAACAGGAACCGTGACGCTCGGGAGCGGACTGGTATTTAATGTGATCGCCAATCCGACCGCCTCTCTTTTTACGATCATTGACAACGATGCTGTTGATGCCGTTTCAGGAACGTTTAGCGGCTATCCTGAGGGCAGTTCCATCAACATCGGCGGGACGCTCTACAAAATTTTCTACGGAGGTGGTGACGGTAATGATGTCGTGCTTGCCAGCACCAATGTTTCCACCGTTTACGTGGACGATGCCTGGGCGACCGGGTTCAACAATGGCGAGACGATTGCCAATGCGGATTCGGGAACGAGCGGAAATCAGAATGGGGTGTTCGGTGTGAGCGCTTTTGCGACTGTCGACGAGGCGATCGCTGCGGTTAACAACGGGGGTACCATCATCATCAACGGTGGTGATTACTCCGGAGAATCCGTTATCCTGGCAGATAACAAAACGATTGAAATCACCGGCCCTGACCTCACCGCGACTGTCTCGATAGGGACGCTGAATGGAGGTTCGACTGAGTCAATCATCATCGAAGGTGGTTCCACCTTGAGCCTTGGCGCGGGAACGATCAGCTCGGCGATCTCTGGAAGCGGCAATCTCGCCAAAACAGGGACTGGCACACTGACTTTGAGCAATGCCAACACTTACAGCGGGACGACGGCGATTGACGCGGGTCGCCTTGTCGTGACCGTTTCCGACGCCTTGGGAACCAGTTCTGTCGCCATGAATGGAGGTATTCTGCGGATTACTAAAAGCCCGGCAGCAGTGACATTGAGCAACGACATCAGTTTGAATGATGTGACTACGACCACTTCCAACATTGTCGAAGTGGACAACAACTACCACGTTCTCAGTGGAAAAATCACCGGGGTGGGAGGGCTCACTGTGGCTGAAGTCGGAGGGGGAGCCGATGGCCTTGCTCTGTCAAATTCGATGAACGATTTTCAGGGAGACCTCGCCATGATCGGCGACGGTGTCTACCTGCGGTTGGATGCAAGCGAAGTCATTCCTGATACCGCGACAGTCTTCATGAACGGCAATGCTCTCCGGTTGGAGGGAGATAATCGCATTGAGACCATCGCCGGGCTTGATGGGGATGGTCGCGTCTTTACCTCGAATTCCGGTGGACCGGCCACGCTTCGAGTTGGCTCCGGCAATGCCACGAGTGACTATTCAGGGCAGATTGGCGGCGGTGGCGGTGCCAACAATAAGAACATTAATCTGGAGAAAATCGGCAGCGGGATTTTGACTTTGTCAGGGACAACTTCGGACTACACTGGCACAACCAAAGTGAGCGTCGGAACTCTCCTCGTAAATGGAGATCATTCAAACGTGACCGGTGATGTCACGGTTGCTGATGGCGCAGCGCTCGGCGGTATTGGTACGATTGGCAGTGCTGTGACAATTGACGCCGGGGCAGATTTGCAGCCGGGAAGTAACAGTGAAGGGGAACTCGCGATAGACGGCAACGTCCCCCTCAACGGTGAACTTGATTTTGATATTTCCGGCAACACCATCTCTACACACGACGAAGTCAATGTGACCGGCAATGTCACTTTGAGTGGCTCCTTGAATATCATTGAGGCAGGCGGAACAGATTTTTCAGCCCTTAACCCCGGTGACGAAATTACGGTGATCGATCTCACCGGTGCAGGAAGCGTTAGCGGAAATTTTGCGGGATTGGTCGAGGGAGCCGCCGTTACGGTGGGTGGTTCGGTATTCACGATCAGTTATACCGGTGGAACGGGGAATGACGTCGTTCTGAAATTTGTCGGAGAGGTCGAAACCAGTGTTACGATTACAGGTGGGGCGCTCGTAATTACCGATGCGCAGGGCGCCGATTCGGAAGATCGGCTCAAGCTGACAATCAGTGCGACGGGTTACACTCTCACGGAAACGACCGGTACAATGCCGATCGGAAGTGGCATCGCAGGATCAGTTCAGAATAACGCGTACGAAGTGTTCATTCCGTTTTCCTCTCTTGGCGGAGTCACTGAAATCGATATCAACACGCTCGATGGGGTTGATGTCGTAACGATAGACTTTGCAGGCCTGGCAGGAACAGCACTTCAACAGAAGCTTGTCTTTAACGGCGGCGCAGGGTCAGGTGATACGCTTGCATTTGAAAATGTGAACTTTGCGACGGTGACTCACACGATGATTGATCCGAGCAGCGGTGAGATCAATTTGGATGCCGATGCGGCAATCGAAGTGGAATACAGCGGACTGGAGCCGGTTCTGATCAACAGTGGAACGGTGACCGATTTTGTTTTTAACCTTCCCGCAGGAACAGCGGACAGTGCGACCCTGAGTGAAGCGGGCGGCATGCTCACGCTGGACGGAGCGACTTTTGAGTCGACCACGTTTGCGCCACCGAGCGGGTCGATCACGATCAACGGGCAGGCCGGTGACAGTCTCACGATCACGACCGCTTTGGATCTTTCGGCGAATGACACCGAACTGATCATCAACGTGGAAACGATCGCC
Source organism: Verrucomicrobiales bacterium (assembly GCA_029213065.1). Lineage (GTDB taxonomy): Bacteria > Verrucomicrobiota > Verrucomicrobiia > Verrucomicrobiales > DEV007 > Arctic95D-9. Next base: position 61,968 of record JARGPH010000011.1, on the reverse strand, counting down.
TTGGACGGCGCAGCGATTACGACGGGAAGCGCCGACCAGACCTACAGCGGCACGGTGACGTTGGGGGCTGATCTTGTTTTGACAGGGGGGGACATCACTTTCCCTAGCACGGTCGATTCGGATACGACGGCACGGGCGCTCACGGTGAATGCTGCGGGGACGACGACCTTTTCCGATCATGTTGGATTCTCCGAGGCGTTGGCGAGTTTGACGACGGACGCTTCCGGTGAAACGATTTTCACGAAGAGTGCGCCAAGCGCCGCAGGCCTGCCCGCGAGATTGGAGGCATATTTGTCAATGGATGGCGGCGTGGCGGATAGTTCCGGCAACGGGAACAACGGAACCCTTGCCGGTGATGCCGCTGTGGTAGCGAGCACCAGCCCGGTGGGAGGTGATATGGTCAGTCTCGACGGGCTCGATGATTTTGTGGCGTTGACCGGGTACAAGGGCATTGTCGATGACACGGGGATGTCACCGATCACGATGTCGGCCTGGATCAAAACAAGTGGATCCGGAGGTAATTTGGATGATGCCATCATGGCATGGGGGCTAGACAGCTCTGGGAAGAAATGGGTATTCCGAATCAGCGGCGACAATTTGCGGATTGAAACGGCCAACGGCGGAATCGAGGGAACGATTCCTGTGAACGACGGGAAATGGCATCACGTGGTTGCCGTTTACGACCCCTCCCTGGGAACCGCGAATACTCACAGCAGTATTTCTTTTTACGTGGACGGTCAGTTGGATACTATTTCTCTCAACAGCAACGCCGCTGTTACCGGGCCCGGTTCGGGCGGGGAAGACGTTCACATCGGCAGAGATTCCACCGCTGGCAGTTCCGCCCGCGATTTCAGCGGGAATATTGACGAAGCGGCTCTTTGGGGGCGTGCCTTGACCGCGACGGAAATTGCCGCCTTGGCGAACCGCGATTTGAATGTCGTAACCGTTGGTGACCAGACCTTTGGCGATGCGGTGACTGCGAATGCGAACGTGACCTTTGAGGGTGCCAATGTGAGGTTTGATGAGACGCTCGACGGGGGCACCGGCTCCAGCAATATCACAGTGAATTCCACGGAAACGGATCTTGACGAAGGCGCCACGATTTTCAGCGGGAATGTAGGTTTGGCAGGGGCAATTTCATCTCTCACTACCAATGCCAACGGCGTCACAGAGTTCGGCGGAACCGTGGTCACGACTTCGGGGGCGCAATCGTATGCCGATGCGGTGACTTATACGAACGCGGCTTCGACGGTGATCACGGGCCATCTCATCACCTATGGCGACACGAGCTCATTTGATGGGGCGACGACGACGATCAATGGTGAATCGGCTACTTTTACGGGGGCTTCCGATTTCGATGGTGATGCCGTTTTCTCGCTGAGTAACGATCTTGATTTCGATGCTGCGGTGACTTTTCTGGGCACTTCGGATCTTACGGTGGCGGACAATGTCACGTTCGACGGGCCGGTAACGGTGGGCGGGGCAAGCACGGTTACCGCCAACGATATTACATTCGGGGGGACGCTGGATTCCTCTTCCGGTACCAATCAGGATGTTGTGTTGAATACCACCGGTGGTGGATCGACGACCCTGAACGGCGCGGTGGGAAGCACCGACGCGCTGAACTCACTGATTACGAATCAGGACGGCTTGGTCACGATCGGTGCCTCCACGATTCGGGTGGATGGCGCAGGCCTTTTGACTTTCCGAAATGCGGTGATCCTTTCCGCTGATCTTACGATTACCGACGATGGCGCCGGAGATGTTACTTTTGGAACTACCGTAGATGGAGCGTTTGCTCTCGCGGTGAACACGCCGGGCGGTGGTGATACCTTTTTCAAAGGGAGCGTTGGAGCCGGGAATGCGCTGGCTTCTTTGACTACAGATGGCAATGGAACGGCTCAGTTGGGAGGCGCACCTGCGCCCGTTGGGACTCCGACCTTGAATTTTGATGCGGAACAGGAAAGTGCCTCAACCTCTGCTGTATGGGAGGGTGTCGATGGAACGACTTCCGCTCCTGAATTGCTGGACAGCGGAAGTGGCTTCACCTTCGGCTCCGTTGATTCGGGCCACAGTGGGATTTCGACTGCCTACCAATTCGATGGAACGGGCAACTTTTACAGCGGCGGGGCCGCCGATATCGGGATCAATGATTTGCCGGGTAATCCTTCGGATGCCAGTGCCAGTTTTGAGTTCTGGATTCGTCCGGGGGATGATGCCGATATTGATGTCATCTACGAGACGGGCGGCAGCGGAACCGGTATGTCGGTGGTCTATGATGGTACCGCCGATGAAGTGATTTGGACGATCGATTCCAATGGCAATGTCGTCAGCGATGTTCAGGTGGGGCAGATACGGGGGGGGCTTCCAGCGGACGGAGAGTTCCATCAAATTTTCCTCGTCTACTCGAGAGACACGGGAGGAAAAGACATCATGCAACTCTATGTCGACGGAGTGCTTCTGGACGATAATGACTCGTCGACCACTTTCGATGACCTGACGGATGTTGATACGAATTCGATCAATGGGTTTGATGGTGGAAATCAGGCCCGGTTGGGTGGTTCCAGCGGAAGCATCGCCTCAGCCACTCCTGCTCCCTATGGGAATTTTGAGGGCGATATTGCCAAATTCCGTTTCTATGAAGGCGCACTTACCGCAGCTGATGTTACGGGGAATTATGATGCGGTAGCCAATTTTCAGTATTCGGTCAAAACGACGGGCGCCCAAACCTACGGCGGTGCTGTCGGGCTGGTTGCCGATGCGGTGATCGACGGGGGCGGTGTGACTTTTTCGGGCACGCTTGATTCCAGCAATTCAGACTATGACAGGGATTTAACTGTGAACACATCCGGTTCCGCTGTGACTCTCTTTTCGGGTAGTGTCGGCTCGGTGAATTCGCTGGGAGATTTGCAGACAAATTCGGACGGCCGCACTGTTATCGGAGACAATTCCGGAGCTGTCACCGTGACAACGGACGGTGCGACCCGGTTTGACAATGCGGTGCTCCTCAATTCGAGTTCGGTTACCTTCACCAACGAAGGGGCAACAGGAACGGTTGTTTTTGCCAACACGCTCGACGGGGCTGCCGGTGTTGACGCAGCGCTGACGATCAATACGGAGGCGGGCGGAACCACTCAGTTCGGTTCAGACGTGGGGATGGATTCTCTCGACGCTCTCTCGAACGACAGCGGGTTGGCGTCAATCACGACGAACAGTGACGGGACCACCCTTTTCAAGGGGATTGCTATTTCCCCGCCACCATCCACCCTCGAGTATGACGCTGCGGTGGACGACGACGGCAACACCACCTGGGAAAATACAGGATCTCAAAGCGGTTTTAATGGATCCAGTCTCGTTACGACAGGACGGAACACCACTTCCGGCAGCACTTTGACGACGACCCTGCCGGGCATCACTGCGGCCTATGAATTCGATGGTTCGGGCAGTGGGGCAGATGTCGCTTCTTTAGCCGGGCTAGACGAGAATTCCGACGTGAGTGTTGAGATGTGGTTCCGTCCATCGGATTTGACCGGAGATGAAGTGCTTTTTGAATCAGGCGGTGGAAATGGTATCGGCCTGCTCCTCGGAGGAGGGACGAACTCCGGTCTCTCCGGAGTGGCGGACAGCGAGTTGGTCTTCAGTGTTACGCAAAACAGTTTCGGAACCCAAACCGCCTTTGTCACCGCTGATTTGTCAGGGTTGGAAAATGAATTTATCCATGTCGTCGGGACGTTTGATTTCACGGGGAACGGAACTTCCACGCTTTATATCAACGGTGTTTTGGCCGGTTCTTCCACCGCGGCGGCTAACATAACCGCATGGAGCGGAGGCGATGCGGGTGGCATCGGTCGACTCGGAGGTGCCAATATGGGAGGTGTCGCGGGAGGTCCTCAGGGATATTCCAATTTCGCCGGGGAAATAGCTAAATTTGTCGTCTACGAAAGCACCGTGCTGGATGCCACTCAGGTGGCGGAGAATTATTCGGCGGTGACGGGAGTGAAACCCGTCTCGGTGAAAACGAGCGGCGATCAAACCTACAACGACGCGGTGGTTCTTGAGGACGAGTTAGCTCTAAGCGGGGAAGATGTCATTTTCGGGTCAACCGTGTCTCTCGGAGCGAATGACTTGACCCTGTTGACTACCGGACCTGACAGTGTTGCTTCGGGTGAAATCAGTGGAAGCGGCAGTCTGACCAAAGACGGAGCGGGTACCTTTGCGTTGAACAGCGCGACGGGGAGCGGCTACACCGGTGGAACGACAGTGGATGGCGGGGAGCTTCTTGCGAACAATGCGAGCGGATCGGCGACGGGAACCGGGGCGGTAGCCGTCAATGTCGGCACGACTCTCGCCGGTGACGGGGCTGTTGCCGGAGCCGTTAGCTCTGTGGGCGGCACAATCAGTCCGGATCTGGCTCTGGCCGAAGATCTCGGAACGGGATCGCTGACGCTGGACAGCGCTTCGACACTTGCTTTTCAAATCAACGGTCTCACTCCGGGCGTTGCTGCGGGTTACGATCAGATCGATGTCACGGGAGGCGTTAATCTGAATTCGGATGCCGGCGCGGGAGCGACTCTCAACCTGACATTGAACGCCGGAGTGAATCCGGCTGACGGAGCGATTTTTGTCCTGATTGACAATGATGACGCCGATTCCGACACGATCACGACCGCGTTCGCAGGATACCCGAATGGTTCTCTTTTTAATCTGAACGACGGAACGACTGACTACGTATTTTCAATTCATTACGACAAGGAAAACGCGGAAACGGACACGGCGGGGAACAACGTGGTTCTCATCAGTCATGGTGCTGCCGAGACCAGTGTTGAATTGGTAAATGATGGATCGGGCCTTTTCGATTTGGTGATCACTGATATCAATGGTGGTGTTTCCGATGATGATATTACGATCGTCGATGATGGAACCCATTACGTGATCAGCGATTCGAGCCTGGCTCTGACAACTGCAATCGGTGCGGCCAATGCGGAACGCGTCGACGGAAACACGATTCGAGTTCTGAAAACGGCAGTCACCGGTGGTTTAATCGTTGATACGGTCGGGGATGATATTTCGGATGGGGCGACGGATGTGGTGACTTTTGCCGGAGGCAATCCGATCCGCTTCGCGGGTGATATCGTGATCAGTGCGAATGTTGAAAACACCGTCTTGAGCCAGAGCCTGACCAGCGACACGGGCGACATCACTTTTAATGGCGCGGTGACGGTTGACGGCCAGCATGTAGTGACGAGCACCGCTAAAGATGTCTTTTTTGAATCTACCGTCGATCTCGATGGCGGGAGCAGCTGGCTGACGATAAGCAATGCCGGAGCGAGCACTGAAATGAAAGGTGCTGTCAGTGGTAGCGGAAGACTGATAAAAGATGGAACGGGCGACCTTACCCTGAGTGCGACCAACTCCTACGCAGGTGAGACGAGACTGACCGGGGGGACGACGATCATCACGCAGAGTGCTTCATTCGGCAGCTCGTCTTTAGTCAATCTGTATGACAATGCCTCTCTCGAGTTGGGTGCCGACGGGTTGACTGTCGCCAACGATTTTTTCATTCGCAACACAGCTGGAGGTGCCAAGTCGATCAGCCTTGATCTTGCCGGAGCCAACAGCGGCACCTTCACCGGAGCGTTTACTCATCATGAAGACACTGCCGGACACTTTATTGTCGATGTGGGAGCTGACGATGATCTGACGTTCAGTGGTTCCATTACGAGAACGGTGCCTACGGCAGGCGACGCGGGTCTCACTAAAACCGGAGATGGCACGGTGGTACTTTCCGGTAGCGGAAATGACTACGGGGGCATCACCACTGTTACTGCGGGAACTCTCGTTGTAGACGGAGTCACGGGAGGCTCCACGACAATCACTGCTGCGGCGATCAATGGAGGTATTTTTCAAGTCATCAATGGCGGCAGCGTCACGGTGACGAATGGCGTGTCCAATCTTGGCGGGGCGGGTTCGCTATTGGTTGATGACGGATCTATGACGGTGGGCAACGGTCTTGCCGTGGACACTTTGCGCGTCGGTGCAAACAGCGCTTCGAATTCGAGGGTCACTGTCAGCAATGGTGCGGTCGTTGTCGGTAACGGCACGGAAACACTCGAGATTGGAACGTATGATACCAATCCCGGCGTAACCACTACCTCTACGGTTGATTTCTCCGCCGCATCGAACGTGACCATTGACGTCGTTTCCACTCTGATGGGTGCCATCAAGACGTCAGGTGGCTCACAGGTGCACGGCGTTCTGTTGCTTTCCGATTCGGGAACCAATGACGTGAGTTCGACCTCTGTCATTGTGGGCGCTTCGCCGAGCTCCGGTAATGAAGCCAACGATGGTTCTGATGCCGCTGACATCCTATCTGAAATTCAATTCGGCGGGGGCACCAATACCCTCAATGTAGACACTCTGACTCTGGGCGACGGGAAGGCCCAGGGCAAGATCACGATCGATGCGACCGGTGAGCTGACTATTTCCGGGGATACCGGTGCGACCACTGATGCCAATCTCGGGTGGAACGTTACCAGTACTACTGGAAATCAATCCCACGGTGTCATAGACGCCACCGGCGCGACACTGAATGCCGCGTTTGGTGCCTTGAATTTGGGGCGTCATGTCGATGGTTCCGGTGAAGGAACCGGAACGCTGACATTTGATGGGGGGACGGTTACCGCTGACACAGTGGCTCTCAGCACCGGAGCTGGAAACGCTTTCGGGACCATTAATCAGAATGGTGGAACCTTTACGGTCGCCAATGGCGTGACAGAGACGCAGACCAGTGCTTTGAACATTGAGAACGGCACCTTCACGGTCACTGCGGGCGGGTTGCAGGTGGATGCTTTGCATATCGCGAAGCAGGACGCCGGCAATGCCGGAGAAGCTGCTAAGAATGCCACCGTGACGGTTCAGGGCGGTGCCGTGACGATTGGAGATGGCGGCCAAACCCTGGAGGTGGGGACGCGGACCGGCAGTGACAATGGAATTCCTGCCGGAGTTGGTACACTGAATTTGACGGCGGCGGATACGGTTGCCATCGATGTGACCGAACTGCTCATCGGCGACCTGAGCGGCGGCGCCGGTGGCAGCGGAACCTTTGGCACGGTGACTCTTTCCACTGTCGGCAACAGCTCAGTGACTGCAGGCACGATTCGAATTGGCAATTCCAATCAGAATGGCAACGATGCGGTCCTCAGTAAATTGACCTTCGGAGACAAAATCAACACGGTGAACGTCGATACCTTTGAGGTCGGTAAGTTTAAAAGCAGGGGAACGGTGGACATCGCCAACGGCGGCACATTGAACCTCTCCGGCGATGGGAACCCGGAGACGGATTTGCACATCGGTAACAATAATATCGGGACTGCAAACAACTCAGTCGGCATTTTCGACATGAGCGGGGGGACCTTTAATGCGACGCTCGACGAGGTGATCCTCGGCCAGCACAACACCAGTTCCGGAAGCGGCACGGGAACGCTGACCTACGAGGCCGGCACGATCACAGCGAACACGATTTCACTGTCGGATACGAATACCTCGACCAATCCGCAAAACACTCAAGGCAGACTCAACCACAATGGCGGTTCGCTCACCGTGGGAACCGTCAACCTCGAGGAAGGCGCCTCGACTGTCACTATCACCGATGGTACCGTGAAAGTGACTTCGGCGTTTAATCTTGATTCTCTCGCGGCAGGCCCTTCGACGGTTACATTGAGCGGCGGCGTACTCGATCTGAGTGGTGTCAATATCGTCGACCGCGCCGGAGGTGAAACTTTCTCGATCACCGATGGCCGGATCAAAGACGTCAACGATTTCGGAATCGACTACACCCAGACCGGAGGCACCCTCCAGATTGGCGCGGACAACACCGCGGACACGATGACGGTGGACGGTGATTTTACTTCTGCTGCAGGGGCCACTCTGGAAATTGAGTTGGAGGGGAATACCGGTCCCGGAGCGGGAGGTCACGATCAGCTCATCGTGAATGACGCGAGCGATGATCTCGTAAGCCTGAACGGCGCCACTCTGGAGCTGAGCTTGGATTATGTCCCCGCTGCCGGTGATGAATTTGTAATCGTTTCCAATCTGGATGCTGCCGATACCGTCGACGGGACTTTCGATGGTCTTCCTGAAGGGCAGGTTTTCGAACTTCAGTCGACCGTCGATTCGAAGAACTACGTGTTCCGGATCACCTACGCCGGTGGCGATGGCAACGATGTCGTCTTGACCAGCTTCGGCGTTGCCGAAACCAGTGTCGAAATCGTAGGCGGGAATCTCGTGATCACCGATATCAACGGCGAAGTATCCAATGATGATATTACGATCGATTTCGATGGAACGAATTACACGATCAGTGATCCGAATCTTGCCCTGACAACTTCGATTGTCGGAGCAACTCGTCCTGACGGGAACACCATTGTCATTCCCGGATCTGCATTCCCCGGAAGTGCCATCGCAGGTATCACGCTCGATACTCTTGGTAACGCCGGTGCCACCGTGACGGATATTGATACGGTCGACTTCACGGGGACCTTCACTTTGAACGGGAACTTGATTCTCAACGGCGCGGAACTCGTTAAAATCGACACGGGCGCGACTCTGGATTTTGATGCGCCGGATACCCATGAGATTCAATTTAACGGGGGGAATAACACGATCGAAATTACCGGAACCGGAGCGGTGACGAATTTTGGATCAATCGTCGAAACCCTTGCCGGTGCCTCGGGCGTTAATAATATCGTTTTTGATTCGGGAACCCTCGGCGACGGCGCTGAGGATATCACGGTGGATAATCTTTTTATCAATTCACTTGATGACGATGGAGGAATTACCTACACGCGCGGCGGCGGAACCCTTCAGGTTGATGCCAACCTTCAGCTGGGTGGCGAATCGGCAGGAGGGCAAGTGGGAGTGCTTCGTCAGGACGGCGGAACCGTAAATGTCGGCGGTGATCTTCTTTTCGGAGGTGTCGCCACGGGCAGCAATCTCGGAGGAACTTATGACCTGAACGGTGGTTCGCTGAATGTGACCGGGAATATCATCGAAGGGGCCTCGGATGGGGGCGGTGGGCTTACGAACGCGAATGCCAATGTTAACAGTGCCCAGCTTCAAATTGATGGCGGTGCTTTGACGGTTGGAGGCGACATCACGGTGCAGCGTTTTGCGGTTGGTCAGGATGGTGGTTCAACCGGAACCTATTCGATTGCGGCAAATCAAACCGTCATCTCCACAGGAACGACATCGATCGGTTCAAACGGAACCGGAACGCTTTTTATCACTGAGGCTGGAGCGAAGTTGATCAGTGGCAATGCACTCGTGGGCGAAACTACCAGCGGCAACGGCACCGTTACGATTAACCATGCTACTGCCGAATGGGAAATCACGGGAGCCGTCTCGATTGGGAATAATGGAAGAGGCGTTGTCAATGCAACTGATGGAACCCTCGATGCCAATGGTGGAATCGAGCTGGGAGTTCTTGCGGGCGGTGATGGTCATTTGGTTGTCGGAGACGGCACGACCACTCCGGTCGTGAATGTGAACGGCGGAAATACCGAAACAGCACTCCTTGGTGTCGGTAAAATTACGGTCAACAGCGGGACCTATAACCAGCATGACAGCAACATTATCGTAGGTCAGGAAAGCGATTCGAACGCAACCTTTGAGGTGACCGGCGGTCTCGTTGAGGTGGAGAACCAACTGAGAATCAATCACGGAACGGGCCTGATCGATATCAGCGGTGGAATCGTGAACGTTGATAGCACGCTCGATGTCGTGAACAAAGCGGGAGCGACCAGCGGCATTGTCAACGTCAGTGGTGGCGTGCTGAATGTCGCAACCGATGGAACTGCCAATACCGGATTGTTTATCGGGAACTTCGATGAGGCGGGGGTCACTGCCGAACTGAATGTCTCCGGAACCGGTGTCGTGAATGTGACCGGAACCGGAAGTAGTGGAGGTTTCAGGATCGCCAACACAGGAACCAATTCTTCAGGGGATGTCACGCTCACTGGTAGCGGACAAATCAATGTGAACGGTGGCAACACCGAACTGGGGGATAATGGAAACGGGAGTTATACGATTGATGGTGGAACCCACACGCAGGAGACCAACAATATTGTGATCGGTCAGAATGCAGGAGCAGTCGGTTCGCTCACTCTCGAGAGTGGATCACTGGTCATCTCGGTAGCCGATCTCAATGTGGGTAACTCGGGAACCGGAACCTTTACACAGAACGGTGGCTCGCTTGATGTCAGTAAAGACCTCAACATGGGGAATTCCGCGACGGGCGTCGGAACGGCGAAGTTCCTTGGCGGAACGGCTGTGATCGCGGGAGGAATCGATAACGCTGCGGTTACAGGTGCAAGCGGGACCATCCAAATCGGCGATGGCACGTCGACCCCGACGCTTACCGTAAGCGGTGGTAATTTTGAAGTGGCGCTCGCAGGGGATGGTTCGCTCGATTTCAGGAGTGGAACGGTCAATCTGGGGGACAATAACTTCATCACCGGGCAGAATGTCGGATCGGTAGCAACTGTGACCATTGGTGGGTACACCGGGGAAGCGTTTCTTAATCTCAACGGCGTCAATACCCATGGAGATTGGAACACCAATTCCGGACAGGGGGTCGTCTCAGTCCTCGCCAATGGCACGATCAATGTCGGGAATGACATCAACATGGGGAGTTCGAGCGATCCTGATGCGGGGCTCGATCTCACGATCAATGGCGGTACCGTGAATGTCGGCGTGGGGACACCCGGAGTCGGGAATATCGATTTCCGGAACAACGGGCCGAATGATCAGATTACGCTGCAGGCCGGATTATTGAATGGCAGTGGAGGCAGCATTAATCTGCAGAATCACCCAGACAGCGCCTTCGCTTTTACGGGTGGAACGCTGCGTAATTTCAGCAGTTTTACGAATGCCAACCTGACCCAGAACGGAGGCGGTAGCCTTCTTGATATCGGTGCGGAAGACGCGGTCGGAACGATGACGGTGGAAGGCGATTACACGCTGACGGCGGGAACGGTTCACTTCGATCTCACGAGTCCGACGGTTCATGATCAATTAATAGTCAACGGAGTCGTGAGCCTCGACGCCGTAAACGGGAATATTACATTCGACCTCGATTATGTCTCGCTTGCAACAGATCCGGATATTGTGCTGATTTCCAATAATCTTACCGATGCGGTGACAGGCTCGTTCGCGAGTTATCCTGATTTTGACGGTGCGGGAGCGGGAACGTTTAGTGAAGCGTTTGTTCTCACTTCAACCGCCGATGGAGAGGACTATGTCTTTCGGATTAATTATGCGGGAGGCGACGGTAATGATGTGGTCCTCGAGAGCTACGGGGCGGCTGAAACCAGTGTGGAGCTGGTGGCCGGAAAACTCGTGATCACGGATGTGAATAGCGATTCGCAGGATAATATTACAATCACTGACGACGGCACCTATTACGTCATTACCGATCCTGACAATGCCATGTTCACGACCACTGCCGGGGTGACCATGGTGGACGGGAATACGATCCGGGTTTTGAAAACGTCGGTCACTGATGGACTGAGTGTCGTCTCGGCAAACGGTGCCGATACGGTGGGAAGCAATGACACCTTAACCCTCGCCGGTCCGGCGATGACGGAAGTCGATTTTGATTTTGGCGGGGATCTCACTCTTGATGTGGAGACCCTCAATCTTCAGGCTAATTTAGTAGGAGGATATGCCCTCACTTTGACGGCAGACGGGGTGGATGTCTTCGTCAGTCAGGTTACAGGCACAGACCTGGGGACGGAAGATAATCTGATCGAGATTGAGGGCGATATCACGGCGATGAACGCCAATTTTCGGAAGTCGACTTCGTTCGGAGCTGCTTTTTTCAACGGCGATAACTCCGGTCTGAGCGGCACGACGACTCTTCATGGCAACAATGCCCGATGGGGATTGGGAACGGATACTTCATTGGGCGCGGACGGACATACCGTGCGGGTCGGAACTGACGCCGACCCCGGTCAGCAGTGGTTCATGGCCAAGGGAAACCGGACGATCGCTTCGGATCTGATTCTCGATGTGGGCCGCTTCATTATCCGGAACGCAACGATTGATGGAGCCGCCTCAGGAGCGATAACGATCGACGGTGACGTAACATTGAGCCAGGCCGGGCCCTCTGATATTTTCCTGCAAAGGAATCTGACGATCAATGGCGTGATCAGCGGCACAACCGGTTTGGAGCATCAGGGTGGGCAGGTCTTTACCATAACCAACGCAGGCAATACTTTTATTGGCGGAGTCGATCTGGATAATAGTAATGGCACCCTTGTCGTCGCGAATGCGGGCGCGCTTGGCGATGCCGGAAATGCGATCACCTTCACTCGCTCAGCCACGGTTCAGTTCAACAGTGCGATGACGGTGCCGCAGACGGTGGACATTTCCACGGGGCAAATCGGTACCTTCGATACCAACGGGAACGATGTGACTCTGAATAATGTCATCAGTGGTGACGGAGCGCTCACCAAAGTAGGTGCGGGAACCCTGGAATTGAGTGGCACCAACACTTACGCCGGTGAAACCATCGTTTCGGCGGGAACCTTGAGACTTGGGAACTTCAGTGCCCTCGGAGACTCAGGCGCAGGAACGACCGTTATAAGCGGCGCGGCCCTCGATTTGGCGGGATTTGATCAGCCAAGTGAAGTGATTACGATCAATGGAAATGGAACGGGAGTTGCCGATACCGGCGCACTGTTTACGAGCGCGACGATGACCCGTGACACTGGTGGTGGCGTTCCCACCAATGATGCGAACGCCGGCGTCGACAATCTTGTCCTCGGCAGCGATGCCTCGATTGGAAATCCGGCGATCCGTTTCGGTCTTAACGGTGGAACCGTGACCGGCGCGTTCACCCTCACCAAAGTTGGCAGCAATGATGTTTGGGTCGGCTCGAATGTTCAGGTGGCGGAAATCGTTGTCGACAATGGCATTTACGGTATTCAGAACAACAATGCGGACAACATCACCGGCACCATCACGGTAAACGCGAGCGGAACACTTGCGACCTGGAGGAATATCACGATCGAGGCACCGATCGCAATGAACGATGGCAGGTTTAAAACGAACAGTAACACCGCCGGGGATAACGTTTCCCTGAACGGGGGGATCACATTGACCGGAACGAATAACCGGTTCGAAATCATTTCCAATGTCACCGTGACGTCCAATGGAATCATCAGCGGGACCGGGTCGCTCACGAAGATTGATACGGGTGTTCTGATTCTTGACGGAACTGCCGATACTTACGAGGGAACAACCACCGTTTCGGCGGGCACTCTGTTGGTCAACAATACCCACACCGGTGGCGATGATTACTCGGTCGCCGGCGGGGCAGTCCTCGGAGGCACAGGCACTATCACTACAACAGGAACGGTGACCGTTGATGGCATTCTCGCGACTGGCGATCCCGATACGGCCGGAGGCATTGGTGCTCTTACGGTGGATGGCGATATCTTGATCAACAGTCAGTTCCAGTTCGAAATCGACGGGGCCAACTCTGATACTCTCCTTGTGACCGTTCCAACCGAAGAGGTAACGCTCGGGAGTGCGGCTACGCTCGTCGTCACAGATGCGACTGATCCTGCTGCGAACTCTACCACTCTCGTGATCGACAATGAGGGAAGCGATGCCATCAACGGAGTCTTCACTTCGGACGGAACGACGCCGTTGGCCGAGGGCTCTACGGTAACCAGCCTCGATGGCAATGAATACACGATCAGTTATGTCGGGATTGATGGAAATGATGTTGTCCTTTTTGAAGGCGTTGCGGAGACAAATGTTGATCTCAGCGGGGGAGTACTCACGATCAGTGACATCACCACTGAAAATGCGGATGCCATTTCGATCAGTTATGACGATGTGAATGACGAGTATGTCATCACCGATCCGAATCTGGTCCTTACGACGACGGGGCTGGTTGCAGGCCAGTTTTCACGTCCGGATGCCAACACTGTGAGAGTGAGTGCTTCAGTGGTGAACTCGATCGTGGTTAACACGGAAAATGGAACGCCGGCGACCGTTGACACGGTCACGATTGACAGTTTGCCGAATGCGGCGACGACGCCGAATACGATTCCGGCTGATATCACGATCAATGCGGAAACTATCAATCTGAATTCCGACATCGTTACCGGTGGCAACCAGTCCTACAACGGTGCGGTGACCTTAACCGCAGACGTGACCCTGACAGGTGCAGATATTACTTTCGCCGGAACGGTGGATTCGGATGCAACGGAACGGAGTTTGACGACGAGTGTTTCCGGCAAGTTGACCTTTTCGGACAACGTGGGCGGCAACAGTCCATTGAGTTCGATCGATACCGGCACGACGGGGACGACTTATTTCACGGGGCAGACCTATCTCAACAATCTCGACACCGGCACGGGGCTCAATCTGAATTTTGATGCCTCCTTCGATTCTGATACGACCGATTCGACCCTGCCGGAACTTTCCGGAGCGACCGGAAATGGAGGCACTGCTGTTTCGTCATTGATCGCCGATGACGTGAATTACATCGCAGTAACAGGTTCCTCTTTTGCCGGTATCGTAGGGGCGTATGATTTGCCCGGGAATTTAACCGGGACTACCGACAGTGTGCGCGGACTCAGCGGATTGGAACTCCAGATCAACGGGGTCGACGGGGCACCGGGATCTCTCGCGGGCGCTCCGGACTTTGCTGCGGCGACCTTCGAGTTCTGGCTCAAGCCGGATGATTTGGTTGGTGATGAAGTGATTTGGGAAACCGGCGGTGGCAGGGGAACGGGCTTTGCGTTTGAAGATTCGGAGTTGGTTTTCCGTTTTGTCGGGGACGGCGCTACCGAGGAAATCCGCTACGATTTGGCGACTGATGCAGCCAATGCGAATGCTCTCGCGGGGGCACTTGCAACGGATGACTTCATGCAGATTAGCGGAACGATAGACCCCGCAAACGCAACCATAGAATTGTTCATCAATGGAGTATCCGTTGGTTCTTTTATCGGTGATAACATCGGCGACTGGGACGGTGGTGATGCTTCCGGTCTCGGAACGGTGGGTGGTGCCAATATGGGTGGCTACGGTGGTGGCTCCGTGGGCTTCCGTCCGTTTGACGGGCAAATCGCAGCGATGCGTTTGTATGGCGGGATTCTGAGCCAGGCCGATATTCAGCAGAATTTCGATGCGGTTCTCAACGGGGGCGCGACGGAAATTACGATCACCACTTCGGGAGATCAGATTTTTGGAAACGATGTCGATCTCGGTATTAACACTGTGATTGAAGCCAACGACGTGACCTTTGACAAGACTGTCAATGTTGACCCGGCTGCTCCGGTGGTTGGCGCTCTCACCGTGAATTCCTCAGGTGGAGGTGTCACCACGTTCAATGGCGATATCGGCACGACGGTAGCGCTTGCGGGTCTGACGACCAACGCGGATGGGACAGTGGTGCTAAACAGTGGCAACGTCGTCGCGAGTGGTCCGATTGCTTTCAATGAAGATTTCACGGCGACGGTGGATGTGACTTTAGACGGCGGAACGGTGACCTTTGGTGCTACCAGTTTGTTCAATGGAACGGCTGATATTGATGCCGCCGGTGATGCGCTGTTCTCCGGAAGCGCGACTTTCAGTGACGTTGCGACGGTTGATGCCGGAAGTGCTACGTTAGACGACACGGTTGATCTTGGCGGAAGCACGGTTGTCACCGCGACGACGATCATTGCCAACTCGACGATCGACGGAAATTTCGACCTGACCTTGAATGCGAGCGGACTGACTGATTTAAATGGAGTCATCGGCGGATCGACGGCTCTGGCTTCTTTGACGACTAACGCAGGAGGTAGCACAGAGCTGAGCGCCAACGTGACCGTCGATGGTGCCGGAGGTGTAACGATCAACGACGCCGCTCAACTCGCCGGGAATGTAACTATCGATTCCAGTGATGCGGGAGGAGACGTCACTTTCAGCAGCACGGTGGACGGAGCCTTTGATTTGACGATCAATACACCGGGAGGAGCAACGACCTTCTTTGAAGGATCAGTCGGAGGAGTTACCGCATTGAGTTCTGTTACGACAGATGCGGCCGGATTGACCAGGATCGGTGGCGCGTCGGTCGTCCCGACGGGAACCTTGACCTTGAATTTTGACGCTGATAACGAGACGTCCGCGACTTCGGGTGTCTGGGAAGGCGTCGATGGGGCTGCGGCTTTTTCCGAGCTGTTCAATACCGGCGCCGGCGTGAGCTTCGGCCCGGCTGATTCGACCTTCCCCGGAATCACTAACACTTACAGTTTTGCGGCGGGTAATTCGGGAATGACGGGTGGAAGCCTCGACTCGCTTCCGGGGAATCCATCCGATGCCGATGCCACTCTGGAATTCTGGCTGCGGCCAGAGGCGGGAACGGGAAACTACCTCGTCTACGAAACAGGAGGAGCCACCGACGGCTCAACCCTCGTGTATGATGCCGATGCCGGTGAGATTGTCTTCACTGCCGACGACCTCAATATTCAACACCAGGTGAGAGGCGCTCTTCCTGCGGATGGTGAATTTCATCAGGTTACGGTGGTGTTTGATCGCGACGGCCTCGGGGCGAATCGGGATGTGTTCCGTCTTTATGTCGACGGGGTTCTCCTTGATGATACCGATCCCGGATCCTTGTTTGATGCCACTTCGATGGGGAATGCGACGGGTACGTTGGCCGGCAACAATGAGATCATCCTGACGACCGACGATCTCGTTAATCCTGTCACGGTGATCTACGTGGATGGTCCCGTTGGAGACCCCGCGTCGATTTCCGAGTCTGGTGATACCGTCACTGTGACGATTGATCCGGGAGTGACGACAGCTGCCGAAGTGATCGCTCTGATTGAAAACGGCGGAGCCGGAACTGCGTTGACATCCGGTGGCATCCTGCGCGCGGTTGCGAATGGTGCGGATACCGGAATTGTCACGGCACAGGCGGGGACAAACCTGACTCTGGATGGTGATGACCTTCCCTACACCACGGAGATGAACGACTTTTCGGGAAGTGACGGGGCTGGACTCGGTGCTGCCAACGGTGCGATTGGAGAAGGTTCACCCTTGCCCGTGGTGCCCTTTGTAGGGGATATCGCCAAGTTCCGGTTCTATGAAAACGCGCAGGGTGTCGGCAACATTCAATCGAATTACGATGCCGTTGTAAATCACGTCGTCGAAATCAATACGACCGGCGACCAGCTCTTTGGTGACGACGTCGAGTTGCGGTCGGATGTGGAAATGAACGGGGTGAACGTCACCTTCGGGGGGACCCTCGATTCCAGCGACGCGAACGAGGATCGCAACCTCATTGTTAATACTACCGGCAACGGCATTACCACATTCACCGGAGTCGTGGGGGGCAATTTTGAACTGGGGAATGTGACTACGAATGCGGATGGGACCACCCGCATTCTCGCAGACTTTACCGTCAATGGAGAGGCTGCCGCGTTCTTTGATTCGGTGGAAATCGGAGATGATTCCGCCAACGACGGAACTCTGACCATCACGCAAAATGGCAATGCTGACAGCCTCATCGGCTTCGGTGGAACGGTGGATACGGTTGCAGGGAACACAGCCAATTTGGAGATCAAAACACCGAATGATGCCGTTACGCAGTTTGCCGGAGACGTCGGTTCGATTGAAGCATTGGCGACACTGACGACTGACGCGGGCGGCAAAACGCTCTTTCAGCCGCTTGCCGCGACCGGTGAAGATATGTTCAGCGATGCCAGTGTTGATACCGACGGGGATGATCGCTGGGAAGACGAGTCCGGTCTTTCCGGCCTCGACTTTCTTCTCGATACCGCAAACGGCGTCAGTCGGGTGACGGGAACAAGCAACCTGCCCGGAATCACGGGCGCTTATGACTTCACTGGCGGGGCCACTGGCAATGTCGGAGGAGCCCTTCTCAAAGTGGAGGATTCCGCTAGCGACGCTTCCTTCCAGACTCCATCAGGAGATTGGAGCACTGAGAATGTCTCCATTGAAATCTGGTTTAAGCCGGACAATTTGACTCCTTCCCCGACCAACGGTCAGATCATCTTTGAAGACGGTGGTGGAACCGGATTTGGATTCTTTATCGACAACAACGAGCTTCGTCTGCGCAAAGCTCCCGGTGGCGGAAATGTCGCTTACAACCTGAGTACGGATCCGGGCAGTCTTCTCGCTGCTCCTGCGACAGATGAGTTCATCCAGGCGATCGGGACTTACGATGTTGCTACAGGCATAATGGAGCTGTTCATCAATGGCGTCTCTGTTGGAACGGCAACGCCTGGAGGAAACGATTGGACCGGTGGTGATGCTGCGGGTCTCGGCACAAGAGGGGCAGCTAACACCGGTGGAATCGGCGGAGGGCAATCCAGTACCGAGTCGTTCGACGGGCAGATTGCGATCTTCAAACTTTACCGCGATCAGATCGTGACCGCGGATGAAGCGGCAGGAAATTTCGCGGCAGTGGCCGGATTCACGAATGGCCGTTCGATCTCGGTCACCACGACGGGGGATCAGACCTACAATGACGATGTATGCCTTGCCGCGGATGTGACGATGAACGCGGAAGATGTCACGACTGCGAAAGCGGTCGATCTCAGCGAGCAAAATCTCACGGTCAATGTTAGCGGCACGGATGGTGAAGCTCAGGGTGTCATCAGTGGTAAGGGAACTTTGACCAAATCCGGCACGGGAACATTCTCAACGGAAGCGGCGAATACCTACACGGGCACGACGACGGTGGATGCGGGGACCTGGTTGGTGAACGGCAGCCATACCGGTGGCGACGATTACGCGGTGAATGGCGGAGTGCTCGGCGGCACCGGAACGGTTACTCTTGCTACAGGGAAAACGGTGACCACTTCAGGAGCCGGCAGCATCGCACCCGGAGATGATGGCGTAGGAACACTTACGATCACGAATGACGACACCGATAGCGCGACAGCACCGAATACGGTGAATCTCGGAGGCGATTTTGATTTTGAAATCGACGGGAATACCGGTGTTCACGATTTGCTTACCGTGAATGGCACCGTCACCTTGGGCGGAACTCTCGATCTTGAGGAACTGACTGCCGGCACTGATTCGGTAAATGTCGGGACGACGATCACGGTTATTAACAATGATGGTACGACGGATCTGGTCGATGGCATTTTTACGGGACAGCCAGAGGGCTCAACGATCACGGATGATGACGGGGATGACTATGTGATCAGTTACGTGGGTAACGATGGCAATGATGTCGTGCTGTTCGCGGGAACGCCGGAAACGCAGGTCGATCTGACAGGTGGGGTTCTCTCAATCACCGACATTACGAGCGATTCCGTTAACGCTGTCACGGTCGTCTACGACGAGGCGGCGAATACCTACACGATCAGCGAAGCGGATATCGCCAACGTAATAGGCACTTCGGGAGTCACCGTAATTTCCCGGACCGCCAACAGCGTGGTAATCAGCGCAGTCGGTATTACTGCCATCGAGATTGATACCACCGATCCCGGTTCTTCGGTCGTGGGCGCGAATGACAGTGTTACGGTGACGACAAATGGAGCGCTTGCCATTGCCGGTGAAATCGCGATCACTTCGGATGATATCACGATTGGAGATTCAGACATTTCCGCCGGAGCGGATATTATTCTGAACGCGGGGGATCATTTCATTCTCGATCCCGACGGCGAGCTCGCTGCGGCCAGCGGTAAGATTGAGATCAAGGTCGATCAGGTGGGACCGTTTGACGGGGGAGGCGGAACGGTTGACTTGTCAGGAACCGTGACGGCCCGGGACGAAGTCTTCATCGAGGGCGGGAGTGACGGTGACACATTCAATGTGAAGCCAAGCATGAATTCCGAAATGAACATCGACGGGAATGACCCGACGAATGTGCCCGGAGACACTATCAATCTCGTCGGTGCGGTGGATGCGAACTTTGATCCAACTCCCGGAGGGACTCCCGGCGCCGGCTCCTACACCTTCGGCGGCGGACAGCAGCGGATCGACTTTCAGGAGGTCGAAAACGACAACCTCGCTCCGGATATCGTTGTCACAGGAGGGGACTCTGCTGCAGAGAATCTTACTGAGACCGACACAGCACTGAGCGTTGCCGGCACCCTCACGGTGCACGACCTCGGAAATGTGGACGCGACGATCAACGCTACTGTAGGAGTAGCGGGATCACCGGATGTTCTCACCAATGCTGATTTTCTCGCGATGTTCAGTCTTACGAGTCCGAATCCGATTGTGACCGCACCCGGCACGATTGGAACGATCGGTTGGCTCTTTGACAGCAATGCGACAACCTTTGACTTCCTTGCTCTCGGAGAAACTCTGACACTGACCTATACGATCACAGCAACCGATTCAGTAACCGGAGCCGATACCCAGACGGTAACGATCAAGATCACGGGCACGAACGACGATCCGGTCTTGACCACTGATGTTGTGACCGTCTTCGAAGGCGCTCAGGGTGGTTCGGAAACGGTAAGCGGAAACGCGCTCGCGAATGATACTGACATTGATATCAATGGTGAGGGGATCGATGATGTTCTCAAGGTGGTGAATACCCGTTTCGATGGAACTCCGTTTGGCGGGTCGACCAACCCCGGCGGAGCGGTCGTTGAAGGCAGTATGACCAAGGTCGACGGTCTCTATGGAACGCTTTCGATCGATGCTGACGGAAACTTTGTTTACACAGTGGACAGCAATCTTCCTACAACCCGCGCACTCGATGCCGGCGATGTCGGTGTGGAAACGTTTATATATAGGGTGAGTGACGGAAGTGGTGGCTTCGTCGAAGAGCAGATCGTGGTTCGGGTCGTTGGATCGACCGGCGGCAGGATCGGTGAGTTCTTCGGAGTGGGCGGGTCGGGAATCCTCGAAGGGTTCCGCTTTGCCGAGCCAAGAGGAACTGATGGCGGGGATGCAGGCGCGCCATTGCTGCTCTTAATGCCAATCTATTCGGGAACTGCGGTGCCGGGCTCGGTCATCACTTTGTCGGTGATGGGAGCGGATGGCTCTGTGCTGCGTGGTGGATCGATGACGGTGGTGGCCGACTTGTCAGGAGGCTGGATCGCGAAGTTCAGCGGCCTTGAAATCGGTAATACCTCCTACTTTGTGAAAGTGGAGACCGCTGCTCCGGCCTGGAGCAGCGGGGTTAAGGGCTCATTCGAGGTGTTCTTTGCCCCCGCCATTAACGGTTCTCACGCGCAGGGCGAGGTTCTCACGGTGGACTCGGTCATGGGGCGTCGATTGAACTCGGTCGCCTTCGACGATATTATCGAAGGGAATCAGCATCCCAATGGCTCGAATGCTGATTGGAGGAAGGCCAACGGTATCACTGAGTAGGGTGCTTTCGAGAGCTTTTCGAATGAGAGCCCGGGGTGATTCGAGATAGAGCTCGTCTTCGGCAAATAGTATAGAGAAAGCGGATCGGATTTCCTCTCCCGATACAAAATCGTATCGGGAGGGGTAATAAGTAAAAATCTAGTTTTTTCCTATATCACAGGGGGGCCGTTTCAAGGCAATATTCAGCGTTGAAACTATATAAAAGTCCTCGAACTTGCGAATCAATCTTGATTGCAGGTTTGCTTCTGATAAAAGTAGCCCCTTGAGAGTTTTTGCTTGAGTAATTTTTGGCATTTGTAGTAATTTCCATAAAAATCCTCCTGAATTTATGAAGAAAACGACCTCTGATCGTCGTAAGCGCTGGTTTTTTGCCCGTTCAATGGCGCGTGCTTATCAGGAGTGGCTTGAAAAGCGTTCCCTGAATAGTAAACGCACCCGGGTTCGCGGTGGCGTAAAATCTGCCAAAGCGAAAGCGCGGCCTTTGTTTGCCGAGGCCCTGGAACCGAGGGTTTTGTTCTCGGCGACACCTGCCCCGGTTGAAGAAGCTCCCCCGGAAGAAGCGTTGCAGGAAGCCACCCCCCAGACATCAGGGGAGCTGGACTCTGTCGTAGAGGGCATGGGTTCAATTACTTTCGATGAGGGAATCGAATTTGATTATACGGAGGAAGACGTTGAACGGCTTGCGCAGGAAGCGATTTCCCGTTGGGAGAAAAGCGGGCTGACGGCTGAACAATTGGAAGCTCTCGAGAGCATTACTTACGCAGTCACAGATCTTGAGGGATCAGTGATCGGGGCTGCGGAGGGGAGCGCCATCTATCTCGACTACAATGCGGCGGGAGCAGACTGGTTTGTCGATGACACGGAATGGCTCGACGAAGAGTTTGTCGAGATTGACGGGATTCTACGCGCCATCAGCGGGGACGATATTGACGGCCTCGCCTTCGACGGGGGCGCTTCCGCCGGGATCGATATGCTGAGTGTCCTCATGCACGAGCAGGGACATATATTGGGCTTGCTGGACGAGTACGAACTGGGGCTCCGCGATTCTTCGATGTTCGGACGGTTTGATGAAGGCGAACGCCGGATCATCGAGGAGGATCAGGCGGAAGGATCGGAGGCGCTCAGCCTCGAAGGAAGGCATTTTGCTGAGGCCGAATCTTCCACGACCCTCTTCACCCTGGACTTTGAAGACGTGGATGGTTCTTCTCTTTTTGCATCGGGTGGCAATGATCCCAGTAGCATTGATACAACGCTTTCTGCTTTGGGGGCAACCAACGCGGGCGGAGCTGGCGCTTCGAATAAGGTGTGGGGGATGGATACTGAATTCTCCACGGCCTCTCTCAATCTGAATTCCTACGATTCAGGATCAGCGATTGCGGCTCTCAATGCTCTGCCTCCGGGCGACTATCAATTGATCTTCGAGTATGATCAGAATGTACTCGATACCGCTCCGAAAACCGGATTTTCTTTAAGTGGTGTCAACGGCAGTGGTAACAGCTGGTCGGTGCACAATGTTGGATACGGAGGGGGGAGCAACCAACCGTCTGACAGAACCCTGAACAACGCCTTTTCTCATGTCGCGATCTCCACTGAGTTGAATGCCGACACGAGTGCGCGTAATCCTGCTATTTTGACTATCGTCGCTCCGGGAGAAGATCTCACTGGTGCGAGTGTCTTTGAGCAGGGCGGTTTCAGTAATATTCGGATTGATTTCTGGAACACATCCGGCGGTGCCGCCGGCGCTGAAGTTTACTACGATAATATCAGTTTGAGTGCCGTTGCGCTCCCTGCGGTCGCGGTGCCACTGGTGAATTTAACTTTCGATGCGGATGGGGCTGAATCGGGAGATTCGCACGTCAGCACTTCCAATCTGGGATCTTTGGGAGGAACCGCAACGTCGACAGGGGCAGTGGAGTATGGGGATGGAAAGATCGAAGGGGAGCTTGCAGCGCAATTCGACGAGGATAGTAATCTCGTGTCTTACACCATTCCCGCGGGGGAGGTCGAAGCGGGTGGTGATTTTACCGTGGCTGTGAATGTCTACATCGACGGTAATCAGGCGCAGTTTGATCGTATTCTCGATCCTTTTTTCCGATTTGAAGACAACACCACATCGGTTTCATTTCAAACGACTGAACAGGCAATTCACACGACGGCTCCACTTTCCCAGGGGTGGCATCATTTGGCTTTGACCTTCGATTCAGATGCAAGCGGCACCGATGGCCGCGGCGTCGCCCGTGCCTATGTGGACGGAGTTCAGGTCGCTGCGAACACGAGTGCTCTAAGACCGGATTTCAGCGCTGGTTTGGATTTGGTGGTAGGCAATCAGGCTAATGGCACCAGACCCATGACGGGGCTGGTAGACGATGTGCTTTTTTATGACTGTCTTCTGCTGCCGGGTGCTGTCGAGGCGATTGTTTCCAACATGGTTCCTGTAGCAACGAATGATACTGCGTTTGCTGCAGAAGCCGGTGGTGTTGACAATGCCACTGCCGGAACTCCTGCAACTGGAAACGTTATTGCGGGAATCGAAGCGAATCAGCAAGAAGATAGCAGTCTGCTTCATCAATATACTTTCTCAGGAACGGATCCATTGAGTGATAAGGCCGGTAGCGGAAACCTGACGCAGGTGACGGTTGGCAATGCCACGGTCAATACCGATGGCGAAGAGGCTGTTTTTGAAGGGAATGATAATGGAGCGAATAAGTCGTATCTCCAGGGGACTCTCAGTGTGCCCATCGACGAGATGACGTTGGAATTTGTTATCACTCCCACGGTGGACAGCGGAGTAAGTGAAGGTCAAATCATAAGCACCGTCGGTGCTAATGTGAACCGGTTCTATCTCGCGCAGTTTAACGACGAGATCCGTCTTGCTCTGGGGGATGCTGCCAATTTTCAAACCGTCATTGACGCGTCCCGTTTCAACCTCAATGAACCGACTTATGTCGCGATTCGATTCAGTTATCATACCGGAACGGTTCCCGGTGGAACCGGACCCGGATGGTTGGTTGACGCTTTTGTCGGTGATGTTGCGGGGGGCGATTTGGAGCAAGTGTGGACGGATAAGGTTTTTGATACGGGGCGCTCTAATTTCACCAATTGGAACGGAGGATGGAAGTTCGGTAGTAACGCCGCCAATTCGCAGGCCAAATGGCAGGGTGAGTTGGACTCAGTTGCTTTCTACGATTCGCAGCTCACTGATGAGCAAATCGTTTCTCATTTTGGTGCGGGGCCGGGGGATAGCGATTTTGATGCAGAAGATACTGTCGGGACGGGAACGGCTTCGGATCTTAAAGTTTCGAGTATCGCCTTCGGCGGAACCGCCTTTGACGGCGCGATTAATGAATCGCAGTCAGTGAATGGTTCAACGGTCATTGACGGCGCTTATGGAACATTGACGATCGAACCCGACGGAAGTTACAGCTACGTGGTGAATGAAGCTGTCATGGCGGGGGTGAATGCCGCTGATCCGGATCCGGCAGACGTTTTTACCTACAAGATCGTTGATTCTCAATCTCCGACCGGTGCGACGAACACGGCTACTCTGACAATCAACGTTCAAAGTGCCGACGATACTACAACCACTGTCTACGTAGATGACAACTGGGCGGGGATGAGGCCGGGAGCGGATATTACCGATGCGGACCTCGGGACTTCCGCGGCTGAGACTGCGAATTTCGGGATCAATGCGTTTGCGACTCTCGCTGACGCACTCGCTGTGGCGGGTGTGGATTCAACTATCATCGTGAACGCGGGAACCTATAACGAGACGGTTGCTCTGACGGGAAATCAGAGGTTGGAAATAACCGGGCCAGACGCGGCTTCGGAGGTCTTTATCGCATCACTTTCGGCTTCTGAAACTACCACGATAGCAATCGAAGGCAGTTCCACACTCCAGGTCGGAAGTGCGGGGGATCAGACGATCTCCGCGAGTATTGAAGGAAATGGAAACTTGAAAAAAGTCGGAGCTGGCGCCCTCACTCTCGCGGGAGCATCTGCGAATACTTTTACCGGTTCGACCACGCTCAGTGAAGGAACCCTGATTTTGGATAAAGCTTCAAGCGGGACCAACGCACTTGGTGGCAATGTGACAGTAGAAGACGGAACGTTGCGGTGGAACGAATCTCATCAGATCGCAGATTCGGCGACTCTTACTCAGAATGGCGGATCCGTTCTTTTCAGCCATAAGTCAGAAACGATCACCCACTTTAATCGATCGAACGGTTACACTCAAACGGGAGGAAGCAGCGCGATTATCACTGTTTCCGATACCTTGAATATGACGGGAGGCAGCAGCTTCGATATCAACAGTCCATCCACTGTGATTGCTGAGACTGTAGTCCTTACCGGTGGTAATTTGAATATTGGAGGAGGTGGTGGAACGGTGCAGATCGGGACTGGAGGGCTCACCATGCAGGGGGCCACGATCAGTATGAATGGTGGCGCCAGTCAGTTGATTCTCAATGGGGATTTAACGACACTGCCTTCCGGTAGCACTTCAAGGATTCGTCTCAGTTCAGGTGCTTTTACCAGTGGCGGAATTGATTTGGGTGGTGTGGAGCGGACCTTTACGGTTGCTGATGGCAGCGCCACTGAAGATCTCAGGATTGAAGTGCCGATTTTAAATGGTGAGCTGACAAAGCTTGGTGATGGTCTGCTTCTACTGGCGGGGGATAGCGCTTATGTAGGTAATACCAACGTCAATGCCGGTAGTCTGGACGTGGATGGAGAGTTGAAAAGCGCAGTCGTCAACGTTGCCGGTGGAGCGACCTTGACGGGTGGGGGGATTATTGATTCAGCAATCAACGGGGCCGCAGGTTCCCTGATTACGGCTGACGGCGACCTCGTTCTTGGAGACGGCTCTCCTGATGGGTTTTCAACCCTGGGAACATTCCAGATTGATTCCGGGTACTACGTCACCATTTTGGATTCAGACCAAGTGGATCTCGGTCCCGTCAGCACGATTTCGGGTGAACTCCGAATCCTCAAACCCGGCGGGGCTGCGGATTTGAGAGTGGATATTGGTCAGGACTCCAATGGAGATACTCCCCTACAGGATGGATTTGAAGGCTTCAGCCGGACCGGCGATGGCTCCGCTGATCACACTCAATCTTATGCAGACGACAAGTTGGCAGGAGCCGGAAATTCAGTGGATGTTTCCATTCTGAATCCGACTCACTATCGCGATTATGATGACATCGCCTCCGGAGGTTTTCTCGATCAGAGTAATCTCCTTTCCGACTCGGCATTGCGGACAAGCAATGGTGTCATGACTCTGCGCCTCGAGAATCTACTCGACGGCGACTACGAAATTACCACCTATCATCACAACAGCAGACCTCTGGCTTATGCGATGGGTGGCGAGTTTAATCTCTCTGTTACCGATGGCGTTTCGACGGAAAGATCGATCGCGACGGGGCTGGTCGAATCCAACGACCCGACAGCGCCGGACTCGATTATCACACAGACTTTTCGGTTCACGGTAGTGGGCGGTTCCACAACTGACATCTTGCTGGAACGAACCGGAGGTGTAGGCCATATGAATCTGAATGGTTTTGACCTGTCTCTGATTCCTCCGGGGGACATTGCGGTGAGCTCCGGTGGCAGTCTCGATGTGGATGGTCGTATTGAAGCCGGGAAAGTCAGCCTTGCAGGTGGTTCCACCTTGACCGGTGGCGGTGAAGTGGCCGCAGCGATTGATGGAGCGGCCGGTTCGATGATCGCTGCAGACGGCCATTTTAAACTGGGTGACGGTTCGGCCGATGGTTTTGCGACGGCGGGAGAACTCGTCGTTGGTCGTGGTGACGTCGTTACTTTCAGCGATGCAGACGGCGCGGAGCTGGGAACGAGTACGATAGTCGACGGCTTTCTTCGCAGCGATTCCCCAGCGCTTGCGGTTGATTTTGGAAGGGATTCCAATGGCGATGACCCTCTCCAGGATGGGTTTGAAGGTTTCAACCGTTCCGGCGATGGCAATGCCACACACTCTCAATCCTACGCCAATGAAACACTGGCCGGTGCGGGAAATTCTGTAGGTGTTACGATTATCAATCCGACCCACTATCGTGATTACAACTCGATCGCTTCCGGCGACTACGTCAATCAGAACAATCTGCTTTCCGATTCGGTGTTGACCAATGGCGGTGGCGTCATGACCCTCCAGCTCGATAACCTGCTCGATGGGGAGTATGAGATTACGACCTACCATCACAGCACGGGTAATTTTGAATCAGGCAAGGGCGGGGTCTTTAATCTCTCGGTGACGGATGGCGTTGAAAGCGATCGTATTATCGGGACCGGGCTCACTGAGTCGGTCGATCCGCTCTCGCCCGTTGCGATCCTTACTCAGACTTTTCGTTTCACGGTCGTTCAGGGATCTCCTGTGCTAATCAAGTTGGCGCGAACCGGAGGCGGGCACGTCAATCTGAACGGATTTGAGATTTTCACTGCTTCGACGGGTTCGGCTTCGCTCAGTTCCGGTGACCAAATATCAGGGACGGGAACGGTTCAGCTCAATCTTGAAAGTAGCGGGGGAAGTGTTCTTCCGGGTATCGATAGTGGCGGTAGTGTGGCAGGAAGTGAGATAGGAACTCTCGTCACGCGCGATGTCACGTTCGACAGCACCTCCACTCTGAGCTTCGATTTCATCAGCGCAGACGATGGCCCTTCCGGTCATGACCATATCAATGTGGTCGGCGTGGTCGATCTTGGAGGAGCGACACTCGAGCTGAATGGCACATTCGATTCTACGCCGGCACCCGGTGTGACAAGGTTGGTTCTTGTCAGCGCCGGTGAAGGGCTTACGGGGGAATTTAAAGACCTTCCGGAAGGAACTGCCGTAACGATCGACGGCGAGGTCTTTACGATTTCCTATCTCAACGACGAAGTGAGCCTGACTTCCGCGGGGACCGTTGAAACTTCGGTGGCCATTTCAGGAACCAGTCTGGTTCTTACTGATGTTAATGGCGCTGCCGATTCAGATGATGAGCTGACCCTGACACTGACCGATAATGGCTATCTCATTACTTCAAACGAAGTCATGGACACCCCCATCCCGGGGGCGGAGCGTATTTCGGCCAACGAAATTTTTGTCTCCTTCGCAGATCTCACTGCGGCGGGGATCGACCGGATTGATTTTGATACGAGAGGCGGGGTTGATGTCCTCACTCTCGATTTTGGTCAGATCACGAATCCGGCGAATCGGAATGGCGCTTCCATTCAACAGAAGATTGTTTTCCTCGGTGGTGCCGGCAATGGCGATGAGTTGAAGATTACCAATGGGGTATTCACTACAGTCGTGCACAATATGACTGACGGTTCGAGTGGAACCTTTGATCTCGACAATGATTTAGACACCGACATCGAGGTGGAATACTCAGGTTTGGAGCCGGTCGACATGACTGGAAGCACAGCGACGGCATTCGTTTTCAACCTTCCTGCGGGAGCTGACAATGCGCAGTTAAGTCAGTCAGGAGGAATTTTCACACTCGAGAGCACGGACGCAGTGCCGACATTTGAGTCGACAGATTTCGTGGCGCCATCTGATTCCATCACCGTGAATGGCGCGGCGGGAGATGTCCTGACACTTTCGACTGACTTGGATCTCTCAGGATCCAATACCGATCTTATTTTGAATGTGGAGTCGATCCATATCGACAGCGCGATGGTGAACACCGGAACGGGGGATCAGAGTTTTGCAGGTGCGGTTACGCTCGGTGGTAATCTTGCTATCACAGCGAATCAGTTTTCGGCCACGGGCAGCATCGATCTGGCCGGAAATACATGGACTGTATCGGTGGTCGATGAGTCCACCGTCGATGCGCAGATTACGTCCGTCGGGGGAGGGATCACTGTGGATGCGGGACCTCTCAACCTCGCGAATTCAACGAACAGTTTGGACGCAGCGGTCGACATCCAGGTAAGCACCGGCGGCGAGCTGATCGTTGGAACGGACGGCGGAGCCAGCGGTCTCGGTGATGCTGAAGTGTTTTTGAACGGAGGCACGATGACGCTTTCAGATGTCTCGACTCCGCCGGCATTGCCAACGAGTGCAAACATGCAGGCGTGGTATGATGCCGGGACGATAACGGGGCTTGCCGATGGAGATCTCGTAACGGGCTGGGCAGACCAGTCAGGTAACGGGCGCGACCTAGTCAGTTACACGGGCAGTCCGACTCTCGCCACTGATGAGATTAATGGTCAGCCCGCGGTCAGGTTTAATGGTAACAACGAGAATCTGCAGATGGTTGCCACTGCCACCGAATACTTTGCAAAGGACGTTTTCATCGTATTCCGCGCGGGGCAGGACGGTGACTCAGCCACTTCAAACAGAACCACGTTCGGGCCTGATTGGGGTGCTCCGATCGGGGTGAAGGATGGAAACGACAATGATCGGATGTGGATGTTCCAGGGCAACGAAGACCGGTTCTGGGGCAGCGAACTGCCTTCGGGGGTGAGATGGAATGGTATCGATATTCCGTCCTCCAGTAACTTCGATATGTCGGCAGCCACGGGGAACGCCTCGATGGGTGAGTACATGGTGCTCAATGTCACGGCGGGTCCTAACAACGGTACACAGGTTCGTGAGTATATTGTAGGAACCCGGACCGACGCGTGGGCGAACAGCCGTTTCGATACGGCCGAGATCATCGCCTATGACAACATCAGCGCTGCTGACCGTCTCGGGGTGGAGGCTTATCTGATGGACAAGTACTACGGTAGTCCAACGACGCTGACGAATGATGTCACCGTGATTGGAAATTCCACGATCACAATTCAGAGTGGGGTCGGGGCAGCGACCCTGGGCGATTTGACGATCGCGGCGGATGCCACGATCAATATCAATGGGGAGACGGAGAATAAGTCTCTTGAATTTGCGAGTGTGCAGATAACCGATGCTGCGACGGTGAACCTTGGAAACGAGGTCTCGGTCACGCTACCGGACATCACTGAGACCGCTTCCCCTTCGGATCTCGCAATCAGCGGTGATGGCTGCGTCCATCTCACCACGAACAACCGCTACTCAGGCGAAACCACGATCGGCAACGGTTCCTCGGTGATCACTTACGAAGACTATTCGCTGGGGGGATACGACTCCGGGTTTACTCAGGTTTGGCAGCTGGGAACGAATACGAACAACTGGAACAGTTTCAGCAGTAACTCCAGCGACGAGCACTACTACTTTGCGGGGAGCTACGCGGCGCGTGCTGACGGAAATTCCGACCTGAATCCCGCTGCAGATGAAGCCGCAAATACCTTCGAGCGCGAGCTGTCGAACAGCGATCCCGCTAACTCGATTCACTTCAATCTGCCAGCCGGAGATCTTTCGAATGATTTCCGCCTTGAGATGGACTTTGGAACCTCTTGGGTTCCGATCGCGGCGATACCGTATGAAGTGACGGTTAACGGCGTTACGGTCTTCACCGGTACCCATGCTTCCGATGGCGATATTCGCACCGTGAGATTTAACGGCGCAGATGTCTTCGCGACAACCGGGGATAATGTCATCGAGATCCGACGAACGGATACCGACCTCGGAGGGCGGATTGGTTTGGATAATTTTACCCTCCTGACTTCACCTAACACTATCGCAAACGGAGGCACCACTGTCGAAGCGGGCGGTGCCCTCGCGATCGGTGGCGGGACCTCAGTAGACGAAGTCCTCACCATTAGCGGGACAGGGAACGCCAAATTTGGAGCGGCGATCGTTAAGCAGAGCGGAGGCAATGCTGCGCTCAACGGCCCGATCACACTTGCCGGTGATGCGCGAATTCATTCTGACAATGGGAATGAACTGAGTATCCGGAATGGCATCACGATGGGGGCTTTTGATCTGACTCTCGATGCGGACAGTCGCATTAATCTGGACTCACCGATTACGGGCACCGGCGATCTCTTTGTCGTCGGCAGTGACCGGGTTGATTTTCACGCGATCAATTCAGAGTTTACGGGCGATGTCACGGTTGGCGAGGCAGGGATCGGCCTTGCTGAAAATTTAGGTCGCCTCGATGTACATGCTAAAGATGGAGCACTCGGAGTCGGCAACACCGTGACGATAGCCAACGGCAGTGACGCGGGAATCATTTTGCGTAGTGACCTCGATCACAGCAACGATTTTGTGATCAGCGGTGATGGCCGTGGAACTGAGGGGGCGATTCGAAAAGAGGGTGGCACCGGGGTACTGTCGGGCAATGTCACAATGACCGGCGACGCGTCGATCTACGTCTACAATGGCACTCTCACGATCGTGAATGAAGTCGTGGGCGGCGGCTTTACTCTGTCAAAGACCGGCTCCAACATGGTGAGTCGTCTCATTTTGAATGGGAGTAACCCGACGATTGGCAATGTCACTTTGGATTTCGGCCAGCTCCGTATTCTGAAGAGTGATGGACTCGGGCAGACCGAGTCTCTGAATGTTGATAGTGGAGAAGCGATTGAGTTCCAGCTTACCGGATCGGCGACCTACGATGGATCGACCGCATTGAAGACACTTAATGTCGACGACGGAACCGTTGAAGTCATCAGCGGTAAGGTCACTCTCGATGACACCTTCACTCTGAATCTGGGGCTTACCGGAGATATCAAACTGGGTGGCGCCGGTGATCTGACAGTTAACACGGATTTCGGAAATGGAACGGGAACCAATGACGTGAACTTTTTGAATCACTATGGGTTCCGCCGCGACTCCGGTGACGCGGTTTTTGATTTAAACAACAACGGCGGCGGTTTGAACTCGGGCGATCCCGCCGGGCATTCCTCGTACACGGGCGAAGCACTTTTGACAGGAGCCCTGCGCTTCCCCGATGAAGCGTCGCTTTTGGCTTCCGGCGTTTTTGACACGAGCATTTCGGGTTACACCGATAATTTCGTTAATGTCTGGGTAGGCTATCTGAACACGACAGAAACCGGTATCCTCCAATTGCAGCGAGTCCTTCAGGACGACTGGACCGGAATGTGGATCGATCTCGATCAGGACGGTGTTCTCGAATCGACAAGTCCGGGGAGAGGATCGAATCGCGGCGAGCAGGTTGCCTATAACGATGGTGGCCTCAAAACGGTCAATTTAACGAATCCACTCGGCACGGGCCGTTATCTGGTTGCCTTCACTCAGTTGGAAGGTGGCGGAAACTCGGCCGCCGGATTTCAATTCAAGTTGCCGTCCGGTGCTTCGCTGAGCGATGTTAATCCCGGTGATCCGGCACAAGCCGGTTTGTGGACGGGATATATTCCCGTGACAATTGATAACGATGTGACCAAGTTCGGGGCCGGAACGACGACTCTCGCGGGAGCGAACAGCTACAACGGAGACACGACGGTTCAAGATGGAGTTCTCGTGGTGTCGCATGATACCGCACTGGGTAATGGTGAGGGAACCGTAACCGTAAATAATGATGCGACTCTCGCAGTCGACGGTGGCGCTCCGGGTATTGAGATTACAGCGGCTTCCATCAATCTGAGTGGAATCGGGGCGAGCGGACAGTCCGGCGTTCTCGTGAATGTAAGCGGCGATAATACCATAGAAGGAGATATCGCTGTATTCGGCGGGCTTGATTTCAAGATTGCGAACGACGCTGCGGGTACAGAATTGACTCTGAACGGTTCGCTTAACCTGGGCTTCAGTGAACTGACTGTTGACGGCGCTGGTGACATTACACTCAAGGGTAATATCAGCGGTGCGGCTCCCGGATCTGATCCCGGTCCGGCTGCTATCCCCGGTTTGGAGGCATGGTATGATGCTTCCGCCCTGACATTGAGCGACGGGGACCTTGTGACCGCGTGGGCGGATCAATCCGGTAACGGGCGGGATCTCGTCAGCTATACCGGCACGCCGACGTTTGAGACAAATGAGATCAACGGGAATCCTGCGGTGAGGTTCAATGGCAACAACGAGAACCTGCAGATGGAGTTTCCCGGCAAGGAATACTTTGCGGGGGATGTCTATCTGGTTTTCCGTGCGGGGCAGGATGGAAACGGTGCCACGCGGACAACTTTCGGTCCCGACTGGGGAGCTCCCATTGGTGTCAAAGACGAGGATGAAGCAGATCGCATGTGGATGTTTCAGGGGAATGAAGACAGGTTCTGGGGCAGTGAGTTGCCTTCCGCTGTCACGAGAAATGGTGTTTCGGTTTCTTCTGCCAACAATTTCGATATGGGCGGCATTGATGCCGGAGAGTATATGGTGCTCCAGGTCGCTGCCGGAGCTGCCAACGGGACTCAGGAGAGAGAGTATATTGTGGGCACGAGGACAGATGCATGGAGCAATGCCCGTTTTGATACGGCCGAGGTTTTGGCTTTTGATCACGCCTTGAGCACTGCGGAAAGGCAGTACGTCGAAAACTACCTTGCGGTGAAATACGGTATTGCCGGAACGTTCGAAAACAGTGCTTCCGTTTCTTTTGCCAACGACATTACCAAGCTCGGCACCGGATCGCTCACCCTCGCCGGTGACAACAGTTACACCGGTGAAACCAGCGTCGAAGCAGGGACCCTTGTTGTTGGACATAACAACGCGCTGGGAACTGTCGATGGGGGTACCACCGTGAAAGACGGAGCGGTTCTGGCTCTCGACAACACTTGTGCCGACCTTGCGGATGACAGCATGCTCAATGGAAGTGCTGACCTTGCAATCGGGGGGGAGACGATCACCTTGAATGGGGTTGGAAGTGGAGACGGCGCGCTCGTGAATGTGAGGGGGGACAATACGATCGCGGCGAGTGCTTCCATTCTCGCTGAAGTTGTCAGCCTCGGTCAGATCGGGATTGGATGTTCGGCTGATACCTTGACGATCGATTCCAATATTGATCTGAAATCCTCGAGGCTCGTTGCAAATGGCTCGGGAGATGTTGTTGTGAATGGAGAGATTTCCGGAGCGGGTATGGATGTCGGGGTGGACCCCGTTGAAAACAGCCTCGCCGCGAGTCAGGTGTTCACGAATGTGGCTGAGGCGAATGGCTATGTTCTCGCATACGAATTGATTCCCGATGATGGTGTGAATGGCAGCAATCCATTTCCCTACGCGGTGAATAATACGGCCACGGTTCAGCCATTTGATCGGGTTGCGTATTACCTGGAACTCGATAGCGGTAGCGGTTTGGAGTGGGTTTATGTCTCGATGGATGCCTTTACGACAGATCTGGCTGAGATCGGAATTCCAAACGGTTCGGATCTCTTCGTTCACCAGCAGATCGTGAATAACATGAACGTATTTGCTTCGGCGGGTTCAGGTATCACAACGGGAACGGGATTATCGACCGGAAATATTGAAATCTGGCCGTCGAACTATGGCGGTTCGAATGGGAATTCGATTCCGAATGCCGGATCAGGTTTCGATTTTGGCGACAGCGGCGCGAGCACCAGTTTGGGCTATGGTTCATTTCAGATTCACAACCATGATCTCGATGGCACGGGACCGGGTACGGCAGGCCAAACAATCTTCGCTTACAACGACTGGCGGGGGTCGGGCGATTTGGGAATCGGCAGCCAATCTAGCGTAGACCTTGATTGGACCTTCAGTAATAATATCGACAGCTATTCGGTGAAAAGAATGGCGATTCTGGTTCAAGAGTTGGAACCTCGCGTCGTTGAGACGGATAATTCTCTCGTAAAGGAGGGCTCAGGAACGCTGACCCTCAATGCGGCGAACACTTACAATGGCGGAACTACGGTTAAGGCTGGAGCACTGATGGCCAATAACTCCAGCGGTTCTGCGACCGGAACCGGAGAGGTTGTTGTGGAGACGACGGCCCTTCTCGGAGGCACCGGAGCTGTTGCCGGAGCGGTCACTGCGACCGGCGGGAAAATCGATAGCGGTCTATCTGCTCCGGCTGATATCACGGATGATCTTTCCACAGGCGATGTGACGCTCGACGCGAGTTCGACGTTCAGCGTGCAGTTGGACAGTGCCACGCCTGACACCGGTTACGATCAACTTGATGTTACCGGCTCCGTCGATCTTGGCGGTGCGATCCTTGATGTGACGCTTAACTATGGCGCGGTTCGTGGCGAGAAATTTACGATCATCGAAAACGATGGAAATGATTTCGCAACCGATCCCGTGGATGGGCTCTTCAAGGACGCCGGCGGAAACGATCTTCCTCACGGCGCCGGGATCGAGCTGAATGATGGTTCCGGTCCGGTCGTGTTCACGCTTCTTTACAACGTCGATGCATCGGTCGTTGATATCAATAATGCAGCCACCCTTGCAACGGGAAGCGGAAACGATGTCGTCCTCGTCGCAAATGGTGCTCCCGAGACCAGTGTCGAGATTGTGGGGAATGATCTCGTGATCACCGACATAGGGAACGAGACCGCTGATCAGCTCGATATTTCGATTCAGAATATCGGTGGCAACGACTACTACGTGGTTCGTGATGCCGATACGACTTTGGCTCTCACTTCATCTCATCCCGGGGCGCTCCATGGCGGTGCGAACGAAATTCGGATCCTCGTTTCTGATGTGACCGGAGGATTGCAAGTGGTGACGGAGAATGCGGCGGCGGGAACGCCTCTCGACACCTTCACCATTTCCAGTGCGCTGACGCTTGGCGGTGATGTCGTCATTGCTGCGGAAGTGATCAATCTGGAGGCTGATGTCACTGCGACAGGAACTCAGACCTACGACGGGTCGGTCGACCTGGACGGTAATGTCACACTCACGGGTGAGGACGTCGCTTTTCAATCCAAAACAGTGAGCGCCAGTGTCGTTACGATCGACGCGGGCGAGACGTTGAGCGTGATCGGTAATTTGCTTTTCGGGGAACGTGACACCAATGGTCTGATCACTGATGTTACCGTGACAGGAAATGGCACTTTGAGCGTCACGGGAGATTCTGTGGAGATCGGGGATGAGAGCGATAGCAATACGATTGCCAATACGACGACAGTTGATCTGTCAGGGTTAGGCGCTTTGAGTGCCAACGTGATCGATTTTCGAATCGGGTATGGCCGGCAGAATCGCGGCACGTTCACGCTTTCAGATACAGCGAACACGATCACTGCGGATACGGTGAATGTCAGTGATACGAGGGGACAGAATTCGGGAAGTTCGACAATGATTCTCGGTGCTGGAAGCAACGTGTTCAATGTCGATGCATTTGACCTCGGTATCAGTAAAGGGAACGGTACGGTAAAGTTTGCTTCACAGTCAGCCGGTAGTGCCGGGACTCTTACGATTCGGGCGAAAGATGGCGTGAGCGGTGCTGATATCACCGTCGGCGCGAATAC
This sequence comes from Verrucomicrobiales bacterium, assembly GCA_029213065.1. Taxonomy (GTDB): domain Bacteria; phylum Verrucomicrobiota; class Verrucomicrobiia; order Verrucomicrobiales; family DEV007; genus Arctic95D-9. Next base: position 25,383 of record JARGPH010000011.1, on the reverse strand, counting down.
GAATGCGGGGACGGGGGCTCACATCCAGGGGCTGCTCGATTTGCGGGGACACGATGTGGACGTTTTCGCGGACGCGTTGGTGATAGCCTACCGGACGATGCCCGGATGGCACTCGACGATCAGTCCTGCGCCGAACGGTCAGGTGAGTGGTCGACTTCTGTTTGATGGCGGCACATTCACTGCCAATACCGTCGATATGGCGAATCGCTCAGGTCAATTCTGGAATGCTGCCACGGCGACGATTGATATCAGTGGCGGTGTTTTCACGATAAATGACACTCTTTCCATGACGACGGTGACGGATGGCCGTGTTGCGATCGGAACGATTAACCTGAGTGGTGGTGTTCTTGATCTCACTGATGGTGTCATCCCACAGGGAGATGGAACCGAAGTGTTTAATTTCACCGGCGGCACCTTGAAAGATGTCGAAACGATTGAGTTCGCAACGACTCAGCAGGGTGGCGTTTTTCAAGTGGGCGCCGACGGGGCAGCTGATGACACAACGATTGCCGGCGACTTCACCGCGAGCGGCGGTTCCATTGAAATTCAACTCGACGGAACGGCAGGTGCCGGGGTCGCGGGAGGACACGATCAGATTGTGGTCGCAGATTCGGATGGCGACGGGACGGTCGATCTCACCGGAAGCACGCTTGACCTAGTCCTGAATTTTGCTCCCGCGGCAGGTCAGAGCTTTGTTTTGATAGACAATGATACCACTGCCGATGCGGTGACGGGGACCTTTGCCGGTTTGCCCGATGACCATGTCTTTGAGCTGGCCTTCGGGGGCGCGAATTACGTGTTCCAGATCGATTACACGACTGAGGATGGAACCACTGCGGGGAACAACGTTGTCCTGACAAGTTTCGGAGCGGCTGATACGAGTGTGGAAATCGTCGGTGGTGATCTCGTCATCAGTGACATCAACAATGAGTCTGCGGACAAGATCGATATTTCGGTGCAGAATATTGGAGGAGTGGATTACTATGTGATCAAGGATACGAACACGACTCCGCTTGCTCTCACGACAACGCTCACCGCTGCGGATGCGAATCGTGTCAGCGGAAGTGAGATTCACGTTAAAGTGAGTTCGGTGACAGGTGGGCTGGAAGTTGGAACCGCGAATCCGACGCCGTCTACGGAAACAGATCAAGTGACGATCTCAAGTCTTCCCGCCGACATCAACGGAGCAGTGACGATCAACGCGGAAATAATCCGTGTCGCTTCGGGCATCAAAGCCGACTCGATTGCCTTGAATGGTGACGTCACCCTGATCAATGATGTCGTTTGGGATACTTCAGATGCCAATGGTAGTGTGAGTGTCACCGGGACTCTCAACGGCGGAGGTATGGATCTTACTCTGACGACAGGAACCGGCAACGGAACCTTCAGCGGTGCTGCGACCGGCTTGGATGTCCTGACATTGACATATACGGGAACGATTGAGTTTCAGGATGGATTCTCGTCTGATTCCGTTTATGTCGCACTCGAAGGTGGTGACGCGAATTTGACCGTGAGCGGCGGAGACGCTGTTGTCGGAAACGGAGATGGAACCGGGGACGTTATTATGATTGCCCAGCGGACTCAGAGTCTCGAAGCCCACACCACGGGTGTTTTCGATGTTTCGGCTGCAGATTCGTTTACTGCTGATGTAAGTCTCTTCCAGGCCGGCAAACTGACGAACAATACAGGTGGGGGGGATGTAACTGGCACCGTGAATCTGAGTGCCGACAACACGGTCGATGCATCTGTTCTCATCATGGGACAGATCGATGGCGGGAATGTTCAGACTGTGACCGGTAATTTGAACCTGGGCGCTTCCAATACATTCAAGGTTGATACCTTTATTGTGGGCGGGCATAAGGGGACCGGAAATGTCTCGTTTGCATCCGCTGGAACGTTGAGTCTGGACGGGTTGATTAATGCTGCGACTGATTTGAGAGTCGGGGATAACAGCGATTCGATTACGTCTTCGACCGCGAGAGGGACGATGGATCTCTCCGGTGGGGTTTTCGTAGCAGATCTTGATGAGTTGGTGATTGGGGATTACGCTTCAGATATTGCAGGTGCCGGAGCCGGTCGGGGAAGTGCAAGAGGAACGCTGACGATTGGCGAAAGTGCGGGCAATAGTATCACTGCCAATTCGGTCTTACTGGGCAACTATACGAAAAACGGGACGAACGACACGACTGGAGGCTCTCCGAAAATCGCGGAGGGAACGATCACGATGGGTGGTGGTTCTTTTGATGTTTCCGGTGATGTTGTTCGGGGCGTTAATGCCGGAGCAGCAGAGACCTTTCCCACGACCAGTTCCAGTTCTGTTTTAATCGAAGGGGGAACTTTCACCGTTAGTGGAAATCTCGCGGTGGATAATCTTCTTTCCGGGAAGAACGGGAAATCTGCTCTTGTCACTGTGCTTGGAAGCAGCGTGCAGGTTGGAGATGGTGCCGGAACAGAGCTTTCAGCCGCGATCAATGATGACGCCGCTGTCGCCGCAGTGACGACGGGAACGATCGATTTTTCCGCCGCTGGTACCGTCGATATTGATGTTGAAACGGTGACGGTCGCCGATAATCAGTCTTCCAGTGCCCTGAAATCGCTCGGGAGTGTGAAGCTCGGCGATGACAACACCATTCTCGCTGATGATATTTTTATCGGGAAGAAGGGTTCGGATGGAACGCTCACGATTGAGGATGACGCTGTGCTGACTGTCGGAACGTCTTCGGATCGCGCGAATTTGTATGTGGGATACAATGGCAATACAGCACTCAATACCACCGGCGTTTTAGATTTAGGAAACGCGGCCACTTTTGACGCATTTCTGAACACCTTTGTATTGGGTGAACGCAAGACTGTCGGCCTCAATGGCACCACTGACGGTGATGTATTCCTCGCGGCTGCGAATAACGTGGATTCGACCACGGTCGTGATTTCTCAGTCGGAAATGTATCGCGAGCAACCTCAGAGCGTCTTGACGCTGGGAGCTGCGAACACCTTCAAGGTGGACACGTTTACCGTGGGTGGACACAGGGGGAACGCTCTTGTCGAGTTCGCTGCTGCCGGTGGCGTTCTGACCCTTTCCGGTTCTGCGGGGGCGGAAACCGACCTCGTCATAGGTGAAACCCAGGGAGGCACGACCAATTCCACGAGGGGAACGATCGATCTGAATGGCGGCACCTTCAATGCCACGCTGGATCTTCTCGATATTGCATACCGCGATGCCCGGGATGATTACAATCCCGTTACCAATGGTGTCCTCAGTTTTGATTCCGGAACGGTGACGGCAAATACGGTTATTCTCGGAGAGGGAATAAAGACCTTGAATGGCGATCTTACGACGAAGGGCGAGGGGCGTGGCCTCGGCGTTCTCAATGTTGGCGGTGATGCCATTTTCGAAACAAGCGATGTCCGGATGGCGATTGGAACGTCTGAGGGCAGTACCGGAACGGTCAATCAGAGTGGTGGCGAAGTCGATATTCTCGATGGATCGATCACTGATGGAGTTGGGATCGCCGATTACAATCTCACTGGTGGTATTTTGAAGGATGTCAGTGTGCTCGGTTTTGATTTTGAACAGGAGGGCGGAACGCTTCAAATCGGGGGCGACGGAGAGGTCGATTCGATGACGGTTCAAGGCGACTTCACCGCGAGCGGGGGAACGATTGAACTTCAGATTGATGGCGCTGCCGGAGCAGGTGTTGCCGGCGGGCACGATCAGATCCTTGTTGCCGACACTGATGGCGACGGTGCGCTGGACCTAACCGGAAGCACGCTCGACCTGACTTTGAATTTCGCTGCTACGGCGGGACAAGTCTTTGTTCTGATCGATAACGATACGACCTCGGATGCGATTACCGGCACGTTTACAGGAATGCCGGAGGGACACGTTTTCAGTCTCACTTTCGGAGGTCAGGACTACATGTTCCAGGTCCGTTACAACACGGAAGACGGGACGGCCGCGGGAAACAACGTTGTCCTTGAGAGCTTCGGTCTTGCGGAGACGAGTGTCGAGGTCGTTGGCGGGCAGCTCATCATTACCGACATCAATAATGACTCACAGGATGATATCACGATCACCGATGATGGAACGGACTACATCGTCACTGATTCGAGCCTTGTTATGTTTTCCTCCACTGCGGGGGTGACTGTCGTAGATGCCAATACGGTACGGATTCCGAAGAGTCTCGTAACAGCCGGGCTGAGCCTTGTGTCAGCGAACGGTGCGGATACGGTCGGAAGCAACGACACGCTGACCCTTGCCGGACCGCTGAATTCCGAGGTTGATTTCGATTTTGGCGGGGCTGTAACGCTCGACGTCGAAACACTGAATTTGGAGGCTAATTTGACGGGCGGTCATGCCCTTAACCTGACTTCGGATGGGGTGAAGGTGTATGTAAATGAGGTTCCCGGCACCAGTCTGGGGACCGAAGGAAATCCTATCGAGATCGAGGCCGATATCACTGCCGCGAATGCCCACTTCCGAAAAACGGCCGGCAATGGCGCCGCCTTTTTTAACGGTGATAACAGCGGCCTGAGTGGCACGACGACTCTTCATGGTTCCAATGCGCGATGGGCTCTGGGAACCGATACGGCCCTCGGGGCGGATGGCCATACCGTTCGAGTGGGAACAGATGTTGACTCCGGTCAGCAGTGGTTCATCGCCAGTGGCGACAGAACGATCGCTTCCGATCTGATTCTTGATACCCAACGCTTTATTGTTCGGGGAACAATCATAGATGGCAGTTCGTCGGGAACGATCACGATCGATGGCGACGTTGAGTTGAGTCAAACCGGAGTGTCTGACATTTTCCTGCAAAGGGATCTTACGATCAACGGTGTCATAAGCGGAACGACCGGTCTCGAACATCAGGGCGGTCTCGTGCTTACTCTCACGAACGCGGCAAACAGTTTCACGGGCGGTATCGATCTCGATAACAGTAATGGTACCCTGGTGGTTTCCAATGCCGGCGCTCTGGGGAATGCCGCGAACACGATCACCTTTACCCGGTCGGCGACGGTCCAGTTGGACAGTGACATGACGGTCCCTCAAAGCGTCGTCATCAACCCGGGGGTGACTGGAACAATCGATACCAATGGCAACGATGTGGTGCTTAACAACACCATCAGCGGTCAGGGCAGTCTCAGGAAAATCGGAGCAGGAGCACTCTCAATTACACAGGCAAATACCTACGAAGGTGGAACAACGATTGGCGCCGGCACCGTTCGCGTTGCGCAGAACACAGGTTTCGGTAGCGGTGTTTTGACTCTTCAAAACGGCATCACGATTACCAACACGGTTAATAGCAACAGTCCGGTAACCCTGGCGAATGATGTCGTCGTGAACGGAGACTTCACGACGGGGGAACTCGGTTTTGTGGGGCCATTGTTCTTCGATGGAAACGTTGATCTCGGAGCTACGGACCGACAGATCACGACAATCAACTCTTCCAACAACGGAAATTTCGCTGTTAAAATTAACGGTGTCATTTCCGGGGCCGGTGGCCTGACGAAGGCCGGCAGTGGCTTCCTCAACCTGGGAGGGCTGAATACCTTCGCCGGCGGCATGACTCTTGACGATGGCACGCTCGTCCTCACGAGCGGGAATGGCGATGGTCTCGGGTCGGGGACCTTTACGATCAATGGCGGCACGGTTGCTGCACAGGGTTTCCAACAGCCGGTGGTTGATAATGAAGTGCTGGTGGGAGGCGATTTCTCGATTCTCTCGGTGAATCCATTTACCTTCAGTAACGCGATCGATCTCGGTGGTGCGACCCGTGCGATTACTTCGGTGGGATCCGGGAATAAGATTATATCCGGTGACATTTCCAATGGTGGTCTGTCGCTTTCGACGGCGGCACCTTCTGACTTCATTTTCAGCGGGACGAATACTTACACAGGCGTGACTGATATCGAATCGGGAACCTTGTATGTGAATGGCACCCATACCGGTGGTGATACCTACATGGTCGCCGACGGTGCGGTCCTGGGAGGAACCGGCTCTATTGATGCGGAGATCGTATCTTCCGGAATCATTGCACCCGGAGTTGGTGGCGCAGGAGATTTAGCGACAGGTAATCTGAACTTCGGTGGTGAATATATCGTCGACATCGATGGTACGACGACCGGTGACGGAGCAGGAAACTACGATCAACTCGTTGTGACCGGTTCGGTCAATTTTATATCGTCGCAACCCAATGTGATTCTGGTGACAGACAATGCAGTCTCCGATCAGGATACGATTGATTTCCTGACGAGTCAGTTTGGTGCCAATGTGACCACGGGGACTTTTAACGCCCTCACTTTCGCGGACCAGGCACTGCTTGCTTCAGCGGATTTGGTCATTGTCAGTCGGACTACGAACAGTGGGAACTATGATAACGGTGGCGGCGATCTTGCTGATGGAGAAGCGGAAGTCGCTTTTTGGGAAGACCTCGAAACGCCGACAATTCTCATGAGTTCTTTCATCGCGAGGAACAGTCGATGGGATTGGGTGGATACGGGAGGTTTAGTCAACTCGGCATCTGCAGCCGGTGCTGAAACCACGCTCACTCCTGCTGGCGAAGCTGATTCACTTTTTGCCGGCCTCGGGAATCCTGCTGACATCTACAGTGATAATTACGATGCGATCGCCAATGCCTCTGTCGGAGGCGGGAC
>JARGPH010000011.1:0-18722 GCA_029213065.1 Verrucomicrobiales bacterium | reverse complement strand
CGATCCTTGCGACAGGAAATGGCGGCGCTCATATCGTAGCTGCAAAATGGAGCGCAGGCGATGCTCTGGGTGCGGATGGTCGTATCGCCGGTGGTGATCGATTGTTTCTCGCGGGTGATACCGGTTCGAATGTGACCTCTCTTTCGGCTGACGGAAGAACGATATTCGAGCGGGCGGTCAGTGAATTGCTCCGTCCGACTCTGGAGGTGACCGTCTCAACGGGGCCTGCTCCCGGGCATACCTATGTCATTATCGACAATGACACGGCGGCGGATCCGGTAACCGGAATTTTCCGCAATCAGCTGGAGGGTTCTGTTGTTACTGCCACGGGCGGCGAGCAGTTCGTGATCAGCTACCTTGGTGGCGATGGAAATGACGTCGTGCTGTATGGCGGCGTCGAGACTCAGGTCGGGGTGAAAGACGGCGTTCTCAGTATCACTGATATCACGACGGATTCGGTCAACGATATCACGGTGACTTACGATTCCGGAGCGAACACTTACACGATCAGTGAGGCCGATGTCGCAAACGTTATTGCGACTTCAGGAGCGACTGTGATTTCACGCACCGCTAACAGTGTCACGATTGACGCGACTGGAATTAATGAGATTTCTATCGATGTGACCGGCCCGGAAACTTCCAACGCCGGTTTGGAAGCCGGGGACACCGTAAGTCTCAATGGTCTTCAATCTGATATCGATGGAGCGGTGACGGTCACGGCGGAGAAAATCAATCTCGGAGCCGATCTTGTTGCCGATGCGATCACCTTGAATGGTGACGTCACTCTGACCGCGGATGTCCTTCTGGATACCGAGGACGTGAATGGATCTATTGCTATGAACGGCGCGGTAGACGGCACTTTCGATTTAACGATCAATACCGGAACCGGGGCTGCAACCGTTACCGGCGAGGTCGGTGGGATTGCTGCGCTCGATGCGTTCACTGTCTTAAAAGGAAACACAACTCTTCAGGGAGGGCTCACCGCAGATGATTTGAACGTGGCGACGGTCACTGACGCCGATCCGGTTCCTGCGACGGCGACTTTGACGGTGACCGGCGGAGACGTCTCGATTGGTAATGGAGACGGAGACGAGACGATTGCGATTGGAACGAGAGATGCTTCCTACGCGGCTAACAGTAGCACCATTACCGGAACGGTTGATTTTTCAGCGGCTGCTTCGGTTACGATCAATGTCGATACGGTGGCGTTGGGAACGATGACCAATACATCGGGCTCCGAAGGAACCGCGAGCGGTCACCTCGAGCTTTCCGATGCAGGGCTGAACGCTGTCACCGCAGTGAACATTGTGGTTGGTGATTCGCCGGCACGGGGGAATTCCATCACAAGCAGTGTTGAGTTCGGAGGTGGAACCAACAACGTCAATGTGGATGTCTTTACGGTGGGAGGCCGGAAAACGAACGCCAGCGTTACGATCGATTCAGGCGGAACTTTGAATCTGGGCGGCCATCTCAATGCGGCGACCGATCTGAGTGTGGGGAGGAATGCCGCCAACACAGGGAATGTGGTTGTCGCTGTTTTCGACATGTCGGCGGGAACCTTCAACGCGACTCTCGATGAGGTCGTAGTGGGCCTTCACAATGCCGGCAATGGCAGTGGAACCGGAACCTTGAGTTTCGATACCGGAACGGTAACGGCCAATTCGATTCTGTTGGCGGACCCTGACGCGAGCGGGACTTCAGCGAACGCTTCCAACACAGGCGGAACGATCCATTTTGGTGGAGGTGTTCTCGACCTTCAGGGCGGAAATATCGTTGAAGGGGGAGGACGGGAAACGTTCAACTTCACTGATGGCACGCTCAAGGATGTGGCGATCATTGATTTCACGAGTGAGGAGACAACCCTCAACCGCGAGTTTGAACAAAGCGGAGGAACTTTCCAAATCGGAGCCGACGACACGACGGATACGACAACAATCAAGGCTGACTTCACAGCCAGTGGTGGCGTCATTGAAATTCAAATCGCAGGAACCAATGGGGCGGGAGTCGCTGGCGGTCACGATCAGATCATCGTGAATCCTGAAAATCCAGCCAACGATGACGGTGCGGTTGATTTGACAGGAAGTTCACTCAGTCTCGGTCTTCTCGGTGGATTTGTAGCACCGGCTGGATCGACCTATGTCATCATCGACAACGATGGTTCCGCTGATTCTGTCTCCGGAACTTTCGCCGGCCTGCCTGAATCGGCTACGGTCACGGTCGGTGGTCAGGATTTTGTGATCACCTATGTCGGAGGTGACGGAAACGATGTGGTTCTCTTTGCAGGGCCGCCCGAAACGCATGTGGAACTCTCCGCAGGCGGCATCCTCGAAATCACTGATATCACCAGTGATTCTGAAAACGATATCACAGTGTCTTATGACGCGGTGGCCAACACCTACACGATCAGTGAGGCCGATGCGGCGAGTGTAATCTCAACGGCCGGAGTCACTGTGATTTCCCGCACCGCCAACAGCGTTACAATCAGCGGTGTGGGTATCACTGCGATCGACATTGATACGACAGATCCCGGCACGTCGGTGGTCGGTGTCGATGATAAGGTGACCGTGACGACGAGCGGTGAACTCTCCCTTGCCGGAGAAATCTCGATCACTTCAGATGATATCACGATCAGTGATGCCGATATCTCCTCCGGAGCTGACATCAGTCTGAATGCGGGTGATCACTTTGTTCTCGAGTCCAATGGCGAACTCGAAGCGGCCAGTGGAAGCATCACGATTACAGTCGATCAAGTCGGGACGAATGATGCGTCCGGCGGCACGGTTGATTTGTCAGGAACGGTGACGGCTGGAAGCGAAGTCTTCATCGAAGGCGGAAGCGAAGGCGATACCTTTAACGTGAAGCCGAGCACTAACTCTGAGATCAACATCGACGGCAATGATCCGGGCGACGTGCCCGGAGATGTTATTAATCTGATCGACGCGGTCGACGCTGACTTCGACCCTTTGACGCCCGCGACAGATGGGGCCGGCACCTATACTTTCGGCGGTGGTCAGCAGCGGATCGATTTTCAGGAAGTCGAAAACGACAATCTTGCTCCCGTTATTATCGTGGGAGGCGGAGACTCTGCCGGCGCGAACCTGACCGAGACCGATTCACCGTTGAATGTCACCGGCACGCTCACGGTTCACGATCTCGGAAATGTGGATGCGACGATCAACGGCGCTGTAGGCATAGCGGGATCACCGGATCTTCTCACCAATGCTGATTTTCTCGCGATGTTCCGCCTCACGAGTCCGAACCCGATTGTGACCGCGCCCGCTACGATGGGGACGATCAGTTGGGAGTTCGACAGCAATGCGACGACCTTTGATTTCCTCGCCCTGGGAGAAACCCTCACGTTGACTTATACGATCACGGCGAGCGATCCGGCGACGGGCTCAGACACCCAGACGGTGACGATCAAGATCACGGGAACGAACGACGATCCTGTGCTTACCGAAGATGTCGTGACCGTCTTCGAAGGCGGGGAGGGTGGATCTGAAACGGTGAGCGGAAACGCGCTCGCGAATGACTCTGACGTTGATATCAACGGTCAGGGGATTGACGATGTCCTCAAAGTGGTGAATACCCGCTTCGATGGAACCCCGTTTGGTGGGGCGACCAATCCCGGCGGAGCGGTGGTTGAAGGCGGTTTGACCAAGGTCGACGGCCTTTATGGAACGCTTTCAATCGATGCTGACGGAAACTTTGTTTACACAGTGGACGGAAATCTACCTACTACCCGTGCGCTCGACACCGGTGACGTCGGTGTGGAAACGTTTATATACCTGGTGAGTGACGGTAGCGGTGGCTTCGTCGAAGAGCAGATCGTGGTTCGGGTCGTTGGATCGACCGGAGGTAAGATCGGTGAGTTCTTCGGAGTGGGCGGATCGGGAATTCTCGAAGGGTTTCGCTTTGCGGAGCGACAGACCCCGGCCGGTGAAAGTGTTACACCCTTGCTTTTGCTGATGCCCACCTATTCGGGAACGGCTCTGCCGGGATCGGTGATTACTTTGACAGTGATGGGAGCGGATGGCTCGGTGCTGCGCGGCGGATCGATGACGGTGGTGGCCGACTTGTCAGGAGGCTGGATCGCGAAGTTCAGCGGCCTTGAAATCGGTAATACCTCCTACTTTGTGAAAGTGGAGACCGCTGCTCCGGCCTGGAGCAGCGGGGTTAAGGGCTCATTCGAGGTGTTCTTTGCCCCCGCCATTAACGGTTCTCACGCGCAGGGCGAGGTTCTCACGGTGGACTCGGTCATGGGGCGTCGATTGAACTCGGTCGCCTTCGACGATATTACCGCAGGGAATGCGCATCCGAATGGTTCAAATGATGATTGGAGAAAGGCCAACGGTATCGCTGATGCGCTTCGATAAGGCAGACGGATCGGAAGGTTTGAGATGGGCAAAAAAGGGTGTCAAGGCGATCTGGCGGGTGAGTCAAGAGGGTTGCCTCAGGCACTCAACAGGGTTGGATTTACTTGACGCATTTATCCCTTTTGCAGTTGAAGCTAAGCACTTTCCGACAGGTGCTTTTGAAGGAGGATACGCAATCGCGTAGATTAAATTCGTCACTTTGTTGTCGTGTAGGGCAACACTAGACGGTGTGCCTTTATGCGAGAGTTAGCAACTTTGCGAATTGGTTTTGACATTGGTTTCCCGGCCACGCCCCCTCCGATCTTTTTAGACATTCTCTGTAAATTTTCCCTCTTATTATGAATAAAACGACTTCCTCACGTCGTAAGCGCTGGTTTTTTGCCCGATCCATGGCTCGTGCCTATCGGGAATGGCTCGAAATGCGCTCCAAAACGGGTAATCAACGTGGCAATCGCAGCGGGGCATCCGCTATCAAGGCGAATAAGAGACCGCTGTTTGCTGAAGCGCTTGAGCCCAGAGTTCTGTTTTCAGGTTCACCCATGCCGGTAGAGGAGCCGGTCGCGGATGATCAGGGGGCACAGGAGTCGGTCGCTCACACTTCTTCCGCGTTGGATGAAGGGCTTGATGCCGTTTCGCAGTTTTCTTTTGAAGGACTTGGAAATGAGGATCTCAATTTCACTGAGAGCGATTTAGAGCGGCTCGCCGCTGAAGCAATTGATCGTTGGGAGGAGACGGGGCTTTCCGCTGATCAGCTCGAGGCTCTCGCGCAAATTAACTACGTGGTGACAGATTTGGAGGGATCGGCGCTGGCGTTTGCTGAGGGGGATTCAATTTATATCGATTACAATGCCGCGGGGGAAGACTGGTTTGTTGATAATACCGAGTGGTTGGATGAAGAGTTTGTAGAGATTGACGGCATTCTTCGTGCGGTCAGTGGTGAGGGTGTCGATGGTCTCGCGAGAGGCGGTGTCGATATGCTCAGCGTGCTCATGCACGAGCAGGGGCACATTCTCGGTTTGCTGGACGAATATGATTTCGGGCAAAGCGACTCTTCGATGTTTGGACTTTTTGAGGAGGGGGAACGCCGGATTCTCGATCAGGGACAGGCGGATGGTTCCGAGGCCCTGAGCCTCGAGGGAGCGCACTATGCCCATCTAACGGGAACGTTGACTCAGATTACGGTTACCGATCAAGCATCCTGGGATTCTCAGGTTGGATCTTTGACCATAGGGCATGAGGTGGTTTTTGATGGTGCGGGTGGCAACATAGCGATTTCCGGCGATGTCACCGTGGGAGCGTTGCATTTTCTGAGCGGAAACTTCACTCTGACTGGCGGTGAGCTTACGATTGATAGTGGCTCGATAGAAGCCGACGTCAATGCGACGATCAATTCTGTAATCGAAGGTAATGGGGATCTCACGAAAACAGGCGTGGGTACGCTTGTTCTTGGCGGCTCGAACACTTACACGGGTGTGACGACGGTGTCCGAGGGCATCCTTGAACTGGCTTCTGATAACGCGGTGAGTGGAACCAGTGAGATACACATTGATGGCTCCTCGACTTTGCAGCTGCGAAATGTCGAAGTGGGTCGGCCGATTTTTGCAAATAGCAGCGGTTTGCCCGGGCTTTCCAGCTCAGCGATCCATGTGGTAGGTGGCGGTGCCAGCGAAATCAGTGGGCATGTTACTTTAGAGCGCAGCGCCAGCATTAAGACTCGGATCAACGCAAACACGAGTCTTGTGATTTCCGGTGGCATCTCCGGGAATCATAATCTCGCTCTTTATGATGATTCCTCGGGGGCCGCTGGAATTACAGTGGAAACCAACCCCATCAATATTGGGACGGGCACATTTTCGGGGCATGGTTTGACGCTTAATGTTGCCGGAAACACGGCTGGGACATTTCGTGCGGATTGGGGGCAGGCCATTACGTTGAATGTGGATAATGCGTTCACGACACCGCCAGCTCTCGTCGTAGCTAATTCGAGCAATGCCTCAGGGATGATCGACCTCAACGGCCATGATCTTGAAGTCTCCAGCGTGACGGCCGGGCAGGTTTCGTCCACTGCCATTGTGACGGACAGTACCGGAACGGCAACGCTTACGGTAACGTCCACTTCACCAAGCACTTTTACCGGAGTACTGAGCGGTGGACTTCAGTTGACCAAGGCTGGAACGAGCGATTTTACGCTCAGCGGAAACAATACCTACACTGGAGTAACAAATGTCAATGCAGGTAGATTGATCGTGCAGAGCGATAATGCTCTCGGGGCGACATCAGCGGGAACGATTGTTTCCACAACGGGACAGGTTCTCATCAGCGGTGACGGGTTGACGATTGCCGAGCCAATTACGGTTGATGGAAATAACAACACTGGAAGCGGAAATTTGGGGCCATTGAGAAATGGAGGTGGCTCAAATACCTGGACAGGTGAAATCACTCTCGGCGGTTGGTCCCGGATTTCGAACGCCGGGGGAACCTTTGTCGTGACCGGCGGGGTAACGAGCCCTCCCGGAATGAATTATGGATTTGTAGTAAACAATTCTTCGGGAATCGTCAGGTTTGACACCAATCCCATCGATCTCGATGGCGGGTCTATCGAATTTCATAGTGGTGGCATAACCGAATTGAATGTTACAGGAAATGACTGGTACGAAACCCGTGTGAGATGGAGCGGGCGTGTGCAGACCAATGTGGCAAACGCTTTGCCGTCTGACACTGTGGTGGTCCTCGGAGTGTCGTATAACAGTGGAATGTCGTCTTCTCACGGTCAGCTTCTCCTTGCTGGCAATGATCAGACAATTGCGGGTCTCACTGATCAGGGGGCCGTAACCAGACGAGTCAGCAGTACTTCCGCAGCAACTCTCACGATTTCGAATGCGGCTGATCACACCTACGCGGGAACGATTACAGATGCTATCTCTATCATAAAGTCGGGAGCCGGAGTTCAAGCATTATCGGGCGATAATACCTACACAGGGTCGACTGCGATCACTGACGGGATTCTTAATTTGGAAGGCGCGCATACCGGAGGCGGTGCCTACACGCTAAATGGCAGTGGTGCGATTTTGACCGGATCCGGATCGACCGATGCTGCGGTGACTGTCACAGCGGGATCTCTCTCTCCGGGAGTGACAGGTGTCGACGAAACCGGTACTTTGAATGTGGGCTCTCTCGACCTCTCCAGCGCCACGGGAACGTTCACCGTCGATCTCGACGGGACCTCAAATGGGGATTTGTTAGAGGTGGGTGGATCGGTTGATTTGACCGGATCAATTCTGGATGTTCAGTCGGTCGCTAATGTGGCGACGGGTGACACTATAATCATTTTGAGTAAGGTTGCAGGCGGAGCGATTACGGGCACTTTTGTAGGTCTGGCAGAAGGGGCAACTCACACGCAAAATGGTCATTCATACACGGTATCCTATACCGGGGGCGATGGGAATGACGTCACCCTGACGGCGTTGAATGATGCTCCGGTAGCAAACCCTGACACGAACACTGTTGTTGAGGCGGGTGGTTCGAACAACGCCGACAAAACGGCGGGAGGTGATGGGACGACTCCTTCAGGAACGAGCGGGAATGTATTAGGGCATACCGGCGCGACTGCCGGTGATGCGGCGGATGGAGACGCTGACACGGACGACGGCACGATCAGTCCTGATTCGGTGATTGCCGGTGAAGTGGTTGTCAGTGGGATTGGATACACCGGTGGAGGCACTCCTGTTGGATCGGAAGCGGGAGGCGTCGTCACGGGGGCAACGCCAGTGGACGGCCAATACGGCAGGTTGATCATCAATCCGGACGGATCGTATTCCTACGAATTGAATGATGCTGCGAGTGATACGATTGCAGCGGGGGAGACAGGGACTGATGAGTTTACCTATACGATTTCTGATGAGGGAAGTCCGGGATTGATCGCTGGATTTGTGAACGTTGCGAACAACAGCTCTCTTCCGAACCCGGGGAATCTGGGAACCTCACTCGGGCCTGATGCCTACTGGGCTGACAATGGACCTCGCGATGCTGACAGGAATTCCACCTGGGGGGATCCTGCAAACAAGACGATTATTTACACGGGACAGATCTTCCTCGAGGCAGGAGACACGCATTTCCTGATGATGAGTGACGACACTAACCGTCTCACTATCGACGGGACCTTGATCGTTAATGCCGGGGGCTGGAACACTGCCGATGCGGGAACCTTTACTAATTCCACGGGTGTTGCCGGTTGGTTCGATATTGAAATCCGGACTGGAAACGGTGGCGGAGGATATGGATTTTTCAATCAAAGTGCTTCAGGTGAATCCAGCTGGGCGGGAATTGAGTCCGGTTTCCTCATGAAATCCGGGGGAGCCAGTTCAACGGATCCCAATGACGCCGGTTGGGGACATCCGGAAGATCCGGGGGACGGAACACTGTTTCGCAGCCGGATCGGCAGCAGTTCGGCGACTCTGACAATGACGGTTACGGGGACCAATGACGTTCCGGTGATAACGGTTGATACAGGTGATTCTATTGCTGAAACACTTGCCGAAAGCAATGCGGGGCTGAACACGACGGGAACCCTCAGCGTGACAGATTTCGATACCAGCGATACGGTTTCGGCTACGGTTACTTCCGTGGTTGTGACGGGTGATGACAACGGGCTCGGAAATGCTGCGTTGCTTGCGATGCTGACAACGGGGACCAATCCTGTGATCGGTAATACGGCGACGACAGCGGATCTCAATTGGACATTTGATAGTGGCAGCGAAGCCTTTGATTATTTAGTCGCATCAGAAAATCTGGTTCTTGAGTACACGATCACAGTGACGGACAGTCAGAATACGACTGCTACGCAGACGGTTACGATTACGATTCGCGGCGTTAATGATGCACCTGAACTGGCCAGTGTGGCGATCACCAGTGAGAATGAGGGCACCGAGACTGCTCTGTCAGGGACGATCACTGATGCTGATTTCAACGGCGACGGCTACACCGTCACAGTGGACTGGGCCGATGGAAATGACCCGGATCTCAGGGTTTACGACCTTGCAAATTTGGCAGCAGCCGATGGTACCTATAACGAGGTCACGGGCGAGTTTACCTTGCTCCATACCTATGCCGATGATGACCCGACGGGGACGGCAAGTGACAATCTAACGGTGAGCGTTCAGGTTTGGGAAACGTTAGGCTACAAGCTGGAGGCACTCTACAATTTCGATGAAGGTGATGCCAGAGACGGCACGGCAAATGGCAATGACGGCACCACTTCGGGTGCAGGTATCAGTTATTCGACAGGCGATGCTCCTGCTGCTCTCAACGGTGGCGGGGTCGCTAACGGAGAGGATGCCGGTTACATCAACGTTGCGCACTCGGCGTCACTTGGTGAAATCGATGATCAACTCACGGTCTCGTTTTGGATCAAGGCGGAGCTTGCTGACAATGACGATTGGTTCCGGATTATGCGGAAAGGCAATGGAAGCAGCACCTCTGGAAATCCATCCTGGATTATCAACCGGACAGGAAGCACCGACGAGGTTAACTTGCGAACCGATACCTTCCCGAACGACGGGATCAATGGGAAGCACAACTACAATCAGCATAGCAATAGTGGCAGTTCGGTGCTTGATGGCAATTGGCATCACGTGACCTACGTGCTCGATTCCGGAGACAGCAGAGAGTATGTGGATGGTGTCCTCAACCACACGCAGACTTATCTTCACGGGGATGGTTTGGCTAATACCGATGCGCTGCAGCTGTTAGGACGATCTTCTACTGATGGCATTTTCGGATCGATGGATGACATCGCCCTTTACAGCCGGGCCTTGTCGGCCGCAGAGGTCGCGCAGCTCGCATCCAGTCCTGTGCCGACGAACGTGTCGAGTCAGATCGTTCAAGTCGTCACGACGGTTTCCGATGCGGCGCCGACGGTTGCTTTGACTGCACCTGCAGGGATTAGTGAAAATGGAACGGCGACACTCGCCGGAACGATCAGCGATGCCGGCACGCTCGATACCTTTACGATCAATCTCAATTGGGGGGACGCGGCGAGCCCGGGTAATACGCAATCGTTCACCCTGGGCACGACTGCCCTGACGAAGGTGGCTGATGGGATCGATTGGAATCCGACGACACGGGTCTTCTCGGTCGATCATCAATACCTCGATGACAACCCTGCGAACACCGCTTCGGACAGCTACACGATCAGTGTTACGGTGACTGACGACGATACCCTTGCGGGGATGAACTCGACAGCGGTGACGGTAAGCAATCTTGCTCCGGTGATCACGGTTGGTGCACTTGATTCGGCTGCGGAGTCTCTCACGGAAACAGATGCGGCATTGTCAGTCAGTGGCACTCTCACCGTTACCGACGTGGGAACCCTCGACACGACCGTGGCAACGGTCAACGGTACTGTTGCGATCAGTGGTTCGAGCGGTCCCCTGACCAATGCTGACGTGCTGCCGATGTTGACCCTGAGCAATGCCACTACCGGAACGGTGGGGTGGACGTTTGACAGTAGCAGCAAACCGGAGACTTTTGATTTTCTGGCGGCGGGGGAGACTCTGACGCTGACCTACACGGTTACGGTCACGGATGATGATACCGGCGTGGATACGCAGACCGTCGCGATCACGATTACGGGAACGAACGACGCTCCGGTGGCGGTGGATGACCGCTACTATTTCGACGAAGACAATAGTTCGACCGTAATCGGGAATGGCAACGTCACTGCTCCCGGTCTTTTCGGTGCGCAGTTGTTGTATGAGACTGTCGGATTTACGAACTTCGATAACGCGGACAATTACACGACGGATAACTCGGCCGGTGTCGCAACGGGTTCCTTTGACCGTGTCGCCTACTACCTTGAGCTGGACGGCTACTGGGTGTGGGTCTCAATGGACGCTTTCAATCCGGACGCCAGTCTTGTCGGCGTGCCGGCGGACAACAGTGGCATTGTTGAGAATGGCACGGTGGTCACGAATTTGACGATTGAGTCAAATCATCCGGAGGTCGTATCCAGGACTATCCCCAGAGGGATTATCGAGTTTTGGGCCAGCAACTACGGCGGGGGCGGTGGCGGCCAGTTTAATTCTGACAACGGTGCATTTGATTGGAAAGACAGTGGGGGAACAACCGCTTCCGGACACGGATCGTTTCAGGTTGCGGACATTACGCCGGGCAGTGAGGAGATGATCTTTTCGGTCACTGGAAGTGGCATCGGTATTGGAAACCAGCCAACCGGGCATCCTGATTGGACCTTCGGTCCCAACAGCTACTCATCGCGGAATCTTCAGGTCTGGGTTGGCGGAGGCCAAAGCCTCCTTTCCAATGATGTCGAGCTCGATGTCGATGGGAATGCTCCGGATGACGCAATCGCTGTCGTCTCAGCTCAGGGCAGCAATCTGGTTGCCGGAACCGTGACAGTGACGAGTGACAAGGGGGCCTCTGTGATGGTCAACGCGGATGGCACTTTCAGCTACGATCCGTCCGCTTCTGACGAGATTCAGTCTCTTTCAGTCGACGAAGTGACGACGGATACGTTTACCTACACGATTTCTGACGGAACGGTGACTTCCAGCGCTTCCGTGACGATCAGCGTCAACGGAAGGAATGACGCGCCAGTGGCCAATGATGATACGGGTTACTCCACGACTGAAGACGGTGTTCTCACTGTCACAGCTCCGGCTGCGTTGGTTGGAAATGGAAATGTTGTCAATGCCGGCATATCAGGTGCCGAGTTGTTGTATGAAACCGTGGGATTCACGCACTTCGACAACGCCGATAACTACACCACGGACAATTCAGCGAGTATTGCGCCCGGTTCGTTCGAGCGAGTGGGGTATTACATCGAACTGGACAGTTATTTTGTCTGGGTTTCGATGGATGCCTTCAATGCCGATGCAAGTCTCGTCGGCGTGCCTGCTGATTACAGCGGGATTGTCGAGAATGGCACCGTGGTTACGAATCTGACGATCGAATCAAATCATCCCAACGTCGCATCGCGGACGATTCCAACGGGGATTATCGAGTTCTGGGCCAGTAATTACAACAGAGATGGAGGGTCGCAGTTTGGCTCCGATGATGCAGCCTTTGATTGGAAGGACAGTGGTGGGACTACGAACCCGGGACACGGTTCATTTCAGGTAGCGGACATCACCCCCGGCTCTGAGGAGATGATTTTTTCGATCACCGGAAGCGCGATGGGCTTCGGTAATCAGCCGAATGGTGGAGATTCGCCGGATTGGACCTTCGATCGATCGGGCACGGGAAACAGTTACACGGTTCGAAACTTGCAGGTCTGGGTGGGCGGACCTCCCAATCTATTGGCGAATGATAGCGAGATTGATGTGAACTACACTGCTCCAGATGACAGCATCACGATTGTTGAAGCGCAGGGGACAGCGTTGACAGCCGGAACGGTGACGGTTGCTTCGGATAAAGGCGCCTCAGTAATCGTCAACGCTGACGGCACTTTCACTTATGATCCGAATGGTCAGTTTGAGTATCTCGCATTGGGTGAATCAACTCAGGATACCTTTGAATACACTATCTCCGATGGTAACGGGGGAAGCAGCACGGCGACGGTTACGGTAACGGTCAACGGGTTGAACGACGCGCCGGTGGCGGTGGATGACGGCACCTTCGAGAGTGTCTGGCAGCTTGGTCAGGACAATGGAAGCTCAGGTGAGTTCGAGCAGGAAGGCGGCGGATCTCAACCGGCGCCGGGCAGTGCGACGGCCCGTGACAATGACTACTATTTCGCGGGAACCTATGGCATCGGCACGGTGGCTGAGGATGAAGCGATCAACGACGGCATTCCCGGAAACAGCGGTGCGCTGATCGGTTTTGAGCGGGCCCTCACGGGGGGCGATCCAACGACGCGGATTCATTTTAATCTCGCTCCCGATGAGCTCGACAAGGAGTTGAGATTTGTCGTCGATAATGTTTCCAACGGCGCAAGCGGTCTCGCAAGTGGGCCCTACGAATTTGAAGTGCGATTTAACGGGAATCTCGTTTATACAGGAGAAATCACGACGACTGGCGGATCGGTGCACACCACACCGGCATTTACCGCGGCCTCGGTAGGGGCTGTGACCGGTGAGAACATCATCACGATTACGAAAACAGATTCCAACGGGGGGTGGATGTCCTTTGATCGACTCACGCTGGAATCGAAAGCGGTCTATACGACCGATGAAGACAGCATTCTCACGGTTGCCGCAGAAGACGGTGTCCTCATCAATGACAGTGATGTCGATATTGACGGGAATGCTCCTGATGATGCCATCACGGTGACCTCACATGACGCGCACAGTGCTGCGGGCGCTCTTGTCACAGTGAATTCGGACGGCAGTTTCAGCTACGATCCTTTCGGTCGTTTTGATCACCTTGCTGTGGGTGAATCGGCGACGGATACATTCAACTATACGATCACCGACAGCCATGGTGAAACATCCAGTGCGACGGTGACCATTGAAATCACCGGAGAGAATGACGCGCCGGTGGCGGTTGATGATGGTGCTCTCGCTGAGATCTGGCGAATTGGTATCGACAACAACGGCAATAGCGAGTTTGAGCAGGAGGGCGGAGTGAACGCGGCTCCGGGAAATCCGAATCTCAGAGATGATGACTATTATTTCGCCGGTGAATACGGGGGAACGATCGGCACGGTACTCGAAGACGAGGGAATTAACGACGGCATCGGAGGTGCCAGCCGGGTCCATGGTTTTGAAAGAGCTTTCGTAAATGGTGATGCAGATAGCAGGATTCATTTCAATCTGGATCCCGGTCAACTCAATGACGACTTCGTGTTCAATGTAGATTTCTATTATTTGGGAGGTGCGAATGTGGGTGGACATGACATACGAATTCTGTTCAACGGAGTTGAAATTCACGAAGAAACGATCACGGCGGCAACGACGATTACCACCGCAGCCGTTTCAGGAGCTTCAGTCAATGCGGTAACAGGAGAGAACGTGCTCACCATCCAGAGACTCGATAATCGCGGTGGCTGGATTGTGATGGATTACCTTTCACTCAGTGCGGTGCAGGTTCACGCGACGACAGAAAACGCTATCCTCACGGTTGATGGAACCGAAGGAGTTCTTTCGAACGACTCCGATGTCGATACGACAAACGGATTCACGGTGACGGCTTTCGATTCCACCAGTGCCGGAGGTGCTGCTGTGACGGTGAATGCTGATGGAAGCTTCACCTACGATCCCAACGGCCAGTTCGACTATCTGGCGGAAGGGGTCACGGCGACGGATACGTTTGGCTACACGATTACCGACTCTGACGGAGGCACTGACACGGCAACAGTTACGATTGTGATCACGGGCACGAATGATGCTCCGGTCGCTAACCCTGACACGAACACTGCCGTTGAAGCGGGTGGTGTGAACAACGGAACAGTCGCTGTCGGTGGCGACGGGACAACTGTCTCGGGAACCAGTGGCAACGTCATGGGTGGAACCGGGGTATCGGCTGGTGATGCCGCCGATACCGATGCCGACTCCGATGATATTCCGACGGCGGGAGACGGCAGTGTTGTCGTCACACACGTGGAATACACCGGCGGGGGAACCGCTTTTGGAAGCAATGCGGGAGGTAATGTTGACGGCGCGACTCAAGTGGACGGTCAGTATGGAACCTTGACTCTCAATGCTGATGGTTCTTATGACTACATTCTGAATACGGCTGCTTCAGGCGCGCTCGCAGCCGGCGAGTTTGGAACAGAGGAATTCACCTACACGATTTCTGACGGGGTGATTTACGCGGATGATTTTTCGGGTTCAGGGGCGCTCAGTGGCGCGACTCCGGATACGGCACCCGGGGCGGATGCCTGGACTTCCAGTGGTCTTTGGAATGCTGATGGTACCAAAACAGGCAACGGTACCGGTTCCGCCTGGCTGCCTTTTTCACCGGACTCCGGGAAGGTGTATACGCTTTCTGCGGATGTGAATCCCGATCTTTCGGCTTCAGGTGATTGGATGGCAATCGGGTTTGGGGGCCTTGTTCCCGCTTCGATGGATACGACCCAGTTTCAAGCCGGCGGAAACAACGGGGCTGCCTGGATGTTGTTCAGGGAGAATGACGAGTCCGGTTCGGTCATTCAGACATTCGGCGGACCTGCGACTGCGGCCGGGCAATCCCACGATCTGACTCCGGAAGTTGTTGGTAGCGCCAAGCTGGAAGTGATTCTCGACACGACAGGAGCGAATTGGAAAGTTGAGTGGAAGATTAACGGGACGACGCTGCGCAGTTATACCTACGGCTCCAATCCGACTATTGCATCGGTTGGTCTGGGTGGTTTTAACAGTGCGACCGGTTCAATCGATAATTTCTCTCTCGTTGAAGGGGAGGTCAGTTCGACCACGCTTACGATCACGGTCGAGGGCACGAACGATACACCGGTGATTACCAGTCCTGCCCAAACCGGTTCGGTCACGGAGACGGTAGACAACGCCGGTGGGACGGATCTCGATCCCGCGGCAGCAACCGGAACGATTACGTTTGATGATTCCGATCTGACTGACACACACACCGCGACGATTCTTCCGGGATCGAGCGTGACCGGTGGAACGGCAACCTTGACGGCGGCCCAGGAAGCCGCCCTGCTCGATAATCTCAGCCTTGGCGCGGTTCAAAATGATACGCCCGGGGATGGCTCGGGTGCGGTCGATTGGACTTACACGGTTCCGAATTCCGAGATCGATTTTCTTGCGGCTGGAGAAACGGTTGAAGTGACTCACATGGTAGCTGTCAGTGACGCCGGGGTGATTTTTAACGGCGATTTTTCAGCTAATGCAGCTGATTTTACCTCCTATCCCGGTTATCTCGGCGGGGCCAATCCGGGCTCCATCGAAGGTTGGACACATACCGGAAGAGTTGGAGTCAATCCAGTAGTAGCTCCCGGGAGCGGTTCTCCGTTTGCTAACAATGGTGCCAACTCCACTCCGGTTGCTTTCATTCAGCGGACCGGATCAATTTCTCAGACGATCTCCGGTTTGGTTGTCGGTCAGACTTACGCCGTCTCATTTGATTACAATGAACGGGCCACCGGCGGTTCGACGACGGTTTCAGCGACGATTGCAGGAGAGACGTTTACTGACCCGAACAACTCGCCGGTGGGAGGATCGAACCCTTACCGTCAGGCAACGCTTCTCTTCACCGCGACGGCAACTTCTGAGACTCTTACGATCAGTGCCTTCGAGAATGGGGGAACTGATCAAACCACGTTGATCGACAATGTTCGAATCGATGTGACTCAAAAGGTTGTCGTGACTCTAACAGGAGCAAACGATTCTCCGGTGATCACGAGTCCTGCTCAGACGGGCACTGTCACCGAGACGGTCGACAACGTGGGTGGCGTCGATCCTGATCCTGCCCCCGCAACGGGGACGATCGCTTTCGACGATACCGACTTGAGTGATACGCATACGGTGGAGATTCTCCCCGGCGCGAGCGTCACGGGTGGAACCGCGACCTTGACGGCAGCTCAGGAGGCTGCCCTGCTGGATAATCTCAGTCTTGGCGCGGTGCAGAATGACACGCCCGCAGATGGTTCCGGAAAGGTGGACTGGTCCTATACGGTTCCGAATTCCGAAATCGATTTTCTTTCCGCAGGCGAAACCGTTGAGGTGACTCACACGGTCGTAGTCAGTGATAGCGAGATGGTTTTCAACGGCGGTTTCGAAGCCAATGCTGCAGACTTTGATACTTATCCCGGCTACATCAGCAATCCGAACAATCCGGCTGGTATTGAAGGCTGGACCCATGTTGGTTCCGCAGGTTTGAATCACAGCGGCGCCGGTGGCCCCGGGACCCCGTTTGCAAACAACGGTGATAATTCCTCCACTGTCGCCTTCATCCAACGTGATGGTTCGATTTCGCAGACCGTTTCAGGTCTCGTTGTGGGGCAGCAATACGCGTTGCTTTTCGACTACAATGAACGCGCCGGCGGTGGTGCTCCCGATTCGACGACGGTGAGTGCAACGATTGCGGGAGCAACTTTTACCGACTCTAACAATTCACCTGTCGGTGGATCGAATTCCTATCGTCAGGCTACTCTGTTTTTCACGGCTACGGCGACTTCCGAAACACTGACGATCAGCAGTATTAGCAACGGGGGCGATCAAACCACCCTGATCGACAATGTCCGGATCGGTGTGACTCAGGATGTTGTGGTAACGCTCACGGGAGCGAATGACGAGCCCGTGGTGAATATTGCGGCAACGGACATCAATGAAAGCGAATCGACGGTTCTGACCGGCGACTTCATTGATCCGGATCTGAATGACACTCACACCATCACGGTGGCCTGGGGCGATCCTAACAGTCTTCCTGATTCGGTCTTTACCCTGCCGAAAACCGGTGAAATCGATCTCGCTGTTGAGGATACTTTTACCAGTGCCGGCGCGGACAGCACCACGGTGCTGACGATCACTTCGCTGGACAAGAATACTGGTGAGGTGACGTTCACGGTTGAGCACCAGTACATCGATGATGACGTGGCCGGAACTCCGAGTGATGATTACACGGTGACAGTGACAATCGCTGACGACGATACCGGAGTCGGAAGCGACAGCGATGTTATCACGGTTAGCAATGTGGCTCCCGAACCTGAGCCTGACTTTTACAAGACAACGGAAGCGGCTGTGTTGACCATCTCCACACCCGCCGCCGGAGTGCTCGGGAATGACAATGACGCGGCCAATCCGAACGGTCCGCTCACGGCACCGCTTCACGATCCACTGACCGTGGCCGGTATTGATACCTCGGCTACGAAAGGTATCGTGACGATGAACGCTGACGGCACTTTCAGCTACGATCCCAATGGTCAGTTCGAATACCTCGGGGTGGGGCAGAGCGAGAACGATACCTTTACCTACACGGTAGCCGACAATGACGGCGGCACGACGACGGAAACGGTGACGATCACGGTGACCGGAGTGAATGATGCTCCGGTGGCGGTTGAAGATGTCGTGACTGTTTTTGAAGGTGGTCAGGGCGGTTCCGAGACCGTCTCGGGCAATGCACTGGGGAATGACTCCGATGTCGATCAGAGCGGAACACCGGATGATGATGTCATCAGGGTGGTGAATATCAAATTCGAAGGAACCCCGTTTGGAGGGGCGACTCAAGCCGGCGGAGCGGTGAGCTCGTCGGGAACCCTCGTGAACGGTCTGTATGGAACCTTGTCGATCAATGCGAAGGGTGAGTTTGTTTACACCGTGGATGGCAATCTGCCGACGACGAGAGCACTGGATACCGGGGACGTGGGAGTTGAAACGTTCACCTACCTGATCAGTGACGGAAACGGAGGCTTTGACGAAGCGCAGATCGTGGTTCGGG
>JARGPH010000066.1 GCA_029213065.1 Verrucomicrobiales bacterium | reverse complement strand
AGTGAAGATCCACCCCAGAAAATCCTCGACCAAGCGGCCTAAACGAGTGCCATTCTCACTAGCTCTGCGTCATCGAAGGGCACGGGTGACAACCAAGTGCCGGTTTCTGTGAGCGCGGCAGCAGCAGCAACAGCACCTCTTGAAAGTAAAAATTTCGATACTGGCCCCAGAACAAAGAGCTGGGGAATGAGTCCCAGCAAGTCAACCCTCCCAGTCGGCTGATTCCCCACGAACCCGTAGAGATTCACTCCGCCCCGCTCCCCGATGGGATCCCTCGAGGCCCACCTTCCCGTCTCGGGCATGTAATATCTGAAGCCGTAATAGAACACACCCGACGCAACTTTCGTAGACGTAGGCCGCTGCACCCGGCATGATTCCAAGGCCTCCGGGTCGATTTTGTAGGCGTGTTTGTTAGGGTTTTGACCCGAAGACCCCGACGCGATTTTTCGCGGGGGTAAGCCCGATTTTTTCGGGCGCGTGTCTTGGGTCAGGTCGATCATTTTCCGACATGATCGTAGCAGCCGAAGGCGGCTAAATGAAAGAGTTTTCTGTCTCCGTTTTCAGGCCGGCCCACGCCCACTCCCGCCGGAGCGAAAGGAGGGAGTCCCGGCTGGCTGGATGCCTGCAGCCACGAGAAGGCCGGGGCGACCGGGCCCACTCGCCGCGAAGAATCGGAGCGAAGCGGAGATGGATGCCGAAAGGAACCCGAAGGGCGAGGCGAAGCCGCAGTCAGAGCGGCTCCGGGGTCGAGTAGCGTGGCGGGCAATGCGACAGCGAGCCGCCCGCGCGACCGATGGCGCAAGCGATCGCCCGACGAATCAGAGCGCGGGTTGATTGCAGTTGTGCCGGGTGGCCTCGTCCAGCGCGAAAGCGGAGAGGTGACCGGAAAAGTTTTGATTTTTGACTGTTGACCCCTTCGACGTGCGGTCCGCAAGTTCCCGCAAAGGCTCATCAGGCAGGGATGCCCACAAAAAATAGGAGAGCCGCTCGGCGAGGGCATGATCGGCCAGCATTTCATCGTGGCCTTCTTGAAAGTAGAGGAAATGAGGCGAACAAAGCACCGCCTCAAGACCAATGCGGAAGCTCTCGATGGCGGAGGCTCCGGTCTGTCGCTTCGCTTCAATGAGCGCGAGCTTCTTTTCGACCTCCTCACCGCTAACCGGTCGACGCCAGGCCCGGTTCATGAATCGTTCCAACAAGGCCCGACCTTCCGTTTCCGCAGGACCCTCGTTGGGATTCTCACCGAGCAACTGCTGATGACTCATCGGAGGCCAGTCTTCGAAAAGAGGGCCTTCAATCGTGACCGGACCGAATCCGATTCCCGGATAAGCTCCCTGCGCTGGATCCTTGAGGTAATAGGGAAGACCATGAGCAAAAAACTGGATCGCAAATCCCGCTTCCAAATAGGTCTCGATGACCACTTCACGCGACTCCGGAAGCGCCTCATAAAAACCGAGATCACGATAGGTGGCTCCGGTTCGTTTGAAATCAGACGCCGTCACCGAAAAAACGAGAGGCTCCTCAGTGTTTCTCGCCGTGACGGAAAAGGAAAAGCGATAGCGCCCTGCCACCGGCGTGCGGTGACTGCGCGTCGAGATTTTGCTGTAGTCCGTTTTGTTCCGGAGAAAGAGCACCACCTCGTCATCAATGCGGGCATACTGCTTGCCGAGGTAGGGATCCACCTCGCGGAACGAATCAACGGTGGTCATTTCTTTTGCGGGTGCGTCTCCATGAACGATCGCGTCATCGAGCGCCCGCCGCGCCGCCGCGAGCCAGGCCTCGAATTGCTCCGCCGAGACCGCGAGAGCACGACCGTTCGTATCGAATCCCCCGGCCGATTGGTCTTCCGGCAGCAGGGAAATGAGATCCGTCTCGATCTCGAGCAAATCACGGACGGTATGTTGATATTCGACCCGGTTAAGCCGCCGCATCACGACTTCGCGAAGTTCGAGATCTGCCTGAACGAGAGGAGGACTCAACGCGCTCAAAAATCCGGAAACCTCCTCCGAAGAAGGTCGCATCTGCTCCGACGGCGGCATTTCCCCATGCGAAACCCGATCCAACACATGCGTCCAAACCGGAACTTCCCCGGCGATGATCTCGTCGGCGAGCGCATACAGATCAAGGCCGCCTTCGGCAGTGGCTTCGTCGTGACACTCGACACAGTGAGTTTCGAGAAAACTCCAAACGCTCTTAGGAAGAGGAGCGGCGGTTGCAAGCGCAGGCACGGACAAAAAGAACAAGGTCCGACTGAAAAAATGACGCGCTGACAGGGATGGTGACACGACCCATAATCGTGAATCGACGCCGTCAAGTCAACGCGGAGGACTGGCGAATGTGTGTTCCAAAGGGGAATCCAAAAGGGTCAACGCGAGGCGATGATGCAACGGACGCCTCGAACGCCCCGCGAATGAGGGCGTTGATCGATTGCAGAGCTGACCGGTGGATGTCCGCTCCGCCGACAGGTTTTGCGACCGGATAACCCTGACACAACCAATATTTGAGATTTGTCAAACGACCCCCTTTTCTAAGACCCGACCCCCTTTTCTAAGACCAAGTTCACAATCGGGTCTTTGCTCGTCCACCACCCAAGTTCGGGAAGGTAGGATCTGAAGCCGTAATTATTGCCCTCCCCTTTCCCTTAATAATATAAAGGATATAAAAATTGGGATAAGTGATCTTAGAAAAAGATCTAGTTTCTTTTCATCATGATAAAACCTAACGAGGGCATAACCCAAAATAAGGATTGAGAGAACTACCGCCACTATATGGTTAATCTTCATATTTTCAGGCCCTCAAGATCGCGTGCAAGCAGCCTGCTGGCATTGCTCCGATCGATACTATTCCACCGCCTAAAAGGGTGGAGATAGACGCCGCTCCCGGAGGAGCAGTTAAAGCTGAGAAAATCCCGGCACCAGCCCCCACTATACAAGCTTCTTCCGCTTCTCTAAGTGGCTGATTTTTTACCGAATTTACAGCGGCTTCCAACCCATCCTCAAAGCTGCCACCATTCTTCCAGGATTCGCACATCGCATAGTGAGCATCATACATCATATTTGTGTTGAATCCGCAAACGCAACCGATTATTGGAGCCAACGCTTTATCAGCAGCTACCAAAAGCGCCGCCAGAGGCCCGAGAAGACCAAGATAATCAACCGTGTTTGCAGGCGAATTTTTTGGCAGCATGTATAAATTAGACTCAGTCTCAATGTTCAGCCATCCCATGTCTACCTGCGCAAGTGTCTGTGGGATCCCAGTATCCACACCAAGACTTGATCCACGGTATTTACCGACTAAGCTATGTTTAAACCAACGAATCCTCGCTAGAGTCTCAATCGGATCTCGATTGATCCACCTACCGAGTTCCGGCACATAATATCTGAAGCCGTAATCACCTACATAAATTCCTCCTTATCACATAATTAATCTCAGGTTCAGTAAGGTGCAAATTGGAGTTATTGACTATTTTTTGAGCCTTAAACACCCTGCTTGCTATTTCCGGAACTTCAGACGGACTAATCATTTCTTTCCGTGAAAAAAAATATATCGGATTTCTCTTAAGGTATTGTAGAAGCTCCAGAATTAATCCCGACTCAACTGGCATCAACTCCATTGAAGCATGATTTCTTCTTTGTTCAATCAGCAATTGCCAATACAACTGGTCTCGAGCAGATTCTCGTAGAGATTTCGATTGGCCGTATAGAAAACCAATTCCAATTCCAATTAACAGAGTAAGAAATAAATACCCTAAAGACGAAATTTGTGGTTGCTCAATCATACGTCAATAAGCTCGTCACAAGGACCTTTAGCTCCTTCAATCGTTGAACCCTCACCCCATTTCGCCCACTGCCCTAGGTCGGGATCTGGGGTAGGTTGATAATGATTTTGGAAAAGGGTTTTCAGCAATACCTTACCTGCGTGAATTTCACCTTCATTCCAAGCTCTTCCCATATTCCTGATCACCCTGCCCTGCGGGCCCGGCACGGTATCAAAATTCAAATCAGCTCTCACTATATGATGCACCATAAGCAAATCCGTAGACTTTTCTTCGTATGCCTTCATTCCAAAAATATTTTTAAAAATTTTGGAACCGGATCCATCAGCACAAAAGCAATGGCAGTCTACTAACACGTACCCTGTCCACAGACTATCCTTAGCCCCCACTATCGTACTACCACCCTGAGTCCCTACAATTTGTGGTTTTCCTACATCCTGAATGAGCCAGTTATGCTCACCTTCCTGAGCATCAAACCGAAGGTTACTTTCTATGCAGAAAGTAAAATTTAGCAACCCAAATCTATCTATTTCATTGACCGCATCATTCCCCGAGAACCCATACAGGTTCGTTCCACCCCTTTCCTCAATCGGATCCCTGTTGATCCATCTCCCCAAAACAGGCGAATAATACCTGAAGCCGTAAGAGAACACACCCGACGCAACTTTCGTAGACGTAGGC
>JARGPH010000010.1 GCA_029213065.1 Verrucomicrobiales bacterium | reverse complement strand
AGGAACAGTTCCTCTCGATGCGGTGGAAAATTCGCGACTCAATGTTCTCTACGAGCACCACAGCGGTATGATCCTCAATCATGAGGAGCGTCGGCTTCCTCTCGTCGACATTCGGGGACGGTTCACTCTCGGGGAAGGGGTTCTCGAGACCAATCACTTCAGTTTGGGTCTGTTAGGAGGCGATGTTCTCATTAACGGTGTCACTCGAATCACTGCCGAATCGACTCCGTTTAACGGCTTGATCGAGATCAGTGGCCTGCCTCTGGAGCGGGTGGCATCCTATTTTGACAAAGAGGATGTTAAAATGACTGGAGAGATTTACGCCAATTTCCGGGGCGTGGGCTACAGCGTTCTCGAGAAGGTCCGGGGCGGTGGAAATTTCCGGATCGATGACGCTCAGTTGGGTTCCTTCCCCGTTCTCGGAGAGGTTCAGGAGCTGCTTGGAAAATTGATTCCGGCCTTTGGTATCAGTGAAAACGGATCGGTGACGGGGGCTTACATTATTGAGTCCGGCGTATTGATCACAAGCGACCTTCTTGTTAAGGGAAGCGGAACAGAGATTTCGACAAGCGGAAGCATGAAGCTCGAAAGCCAGTCGGTCGATTTCACCTCTACCGCGACGCTCACGTCTGCGCTTTCCGCGGCCACGGGAATGGAAGGCAAAGCGATCACGGTGCGGGGGAGCGGGCTTATTTCCGACCTCGATTTGGAGCTTCGCGAATTCCCGATTGAGTTTGCCTCCGAAGGGTTGGCCAAAGCGCTGGGAACTACGCCGGAATCGCTGAGTTCTCTTAAAGAGGTGCTGGGCGAAGATGGGGATGCCTCGAAAGTGATCACAGGAAAGATTGAGGAGGCCACCGGCATTGAGCTGGGACCGGAGGCAACAGGCCTGATCAAAAGCCTTTTCGGCGGAGAAGGAGAGGATGAAGAAGCTGCGCCAATCCAGGCCGAGCCGATTCGGGCAACGCCGACGGAGGAGTAACTTCCACCCGGGCTGAAAGGGGCGATTGTCCCCCACTGTCTGCCCGGAGGAAGAGACCCATTTGGAATCTTACGGTTTCGAGGGAGTCGTCGATGGTGGGACGCGGGCGGAAGAGTCAGCCTCTTCCGCTACAGAGCGCTTATGCAGCAGCTCTTGCAATAAGTTCTGCCGATTGGAATTTTAAGGTCCGAATTGCATACAACCGCGCCGTTCAGGGCCATCTGTGTGAATCCGGTTAATCCGTTTCAAATCTGTGTTGAAATTCAAAGGCACTGATCTTTTTGCACAGATTGAAAAGGATGGAAGATGGATTCACACGGATCTGATGGGCGCAGCCTGTGAACCGTCCGTTCACACTCCGACGATGAACATCTCCTACCCGAACACTCGGGAAAATCGGCCCGCCGGGTCGGAACCAGACAGGGTTGAGTCGATGACCTGACCCTGTTGCAGCTAGCCGGAAACGGATGTTTTTTTGCTATTTTCGATGCATCGGTCAGCCAGTATCTGGCGATGCATGATGATAGCGATCGTTCCTGCCACAAAAGCAAAAGCAGCTCCCAGCCTGCCATCCCATCTTATGATCCATCCCCAGACAAATACGAGATGGGCGATGCAGAGGAACAGGTAAGACCTCCGTCGCCAGAGCGGTGAGAGGGTTGTCATCATCAGGCTGATGAACGTGACCCAGACTATCGCTGCGGGTATTGCCAGCAGGGGTGAAATGCTCAGGGCAATCCGGACTGCGGGATTGGCATCAGAGGCCAGGGAAAGATCGCCGGCCCAATACGCTTTCGGCTGAAAGAGGAGTGTCACTCCGATATCACACAGAGACAGGATAGCCGGTAATGCAATCAGGTGCGCCCCGTTTCGGTTGATCGAAAATCGAGGCACTCTCATGAGCGATTGTCAGGGGCGATTCCCAACCTTCTCCTTAAACGACGCGGTTGATCTGCTCGCCGTTCCTGAATGCCTTGATGTTTTCGACGACTCCGTTGAGCAATCGCTGTCGGGCTTCCTTTGCGCTCCAGGCGGTGTGCGGGGTGATGAAGAGATTGTCGAGCCCTGCGGTGAGGAAAGGATGGTCTGCCGGCGGCGGCTCCGGTGTGAGCACGTCAATCGCCGCTGCGGCAATGGTGCCGTTTTTCAAGGCGTCGACAAGGGCGGCTTCATCGATAAGATCTCCCCGGCCGGTGTTGATCAAAATCGCATTCGGCTTCATCAAATTCAAGGTCTTCGCATTGATGAGCTCTTTGGTGTCCTCGGTGAGAGGGCAGTGAAGGGTGACGACCTCCGATGCGGCGAAGAAGGCTTCGGGTGAGAGGCGCGGGACTTCACCGGAGTTGCTTGAACCCTCGCGTCCGTAGGCGATCACTTCCATACCGAAGGCTTTACCGATCCGGGCGACCGCTTTACCGATCGAGCCGAAGCCGACGATGCCGAGAGTTTTTCCGCTCAGTTCCGCGACGGGATAATCGAGGCGGGTGAAAATAGGGGACTCCGCCCACTTTTCCGGTTCTGCGGCAAAGCGATGAACATTGGATGCGAGATTGAGGAGACTGGCAAAGACGTGTTGAGCGACCGCCTCGGTGCTGTATCCCGCTACATTGCAGACCGCGAGTTCGCGCTCTTTTGCCGCTTCGAGATCGATGTTGTTGACCCCTGTGGCGACGACCTGAATCAGTTTCAGATTGGCAGCGCTGCTCATCGCTTCGGCGTTGAGGACCACTTTATTGGAAAGGACGATGTCTGCATCCTTAATCCTTTCAGCGACTTCGTCCGGCGCGGTCATGGGATAGGTCACGAGTGTCCCGAGCTTTTCGAGTTCGGAGAAATCGAGGTCGCCGCGGTTCGTCGTCGCGAGATCGAGAAATACGATTTTGTCGGTCATTGAGGCTTTTGTTAGAAGTCTTAAAGAGCGGACGAAAAATCCATTGAGGCCATCACCTGAATCATCGCCACGGCGGCTTCAGCAGCTTCGCGTCCGCGATTCAATTCGTCGCCCAGTGAGCGCGCCTCCGCCTGCTCGGCGTTTTCAACGAGAAGGACTTCGTGAATGACGGGGACGAGATGGGAAACGCTCGTTTCCTGTAGAGATTTGGTGATCGAATCGGCGATGAGATCGGCGTGGGCGGTCGATCCGCGGATGATGACGCCGAGCGCGATGATCGCGAGCGGCTGCTCTTCCCCGCAGGCGGCGGCTTCGACCACGACAGGGATTTCGAAGGCACCGGGAACCCGGGTGATCTCAAGTTTGAGGTCGGGAGCGAGTTTTGCCAGCGTCTCTGTCGCCGACTTCACGAGCGCATCGGTATAAGTGTTGTTGTAGAGCGAGGCGACGATGGTGACCTTGCCGGACTGTTGCGTTGGCGAAGGTGTGGCGGGAGCGGATTTTGACATAGGAAATGTGGTGATGAAAAAGAGAACTAAATGGTGTGGCCCAGCTTGTCGCGCTTCGTGCTGAGATACTTTTCGTTATCCGCATTGGGCTCAATCCGGATAGGAACTTTTTCAACAATCTCAAGATGGTGGCCGTCGAGCCCGACAACTTTTCGCGGATTGTTAGTCATGAGGCGGATTTTTCTGACGCCGACATCGTAGAGGATCTGGGCACCCATGCCGTAGTCGCGAAGGTCTGAGCCAAAGCCGAGCTTTTCGTTGGCTTCGACGGTGTCGAGGCCTTCCTCCTGGAGTTTGTAGGCATGCATTTTATTGACGAGCCCGATGCCGCGACCCTCCTGGCGCATGTAGACGAGGACCCCTTTTCCGGCGGCCTCGATCTGGGCGAGGGCGGTGTGAAGCTGACCACCGCAATCACAGCGGCGTGAGGCAAAGACATCGCCGGTGAGGCATTCGCTGTGCACCCGCACGAGAACCGGTTCGTCGGGATTGATCTCACCTTTGACGAGGGCGAGATGATGCTCTTCGGGATTGAGAGTGCTGGAGTAGGTGTAGAGATCGAAAACACCGAAGTCGGTCGGCATTTTAATCTGCTCGACCCGCTCGACCAGTTTCTCGCTGGTGCGGCGGTACTCGATAAGGGATTCGATCGTTCCGATTCTCAGATCGTGTTTCGCGGCAAATTCGAAAAGCTGGGGAAGACGGGCCATGCTGCCGTCTTCGTTGAGTATTTCACAGATGACACCGGCCGGTTCGAGCCCTGCGAGGCGCGCGAGATCAACCGCTGCCTCGGTGTGGCCGGCCCGTCTCAGGACGCCACCTATCTTGGCCTGCAAAGGCAGGATGTGTCCGGGGCGGACGAGGTCCTGCGGCTCGGACATTGGATTCGCGAGAATCTTGACGGTGTGAGCCCGGTCTGAAGCGCTGATCCCGGTGGTGACTCCGGCGGCGGCATCGACCGCGACGGTGAAATTAGTCCCGTGAGATTCGGTGTTGCGTCGCACCATGAGGGGGAGCCCGAGTCGATCCGCTGCCGCAGGCAAAATGGGAGCGCAGATCAGGCCGCGTCCGTGGGTCGCCATGAAATTGATGTGCTCCGGCGAGATCTTTTCTGCGGCGCAGATGAGGTCGCCTTCGTTCTCGCGATCTTCATCATCGACAATGATCACCATTTTGCCGGCTTTGATATCGGCAACGACGTCTGCAACGGGGCTGAATTCCATGGGGTTGTTAGAGTTGATTCGGTTAATTAAGGACTGAGGAGGGGCCTAAGCAACCTTTTCAATCGCAAAGTTTACCCCTGTGAAGGGGCTAATGAAAGGGAAGCTTTTGGATTATGACGGGGCGCAGGTCGGCTGATTCGGGCGCTGTAGCCGCGTCCCGGGGGCGCGGGGCGGATGGTTGTTGGTGGGCGAGAGTTCGAAGAGCGAGGTCGCGGCCCTCACCTACAGGGATAGGCGCGGGCGCTTTCTGCCGGATCGGTGTAAATCTCTCTCCGATCCCTTTTAATCTGTGCAAAAAATTCCTCCTCATTCCGTCTTTACAAGCCTCCTCAACCCTGTGCATCTTTCGCTCACTTCATTTTCCCGGTTGTGAGAGTCACAGCTTCGGGTTCGGAAACAATTTCAGACACCATGCACCGTCATCTTTTCTCTCTATCAGTCGTTCTTGTGGGAACTTTCTTACTTTCCTCGTGCAGTGAGCCCTCTGAAACAACGGAAACCGAAACGCCTCAGGAGCAGGTGAAATCAACGCCACTGCCACCGGTGGGGCCGGACGGGAAACGTCAGCTCACCCCCGAAGAGCAGAAAATCGTCGTCGAAAAGGTGATGCAGGCGCGTGCCAAGCAGCAGGCCGCAGGACTGGGAGGAGGAACCGTGCAGGTCAACGGAGCGTGGAATTACACCGGTTACAGCTACCTCAGTCCTGATCCGGAAGCGGCGATTGAGGCCCGCCTCGTGGCTGTTGACCTTACGATTTCGGGGCACACCGCGAATTTTGACATCGACGACGTCGAGATCATCGACGGGGTCAAACTGATCAGCTACGGCAGTGACCCGCATCCTGAATACCTGACGATGGACGGTGAATTAATGGCCGCCGATCAACTTCCCGCGGCGCCACCTCTTGCTAGCCGCTGGTTGCTCATTTACGCATTTCCAAAGCACAGCGCGACTTTCCACCTTTACTACTGGGGTCAGCAACTCACTCCCGAGCCGGTCGAAATCGGGGAAAGAGGCATGCAATTGCCGTTCCCCGGGCAGGTCGAGTGATCACCCCGCTTTGGTGCAACCACTCTTGAAATCCGGCCTTACTGCGCGTTGAGGCCTTCCACCTTGTCGGTTGTCGGCAGGTAGCGGTAGTAAACCTCCAGCATGAGAATAGCCCAGGCGGCGTTGAGGATTTTTCCGTCTTTTTTGCCGCGCGTGTTGTTGCTCCAGGAGCCGTCTTCGTTCTGTGCATCGAGGAGCTTGGGCTGGAATTTCTTATTGTAGTTCTCCCATTCCTTGCCCTCGGCCATGAAGAAGACCTGGGTGTTATAGTAGGGCTCGTAGAAATCACTGGGAACACCGGGGTTCTGGGTTCTGTCGACGAGATACTTAAATCCTTTGTCATAGGTAGGGGAATTGGTGCCTTTCCAGATTTGCATCGCAAGAAGCGCTGCTCCGGTGAGGGACTGTTTTCCTTTGGCGTCCTTGGGCGAATACTTGAACGCGCCAACCTGATCCTGAATGCTGGGAAGGTAATCTTCGACCGCCTTATCGAGAGCTCTGTCAACTCCTGAAAATTTCCGGCCGGTGTTGTAGGCCGCTTTGAGCGCCTGAATTGACCATCCCGAGACCGACATGTCGTCATGGCCTCCGGTCGGGCCGTACTCTTTCCCTTTGTGGCCGTAGTAGGGCCAACCGCCCTCTTTGGATTGGCAGTCGACGATGACATCGACAGATTTTTTCAAAACTGACTCAAGACGTGGAATCTCTTTGCCGCTTTCTTTGGTCATCGTGTAGAGCTCGGAGAGCGCATAGGTTGCGATCGAGTGTTCGTAGGCGTTGTGGTGCCCCGCCTCGCCGTTGGTGATGAGACCGTCATTTTTCAGCGCCTTGTCCATCAGGAAAAGAGCGGCATTGACGACGGCATCACCGAACTTGGGGGATTCCGGGGTTTCGCAGTGCCCGAGGTAGGCGAGGAGGGAAAGCCCCGTCATCGCCGCCTGGTAGTCCTCACCAAAAGATCCGTCCTCATTTTGTTGGCTTGTCAGGAATTCGAGGCCGTCGCGAACCGCCCGCTCGGCGCGATCTTCACCGCCGCTTTCACGAAGGCGTTTCATGCGCTGGGACATCGAGCAACGTGAGCGCATTCCCGCGGGAATCGATCCCATATTGGAGACGTCCCCGAATCCGCTCATCGACATGCCGAAGCCGGAGTCGCTGCTGGACATCGCCACCATTGTGAGGTTTGCGTTAGGATCAAAAGTGTCAGGAACCGCGAAATTTGAAAACGCGGAACTCGAAATAACCGGCTGAGCGGAGGTCGCTGCCGCCGCTGTTTTCTGCTGAAATTTTTTGACGGTCTCGTTGTCCATATCCGAGTCATCAGTCACTGCCATGGATGACACCGAGATCTGGGGCGGGGGATTGGGCGGACCGGAGAGCGCCCAGGTCGCGAGAGCGGCAATGGCGATCATGTGTAAGATCACCGCTGCGAGGATCGCGCTCAGTTTTTCCTTCGCATCCGAGCCTTTCCCGGCGGCTTTAACCGATTCCCCTTCGCCGACAATAAAGGAACGTTCCCCTGTGCCGCCTTCGGTGACTTCATGCTCTTCACCCGGTTCGGCCGCTTCGGTGACGGCTGCGACCGGCACAGCGGTTGCGACGGCACCAGTCACGGTTGAAGTGAGGAACGGTGCGTCCTCTGTTTCTTCATCCTCGGACCCCGGAGGGCGCAATTTCGTGGGGGCAATGGGAACGGCGACGGATTCTTTCACGGCCGGTGCTTCCTTTGCCACTGCGATTTCCTCCTCCTCCTGTGGCACGAAGTGACTTCGGAGGGTTGCGATCGCTTCTGTTTCGCTGTGACTCGCGACAAAGTGGTCCAGAAGTGAAAGGGCGGTGTCGACATCGGTGGCCCCGATGATGGTTGCCGCGAAAATAATATTGTCTTCATCTCCCGGGATTTCGGGAGCTTCGAGAAGCACTTCAGAGGCACGGGCATAGTCTTCCGCCTCGTACAGTTCACGGGCGAGGGTGGTGCGCAGTTCCCAGTCTTCGGGGGATTGCTTGAGTTGATTGAATTTCTCTTCCATCTTGGTAATTCCCCCCGGGGGCAGGGGGAGACAGGGGTTGCCTGGCGGGATTTTATGACGGATTCGCCTTTCAGTTCAATTGAAAACGAAAGAACCTTGAGAAGAAACCGACGGGGGTGCCTATCATTGCGATTTCGACCTCACATTGTGACATCGAAATGGAGAAACGTTTTCAAACACCTCCCGGGTGCGGTTCTTAAATCGCGTCGAAGGCCGCTTCAACCAGCGCTGCCGCGAGCGTCTGGGTCGCTTCATCAAGATTGCGATTCGCCGCCTTGAGAGCGTTGGCGTCAGATGTTTCAGAATCGATCAGCGACTGCACTGCATCTGCGGCTTCTTTAATCGATTGCACTTCCTCCGGACTGAGTCGGTCAGCGATTTGTTCGAGGGCACTTTCGACTGCGGGAAGGAGCTCGGCGCTTTTCATTCTTGCCTCGACGAGAATGCGCTCGTTCATGTCATCAAAGGCGTAGTCGATCGATTCGCTGACCATTTTCTCGACCTTCTCATCATCGACATCGACGGCGGCATTCCGGATTTCGAGAAGATGATCCTCTCCCGTTTCCGTGTCTCTTGCGAGGACTTCGAGAATCCCGTCGGAGTCGATTGAAAATTGCACGCCGACACGGGCTTTCCCTTTGGCACCGGGGGTGAAAGGAACCGCGACCTCGCCGAGGAGCCAGTTGTCCTTTGCCAGTTCGCGCTCTCCCTGGAGCACCCGGATCGCCATCGATTTCTGATGGTCGACCGCATTCGTGAACATCTCGCCGGCCTTCGTCGGGATCGTCGAGTTGCGCGGAATGATGACATTCATGAGCCCGCCGAAGGTTTCAATGCCGAGCGAGAGCGGGGTGACATCGACAAGGATGACCTGACGAATCCGCCCGCAGAGCATCCCCGCCTGAATCGCCGCGCCGAGAGCGATCGCTTCGTCAGGGTGCTGGCTGATATTCGGTTCGAGCTCGAACCATTCCTTGAGTTTTCTCTGCACCAGAGGCGTGCGCGTGCTGCCTCCCACGAGAATGAGGTGGTCAATCGCCTTCGCGCCCTTGTTCGCGGCCTCGGCAAAGGCCCGTTCACAGATGGCGCGGGTCCGTTTCAAAATCGGGGTGAGAATTGATTCGAGCTGATCCCGTGTCATCTCCAGCTCGAAGCTTTCCCCGTCGCGGAGAAAGGGCAGTCGAATCATGTGCGTTTCCGCGGTGCTGAGTGATTCTTTTGCCTCGCGCGCGGCGGCGCTGATCGTGACTGACTCAGCGTCGGTGAGCTCGTCAAGATTCAGTTCGGTCCTGATAAAATCGGCGATGGCCCCGTCGAAATCATCGCCGCCGAGCCGGGTGTCTCCCGCCGTCGAGATCACTTCGAAGAGCCCTTCCTTCAGTTGCAAAACGGAGAGGTCAAAAGTCCCTCCGCCGAGATCGTAGACCGCGATGGTTGAATGCTCGTCCGATTTGTCGAGTCCGTAGGCGAGAGCCGCAGCGGTCGGTTCGTTGATAATTCTCGCAACGGAAAGGCCCGCTTTCTCCGCGGCCAGTTTGGTCGCTTCGCGCTGGCTGTTGTTGAAGTAGGCGGGGACCGTGATCACTGCCCGGTGAACCTCCGTCTCAAGTGCGTCTTCCGCGATCCGCTTGAGACGTTTCAGAATTTCGGCGGAGACTTCGACGGGGGTGACCGAAAGTTCCTCGTCGATCTTGATGGAAAGTTCGTCCGCCTCGCCCTTTTTGAAAGTGAGGAGACTGGAATCGA
This sequence comes from Verrucomicrobiales bacterium, assembly GCA_029213065.1. GTDB lineage: Bacteria > Verrucomicrobiota > Verrucomicrobiia > Verrucomicrobiales > DEV007 > Arctic95D-9. The sequence continues at coordinate 152,308 of JARGPH010000010.1, read as the reverse complement.
GTTCCTCAGCGGTGAGGTCCGATGCCGGCCGGCCCATGAATCGTTTCACCGAGTCGATGCTCCGGGTCGGGTGGAGAGTCCTCACCCGTGACGATTCCCGGCCCACGAGGATTTTCCCGTCGGGGAGGTAGGAAACCGAAGAGGGCGTGAGCCGTTCTTTCTCTTCGTCAGCGAGGATGATAGGGAACCCCGAATCGACCACTCCGATGAGCGAGTTCGTCGTTCCGAGGTCGATGCCGATGATGAGATCTTCTTCCATGTTGCAAAAAGGGGTTACGAATGGATCAGGCCGAGGAGCTTTTCCTGACACTGTTCCTCCCACCGTTTCAAAAATTTCAACTGACCGAGGGCCCGGCTTGCTGAAGCAAAGTTACCCTGAGCCGCTTCCTCTTCAAATCGGGGGAATTCGGCAATGAGTCCGTTTTTCGCCGCGCCGGTTTTCCCGAGCATTTCCTGAATCTGGAGTTGTGCTGCGATCGCCTCTTTGGTGAGGAGGGCTTTGGCGAGCGCGGTGGTCGCGGTCCTCTGGCGGGCGATGACGTCTTCGGTCGTGGCAATTGCCGGCCCGATCGCCGAGAAAAGGTCCATCAAAGACGGATCGATCGAGCGGTCGGCCGGTTCGTCCGGTGCTTTCAGCTTGAGCCAGTGCTCGAGCCGCCGGACATCGTCGGAAAGAACGCTTCTCGCCTCGTTCCAATCCGAAGAGGATTCGCCGGAATCGGCGCTCGTGTCATTCAGAGCGCGCCAGGCCGCTTCGACATCCGAAGTCGGGAGGACCAGTGCCGGTTCAAGATTGAGGATAGCAAAGTAATCCTTCATTTCAGTGTGCCGCACCGGGTTCCCGCAACCACGTGGCGGCGAGTGCCAACGAGTGGCTCCCGAAGCCCATCCGTTCGCGGGGAAGGGTGTTCGATTGAGACAACGCAGCTCGAAGCCCGCGAATTCCACTCGCTGGCGCTCGCTGCCACATTGCCCGACCGTGTCCGCTTACTGAAAAAGCAGCAATGACTACTTTTTCTTCTTCGGACCACCACTGCCACGACGTGGCGTGAGGTTCGGTTTCGCTCTTTTCTTGGGCTGACCGGGGCGGGCCATGCTGCGGGGAGAGCGACGTTTGCCGGGGTGACCCTGACGATTGTTTCGGGAATCGACACGGTAAACGATACGGGCTTTTTCCGTATCGTAGGGAGACATCTCGATCTTCACTTTGTCACCGGCAACGAGACGAATGAATCGCTTACGCATTTTACCGGAAATGTGAGCTAGAACCAGGTGCCCGTTTTCAAGTTCAACCCGGAACATCGTACCCGGGAGAACGGTGTGAATCGTTCCTTCTAATTCTACTGTATCGTCGTCTGAAGCCATAATTTTTCTGAGCATACAACATCGCTCAATTCTCGCATTTGAGAAGTGTTTTTTCTGGCGTTTACGGGGATTACAGGCCGAGTTTCCGTATTTGTGCCTGTTTTGTTGCGAATCTGTCTCGCAAATATGGAAGGAAACCGTTAATTTCGCTTAACTATTATGGATACCGCTTCTTCGACACCCGCCCGTTACTCGCTTCAGGAATTCATCGAAGCCTCCGCTCAGCGGGATCGAGGGCAGGGGATTTTCGAACTCGAAACGCCCCGGATGCTCGAGCTCAACCTCGACGGGATGATCTGGACGAAAATGGGGTCCATGGTCGCCTACCGGGGAGAGGTGAAATTCAAACGCGAAGGGGTTCTCGAGCAGGGCGTGGGGAATTTGCTCAAAAAAGCGATGACCGGTGAAGGCGCCAGTTTGACGAAGGCGGAAGGCCGGGGGCAGGTGTATCTCGCCGATTCCGGTAAGAAAATCATCATCGTGAATCTTCAGGGAGAGGAAATCGTCGTCAATGGAAACGACCTTCTCGCCTTTGAACCGACAATTGATTACAAAATCACAATGATGAAAAAGCTCGGGGCGATGCTCGCGGGCGGGCTTTTCAACGTGCGGCTGCAGGGGACGGGGATGATCGCCTTCACCTCCCACTACGAGCCGGTCACCTTGCGGGTCACCCCCGATTCGCCGGTGTGCACCGATCCGAACGCGACAATCGCCTGGTCGGGGAATTTATCGCCCGAGTTCAAAAAGGACATTTCACTGAGAACCTTCGTGGGCCGCGGAAGCGGGGAGTCTTTCCAGATGCAGTTCAAAGGCGATGGATTTGTCGTCATCCAGCCCTACGAGGAAGTCGTCATGGCACAGCCTCAGCGGGGCTGATCCGGGGAAAATTCCTCTGTGAGAATTTCTTTATTACTTTTGGTTGAAGGCTGAAAAAAACGTATTACCTTCACGCCCTTCCCAAAACAATGCGTGGATAGCTCAGTGGTAGAGCGGCTCGTTTACACCGAGTTGGTCGGGGGTTCAAATCCCTCTCCGCGTACGTTTTTTCTCAAGGGACCCGTCAGGCAAAAGAGGGTTGATCGTTCGTCAGCCCGACCCCGGTCGGGACTGCCTCAGGTGTCTCACACCGGATTCAACATCCGCGAAGCGCAAACTTGCAGGTCGGTGAAGCGCAGCGGATCAGACAATTCAAATCCCTCTCTGCGTACGTTTTTTCTATCCGCTCGATAGAGACCCTGCTGGACCGAAAATACCGGGAATAGCGCTTTCGCGATCTCCTAGAGCAGTTTGAGACTCGAGATGCCGCCGTCGATCTGCAGAATTTGACCGGTCATAAATCCGGAATCACCGCCGAGGAGAAAGGCAGCCGTTTTCGCGACTTCCGCAGGATTCCCGAGCCGCTTGAGAGGATGCCGTTCCTCCAATGCCTTGCGCTTTTCATCGCTACTGAGCAGTTTCGAGGCGAGCGGGGTGTCGGTCAGGGAGAGGGCGAGGCAGTTGACCCGTATCTTCGGCGAAAGTTCCGCGGCGAGGGCGCGCGTCAGGCCCTCGACCGCTCCCTTCGCTCCTGAAATGCTGGCGTGAAACGGCAGTCCTGTCTGCACCGCGACGGTCGAGAAGAGAACGATGGAAGCCATTTCCGCGCGTTTCAACGAGCCGAGCGCGGAGCGAATCGCGCGAATCGCCCCGAGGTAGTTGACCTCCAGATCGTGTTGGAATTCCTCATCGGAGAATTGATGAAACGGCTTTAAAAGAATCGTTCCGGGACAGTAAACGAGTCCGTCCAGCTTCTCCGGCAGGTGTAGTTTTGAATCCGGATCGGTCACATCGTAAGTCTGATACGAGACCAACTCTGACTGCGGCGATTCACTGTCATTGCGGGAGGCGGTGTAAACGGTGTCCCCGAGATCAGCGAGGACCTTGACCACCTCAAGGCCCACACCGGAACTGCCACCCACTACTAGAATTTCTTTACTCATCCCCGGAGGTTACGCGATGGGGTGGGATTCGGAGTCGGGGTGGTGGGGGATTCGAGGGGGCTAATAGCTGGTAAGTGGAGTAGTAGGCTGGCTCTAGAGCATCTACGTGATCAAAATGTCGCTAGAATACTGGCTGCCAGACTTTCGATTGTCGCGTCTTTGCGATACTTCGCCATCAAGTCAACAGGTGACCCGGTCCGGGGATACCAAAAAGCTTCCTTCGAAAGGCAGGTTACGGGCTTTTGATTGCGATGAATAAACCAAAATTGATATCTGGGTAGTTTCACCGAATTCTCAGTTTCGAACTTCCGTCGCTGTTCTCTTGCTGCCGGAAACTGGTCGAACCACTTGTCACGCTTTCCCTGGTCGCCATATCCGGAAGTATCCTCCTGTCCATTGAAGCACTGCCAGACACGCTTGTCGAAAATCATCGCGCACATGATCATTGTGATGACCCGGTTGGTGAGGGTTTCCCTTGTTGTCGAAGGTAAGGGGGTAGGGACTGGTAATCGCACCAACTCAGACATTTCGTTTAGAACGCGTTCAATGCCAGATTCCTCCAATCCTCTCTGCCACACTTGGGTGAAATCGATGGGTGGCATGGAACCGTCTTTCAGCAGGGTGATTGATCCAACCCGGTTAATTGCGAGGGACATCTTGCCGTTACGGTAAAATGCGAGGCAATCGTATTGACCGCCGCCGGGATGGGCTTCGATCAGCGTTCCATATTCCGGGTGTCTTCGCATGAATTCTGTTGCCAACTTCCAGCTCAGGCATTCTCGAATGATGGGAGAGGGCTGAAATGGGCGTTCGTTCATGAAGATGACGGTAGATACATGATCGATGCAGACTTTACTCACTAATAATACTCCCGGATATACCCGTAAGCCCTATCAAACAAATCCTGGTCCTTGTGGAGTTTGTATTTGAGCAGTGATTTCCGGAGGGCTTTCATCACCTCCTTCTGGCCGGAGGGAACATCCTGCCAGCCGTCGTAGCGAACGACTTTCACGATCTCGTCGATGTCGTTGACGATGCGCTCGACGACGGCCGGGGTCTGCTCGTCTTTGAGTTCGAGGAAGAGTTCGGTGAGAGCGGCTTTGGCTCCCTTCTGTTCCTTCTCGGTGAGTGCTTCCTTCTCAGCCTCGACCGTTTCCTGGGCGATCTTGCAGAGTTCCTTCACAAACTCGATGCTCTGAATCAGGCCCTGCTCGGCCTTGTCGCGGAGTTTTTCGAGGCGCTCGCTGAGGTCTTTGAAACGGGGATCGTCGCCGTGCTTCTTGAGGCGCTTGGCGAGTTCCTTCTCCAGCCGCTTCACCTTCTTCGGATCCCCACTGCCGGCGATGCTGTCGATGACGTCTGCGTCGAGGACGTATTCCTCCATCTCGTCGACGATGCCCTTCACGTGGATGTGCTCGTGGATCAGCTCGGAGGTCTTGGCTCCGAGGGTGTGCCAGAGGAGTTTGCCGATGTTGTCGCTGCTCGGCTTCACGGACTGGTAGACGCCGGTGAGCCAGCGGTAGTCGACCTGGTAGGCGTTGAGGCAGTCGGCGGGCGAAAGGGATTCCCAGAGCTTCTGAAGAAAAACGTAGTCCTTGGCGAAGGCGTCCCGCTTCTCATCGGTGTTGATGCAGTTCTGGGCGGCCTCGAGGCCCTCGAAGCCTTCCACGGTCCGATCGACGCCCGGGAAGTGGGCGAGGCAGTCGGCCATGGCCTCGGGGAGTTTCTCCTCCAGCTCCTTCAGGTTGGTGATGACTTGCTGCACGCTCTTCTCGTCGAATTGCAGTGCTTCGGCGGCGTCGTCGAAGATGCCGAAGTAGTCGACGATGCGGCCAAAGGTCTTGTCCGGGAACAGCCGGTTGGTCCGGCAGATCGCCTGGAGGAGGGTGTGATCCTTCAGCGACTTGTCGAGATACATCGTCTGGAGAATGGGCGCGTCGAAGCCGGTCAAGAGCTTGGCGGTGACGATGAGGATTTTGAGCGGATCATCCTTGGCATTGAACCGCTCCAGCAGTTTCTCCTGGGCGTCCTTCTCCAGTGCCCACTTCTGCTTGAACTCAAGATCGTCGTTGGCGTTGGTGGAAATGACCACGGCACTGGTCTGCTCGCCGAGGATGGGGTCGAGCCGTTCCTTGTATTCGACGCAGCCGAAGCGGTCCGGGGTCACGATCATGGCCTTGAAGCCGTGGGGATCGACCTTCTCCTGGAAGTGCTTGGCGATGTCTTCAACGATGGTCTGGACCCGTTCGGGGGACTTGAGAAAGGCGGACATCTTCGCCGCCTTCTGACTGAGGGCGTCGGCTTCCTCGTCGCTGAGGGAGGCGGACTCGGTGAGTTGGCGGTAGGCCTCGTCGAGCGTCTCGGAGTCCACGTGCACATCCACGAGCCGGGGCTCGAAGTGCAGCGGTAAGGTCGCCCTATCCCGGATCGAGTCTTGGAAGGAATAACGGGACATGTAGCCGCCTTCGTCCTCCTCCTCGCCAAAGGCCCAGAAAGTGTTCTTGTCGGCCTTGTTGACCGGGGTGCCGGTGAGACCGAAGAGAAAGGCATTCGGCAGCGCGGCCCGCATCTGGCGACCGAGATCGCCTTCCTGGGTGCGGTGCGCTTCGTCGACCATGACGATGACGTTGTCCCGGGTGTTCATGTTCGACCCGGCGTCCCGGAACTTGTGAATGGTCGTTATAATAATCTTTCGAGTGCCCTTCTCCAGCAGGCCGTGGAGTTCCTTGATGCTGTCGGTGGTGACCACGTTGGCGACGTCGGCGGCGTTGAAGGTGCCGGTGATCTGGGTATCGAGGTCGGTGCGGTCGACGAGGATGAGCACAGTGGGGCTCTTCAGCTCGGGGGCCTTGCGCAGTTTCTGGGCGGCGAAGACCATGAGCAACGATTTGCCGGAGCCCTGGAAATGCCAGATCAGCCCCTTGCGAAGCCGGCCCTCGACGACGCGGTCGATGATCTTGTTGGTGCCCTCGTATTGCTGGTAGCGACAGATGATCTTGATGCGGCGCTTTTTCTTGTCGGAGGTGAAGACGCAGAAATTCCGGAGCAGGTCGAGGAGCCGGCGCGGGTGGAGCAGGTCGGTCAGTTGTTTGCCCACTTCGCCGAGCCCCATCTGCTGGACGAGCGCCTCTTCCTCGCTCTCCAGCCGCCAGGGCGACCAGAACTCGAGCGGGCAGCGCACCGAGCCGTAGTAGAGTTCCTTACCCTCGGTGGCGAAGGAGAGCAAGTTCGGCACGAAGAGCTGGGGAACGCTGTTCTCGTAGATGTTGTGCACCTCGTGAGCGCCATCGAGCCAGCTCACCGAGGGGCGGATGGGAGTCTTGGCCTCGCCGACGACGACGGGGATGCCATTGATGAGGAGAACGATGTCCGGGATCTTCGTCTCCAGCGCCTTCACCGCATACTGGTTGGTGACGACGAAGCGGTTGTTGTCGAGGGTGTCGAAATCGATCAAGCGCACCGGGACGTGCTGGTTGTTTTCGCCGAAGGGCATCGTCTTCTCGCCGGTGAGCCAGGCGTGGAACTCCTCGTTGGCCCGGACGAGGCCGGTCTGGTGGGCGGCCACGAAGATGGCGCGGAGTTTGTAGATGACCTCGTCGGCGAAGGTCGGGTTGGCGGCGATCTCGGGATTGATCCGGATGAGGGCCTCCCGCAATTCGCCTTCCAGCAAGACTTGGTCGGTGGGTCGGTTCAGCTCGGCGGCGGAGCGGTATTGCCAGTGGAAAGAGCCATAGGTCGCCCCGTCTTCCTTCACGATTGAGGATGGGGAGGCGGCGGCGTTCAGATTGACGCCGCTGAGCTTGCTGACGATGTAGTGCTCGACGCTGTTGAGTTCGTTGAAGGACATGGGTTATAACTGAAAAGTAAGCCTAGTTCTTTTAGGTATTGATCTCCGCGAGGATCCACTGTTCTTGGAACGTCAAGATCTCGCCTTCTTCCATCTTAACATTTGCAACTTGGATAAAAAGCGATCGCGTTTCCGGATGCGATGGATCCAAATCGTAAGCACTACAAAGGAATAATAATGCGTCTGAATTTTCGTTTAACTCTAATTTTAACTTCGCTGCAAAAAGAGGAAACTCGGGGTCATTAGGGGCGATTAGGCAGGGTCGAAGGGTCTCAAATGCTTTTTCATGCCGCCCCGCTTTTGCGAAACTCACAGCAAGATTGTTACTTGCTCGCTTCGAAACTGTGGGCAGCGCCTTCAAGATTCTATCCGCATCGGCAAATTTACCGGTGCGGGCATAAAAGTCAGCCTCGCTCTCGCGTATTTGGTGAATAAGCGGATTTGATTCATCAATCAGGTCAATCATCCTTTCTGCCTCCGCATTGTTTTCCGCAAACACTGCACCATCGAATGCCAAATCAAAACAAGGATCGACCCCAGAGGTGACTGGGACTCTAGTCGAAAAAATCGAATCGACTTCCTCCCAGTCACGAATTGATCCGTAGATCCTGGCGGCTTCGCGAAAATCCTCCTCGCCAGGATCCAGGGCAAGCGCTGCTCCCAGGTCTCTTCGGGTATTGTCCCGATCACCGATCTCCTTGAAAGCCCGGGCGCGCATAATAAGGAGATTGATGTTGTCCTGATGCGTTTCCAGTCCCTCCGTTAATGTCTGGATTGCAAGATCGAGATCCTTTGTGGATCCATTCATGTGGATCACGCCAAAAAGGACAAAATAATCGGAATCCTCACGGATCGTTGAGCAATTTTTTTCTGCTTCATTTAATGCCTGAAATGCCGATTCAAAATCATCGTCCATGGCATATACCCACGGTTCTCGGAGATGAGCTCTGGGTGAATCCTCCTTCTCGAGAAGCAATCTCGCCGTCTGTACCGCTTCCTCATTTCTTCTTTCGAAAACAAGAACGCGGTGCTTTCGATCGAGAAGGGACTGAGAGTCTGGATTTCGTTCAATTGCCTCATCGAGCTGATTTAAACCCACGTCCCCTTTCCCCAAACGCACGTAAAGGTTCGCAAGCGTCTCGGCAATGAAGGTCAAAAATATATGTTCCCCTTTAGCGCTAAGATCCTTCCCGGCCGCTTCCAAGAGCTCAATCGATTCTTCTATTTTTGCAGCTACTTCTGGCGTCGAGAATCTGGCAGAAGGAGAATTTACAAAAGGATAGCCGATTCCTAAACCCAGGAAATATTTCCCGATCGCCGAATTCTTTGAAATTTCGAGCGCCTCTCTGGCATGGGCTTCAACTTTGTCGTATCGTTGATTGAAAAAATAGAATTCCGCTATCGCGAAATGGTCTGAAGGAGATTGAGGGGCCAACTTTTCAACACGCTCAAACCCGTCCTGGATGTTACCATCGTAGGTCAGAAAATCCGCTTCAATCAAGGAATAGGTCATCGAATCCTTTATTTCCGGCCCATGCTCCTGAAAAACTTCTTTAGCCGCATTCCATTCCTTTCTTCGAATTAGAGCCAAAATGCAATTGTTGATCGTGGCCGGGACTTTCTCGGTTTCAAAAGCTGCAAAGAAGTCTTCATTGGCTTCAGCGATTTTCCCGGTGAAGAGGCGAGCGGATGCGCGGCACGTTAAAGCGCCTGCTTTCAATTTTGGTTCCAAGTATTGCTGGTCGCCTTCAATTTGCTGCAGCAGGAATGTGGCGTCTTCTTCAACTCGACCGCACTGGTTTTGATCGAGCAGATCCATCAATCGCTCGTAGTCACTTTTGTATTTATCCTTGATTACTGAAACCGGAACCTGGCTGACATCTCCAGTCGGCGTGGGCAGTTCTGGGAGCTGCCTTTCCAACATTTTTCGAAGTGACGAAACGTCACTCTTAAGATCATTGATTCCTTCGTTGGTGGCTTCCGCTACAACTTTCAAATCCGCCATCCCGGTTTGAATATTTTGGAGCGCATTGGAGGCGGCTTCATTAAACTGATCCTGATTTTGGCTCAAGGCTCGTTTCGTTGCATTCACGAGACGCCCAATGAAATCCTCAAACTGTTCAATCAGGCCGAAATCCTCCGGCAGATTTGCAGCCACGACAATTGCTGAATCGGACCATTTTAACTCGCAAGCCTGCTCAGCCAACTTTTCCCTGATCGCGGATTCTACCTCCAGGTTCAATAAAAAGCTCTGCAAGTCCACCTGCAATTGAAAATCAGAAAACGCCTCGTCAACAAACGGCTTAACCAAATCTGTAAATTCAGAGCGGAGTTCCAGTTGTTTCCGGTGTTCGAGGATTGACTTTGATTGCTCCTCATTTGCCTGTTTTCTTGATTCGGCTACTGCCGAAACAATCGCACTACTGGCAAGTCCAATTAAAAAATCATCTAAGACAAACATACCGTTCCGAAAGTTACAGTTCTTGAAAGGCCACTTTGGAGGACCAACTTTTCAACCAATTGGCCTTGCGCAGAAGGACTTGGTCGGTCGGTTCAGGGCTTCGGCGGGACGATCCTGCCACGGGAACGATCCGTAGGGCGTGGCGTCTTTCTTCACGATCGAAGATGACGAGTCAGCGAAGTTCAGATTCACTCCACTGAGCTTGCTGACGATGTAGTGCTCGACGCTGTTGAGTTCGTTGAAGGGCATAGGCGGGTGATCGTGTTCAGGTGGGTGAGTTAATCTGGCTTTTGGGTGGGCGGGTAAAGGTGCAGATTCTCCTTCATCATCACCACTTCGATGGCTGAGTCATCAAGAGGCTGCGGCAACCAGTCCAAGGAGACAAAGTTCCAAAATACCTTCATTGACGCGGAAGAAACCATCTCACCGTCTACGTATTCTCCATCCTCCTCAATATTGTATAGTTCTCCTTCATAGTTGCCTGCCTCAGGAACAATCACGATCGCCTCCCGGCAGGCAGACTGAAAATCCAGATTACCGTTGATCCTCCATTCTCTCTGCCAAGAATAATCGTTACCTTGATCGTTACTCAGGTCCAAATCCACATGTCGCCACTTGAGTTCGGGAGGCAAAGCATCAAGATCGGATCGCGGCTGATAGATCACCGGTAATCCTCCATTTGCGAAAATGAATTTTTTGCTGAAACCGACACCATACAAACTGAGCCTTTTATAGCCTGCACCTCGCAGTGGGATCGCTTGTTTCCTCATCTCTTCCAAAGGAGCTTCCGTGAAGCAGGTAACATGCTTTTTTGTGTCCCAGTCTTCGCCTGCGAGAATTTTCTTATCCGCCAGGATCTTGAGAATTGTCTGCTCAGGCTGTCTGTCTTCGCGGCAGAAATACCAAAGATAACCCGACAGGTCTTTACGTGTCTTCTTTACGATATTTAGGATTGGTGATTTCATCGGTTAGTGGCCAATGGTCACATTCACGACGCTGAGCTTCTGAATGATGTAGTGCTCGACGCTGTTGAGTTCGTTGAAGGATATGGGCGGGTGATCGGGTTCAGGCGGGGCGATTCAAGAGGGTTGGGTCGGTGAGGTAACAGGGTTGAGTCGGTTAGAAGATTTGGTTGATGAGGGATTTAGTTAGTCCCTTGGAAAGAAAGATGTTTCTTTGTGATTCATCTATTGTTCCATCAATTTGATTGAGGCTTTTCACAATCGATTCTTGCATGGCAAGTGGAGGGACTGGAATTGGAAATTGTTTGAAGATGCCAAGATTGATGTGCGGAACCCCGGTGCTAATCGTGACGATTCCGAGGTGCCGCAGGGCATTCTTCGAGAGAAGGTAGTAATAAACAAACTCCGGCATCGCGACCTCCGGATCCACCGTGAGTTTCATCTGACTCTGAGAGACTATATATGTCTCGTGCTTTGAAGTCTTAGGTATTAGACCGACTTGCCCAAGTGTTCCTCTTTGTGTGACAATGATGTCATTTCGTCTCGCCGAGTTCTTTGCAAGGCTCTGTCCCTTCTCTTTGGACACGTAGACAAATTCTTCTTCTAAAAAACGGGCGCCTCCCTTCGTTAGATTTGCTCCCCGGATTACCGGCACGCCAGCTTCAGGAACGTAATCCTTACCGGTAAGATCGGAACCGAATGGTCCGCCGCAACACGAGTTCTTACTTTTCGCAGCAAGATCAGCAATCGTGAGGCACTCCACATCATCTTTGCCAATCTTGCTCAGGTGCTGACTGATCAGAGATTCTTTTGCCGTTTCGATCTTTTGAAGAACGATCAGTTTACTTTCGTTTGCGTCATCCGCCGCCCAGAGGAGTTCGGCTAGTTCGGCCTGCTGGTCTTTGGGCGGGATGAGAAATTCTTCCTTCTTGAGCTTCGTCCAGTTAATGGTCGGGGACAGTCCGCCGACGGAAATATCGACGGCTCGGTGCATGAACTGGTCGGAATGCAGGAAGAACGGAAAGAGCTTTGGGTCGATCACTTCCGGAATCGCCCGAAGCACGAGCGAGTGCGCGGAACAGAATCCGTCGAATTCGCAGATGGCAGCTTTTCGCTGATAGGCGCGACGGCGTCCAAAGATGACGTCGCCCGGATAGCATCGAAGTTTCGTTCCGCTGACATCCTCGCGTTTTCCGAAGCGTTTGATGTGGATGGACTCCGCGTCGATGTGCTCCAAGCCGACGTAGGTTTCGAGGTCGGTGTTGGTGGGATCGACGCGCTCACCGATGCTTTGGGCGATTTCGCCGAAGGGCAACCTTTGCCAGGTCGACTTGTCCAGATTCTGTAGGGATGGAAGTGACATTTCAGCTCAAGGTGGTGAAGAGTTCTTCCATGCTCGATTTCAGCGCCTTGTTGGAATCGCTCCAGTTTTGGACGGCTTCGTCGAGGGTGATGACTTCGCCGCTGGAATCGACGTTGGTCAGGTAGAGGGCGATGTTGAGACTGGCATTGTGCTCGGCGACATCGTCGATGGTGACGACACGAGCGAAGCCGTCCTGATCCTCGAACTTGCGATAGGCCTCGTAGATTTTCTGAATGTGGTGTTCTTCGAGGAAGCCGATGTTTTTGTCCTGCCGCACTTCTTTGACCGCATTGACGATGAGGATTTTTCCGCGCCGCTTCTTGGGCTTGTTGGTATTGGTGATGAGCAGGCAGGCCTCCATCGGGGAGTTGTAGAAGAGGTTGGGGCCGAGCCCGATGACGCATTCAACGACGTCGCTTTCGATCATCTGGCGGCGCATGGTGGCCTCGGCATCGCGGAAGAGGATGCCGTGCGGCCAGAGGGAGATGGAGCGCCCGTTTTTCGGATCGAGGCTCTTCTGGATGTGCTGCTGGAAGGCATAGTCGGCACACCCCTGCGGTGGGGTGCCCCAGAGGTTGCGTCCCCAGGGATCGTTCTCGAAGCCGGTGCGGTCCCAGGCTTTGATCGAGTAGGGCGGGTTGGCGAGGATGACGTTGAAGGTCTTGAGCCGGTCGTTTTCCAGCAGCTTCGGCTCGCTGAGGGTGTCGCCGCGCACGATCTGGAACTCCTCGATGCCGTGCATGAACATGTTCATCCGGGCGATGGCGGAGGTGATGAGATTGATCTCCTGCCCGTAGAGCTTGAGGGTGCGGTATTCCTGGCCGGCGTCCTTGAGCTGGAGGGCGCAGTTGAGGAGCAGGCCGCCGGAGCCGCAGGTGGGATCGTAGACGCTCTCGCCCGGTTGCGGGTCCATGATCAGGGTCATGAGGCGGACGACGGTGCGGTTGGTGTAGAACTCGGCGGCGGTGTGGCCGCTGTCGTCGGCGAACTGCTTGATGAGGTATTCGTAGGCGTTGCCGAGCTGGTCATCGGGGACGTTGGCAATGCTGAGGGTGTGGGCGGAGAAGTGCTCGAGCAGGTTGACGAGGGTCTCGTCGGAGAGCCGGTCTTTGTTCGTCCACGAGGCGTCGCCGAAGATACCGCTGAGGGTGTCGGGATTGGCCTTCTCGATGGCGCTCATGGCCTCCTGGATGGCGAGACCGACGTTGGTGGATTTCTCCCGGACGTCGTTCCAGTGAGCGCCGGTCGGGACGTCGAAGCGGTGTTGCTCCGGGAAGAGGGCGTATTGCTTGTCGCCGTCGCTCTCGGCAAGGGCTTCGGCGAATTCCTCGTCGTAGACGTCGCAGATGCGTTTGAAGAAGAGCAGTGGGAAGATGAACTGCTTGTAGTCGCCAGCATCGATGTGCCCGCGGAGATAAGTCGCCGCGCCCCAGAGGTATTTTTCGAGTTCGGGTTGGTTCATGGGGTAGGGCTCAAGGGGACGGTGGGAAGATCGACAGAATAGAGATCCGATTGAGTGAGCTCTCCCTGGTAGCCGAATCGCCTAACCTTCTTCTCAAGGCATTCGACATCGAACGGATCCAAGAGGCGGGGATCGATGCAGATCTCATCCACCAAGTCATGGGGATCAACTGCGACCTTGTATAAGCCACTGAGTTGAGAAGCCTTATCGCTGTCGATTTCGCAGGTGAGGACTCGAACTTCTGACTCGTGCTCAAACTCCAGCCGCTTCGCCAAGAGTGTTTCGGCGAAGCCTTGATTCTGCCCTCCGAGCGCGAGTTCCGAAAAACTAGCACTGCCGAGAAACTCTTCGATCTCTTCCCGGGGGAAATAGCGGACCTTCCCGATGAAATATTTCAGACTGGAGAATTTATCGTCCGGGTCCCAAAGATATTTGGCCAGCTTCCCCACTGTCGTCTTCACCCGAAGCGACTGCATGTCGTGGCTGTAGATTCTCCACATTGCATCCGTGTCGGAATTGGTAGTCCAACATTGGCCGAACCACGAATCTGCTAAACGCCGAAAACTGACTGTTGATCCGTCAACGTCGACACCGTCTCGGCTGAGCAGGAAATTCTCGAAGGGATCCTCCCACTTCCCGGGATTGACGAGGACCAACTTCCTTTTCTGAAATAGCTCTTGGACCCGCTGGAGAGGAAAGATGCGATAGATCGGTGCGTCGAGATCGTCGATTCGTAAAAGGTTTTCAGTATTCATGGCTAATACTTACTGAACGGAAACTCCGAACTCTCTAAGTTTTGTTTTCAAGTGTTCCTCGGCTTGCTGGCACTCGGTCCAGGCCTCCTTCAGGTCAGCGAGGGCCTCCTCGACGGTGGGCAGGTCGTCCTCGATGATCTTCTCGACGTAAAGCGGGATGTTGAGGTTGTGGTCGTTTTCCTCGATGTCATCCATCGTCGCGACCTTGACGTGGTTCTCGACGTCTTTGCCCTCGGCATACCAGCCGTAGATGCGCTCGACATGCTCCGGCTCGAGGAAGTTCTGTGCCCGGCCGGTGCGGATCTGGTCGGAGGCGTCGATGAAGAGGACCTTCTCCCGGCGATCGGCAGGCTTCTCGGACCGGAAGATCATGATGCAGGCGGCGAGCTGGGTGCCGTAGAAGATGTTCGGCCCCAGGCCGATGACGGCCTCGAGGAGATCCTTCTCCAGCAGCGCCTGCCGGATCTTGCCCTCGGCCCCTTTCCGAAACAGCGCACCGTGGGGCAGGACCACAGCCATGCGCCCGGTATTGGGCTTCATGGAGCGGATCATGTGCTGGACCCAGGCCATGTCACCGTTCCCCTTCGGAGGGACGCCGGCGATGTTTCGTCCGTAGGGATCGTTGGCCCACTGAGTGGCACCCCATTCCTTCAGCGAAAAGGGAGGATTGGCGATGACACAGTCGAAGGTCTGAAGTCCGTCGGCATCGAAGAAGGCCGGGGAACGGAGGGTATCGCCTCGATCCACCCGGAAGTCCTCGACGCCGTGAAGGAACATGTTCATCCGGGCGATGGAGGACGAGGTCAGGTTCTTTTCCTGGCCGTAGAGCTTCAGCGTCCGGAAGTCCTCGCCGGCTTCCTTAAGGTGATCGATCGACTCGATAAGCATCCCTCCGGTTCCGCAAGCCGGGTCGTAGATGCTCTCGCCCTCGTGAGGATCGATGATGAGTCCCATCAAGTGGACGACGGAGCGAGGGGTGTAGAACTCTCCGGCCTTCTTGTTGGTGAGGTCGGCGAAGTGTTTGATCAGGTATTCGTAAGCCTGCCCGAGCATGTCCCGGGCGACGAGCTGCGTGGAAAGCGTGTATTGGGAGAAGTGTTCGACCAAGTCGGTGAGGAGCCGGTCGGGGAGCTTCTCTTTATTTGACCACTGCGCGTCCCCGAAGATCCCGTAGAGGTGCTCCTGATTGGCGGCCTCGATGTCGCGGAGACACTGCTCGATCTTCAGGCCGATGTTCGAGGTCGTCTCCCGGACGTCATCCCAGTGACTGCCTTCGGGGATACTGAACCGGTGGAACTCAGGCAGAGCAGCGTAGTCCTCATCCCCACCGGACTCTTCCAGGGCGATCTGATACTCCTCGTCGTAGACATCCGAGATGCGCTTGAAGAAGAGCATCGGAAAGATGTAGGCCTTGAAGTCCGACGCACCGATAGGCCCTTTCAGAATCCACGCCGCTTTGGAGAGGTATTGTTCGAGCTGAGAGAGGGTGAGACTGGTTTGGCTCATGCAGTGGTGAGAAGAGAGGAAAGCTAACCAAAGTAATTAACCTTACTCAACTAAAACTATGTCCTATTTGAGTTACTTGTGAGGAAGATGTCATCTTCCACTTGGTGCAGTGAAAGTTGTATAATTTGAAAGGCTGCACTGAGAGAGGCTGCCTCCAGAGTCACTTTCCCGCGCCTAGTATCTCGAAAGCGGGTCCGCGAGCTTTGGAGGCTTTGCCTCGAAGTCCTTCCTCTCACACCGAATATCGTCCCATTTCACGTTAATCCACTTTCCGTTCCCTTTGGGGAGGTTCTTCCGGGTGATCACTTTGGCGTCGACCCGGTAATCGCGATCGAACTTGACGACGATGAGAGCGCCGAAGTTTCCGGCTCGTTTTATGCGAACCGTTTTGTTGGTTTTGTGAGGGGAGATCGTTTTGATCTCGACGAGGACGTCTCCGATTCGACCATCGGACCCTTGATGACCGGGAGGATGCCGTTCCACGCTGAAGCGGCGCTCGGCGTAGATTTCTCCGAGTTCTCCGTAAACCGGAAAGTGACGATCCGTGGAGTATTCATAGTCGATTGCTACGGCGAGGAGGCATTCATAAACGTTATCATCTCCGAAACGATCTTCGCGCTCCTGCACGACAACGCCCCACGAAACCCATTCCCCATCTTCCCACAAGCCATCCACGCCGGGAACGCCAGTGGCTGCTTCGTTTGAGTTTTGCAGGTGAGGGGGGAGCGCCATATCACTACACTATTGAGAGGGAAGCCCCGCGGCTCCGTTGTGGTTGTTGAGTTCCTTCTTTCGTTTGGGAGAGCTGGTTGCGTTTTCCACTTCCTCGGGAAGTTGCACGGTCGTCAGCGCCTCGAAACGCTTCAGAAGGATATTCCATGAGCGGTCATCGAGAACCCGGGGGCGACCGGTAACAACGCTGCGAATTTGCTTGGGGTTGATCACGGTGACTTCTCCTTTGCCGGTGATGTCGACCCACCATCCGGGAAAGGTGAGTAGTGGAGTCACCGGTATGGCAATGCCTCCGCTCCAATTCATGGCCTCTTTCTCGAGCCATTGCGCCTGACGAATTGCCTGCTTCACCGAATCGGTGTCGTAGCTCCCGTCGGGAAAGTTGACCTTGTGTCCATCAAAGGAAAGTTTGTGGCGGGGTGAGGAGACGTCGACCTTTTTCCGTCTTGTCTTCGTTTCGACCGCGAAAATTCCGGCACGGCTCACGATGACGTGATCGATATTCCAGTTGCCTTTGGGATCGGTGATGACGACGTCGTGGAAAACTTTGAGGTCGTCATTCCGGATCGAGTCCAGCTCCGCACCTACATATTGTTCTCCGCGAATACCTAGCCACCAGTTGGGAAGCGATTCGTAGGCTAGCCACATTTTCCAAAGACAGAAGGGAGCGGTAAGGGCTCCGATGAGAAGTGGGAGGGTGATCGAATCGCCCCCTGTGAGAGTGAATACGAGCCAGGGTATGATCGAGGCAAAGATGGTTGTGCTCAGCCATCCTGTGAATGTCTCCCACTGCTTGTCAGCGCGTTGGCTTAAACTGTGTCCCGGCAATCTTCTAGTATTGTGAAAAGGGCGCTCGGCGAGTTGCTTTGCTTTTGCCAGCTTTCGACAAAAGAAGTAGAGGGCGAGCAAGGGGAGTCCGGGAAAGCAGAGAGTGAACCAGAATTGCGTTGACATAATCATGCGACACGATATCAGCACTAGAGACATTATCCATATAATTATTATGGAAATTATAAATTTAGGTAGATGGCCTTATTGGCTTCCCGATGGCTAGGTTCCGGAAGAGCACTCAGGTCGGACCGCAATGCTCCCACAGCTTTTCACCCACTCACCGCGAGATAACCCGGTCGATGCGTTCGTAGCCGGGGAGGCTTGAGGTGACGATTTTGAGGGCCATGAGGGTGGGGGTGGCGATGAGCATTCCGGCGATTCCCCAGACGCTGCCCCAGGCGAGGAACCAGAGGACGACGATGATGGGGTTGAGCGAAAACCGCTTTCCGATGAGCATGGGGGTGATGAGCCCGCCTTCGATGAGGGTGAGGAGGTAGTAGACTGCGGGAACGGTGGCGGCTTCGGAGAGGGTCGTGAAGGTGATCACGGCGACGAGAGCTACAATGACGCTGCCGATGATGGCACCGAGGTAGGGGAGGTAGTTGAGGACCGTGGCCATCGCGCCCCAGAGGATGGGGTTCGGCATATCGAGTAGCCACATGGCGGCGGCAACGGCGACGCCGAGGGCGAAGTTGATCAGGGTGATGGTGAGGAGGTAGGAGGAGATATCTTCGCTGAGCGCTTCGCACATCATTCCGGTTTCGGTGCCCTCGGTGATGCGCCGGTAGAGGGTTTCCCCATAGGCGAGGAAAAAGAAGACGAGCATGAAGGTGAAGGTGGCGTGGGCCCCGAAGCTCTGTGCGTAGTCGAGTATGGGCGATTTCTCCCCGCTCTTCACGTTGACGGTGACTGACTCGGCGGCGTTGACGGCGATCCCGGTTCCCTCCGGTTCAAAGGTTCCGCTCGATGCGGTTTCGATGGTTGATGTGTCAGGGGAGGTCGGAGGGGAGGGGGCTTCGGGGGAGTCGGCCTTTTTTCCGGTTTTGGTTCCGGTGAAGTCGGCGCTGATTTTGTCGACTTTTTCGACGACTTCGTTGAATTCCTCCTGAACCTCCTGGACGGGGCGGAGGAGGTTGCGAAGCCGGGTCTCCGCGAACTCGAGGTCGAGGGTTTGAGCCCAGGTCACTGCAGGGGAGGCGAGAAAGACGAGTCCTGAAATGACCACAGCGGCGAGGCCGAGAATGGAGATGCCGGCGGCGACGGGGGGCTTCAGTTTCATCCGGCAGAGAAATTTGTGAACCGGGAGAATCACGAGGGTGAAGAGAAGTGCAAGGATGAGCGGAAGGATCACGGGCTTGGCCACCATCGCAACGTAGGAGACCGCGAGGACCGTGAGAATGGCGAGACAGCGGACTGCGACGGTGAGGGTGGAGGAATTGGACCGGGGTGGTTTTCTCATTGAAAGGCGGGGCGCGGTTGTCGCTTAGAGTTGTTCGCGGAAGAGGTAGTGGGCGCGGTGAAAGAGTTGCTCTGCCCAGGTTCTTTCTTTCCACGTTTCGAGGGTGAGTTCTTCGCAGTCACTGGCGTCCTTTTCGAAGGTCTCATCGAGGATTGCGGTGGTTTCCGGGTCGGAGATGCCGAGGGTGGCTTCGTCGTTGATCGCAAAGGAACGGTCATCGAAGTTGCTCGATCCGAAGCCGCACCATTTCCCGTCGATTGTAATCACTTTCTGGTGCAGGAGGGTGGGTTGGTATTCGAAAATCCTGACCCCGGCTCTGAGGAGGTCACCGTAGAGAACCTGTCCGGCACGCTGCACGTAGGGCGTGTCCGAGGCTTTCACGGCGGGGGTCATGATTCTCACGTCGACGCCGCGTTCGACTGCTTTGGCGAGGGCCTCGATGCCCATGGAATCGGGAAGGAAGTAGGGGCTCTGAATGCGAATCGTTTTCTTGGCGAATCCGATCGAGAGATAGTGGAGGGTCTGGACGGAAGAGGGGCAGCCGTCGGCGCTGATGTAGGCGAGGTGCGCGGGGATCCCGCCCGCCGGTTCCAGTTTCGGAAAGGTCGTATCGTCGGTGAAGACTTCGCCGGTGACTTCCTGCCAGTTTTCGAAAAAGGCCGACTGGATCCGGGCCACGACCGGGCCGGTGATCAAGCCCGAGATGTCGCGGTAGCCCCGTGCTTTGGGATTTCCCTCCTCTCCCTTTTTCGTCCAGCCATCGTGGATGCAATGGCCTCCGATGAGGGCGGAGGATCCGTCGACAACGATGATTTTGCGATGATCCCTGATGTTGAATCTCCCGAGGTTGCGGAGCTTCATGCGATGGAACGACTTGAGCTCGGCGCCGGCCTCGCGAAGCCGTTTACGATTCTGAGCGGAAAGCTTTTTGGATCCCCGCGCATCGATGAGAATTCTGACCCTGACATTGCGCTTCAGAGTGGCTTCGAGCGCTTCAATAACGCGGTCGGAGACTCTGCCGTCTTTCCAGAGAAAGGTTTCGATGTGGACGGTGTGAGCAGCATTTTCAATGAGGCTGCAAAGCGCATCAAAGAATTCCTCGTCCTGAAGGAGTTCGACCTGGTTGCCCTCGATCAGTTCGCTGTGGGTCGTTCCGGCGATGGCCTGGAGTTGGTCGGTAATCTTTTCCTCCGGTTCGCCGGAAAACCGGCAGGTGACATGCCGGGTCAGTGCCCAGATCATGAAGCCGAGAAAGAGAACGAGGAGGAGCAACAAAATCTCGAGTCCAGTGAGCCCGCTGTTCCGGGCGGCTGATTCTGCGAGGTAGGGGAAGCTCATGGATCTGTTCGAGGGGGGGGGCGGGGTTCTTTCAAGTCGGGAGGCCTTTCACCATCCAGACGGCTTCGGGGATGAGTTCAATTTCGAGGGGGGTGGAACCGACGATGTCTCCGTCGGCCTGAAAGTTCACCGGGTTTGGTGTTTCGATGCGAACTTTTCTCGCCTGTTGGCGTCTTACCAGTGACGAGCCGGTGAGGTCGGCGGGAGTGCTGTCGCTGTCGGCGATGAGGGAGAAAAACTCGACGGCGGCGGCGAGTCCGGTTTCCTGAAAAAGGCATATGTCGAGATAGCCATCGGACATGCTCACGTCGGGAGCGATGCGGAGGTCGCCCACGCCGAGTCGACCCGCGTTGGCCACGGTGATCGCCATCGCTTTTTCCGAGATCGGCTCGACGGCGTCATCAATCCATATTTTAAAATCGATCGGTTCCTGCTCGGAGAGCGCCTTGAGCATCCCTTTGATATAAGCGAGCTTGCCCCATTCGGATTTCTCCTCGTAGCTGGTTTTTTCAAGCGCGCTCACTTCGAGACCGCAGCCGCAGCGTAGAATAAAGCAGGTCGACTGATTGATCATTCCGAGGTCCACGGTCTCCGCGATGAGTGTCGGTTTTTTCAGTAAGGCGAGGGTTTCGGCGGGGTCCGCGGGGAGGCCGATCTCCGACGCGATGAGGTTGCCGGTTCCTCCCCCGAGGACGAGGAGGGGAACTCTCGAGCCTGCCATTCCGTTGATCACTTCGAGCAGGGTGCCGTCACCTCCGTAGGCGATCACCATTTCGCTTCCGCTCTCGACAGCGGCCCGGCCCATGCGTGTGCCGTCACCGGGGGCGCGGGTCACCTCGATGGTCCACTCGAAGTCTGTGAGGGCGGCATTGAGTTCGCGCAGGATCGGGTAGGGAGAGCCTGAAGCAGGATTCACGATCACCGAAACTTTTCCGGGACGGTTGATTTCGTAGCGATTGTTCATCAGTTCGTGTTTCGGATCGATTCGCGGGAGCGGATGGAATGGGATAGTGATTGAGGCGGCCGGTCGGCCATGGTGCTTCGGTGTTGCAGCTTGCAAGGTGAAGCTTGCATATCGTCGTATAGGTTCATGAAGGGTGCGTAGGGGCCGGGTGGGTGAAATGGGGATTGCGCCATACAGGAGAAGGGATGGGGTTAAATGCGAAGCGGGCGGCAATTTTTCTGCTCATTCATAGGAGCATGAATCATACGCGCCATTTTTGGAATCTTCTTTCCGGGATAATCTGCCTGGCTTTTCTTGCACTGATCCTGCTAACGGGGTCGAACTCATTCGGTGACTCTCTGATCAGTGCTTCAGGAACTCCTGTATTCGACCTCGGGGAAATCCCTGAGTCTGCTGAGCGGGATGACCGGTTTATCCGCCCGGCTGCGTTTCCTCTCGCCGCCGCGAGTGCCCCTGTGATCGAAGTCGGGTCGATGCTCAGTCCGGGGCAGCTCAAACAACTGGATCCGGTTCCGGCGTTAATTTCACGACGGTATCACTCGCCGGGTGGTCAGTGTTTTTTCCGGTTCCACGAAGGCCGCGTCGTCATCATTCACAAGGGGAGCAATCGCGTTCTCGACATCGAGGCGTCACAGGTTCTCATCGAGCTGTAGTAAAGCCGGCCAATTTACCCACCCACAAACATGAAAAACAATACCAACGGCAATTCGCGCCCGATGCGGGTTGCCTCCATTCTTCTCGCCTCTCTTGTCGCCGCCTGCGTCAGTTCCTGTCAGACCAACTCGCCTGAGACGCGGTTCAGTGCCGCTGACCCTGGTGACTTTGTGGTCGGGCTGCCGCGACGGTTCAAACCCATCTCCATCGACGGTCGTGTCTACTACCATTCCCGCGGAGAGTATTTTCAAAAGCGGGGAGCGGGCTACGCTAAAGTTTCACCTCCCACTTCGACGCTGCGGGCGAAGCGTTCGATTTCCTATCGCTCGCTTTATAATGAATCGGCGGAGCGGCGTAAGCTCAGGCGGATGCGCTGAGAGGCGGGAGCCTGAAGCCGCGTCCCGTGGGCGCGGGTGGATGCGCTGGGATGGATGGATGTTCGAAGAGCGAGGTCGCGGCCCTCGCCTACAGGTTGTGCCGAGGGGCGTTTTTTCGGGCAGCTGGAGTCGGGGGTGAAGGCATTTTTTTGTAGCCGCGTCCCGTGGGCGCGGAGGGATGCGCTGGGATGGATGGGATTAAGAGTAGGATTAGGAAAAAGAAAAAGGGTTTCGGTTGGTTGCTGAGGGAGGCTTTGGATGGGTTTTGATTGATGGAGGGTCGGGGACTGCCTTTTTGCAAAGGCAGCTACCTGGGTGGGAGTCGCTTGCTGGAGTTAGGCTGTGGCTTCTTCGTTTTTGGTTTTCCGTTGCTTGCTCCGTTGGTCACGGCGAAGGGTTAGGGGTTGTGAATTCCGACCTTTCCATTGCTGACGTTATTGAGCTGTTGTCAGGGGATGACTGTGCTCCTTCGTTTGATTCGGGGGCGCTCTCCGCAGGGGCTCAGCTGGCGCGGGCGAAGCTGGTCAAGGGCGTTCAGGCTTCGATTCTCGAGACGGGGGATGTCATTATCGAAGCGACGGTGATGGAAAAAAGCGGTGCGTCGTTTTCGCCCGAACTGGTTCTCTGGCGCGAGGGCGAGGGCATTGCGATGGAGTCGGATTGCAAGTGCGAGGTGCGGACGAACTGCCGTCATGGCGCCGCGATTCTCGCCTACCTGCAAAAGGGCGGTGAGAAACGGATCGCGGCGGCCTTTGGCGAAAAGCCTCATGCGGAAATGATGACGGAGGGACAGACCCTTGATCTCGCTCCCGAGCCGGAGCCTGTGATGGTGCCGGAACCGTTGGCGAAGAAAGACAGGAAGTCCGGGGTAAAGGCCTCCTTCCGACTACGGGTTTCGCGGCGACCTCAGGGTGAACGCAGTGCCTGGATGCCGGAATTTCTTCTCGAGGCGTATGCGGTTTACGATGGGAATTCAGTGCCGCTTTCCCCGGCGGGGAATCTGCCTCCGATTGTCTTGCCGGACCGGAAAATTCTGCGGGACCGTGCTCTCGAGACCGAGGCGATGAACAGGCTCTACGCGCTTGATCTTCTCCCCGGAGCGGAGGAACCGCCGCAGTCGCTGCGCAAGCTGGATCGGGCCCCTGTGAACGGCACTCTCTGGGCGGTCGATGAGAAGAAATGGCCGCATCCCGAGTTCTACTGGCTGCGCTTTCGTCATGACGCCGCGCCCGCCTTCGAGCGGCAGGGATGGGAGGTGCGATTTGCGCCGGGTGTCGGTTGCGAGCCGCTCGTTTTCCGCACCGAAACGTGGAGTGCGGAGATCATCGAAGAGGGAAAAGGCTGGTTCCATCTCTCGGCGGGATTTGAAATCGATGGCGAGGATTTTGAACTGCAGCCGATCCTTGCAGCCCTCGTCAAAAATCGTTTTCTCGAAGTGACGGAGGGAATGCCGGCAGGACAGGAGTTCATGATTTTTCTTCCTGATGGAAGGGGGCTCTCGCTGCCGGTGGGGCGGTTTCGGGTGATTCTTGAGACACTCGGGGAGCTTCTCGATTTTAAATTTACGGAAGGGCCTGTCAAAGTGGCGAAGCTGGATGCGGCTTTGTTAGTGACTGCTTTGCAGGGTGCCGCTGATCTCAAAGTGGAAGTCCCCGATGAGGTCGAAGAGCTTTCGATTCGGATCGGGAATTTTGAATCGATCCAGCCGGTCCCGGTTCCGAAGGGCATGCAGGCGACCTTGCGGGAGTATCAGCTCGAGGGCTTTTACTGGATGCAGTTTTTGATCGAGCACGGGCTTCACGGGATCCTTGCGGACGACATGGGTCTCGGGAAGACGATGCAGACGCTCACGCATGTCCTGCACGAACTCGAGACGGGTCGCAATGAAGGTCTTCCTTCGTTGGTGATTGCACCTACCAGTGTGGTTCTCAACTGGCAGCGTGAAGCGGAGAAATTTGCTCCGGGGCTCGATGTCGTTGTGATTCAGGGCGCGAATCGCAAATCGGAGTTCCGCAAAATTCCGCGGGCCGATCTCGTTCTGACCTCCTACGCGCTCGTGCACCGCGATCTCGAAACGCTTCGCAACTACGAGTTCCATATCGTTGCCCTCGATGAGGCGCAGTACATCAAGAATCCGGGGGCACAGGTCACCGGAGCGGTGCGTCAGATTCGCGCGAAGCACCGTCTCTGTCTTTCGGGAACGCCGGTGGAAAACAATCTCGGTGAGATCTGGAGCCTGATTCACTTTTTGATGCCGGGATTTCTCGGCACTTCGGAGGTCTTTAAAGCGACCTATCAAACGCCCATTGAAAAAGACGGGAGTGAAGTGAAGCGCAAAGCTCTCGCGCGACGGTTGGGGCCGCTCATTTTGCGCCGGACGAAGCACGACGTTGCGAAGGAGCTGCCGCCGAAGACAGAGATTCTCCATCTCGTGGAGATGAGCGATGTGCAAAAAGATCTCTACGAAACGGTGCGTTCGACGATGGATAAACAGGTGCGTCAGGCGCTCGCGCTTCGGGGGCAGGAATCACAGATTGTCTTTCTCGACGCGCTTTTAAAACTCCGGCAGATATGCTGTCATCCCGATCTGCTCAAGGACCGGGAAAATGAGGCTGACTCCGCCAAGTTCGAATACCTCGTCGAGCTGCTGGAGACGCTTCGCAGCGAGGGGCGCCGGGTTCTCCTCTTTTCGCAGTTCACTTCGATGCTGGCGATTATCGAAGCGTATCTCGTCTCGGAAGAGATTGAGTATTTAAAGCTCACGGGGGCGACGAAAGACCGTCAGGAACTGGTGGAGCGTTTCCAGGGCGGAGAAGGGGAAGTGTTTCTCATATCTCTGAAAGCGGGCGGGACCGGGCTCACTCTTACGGGTGCTGATACGGTGATTCATTACGATCCCTGGTGGAATCCGGCGGCAGAGAATCAGGCGACGGACCGGGCGTATCGGATCGGGCAGGACAAAGCGGTCTTCGTGCACAAACTGATTTGTCAGAATACGGTCGAGGAGCGGATTCAAAAGATGCAGGGGAAAAAGGATGATCTCGCGACTGATTTGCTTTCGGGGGCGACGACGGGGTTGGATCTCACCCCGGAAGTGATGGCGGGGTTGTTGGGGGAGTAGGTTCTTGGATGTTGGATGTTGGATGTTGGTTCTTGGTTCTTGGTTCTTGGTTCTTGGTTCTTGAATGTTGGGCTTTGTAGCGGAATGAGACTCATTCCGATTTTGGATTTTGGGCTTCAAGGAGAGGCTGCATCTTGCTGCCTGTGGAGACTCCGGTCGGAGGCTTTGGCGGGATGCTTCGCTGGCGGCTGGAAGCGCGCCACTCCTTGTTCTTGAATTTTTTTGGCGGGGACGTTTGGGTGTTGGATTCCTTTCAGGGAAATGGTAAGGATAGACGGTGGATTTGCGGTTTGATTCTTCTGAATTCCTGCGAACTTGGGGTGCATGTCAGACCCCGTTTTACAGGTAGAAAATCTTACGAAGCGATTCGGAAACGTCACTTCGGTGGATCAGGTCTCTTTTGAAATCGGAAAGGGCGAAATCCTCGGTCTGCTTGGGGCAAATGGCGCGGGGAAAACGACCGCGATCAACATGATACTGGGGATCATCACGCCGACGGAGGGATCGGTGAAGGCGTTCGGGCGCGACCTGCAAAGGGATCGCATTGCGATTCTGAGGCGGATGAATTTCTGCAGCACTTACACGCAGCTGCCCGGGAATTTGAAGGTGGCGCAGAATCTGAAGGTGTTTGGAAAACTCTACCGCGTACCGCATTTGAATGAGCGCATCGACGAGGTTCTCGAGATGCTGGAAGTGAGTCATTTGAAAAACCGGATCTCTGGCAACCTTTCGGCAGGTGAATCGACGCGGGTGAACTTGTGCAAGGCGCTCTTGAACCGGCCTGAGCTCCTGCTGCTCGATGAGCCGACCGCGAGTCTCGATCCGGATATCGCCGACAAAGTGCGGCGAGTGGTTGCCCGGATTCGGGAGGAGGAGGGAGCGACGATGCTCTACACTTCCCACAACATGCGCGATGTCGAAGAGGTCTGTGATCGCATCGTTTTCATGCACAAAGGAAAGGTTCTTTTCACGGGAACCGCTCCGGAGGTGCTGCAGCATTTTGAAGAGGACTCCCTCGAAAAAGTGTTCATCCGCGTCGCGAGAAGCGGTGAATTGAAATCGACCGGAAACGGGGTGGCCTCATGAGTTTTGTGACGATACAGGCGCTCGTGATGCGCTACCTCTATCTCTACACGCGGACGCCGGTTCGGGCGGTTGAGCTGATTTTCTGGCCGCTCGTTCACCTGCTCGTGTGGGGCTACCTGACGAAGTATCTCCAGCAAAATACCGGTGAGGGATTTCCGCAGGAGATCACTTATCTGATCGGGGCAGTGATCCTCTGGGATATTCTTTTCCGGGCGCAGCAGGGCGTGGCGATCTTCTTTCTCGAGGATGTCTGGTCGCGGAATTTGCTGAATATATTTGCGGCGCCGGTGACGAATGCTGACTATCTCGGTGCGACCTATGTGGTCGGTTTTCTCCGGGCGGCGGTGACGACGGTGATGCTGACAGGGCTTTCGCTGGTGCTCTATCAGTTCAACATTTTTATTCTCAGTTGGAAGCTGATTCCTTTTATTGCCAACCTCCTTATCTTCGGCTGGGCGTTGGGGATGATCTCGACGGCGCTCATCGTGAGATGGGGGCCTGCCGCGGAAACGCTGGCGTGGGCGGTGCCGTTTTTTATCCAGCCTTTTGCGGCGGTTTACTACCCGATTTCGATCCTGCCTGCGGGCTTGCAGTGGGTCGCAAAGGCCTTGCCCTGTTCCTACATTTTTGAAGGAATGCGTGAGGCGCTCGCGACAGGTAAGCTGGACTGGGGAGAGCTCGGGCTCGCGACGGCGTTGAATCTGATCTACCTCGCACTGGCAGGGTGGCTCTGGGTCCGCGTCATGAATACGGCGAGGGAGAAAGGGCTCCTTACGAAATTTGCTTCGCAGTGAAGCCTGGGTTGCTCGCAGTTCTCGACTCCAGAGCTATGGGCCTAAAAGATTCCAGCTTTTTTCGCTGAAAAATGTTTTGGTAGGACGGACATCCCTGTCCGTAAGCAGGCGACCGGCGCGGAGTCTCTGCAAGACGGACAGGGATGTCCATCCCACAAAGAAGGCCTTCCTTAAGTTCGTGTCATTCGTGTGAGTCTCAATTCGCGGTCTTCAGTGTTAAAGTGTAAACGGTCTCAACGTGAATCTGACCAACTAGAGATCGTTGTCTCTCACTTCGGCGAGCTTCTCCGCCATGCGAACTTTGAAAGCGGCGACGGTGTCTGCGTAGTCCGGCTTTTCGGCGAGATTGGTAAACTGTCCGGGATCGGCTTTGATGTCGAAAAGCTCGATTCCACCGGAGGCGTCCTCCTGATATTGGATATAGGCAAAGTCATCGGTGCGGAGGAGAAAACCTTTTCTCATCGGAGCGACGCTGAAGGCGGCGTCACGCACCCTTGCTGCCGGATCGTCGAGAAGCTTCGCAATATTCTTTCCCTGAATGTTTTCCGGAACGGACAATCCGCAAAGGGAGGAGATCGTGGGGTAGAGGTCTAACATTTCGACAAGCGAATGGCACACTGCGGGTTTTTTGCCGGGGACGGAAATGATGAGGGGAACGCCGGAGGAGACATCGAGGAGGCTCACCTTGGCCCAGAAGTCGTGTTCACCGAGATGGTAGCCGTGATCGCTCGTGAAGATAACAATGGTGTCGTCGCGGAGTCCTGCGTCATCGAGCGCCTTCATGACGACCCCGACCTGCGCGTCCATGTAGGCGACCGAGGCGTAGTAGCCACCGATTGCTTTCCGCTGCTTGCGTTCGTCCATCTTCATGTTCTCGCTCGTCTTGTAGTTGATCCCCGGCTTCGGGATGTCGTCCCAGTCACCGGGGCGCTTCTCGGGGAGGTAATTGTTCTCGTAGGGCTTGTAAGGCTCGTAGTAGGCCTTCGGCGCGACGAAGGGAATGTGCGGACGGACAAAGCCGACCCCGAGCCAGAACTTTTCGTCCTTGTGCTTCTTGATCAGTTCCGCGGCTTTCTGCGCGGTCTTGCCGTCCGAGTGAACGAGGTCATCGCCGTCCGCTTCGACGACGACGAAGGTGTTTCCTCCGACGACGGGTTTCTTCCCGTCAGGATTTCCTTCGAGGGTTTCGCCCACTCCGGCGGCCATCCATTCGGGGCCGGGGCTGTTGAAGCGTTCGGTCCAGGAAAGGGCGTCATCGGCTCCGTTGTAGCCGTCGTGATCGCGTCCGTCGCCGCTGTACTGCACGCCGCCGGGGATGCCCATGTGGAAAATCTTACTGACCCGGGCAGCGTAGTAGCCGTTGTTTTTGAAATGTTGCGACCAGGTTGCGCGGTCACCGATCTGCGGTCGGGGATTGGTGTAGCCGAGCACTCCGGTGGCATGAGGGTAGTAGCCCGACATGAAGGAGGCGCGGGACGGGCCGCAGTAGGTGCCCTGACAATAGGCCCGGGTGAAGCGGGTTCCTTTCGCGGCGATGGCGTCAATGTTAGGCGTTTTGCAGACTTCGTTCCCGTAGCAGGAGAGCGCGCTGTAGGTGAGGTCATCCGAGATGATGAAGAGGACGTTGTAGGCTTTCGCTTCGGTTGGAATACAGGGCGAGAGTGCCAACAATGAGGCAAGGGAGAGCAGCGTGAGGCGGAACGGTTTCATGAATATCTCCCCGTGTGTACTCATTTTGCAGAGGGAAAACAAGAGCGCGTGCTGGCGCGGGTGCGGTTGCGGTTCGGAGAGGGATCGTGGTAGAATTCGTGGAGATGGTTGATTTCTTCTATTTGCAGTCGGGGCTTGCCGCGTTGTCTCGAGCGCACCGTGCCGGCGGGATGGCAGGACATTTGGGGGGTGCCCTTCTCGCGGGTTATTTTTTCAGCGAGTTGAGAGCGGAGCTCGACCCGGGCGTCTACCTCGGGATCGAGCGCGATCTCGAGCGGGTCATGCGCGGGGAGGAGGATTTCTGGTTTGACCAGAAGAAGAAAGGAATCACGATTCCGGAATTGTTTGCGCCGCTGCCGAAAGGCGGGGCGGTAAAGAAATCTGCGAAGCGCGATGTGGGGGGCGTCGTTGCGGCATTCCATTGCGAAGACGCGGCAGAGTGGACACAATGTGATCTTCGGATCGCTCGGGATTCGCGCTCTCGACAGTCATCCTGAGCTGGCGACGGAGGAAGTCGCGGAGGGACTGGTGAAGCTCCTTGCGACCTTCACCTCAGTGGGACCGGGGAAGGGCTACTACGGAGCTGCGGCCGGTTGGAAGCAGGGTGATTTTGCAAACGGCGGGGGGCATGACTACGATTCGATGGAGGCGATGGCCGAAGCGACGCTTGATTACCTGATTGGTCACGCGCATGAGCATCGGCAGGGATTTGGCGGTCCGTTTCACCTCATCGATCATGCGGCGGGACTGCTCGACCTCAGCCAGTGTGGAATCCACGATTTGGCGGAGGAGGGATTGCCGGCG
Source organism: Verrucomicrobiales bacterium (assembly GCA_029213065.1). Lineage (GTDB taxonomy): Bacteria > Verrucomicrobiota > Verrucomicrobiia > Verrucomicrobiales > DEV007 > Arctic95D-9. Next base: position 122,735 of record JARGPH010000010.1, on the reverse strand, counting down.
CATCGGCATCATCTCGAATTGCTGAAGCAACTTCCGGTTCTCGATGAGGAGTTGGGTGCTCTGAAAAAGTCTCACGGGACTCCGTTCGATCCCGCCTATTGGGCGAAGCGAAAATCGGTGCAGTGGTCAGCGGACCTGACTCACCGGATCAAAGTTCTCTACGGCTACGAGGTCGTAAAATCAGCTGTCGACGACGAGGCAAAGTGCCGGGCTGCTGATCTGGCTTTCCCGTATTTGATGGCGTGATGCCTCTCAGCTTTCCGTAGACGACGATTCGTCAGGAGCGTTTTCGAAAAAGTCGACCTCCCCGGTTTTGAGAGAGTATTCCGCTCCGACGATGCGAAGGTGATCGTTCTCCATGATATCACGGATGATGCTCGATCCTGATTGCAAGTCTCTGATCGAGGCGGAGACGTTGGATCTCACGGTTCTTTCAATCAGGGTGTCGCGATCCAGAGTTGATGCTTCGGGGCCGAGTGCATCAACGGCCGGACGAATTCGGTTCACGATGGAACTGAGGTTCGGTGACCGGTTTTCTTCAGGCTTGTTAAGCTGGTCGATCGTTGCCGATACCGCTCCGCATCCGGAGTGCCCGAGAACGACGATGAGTCTTGTCCTGAACTGCTCAACCGCAAATTCGATGCTGCCGATTTGAGAAGGCGCAACGACATTTCCGGCAACGCGGATGACGAAGAGATCTCCAAGCCCTTGATCGAAGACCAGTTCGAGCGGAACCCGTGAATCGGAGCAGCCGAGAATGACTGCGAACGGATCCTGCCCGTCGACGAGATTGGTACGGCTGGTTACGGGACACGTCAGAATTTGGTTGGGAGTGCCGTCAACAAATCGTTGATTGCCCTCTCTGAGTCTCTTCATTGCCTCGATATTTCTCTGCATAAGCTCTCTTTTAGCGTTTCAAATGCCTGCCTGCAAGTGGTGAAGCGACGATTATTACTATTGGCTGCCGCTTGAATTGAGCGCTGACGGCTTTAGCCTCCGGCCTTGTGAATTCGAAATTCTGGCTTCCTTCTTTTCCTTTCCGTCCCGGATCCCGACCTTTTTTCTACGGGTGGTGGATCGTGATCGCTTTCACTTTGGGGATGCTTTTCAGTATTCCGGGGCAGACGATGGGATTCAGTGTCTTTACGGAAATTCTGATGGAGGATCTCGGGCTTTCCCGCGTCGCCCTGAGCGCGGCCTACTTCGTCGGGACGGTTTGCAGCGGTCTGACCCTGCCACTGATGGGGCGGCTCTACGACCGGTGGGGTGGACGGAAAATGGCGGTTCTGGCGACGATCGCGACTGCGTTGGTCCTCTTTTATCTCGCCTCGGTGGGGCGAATCCAGGACGCGGTCACAGCGGGTGCCGGCAGCGCGGTGGTGGTTGGTGTGGGATTTGTATTGATCGGGCTGGGCTTTTATCTGATCCGGCTTTCTGCACAGGGCGTTCTCACGATGAGTTGTCGGAACGTTGTCGGGAAGTGGTTTGATCGGAAAAGAGGACTCGCCCTTTCATTGAGCGGGATCATCGTTTCCTTCGCTTTTTCGGCGGCGCCCCGCTGTCTCGACCTGCTGATCGAGCGGTTCAGTTATGAGGGGGCGTGGATCGTTCTCGGCCTTCTGACGGTCGGGTTTATGATGCCGCTGGCCTGGCTCGTGTTCCGCGATTCTCCGGAGGAGTGTGACATGGTCATGGACGGAGGGACTTCTGATGAGGTGGAGGAGAAAAATCCGGACATGATCATCCACCACCAGTACACGCGTCACGAGGCGCTGCGCACTTTCTCCTTCTGGGCGTATTCGCTTTCCTTCAGTTTCTACGCGTTCTTCTCGACTGCGTTCACTTTTCACATTGTCTCGATTGGGAATGAGTTTGGTTTTGCGAAAGACGACATCATTGCGCTCTTCATTCCCATGGCGGCAGTGAGTGTTTCGGTGAGCCTTTTCTGCGGCTGGATCAATTCGAAGACGCGGCTCAAATACATCCTTTTCGCGATGAATCTGGGCGGCGTCGCCGGGGCACTCGGGCTCTTGAATCTGGACACGCCCGCGGGAAAAATCGCCTACGTCGTCGGGAACGGACTCTGTGGAGGCGCTTTTCTCTGCCTGCTTGGACTGGTCTGGCCGCGATTCTACGGGCGGGAATGGCTAGGGTCGATCAACGGGGTGAATATGAGCCTGATCGTGGTCGCAAGCGGGATTGGACCCTTGCTGTTCGGGCTCGCGAAGCAATACAGCGGCAGTTACTTTCCGGCCCTCGTTTTCAGTGTCGCGCTCCCTGCGATCCTCGCGATTGCCAGTTTCGGGGCCGATAATCCACAGCGAAAAGAGAGCGTTTAGGGACTCAACCCTGTTGAGAGTTTGACCTAACCCTGTTAAGAGTTCGACTTAACCCTGTCCGGTCGTTCATCCAACCCTGTTTGGTGACGGAGACGGATCGGTTTTTTGAAGAATTGATTAGTTGTATGGCGAATCCACAAGTCCAGAACGATGCCCTTTTGTCGGCGAATGAGCTCCAGCTTTCTTTCGGGAAGGATCCTGTCCTCGACGGGGCCACTCTCGCGATTTATCCCGGTGAAAAAGCGGGCCTGGTAGGCCGGAACGGATGCGGAAAGTCGAGCTTCCTCCGCATTGTCGGTGGTGAGGAAACCGCGGACGAAGGGATCGTTTCGCGGAAGCAGGGGCTCGTGGTCGGCTATTTGCCGCAGGAATTTCAACTCGATGATGAATTGACGGTTGAGGAGAATATTCGTGCCGGAGCGGCTGATTTGATCGCGGCGATTGAGCGTTACGAAAGCGGCGAAGAGATGGGCGACGCCGAGTCCGAGCGGCTTCTCCACACGATCGAGCACGCTGACGGGTGGAATCTGGAGCAGCGAATCGAAACTCTGATGCGCTCGCTGAGCACGCCTTCCGGCGATCGGACCGTGGGGCCGTTGTCCGGTGGTGAGAAACGCCGTGTCGGACTGTGCCGGGCCCTCGTTGCGGAGCCGGATCTGTTGATTCTCGATGAGCCGACCAACCACCTTGATGCCGAGGCGATCGCGTGGCTGGAGACCTATCTCGCGGGTTCGAAGTGCGCGTGTTTGTTCGTGACCCACGACCGCTACTTCCTCGACCGAATTGCGACGCGAATTGTTGAGCTGTCAGACGGGCGATTCTTTTCTCATGACGGCAACTACAGCGACTACCTCATCGCTAAAGATGAGCGTGTCGAGCGCGAGCAAGCCTCGGAGCATAAGCGGCAGCGCTTTCTCAGCCGCGAGATCGAGTGGGTCCGCGCCGGAGTGAAAGCACGCGGAACGAAGCAGCGGAACCGTCTCGATAACTACTACGCGGTGAAGGCTCAGAAAGCGCCTGAGCGCGAGCTGAATATGGACCTCGTGATTCCGACGCCGCCGAGGCTGGCGAACATCGTTGTCGATCTTAAAGAGGTGGGGCACTTTTACGATCAGGATCCGCTCTTTGTCGGGATCGATCTGGAGTTTCAGGCAGGTGAATGCGTCGGGGTTGTTGGGCCGAATGGTGCCGGCAAAACGACGATGCTGAAGATTCTCATGGGCGAGTTGGAGCCTTCGGCCGGTTCTGTGAAAATCGGAAAGCGGACCGAGTTTAACTATGTCGATCAGACCCGGCTCGAACTGGATGAGGACAAAAGCGTTCTCGAAGAGGTCGCGCAGAATCTGGACTTTGTGAAGTTCGGCGATGAGTCGATTTCGGTGCGTGCCTATTTGCAGCGTTTCCTCTTCACCGATGATCGCATCAATGACCGGATTGGTAATTTGTCAGGGGGTGAGAAAAACCGGGTCCTTCTCGCGAAGATTTTGCGAAGAGGCGGAAACTTTCTCGTTCTCGATGAGCCGACCAACGACCTCGATTTGCAAACCCTGCGAGTCCTTGAGGAAGCGTTGATCAATTTCGAAGGGACCGCACTGGTGGTGAGTCACGACCGTTGGTTCCTCGACCGGGTTTGTGATCGCGTCATCGTTTTTGACGGGAAGGGAGACCTCGGGATTCATGAGGGGAATTACTCCTACTATTTGGAAAAGCGTCGCGCCTACGATGCGGTTGCAGCGGCGGCGAAACCGAAAGCGGTGAAGAAGAAAAAGGAAACTCCGGCGAAGGCGGAGAAACCGAGAAAGCTGAAGTGGAAAGAGGAGCGCGAGCTCGAGGGGATGGAGGATGCGATTCTCGAAGCGGAGACCGAAGTCGAGGAGATCGAAGCGAAGCTGAACGATCCTCAGTTTTTTGTGGATCACGCTGTGGAAGCGGCCGCACTGGCTGCGGGTCTCGAGGAGAAGAAGGCGGGGGTTAAGGCTCTCTACGCGAGATGGGAAGAGCTCGAGGCGATTCGTCTGGCGTTTGAGGCGGGGTAGGGTGGTGTTGGGAAAGGTAGAGGAATCCGTGAGGATTTCCGGCTGAAGCTACGGGCGGAGGCTGGTGCGGATAGGCTTTGCGGAGAAATGCTTACGCAGTTCCTCTACGAGAGGGAGGTAGAGGAATCCGTGAGGATTTCCGGCGGAAGCCACGGGCGCAGGTTGGTGCGGATAGGCTTTGCGGAGAAATGCTCACGCAGTTCCTCTACGAGTGGGAGGTAGAGGAATCCGTGAGGATTTCCGGCGGAAGCTACGAGCGCAGGCTGGTGCGGACAGGCTTTTCGGAGAAATGCTCACGCAGTTCCTCTACAAGTGGGAGGTAGAGGAATCCGTGAGGATTTCCGGCGGAAGCTACGGGCGGAGGCTGGTGCGGAAAGACTCTGCGGAGAAATGCTCACGCTGTTCCTCTACTCCTCTACTCCTCTACTCCTCTACTCCTCTACTCCTCTACTTCTTTACTTCTTTACTTCGCAATCTTCTCGTCGTCGCCGTGGGAGGCGTCATCCTTCTTCTTTCCGCCGCCGGTTCTTCCTGCGAGGTAGGCGACGAGGTCACGGAGGTCTTTGGGAGGAAGAGCCATCGCGACGGGAGGCATCGCTGAGACGGGTGGTGCGATCGCTTTGATGTCGCTTCGCTCGACCCGGGTGGGTTTGTTGTCGAGCCCGACGACGATGAGGTGATCATCGGCTTCGTTGGAAATTCTCCCGACGACGGCGTCACCACTGTTGAGGGTGATCGAGGTCATGCCGTAGCCTTCGGTGATTTCGGCTCCGGGGACGGTGACGGACTCGAGGATTTTCTCGCGGGTGAGGCGTGTCGCTACCTGAGTGAGATCCGGTCCCTGGACGCCACCGTTGCCTCCGATTTTGTGACACTGGAGACAGGCTCCCTGATTTTGGAAAACGATTTCCCCGGCTCCCTGATTTCCTCCTTCGAGGCTGAGAGCAAAGACGTTGCCGGGATCCGCGGCGGCGTAGGCGGCGGCATCGGCATTGCCGGCTGCGCTGAGGATCAGGTAGGCGTCGAGCCAGAGGCCACGGCGGAGCTGGCTTTTACGCTCTTTCCAGTAGGTTTCGATCTGAGGCAGATCGGTTTTGGAAATGCCTTCGAGGGCGGCGCGGGCGACGATGAAGTTGTCGCTTTTGATGGCGGCTTTTCCTTTGTCGGCGATGCCGTCGAGTTTGAGGGCGAAGGCGTGGGAAAAGGCGGCGGCGCGAATCATGGCGTCTTCGTCTGTCAGCAGCGTAGTGACGATCTCAGCGGTGTTGTCCGCTTTTGATTTCACGAGTGAGTCGAGGACGGCGACACGGAGTTCGGGGCCGAGGTCTTTGTTCGCGACCTGCGCGGTGAGGGTCGCCGGATCGAGTTGAACTTCGGCGAGAGTCGCGAGTTCCATTCCGAGGGTGACGAGCTCGGAGTCGTTCGGCGCCTTGAGAAAGGCTTTGAGATCGGGGCCGATGGAGGTGGCGAGAGTCGCGAGTGATCGGTCGTTCTTTTCCGCTTCGGCGAGAGGGCGGAAGTGGCCGTTCACGGGATCGGTTTCGATACCGGCGTCCCACATCTTCAGACCGATGAGAGCCGCTTTGCGAACCGAGAGTTCGAGCTCGCCCATGGCTGCGAGCTCGAGAAGTTGTTTGGCGTGTTGGGTTGTCCCGCGACGGTAGTTGTTCGCGACGACACGACGCTGGATCGCTTCGGGAAGGCTTGCGGTCTTTTTGCCGAAGGCTGAAACGAGGTCTCCGGCTTCGGTGTCGGCGGCGGCGGTGTCGTAGATGGCGCGAACCGCTTCTCTGACGATGAGAGGATCACTGTCGTCGAGGAATTTGGCTGCCTCGGGGCTTTCGCGTCGGCGGAGTGCGATCACGGAAACGAGGCGTTCCTCGCTGGATTCCGACGCGGCTTTGGCGGCGATGTCTTCGGTCGTGGCGATGCGATCGATTCCGGTGAGGAGGGCATGGCGGAGGACGATGTCTTTGCTCTCTTTGCCGTTCTCGCGGATCACTTCGAAGAGGGCATTGGAGATTTCAGCGTCACCTCTTTCACCGATCCGGCTGAGAGCGATCGCGGCGAGTGATTTGACGCGGAGCGATTTGTCTTTGGTGAGCAGATCGATGAGCGGTGCTTTGGCACTGGTGAGGTTGGTTTCGCCGATGACCCGGGCCGCGTTGGCGCGAATTTCAGGATCGAGGTCTTCGAGGAGGGAGAGAAGCGTGGCGCTGTGATCGGCGCCGCTGCGAGTGAGCTGTCCGAGTCCCCAGAGCGCGTGAAGGCGCGAATGAAGGGTTTCCCCGTTGGTGGCGTTGGTCGTGAGAATGGCGGCACCGGCGTCTCCTTTTTTAACGAGAGCAAATTGCGCGGCCTGGCGGACGCGGCGATCGGGATGGTCGAGCATTTTCTCGAGATCCTGCGGGGTGCGCTGGTCGAATCCGTCTTTGAAAAGCCTTGCCACGGCAGCGCCGGCGGCCTGTTCTTCGGTGTTTTTCGATTTGGCGACCTGGATGGATCCGTTTTCGTTGACGCTCCAGCCTCCGCCGAAATCGCAGAGGTAGATCGCGCCGTCGAATCCGAGCTCGACGTCACTGGCTCCGACGCCTTTGAAAAGCTCTTCAACCGCGGTGGTGGTGTAGCCGGCTCCTTCGGGGGCCACTTTTACAGTGAGGACGGTGCAGCGATCGGAGGGACCGCGGTAGTTCGCGAGGAGGAATTGATCACGAAGATCTTCGGGCAGTGACTTTCCAGTGAGGTAGGTAACGCCGGAGGGGCCGTTCGCGAGGTGCGCTGCGGGCGGGTAAACCCACTGGGGCTGTTCCTCGTTGTAGGTGTCGAACATGCGTTCTTTGACCCACATCGAAAGCTTGGGGCGGAAGTCACCCCAGTCGAGGTGCGTCGCGTAGTGGTGCGGTGACTGGTGTGCCATGTTCCAGCCCGAGTCGGTGCCTTCGAGGGCGTAGACCATGCGGGCTTTGTCACCGATGTCGCCGGTGTTGTCGAAGGTGAAGAGGTTGCCGTAGTTATCAAAGGCGAGCTCCTGAGGATTGCGAAGTCCATCGCTGTAGATCTCCAATCCTGAACCGTCCGATTCGCAGCGGAAGATGGCCCCTTTGCCATCGCCCTGATGTCTATTTCCTTCGCTGTCAGTGATGTCGTAGCCGCGGTCTCCCACCGAAAAGTAGAGCATTCCGTCGGGTCCGCGGATGATGCCGTGGAGGTCGTGCCCGATGAAGGAAACCCGAACGCCGTAGCCGGTGGAGATCTCTTCCTCTTTGTCGGCGACGCCGTCGTCATCGGTATCAGTCAGTTTCCAGACGCTGGGGATACAGGTGAAATAGACATGCCCGTCGTCGGCGAGAATGGAGAAGCCGATCCCGTCGAGAGGTTCTTTGAAGCGGTCGGAGAAGAGGGTGCGATGGTCGGCTGCACCGTTGCCGTCCTTGTCTTCGAGCCGGATAATGCGGTCGGCGACGCGGCTGAACCAGCCTTCGGGAAAGCTCGAGGCGTATTTTTCATACAGTTTCGTACGATCCTCAAGGGCAACGGCCTTGAAGTCGTCGCGGATCAATTCGTTGGCTCCGCGCAGGTCGGGGACGCCGAGCCAGAAGCGGTTTGCCTCGGCGACGAAGAGTCGGCCTTTGGGATCGAACCCGAAGCTGCCGGGGTTTTCGACAAAGGGGAATGAGACCCAGGTGTTTCCTTCAAGTCCCTCGTGCTCAATGAGGCCGCGAAATGAGGTCGGCTCGTTGGACATTTCGGGCAACTCCGCTTCGGGAACGGTGGGGAGTTGTTTGAAGCGACTTTCGAGCTCTTCGGGAGTGATCGCTGAGCTGAATGTACAGGCGAAAAGCATCGCGAAAGCCGCGAGAAGTTTGAGAAAGGGAGGTTTCATTTCCATTGCTGAAATGGATACGCCGGATGGCCGGTTGAGGCAACTTCGAAACCGACATCGTGAGCGTTTGACAATCGCTTCGTTGAGGAAGTATCATAGGCCAGATGGTTAACTCGAAACACTGCCTCGTGATCACCTATGCCGACGGGGAAATGGACTATTTCCTTCTCGAGCCGGATGTGATTGCGATCGGGCGCGGACCCAAGAACTCGATCGTTCTCGATGCGGAGACGGTTTCGGTTTGGCACTGTGAAATTCGCCGGAAGCGCGGTCGTTTTGAAATCTGTGATATGGGTTCGACGAACGGGACGAAGTTGAATCGTCAGGCACTGGGTGAGGAACCTATGGAGTTGAGGGAAGGGGATTCACTTCAGATCGGTCTCGATGTGAAAGGCAAATTTGTGGCGCTCAAGGAGATCGAAGGTGCCAAGCCCCCGGGGTTTGATTCTCCCGGTGAACTCACCAAAAAGCTTTCGGGCCCCGGTCCCGCCGCCCGCCCCTCGATTAACCCCGTCGCTGCCGCTGTGGCGCGTGCGTCGAAAGGAAATAAGTAACGCGGTTCCCGTGCTTTTCTGATGAGTCGTTTAGCCGCTTTTTCCGGACCGGGGAGGTGGTTGAGCGAGATGGTCAGGAAAAACTACTACCTCGCCGCCATTTCGGTGGAGTGCCTTTTCAGCGCGTTCCGGTCAAAATCCTGGGCGCAACCGGTCCGGCAACGACTTGTCAGACAGATCCTTTTCGGAGGGGTGGAAGCGATTCCGTTTACGGTGTTTTCGGGAGCGATTTTCGGAGTGGTCCTCGCGATTAATTCATTCAAATGGCTGGAGTTCACGGGGCGGATCGACTTTCTCGGGCCGGCTCTGAGCCTCCTTCTGATCCGCGAGGCGGCGCCGTTTTTCTCCTCGGTCATTATCATTGCCGCGAGTGCTTCTGCGATCACCACGGAGATGGCGACGATGCGGGTGAAGGGCGAGATTGATTTGATCGAGTCGCAGGGGATCAATCTGATTCAGTTTCTGGTGATGCCCCGGGCGGTCGGATTGGCGATCGCGGGGGTGGGGCTCGCGACCAGTTTCGTCGCGAGCGCGTTTCTGGCGTCGGCGGTTGGCATCGCGTGGATCGGGAGCATTCCCCCGGGACCGTTTTTTGATTCGATTTTCAGCTCTCTCGGGCTCGCTGATTTTGTGAACTTGATAGGGCGGAGTGCCATTACCGCTTTCCTCATGGGGGGGATTTGCTGTTTCGAAGGGCTCAGTGTGAGAGGCTCGTCGACGGTAGTTCCCCAGGCGGTCACGCGAGGGATGCTGCGCTCGATTGCTGCGACGCTGGTGATCTCAGCGATATTTGGAATCCTTACCTACATGTGATTGTGATGACTGAGGATCGTGAAAGAGCGGAGACTCCGGTCGTGAAATTTTCGGAAGTGGTGTTGGATTTTCAAAGTGCCTCGTCGCCCTTGTCGTTCGCTTTGCATCAGGGGGAGTTCGCGTTTTTGAAAGCGGAGGCTCTCGCGCTCGTCGCTCTGGGCATCAAGCAGGCTTACGCGGGAGAGATCGAAATCCTCGGCGAAACCTGGGAATCCCGGACGGTGCGCAGCGTTGAGAGGGACCGGCGTCGAATCAGTTACGTGGCGGATTCCGACAGCGAAACCTCGACGGAGTGGGTCGGAAACCTCGATGTGGATGAGAATGTTCTTCTCGGGGCGCTGTTCGACAGGGGGATCGGGAGTAAGGCCGCCTTCGCGAAAATGGAGAAACTCGCCTCCCGTCTCGGGTTGGAGAAAGGGGTTCCCTCGACCCGTCCGGATTCCACCAGTGTTGCTGATCTGGTGAGATCCCAGTGGGTCCGTGCTTTTATGCCCGACGATCTAGCGCTGGTAATTCTTGAAAACCCACTTGAAGGTGCTCCTCGTAAGTTTATTCCTGATTTTATCAATATGGTTCGGGAATCTCTCTCCAATGGCGTAGCGGTTATCTGGGTGAGCGAGGAATGGCCGGATTTTGACAAGCTTGGCTTGATCCCTGAATTTGAATTTTAAGCATGCAATCCAATCCGTTTAAATTCAGACACGTGAACCCGATTGTCGGGGCGTTTCTGTTTTTCACGGCGGCGACCTTGATCGTCGTGGCGGTGCTTGCGGGGAAATCCCAGGAGTGGTTTGCGGAGGTTTCGCTCTATCGCGTCGAGCTGCCTGCCGCGCTGCCGTCAGACGACGGGACGGTCAGTGATGGCGGGACGATGGGAATCAAGGCGGGCTCAGATGTCCGCGTGATCGGGAATCAGGTCGGAAACGTGAAGCGTGTTGAATTGTGTCTCGGAGAGGACCTGAAGCCCATCGATTCATTCGAAAACATTGATCTCAAAGAGATTCGGCTCGCTGCTGTTCTGAGCGTGAAAGGAGACTTTGGACGGTTTATCGGGGCGGATTCGAAGGCGGTCTTGAAGTACGATCTCGGCGGCCTCGGTTCGGCGTATTTTGACATCAGCCGGGGAATTGTCCCGTTTCCCGAAGGGCTTTATGATAAAGACGCCCCCCGTATTCTGGACTTCGACAGTGAGAAGGATACGAAGGAGGAAGTGTTCGAAACCGTGAAGCGGATCGAAGATGAGATTCTTCCTGCGATTCAGACCTATCGGAAGACGGCCGAAACGATGACGGCTTTCATTGAGAAGCTCTCCGATGACAATGAGGCGCTCTATCGTTCGCTGAACTCGCTGGAGGAGGGGATTGGTGAACTCAATGCCTTTGTGAAACTGGCGAGCAGCGGAGACGGCGCGCTCGGGGATATGATTTCGCCGGATTCGCAGATGCGAAAAGAGTTCAACGAATTTGCGGTGACCTTGAATTCGGGAACGGAGAATCTGAAGGCGGCGATTGATAACCTTGATGTGGGGATTACGGAGCTTCGTTCGGAAGGGATTAATTCGATCAACCGCGCTGCGGAGAAGCTTCCGACGACGGTGGCGGAGACGAACGAGACGATTGTCGGGGTTCAAGTGGCAACTGCGAATCTCAACGAGGCGATTCGCGAGATGGAAATTCTCGTGATCGGTCTGCAGAAGCACTGGCTCGTGAAGCGCTACATTGAGGATCCGATTGAAGACCCCCGGGAGGAGGCTGAGGAAAAGCGTAAGTCGACTCCGCTTTTCAACCGGAAGCCGCGGGAGGAAACAAAGCAGGAGGAATCCTCTTCGGAGAAGAAGAAACCCGGTTTCTTCAAATTATTCAAGCGGACGCCTCCTTGATCGATCGTATCTCGATCGCTTCAGAGCATCGGCAGGAGAACGAAGATGAACGCCAATTTCGAGAGGACTTCGGCAATGATGACTCCGATGGTAAAGACGGTGATCGCCTTCCATCCGCGAACATCGCAGGAGATTCGAAACGACTTCCAGGCGAGAGCGACGAACCACACCGTTACCACGATCATCATGAAGGTGACAAAGATGAAGGTGATTATTTCTGAAGCCGGAGCGGAGGGAAAAGCAATTTTACCCTGATTGACGATCGTAAGGAGTTTTGCATTGAAGCTCTTGAATCCGGGGAGAAAAGTCACCAGTGCTGTGATCAGAAAGGGCCACCGGGCCAGCGCCTGAGTGCCGAAAAGATCAATGATCCTGAAACTGCGGTGTTTTGCTACGATCGTGCCGCCAAAGAGGAGGACGATAAAGAGGCAAAGCCAGTTGAGGATGCCTTCCGCGAGAAAGAACCAGAGGGGCGCTCTCAGACCGACGTGCGTGTCGAGAACCCCGTCGAAGTGCGTGAGAGTATGTGAGGCGAGGTAGCCGGTTGCGAGGATGATGAGAACCCCGGCCGCCAGAGCCGGGCCTCCTGCGATGACCGCAAAGGGATTCCAAAGCCAGGTGAGGAGATTCTTTCGGGGAAGTTTGGGGGATTCGGTTTCAGTCATGGGGTTTTCTCTTTCAGGGTATCGATGATCTCGTTGAGCCGGTTTCGCACCGTCGGGTAGCTGACACCGAGTCGCGTCGCCATCTCTTTGAGGCTTCCGCTGCTCTCTACGAAACTGAGGATAAAGTCCTGATCGTCAGGGGAGAGGCCCGTTAAGCGGGGCAGGGGAAAGGTCCCGCCAACCTCGGTCTCGCAGTGGTCACACGAAAGTTTTCTCACGACAAGGCCACTGTTGCAACTGGGGCAGCGAGTGGGGAATTTTATCATTTTGTTGAGATGGGGTTAAATAAAATTAACAAAATGATAAATAAAGTAAATGGATAAGTGAATAAAATAATGTTCGAAAGGTTCGATGTTTTTACCTGAAAAGTCTTGCTCCAACTCTATTTCTCCCTGTAGATTTCCTGCCAATGAAACAAACTATCTTTCTTCCAGTCCTTGCTGTTGCTGCACTCATCGCTTCCCCGATTGTCGCTGATGACGATCACGAGAATCACGAAATCATTGAAAAAGTGATGAAAGAGGGCCTCAAAGGAGATGAGAGTCCGCTCGCGAAAGTTCTCGAGGGAGAAGCTTCTAAAAGTGAAATCAAAGACCTCGATGAACTGATCAAGACGATGGAGGGCACGAAAGCTCCTGTTGGTGACCAGGCAGGTTACGACGAGAAAGTCGCTGAACTGATTGCTGCGATTGGCGCGGTAGCCGGCGGAGCAACCGATACTCCTGCGCTCAATCGCCTCGACACCGCTTCAGACTGCAAAGCCTGCCACGGAGATCACAAGCCTAAGAAAGAGAAGAAATAAGGTCGTTTAAACCTGCTCGCTTCTCGCGGGAAAATTTCAAGGGATCGCAGATTTTCTGCGGTCCCTTTTTTTGTGGGGAAATTCTATCCGTTCTCGTGTGCTTCCTGGCAGGTGATGCAGAGGGATACGCTGGGCTTGGCCTCGAGTCTTGGCAGAGGAATTGAGCCATTGCAGCCTTCGCATATTCCGTAGGTGCCGGCGTCAATGCGATCGAGGGCATGATGGATCTTCTGAAGGAGGTTTTCCTCGCTCTTTACCAGCGCGGTGTTGGTCTCGTTGTTTTCGAGTTCCTGAGCTTTGTCGCCTCCCACGAAGTCGCGATTGTCCGAGGGAGTGTTCAGGGTTGCTTCGTGATCTTTGAGATTCTTTTGAACTTCGTCACGCTGGCTCTCTAAAATGCTGCGAAAATCTTCAAGTTGTGCTTCCGTCATGATATGGTTGTAACAGAAATTACGACCAATTACCGTCCAAAAGATGCTCTCATTGGAATTTTTCCAGCGAGTATCAAAATTTGATAAGCCTGGCGGGAGTGGTTCCGCCCGGTGTTTCTCCGGATAAACAGGCTATTGAGACCCTTTGCGACTTTCTTCGAATCTGGCCCGCCAGTGATCGAGCCGTTCCGCGACTCGTTGTTCGAGTCCGTTTTGAGAGGGCTCGTAGTAGCGTTTTCCCTCCGGTAGGTAAGCCTGGGGACTGTAGCCGTCTTCCGCGTCGTGCCCGTAGTGATAGACGGCTTCGCCTTCTTTGATCGTTCCGCCTTCCTCGCCGATTTTCTTGTTCGATCTTGTTCGGAGGTGAGGTGGCACAGCGAGAGTTCTGCCGTCTTTCACATCCGCGAGGGCGGCGTTGATTCCTGCGTAGGCCCGATTGCTCTTCGGCGCCGTTGCAATATAGACGGTGGCGTGGGCAAGGGGAACACGGGCCTCGGGCATTCCGATAAACTCGACCGCCTGCTGTGCGGCGACGGCAACGCGAAGGGCATTCGAGTCCGCCATGCCCACATCTTCACTCGCTGATATGACAAGACGACGGGCGATGAAGCGAATGTCCTCCCCCGCATAGAGCATTTTCGCGAGCCAGTAGAGCGCGGCGTCAGGATCGCAGCCTCTCATCGATTTGATGAAAGCGCTGATGGTATCATAGTGAGCGTCACCGTCGGCATCGTAGACGACGCTCTTTCGCTGGATCGAGTCTTCGGCGACTTCGAGGTCGATGAGTGTCTCGCCGGTTTCTTCATCGGGGTCTGTCGTGAGAATGGCGAGCTCGAATGAGGTGAGTAATTTTCTGGCGTCACCATCACACATCGTCACGAGGTGAGCCGCTGCGTCGCTGTGTAGTGTAATCTCTTTCTTCCCGAACCCTCTTTCGGGATCGGAGACGGCCGCGTTCAGCAATTCAAGAAGATCCTCTTCGGTGAGTGGTTCGAGTTGGAAGACCTGACTCCGTGAAACAAGCGGGCTGTTAATATAGAAGTAGGGATTGTGCGTTGTGGCTCCGATGAATCGCACGGTGCCGCGTTCGATGTGGGGAAGGAGAACATCCTGCTGGGATTTGTTGAAGCGATGGATCTCATCCACGAAAAGGGTTGTGATCTCGTTGCGGGTTCGCTGAAACTGGCGGGCTCCCTCCACGGCCTTGCGGATTTCGGCGACGTTGCTCTCCACGCCGGAAAGGTTGATGAACCGTGATTCGGTTCTCTGCGCGATCAATTCAGCGAGACTCGTTTTTCCCACTCCGGGGGGACCGTAGAAGATAAGAGAGGTAAATCGGTCGGCCTCGATCGCGCGCCTGAGAAGCTTTCCCTCTCCGAGAATGTGCTTCTGTCCAACATACTCATCCAGATTACGCGGCCGCATCCGCGCAGCGAGAGGCATTGTCGGATCGACCTTGTGCGGTCCGGAGGCTCCAGTTCCGCTTTCGTCAGCATCGTCCCCGCCAGACTCGTTGAACAAATCATCTTCCATTACGCAATTTTCGTTTCAGAAGGTCATTCATACGGCGTCCGGGGACCTCTATCCAGCCCTTTCGTAACGGGGCCGTTTCTTAGAATAGCCATAAAAGAGGCTCATTCGCCGGTGAAAACGCTGTAAATTTCTAAAATTTTCAATAATTACAATAATTTGTTTGTATTTCCGTAGTAAATAACGTAAAGTTTTTAAAAATAAAGAGATCCTTCTTTACCCGTTTTACTAAACATTCATTCCCACAATCCCATGAATTTTTCTACTCCTGATCTTAGCCAGTTTACGATCGAAAAGCTTGGCGAGACCCCGAACGTTGACCAACCGAATGCTGAAGTCAGCTTCAAAGTTGATCTTGAGCCTGCCCGTGTCACCCGGCGCATCGTGGTGGGAATTCAGGATGAGAGCCGCAAAAACGGGATCACGGTTGCGATTTACCCCGCGACCGGTGAGGTCTGCGATCTCAGTAACGGAGGTGAGGTGATTGGTTATCTCTCCAAGGCCCCTCTGAGCCCGGGTGAGCCGGTTCCATGCGATCTCACTCTGTATCGCTTCGGCAAAAATTTCGTCTGCAGTGTTCGTATTCTCGGTGAGATTTTCCTCTATCCTGCGTTCGCTCTTGAAGGCAATGCCAAACTGGTCGCTTTCGTCGGTCAGGAGGCTGACTCCGATGGGTCACAAGTCGGTTGGTCCCGTCTCCGTCTCGATGTTCTCGAACAGCCGATTGCCGCTTAATTTATCTTTCTCATAGTCGTTTAGTTGAAGAAAGGCGCCGACAGCAATGTCGGTGCCTTTTTCTGTTCTGCCATTGCCCCTGGTTGCCATGATGCGGGGAAGCCGATTCATGCATCATCCGGGTAGCGGGGCACAAAAAAAGCCGGGCGGTCAGGCCCGGCTTTTTGGAATCTTGTTTTATGACAATCGCTTAGCTGTTGTCTTTCGCCTCTTTCTCAGCGACGGCCTTGGCGACGATCTCTTCAGAGATGTTTCGTGGGCAAGGTGCGTAGTGTGAGAATTCCATCGAGAACTGACCACGACCGGAGGTCATGGTACGAAGGTCACCGATGTATCCGAACATCTCACTGAGTGGAGCATCCGCTTTGACGCGAACGCCGGTAGCTGTCGAATCCTGGCTCTTAATCATTCCGCGGCGACGGTTAAGGTCGCCGATGACATCACCGACGTGATCTTCCGGAGTGAATACGTCCAGTTTCATGATCGGCTCAAGCAACTGAGGACCGGCCTTTGGAATGGACTGGCGGTAAGCAGACTTAGCGGCGATTTCGAAAGCAACAGCTGAGGAGTCGACGGCGTGGAATCCACCGTCAACGAGGGTTACTTTGAAGTCGAGCATTGGGAAGCCGGCAAGAACACCTTTGTCCTTGGAAAGGCGGAAGCCTTTCTCAATCGCAGGCCAGTATTCTTTAGGAACGTTACCACCAACCACTTTAGATTCGAACTCGAAGCCTTCGCTACCGGGTTCGAGGGGCTCGATGATGTAGTCGATCTTACCGAACTGACCGGAACCACCGGACTGCTTCTTGTGAGTGTAGGAATCCTCAACGCGCTGGGTGATTGTTTCACGGTAGGCCACCTGAGGTGCGCCCACTTCCACTTCAACACCGTGTGTTCTCTTGAGGATGTCGATCTTAATGTCGAGGTGAAGCTCACCCATTCCTTTGAGAATCGTTTCACCGGTTTCGACATCGGTTTCAACATAGAACGAAGGATCTTCACGAACCATTTTACCGATCGCTTCACCGAGCTTCTCGGAAGCGGCTTTGTCTTTCGGTGCCACAGCAATCGAGATAACGGGATCCGGGAACACCATTGGCTCCAGAGTCGCGGGATCTTTCGGGTCACAGAGGGTGTGACCGGTCTGAACATTCTTGAGGCCAACGAGGGCTACGATGTCACCTGCGCTCGCGCTGTCGCGATCTTCACGGGAATCAGCGTGCATCTCGACGATACGGCCGATACGCTCGGTTTTACCGGTGAAAGTGTTCAGGATCGTGTCGCCTTTCTGAAGGCTACCCGAGTAAACTCGTGTGAAAGTAAGCGCTCCATACTGGTCATCCATGATTTTGAAAGCAAGCGCACGGAGTGGCTTGTTCACATCGACAATCGCGTATGCGCCTGTTTCGTTACCTTCGAGGTCGACTTCAGGCTGAGGCTTCACTTCTGTCGGGCTTGGAAGGTAATCAACAACCGCATTGAGGAGAAGCTGGATACCTTTGTTTTTGAATGCTGATCCGCAGTAAGTGGGGAAGAACTCAAGATCGATGGTTCCTTTGCGGATGCATCGCTTGATCGTGTCGATGTCCGGCTCTTTACCTTCGAGGTATGCCTCCATGACTTCGTCGTCCTGCTCAACAGCCGTTTCGATGAGTTCGTTGCGATACTGCTCGACTTTGTCGACCATGTCGGCAGGAACGTCCTGAATTTCGTAGTTCTCAGGAAGACCTGTATCATCCCATACCCATGCTTTACGGGAGAGGAGATCGACGACGCCTTTGAAGTCATCTTCGATTCCGATTGGAAGAACCATGACGAGAGGCTTGGCACCGAGCACTTCTTTCACCTGCTTAACAACATTGTAAAAGTCTGCACCGATTCGGTCGAGCTTGTTAACGAGGATAACACGGGCAACACCCGAGTCATTCGCGTAACGCCAGTTCGTCTCGGACTGAGGCTCAACACCTCCGGATCCGCAGAACACTCCAACACCGCCATCGAGAACTTTCAGTGAACGATAAACCTCAATGGTGAAGTCAACGTGACCGGGAGTATCAATGATATTGAAACGGTGCTTGTCCCAGAAACATGTCGTCGCAGCGGACTGAATCGTGATACCACGCTCCTGCTCCTGCTCCATGAAGTCTGTTGTAGCTGCACCGTCGTGCACCTCACCGGTTTTGTGGATTCTACCTGTGAGCTTGAGGATACGCTCAGTCGTGGTTGTCTTACCCGCATCAACGTGGGCAAAAATACCAATGTTTCTGTATTTGGAGAGGTCTTTCATCGTCCTTTAGTCTAAATTGAACCGTTTTATTAGCCGGTATAGTTATTCAAAGCGCACCATTGGCAACCGAGAATTCGGTTTTTGCCTAAATAAATGCGCCTTTTCGACCTCGTTTAATTGTCCCCGTTCAAGATGGAAGCTTCTTTATCTGAGGGAATTAGGAGCCGGTTGTTGAAAAATGGAAGTTTTCCGAGGGGCTTTTATCGCGCTGACCTGTTGATCCAGAGCCAGTCAGCGAACCTGTTCCGAGCCTTGGATCTGCGAGGTTTTTGTTGCCGGACGGTCTCGTTTCCAGCAGGGGGAGGGGGCGGATTTCTATTCTATTCGACTCGAGCGGATGCGTTCGTTGATGTTGGCGAGAAGATCTTTTGTCGAGTTGCTCCCCTTTCTGAGAACTGCCGTGACCCGTTTCTCAAGAAATTCCTGTTCTGATTCGTCGGGCTCTTTACCGCTCATGACGATGACGGGAATGGATCTGAGTTTCGGATCACATTGGACGTGTTGAAGGAATTCAAAACCGTCCATTCCCGGCATCAGCAGGTCGAGGACGATGGCGGCGGGGCGGGTTTTCTCGAGAATATCCAGTGCCTCCTGCCCGTCGTGCGCCAGAGTCGGGTGCCAGCCTTCGTTCTCAAGGATTCGTGAGAGCGAGTCGAGAGAATCCTGTTCGTCATCGACGAGGAGAATATTCCGTTGGGGAATCCGCGCGGTGATCCGGGAGATAACCCGTCCGAGACGATCCACATCGATCGGCTTTACGAGATAATCTTCAACATCGAGAGCGAGCCCGTTTTCCTGTTCGGCCATGACCGAGACCATGATGACGGGGATGGAATTGGTGATTGGCGATTCTTTCAATTCCCGAAGGACATCCCATCCGTCCTTCCCACCCGGCATGACGACGTCGAGTGTGATCGCATCGGGGTGATGGGTGTGAGCCATTTCGAGGCCGGAGGCACCGTCGGCCGCTTCCAAAACGCGATAGCCGTCGTGCTCAAGTATACGGCCAAGCAGTTCTCTGACTTTCCTGTCGTCATCAATCACGAGGATGGTCCCGCCGCCTTTAACGGAGTCGATTTCTTTTCCGTTGTCTTCGGTCGGCAGTGCCAGCGATGCGGGGAGGGAGAGTTCCTTCGGGGGATCGTAGTGTTCTGATGAGGGTTTCCGGGGAAGAAAAATGCTGAAATGGGTGCCTTTTCCCAGCTCGGAGACGAATCCGATTTTTCCTCCCATCTGGGAGACAAGTTCCTTACAGATTGAGAGTCCGAGGCCACTGCCGCCGGCGTTGTCTTTTTTGTTGGATACGAAGGGAACAAATGCCTTCGCCTGCTCGTCAGGACTCATTCCCCGGCCCGTGTCGGTGACGGTAAATTCGACCCACTCGTCGCCGTTAATCTCCCGCGGACGCGCATCGACCGTCACGGTGCCTTCCCTGGTGAATTTACAGGCATTCCCGACGAGGTTGCCGAGGATCTGGCGAACGCGGCGATCGTCTGCGACGAGACTCCCGATATCTTTGGCGTGCCCCGTTTCCATTTTCACCTCTTTTCCCCGCAGCGACGGTTCGTGGCTTTCCTCAAGGTCGTGGATGAGTTTGGCGACTTCAATGGTGTCTTTGCTGAGCGTTTCCGCTCCCATAATGATTTTCTGATACTCGAGAATGTCATTCACGAGATTCAATTCCCTCGCGGCGTGGTCGTGGATACGCTGGACATCCGATTTCTGCATTTCATCGAGATCGGAAAGTTTCAACGCCTCGACCTGCAGAAAAATGGCGTTGAGAGGTTGCCTTAGATCATGGCTCACTTTGGCAACAAAGGCGTCTTTCTCATGGCTCAGGCTCATGAGTTTTTCGTTCGCTGTTTCCAGTTCCGAGTAACTTCTCCGCAGCTCAAGAGTTCGTTCGTTGACTCGTTCCTCGAGTTCATTTTGCGAGGCGATGAGCTCTTCAAAGAGCCGCTTTGATGCCCGGGCGATATCGCCGACTTCGTCACGCCGTTTGATGTCGAGGGTCCGCGCGAGGACACCGACCTTTTTGTAAAGGCGGTCCTGGTGACTGGCCGTGAGCTGTTGGGCCGTTGTCGTCATCTGTTTCAAAGGCCTGATGAAGTGCATCGCAATGAGGAAGCCGATGATGCCGAATCCGCCTGCGACGAGAAGTGCCAGATTGCGAAGTTCTGTCATTTCATACTCAATCGATGAAGCCAGTTCGTCGTCGAGAACCGCATACTGGAGCAGATACTCGGAGCGCAGAGCGCCTTCGCCGACGAGGAGGCGAACCGCCCAGGCGTGGATCATGTCGCACTCGACCCGGTTTCTCCAGTCGAGGCCATCGTAGGCATCACAAAAATAAGTTTCGAGTTCTGTTTCAACGAGCTTCTTGAGAGCCGCGAGATTCTCAGCGGAATTCGCGAGCAGTCGCAGTTCCTTCACGCCTGCCTTTAAACCTCCTGCCCGTCCGAGGTCTCCGATTTTCACTTCAAGTAAATCGATGAAGTCGTCGAGCGTTTCCTCACTCTCGCTGTTGATGGCCTCGCGCAGTTTTTTTCGCGGTTCTCCTTCGATGAAATAGTAGGGCTCTTCGAGCGGGACATTCTCGAGTTTCTGCAGTTTATCCACTTTGGGTTCCGCGACAGGGATGCCGGGGGTCTTGTTCAATCCCCGGCTGATTTCAAGCGCCACTTGGACGTCTTCGTTGTCGTTGAGGCTTTCGAAGATAGTATCGTTGGGACCGTTGAGGGGCTTTGTCTCATCGTGTCGGATCAGGGGAGTGGATCTGATGACGTTTCCCTCAGCGTCTTTCTTCACCGTGGTGTCGACCAGCGAATAGAGGTGCCTCGACGAAGGTGTCGTGTAGAGGGACATCATGATGCGAATGTAAGTGGGAGGTGAAAGGGGCTGTGAGTTCTGCGAAGTCAACGGCGCCACAGCCCAGATAACCGGTTCGATTCGCTGGAGTTCCTGCGAGCCACCCAGGTCCGTTCTCGTTACCATGGCCCTTCGAATATTGGAGAGGTGGATGCGCTCGCCGGCCTGAGAGTCTTTTTCAGGAAACCAGAGATCCTCGCGCGCGATTGACGCCTTTTCCTCGATGAGCTGAAACGTTTGCTCGCCTTCTTCGAAAGCGACGATGTCAAATCGCAGGTGCATCTTCCACTGATGGCGGCAAAGACCTCTGACCATGGTGGAGAGCTGCTGCTGTGATGCCCCGTTGATGACGGCTTCGCGAAAAGGAAGACTGTAAGCGAGACTGAGAATATCCCCCTGCAGGCCCGCCACCTGATCGACGATCTGCCATCCTTTCAGTGAGGCCTCGTCCCCGAGATCAACCAGTTCGTGTTCCCGCAGAATATCGGTGGCGCGATGGGAGAGCGCTGTCGCCACGAGCAGGGCACAGGCTGCTGTCGCCAGCATCACTAACAATGCTACTTTTCCTCGGATTCCAAAATACATGAGCGGTAGTGGGCTTAGACGTTTACATCGTCTCAGGTATTCGGCGAAAGAGAAAGTTTTTTCACGGCGGGGGAGAGCGGGCTATGCCCATCGGGCTTACTTTTTCCGCTTTGGCGGCTTCTTCGAAGCCATGCGCGTCACTCCGAAAAAATCACGAAAGACGCGACGGAACACTTCCCGCTTGAAGCGTGGCACCCACCACAGTTTGAATTTCTTCGGCTTGATCCACTTCAGTCGGCGGAATTCCCGAACGTGTGCGTCGAGGTCAAAGTCTTCGTCGGTTCCGTAATAGTCACAAAGAAAGTATGTCTGAGTCTGGCCGCAGTATCTTCCTTTCTTGAGGTGGCCTGAAGGAAATTTGTAACGGTAGTCGGTCCGACATTCGACGAGGGTGTAAAGCTCACGCGGGACCCCGATTTCCTCTTCCACTTCGCGATAGAGCGCGGTGATGAGGTCCTCCCCTTTGTCGACGCCCCCCTGGGGGAACTGCCAGCTGCCTTTGTGATCAATGCGCTCTCCCACAAGAATTTTTCCTGTTTCGGGGTCCCGGAGGATTGCGGCAACGTTGGGGCGGTAGGTGGCCATGGAAAGTGTGCGGGGAGCTTTGGAGTGTTTTACATTTACATCCAAAGTCACTTTAGAGAACATAGCTTCAGTGAAAGATACGCAACACAAAACTGAACAAGGTTCCGCCCGTGTCATTGTCATGCTGATTGCCGCTGCGGCGGTGGGTTTGCTCGTTTTCGTCGGGTTGCAGTTTCGACCTGCGACGGCGGTGGCGAAAAAGCAGGCATCTCTCATCGAGGGCATCGAGAGGCGCAGTGCCAGTCGAATACAGCGACTGCTTTCGGAGGAATATTCCGACCGGTGGGAGTTTACGGATGAAGAGATCGTCGAGGCGGTCGTGGATGTGGGCAGTCAGTTTATGGCCCTGGTAGTGACGGCTGAAGATCAGACCCTCGAAATCAATGAAGACGGGATTGCCGTCGTCACCGCAAAACTCATTGTGAGCGGTAAACCGGTTGGCCCCGCCGGGCAGGAGGCAACGAAGCGCGTCAACCAACTGAAGAGCCCGTTCACGTTCACCTGGAAAAAGGATAGTTTTCTGCCGACAAGTTGGCGTCTCGTCAAGATCGACAACCCTGACTTACCGGGAGAGCTTTACGGCTACGAGCCGGGTGATATTGGCAGGGCGATGCGCGGGGAGTAATTACGTCATTCTTGAACGCCCGGACCGGATCGCCTCGAGTGGATTGCCACGGTCATTCCCGCCGATTTATTTCCATATCCGGTGAAGCTGCCGGATATCGGCATGACCCCGCGGGGATGATTGCTGACCGCAACCGCGACATGGCCAACCCCGGCCTGTTCGCCAATGGAAGGATCAAAGCCGGTCCAGCCGCGATCAGGCAGGTAGGCTTCCATCCAGGCGTGCGTCGAGCCCCGGCCCACTTTCGAATTCTGACTTTCAAGGTAGCCGCTTACGAAACGGGTCGCGTAGCCGAAGCATCGGCCCGCCTCCATCATGAGGACGGCGGTGTCGCGACACGATCCTGAGGTTTTCCGGAGTGTTTCCAGCGGCGACTGCACTCCCGGCTTCTCACGCCGTTGATAGTTGATCTGCTCGTTGATCGCTGATGCGAGGGATAGGAAAATGGGGCCCCGCGTTCCTGTCGGCGGGAGAATCCCGAGGGAACGCACCCACGCGCGGACGCCCTCGACTTCGGTGGGGTAAACCGAGCGTCGGTAGAGGTGTGAGGCTCCCTCTTCGAGACCGGGGTAATAGACGGGATATTCCTCACCCGCCAATACCTCAGCGCCGATCGTCGGCTCGGTGGGAAGGTACTTACAAATTTCAAATTCACTCTGAATCGAAAGCGTGTCTGATTGTGTCAGGAAATCGGCGCTTGCGATGATGTTTCCGTAGATGTCTTCAAACCAATGCAGTCTCGATTCCGGGAAGGTTGTGATTTTCATGTGCTCGACCCGTTCGAAATGGGTCTCTCGCGGACGCATCACAAGGCGGTGCCGGCCGAACTCCACCGGCCCGCTGTAGCGATACTCCGTGGTGTGCGAGAAATGCAACCGCGCCACGGCCTCGTCGTCAATGTTTACGATCTCCATCTCAGCGGGATGTTTTCATGAAAGAAAGAATGCTTTTCCATCGGCCATCAGTGCCTCCCTCGTTACGGGATTGAAAGCTTCGTTCTGATTGCTTGCGAGCTGAACGTCCACCGCGATACCCTGACCTTTCACTCCGCCGAAGAGCGTCGCCACGGCTGCGTCACTGGCATCCCGTCCCGTCGCGATCCGTATCATGCCGTTGAGGGGGGCTTTCCGGGTGCCATCGATGACATACCATGAGCCGCCAATGTAAACTTCGAAGACCGCGTGGAAATCCTGCGGTTCCAACTGGTAGGAGTAAACCGTGCAATAGCGGGCCGGAATCGTCAGAGCTCTGCAAAATGCAATCCCGAGGTGTGCAAAATCGCGACACACTCCGGTCCGGGTTTCGAGGGTGTCGAGTGCCCAACTCTGTTCGTCGGAGGAGCCGGCTTCATAAGTAATGTGGTTGAAGAGCCAGTCTTCCACTGCCATCGCAATATTGAAATCCCCTTGAATATTTCCGAAGAGATCCATCGCCACTGCCCGCATCCGGTCAGCCGGAGCGTAGCGGCTCGGGAAAAGATAGGGGAGCGCCACTGCATCGAGGGTGCTGTCCCGGCGGTTGCTTAATTCGTTGGCAGGCACCGACCTGGGAGAGGTTTCGACCAGCGCTGAATACTGGATTTGCAAATCCCCGGGTTCGTCGGTTTGCAATTTGGTGAAGCGGTTCCCGTCAAGCCCCACTGAAAGATCCGACCGCGTTACCGGTCTGTTGACGGTGAGACTTTCGTTCGAGATTTTCTGGTAAGGGGTCTCACTGCAACTGATTGAGCAGAGCACGGTGGAGGCGCTGCTGATGTTGTAGTAAAGGGAGCTGCAGATCGTAAATTTCATGATGTTAGCTTACTTTCAGCCCATCTTGTGCCAATTGCCGGCAGTGATTCGATTGGGTCGATATTGGTTGGTTGCGAGAGTTGCTCCAAGGTCGACTATACAGGGTCAGGTCAGGCACTCAACCCTGTTCGGTGCCCCCGCCTTCACCTTCACGGTGGTTCTTCTGATTGAGCGAGGGACTTCAGTTCGCGTTCGAGATTGCGTCTCGCCGGTGCTTCGAAGCGCTCACTGAAAAGCGGGATGGAATACAAGGCTGGTTTATCGAGGAAATGACGTAGCACCTTCTTCCGGCCTTCGGTGTAATCCTTGTCGGAGAAAGCTGCATACTCTTTGCGAATGTTCCCCGCATAGCGCACATAGTCGATCTCAGAACTGCCGAGAATGCTGAGGTCGATGTCGACGATGAGTTTTTCATCATCGTTCGCGGGAGCTGTTTTGTGGTCAGTCGCAATGATGAGTCCGGCCACGTCTTCGCGGAGCTGGGAAGAGGCGTCGATGGAAGCCAGCCACTCATCAGCGAGTTCAGCGCTCGCTTCTTCGTTGTCGGTTCGAAGGGGATCGTAAATCGCGTCGTGAAACCAAATCGCGAGCTTGAGCGCTTCCCGATTGTGGCAGTGTGAGACTGAATCCAGTTTCGAAAGACAATTTCTGATGTGCTGAAGCGTGTGATAGTGGCGGCCCTGAGAAGAATACCTCCGACGGAGCTCTGCCTCACACCGCTGCCAGGATTCTGTTTTAAAAAGACTCACGTCAGAATCTCCTTCACAACGCGGCGATTTTCCACACCGGTGAGGCGGGAATCGAGACCCTGGTGTTTCACGGTGAATCGTTCGTGGTTGATCCCTAGGGTGTGGAGCACGGTGGCGTTGAAGTCGTTGATGTGGACCGGGTCCTTCACGATGTTGTAGGCGTAGTCGTCGGTTTCGCCGTGATCGTATCCGGCTTTGAATCCGCCGCCGGCGACCCAGGTTGAGAAACATCGTCCGTGATGATCCCGACCGTGATTGTCTTTGGTCAGTTTGCCCTGGCTGTAGATCGTTCGCCCGAACTCGCCTCCGAACACAACCGCGGTGTCCTCCAGCATGCCTCGCTCTTCGAGATCTTTGACGAGGGCGGCTGCAGGTTGGTCGACGCTTTCGCAGTTGCCGGAGAGATCCTTGGGAAGGTTGCCGTGCTGATCCCACCCCCGGTGGAAGAGCTGGATGAATCTCACGCCGCGCTCGGCCATGCGTCGGGCGAGAAGGCAGTTTGAGGCGAAGGATCCCTTTTCCCGGGACTGGGGGCCGTATTGATCAAAGATGTAATCCGGTTCCTCTTTGGTTTCCATCAGATCGGGAACCGAGGACTGCATCCGGAACGCCATTTCATACTGGGAGATTCGCGAGGCGATTTCAGGGTCTCCCACTTCCTGCAGGCGTTGACGATTTAAATCGCCCAAGCCGTCGAGCATGCCGCGCCGGAGTTCACGATCGATCCCCTCGGGATTGTTGAGATAGAGAACCGGATCATCGCCGCTTCGGAACTGAACGCCTTGATATTTCGAGGGGAGAAAGCCACTTCCCCAGAGCCGGGCGTAAAGAGCCTGCCCGGGCTTCTTGCCCGTCGAGATCATCGTCACGTAAGCGGGCAGGTTGTCGCTCAGCGAACCGAGTCCGTAGGCAAGCCACGACCCCATGCTGGGGTGGCCGAACTGCTGGGTGCCGGTGTTAATGTAAGTGATCGCGGGATCGTGATTGATCGCCTCGGTGTTCATCGTGCGGATCAGGGTGATTTTGTCGGCGATGGAGGCGGTATGCGGGAGGATGTCGGTGTTCATCCAGGTGCCGCGTTCCCCGACCCGTTCGAAGTTGAACATCGGAGCGACGCAGGGGAATTCCTTCTGGCCACTCGTCATTCCGGTGATGCGTTGACCGTTGCGAATCGATTCCGGAAGTTCGGTGCCGTGGAGGTCTTTCATCGCCGGCTTGTAATCGAACATGTCGATGTGGGACGGGCCGCCCGCCATGAACAGATAAATGACCCGTTTCGCCTTCGGGGCAAAATGGGGCAGTGCCGGGCCGGAGCCGCCGGGAGCGGAAACGGCTCCACTGAGTCGGGACGGGAGGAGGCTTGATAGGGCCGCTCCGCCGAGAAGGCTGCAGGAGCGTCCCAGAAACTGGCGCCGGTTGTTGATCTGGTGAAGTTCGGTCAGGGGGTTCATCTCAGGTCGGGTAAGAAAATTAGTTGCGTGTCAGGACTTCGTCGAGGTTGAGAACGAGGCTGGCGACGAGGGTCCACGCTGCCTGTTCGGGGGCGGGAAAAGGGCTCTCATTTTCGGAGTCACCATGACTGAGGACTTCGGTCGCTTTTTCCGGTTCGCCTTTGTAGCGGGCGAGACTGCGGTCATGCACTTCGACGAGTGTTTCCAGCTCTCCGCTGAGTGGAGGTCGTGCCGTCGCGAGCTCAAAGAGGTAGCCGGCGCGGTCCGGTGTTGTCGCTCCGCCTTCTTTCATGATCCGGTTCGCGAGATGGCGGGAGGCCTCCATGATCTGCACATCGTTCATCGCCGCTAGAGCCTGCAGCGGTGTGTTCGTGCGGGTGCGTTTCATGACACAGGTTTCGCGATTCGGTGCATCGAAGATCACCATCGCGGGCGGTGGCGATGAGCGCTTCCAGTAAGTGTAGAGACTGCGACGGAAAAGTTTGTCGCCTTTGTCCTGAACGAACTTCGGATTTCCCCCGAGGCTGACCTCGGCCCAGAGACCGGGTGGTTGGTAGGGCTTTACCCCGGGGCCTCCGGCTTCGTCTAACAAGAGCCCGCTGAGAGCGAGTGCATTGTCGCGGATCATTTCGGCCTGGAGCCGGAAGCGGGGCGCCCGCGCAAGAAGGCGGTTTTCGGAATCTTTTTCCAGATCATTCGCTCCGACATGAGAGGACTGTCGGTAGGTCGATGACATCACAATCTGCCGGATGAGTCGTTTCATGTTCCACCCGCTCTCGCGGAAATCGACCGCGAGCCAGTCGAGCAATTCGGGGTGAGTGGGGAAGTCGCCCTGAGCGCCGAAGTCTGCGGTTGAGTTGACGATCCCGTGGCCGAAAAAGAGCTGCCAGATTTGGTTCACCGCGACGCGGGAGGTGAGGGGATGATCATCGCTGAAAAGCCAGTTCGCGAGGGTGAGTCGATTCGCCGGTGCCCCTGCCGGAAGCGGCGGGAGAATGGCGAGCGTTCCCGGAGTGATCACTTCGTCTTTTTTCGGCGCGTCGTAGGCACCGCGGTCGAGGATGTAAGTTTTCCGCATTTTTTCCGGAGGATTGTCCGCCATGACCATGGAGGTGGTTTTGCCGTTGAGAATCTCAAGCCGTTTTGCTTCGGTTAGGATTTCCTCTGATCGCGCCTTCCTGAATGCGCTGGATTGGGAAAGGGCATCGGTGTTCGCGATTGTCTTTTGAGACGCGGTTCGTTTCGCGGCGAGGGTCTCGATGGCTTCGGCAGTGAGATCGTGCTGAGTCCAGGCAATTTCCTTTTCGGAAAGCTCGCGGTCGTAGATGTGAACCTCGTCGACCTCGGCTTTGGCCCCGCTTCCCTGAGAGCGTCCTCCGATCCGGAAGGGAACATCGTTCTTAATCGTGCCGGTCAGTTTCTTTGCTTCAATGTCGTGGTCGACCGGCTTTCCGTTGATGAAAATTTTGACGCTGTCAGGTGTTCCGCCGCCGTTGTAAGTGATCGCGACGTGCTCCCACTGATTCGGTTTCAGCTTATCTTTTGCGACCACTTTGACCGCGTTGGACGGCCACTTGTTCACGAGGTGGATCGCGGGTTTTCCTCCCTGCAGCCAGAGATCCCAGCCGCGGTAATTGTTGGCTGAATCCATCTTTGAAAATACCGCTCCTCCGGCATTCGCGTTGGCGATCTTGATCCAGGCGGAGATCGTCATTTTGCTCTTGTTGTCGAACTCGGTAAAGCCGGGACCGTCGAAGGTGCGTGTTCCGTTGAGCTCAATCGCGGAACCGAATTTCCCGTCGGGCTGATTCAGGAGGATCGTTTTTCCGGCGAGGTCTTTAGCGGAACGCGCGTCGAGTAATACGAATCCGTTGGCCTCATTAAGCGGAAAGTAATGCTTCAGGTTTTTGAGGCGTTTGTCAGTGTCAGGCGACGGGTCCACTGTGCCGGCAGGAACTTTTGTGAGTGCCTTCTTCCGTTCTCCTTCGACTTTCTTTTGATGCCCGGAGAGGGTTTCTTCGATTTCTTTGAGAGCGTCCTCCTCCACCTCGGTGACGACTTCCACGAACGGGGCCTGGTTGCCCTTTCTCGTCTGCATCCCGGGGTCCTCGGTGTTGTTGAAGTAGGCGTAGAACTCATAGTATTCCTTCTGCGAAATGGGATCGTATTTGTGATCGTGGCACTGGGCGCATTCCATCGAAAGTCCGAGCCAGACGTTCGAAGTCGTTTTGACGCGGTCGGCGACGTAGCTGACGCGAAGCTCTTCGGCGATCGCGCCGCCTTCGTCGGATGAAGGATGATTGCGGTTGAAGCCCGAGGCAATGAGCTGGGCGTTGGTCGCGGTGGGGAGAAGGTCACCCGCAATCTGTTCGATGGAAAACTGATCGTAGGGTTGGTTCTCGTTGAAGGCATTTACGACCCAGTCCCGCCACGGCCACATGTCGCGGGGACCGTCGGCGTGCATCACCGAGGTGTCGCCGTAGCGCGCTGCATCGAGCCACATCAGTGCCATGCGTTCGCCGAAGTGAGACGAGGCGAGAAGGCGGTCAACGAGAGTACCGACGGCATTATCGGAAGTGTCCCCGAGAAAGTTCTCCACTTCCTTCTTTGTTGGAGGAAGTCCTGTCAGATCGAAGGTGAGTCGACGGATCAAGGTGCGTCGATCGGTTTCCTGAGAAGGGTTCAGCGATTCGGCTTTCAACTTCGCGCGGATGAATGCGTCGATGGGGGAGTTCGCGTTTCCTCCGGGAATTTCGCCTTTCGCCGGAGGAATAAAGGACCAGTGTTCGGTCCACTCCGCGCCGCTTTCGATCCACGCTTTGATGAGATCCTTCTCCCGCTTTGTAAGTGTTTTGTTAGACTTTTCGGGCGGCATGATGTCATCCGGTTCGTCCGTGATGATACGGTGCCACGCTTCACTTCCCTCGGGGTCGCCGGCGCGGAACGCTGTCATGCCGTCGATGGCACGAAAGGCATCCGCTTTGCGGTCGAGACGCAGGTCTGCTTCGCGGTGCTCTTCATCGGGGCCATGACAAAAGAAGCATTTGTCGGAAAGGATCGGGCGAATATCTCTCGCAAAATTGACCTCTACCGCGATTCCGTGGGTGCACGGCAACAAGAGGGTTGCGAGGATGAAAAGGGGCGTCTTCATAGGGGAGCGAGTAGTGACTATACCAAGAGGCACCCCGCATGACCCGATCTTTCAGGGTACGTGTTTCCTTCAAAAAAGAGGCGTAAGATGACAGGTTTGTAATGCGTTTATGGGAGACATCGTGATTTTTTTGAGATACGATTATTCCATGAAGTTTTTTCCCGTTTTGATTGCAACCGCTGCTGCCATTTTTTTGTCTCCTGCTCAGGCGCAGGACTCCGCTAATCCTGACGGACAACAGCCGGGGATCGCCGGTTTCTGGGAAGTGGTCACTTCCTCGGGGCGTTTTGTGGCACGACTCAGTGATATTACTTCGGTGAGTGAACACGAGTATATCATCGACGGCGCGGTTCGGGTTTTTGAGTGCACCGTCGATACCAGAGGGATGCAGACGGCCCGTTTCTATTTCATTGAGCCGGTATCGGCGAGTTCATCGATTACTGCCGGCAGTGCCACGATTGATCGTATCACGAGCATCGCGAACAAGGTCGGTGAAAAGACCGGTCACGGAGATGTCGATTCCAACGTCACGAAGCACTACCCCGACACGACTCATGCGAAGACCTCTGAATATCGGATGAAGAACAAGGCGACCGTGGGTCAGATTTACGAGCATGCCCGGCGTGTCTGGGCAGAGGAAAAAGGCCGCGGAGGTCAGAATATGCTCATCATTCGCGGTGGCTAGATTTCGTAAAAATTTGTTTTTGGTGTGAGGTGCCCGGTGAATTCGTTTGCCGGGCACTTTTTTTGTAATCCCTTTTGATTTGTGGCTATGCCGGCGATTAACTTGGCGGCATGATTTATCGCGATATTCCGAACTCGGACCTTTCTGTTAGTCTCATCGGACTGGGAACGATGACCTGGGGCGAGCAAAACACCGAGGCCGAGGGGCACGAACAAATGGATTACGCCCTTGAGCAGGGAGTAAACTTTTTCGACACCGCCGAGATGTATCCGGTGCCACCGGTTGCGGAGACCTGCCACGAGACGGAGCGCATCATCGGAACCTGGTTCGCGAAGAGCGGGAAGCGCGACGAGGTCACACTCGCCACGAAAGCGGCCGGCCCGGGACCTCACGTCACCCATGTTCGTGACGACAATCACTTTGACGAAAAGAATCTCAAAGAGGCGATCGACGGTTCTCTGCGAAGATTGCAAACGGACCGGATTGATCTGTATCAGCTTCACTGGCCTGATCGTACCGTGCCCCTTTTCGGTGCGCGTGATTACTCTCCGCCGAAGCAGAATGAGGGTGTTCCTATAGAAGAAACCCTTGCGGTTCTCGGTGAACTCGTTCAGTCGGGAAAAATTCGCTACATCGGTCTTTCCAATGAAACTCCCTGGGGAACGATGAAGTTTCTCAAGCTGGCGGACGAGCTCGGCCTTCCGCGAGTCGTGACGATTCAAAATTCCTACAATCTCCTCAACCGCACCTTTGACGGAGGGCTTTCCGAAGTCTGCCACGAAGAGGGGGTCCGACTTCTTGCTTACTCGCCACTCGCTTTCGGACGGCTTTCCGGAAAGTATCGCGGAGGAAAAATGCCGGAGGGTGCCCGGATCACGAAATGGGAGCGATTCGCCCGCTACAACGGTCCGACCGCGGATGAGGCGATCGAGCAATACGCTGCTATCGCCGACGAGGCGGGGCTGGACATGGCCCAGATGTGTCTCGCCTGGATCAATCAACGTTCTCATGTCGCGAGCAATCTGATTGGCGCGACGACGATGGAGCAGTTGAAATCGAACATCGCCAGTGTCGATATCGAGCTGGAAGGACCCGTTCGGAAGGCGATTGACACGGTGCATCACCGTTTCCCCAACCCATGCCCGTAATCTTCAGGTGGCCCGAAATGGCCGGTTAAAATGACGTTATTTCGACGCTAAAGTCGCATGACTTTAACGGTTTTGGCTGTAATTTTCATAAATGTTACGTGTCTGTCTCATTCTCCTTTTGATGATCTCTTCGTTCCGGGCGCACGCTCAGGATCGCGATGAGTTGCATCTCTTTACCGACAAGAAGGGAAATCAGATCACCGCCAACTTGCTTGGCATCGCTGAAGATCGCCGGACTGCCAAAATTCGTCGGGAGGACGGGATGGAGTTCACTCCGGAGATTGTCCTCTTCAGTCTCGATGATCAGCAATATATCAAAGACTGGATGGAGGCGGAGGCAAAGTTGGCTGCGAGCGAGACACCGGTTCCGGAATTTCATCTCACCCTCAAGGTCGATCATAAAGAAGAGAGCACGGAGAAGCACTCTCAGAGATCACTCACTTTGGAGTCTACGCCTCACTATTTTGAGATCAGTGTTTTGAACACCTCACGTGAAACCCTCGAAGGGGCTGTTCTTGAGTATGCTGTTGTCTGGCAGGAGGACGTTGCCATCTTCGAAGACGAAGATGAGGGGGAATGGGATTACAGCTACACACGCCGCGATGATATCGGGATGTTGGTTAGAAAAAACGGAAGCCTGCCCCTCGAAACACTGGCGTTTAACCGCGATGTAAAATTGGAGTCGGATAAGACTCCAATCGAGCGCGTCGTCGATTCCTACGGCGATCCGGTTCGAGAGGATCTTCTCCTTGGCGCGCTGGTCCGTGTTGTCGGGGCTGACGGGCAGGTTCTCGCCGAAGCGACCTCGGGAAAAAGTGAGCTTAGTGCCTACACCTGGGAGAAAACGCTCACGATTGCTTCTTCGGAAGTCGAAGAAGACTAGGATTCCGGTCCTTTTTCAGCTTGCGGCGGGCGCGTTTCGGTCTTTTGTCTCGCTCATGAGCGAAACGTATCAAATTGCGATCCTACCGGGTGACGGAATCGGCCCCGAGGTGATGAACGAAGCACGAAAAGTGCTCGACCGGATTTCTGAAAAGCACGGCCTTACTTTTGAGACCACTGAACAACTGGTTGGTGGTGCCGCTATCGATGACTGTGGGCACCCGCTTCCCGAGAGCACTGTTAAAGCCTGCGAAGCCGCTGACGCGATTTTGTTCGGTTCTGTCGGTGGGCCGAAGTGGGAGAGCCTTCCCCCTGAAATCCAGCCGGAGCGTGGAGCGCTTCTTCCCTTGCGTAAGCATTTCGGACTGTTTGCGAATCTTCGTCCTGCGGTTTGCTTTCCCGCCCTGACCCATGCCTCTCCCGTGAAGGAAGAGCGCATCGCCGGCGGATTCGACGTGCTTTGCGTGCGCGAACTGACTGGTGGCATTTACTTCGGTCAGCCCAAAGGCATCGAAGAGCGCAACGGTGAGAAAGTGGCGATCGACACGATGATTTACCACAAAAGCGAGATCGAGCGCATTGCCCGTGTTGCTTTCACCGCCGCTGAGAAGCGCGACGGACGGATCACTTCAATCGACAAAGCCAACGTGCTCCAGAATGGAATTCTCTGGCGCGAGACGGTCGAGGAAGTCGCCAAAGATTTCCCGAACGTGAAGCTCGACCACCTCTACGTCGACAACGCCGCGATGCAGTTGATTTCGCGTCCACGTGATTTCGATGTCGTTCTTGCTCCGAATTTGTTCGGCGACATTCTCAGTGATGAAATGGCGATGATCGCCGGATCTCTCGGAATGCTTTCCAGCGCGAGCCTCGGCGAGAGCAAAGGCGACGGACTCTACTTCGGTCTTTACGAGCCAAGCGGTGGTTCCGCCCCTGATATCGCCGGACAGGGAATCGCGAACCCGATCGCACAGATTCTCTCCGCAGCGATGCTGCTTCGTTTCTCTTTCGGTCTCAACGAGGCCGCTGACGAAATCGAAAACGCCGTGAAAGCGGTGATCGACGAAGGCTACCGCACCGGTGATATCTACACCGGCTGTGACGACCAGAAGAAAGTCGGCACCGTTGAAATGGGTGACGCGATCGTCGCGAAGATCTAGTTTTGAAAGTGCGGTCTTCCGGGGCCGCCCTGCAGGAAAAAGCCACGAATCTCGTATGAGGTTCGCTGGCTTTTTTTGTGGTTCGGGAGTTGACTGCCAATTCGATCCGAAGCGCCGTCGAGCCGCGAGCCCACCGAGTGGATTTAGTCACTTGCTGGGCGGAGCGATCATTTTGATTTTCCCATCGGGAGAAAGAAGAATCTCACCTCCTCGGCAATCGATGTAGAGGTCGCCTGATTTCAGGAGTTGAGCGTTGAGTGGATCTCCGGGTAAAGCTAGCCAATGCTCCGCAGCCCAACCATGTCGTGGATCAAATTTGACTCGAAATACAGATCCCAAGGCCATCGTCAGGTGGCCGATTCCTGTTACCGCAACGAGGCCGGATTTCATCCGATGGAGGGAATGAATGTTCTTGTCGAGCAGCTCGATTTTATTTCCACAATAGTCTTCATGAATGAGTTTTCCTCCCCATTCTCCACAGTCGAAGCCTAAAATTTTACCGTCAAAAATATGGACTCCACATGATGGGGTTCTTAGTCTATCAATCCATCTTTCGATGCCTTCCGGCATCATCCTGTTAGCAATTCTCATGGGGTATTGAAGGGAAGCGGTTTCTTCATTCGTGAAAATATCACGATGTGGTGTTGCCACCATGTCACGGAGATTGATCGTGGGCTCCATATTCCACGTTCTCATACTTTCGAAAAGATCGTCGAATTCTAAGGAATCGTAGATGAAAAAACGTTGTGGGAAGTTGATGCTTTCGCCGTCATCGATTGGACGTTTAGCTTCGGAAACTTCGTCTGCTGCTTGCCTGGCTGTGTCTCGGACCACACTGAACCAGTGACTTTTGGCGACTTCGAGGAGGCCGGATTTCGCTGATTTGATTTTCATCATACCGAGCGAGTCCGCAGCTGCATACACTAGCCTCCAATCGGACTGATCACTAAGTAATTTGATGAGATTAGGAGCTGCTTTTTCGTATTTGATAAATCCGAGTGCACGCGCTGCGGCTACTCGGACATCCCAATCGTCAGCATCTAAAAACCGTATAAAATCTGGTCCGGCGGCAGCTGCGCTCGAACCGATCGTTGCGATATCTCTGATTCGAAAGGCATCATAGTGGTCGCCCATCTGCCCAAGCAAAATTGGGACCGCCTCAGGGACCATCATTCCAATTAGCGCACGATCAACTGCATCAGACAAGTGTGGCTCCCTTTCAGCCAATGAGATCAGTTGCGGCGCTGCGTGAGCTGCATCCCTCTGCATATGCCCAATTACTACGATGGCAGACTTCCTACCATCGGTTGAAACTGCCGTATCCATTGCGATATCGAGAAGAGGTACAACGGCTTCCTTCGGAATGCCGTCCAGATCCGTCAGGATAGAAGAAATTCTTCGGAATAGGATTTCGTTTGGCGGAGTTACGCGGAATAACGGAATGAGATAGGGGAGAGCCTTTGCGCCAAGATATGAGAACGCTCCAATGTTCGGGTATTGGAACTCGCTGTTCTCCCGGCGTTCTTCGAGCAGATAGTCAATAGCCTCAGGGGTTCCAATCTCTGCAATTTTACGAAGAGCCCACGAGCGATCTTTAGATTCCACCTCCTGAAAAAGAAGTGGCAAATCTTTTTCGGTAAACCCCGTCATACCGGACAGGGTATATGAAGCATTGTCTTGGATTCCGACATTCTCGTGCTGCAATAGCGCAAGTAGCTCCGGGATGGCAGCGGCTCCCATTTTACTAATCTTCCTGCTAGTTTCAGACTCGAACTTGCTAACTTGCGGGTCGTCATCAGATACTGCTTCGATTTGCTCTCGAATTGACGGGTGCGGTGCCTCGGCTCCTGAACTGAAACTTGCGAATGAGATGACGATCACCAACAGGCGTATCAAAGAATGTTGGATTGGGGGCATCGGTGGAAGCTATTTTAGCATAGTGGAAACTGGATCTGCAATGTGGAAAGTGCGTTTACAGGGCTGAGCGCGGTTGGAGAGCATGATCAGGATTAAGAAAAAGGAAAAGGGCGGCATCAAACAGGGTTGACTCATCGGCCTAACAGGGTTGAGTGCTGGGCTTAACCCTCTCAGGTCTCAATCTCCCGCCATGACTTACGCAGAAACGCTTCAGAATCGCATCGCAGCAACAGGCAGCGGCCTTTGTGTGGGGATCGATCCACGGCCGGACCTCCACGATTCTCCGGCGGCGATTCAGACGTTTTGCGAAAAGGTCATCGAGGAGACCGCTGAATACGCGGCGGTTTTTAAGCCGAATATCGCCTACTTCGAAGCGCTCGGTGTCGTCGGCTATCAGATCATGGAAACCCTCATCGGTCGGATGAAAGAGACCGGCGTTCCCATCGTCCTCGATGCGAAGCGCGGCGACATCGGGACGACTCAGGAGCACTACGCGATGGGCTATTTCGGAAACTGGGATGTCGACGCGGTGACACTCAGTCCCTACATGGGCTTTGACTCGGTGGAGCCCTTTCTCAAGTATCCGGGCAAGGGCGTTTATTTGCTCGGGGTGACCTCGAATGCAGGGGCAACGGATCTCGAACTCCACGACCTCGCGAGTGGCCGGAAGGTCTTCGAACTCGTCGGTGATATGGCGGGGCGGGCCACGGAGGCGGGCAGTATCGGTCTCGTCCTCGGGCTCACGAATGCTTCGGCGGAAGTGCTGGCGCGTTTGCCTGATGTTCCGCTTCTGATTCCGGGTCTCGGGGCGCAGGGAGGTGATCTCGATGCGCTTGCGGGACAAAATCGAAAAGCGCCTTCCGTGATCAATGTTTCCCGTGGCATTCTCTACGCGGACGACCATCTTTCATTCTCTGAAAAAGCCAAAGATTATGCGAACCGAATTGCCAGCATCACCTGAAGAAACGATTGAACTGCTCAAGGATTACGGAGCGGTCGAACAGGGCCACTTCGTTCTCGCGAGCGGAAAGCACTCGAATTTCTATGTCAAAAAGGGGAAGCTGGTTCAGCATCCTTTCGAGCTGCAGGCCATGATCGAGCAGCGCGTTGAGGCAATGCGCGAACTCGGGCAGATTGATGTTGTTTTGAGTCCTGCGATGGGAGGGGTTCCCGTTGGCCAGCAGGTAGGTCTCGCGGTGCATGCCCGGACGATCTACGCCGAGCGCAATCCGGAGACGAACGAGCTCGAGCTGAAACGCGGTTTTGAAATCAAGCCGGGCGAGCGACTTCTCCTCGTGGAGGATGTCATCACGACAGGTGGGACGCTGCTTGAACTGACCGATTTTATCCAGTCACAGGGCGGTGAAGTGGCCGGCGTGTTTGTCGTCGTGAATCGTTCCGGCAAGGACAAGGTGGGGGATTACCCCGTCGTTTCCTGCATGGAGATTCAGTTTCCGGTCTACGAAGCGGACGAAGTTCCCGAGTGGCTCGCTGAGATTCCCGCAGTGCGTCCGGGAACCAAAAAGGTCTGAATTCCTTTATTCCACATGGAAAATTGCCCTTCCTGAGGCGGGGGCAATATCGTCCAATGCCCGGCTTTCAAAGTCATCGGAAAAGCCGCGTAAAAAAATAAAACATTTTTCGAAACCACGTGCTTTCCAAGGGGTTAGGCACATGGAAATTTTTTGATTTGATGCATCAATTTATATTGCAAAAAAAGTCACAAAGATTTCAAATGTGACAATCTCATTTAACTAGCGGTTTGCCAATCCCCATAAAAACGACTCGGAGCAATAGTTCTACAATCATCATCCAGTTCGTTTAGGCACCGTTTACCACAACCTCCCCCCACCTCTAACTCTGGCCCCGACATTCTTCGGGTTTGGATATGAACGCGTGTACCTTAATCCCCCAATCGCCTCTTCGGCGTAACTCCCCACTCCAGGCAACGACTCTCGCAGTCCTCTTTCCTGCGCTGTTGTTCTCCACTGGCCCGGTTGCGGCCAATCCCAGTGGAGGCGTGGTCGTCCATGGTGATATTTCTATCGCTAACGGCGGCAATGGTCTTCTCAACGTGAATCAGAATTCCGCGATGGCGATCATCAACTGGTCGGACTTCAGCATTGCTGCCGGCGAGACGACTCGTTTCAATCAACCGGGAGCGCAGGCGGCGGTTTTGAACCGGGTTACGGGAGGTGACCCCTCCGCGATTTTCGGGGCACTGCAGGGGAACGGAAGCGTTTTCGTGATCAACCCCAATGGTATTCTCGTCGGTTCCACCGGGATTATTGATGTGCATGGACTCGTGCTTTCGACCCTTGACCTCAGTAATGGAGAATTCCTTGCCGGGGGCGACATGACCTTCCTCGGAAGCGGTGACGCAGGGGTCGTCAACCTGGGTAAGATCAATGCGATCGGCGGGGATGTTTTTCTTTTCGGTAATACGGTGACGAACGAGGGATCGATCACAGCCCGCGACGGAACCGTGGGCATCGGTGCGGGTCGCGAAGTGCTTCTCGCTGCAAAATCGAACACGATGGGAGAGCGTGTTTTTGTTCGTGCGGGTGGTAGCGGGAACACGGGCATTTTGAATACGGGGTCGATTGAAGGTGCTGCTGTCGAATTGAAGGCACATGGAAATATGTATGCGCTGGCGATCAACAATAAGGGATCGATCCGTGCCGTTGGTGCGGTGAATCAGGGCGGGCGTGCCTTCCTCCGCGGAGTGGGAGGTTCCGTATCGAACTCGGGTTCGATCGAAGTGACCTCATCATCCTCTTCTTATTCTGCTGGCAAGTCTGCGAGCGCCGTGATTCAAGCGGCCTACGCGCGTGTCGACGGTGCGATTCGTGCCGAAGGCGGATCGGTGCGCATCACGGGTAGTGAATCGGTCGAGGTGGGCGGTTTAATCAATGTATCATCCGGAGCCGGCAAAGGTGGCGATATCACCGTCGAAGGACAGAATGTCGCCATCGGCGGAACAGCAGTAGTAGACGCGAGCGGATCAACCGGCGGTGGATCGGTGCGGATCGGCGGTGGATTTCAAGGACGTGACACGGACCTGGGCAATGCCCGGAGTGTTAATGTAGAGTCGGGATCACTGATTCTTGCCGACGCCACTGGCGATGGCGACGCGGGTACTGTGATAGTTTGGTCGGACCGTGACACGGAGTTTCGCGGTGAGATCAGCGCGGAGGCTTCCGGCGCAGGCAATGGTGGTTTCGTCGAGGTCAGCGGTAAGCAAAATTTGCTCTTCGACGGTAATGTCTCTACGAGGGCGGAATCGGGATTCAACGGCACTCTTCTCCTTGACCCGACGAATTTTACAATCACAGCCGGTGCAGGCGCTTCGACGACCAACTCAATCGGTTCCACGACATTGGTGGGGCAACTGGCAAATAACAACGTCATCATTGCCACTGACTCGCTCGACA
The DNA here is from genome assembly GCA_029213065.1 of Verrucomicrobiales bacterium. GTDB lineage: Bacteria > Verrucomicrobiota > Verrucomicrobiia > Verrucomicrobiales > DEV007 > Arctic95D-9. The sequence continues at coordinate 83,751 of JARGPH010000010.1, read as the reverse complement.
CGCCGGGCCAGGACGGGGACATCACTGTAAATGCGGGTGCAAATGTGGTTTGGACGAACTCAAACTCTCTCACCCTGCTCGCCCACGACGATATTTTCATCAATGCGAACATACAGAACAGTAGCAATGGCGGCATCTATCTAGTCGCAGGTTGGGATGGTGCGGCCAATCAGCCCGGTTCAGCGGGCGCCAACTCTTACGCTGCTCCGGTGGTCACGGATGAGACGTTTGCAGTTGGGGAATACGGCAGCAACGAGGGTTCGGTCTACATTGGTAGCGAGTCTGCGGTGCAGGGAATCGCCGTGGGGAGCCGTGACGGACGGACCGGGATCCTCGGATACGATCTCAATGTCGTCGCTCCGGTCGTGGGCGTGGCAGCATCGGTCGCAGCGGATCGCTATGCCCAGGTGGGATACCGGGATGTCTCCACGGGGTTGGCGAGTACCGGCAGCATCAACATTCAGCTTACCAATCAGCTTACGATGACAGCTGGCAACGGTCAGGTCAGGAACTACGCACAGATCGGACATGGTGGCGCTGACGGAACGACAACGACGGCGGCGGGCAATCTTTCCGGAGATATCCGGGTTTCCGCGGCCAATGGCATCGTGATGAACGCCGGCTCCGCATCGACTCAGAACTATGTTCAAATTGGGCACGGCGGATACCAGGCGGGTATTGCAGGGAGCAGCCACGGTGGCAATATCTCGGTCTTCTCAGCGAATGGTGGCATCACTGGCTTGGCTGGTGCAGGCACGGATAACTATGCGCAAATTGGAAATGGCGGGCGCCTCGCTCGGGGTGCTCACAGTGGCGATGTGGCGATTTTAGCAAAAGGTGATATTCAGTTCACCGGCAGCGCCAACAGCGGCGGCTATGTTCAGGTCGGCAACGGGGGGAATGACGCTGATTCCGGCGGAGGCACCACCGACAAAACCGGTAGTATCCGGGTGGCGTCGGCTGCTGGAAGTATTCTTTTCAGTTCCGGCACGGGGACAAACGCGTACGCTCATCTTGGTAATGGCGGGTTGAGTACTGACGGAAATCATACCGGATCGATCACCGCGAGAGCCGCTCAGGATATCATTTTCGACGGGAATACCGGCGTAGGCACGAATGCCTACGTTCAGCTGGGGAACGGAGGTCTCAGTGCGATTGGTAATTACGGCGGGGCAATCATTGTCAGCGCCGGAACGGATGGTGCATTCTCAGATGTTTTCGATGTCGATCGTGACGGAATCTTTAATGAAGCGGGGGAAGACGATGTGTCTTTCGTTAAAGGTGGTCCCGGCACGATCAGTTTTTCCGCAGGCAGTGGTACCGACAAGTATGCTCAGCTTGGCCACGGTGGCCGGACTGCGCGCGGTGATCACAGCGGCAGCATCGACGTCAGTGCGTTTGGAAACATATCATTCTCAGGTGGCACGACGACGCAAACTTATGCGATGCTCGGCCACGGGGGACGTGACGCCGACAATCCGAATCCCAATTACTATCCTGACAATGATCCAAACACCGTGGATCGCGGTCCCACCGCTGCCGAGCGTATCGGCAATTCGGGGAACATCAATGTTACCTCAACCGTGGGCGGGGTGCTTTTTACGGCCGGTTCGGGAACGGAATCTTTTGTCCTTTTGGGCCACGGGGGATCATACACCGATGGTGATCAGGTAGGACACATCACGGTAAACGCTGCCGGGGGAATCGTCTTCGATGCCTCGAATGCAGCGGGCACGATTCACTATGCCCAACTCGGTCATGGTGGTTACCTCGCCAGTGGGGGACATACCGGGGATATCTCGGCGACGGCAGGTGGTGACGTTGTTTTCACCGGCGGAACTTCGAGCAGTTACGTCCAGATCGGACACGGTGGACGCAACGATCACCGCGTGAACCGTGGCGGCACCACCGGGGCTTATGTGCAGAATAATGCCAATGATCGCTACTTTCCCGGAACTCACACAGGAGGAATCACTGTGTCAGGCGGCAATAATATCACTTTTACCGGGGGTAATCAGGCTTCCGCCTACGCGCAGGTTGGTCATGGTGGCTATCGCAACGACGCGGAAGCAGGCGAGGGACACAATGGCGATATCTCCGTAGTCGGGGGCGGTCTGGTGAGCTTTTCGGCAGGAGCCCTTGGTCAGACACACGCTCAGGTGGGCCATGGAGGATACGAGACATACGGTAATCACGGGTATCAAGTGGTCCGTACCGAAGTCGGTTCGATCACTGCCACTCAGGCGGGAACAGCTAATCTGGTCAACGGAACGCTCGCACCGGGATCAGTGCGCATCACAGTCGATCCTCAGGGGGCTGGCGCGGGCACGGCGGTGTTCACCGATGATGGAAACGGCAATCTTATCGACGGCGCTTCCACTGTCGTCGGCACCGTCAACTATCTCAGTGGGGAAGTGACTTTCGTTTCCGATGTCAACAGCTCCGGTGACCCGGTCGACGTGGCCTACCTCTATGGAGGCAGCGACATACTGGTGGAAGGTGCAGATGGAGTGCTGTTTTCCGGAGGCCAAAGCAGCCAGGCATACGCGCAAATTGGTCATGGCGGCTACGACGCTGACCTCGCAACAAACCGGAACATCCGGCCCGAGGAGGTCTCGCCTGCGGTTAATGCTTCGACGACGAGTTATCATCTTAATACCCCATCGGGAGTGCCGCTGGGATCGAGCGGTAACATCACGGTACGAGCCGGTTTCGATGGCACCAAAGTGACTAACGCAAACGCTCAAATTACATTTACCGGAGGCAGTGGAGCAGATGCTTACGTGCAAATCGGCAACGGCGGCAGGGCGACGGATGGTGATCATGTCGGGAACATCACTGTTGATGCGACCGGTGATATACTTCTCGCGGGTGGTTCGCATCAGCGGACATACGCTCAGATTGGAAACGGTGGCTATGATTCCGATTCCAACATTCTCACTCCCACCAAAGGAAACACGGGTGACATTCTCATCAATAACAATCTGATCGGTGCCTTGGTCAATGCGGTGGGATCCGTGTCGTTTCTCGGCGGCAGCGGAGAGGAATCCTATGTCCAACTCGGACACGGCGGCCACCTCAACATGGGGGCCAATTTCGGGATGATCGACTTGCGCTCGGCAGGGGATATCACCTTCACCTCCGGCGATGGATCCGGCATTGGTGATTTGGACGGCTCGGGCACGGCCTTCGTCGCCACTGTCGGACATGGCCGACGCAGTTACGCTCAGTTGGGTCACGGCGGTTATGATGCTGATGCCGCGAGTTCCGGTGGCGTCGATGGTATCGGACACCGGGGAAATATTAATGTGACCTCCGGTGGAAATGTCAGCTTTACTTCAGCAGTGGTAACCGATCCTGCTGCAGAAGATTACCGGAACTACGTGCTGCTGGGTCATGGAGGTTTGGCATCCAGTGGCGATCATTCGGGTGATATCACCGTAGTGGCAGAGGGAAACCTTACCTTCACCTCGGGGGGCATTCTCGCCAGTGACCCGGTCAATGCTCCGGTGTCGTTTTTCTCTCAGGACAGTTTCGCACAGTTGGGCCACGGAGGTCGCGATTCGGACGGTTACGGAACCGCTGACACGACCGGGCATTCAGGTGATATCCGGGTGGAAGCCGGCGGCGGTATCACCTTCACGGCATTCAACGCCGGGACTTCGGGAGAGGCCGTTGCGGTGAACGATGGTTATGTGCAACTTGGTCATGGCGGTCTGAATGTTGACGGCAGCCAGAAGGGAAAAGTGGATGTTGCGGCTTTGGGCGGAGCAATCACATTCGATGCCTCAAAGGCAGGTGTCGACGGCTTCGCGCAGCTGGGGCACGGCGGGCGTCTCGGAAAAGGCGATCACGTTGGAGATATCTATACGGACGCTTTCGGTGCTATCTCGTTCCTTGGCGGTTCGACGCTCCGCACCTATGCGCAACTCGGGCATGGCGGGCACGATGCTGACTACCTCACCGGAGTTTCAGCAAAAGTGGGTAACAGTGGTGACATCTTCGTAAACACGCGGAGTGCTTTGGTTACTAATACCGGAGGCGTTTTCTTCACGGCGGGAACCGGAGAGGAATCATACGTGCAGTTGGGGCACGGCGGTCATGCAACGCAAGGCGCCCACAGCGGGAATCTGCTCGGTTTGAATAGCATCGATGTGCGGGCAGGAGGCGACATCATTTTCGTGTCGGGCGACGGCTCCGGATTCGGAGACGACACAGCTGCCAGCGAGGGCAACGGTCGACGCAGCTGGGCACAGTTGGGTCACGGTGGATATGATTCTGATGCGGCCTCGTCGGGCGGCGTTGATGGTGACGGGCACGATGCGAACATCAATGTGCAAGCCGCCGGGGCGATCACCTTTACCGCGAGCGACCTTATCGATCCGGTCGCCGGCCCTGACATGCAGGCACAGGACTTTCGTAACTACGTTCAGTTGGGCCATGGTGGTCTTGCTGCAAACGGTGATCACCGTGGCAGTATTACGGTGACAGCCGGCAACGGTATCGCCTTCACTGCGGGCGGTGTTGATCCTGCCGCAACAGCCAACCTCAGTCAGGATGCTTACGCTCAGATCGGACACGGAGGTTATGCTGCAGACGGATACGGCGGTGCTGACCTTTTGTCTAAAGTGGGCAATATCAGTGTGACGGCGACTGGCGGTGACATCGTTTTTAAAGGATCGAACGCCACTGAAGCGTATGTGCAGATTGGACATGGTGGACGCGATGTCGATGGTGGGACAAGTGGGAGTATCACGGTTTCAGCGTTGTCCGGAGCGATCACTTTCGAGGCGGGAACCGGTGCCGATAATTACGCTCAGGTGGGGAACGGCGGTCGGACCGCGCGAGGTAATCATGGTCTTATCGATGCGATGGGCCAGGCGCTTGAGACTATTCGTGTCACTGCGGCGGGAGATATCACGTTCAGTGGCGGGTCAGGAGCCCGCAGCTACGCTCAGTTGGGCAACGGCGGATATGATGCTGATTCGACGGTGGCTCCACTCGGCTCTGCGGCGAATATCAATGTCACCTCGAGAGGGGGCAGTATTCTTTTTCAAACAGAACAAGCCGGAAGCGGAGATGCGGCCTACGTGCAACTGGGTAACGGCGGTTATGCTACCAGCGGAGACCATCGTGGCACAATTGAAGTGACGGCAGACAGGGATATCACTGTCGCCGCTGCGGCGGTGGGAACTGTCGCGAATGCCTATGCGCAACTGGGACACGGCGGACGCAGTGCCATCGGCAACCATAGCGGTGATATCACAGTAAACGCAGGGGTTGGAGGCGTCTCGGGCGGTTTGACAGTGCGCTCCGGCGGAGGAGCTGCTGACCGTTACGCTCAACTTGGCCACGGCGGTCGTCTCGCCGGTGGAAGTCATTCGGGTGAGATAGAAGTGACCACGCTGGATACTATTCTTTTCCAGACAGGGACGAGCACTCGCAACTACGTTCAGCTTGGACACGGTGGTCATGAGGCCGCCGCGGTGGGTGTCGGCGCCGGTGATCCCGGCAACAGCGGCGGCATCAATGTGCAGTCAACGGCGGGCGCGGTCGAGTTCCGCCTCGCTGCGACCAACACCAGTCCCGGCACGGATGCGTATGCGCAGCTTGGTCACGGAGGGAATTTGACCGGTGGCGACCATACCGGCAGCATCGACGTGACCGCGGAAACCAACCTGCTCTTCCGCAGTTCCTCTTCCACGGGGACCGGCAGCGACACCTACGTTCAATTGGGTCACGGGGGAATCGATGCCTCGGGGAATTTCAACGGTGATATCACGGCAACCGCCAACACCGGTTACGCTCAGTTCCGTTCCGGAGCGAGCACGAGCACGACGACTACGGCCGGCAACAATCGTTACGCTCTCCTCGGCCATGGTGGCACCAATTCCCTTGGTAATTTCAGCGGTGATATCCGCCTTCTTGCCGATGATGCGATCACTTTTACGAACCAGAGCACTTCGGCCACGATCGGCAGCTACACGCAGTTGGGGCATGGCGGATTGAATGCAACTTCGACAGTGGGACACACCGGCGATATCGCGGTGACATCGAGAACATCGAGCATCACGTTCACCGGAGCGGCCGGCAGTTCCACTGATTCCTATACCCAACTCGGTCACGGCGGAACCAATGCAACGGGCAGTCATTCCGGCGACATCGCGGTGCAGTCGGCGACGACAACGACCTTCACTGGCGGAACCGCTGGAATTCGCAACTACGCTCAACTGGGCCACGGTGGTTACAATGCCGACGCGCTGGCCGGCGAAGGCCATAGCGGGCGCATCGGTGTTGCCGCTGGAACCAATCTGACTTTCACCGCCGGATCGGGCGCTTCGGAGGAATCTTATGCTCAACTGGGCCACGGCGGTTTCGGTGCGACGGGGAATCAGGATGGCGACATCGTCGCACGGGCGGGGAATACTCTGATCTTCAATGCGAGCACGGGAACGGATACGATCATTCCTGACGCGATCGACCCGATTAACAATCCTCCGACACGCATCGAGAACCGGGGATACGCGCAGCTGGGTCACGGTGGCTACGCCGCTTCGGGCAACCACTCGGGCGACATCACCGCGAGCAGCCAGCTGAGCGGAGACTTTGTCGACATCGGTGATTTCGACGGCGACGGCTTTAATGAGGTGATCTCAATGGTGGGCGGAGCGACAACAACCAACCCGTTCAGTTTCCTCGCGGGAACAAATGCAACGGCTGACGCTGCGAGCGATGCCTACGCACAGCTTGGTCACGGAGGTCGCCTCGCGACGGGAACCCGCACCGGCGATATTCTCGTTGATGTGGAGCGCACGGTGCGTTTCCAGGCGGGAGCTCTCGGAGCAAGAACCTACGCACAACTTGGTCACGGTGGGCATGACGCAGCATCAGTGATCGATCTTCTCAATCCGATTGGCCTCGCTAACAGCGGCGACATCGATGTTCGGGCGCGCACCGGAGCGGTGAATTTCCTCTGGGTCGCCACTAACACTGCCACCAGCAGTGAAACGTATATCCAACTCGGTCACGGTGGTTTTGTCAGTGATCCGCTCATCAGCGGTGTGGATGCCGGTGGTGACAATAGCGGTGAGATCGCGGTCGAGGCGGGAACGAATATATTGTTCCGCAGCACCGATGATGCCACCGTCGACAGCAATTCCAACTACGCGCAACTGGGCCACGGTGGACTTCGCTGGGTTGGTAATCACTCGGGTGACATCGCTGCCCGGGCAGGCACGGCCGGTGTTTCAGGCACGGTCACTTTCAGCGCACCCAACCTGACGACCGCAGCGGCTGGAATTTCTCAAAACCGCTACGTGCAGCTCGGTCATGGTGGCTTTCAGGCAAGGGGTGATCACTCGGGCGATATTTCGGTTCTTTCTCTGGGAAGCATTTCCTTCCGGGGCGGTCGGGTTGAAGGCGGTTACGCTCAGCTCGGTCACGGCGGTCTTGATGCCGACGACGAAAGTACCGCTCTCGGCAACACCGGTGACATTCGTGTTGCTTCACAAACCGGCAATATCAATTTCCAGTGGAACGCCTCCACTGACACTCCCGGCGAATTCAGCTATGTGCAGCTCGGGCACGGGGGATACCGGAACGCGGGTGATCACTCCGGCGATACCACGGTGCGGGCAGGTGGCCTGATTCAATTCCGCGGAGGAACCGGCAACACGGCTCCTGCTACCGGTTTTGTCGGGAACTATGCTCAACTTGGCCACGGGGGCTTCGAGGCGGCGGGCAATCACAGCGGTGATCTTACGGTTTCGGCCGGCACCGATGGTGGGTTTACTGACGTGTTTGACCTTAACATGAACGGCGTCTACGGCGAAGCCTCTCTCGATGAAGTGACTTTCACCTCGACAGGTGCAGGATCGATCACCTTCCTCTCCGGCGGCAGTCAGGCGGACCGTTACGCTCAGCTCGGTCATGGCGGAACCACTGCCCGAGGCGATCACGACGGAAATATTTCTGTGACCGCTCTTGGTAATATCGTTTTCACTGCCGGAACCGGAACCCGGGGATACGCCATGATCGGACACGGCGGGCACGATGCCGACAGCCACAATCCTGATTATTACGGGGACAATGATCCGCTCAATCCTCTGCGTGGTCCAACCGCCGCAGAGCGAATCGGCAACACTGGAAACATCCACGTCGAGACCCTCGATGGCGACATTCTCTTCACAACCGGCAATGCGACCGGCAGTACTTTCACCCCGGTTCAGATCGGCCATGGCGGCACTTACACCGACGGTGACCACATCGGTGACATCACCGTGATCGCCGACGCAGATAAGAGCAACGCTGGTAGCGGGGGAGATATCACCTTCCGCGCCAACACCTCCGGCACGACTCATTCAGCTCAGATCGGTCACGGCGGATTTGAGGCGAGCGGTGGACACACCGGAGCGATTGTCGTCACCGCAGGGGAAGCGATCACCTTTACCGGCGGCAGCACTAACAATAACGTTCAGATCGGTCACGGTGGTATGAATGATCATCGTGTCACACGCGGAGGAAGCAGCCCCAACTACACGCAATCAAACAACAACGATCTCTACTACCCCGGAACACACTCTGGATCGGTCATGGTTGGCGCGGGCTCTAACATTACCTTCACCGGTGGAAGCGGAACCGCTGCCTACGCGCAGATTGGCCACGGTGGGTACCGCAACGCGGCTGAAGCGGGCGAAGGTCACAATGGCGCCATCTCTGTCGTCGGAGGGGGAAGCGTCAACTTCACCGCGCTGAATGGCGCTCAGGGTTATGTTCAGGTGGGTCACGGTGGCTACGAAGCTTTCGGTAACCACGGCTATGAAGTGGTCCGCTCCGAGGCGGGTTCGATTGCTGCTACTCAGATGGGTTCAGCTAATCTGGGCAATGGCGCGTTGGCTCCCGGTTCAGTGAAAATTATCATTGATCCTCAGGGAACCGGCGCGGGAACAGCGACTTTCACTGATGATGGAAAAGGCAATCTGATCGACGGTGCTCTCACTGTGGTTGGAACGGTCAACTACTTGACCGGCGAAGTGAGCTTTACCTCCAACATTAACACTGCAGGCGACGCGGTGGAAGTGGCCTACCTCCATGGCGGCAGTGACATCCTCGTCGATGGTGGCACCGGAGTCACCTTCGCGGCGGGAACCGGCACGAATACGAACGCTCAGATCGGTCACGGTGGCCCGGTCTCTTCGTTCTCTTCGACCCTCAACATTGATCCGGAGGAGGTCGCTCCGGCGGTGAACACTTCGAGCACGACTTACCACCTCAACACTCCTTCTGCGAATCCACTGGGAACGAGCGGGAACATCACGGTGCTTTCCGGAACCGGGAACACGACTGACCCTAACGCTGCGTTAATGTTTACCTCAGGTGCAGGCAATGACGCCTATGCTCAGATCGGAAACGGTGGACGCAACGCTCGTGGTGACCACCGTGGCGAAATTGATGTGAGAGCTGCCGGTGACATTTCATTCGCTGCCTTCAATAGCGGCGCGGCCACCCAAACCTCAACCAACAGCAGCACGCTCAACAACCTGCTTCAGAACGACGCTGCGACCAGCTACACGATGGGGCAGACCGGAAACCTCGAGCGCGGCAGCATCGTGATCACCTACAGCAATCCTCTCGCCGGGTTTACCGGAACGATCAGGAGCGATGACGCGGGCCGTCTATTCGACGGGGAAACTCAGGTGGGAACTGTAACGACTGCGGGCGTTGTTGACCTCACCGTTACGGTCTCTGATTCCAGCGCCGGAGCCGCCGCATCGGTGATCACTTTCGATCATTTGAACCTGGGACTTCGCGCCTACGTGCAGATTGGTCATGGTGGTGACGATGCCGATAATCCTAACGCAACCACTCCAGGCGATCCCGGTAACCTCGGCAATATCTCGGTGATAAGCAATGACGGTGCGATCAGCTTCGCTGCCGGAAGTCGTAACGAAAGCTATGCTCAGATCGGTCACGGTGGTTACGCAACCAACGGGGATCACAGTGGCAATGTCGTCGTTGAAGCGCTCGGCACAAACGGAGCGATCACCTTTACCGCAGGCAACCGCGCGGAAACTTATGCCCAACTCGGTCATGGCGGGCGCTCCGCGAAAGGCAACTTCGGTCTCGTCGACGTTGATAACGACATGCTCGCCGACGGTGACATCACTGCGCGGGCCGCGGGGGCAATCACTTTCACCGCAGGAAGCGCCGGTCAGACTTATGCTCAGATCGGCCACGGCGGCTACGATGCCGATACCGTGACGACGCCGGGTAATCCAAGCAACCGGGGGAACATTCTCGTCGAGAGTAATACGGGTGATATTGCTTTCAGCGCAGCGGGAAGCGTCGGGTCAAATTCCTATGTCCAACTCGGACACGGTGGTATGTCCACAAGTGGTGATTTCTCAGGAAGTATCACGACACGCGCTCACGGGGGGGCTGTCATTTTCACCGGAGGCGAAGCCAATGACGGCTATGCTCAGCTCGGTCACGGTGGACGTGCCGCGAGAGGTGATCACAACGGGGGCATCGAAGTACTCGGTGCGAACGGTGTCTTCTTCACCGGAGGCGGAGTCGCCACCGTGACCAGTGAAAAAAGAACCGTTCTCAATGATGCCGCCGCAGCAGGGGGCGGAGCGACAGGGACACTCGCCAACACCGGCAACCTCGATCGCAGTAGCTTTGTGATCACGGTGTTTGATCCGGTTTCTCCTGAGTATGCGACGATCACTTCAGATGCGGCTGGTATTCTTTATGACGGAAATGGTGCCCCCGTTGGTTCGGTCGCCACGAATGGCACGGTGACTTTCGACGTCGCTGTCGCAAAAGCCGGAGCGGATGGGATCAGCGTTGCCTACAATCATATCAACTACTCACGGGGATATGTGCAGTTGGGCAACGGCGGACACGACGCCGACCCAACCGGAGCAGCAGGAGGCACCCCCAACCAGCAGGGGAACATCAAGGTGGTCTCCACTGCCGGAAATATTGAGTTCACGGCCGGCCTCGGTGACGCCAACTACGCTCAGCTCGGCAATGGCGGTTTCACCACGAGCGGTGACCACAGCGGCGAGATCATGGTGGAGGCAGCAGGTGATGTGAAATTCACAGCGGGAACTTTTGCCAATACCGCGACAGGAATGTTGAACTCCCGTGCGACGAACTATGCTCAACTGGGACATGGTGGCAATGCTGCGGCAGGCAATCACAGCGGAACGATTTCCGTTTCCTCGACTGGCGGTGGGATCACTGCTCTCGCCGGAAACGGAACCGATACCTACGTGCAAATCGGTCATGGCGGCCGGACCGCGCGTGGCGATCACAGCGGAAAAATCGACGTTACGGCTCTCAATGATATCACCTTCAACGGAGGCAGCGCAGGGCAGACCTACGCGATGATCGGGCACGGTGGACGCGACGCGGACAATCCGAACTCAACTTACTACCCTGACAATGATCCTGCGACTTTGGAACGCGGTCCGACAGCGGCCGAGCGGGTCGGTAACGACGGCAATATCGCGGTGACATCCTCAGCGGGTAAGGTGGCATTCACGACCGGAAGTGGAACCGAATCGTTTGTCCAGATTGGTCATGGCGGGTCGCTCACTGATGGTGATCATGTCGGCAGCATCACGGTTAGCGCCGTAGATATTCTTTTTGACGCCTCCAGTTCAGTGGGCTCCACGCACTACGCACAGTTGGGGCATGGAGGCTACTTCGCGAGTGGCGGCCATGAAGGTATCATCACTGTGAACGCCACGGGTGCGATCACCTTCGCAGCCGGCACAACCGGCAGTTACACTCAGATTGGTCACGGTGGATACAACGATCATCGCCTCACACGTGGCGGCAGCAGCCCGAATTTTACGCAGGCCAATAACAACGACCGATATTTCTCAGGAACCCACAGCGGTGCGATCAATGTGTCCGCGGGGGCTGAGATCAGCTTCACCGGCGGAGTGGGAACGGGTTCCTACGGCCAGATCGGTCACGGTGGTTACCGCAACGCTGCGGAAGCGGGTGAAGGACACAACGGTGATATTTCTGTGGTCGGAGGCGGAGCGGTGAGTTTCACTGCGCAGAACGGCAGTCAGGCCTACGTCCAGGTCGGTCACGGCGGCTACGAGGCGTTCGGCAATCACGGCTATGAAGTCGTCCGGACCGAAGCGGGTTCAATTGCGGCAACTCAGGCGGGATCGGCGACTCTTGAAAATGGGGCTTTGGCTCCCGGATCTGTGAAGATCATTGTCGATCCACAGGGAGCTGGCGCTGGCACCGTGACTTTCGCTGACGACGGAAAAGGCAATCTGATCGATGCCACTCTCACGGTGGTCGGAACCGTCAATTATCTCACCGGGGAAGTGGCGTTCTCGACGAACGTCAATGGCGCAGGCGATGCTGTTGAAGTCGCCTACCTTTACGGCGGCAGTGACATTCTTGTCGACGGAGGCGCAGGGGTGCTCTTCACCGCGGGAACAGGTTCCAATACCAACGCACAGATCGGGCACGGTGGGGCGAGTTCCTCGTTCTCTTCGACTCTCAACATTGATCCTGAGGAAAGCGCTCCGGCAGCGAATACCTCGACGACTACTTATCACCTCAACACTCCATCGGTTGATCCACTGGGAATGAGCGGAAATGTCACGGTGCTCTCCGGAACCGGTAGCACGACCAATCCAGGCACCGCAGTGACTTTCACTTCCGGTGCAGGCAATGATGCCTACGCGCAGATCGGAAATGGTGGACGTAATGCCCGCGGTGATCATCGCGGTGAGATCGACGTGCAGGCATCCGGTGACATCTCCTTTGTCTCATTCAACGGAGGTGCAGCCAGCCAAACGGTGACTAACAATGGCACCCTTAATAATCTCCTTCAGAACAACGGCGCGTCCAACTACACCATGGCGCAGACCGGAAACCTCGAGCGCGGCACGATCGTGATCACCTACGCCAATCCGCTTGCCGGGTTTACCGGTGAAATTCGGAGTGACTCCTTCGGCCGCCTTTTCGATGGTGATGTTCAGGTGGGAACCGTGAGCACCGGCGGTGTCATCGACCTCACTGAGACCGTATCCGACTCCGTTGCCGGAGCACCTGCCTCGGTGATCACTTTCGATCATCTCAATCTCGGCCTTCGCTCCTACGTGCAGATCGGCCACGGTGGACATGACGCGGATTTTCCCACCGCACTCACTCCCGGCGATGGTGGAAACCTCGGTAATGTTTCGGTGACGAGCAACGACGGCGCGATCCACTTCGCAGCCGGAAGCCGCTCTGAATCCTACGCGCAAATTGGCCACGGAGGCTACACGACGAACGGCGATCACAGCGGCAACATCGCAGTTGAGGCGCTCGGCACGAATGGATCGATTACTTTCGCTGCGGGCAACCGCGTTGAAACCTATGCCCAGCTCGGCCACGGTGGTCGCTCCGCGAGAGGCAACTTCGGTCTCGTCGATGTCGACAACGACATGATCCTCGACGGTGATATCACGGCCCGTTCCACCGGATCGGTTGCATTCACCGCAGGCAGCGCCGGTCAGACTTACGCTCAACTCGGTCATGGCGGCTACGATTCCGATGCATTGACGACTGCACCCAATGCGAGCAATCGCGGTAACATTCTCGTCGAGAGCAACGCGGGTGATATCACCTTCAATGCCGCCGGAAGCGTTGGAGCGAACGCCTACGTTCAATTGGGGCACGGTGGCCATTCCACCAATGGTGACTTTTCCGGATCGATCACTGCGCACGCTCTTGGCGGTTCGGTGGTGTTCACAGCTGGCGAGGTGAATGAGCGCTATGCGCAGATTGGTCACGGAGGTCGTTCAGCCAAAGGCGATCACAGCGGAGATATCGACGTGATGGGCGCTTCCGGTGTCAGCTTCACCAGTGGCGGCATTGCAGCGGTGAGCGGAGAAAGCAGTGGTGCCCTCATCGACGCAGCCGCGGGAGGTGGCGCGACCGCGACTCTCGCAATCACCAGTAATATCGACCGCAGCAGCATCGTGATCACGGTTACCGATCCGGTTCTACCAGAATATGCCGCTCTGACCTCCAACGCTGCGGGGCAGTTGTTTGACGCGATGAACAACCAGGTCGGAACCATTTCCGCAGGAGGAGTGGTGACCTTCACGACTGCCGTATCCAGTTCAAGGGCCAACGCGGTCAGTGTCGCCTACAACCATTCCGGTTACTCGCGCGGCTACGTGCAACTCGGTCACGGTGGCTATGATTCCGACCCGACCGGAGCCGCGACAGCGAAGCTCAGCAAGAGCGGGGAAATTACAGTCGCTTCGACGAGCGGAGACATTGCCTTTACCGCAGGTCAGGGGGGCAACAACTACGCTCAGCTCGGTCATGGTGGTATGCAGACGACCGGTGCCCGAAGCGGTGGTATTGAGGTGATTAGCGGAGGCAATGTTATCCTCAACCGCGGAACTGCCGACGATGCCTATGTCCAGATCGGTCACGGAACCCGTTCGGCGACCGGCAACAGCACGGGAGATATCAGCGTCAGTGGTTCCAATGGCGGTTCGGTCCTCATTCAGGGCAGCGGACTTCCTGCGACCAACGGCACTGCGGCACGAACCTACGGAATGATTGGTCACGGCGGACATGATGCCGACGGCGCTCACAATGGAGCCATCGATATCACTGCTGAGGGAGAGGTGCTCGTTCAGGGTGGGGGCACTGACGCCAGCTTTGCGATGATCGGCCACGGTGGAAATATCACCGACGGCACTCTCGGCGATGCGAACGACATCATCTCGGTTCGCGCCGGAACGGGTGTCAGAGTTCTTGGTGGCGCCGGCAACGATTCTTTTGCGATGATCGGACTGGGTGGTCTTACCTCCACCGGCACCCGCGAAGCCGACATTCTTGTTGAAACCACCAATGGAAACATCGTCCTGATCGGTGGTGCGAGCACGACGGTCGATGATGCTTTTGCTCAAATCGGAAACGGTGGGGCGCAGACGACCTCGACCACTCAGGGCAGTGTCAAAGTTCGCGCCAGCAATGGCGATGTGATCCTGACCGCCGGCGCAGGCCAGGTCGGAACCACCACTCAGACTGCGAACTATGTCCAGATCGGACATGGCGGACACGAGAACATCGGAAACCACGGAGTCGCTTCCGACACTATTGCGGTGCTCGCGAACAACATCGTGCTCAATGGCGGAACGACGGTGGACGAAGCTTACGCGCAGATCGGAAACGGTGGATTCGGATCCAACGGAAATCACGCCGGTAGCATCCAGATTGACGCGACCGGGAACCTCACCGTGAGAGGTGGAACAAGAGTTGAAGCCTATGCGCTTGTCGGCCACGGCGGCGTTCGCGATACCTTTGTTCCTGCCAATGCCAACTACACCACCGGCACTCGCACCGGCAACATTCTTGCCAACATCGGTGGGACCACGAGCCTGGTCGATCAGACCACAATCGGATTCATGGGGCATCTCGGAACCACCGGTGTAGCCGCCGGTTCACGCCTGGCTCTTATCACCGGACAGCTCGACACGAGCGCGACTCTTCGCAAAACCACCGGCCTGATTCAGAACATGATTGGCGGAGGTGATGTCGAGATCGGTGTGACGAATGGCAACCTGCTCATTGATGGCACCGGAGTGTTTGCCAGCAACGCCAACGGTATCGATCTCTTCGCGACGGGTGATGTGACCTTCATGAGCTCCGTCCAGAATGCCGGAACCGGTAGCGTTGCTGTCGTGGGGGGATGGGACGGTTCGACGGGGCTGATGCGCACGATCGATCGCGATGCGGTTGCTCCTCTGCCGGTTCTCTCGCTGAACGCAGACAGTGTTTTCGCCGACGCAAATGGCTTCGGCAATGCCGGCGGTGTTATCGTGGGCAATGCGGCGCAGGTCCGCGCGGTCGTGGTCGGTTCTGCTAATGGAACGACCCGCGTCGCCGGAAATTCCGTTGAGGTGAATGGTGGTGCCGCGATGGTCGGTTCGGCTGCTCAAATCGGATTCAACGAAGAAGTTTACCGTCTTGGTGGAGGAGCAAACGGGCTTGCTTCGACCGGAGCGATTATGGTGTTCACTAAAGAGGGGGGACTTGCGCTTCAGGGTGGTTCGGTAACGAACGCCGCAGCCCAGATCGGTCACGGTGGGAGCAATGGAATCAGTGCCAGCTTCAGCGGTGATATTGTCATTGATCTTGGAAAAGGGAACGCTACTGCCGGCCTTACCGTTCGTGGTGGTAGTGGAAGTGATTCCTACGCTTTGATCGGAAACGGTGGCCGCTGGGCCAGCGGCTCAAAATCCGGCAATATCACGATCGCCGCCAACTCGGTGGAACTCGCCGGTGGAACCGATAACTTCACTTCAGCCTCTATCGGACACGGCGGAGGCGAAGGATCCGGCGCGATTGGTGGATCCATTAATCTTGTCGCGCTCGGAGATGTCTCTCTCTTCGGAAACAGCGGGGATTTTGCCTCAGCCGCTATCGGGCATGGTGGTGCCTTTTACGCCGGAGCCGTCAACTCAACCCTGACTTCACTGCAAGTCGGTGGTGACCTTGAAGTGCGTGGCGGTCCCGGAGTGATGGCGGGCGCTCAGATCGGTCACGGTGGATCGCGCTTCAGCGGCAACATTGCCGGCACTGCGCTGACGGTCGACGTTACCATTGATATCCTCGTATCGGGTGGGCTTGGTAACTTCTCATACGCCCAGATCGGTTTCGGAGGATACGGAGGGGCAGGGAATCTTTCCGGAGATATCGATGTAGTCGCCGGAAACGAGATCGTTCTCATGGCGACCAAAGGTAGCGGCGCCTCATTTGCTAAGATCGGCCATGGCGACGACCTCGATCTTGCGATTGCTTCGCTCGGTTCAACGGGGAACTGGAGCGGCGACATTACTGTCGGCGCGGGTGGCGACCTGACGATGATCGATGCGATGATCGGTCATGCCAATGCCTTGAGCCTCGGCACCTCCACCGGAGGCGTCACCCAAATCGGTGTGAGCCGGAATGTACCGGCCGATCCATTGGGTGGAACCCTCACTGCGGATGCGCAGAGCGAGTTTGCCGGTGAGGACGAGCTCCGTTTCTATCTTCCAAGCCGCGATAACAACGAGGTGGCGAATGGCGCGATTCTGAACGGTGTTATCTACCCGGGTGCACAGGTCGATCCTTCTCCGACTCAGGGCGATGACGAATTCACGATCAACATTCTCGGTGATGAGATTCTCTTCCCGAACGAGCACACCAATGAACTTGGGAGCGGACCGACTCCAGTCAATGCGGCAGGATATGCCTTTTACTATGACACTATCGTGTTGGAAGCCCTTCCCGAGGTCATTGTCATTCCCGGCGAGTCAGCGGGCGGTGAAGAAGGGGCTGGCTCCTCTGGATCAGGAGGCGGTGAAGAGACTCTTAGTTTTCTCTACGGTATCGACGACGAGGAAAACGATGACGTACAGCGTAAGAGGAAAAGATCTTTCCGCGTCGTGAATCCCTACAAGCTCTTCTACGAGGGCTATTCTCAATACGGGCCGAATGGAGAAAGTATCTTCGATTACAGTTTTCAAAAAGAAATCGGAGTGCTCAATGCCCACACTGAGTCACCGCTGATTCAACCGTAGGGGGTCTTCCGGACGCTTGAGGAAATGGCGATGAGAGATCTGGATGGAATTTCCGATCCGCCGATGGGTCATTCAAGAGGGTTGGGTCATCGATCCAACCCTCTTGAGTCCGGGCGATCAGTCCTGTCCGCTCCTTCCTACTGGTTGTTCCGGATCAATTCAATGTCCTCTTCACTGAGCCTTGAAAGCGGAACATTGTAAGTGTTCCCGTCCTCCTTCTGAAAAACAGCGGTATTTCCTTTGAGCTCGATCAATCGGGCTTCCATCGTTTTCCCGTCGCTGGCCTTCCATGTCCGGATTTTCGTGAGATCTTCGAGGGGGGCTTCCGGTTCAGGTTTCACTGCGGCTGGCATGTTCGGCTCGACGGTTTCAGGCTTGTTGGTAACGGGAGAACTTGGCGGCGTCACTTTCTCAGCTGGCGGGGAGTTCGGAGCCGGGGTGGTGGTTTCCTCTGCGGGTTCGGGCTCAGGCTGGGTTTCAGGAATTGCCTCTGAAACGGTTGTATCGGCTTCCGGTGATTCCGTAGTTTCATCTGCCTCTGTCGTATCACCTGCGGTAAACACTTTGGCATCCTCTTCGGCATCCTCTTCGAAATACTTGAAGAGAGTTAATTCAGCGCTGAAGCCGGATCGGACGGAATAACGTTCCCCGATGAGGCCGGAAATAACTCTGGAGGTCACCCCGTCCTGAAGGCAGACGGCAAGATCGGTTGCTCCGGCTGTTTTCATATTCGACGAGATACTCCGGTGGGCTGATTTCCAGCAGTTATTGTAGAGTGCGTTTCTTGTTTCGGATTCCTTGTAATCACTGAGGTCGTTTACGTGCGTGATGAAAAGAACATTCGCTCCGCTGGCGCGGCAGTAAGTGGTGAAGTTCTTTTCGGACATCTGCACCGAGTTGCGATCAAATGTTTCGCGGTCCAGCGTTACGGCGAGTGTTTGGAATTTCTGAGCCGAGCGGGCGGCATCGAGGCTGTTTCCTGTATTCTCAGCGGAGCGGTTATCGGCGAGGTCTGAGGCACTCTCAAATCGCTCTTTATGGGCTTCGGTGACGCCTGTCATATCGGTGCTGACGGAAGCGAGACCTCCCATGACCCAGAGCACCAGTGCGATCAGGGCGTAGATATAAGTGTATGCTTTCAGAGGAATGAAGAAGAAGGAGCCGCCCCGCTTCTGGATGAACACCTCGTTGGTTTTCGGATCGATGAGGTGCCTCTCTTCCCCGCGGTTGAGCCATTTTGTGAACAGTCCGTTGATGACGGCCGCGCATGAAAAGATGAGCGCGGGGACGAAAATCGCCACGACAGGGCCGAAAATGCCTGAGCCTCCGATAGAGAGTAAGGTGCCGGCGATAGCGCCGAGGATAAGAGAAATGATGGTGAGAAGTCCCCACCCGGACCAGATAATCATGGCTGTTTATCTCGAAGACGGAGAGTGTGGGCAAGATTTTTTGCGCGTGAGTGACCGGGGAGGGTTGGCGTAAACGCGGGATCATTAACGTTTTCGGCATTTTCGGCCCGAATTCCCTGAAACTTTCGCTTGATCATCGGGAGGTCTCTCCTAAACATTATCTATGGGTGAACTTCCTCTTGGTCTCAGTTTTGACGACGTTTTAATGGTGCCTCAGCGCAGTGCCGTGCTGCCTGCCGGGGTCGATGTCTCGACACGCGTTACGGCGGGTATTCCGTTGAACATTCCTATCATCTCTTCGGCGATGGATACGGTCACGGAAGATGAATTGGCGATCGCTCTCGCCCGTGAAGGTGGACTTGGTGTCATTCACCGGAATATGCCGATCAACGAGCAGGCGGACATGGTCGCGAAGGTGAAGCGTTCCGAGAATACGGTGATTTCCGATCCATTCACGACCTCGGCTGATATTTCGATCGCGACGCTCCAGACGGTGATGAAGGAGAAGGGCGTCAATGGATTCCCTGTTGTTGATGGGAACGGGATTCTTATCGGAATGGTCACGAGTCGTGATATTTGGTATATCGAAGATGAGTCGGCACCGGTTTCGTCGGTGATGACTCCGCGGGAAAGACTCGTCACCGCTAAAATTTCAACGGATTTGAACGAGGCCCGTCGAATTCTCCATCACAACCGCATCGAGAAGCTCCCTCTTGTCGACGACGAAGGCAAGCTGTCCGGACTGATTACGGCGCAGGATATAGAGAAGAAAGACATGTTTCTGAATTCGGCCAAAGACGAGCAGGGGAGACTCCGCGTCGGCGCTGCGATCGGTGTGGGAGAAGATTATTACGAGCGGGCTCAGGCAATGATGGAAGCGGGAGCTGACGCGGTCTTTATCGATGCGGCGACAGGGCATACCGAGAGAGTTCTTTCCGTGATCGAGAAACTGCGGAGTGAATTTGGAATTCCGGTTGTGGCTGGAAACGTCGTCACTGAAGAAGGCGCTGCTGATCTTTGCTCAGCGGGCGCTGCCGCGGTGAAAGTGGGGGTCGGTCCCGGATCGATTTGCACCACTCGTGTGATTGCCGGGGTGGGATCTCCCCAGTTCAGTGCGATTCAAAACGTTGCCAAAGTCTGTCGCGAACGCGGCGTGCCGGTGATCGCCGATGGCGGAATCCGCTATTCGGGCGATGTCGTTAAAGCAATGGCAGCGGGTGCGGATATTGTGATGTTAGGGTCGTTGCTTGCCGGTTGCCGTGAAAGTCCCGGTGAGATGGTGAACTACCAGGGACGGACCTGGAAAGAGTATCGCGGCATGGGATCGCTCAAGGCGATGCGCAAAGGCTCCGGCGATCGCTACGGTCAGAATTCTTCAGGAAAGCTCGTCGCAGAAGGCGTCGAAGGACGCGTTCCCTACCGCGGACACCTTGCTGATACGGTTTTTCAGCTGCTTGGGGGACTTCGCAGCGGGATGGGCTACGTCGGTGCCGGTAATCTCGCCGAGCTTCGGGAGCGTGCTACTTTCGTCCGGATCACTTCCGGTGGATTGAAAGAGAGTCACGCTCACGACATCACGATCACGGAAGAGCCGGTCAACTATCAGGCCGGCTAATCGGCTATTCTTTTTTCTCATATTTCGAGACGTAAATTCTTTTTTCTATGGAACATCCCATTGCCGTTATTGATTTCGGCTCTCAGTACACGCAGCTCATCGTTCGTCGTATTCGCGAGCTCGGTTATTTTTCAAAATTGTATCAACCGTCCGAGTTGAGAGAGACAGGCAGTCCTGCTGCTGTGATTCTTTCAGGAGGGCCGCGTTCGACCCTTGAAGAGGGCGCACCGGATATTGATTTTGATTACCTGTTGGGAATGGGCGTTCCTGTTTTGGGCGTTTGTTATGGTATGCAGCTTCTTAACCGTAAGTTCGGTGGCGAAGTCGCTCCGGGTAATACGCGTGAATACGGTCCTGCGACTCTGATGATTGAGCCGGAGGTGGAGAGTATCTTTTCCGGTTTGAAGGGGCATTCACAGATCTGGATGAGTCACTCCGATACAGTGAGTAAACTGCCGGAGGGGTGCTCGGTCACAGGGCGGAATCTCGACGGCATTCCGGTCGCTCTGAAGTGGAATGAGACTTTTTACGGAATCCAGTTTCACCCTGAGGTTTCTCACACTGAAGAGGGCGCAGATATTCTGAGGAATTTCCTCGATCTCGCGAAGGATCTTCCGAAATTCAAGATCGACTCGTTTAAAGATGAATTGGTCGAGAAAGTGCGCGCCGAAGTGGGCGGGCGAAAAGTGGTTTGCGGTGTCTCCGGCGGGGTGGATTCCTCGGTTCTCGCGGCATTGCTTCACGAAGCGAAGGTCGACACGCGGAACATTTTTGTCGATACCGGTCTTCTCAGAAAAGGAGAGGGTGAGGAAGTTGTTTCCCTTTTCGGCGAGGTCGGAATTGAGATTGAAACGATTGACGCGTCGGAGCGTTTTCTCACCGCCCTCGCCGGAGAGACAGATCCCGAGCAGAAGCGGAAGATTATCGGTCGCCTTTTCGTTGAGGTTTTCTTTGATGCTGTTGGTGATGATGTCGAATTGCTGGCCCAGGGAACGCTTTATCCGGATGTGATTGAGAGTGCTACAAGTGGTTCAATTGCTTCGACCATCAAAACACACCACAATCGTGTCGACCGGATCATGGAGCTGAAAGCGGAAGGTCGTGTTATCGAGCCTCTCGATGAACTCTTTAAAGACGAGGTGCGTGAACTCGGTCGCGTTCTCGGATTGCCCGAGCGGGTTGTAGGGCGTCACCCTTTCCCCGGTCCGGGGCTCGCGGTCCGCTGTCCCGGAGAGGTCACCGCTGAAAAGGTGGAGATCATTCAAAATGCCGACGCGATCTATATTGATATTCTCCGCGAGCGGGGCTGGTATGACCGAATCTGGCAGGCTGGTGTCACTTTGATTCCCACGAAAACCGTCGGGGTGAAAGGCGACGAGCGAAGCTACGAAGACGCAATCAGCGTTCGGGCGGTCACGAGCGAGGATGCGATGACGGCTGAGTGGGTGCATCTGCCCTACGAAATTCTCGGAGAGATCTCGAATCGAATTCTCAACGAAGTTGCCGGCGTGAACCGCGTTCTTTACGACATTTCCACAAAGCCGCCGGCGAGCATCGAGTGGGAGTAAGCACGGACAGTGCCTACCTGTGACCTGACTCCTCTGCCGGGGAGGGTCGCACTTATTCGTCCCGTGAGTGATAAAGAGAGTTGAGCTTTTCTTCGCGGTGATGTTAGGCTCGTGAATGCGCTTCCGGGTCATCGCTGTCATCGTAACTTTATTTTGGGTCGGCAGTCTCGGCTGGCTCGGGATGGTGGTGTGGGCACCGCCTGAATCGCGGATGGCTCAGGTCGACACCCGGGAGGTCTATGATGTCTTCTTCGGGTGGAATGACTCCACGACGATGACCCTGCTCGAGAGTGGTGCGCGCCGCGGGATAGTCACGATTTCCGGCGGCAGCGGCGAGGATCCCGTCTCGGGGGAGTTCACCAATGTGATTTCGATCACTTCGGCGATCGAGAATGACCTCTCCAGCGATACGGTTCCCAATCTCCAATTGTTCTGGAAGGGAACGATGGAGTTTTCGGAGACGATGGAGCCGGGGAAGGGAACGCTCTCGGTCCGGATTCCATCAAAGCAAATCACCGCTCATCTGGAGCTGGATGGCGCTACCAAAGCGGTCAAAGCGAAGGCTGTTCTCGGTAAGCAGGAGGTCTTCAGCTATGACAGCGAAGCGGCGGGAGCAAGCGCCGTGATTCCAGCCCAGTTGCTCGCGATGAGCGCGGGGCCATTCTCTCAGTTGCTGAACCCTGCTGAGATGACCTGGGAGACGGAGGCGAGGATGGGTAAGTTTTCCTTCGGAGGCCGGGATCTGCGTGCCTACCTGCTTGTGATTCGAATGCCGGAGCAGGATCAGGAACTGAAAATTTATATCAGCGAAGCGGGGGAACCTCTGCGAATCGAATCAGCACTGGGATTTGAAGCCGTTTCTGAAATCCTCGTGCCGCTCGATGCCTACCGTAAAGTTAAACCGATTCAATCATGATCGAAATTTCCAATCTCTCGATGCGCTACGGTGATTTGCTCGCGCTCGACAATCTCAATCTCGAAATCGCGAAGGGTGAGTTTTTTGCCTTCCTCGGGCCGAATGCGGCGGGGAAGACGACGACGATAAAGTTGCTGACGGGTCTGATGGCTCCGACGGAAGGGGAGGCGAAGATTTGCGGCTTTGATATTCAGAAAGAGCCAATGGAGGCTAAGAAACGAATCGGCTACATTCCGGACGTGGCTGAGTTTTATGGCAAGCTCACTTCGATTGAGTTCATGGCTTTTATCGGGGAACTCTTTGAGGTTGAGCATGAAGAGGCAAGGGTGCGCACTTCAAAGCTGATGGATCAGTTTTCACTGATTCCATACGGCCGGCAGCGGATTGAAAATCTGAGTCATGGAACGCGACAGCGCCTTGCGATCGCATCCGCTCTCTTGCATGAGCCGGAAGTGATCATCATCGATGAGCCGATGGTCGGACTCGATCCCCGCAATGCGCGGGTCGTGAAAGAGGAGCTGAAAGCAAGAAGCGAGGCCGGAGTGACCATTTTTCTATCAACGCATCTGCTGAATGTCGCCCATGAACTCGCCGACCGGGTCGGGATCATTAATGACGGGAAACTTCTCGCACTCGGAACTGTTGATGAGATCGCCAACCAGTTTGACAGTTCTGGTGACCTCAGTTTGGAGGCACTCTTTCTTGAGATTACGGGAGATTCCGCTTCTTAAGGAGGGAATAAGAAATAATTGCGGTTTTTTGCTTTACTCTTTTTCCAAAATGCCTCAAGAAATGCCTCTCACAATTAACTAAAAAAAAACCAGATTACTGATGTCATTTAATTTGTCCTTCCTCCGATCAAAGCGTCATCTCATAACCCTTGCGCTAGTTTTGTTCGTTACTTTGATTGCTCCCGATCTTTTCGGAGAGGACGCGGCTGCTGCAGCCGGCGAAGGCGAAAAGAAAACCCTCATGGACAAGATCATGGATGCCGGAGTCTTCATGGCTCCCATCGGCATTCTCTCGGTCCTGATGATTACACTCGCGGTTTTCAATGCGCTTCAGCTTTCAAAAAAGAAGTTCGTTCCACCGGGGCTTCGCGATGCGATTCTTGCCAATATGGCAGACGTTCGCGTTCGCAGTTCAATTGACGTAGCTGCTCAGGATCCTTCCTACCTCGGGCGCATGGCTGCCAGCTCTTATCCGCTCGTGGATGCCACAGATCCTGAGAATTTGGGAAGGACCAAAGTGGAAGATGCGATCGCTGATTTCTCGATTCGTGAGAATTCTCGTTACATGTCCTGGATCGGTTACTTTTCGGTGATTGCCCAGGCGGCACCGATGATCGGACTTTTCGGAACCGTTGCCGGTATGATTATGGCGTTCGATACCATGGGCCTCGCCGGTGGATCCGACCCGAGTAAGCTCGCCGGCGATATCTCACTGGCACTGATGACGACGGCCGGTGGTCTTGTTGTTGCGATTCCGAGTATCTTCTGTTTCTACATTTTTAAGAACAAGTTCAACCAGCTCGTTGCCAATGCGCAGGAAACTGCCATCGAAGGTCTCGAGCTTGCGATCGGAACGGTGAATGCTGATCAGCAGCTTGCTAAAGTTCCTGAAGGTATTTCCGAAGGGTAATCTTTCGGGAGTTATGGCCGCAGTTCATTCTGTGGCTTGTTCTCTCATCGTTAAATCTCCTCCCCCACATGGCATCAGCAAAATTACAAGCGGCAGTTAGAGCAGCTGAAGGCGAAGAGCTCGCCATGGACATGTCGTCCATGATTGATCTTGTGTTCCTGCTTTTGATTTTCTTCATGGTCAGCTCACACCTGATTATTGTGGAGATCGATAAGCGTGTGAATCCCCCGACAGCAACCAACGCGCAAGTCGCGAAGAATGCTTCCGGTCGCGTTGTTGTGAATGTACTCTCAGATGGTTCCATCTGGGCGCAGGGTAAGGAGGAGCTTCCCACCGTGGAGGCGATTACAGACTACGTTGATCAGGCAAGGCTCAAAAACGAGAATGCGGGGATCCCGACGCGACTGAATCTCCGTGCGGATGAGGATGTCGACACGCGTGTCATTAAGAAGGTGGTCCAGGCCGCCGGTGAGGCAGGCGTGAGTGACGTTATTTTCGGAAGTTACGTGGTGGAGAAATAGAGTTGGTTCGAATTTAAGAGATACGATTTATTGTTATGGCAGGCCGCAGACAGGTTACAGAAGAAGCTGATCCCGAGTTGGATATGTCGTCATTGATTGACGTCAGTTTCCTTCTTCTTATTTATTTCCTGGTGACGTCGACGCTTGATCCCAAGGAGGCGGATCTCGGAATGACGATGCCGACGAATAACTCTTCGGGCTCAGCTGAGGTCGAGATTGACCAGATGACGGTCGAGGTGAACAGCTCGGGGCATATTGTTTTAAATGACGAGGTCCTCGATACGGATCCCGCGACACGTGAGGTTCCAATGCTTCTGGATCGTCTCCGGACATATGCGGAGAGTGCCCGCCTCACCGATTCCAAGCCCATGGTGATTATCGCTGCTGATGATGCGGCCAAGGGGCAGCGCTTTATCGATGTTTTGAACGCTTTGGCGGACAAGGATGTCGGAATTAGTAACGTCACCATTACTGGATTTACCGAAGAATAGGGTTCCGGCGGGGTGGCTTAACCTGTCTCCGGAAACGGGGACGTAAGTTGCCGGAAACCGGCGTGCCGACTATGAGAGGAAACCAGCGTAAACATTTGAATGACGAGGACTTTGGTGGACTGGATATTTCCTCGCTCATTGATGTGAGTTTTCTCCTCCTGATTTATTTTTTGATCACTTCAACGCTGGAGCCACGTGAGTCCGACCTCGGCCTGACAATGCCAGATGACCGGAAGGGGCGGGCGGTGGAGCGCTTCCTGCCTGATCCGCCCACCATCGAAGTGGATGCTTCAGGGACTGTGATAATGGATCAGGAAGTTTTGGATACGGATGTAAATTCAAGTCATCTCGCGATGCTCGAAGATCGTCTCACTTCTTTCCTTGAAGCGTATCGTGTTTACGACCTTGCACAGGGACCTTCAGTTCAGTTGAAGGTTGACGACAGCGTCTCCGGGCAGCGCTTTATCGATGTCATTAATTGTCTTTCCGGCCTCGGGATTGATCGGGTTTCTCTCGAAGGCTTTTCCAAAACGGGTGACTAACTCCACCCCTTACTCCCCACTTCTCTCTTTTGTTAAAAATGAAATACTGGTTGA
This sequence comes from Verrucomicrobiales bacterium, assembly GCA_029213065.1. Lineage (GTDB taxonomy): Bacteria > Verrucomicrobiota > Verrucomicrobiia > Verrucomicrobiales > DEV007 > Arctic95D-9. The sequence goes on along the minus strand of JARGPH010000010.1, from coordinate 57,385 downwards.
AACAATCTCTCCTTCTCCTTCCCGTCGCGGGCATTCTCGCGTTCAGCGCGGTTAACGTCACGGCTCAGGAGGAAGACGTATCGGTCGAGGCCCTCTATCAGAAAGCGGTCGAACTCAATATGTCGGGTCAGAGTGCCGATGCCTCGAAGACTTTTGAGCGGTTGTTCGAGTTGTCAGGCGGCTATGAAACGTTGTTTGAGGATTTTGGAGCTCAGGCCGGTGGTCTTCTTTTCGACTACGGGATGACATTGCTTCCGCAAGCGCGCTGGGAAGATGCCAAGGAAGTGTTCACGATCAGTGTGAATGCTGCTGAGTGGGCCGAGAGAGTGGAATCTCCTATCAAGAGCAAAAATCCCCGTGAGTCCCTCGCTAAATTTCAGTTGGGTTTTTGTGAAGCGCAGCTGGGGAATCATGAAGAGGCGATCAAGCTTTACGATGAGTATTTGGCTGGTAAACCTGATCCCGAGGAACTGGGACAGGTCCGTAACAGCTTCAAGCTTCGCTACGGTGGCTCTCTCATGAAGTTGGGCCGAATGGATGAAGGCATCGCTGCGATCCAGGAGCTTTTTGATAACCGCGAAGAGTGGCAGGTGACTCCTCAGTTTCTCATGCAGGGGGTTCTTGAGCTGGGGCTGGTCTGGGTTGAGCGCGCCAATGCCGCGGGGACCGATGATGTCGAGTTCGAGAAAGTGGCTGAGCGTGCCCACGAGTTTCTCGACAAGAATGGTAATCTCGTCGACCTCGCCCCGCTGGACAGTTATCGATTCGGTTTCGTAGATCGCCTTCGAAAGCTTGGATTTGAGTCAACCAAGGCCGGTCTCTATCCTCTGGCACTTCGTTATTTTGCCTATGTTCCGACGATTCAGGATATTCGTGATGACATTGATCTGAGTCTCGGTCGTCTCCCCATCGGGGCGGGAATTCCTTCCCAGTATCAGCATATTTTGACTCAACTCGACGAGCGTGAGAAGGCCCCTTTGCATCCGGACGCGGAGACCCTCCGTCTCATCGCGACCTGCTACGAGCGAATGGGCAGCTTGATCGGCCCGCGCGCGATCTACTGGCATCTTGCTGAGGATTTTCCAGAGGTGGATCCCGCTTTGCACAGCGAAATCCTTCACGAAGCCTCGCGCTTGTCCTCCATGCTGGGAGATTATCCGGCGGCTCAGTATTTCGGCGAGGCTTTCATGGCTTCAGCCGCTGAAGACAGCGCTCTTCGGAACAATGTATCCACCTTCATGCTCCAGTCCCTGTTCACATCGGGCCAGTATGATCAGGTGAAATCAATCAGTGAAAGAGTTCGGGAGCGTTACGAGCCCGGCGATGCACAGCGTGAGCTTGCCGACTCTCTTTACCCTCTCGCGCTCTATTCAACAACGATGCATGAAGAGGCGACTGAGCCTTTTGCTGAATATGTGAAGCATTATCCCGATGGTGGAAATCGCGAGATTGTGATGTATCACCGTGCCAGTAACTCGCTGGTCCGAGGTAAAATGCGTGAGGCGGCAGACCAGTATGAAGAGTTTTTGAAGGAGTTCCCCGAATCTGAGCGATTCCTCGATGCGGGGCTCGCTGATCTCGCTGTGGCCCGATTCAATCTTGAGGATTACCCTGCTTCGATCGCCGCAGTGGATCGCATTATTGCTGAAAAGCCCGATTCCAATCAGCTCGGGCGAACCTTGAATATTAAGGGCGATGCTTATCTGATTCAGGCCGGAAAGCTGGTCAAAGAGGAAAAAGATAAAGAGCCGGCTTTGAAGAAGGAGGCTCTCGACGCCTATGTGGCGGCAGTGGAAGCCGGCGAGGCTGCGATTGCCCGTGATTCCGATCGAGCTGATGCTTACAGGAGTTCTGTCGCAGAGGCCCTGTGGAAATCTGCTGATTTGTATTATCAGAACGAGGAAGTGGAAAAGGGGATTGCTCAGTTTGATCATTTCTTCCCCGAATACGCCGGTGCCAACTGGTACTGGGAGGCTCAGATTTCGGTTTTCTCACTGGAGCATCTTGAGGCTGCGGATCGGGGCGAAGAAGGACTCCTTCAGGTGGAGAAGATGATTTTGCTTCTCGGAAATATGCCGCCGGAGGAACAGGATATTACGCTGCTCCGTCAGGCGATCGGCTCCTACGCCGAGGCATCTGTCAGGGTGCGTGGCCTCGAGGAGACCCTTGCGAGATTGGACAGTTTCCCGGGGATGGACCCTTCCAACCAGGCGCTCCTTACCTGGCTGAAGATTCAGAAGGTGATTGTCCTTCAGGAGTCACGTTCAAAGATGAAGCAGGATTCGCCCGAGTATGCGGCGGTCGAGGCTCAGATTGGAGAAGTTTTCGAGGAGCTTCGGCTCTTTGATAAGCGCAAGCTTTCCGAGTTCGCGCTCCAGCAGGTGGGACTTCACTTTGCGAAAGGGGACAACCCCTTCCTCGGGGTCCCGTATTTCGAAGAATTGTTGGCGCGGACCAATCCTGACGCCGATGCCTTCAAAGCGCCCGCTGAGATGGCTCTGGGTGAAATCGAAATGCGTGCTGCCGATCCCGCCAAGGTGTCCTCAGCAAGAGAGCGTTTCAAGCGGGTCATCAAGCTGAATGACAAAGCTCTCATCGGGCCTGCTTATATGAACTTGGCTTATCTCCATATCAAGAATGAGGAGTGGAAGGATGCGCTTGCTGCACTCGATGTGATCAACAAGGACAAGAATATCTTCAAGCAGGATAAAGAACGCCGCGCAGAGGCTGGCTTCCTCATGGGGACCGTCTTTGATGAGCTGGGCGAGCCGGCTCAGGCGAATCAGGCTTATCTCTCCGTCGTCTCGACCTATGCCCGCTATTACGACTACGTCACTCAATCGTGGGAGAAATACATTCCCAACAGCATGGCTGACTTTGCGAAAATGCCAACGGATACGCCCCTTGATATTGAGGCGAAGCGGAAGCGTGAACTCGCCTTGTATAAGTTGACGAAAAAATTCCTCTTCCAGTGGCAGAATCTCACTGACGAGGATTCTCCCTCGGGAGCGCTTCGTCGACTGCGGCGTGGAATTACGGAAATGAAGGCGCAATTGGGCGTGACGCCTGAAGAGGAGCTGGCGGTAGACACTGAATTGGGAATCGCTCCGGCGGAATAGGGAATTGGCAACCAAACGACACAAAACAATCATGAAACGTTTTACTACTAGTTTTACTCTGGTCCTCGCAACTCTCACGAGCACTGCTTTCGGTCAGGTCAAAGAAACGGCTGCCTTTCTCTCTCTGAATGAGGGCGGGAATCCACAGGGGTATGTTCAAGGTGCCAATGCGCAGGGGATCATTTTTTCCTCAGCTCAAGGGCGTCCGGGACAGCTGCTTCCTTATGCGAAGATCAAAGGGGAGGGCCTCGATAAGTTGATTCGTTTTGAAGAGCGGGTCGAAGCCCTGGGTGAGCCCCGGGCCCTTTTTGCGGCCGGTGACTATGCGGCTGCCGCGACTGCCTTCGGGGATGTGGCGCGGAATTACGCGATCATTCTTTCTGTGCCCCAAAGCTTCGCAGCAGAGGCGCTCTTCTATCAGATGGAGTCACTGAAGCGCTCGGGAAACTACGCCGCATTGGCTCAAATCATGGAGGCTCCGGTCTCGAAGGTTGTGGAGACCAATCTGGGTGAGCGCTATCAAAAGCTTCATGAGTTCCAGAAGCTCTGGGCGAAACTGGGGGCCAATGACATGGACGGGCTGAAAGCGGCAATCGCCACTTATGAGGAGCCGGTCGTTGGAGATGCCAAGTTGCTCTCGACTCCCAATTTCAAGAAGCGTCCGCCTGCCGAATTGGCTCAGCTGGCCTACCTCCGTGCGAAGGTCTACGATGCGGCTGATGAGTCGGCTAAGGCATTGGAAGACTATTACCGTGCATTCACTCTTGCTTCAGGCAACGATGACCTCATGGCGAAGCTCGCGATGGGCGCAGCGATGGTGAGTCACAAGAAGGACCCCCGGTTCTCTCCGGACAACGCGCGACTGGTGAGTCAGTTGCAGGGGCTGGCGTATCTCTATTCCAAGCGATTCGGAAAAGATACCATGCCTGAAGAATTTCAGGAATTTGCAGTGCGTCCTCCTATGGTGAGGCTCGCCCCTGCAGCAGAGGCCGCTCCCGCTGCGGAGGAAGGTGCCGCTCCCGCTCCTGAGGAGAAGGCGGATGCACCGGCTGACGAGGCGAAGAAAGAGTAGCCTCACCCGACAGGTAGAGTTCAAAGGGCCCGTCCCTGTTATCCCGGGGGGGCGTTGCCTGTGGTCGGGGAATTGTGTTTCGGCGTGCTTTTGCAGGCCGGGAAGGTCGAGATTGTTCCAGGGGGGGGGAGGCTCCCTTGGAAGAGTGGACGGGTATTGACCGAATCAATTGGTTTTCGGTGATGGAGACCTCATAGGAACGGGTTGGGAGCGAAGTGCTCAAAGAGAGTTCGATTCGAGTTCGATTGCAGTGCACCCCGAAGTATTCGCAGATTATTCCTTCCGTTTCAGGTCCGGTTTTTTCGCTGAAACTCAAGGATTCTGATCATGAGACACCGTTTATGCCGCAGCCTGACTCTTGCTGTTTGAGATTCCATCGGGGCCCGGTGTCACACGGGGACGGATGGGAGTGGCGCGGTGGAGGCTGTGGAAACAGATCCTGCTCACCGCTTCCTCGCCTTGCGCTGCGGCGTTTCTTAGCAGTCGTTTGGCAGGAATCCGTGTAACGATGTTGCATCATTTCATTCCAGGTTCGGACTGGTGATTCGGCTTCCGATGCTTTCGTGTGGTTTAGATTTTCCGGGAAATGCAGGGAAACCCGGAAAAGTGCCAGGAGGTGCCTTTTTACGCTTCTTCCCTCGAGCAGGTGGGGGGGGGCAACAGTTTCGGGACTACTGTGGTAGTGCTGTTTCTAAATAGGTGAATGATAGGGATTTAGCTAGTTGTAGTCGGGTTGTTGTTACTAATCGCCCAATGAAACATTATTTTTTCTTGCCGTTGAAGGCGTTTTTTACTAACTGTCGTATATGTCAGTGAGGGGAACTGCTTGCTGGTAACTAAAAACATAGACTATGAAATCAATCAAAATGGGAAGAGCCATCGCGCTCGTTTTTGCAGGGGCTTACATGATGATGCCCGGAAACACAGCTAAGGCGGATCCGCCTATGGCTGAAGAGAGAGCGCATCAGGTCGCGGTAAAATTTAAGGATCGCGGTTTCTATGTGACACCTATCGATGCAGGGATTCTCCTTCGCGGGCAAATGGTGAGAGTTCAGATTCCGGTCACGAGAGGTCTGGACTATGTGATTATGGCTTCCGGTGATCAGGCCGCCAGAGATGTGGATATTTATGTTTACAGTGAAGTGGATACTTTGATTCTTGATGACCGCAGATCGCTTTCGGATGCAGTTGTTCAGTTTCGCTCGCAGTACACAGGATCTGTTTATGCTTATGTCTTCATGGCTCGCACGGATCCGACACTCGGGTTGCCTTCATGGGCGGCATTCGTTGGACGCCGCGGCACAGCGAGGTCCCCTGTTAAAGGTTCTCCTTCCGGTCCAATCGAATCAGCGACGTCCAATCCCAATGCCGGTGGCAGCCCAAGCGCTGCTGACTCTGTCACTCCCGGTGGAAACTAACCCTTGATTTAGAATTCGAAATTCACTCAACTCATTAACTGCTTAACGTCACTATGAAAAAACTTATCAATACTCTTGTTCTGGTTGCTGTTGCAATCAGCTTCTCCGCGTGCGGTAGCACAACTACCAACGTCTATCCAACACGTACCGTTTATGCGCCTTCGAAGACGAAAAGTTCTTCAACCTACAAGTCGCGTCCTTCCTCTTACAGCAGCGATCCTGTGAGATCCGGGAAGCGTAACCCGGACTCAGTTGAGCCTGTGAGAACGCCTTCAACATACACTCGCTAGTAAGGTCAAGATTCAAAGAAGGGGCGTGAGTTATAATAATTCATGCCCCTTTTTTTTGTCAGTCGGTCGGGCTGATCGACTTGGAAAGTTGTTGCAATCGTTTGGCGGAAAAAATGCTTTAAAGACCTTGGTAAGTGTTTTTTGGCGTTGTAGTATCTTCTCTGTAACCTCTATTCAGGAATCTCAGTAACCCCAGGAAATATGAAGCTTCAATTTTTCATTTTGGTTTGTACTACGCTCCTTTTGTCGGGATGTTTTCAAGAGGACCCTCAGGTTCAGCAACTTCGGGACGAGAGGGACGCGGCTCTCGCAAAGGTTGGTAAACTGGAGGAGAGCGTCGCTAAGCTGCAGGCAAACGGATCCAGCGCATCCGGAAATGCGTCAGCGCTTCAAAAGCAGGTTGATGATCTCAAAGGTCAGCTCGAAATCGCCAAGGCTGAAGTCAAGAAGGCGCAGGATTATGCGCCTGAGATTCTCAGTGAGGAAGAGTTGCTGATACGACTCCGGGGAGCAACCGAAGAGCACCGGAAGGCGATTCGCGAGCGGTTCGATGTGCAGAACATTGTTCTCACTGATTTTTCAATGCCCGAGAAACTGACCCATCCTTATCGCTGTGGCGTTCAATACGATCTTCTCGAGAAGAGCACCGGCGAGCCCTATCACCTCGATGTGAACGTTCGAGCTGCGATCTCAGGCAAGTGGGAGATTCCTCCTGTTGCGGAGTTCGCGACCAAGATTAAGAAGGGGGCTCGTACCTCGGTCGCTTCAAATTCGCAGGGCAATGCAGGGCAGCAACCTGCCGGTGGTGTTCAGCAGAATGGCGGAGTGCAGCCAAGCGGCGGGGTTCAGAATCAGGGGGGGCAGCCGTCATTCAACCCCTCGAATCCGTCAGGGGCAATTGTCACTTATCCGTCAAACAATACGGTCACCCTGCCCGGACAGGGAGGGGGGCAGACCTTCACTCCGCAGCAGCCATCCAATCACCAACCGGGCGGACAACCACAGCCGCAACCCGGTCAGGGTGGGGGGCCTCCACCTCGAGGACCCGGAATGCCTATCTCCAAGGATATTAAAGTGAATTGGTAGGCTGATAAGGGCTCGCACGGTGCTATATAGTCCGGAATGAAAGGTCGAATCCGGTCAGTGGAAGAAGTCGGGGGCGAAGTGCTCTTCGATCGGGAGTGTCATGTTGGAAGCGGGGCGAGTTCTGATTTCCCGGTAGACACGGGTAACACTGGTGACTTCGAGCTGAAAATTTTCTGGGATCCCAAGCATTCGAGCTGGTTCCTTCACTATATTGCAGGATCTCTCGATGTCGCTGTCGGGGAGGCTCCCGTTTCCCCCGGCGATTCGCGACCGGTATTTTCTCCTACCCACCTCCAGATTGGAGCGGCGGGGTATTTGTTCGATGCAACGCCTGACGCGCCAACTGTCGCGGGGATAAAGGCGGGGCCTACCGGAGAGATTCCACTGAAGAGTCTCACGAAGTTGGAAATCGGGAGGGGGGACCGCGAGGTTGAGAGTGGCTGGAAGCGTATGGTTCTGGATAAAGAGATAAGGAAAATCTCTTCAGTTCATGCGGTCCTCGAGAAGCGGGATTCGATGTGGTATCTCACGAATCGGGGATCTAACGATACGATACTAAACGGACAGTCTTTTGACAGTTCAAAGCTGGTCTTCGGTGATCGTTTCAGAATCGGGCCCTATTTGTTTGCCTATTTTGTGGATCACCTGAAGCGACTCGATCATCAGAATCTCGGCAGTATCCAGGCTCGTGGTTTGAAACGAATCGTCGAGAAGGTCGAAGAGGATAGCGGGAGGAAAAAGAAGATCGCCATTTTAGACAATGTAGATCTGGACATCGATTCAGGGGAGTTTGTGGCGATCATTGGTGGAAGTGGTCAGGGAAAGTCCACCTTGATGAATGCGCTTTGCGGAGTGGCTCCTCCGACAAAAGGGAAGGTCTGGATCAATGAACTGGAGATATCGGACCGCTCTGCCGTGATGAACGCCGGAGTCGGCTTTGTCCCGCAGGATGATATCGTTCATCGGGAACTCAGGGTACGTGATGCGATCACGATCAGTGCCAATCTCAAGCTTAATTTACCGACGCAGGAAGTGGAATCGCTCGTCGACAGGACTCTGGCGATGCTGGATCTTACGGAGCATCAGACGAAGCGAATCCGGAAGCTGTCGGGCGGACAGCGGAAGCGTGTCAGTATCGCAACGGAGATGCTGTCGAGTCCATCGGTTCTCTTTCTTGATGAGCCTACTTCAGGTTTGGATCCCGCGACTGAGTGGGAGCTGATGACGGCTCTTCAAAAGCTTGCCGAGGCGGGGACTACAGTGGTTTGCACCACTCACATGCTCGAGAACGCGCATATTTGTAATCGTTTTGTAATCGTGCAGGAGGGACGAGTAATTTTCGATGGTCCCCCGGGGTCCGCTCGCGATTACTTTTTAGGTGGGGGCGAAAGCTCCGGATCGACAACCGCGAGAGCATCCTCCAGCGGAAGTGTGGGAAGTGGAAAGCTTGCGAGTTACTCCAAAATCTTCAAGGAGATTAAGGGTGCAGGAAAGACGGGGCTGCAGTGGGAGGATGCGTTTCGAAAGTCGAGATATCGGCGGGAATTCAAGCCCGTCGCGAGAAAACGCAAATCCGGCAAGCCGGCGAGACGTGACCGTGTGCGTAAGGTCGGGTTTGGCAGGATGATTTCCCTGTTGAATCGCAGGCAGTGGAAAATAGTATCCGCAGACAGACTTAATTTGCTCTTTCTTTTTGCCCAGGCCTTTTTGATTGGGTTTTTGATCGGTTGGGTGGCAGAGGGAGTCGTTTTGCGAGGATTTCTCGCTGTTGTCGCTACGATGTGGTTCGGATGTTCGAATGGAGCGCAGCAGATCGTGAATGAGTTGTCGATTTTCAGGCGTGAGCGTGTTTCCGGGCAGGGTATCAATGCCTACATATTCAGTAAGTTCGGTTTCCTGAGTTTCCTCACGATTATTCAGGCTGTTCTTCTGTTTCTGACAATTTATTGTTCTGCCTTCGCTTTTCATAATTCTGATCCCGGAGCTTTCATGAAGTTTCCCGAGATGGCAGACGGGAAAGACGAGAAGTTTCAGGAGTTGTTGCGTTCAAGATTGTATCCCGTGCCGACTGCCGGAACAGAATTGGCCGAGGAAATTTCGATGGGGCTGCTCATCACGGCCGGGGGCGACAGCGACGGGAATGCAGTTCCGAAAACGGCGGTTGTTGCGGGTCCCGGACTCGTTGAGTCCGTCTCCATGCCCGGGTTGATACTGGGGGTTGAAAGCGAAGCTTTATGGCGGCCCGGGAAGACTGTTGAGTTTATGACGGGGGAAACGCTGAAGTTGCCCGACTCGCTGCCGGACTATCCTGTGAATGGTTTTGAAGCCGTCGATGTCGCTCCCGGCATGGCTCGCTCTCCTTTTCTCAAGGTGGGCGGTTGGAAAGTCTTTTCCGACAGGGAGCGGGAACAGCTCTGGGTACCGGGTGAGACGGTGATTTGCAGTATTTCGCAACAACCGTTTACGCTCCCGGACACACTTCCCTCCTGGCAGACGGATACGATTCGGTATCATTTTACCTACCGGTTTCTTCGTTTCTTCATGCTCGAAGATGCGCTTCTCGATTCTAACAATGTGATAGAGAACGCAAGCAGGTCCAATGGGGAGAGCCGCGGTGCCGGTGCTTCGGGAGAGCTCAAGTTGGGAAGCGTTGTCATGTCTGTGTTAGGGCTTAAAGTGATCGCATTGCTGTTGATCTCCGTGGTGGGAGTCGCGATTGGCTTGACCATTTCAGCGCTGGTTCAGAATTCGACCCAGGCAGTGCTCTGGGTCCCTCTCGTTCTCATTCCACAGATTCTATTTGGCGGGTTTGTCGTAAAGATCCCCGAGATGACCCCTTCGGTTAGAATGGCGAGCCTGTTTTTTCCCAGTTACGCGGCCCAGCGCGTCATGGATGTCTCCCATATCTTCGGTCGTATCGTTCCAAAGATGTCGAATAAAACCAAGATGCCCGTTTTTACAGAGGGGGATGGTGAAAAGGTGGAGTGGATGCAGATGGATTTTGATTCGGGAGAGAAGGAGAAGAAATCGGAGAAGTTTCAGAAAGAAGTGAGGGAGAATGCCTCCTGGCAGAATCTTCTGGTGATACCGTCCCGAATGGGGGAGCACAAAAAAGAGGGTGATTTTATGCCGGTCTTCGATGCTGACGGCTCGTTCAAAACCTCTATCAGACAGGAGCCTGATACCGTGGACAGTCGTAGAGACATTCATGCCCTCTACTATCAGGGGATTCGCTATGTGAGAATTCGCGATGCGCAGATGGGAATGCTTATTCTGGTTCTATGGATCCTTGTTTGCTATTCCATTATTCTGGCGTCGCTGATTCGGAGACAGACCGGGCAGTGATTCCGGGCCAGGTAGAGAGAGGGAGACCAATATATGGAAAGTAGAATTTCAAAACAAATCATCATTCTGTCGGTCTGGTGGGTTATTACCCTGATCGTCTTGCTTTTGGGATTTCTGTTTCCGCTAATGCGCATTCCGGTGATGGGACTGGTTCATTTTCATGAAGTTCATGGCGGTAGTAAAATGGCTTCCTGGTTGGTAATGGGAACTTTCGCACTGGGCGGGGTGGCCCTTTTCGGGAGGGCTGGACTGCAAAGAGTTTCAGGGCTTGTAAGTGTTGCCGTCTCCCTCGTGATTCTTGCGACCTGTTTGATTCGCTTGTATCTTTATCTGAGTGAAAAGTTGAGGATGCTCTCAACTGAAGGAATGGATCTCTCACGAGTCCTCCAAAAAGGGGGGATATGCCTAATGAGTGCTTTCATTTCAGGGGTAATCTGGTTAGCCTTTTACGGGATCACTTTGAAGCGGAGAAATCTGTAAATTTTAAGAAGAGAAAATTGGTTATTAAGAAAATGAACGTTTTTAGAAACTCTCTGTTCCTGCTGTTCACCGGGTGTGTTTTTCATACCGCCGCCGTTGCTCAGGACGCTAAGGAAGGCTTCAACCCGATGAACTATAAGGGGAAGGATGATATTCTTCAGAGTGCCTCATCTTCGGTGGATCGGTTGATTGTTCTGGAGGAGGATCTCGGGATTACTCCGGATCAGTGGAAGGAATACTACCGGGGCGGCAAAGGTCTCGAGTTTGATATCGACAGCATCAGTGAAGACTCCCGGAGGTGCATCCTGCTGGGGGTCAAAGTCGCCGACGGAGTTCTGGCGCTGAAAGCCAAAGATGCTGAAACACTTAATGCCTGTGCCGAATACATTGAGCAACTGGCGAAAGACCTCAACGTTCCTGAGGAAAGCCTGAGCAGAGGATATAAGATCAAAGATTCGGTGAACCGCGGAGATTGGTTTGATGCTTTCTTTCAGTTGGGACTGTACCGTCAGGATATTGTCAGGGCACTTAAGGAGGCTGAAGGGAATGACCGGAGTAAAGCCATTATGATTGTGTGTGGCGGATGGTTCCACGGGGCTTCAATTGCTGTCGAGGTGATGGAGGATAACTACACGGGAGAGATTACGAATTATCTCAGGGCGCAGGATTACGTTTCATTGATGATTGCGGAGTTGGAATCGATAACCCGCGATGACTTGAAATCATCGAATGAAATGCAGTATCTGCTTGAGTCTCTACCTAAAGTTCGATCAATCGTTGATCTGGCAAGGGACTGGAAAATTCCGGAAGGCCAGATATCAAAAGACCGGTTGAGCCAGTTGAAAATTCTGGCAAACGGACTTGCCGCTACTGCTTTGAATGGAACAAAAATGCCGGTCCGTTGATCGGAAATAGGAGTAGGGGAAATGGATCAATACGAACGACGAATAGAGTTCCTGCCTGCGCAGTTCCCGCGAGTCAGTCTGAAGTTGATCGTTAATTTCCTCGCCGTCTTGCTGGGTAGCAATTTGCTGGTGGGATGCGATTCGGACAAAGCGGGCGCTTCTCCGGAAGGTAGTAAAGCCGTTTCGACAGAAGGGGCCCAACGTGTCATCGAAGAGCTTGAGGCGTTTTTGAATACCGAAGAGCGTGAGACAATTACGATGACGAAAGAGGATGCCGAGAGGGTGCTTTCGATTTTGCGACCATCAGACGGAGACGTTGTCAAACCTGCTGCCGAGCCTGAGCCGCTGCCGGAGAAAGTGGCAGCGAAAGAATCTGCTCAGGAGATGGAGAAACCGGAGGCAAAGCCAGTTTCCGTGAACAGAGAGATGAAAGCTCAACCGCTTGCGAAAAAGCCGGCTGAGGTTCCCGGGGACAAAGACGGGGAAGTTTCTGAAAAGGACGAGTTGAAAAAGAGCGCAGACTCTGAAGGCGGGGTTGCCGGAATTCCCGACAGTGACACCAAACGGCCTGAGGGGTATGAGGACAAGTTGGTTGATCCCACTACAGGATTTGAATTCGAATGGTCTCCGAAGAAAGGCGTTTGGGTTTCAACGGAATTCGCTGACTATCTGAAAGGCTCTTCAAAACAAAACGAATCGTTTAGCTGGCTTTTGACTCAGAACAGTTCAGGTGCGGACAAAGGCGCTGTTCCGGAAGGCTGGGTCTATCTTCCTCTGGCTGACCGAAAGAGTATCGCTATTGCTGAAAAATCGCGAACGGGAGAGATTCAGGCTGCGGTGGGAAGGGTGGATGCGTTGCCGGTGAAACCGAATGGGCGGAAAGCGGATGCGTTGAAAGTAAAAGCGAGCGAGACGGTGCCACCAGCTGAATCAGAAGAGGACAAAAGCAGGGAGATGGAAAAGGTTGATACCGCGAAGCCGGTTGCGGTCGTTACTCAACCGACAGGCCTTTCCGGAGAAAATTCAGCTCAGGAAAGCGCGAAGATTGAGACGACTCCCGCCGATTCGAAGAGCGATCCTGCTCCGGAAATGAAAGGTGAAAGTGATGTGCCCCCGGTTAAACCGGTTGAACCGCCTGCAAAAAAGGTGGCCGCAAATCCTGCACCTGCGCCCGCCGAGCCGGTTGATGAGCCTGCTCGATTCCGGCCGGTTTCCGAGATCCTGCCAGTCGGTGCGATGCTACCTGACGGGCGGCGGCTCGTCGCGCCACCTCAGTATGAGACCCGTCAGTATGTAAGCCCGGGCCAAACGCAAGCGAGACCTGTTCTTCGCGCTGTTCCGGCACGCAAGGTGGATGTGCAGGCGCCGGCGAAGGCGAATGAGAATACGGATGCCTCTGAATCAACTGGCGGAGACGGGGTTCCGACTGCAAATAGCAAGCCGGTTGTCAGACCTACACTTACGATCAAGAGTCGTCGGGTAGGTAAGCTTTGGAAAAACACACAGGAAGACCAGCCTGTTCAGCCGACACAGTGACTATTTCATGAAAGAAAAGATCGGCGATTACATCATCGATCAGTCATTTGAGCCGAGAACCGGTTCGTTTGGCTCGACGTATCGGGGAAAGCATCCTCTTTTCAAAGGGAAGCAATTCGCGATCAAGGTGATCGATAATATTGATGGACGAAAGAAGTTTGATTTCATCAGTGAAATCGAAGCACTTTTAGCCCTGCAGTTTCAATGCGAACATATTGTCGTTTTCAGTTATGCCGGGGAGACTCCAGAGGGAGATCTTTACTGTGCAATGGAGTATTGTGAGGGGGGCGACCTGAACGAACTCTGTGTTGAGAAGAAAGGACTGCCTGAAGAGCATGTCGCATTGATAGGTCGGCAGGCTTGTCTTGGACTCGCTGAGGCGCATGGACAGGGAATCGTTCATCGCGATATTAAGCCATCCAACATGATGCTGGGACGACTCCGCAATGGCGAGTTGGGCGTTAAGTTAATCGATTTCGGTCTGGCGAAGACTCTGGACGACACGATGCAGTCAGCGCCCGGAGTGAAGGGCACTCCGTTGTTTGCCAGTCCTGAGCAGATCAGAGATGAAGACCTCGACAGCAGGAGTGATCTATACTCACTGGGTGTTGCGATGTGGTATCTTCTTCAGGGGAAGAAGCCGAAGCCACTGGACCTTGATAACAGGCACGAAGTTGAGGCCGAGCATGTCAATTATGATCGCCCTTTCAAGGTGACTGAATGTGATAAGGATCTTGCCGCCATTCTTGAAAAGATGATGGCGAAGAAACGCGGCGAGCGTTATTCGACCGCTTCAGAGGTCCTTTCCGCGCTGGATCTTTATTTGAAGAAGAAGGCGGGATTCCCTGAGAAAGCCTTGAGCTGTTCCGATCTCGTCGACGATGATGAGGGATCGTCCAAGGCGCGTAGGTCTCCGCCTGTCCTCGATGAAAACCGATCGATTGCTGAGAAGCGATCGGACCGGTTCGATGACGTATTTGATAATCTGACAGGAAGTCCTCTCGACTGCAGTTGGAGCAAGTTCATGCTCGCAAGGAGAAAGCAGGACCAGGCTTCCACGCTCATCGCGATTTTGAATACCCGGCTCTTTGCGGATGGCGATGAGAAAACGTTCGATGAAGTGAAACAGCTCGTTGATTCCCACGTTGTTTTGCAGGGTTCAGGTCGTGGCTATCCGGATGCGTTTTTGCGACCGCTCGCCTTTTACTGGTTCTCGAGTGGGGAAGCAGTGATTGAGTTCGAGCCGCGCGAGGGGATTCTTTTGAGAGATGTGGTGAGAAGGCACGGGCGGTTTCAATTTTCCCACGCGCTCCCCTTGTTGAGCACTCTCGCTGACCTGCTCGACTATACTGCGGAGATGGGAGTGCCTGTCCCGACTGTCGGGGAAGCGGAGATTCTTCTTGTCCCTTCGAATAGCAGTTCCAAAGATCAATTTCTCAGCGAGACGATTCCGAAATGGCCCCGGCACCGGTTGGAAGTGAATCCGCTTTCGTTGCCGGCTTCGATCTCGTTCAGTTCTGAAGAGTTTGATGTTGAGCAGACCCTCGATTCCAATGACGCGATTATAAGCTCGGTAGGTGCGGATTTCCCTGCGTCAGTTGTCTTCTGCGCGAGACTCTACCGGTTAATCGGTGGTAAGCCGGTGCCTTCTGTCGCCTACCAATCCCGGTATGGGTATTCCAGCATCAGTGGACTGACTGAGGAATCCAATAATCTGCTGTGTGATCACATTTGCGGTGCAGCCGAGAGCGAAACGAAGTGTTCTGATATCCTTCGCCGCATCTGTGATGCGGAAGGAGAGAATTTCAATTTCTCCGAGATCGATTTTTCCGTTTCCGGGAAAACATCGGCTTCTCCGGGGACGGGCACTGGCGGTTACGCTTCTTCGTCTTCGAGGGGGAGTTCTGATCGAACTGCCGGATCTGCGGGGACTCAATCGAGTCACAGACATCGGCGTTCAGGCCCTCCTTCTCTTCCCAAATCGGATATAGAGGCGTCGATATCAGTCTCTGCGGGCCCGCAATATCAATCTTACAATCTTCCTGAGGCGGTCTCGACCGGACCGGGCGAATTTCGCAACCCGATTACGAGAAAGCGCTTTTCGCTGCAGGGGCCGGAGATCAGGCCATACAAGCAGTTTATCTGTCAGGAGACGGGAGACATGTTTCAGCTTTCGGCTCAAATTGAAGCTCTCGTGTGCCTCGCTGACGTGAAAGAACCTGGGATTATTCATTCGCCGTATATTCCTGTGGACCAGAATACCCGCATTAATTTCCTGGAGACGGAAGGGGTTGAACTGTGGCAGGAGGGAGAGCGTGGCACCTGTCCCGTTTCAGGTCTGCAGTACAAGTTGCCTGCTTCTCTTCCGCGTTTGAAAGCGATTATTTACGAGAACGAACCCGGCAAGGTATCGAGTCCGTTTTTTCCCAGTGAAGAGGATTGCCAGGCAATCGATCCTGATTTGTGGGTCGGAGGAACTATCCTTTCGACGCGCAATCGTGAGTACGTTCTGCCAGATGAACTTCCCGCTCCGAAACTGATCAAGTCAGTCGATGAATACCGCGGGGTCGTAACAAGTCCGTTTGTCGATGCAGAGTTCAAGGTCGCCGACAGTGATTGGCAGAAGGGAAAAGTTCTCGTTTGTCAGATTACTGATTTGCTCTGTCGATTGCCCGATGATTTGCCGGATCGAAAGCATGTTGCGAGAATCCATGGAGATGGCAGCGACGGGATTGTCATTAATCCATTTACCAATCGGGAGCAGAAAATTCCCGGGAAAGAATGGCGGGGAAATCAGAAGATTACCGCTGAAGATGGTAAAGAGTTTTTGCTTCCTTCGGTGATTCCCGAGCTGAAAGTCAGTAAGTATTTGCTCGATAAGCCGGGATGGATTGTTGATCCCTATTCTGGAGCGAAGACGGATTTATTTCCGGATGAATGGGAGCTGGGCTTGAGTGTTGAGCGTGAAGGTCGGAGTTTCCTGCTACTCGAAAAGCTTCCGGAGTTGAAAAAGGCCACGGTTCAGGATGGTATCTTTGACAGAGTTCTTTCCCCATATTCCGGAATTGAGATTGCGGTGGAAGCATCGCAGTGGAAGCGCGGAGAAATCCTTAAATGCCCCGAATCAAAATGCCTTTGCAGACTCCCTGAGAAGCTACCGAGGCTTCCAGAGGTCGTCAGTGATATTCCCCTTCAGAACGGTTTTACAGGAACGATTGAGAGTCCCTATGCAGCCGGAAAAAGGGTTGAGGTTCCCGGGGAGAAGTGGGTCCCCGGAGCGTTAGTTCAATGCGGGGATTCGAGTGAGTTTTTCAGACTTCCGGATGAGTTGCCTCCTCTCGTCGGGGAAACACTGGAAGAAGGCGGCAAGCTGAAGGCTTTTTCCCCCTACTCCGATCACGAAGAGCAGGAGGTTTCCGCAGAGGACTGGATTCCCGGTAGAGAGATCAAATGTCGTACCACGGGCCGTTTCTTCAAGTTGCCCTCTTCCTATGAGCTGCTTCCAAGAATGACAGCGGAGGTCATGGAGGGCCCCGGTGTGATAATCGTTCCGCAGACAGGAGCGCGCCTTGAGGTTGCGTCTCACAATTGGAATGCAGGTGCTGTTGTTGAAGTCGATTCAGATGATCACATCGAGTTGTTGTTACCCGATTCGATTCCTGAAATTAAATCTGCGGCTGTGATCTCTGATCATCAATTCGGTGAAGTAAGATCTCCGTATTCAGATGACATCATAGAGATTTCCGAAGAGGAAGACTGGGAGCCCGGAAAAATACTTCGACTTTCCGGGAGCGGCTATCTTTACAAACTGCCCGATCAGCTTCCGGAATGGACTCTTACGGCAAAAGTGGATTTTGAGAGAACCGGAGAGAAAGGTTATGTTTACAGTCCCTATTCTCCGGAAACTGAGTCCATTGAGATAGCCGGTGCTGACTGGGTCGAGGGAAGCAAAATTCTCTGTGGAAAATCAAAACGTAACTTTCTACTTCCTGAACTGCCGCCGTTGCAGGCTGCTATTCTCGATGGCAGAAATGGTGTCGTAGCCTGTCCTTATTCGAATGCGAAGAAGCGGGATCAGATAATCCCCCCTGACCAGTGGGTGGAGGGACGCGAGATTGAGAGTTCTAAATTCAAGGGCAGGGTTTTCAAGTTACCTCCCCGTTTGCCGGCTCTGGAGGCTTCTGCGAAAAAGGATCGTCCGGGCTACCTCGTCAGTCCGTTCGACTCCGGAGCGAAAGAGTTTCAGGTGGACGGCGAGGACTGGCTTCCTGATCATTCTTTAAAGTGCCCTCATACCGGGCGTGAGATTATAACGCCATCCGGGGCTGCACTGCCGGTTCCGAAAACGGGGCTCCTCGTTCAGGATGAGGAAGTTGAAGGTGCTTTCGTTACGGGGGTGATCGAAAGCCCTTATGAACCGGGCAAGCGGCAGAAAGTTGCTGTAGGAGACTGGCGGGCGGAAAAGCAAATACGATGTGACGCTTCCGGTCTTTTGATGAAATTGCCTTCCAAGGCGGACGGGTTTCCTGTCTGGGCTGATGAGGCTGAGTTGGATTCGAAGAATCCGGGGGCGATCCTCCATCCGAAGACGGGTGTTAGTATTCCGATTGAAGGGCTGCTCTGGGAGCGAAGATCGATTGTTGTTCTTGAAGGCGATCCAGCGGTAACCGTTCAACTTCCCCGGGATATCCCACCGCTGGTCGCAGTTGTTGCCGGAGGCCGGAAGATCAAGACGCCCTACGAAAAAGGTGAGAAGGAGTATGATGTGGTGATCGGAGACTGGGAGCCCGGTAAAATCATTTCCTGCCCTGCGACGGGAAGGCCGTTGAAGTTGCCGGAAGATCTACCGCTTCCCGAGGCTGTGCCGGATGAGAAAATTACCGGGCTTGTTTTCAGTCCCTATGATCCGGAATCGTCCTTCAGGGTTTCTCTCGATCAGTGGAAGCCAGAGGAAATTCTCGAAGATCCGGCCGGAAAGAAAATCCAACTCCCGCGGGCACTGCCTGCTCTACCTGAAGCCACCGATTTCGATCTCACCAAGGTCGAGGTGACGCCGCCGTTTGCCGGTAGTAAATCAATTAAACCTGCGGTTTGGAAGGCCGGCGAATCGTTGACGTGTGCTGCTACCGGTGGACATTTCGTCCTTCCCGGCAATTTGCCGCTGCCGGAGGGGCGTTTGACGGTTGACGCGCGTAAGGCACTGCCGACAAGTCATGGTATAATCGTTGATCCTTTTTCCGGAAAAGAGATCGAAGTTGAAGGTAGATCGTGGGTCTCCGGATCGACGATTAAGTCCTCCGATGGAAATGAGTTTAAACTCCCTGACAAGCTACCACTTCTCAGTGCCGCGCTGGATACCGATCGTCCGGGGTTTGTCAAAAGTCCCTATGCTTCGACAAAGCCATTCCGCATTCAATCGATCAGTGACTGGGTCGAAGGGGCTTCGGTGAAGTGCCCGAAGACGCAACGGACAATGATGCTTCCGGATGGATTGCCTTTCTCACAGGATGAAGTGCTGCAGGCCTGGGAGTCGGGAGAGAAAGCAAAAAGATCACTGATCCTGAAGCTGGGTATTGGAGGCGCTGTTTTGCTTGTCGTTCTTGCAGTCGTGTTCCTGAAACCCGACCCTGCTGAGAGGTGGGCGAAATGGGAAGCCGAGTCGGAAGATGTCGCGGGAATAGACCGGCTCGCTTTCGCCGCGAAGGCTCACGAGATGTTTCCGGAGAAGCGCGATGACTTGAGCAAATACGCGGTTAGCTCCTTCAATAACTTTGATAAGTTTATCGATGGTAATCTGACTGATATGCCCGCAGACGAAGTGCGGAAACTTGAGAAGCAAATCAGAACCTTCGCTTATGGTGATAGCAAGATTCTTGCTGATGCCGCGATGAAATCTCTGTCGGAGGGTGAACGGCTTCTCCAGATTTCGTCATCGTCGGCTGAGGGGTTTACGGTCGAGGCCATTGATGAAGAGGTGAAACGCATCGAGAAAGAGGCAAAGGCAAAGCTGCCTTCGCTCTCCGATTCCGCCATCGCTTCATTGGGTAAGCAGAAGGACAGTCTCATTGGTGAGAAAGTGGTTGAGGTGATGAATACCCCGGAGACAGACTCCAAGGGAAAGGAGAAAGGGAATGTAACTACCACGTTGGATTCTGAAAAAATGAAGGGAACCGATTCTTCGGTCGCGTCGGGTAAAGAGGAGGTGGTTGAGAAGGAGAATGTGAAAGGGGATGATACCTCTCTGCTCGAGGCTAACCTCACGTTGAAAGGATTACCCGAACTGGTCTGGATCGAACCGGGGACATTCGGCATGGGCACGGCTCAGGACGAGTTGGTGGCGATCTACAATGAACTTTCGGTGAGCTCAAATGTCAGTTCTCCGAGAGCTCCTAAAGATGAACCGTTGCGTCAAGTCAAGTTGTCGGAGGGATACTGGGTTGCTGAAACTGAGGTGACGATTGAGAACTTTCTCGATTTCATGAATTCAGTCGGAATCGAAAAGGGGGACTGGATTGATGAAGGCGCCGTGACCTGCCCGATTGAGCAGCGAAACGGAAAATGGGTCATGAAGGAAAAGGAGAATGCGACCTGGGGAAGTCTCAAGCAGCCGATGACAGAAGTGACCTGGGAGGGGGCTATGCAGTATTCAAAATGGCTAACTGAATCGAACCGCGAAATGATTCCGGACGGGTACGAGTTTTCTCTTCCTACCGAGGCGCAATGGGAACGGGCTGCCCGGGCCGGCAGTGCCACTCCGTTGCCCGGCGATTTTATCAGCTTTAAAGGATACAATCACTCGGATGAAGTCAGTAAGCAGGCCTGGTATGCAGGAAACAGTCAGAAAGCATTTCAGACTGCTGTCATCGCCACTGACTGGGCTGAGAAAGAAATCACATTCGACTTTTCCGGCTCGCAGGAAGTGGGCGGAAAGAAAGCCAATGATTGGGGACTGTATGACGTAATAGGGAATGTCTCTGAGTGGTGTTTCGATGTCTATTCGCGGGATACCTACAAAGAAGGGGATGTTACCGACCCTGTCGGGCCTCCCTCCACTTCTGCAGATGTTCGCAGGGTGGTGAGAGGAGGTAACTATTTTGATCAGCCGTTTCGCTGCCGGGTCGCCGTGAGGAGAGGGGAACGGGCGATTGTCGGAAGTCACTTTATCGGGTTTCGCGTTGCCTTGGTTCCTGAGCGCCAGTGAGACGGCAACAGTCAGTGTGGAGCATGAAGTGTTTTATGATTGGGTGAATCATTCCGTGCCTGATTCGTCTATAGTATCAATGGATCTGCCGGATACCTGTTGACGGGATGATTCGGTAAGAGACGGAATATTGATACAGTGCTTATAAATAGTGATTTGAAATTTCAAACTCGACTGAGCTGAAAAAATCCTGCTATCATTTGAGGAACCTGAAAAAATGAAAAAGAACAACAGACTGCAGACGGTCTCAACGAGACGGAATATTGTTAAGAACGGCTTTATGCTCTTAGCTGTCGGTACCATTCCCGGTGTTGCCAGTGCGCTTGGTCCGGCAAGCCGGGTGGCAAGTCGAGAGCGGGGGAGAATCGCGAAGCGACACTCTGTAGTCGCTTACAAACGAGCCAATGCCACTCAACGGGCGGTAGCTTTGGCGAATGCCCGCAAGGCTCAGGAGAAGTTGAAAAAGAAGTGGGCTTCCTCGCCTGCCGGGAGGTCGTATGCAAAGGCTTCCGGTGGATCGAGTGGCGGGAGTAGTTCAGGTGGCTTTTTCAAAAAGAAAGAAGAGCCACGTTCGGTCAGGAATACGTCTCCGGCGAAAGCCACGCCGTCCATGGCCACTGTGGTTAAAGATTTGAAGGTGTCGCCGGTCCAGGCGGTTCCGGTTCCGGCTTCGCCGGGATCAGGTGCGAGAGCGGCCGTTATCCCGGTCGATTTGCGAACGGGTGGTTTGGTCAGCAGTAACGTGGTCGAGATGGCGAGAGCGCCTCGGGCCGGGTCCAATGTTTCCAATCAGGTTAAAGCGGCGGTTAAAGACGGAACCATTCAGGGGAATCCCAACGAATGGCTTCGAACCGATGTTGTCGTCGCAAGTCTATAATCGTTCACGATGCTTTTTCCAAGGTCCTCAAAATGAGTGACTTTGCGGATTTGGAGAGCACAACCCGCGAGGGTTGTGCTCTTTTTCGGTTTCAGTTTGAGAATTGAAAAACGCTTGAGGTTGAACTAGGTGAGTAGTCAGTCCCCGCATGTCACAAAGAATTTCCCGCACCTTCCTTATTGTCCTTTCAGGCGTTTTCGCTTTCGCAACCCCGGTCCCTCTCCGTGCCGATGTGGTTTTTCATGCCTTTGTGCAGGAAAAGCATAAATGGAAGTCTGACCTCGATGGTTGGGAGGGGAGTGCCCGATTGATCGAAAGGGCGATCAGTCCTTCGCAGAGTCGTGTTTTAATAAATGAGTCTCCTGAGTCACTTGCAACCCTGTTAAAGATTCCCAAGGCTGCAGGGGAAATCAGAGTTTTCTACTTGGCAACCCACATGCATTCGGATGGGCGGCTCTTTTTTACGAACGGTGAGCAGATGCAGGCGGATCAGTTGCTGCAACTCGCGGTCGGTGATGGAACCGGGATGGTCTCACCTGATCTGGTTATTATCGACTGCTGTTTCGGGGAGCGTTTTGAACGACAGCCGTTCTGGAATCGGCTCTTCAACTGCCCTCATTTATACACTTGCTCGAGTGAGGAGGTAACCTGGCAGATCGAAATGAATACGAAGCGGCCACTCTGGGTGAAAAAATATCTACCTGAGGTCCATTCGCTCGGGCAAACCCTCATGGGGGCGTCGTGGAACGGGAAGGTCAGTTATTTCGGATTCAGGCTTCTCTTGCAATTGAACCGTGAAGGTCAAAGTCGGGTTGAGGGAAACCCTCTACCCTTCTTTCGGTCGATTACGCAGTTCGAAGTGGATGATGAGCGGATTTTAAAGTCAGGTCGAACTTCGGAACTGATCTGGAGACCGTAGCCATCCTCGCTGAAAGGCGACGCCTCATCGCTTAATTTTGTTCTCTCAAACTGGCATATTTTTCCCGTTGCCGAAACTTCCAGAATTCGTAGGAGACTCCCCATTCCTCGCAAAGCGGCTTCGCTGCGCTGAGAAAGTCGATTCCATTCGCCTGCGCGTAACTGACTGCAGCTGGAAAGCCGAGATCAGCGGAGATTTTCAGCATCTCAAACTGTTTCTCTTCGCTCACGAGGGCGAGGGCTTCTTTTTCTTCGACGAAGGTGGATTCTCTTCCGCGGTTCAATTGGTCAAACAGCACCCACATACTCCGGCTGTCGGCACCTTCTTCGGCACCCTGCATCAGAATCTTAAAACATTCGAGCGGATTGATCTCGGTGCCGGGCAGGCCGGAGAGGTGCAGTTGCGCCAGATTGGCTGCCGGAGCATAAGTTCCGTTATTGATCGCTTCGGTGTAGTACTTGAGGACCTTTGAAAAGTTTCGTTCGTTTTCAGGGAGAGCGAGTTGTTTTCTCAGTTCAACGTGTCCAAGACCTTCAACACCGCGAGGGTCGCCGAGGTCCCATGCCTGCTGGTAATGCTTCGCAGCCTCATCGAGTGATTTCTCCAATCCTCTTCCAAGAAAGTGCAGGGTGCCCATCCAGATGATTCCATTTTGATATTCTTTCTCCGATGCTTTCTCTATCCAGGCGGCGGCGGCTTTGTCGTCTTCCGGGGAATTACTTTTCAGATGTATCCTTGCGAGAACGACCATTGCCTCGGGATCCCCGTTTTCCGCGTCCAGAGTCGCCCAACGCTTACCCTGCTCCCGGTGTTGAACGAACCACTGCCCTGAAAACCAGTAGATTCTCCGTGCTTCACTGAGGTCCAGGCCCTCGTTGCCGTCAACAGGGCTGTCTGACGCAAGCCTCTCCAGTTTGAATTTCCCGCTTTCAATTAGCGATTTCCCGACGAAGGGGTTTTCGATGCTGGAAGATGAAAGAATTGACCGGATGTCTTTCTTTACCTTCTCGGCATCCTCAGGGCTTTGGTCGTACACTTCGAGAAGGGCAGCAATGGCAGAATCGAATTCTCCTTTGTCGGCTAATTGCTTTGCTTCGTTCCGAAGTTCCGTTAATCCGCCAGGAACGTTTTGATCAGTGTTAGGAAATGTAACGGAGGTTTTCTTCTTTGCGAAAGTCAGTTCTCCGCCGAACTCGATACTGATCGACGGATCGAGTTTACCGTTGGATTTCTTTTTGATCACTTTTTCGACCGATTCAAGGCCTTTCCTCAAGCTCGACTTTTCCACGAACAGTTCGGAGCACAGTGCATCTACGAGCAGGGTCCCCTCGTTCGTCTCGAGCAATTCTCCAGGTCCTGTCGGTTTGATAACAATGGTATTCCTTGGCAGGTAGGGCAGGGAATAGAAGGCTGATTGGTCTGCGCTTCCCTCTTCAAATTCCCGGGCACGACTCATGAACGGATTGCTTCTTGAGCCGTCGACGATGAGAACATTAAGGCGTTCCTGCTGCCCGCGATTGTCTGCGAGCTCTGCAAGTGTGGCGCGCAGGCCGATACAGCGGGAGGGCATTTCACTGACACGGGATACGTCCGCACCGAGAGGGAAAAGGTAGTTCTCTCTCTGAATACTCCCTCCGTGTCCGTTGATGTAGACCAGTGCTACGGCCGCGTCCTCGGCGTCGGCACAAAAATTTTCGAAAGCGCTCTCGAATTCGCTCCTGGTAAAATCGAGGCAGGTTGTCACCTCGAATCCAAATTGGTTCAGGGAAATGACGAGCTTGTCGGCATTGTCCATTGATTCGTAGAGAGCGGCGTTTCCGGGGTATTCGGAAACGGCGGCGACAAAGGCAACGCAACGGTCATCGGCGGAGCAGGGGGGCGCATGCCATGTCGCGTGAGAAAATACGACAACGAATAGTGCTATGAGTCTCATGAAAATGAAAAGAGTGCAGTGATTCGGGACTGCCTAATGGTTGATCTTCTCTGCAGAAGCTGCCTGCTTTTCCAGATATTTCCAATTTAGATAAGCTTCATTGGTTTTGAAAAGGGGCTTACCTGCATTTTCAAATTTCAACTCGTTCGCGTTGCAGTATTCGATGGCATCAGGGTAGCCAAAGTCAGCGGCCATGAGGGCATAGCGTTTCGCCGCCGTGCTGTCCAGGTAGTTGGCTATCTCTGCATTTCTGAAGACGCCCCGATTGAACCAGTCGGCGAGAATCCACATGCAGCGACTGTCGTGACCTGTGTCAGCTCCGTCCATAATCGTTTCGATTCCCTTGACGAGATCAGGGGCAACATCATCGTAGCCACTTGCGTAGAGCTGACCAAGATTGGCGTTGGCACGCGCCTTCCGGTGATTTCGCGCGAGCTCATACCATTCAACGGCTTTCGCAAAACTGCGCTCCCCGGGATCTTTCGCATACTGTTTTTCCACTTCGAGGTGCCCGAGGAAAACAGCGGCTTCAGCGTTTCCTCTCATTTGACCGTCTTCCATTTTGATGGCTTCCATCAAATATTCCTCCGCCTTCTCGATAGATTTTTTACAGCCTCTTCCAATGAGGTGCATCTGGCCGAGAAATAACAGGCTTTCTGACGGATCAGCAGCAGTCTCGGATGCTTTCGTAAACCAGTGGATCGCTTTCTCATCGACATTGAACTTCAGATAGAGCAGGCCCAGGACATGCATTGCCCTCGCGTCTCCGTCTTCAGCTGCGATCTGAGCCTGGTCAGCCGCTTCGACCGGGTTGAACACTTTCCCGGTTTCCCAGATAATCTTCCGGGCTTCTTCGAGTTCCAGACCGTTGGGCTTGGGGCCGTAGAGGCGTTTGAAATCAAATTTCTCTGACTCCACGAGTTGTTTACCCACAAAGACGTTGCTGAGAATTCCTCCTGAAGCGAGTAGGGTTTTCAACTGATCTTCGGCGTAGTATTTGTGTTCTTTGTGCTCGTCGAAGATTTTGAGAAAAAGGGAGATCGCCAGTTCGAGTTGGTTCGTCCGCCACGCCGTATGCGCGTCTTCCTTGAGCGCTTCGTAACCCGTGGGGACATCTGCGGGATCCGGCGGCGCCGGGATGGGTTCCCCGGCGGGCTCGTAGACCTCGTTGTCCGTAAAAACATATTCCGCGTCGTAGTTTTTACCCCACCAGATTCCCTGGCGGCGTTCGCCGGTTTCGGTTTTGAACTGTTGGTTCAGGGCGGCAATCCCTTCATTGAGCTTAGTCCCGTTTTTAAGAATAGTGGTAGCGAAAGCACTGACGAGTCGGCCGCTGTCCTCTTTTGATACTACTTCCCCGGGGAAGCGGGTGGGAATGATCAACACGGTGCCGTCCGCGGGGTAGGTGGGTGCCTTGAAACCGGTCGGGTCATAGGTGTCACCGTCAGTGGCTAATGTATTGAATCCGAATGGAAACTTGGGAAAGCCATCGATGAGAAACAGGCTCAGTTGCTGCGGGTTCTTTCTGTTTTTCACGATTGAACTCAAAACGTCGAATTGAAATCCAATCGCCTGAGTCTGCATATCGGCACCGGATTCGATATCCACGCCCAGTGGAATGAGATAACTTTCCTGTTCGTAATTTCCTCCGTGGCCGCAAAAATAGACCACGGCCAGTTCTGCCCCGGAAGTGTCTTCACACCATTTCGAAAAAGACTCGTTAAACTCTTTCTTTGTGAAATCGAAAAGAGAAGTCACTTGAAAGCCGAATTTCTCCAGTTCGGCGGCGAGTTTTTCGGCATTCTCGATCGATTCATACATCGCCGCGTTCCCCGGATAGTCAGAGACGGCAGCGACAAATGATACCATTCGAGGAGTGTCGTCTGCCCGGGAGAACGTGGCAAAGGCAAACCCGAGGATCAGGAAAAGCAGAAACCCGGATGTTTTATATCTATCTTTAGTCATCGTGATTAATGTGATTATCGGAGATGCGGTGCTCTGCCGGTGGGCTTATACCGTTTGTCTATTGAGCTCAGCCGGTTTCGCCCCTGACTTGTGAGGTTACCACTCGCCCATTTGTGTTTTAATTTTCTCTCTGTTAAACCAGATGAGAATGAAGACTGGTAGAGCGATGAGCCAGAGAAACCCGAAGCCGAGGCCGAACCACATCGCATACTTGGTGATGTTTCCTATCATCTCCGCTTCGCTCCCGCCTGTTGCGGTGAACATGATTTCCATCTGCGTCTTCTGGATCGCCATGGATTTGAAGATCATGAACCCGCCGCCCAGAATTTTCAAGACAGCCCATGCCTGAAGGGTGACGGATGATACCGGTTTCCGCTTCAATACCATGATCCCACCGACGAGGAGAATCACCCCGAGGACGAGGCAGATGCCACCGCTGAGATAGGAGTTGGACTGTAACTTGACGAGGAAATCGTCGACTTGGGCCTGATCCGCTCCCTGATCCACGAACACCTGCATCGAGCTTTTGGTCATGGCCGCTGAGAAGGGGGCTATGACTGCCTGAAGTATTCCCCCGATCCCGAAAATGATGGCGATGACTCCGAGGGCGGTGGGCCACTTGCTGCCGGGGGCCTGAACGTTTCCGCCTTGAATGGGTGGTGGTGATTGAGATTCCATTGCGCTAGAATAGGCTTCGATCCAATGATACGTCAATGAATCCTCAAAGGGATCAGCGTATAAAAAGGTTGGCGGAGGATTTTAATAGAGAAACTTTTCAGCTACAATGAAACTGGCACTGGATAACCCGTCGGGGGAGGTATTTCTCCTATCAAAGCAACAAATGAAGGAGGGGGTCCTCGCTTCGAGGGAAAGTCCCCGTCGGCGGATTTTGATGCCGATTCACCGCAGTGAGGACGCGTTGGTGCAACGCATGTTGAATTTTTTCCAATCCGATACCTATATCCCGCCGCATCAGCATCCCCGTGAGGGCGCATCGGAAACGATTCAAATGCTGGCTGGCCGCCTCGCCTTTTTTATCTTCGGGGACGATGGAGCTATCTCTGCAAGCCATACCCTCGAGCCGGGGGATTTGATTGATATCGAAGCCGGGGTTTGGCACGGGCTTGTCATTTTGGAGCCCGATACTGTGGTTCTTGAAGTCAAGCGGGGGCCCTTCGATGCGACAGATCGGATTTTCGCCGACTGGGCACCGGCGGAGGGCGAAGACGGCGCCGGTGCATACCTCCGCAGTTTACGAACTCTCGTGGAATGATCGATCCGGCAGCGTTGCCTTCTGGAGACCGGACGGAATGAAGATGTGCCTGGTCCAGATTTTGTCTTTCGTTTTCTCGGGGACCGCCAATTCAAAAATGAAGGCGGAAATAAAGAGCAGGCAAATAGAAGTCACCGCCTGGAACAGGAAAATTTTCAACCCTTTCACAAAGGTGCAGCCGTAAATTGCCGAGGTGAAGAGGGAGGCGAATCCTGCTGCGGAGAGTATCCCGAGAATGAGGACGCCGTTTCCTTCACCGACCCGGCTGTTCAGGAAAAGATACATAACGATGAAAATTCCCGCGACGATCCAGCTGCCGATGAAGGCAAAGCTGGCGCTGAGAGGGTTCCATTTCCCGGCGATGAGCCAACCGGCGACCCAGAACCCGGCGCACATGAAAACGCCGGCAAGGAGAAACAACTTGAAAAGCATCGCCTGTCTTTCTTTCGGCCATAGCTGTTCCCCTGCGTAGCTGTTGTGAATGAGAGGGGAGAGGATCAGTCTTTGCCTGGTCTTGTAGGAAAGTTTTTCAGCGGAAACGTCGTTGAATGAGCCGGTGATGGGATCTTTCCAACTTACGAGTTTGGTCTTGAAGTTAAATTGCACGGGTTCGCCTGTCAGTTCTGTGCCGGAACTGAGTTCCCACTTCGCTGCGAACGCATTCAGAGGCAGGAAAGTGAATACGAGAATGGCAATCGTCGCTAACTTCATCTCCGGAGATTAGTCGATTTCGGAGCGGGGATCGCGATTCAGAAGTTCGCGGAGCGCTTCCGATGTGGGTTTCTCTTCGTAGAGAACGGCATAAGCCTGATCGATGATAGGAGTGCGAACTCCCAGTTTTTTTGCGAGGTGATAGGCATTCTTAGCGTTGGGGACTCCTTCGGCCACCTGGTTCATCGCAGCAATTGCGGCTTCAAGAGTCATGCCTGAACCGAGCATTCGACCGACGCGGTTGTTGCGGCTGTGCTCGCTGTAGCAGGTCACGATGAGGTCACCGACTCCGCTTAAGCCGCGAAAGGTGCTCTCCCGTGCTCCCATCGCGGTCCCGAGGCGGGTCATCTCGGCCAGCCCTCTCGTCACCATAGCCGCTTTGGCGTTGTCACCGAGGCCGAGGCCGTCGATGGCGCCGGCGGCGATCGCAAAGATGTTTTTCAAGACGCCGCCGATCTCAATTCCGATGACGTCGTCGGTGGTGTAGGTTCGGAACCAGGGAAGGGTGAATACATCCTGCACCATCGCTCCCACTTCCGGATCGCTTGTTCCGATGGTAGCGAGGGTTGCCATTTTGTTCGCGACTTCTTCCGCGTGGCTCGGGCCTGACAGAACCGCCATAGGATTGTCGGGAAACATCTCCGCGATCAATTCGTGCATTAATTTGCCTTCCTTCGGGTCAATGCCTTTGGTGCAGTTCAGAATTACCGTCGACTCGGGGACGCCTGCTTCTTTGAGTTGAGAAAGAACGATTCCTGCGACCTGTGAAGGAACCACCACGAGAATGAGCGGCTTTCCGGAAACCTCCTTCATCTCGGTGGAGCAGGTGATCCGATCGGACAGTTCGATCTCAGGCAGATACTTTGAGTTCCGGTGCTGCAGATTGATGTCATCCGCCACCGCCGCTTCGTTTCCGTAAAGGATTACATCGATGCCGCGATCGGCGAGAGCGATCGACAATCCGGTTCCCCAACTACCTGCTCCGAGAACAGCTGCTTCCTTAATCATATCTATCTTAAATTTACGAAGTTTTCTTTCGGCCGAACTGAAGTTCCTCTCCCCGGCGGAGGCGCCCGATATTGCTTCGGTGCTTCCAAATAGCGAGGATGCATACAAAGAGTCCCAGGCCTAAAACGATAAAATCGAGATTGCTTTGTATCAGTCCCCTGATGGTGATGATGAGAGGAATAGTGATCGCCGCCGCGATTGAGGCGACGGAGACGTATCGGGTTGTCTTCACGGTAATGATCCAGACAATCACCGCCGCGACGAGAGCGAAGGGCATGATCGGGAGGACGGCCCCACCCGTCGTGGCGATGCCTTTTCCACCTTTGAATCCGAGCCAGAATGTATAGTTGTGGCCGAGGATAGTGGCAATGGCAGTGGCGACGTGAACGAGAGAATTGTCAGAGAGTGATTGCGCAAACACGACCGGGAGAAGGCCCTTGAGAATGTCCATTACGAGAACGGTGATACCGATGGGTTTCCCGAGAGTCCTGAGCACATTGGTCGCACCGATATTTCCGCTCCCGTGTTTCCGGATATCGATTCCTTTCATTTTTCCGGCAAGAAAACCGAAAGGAGTCGCCCCGATGACATACGCCCCCAGAAGCAGCCACCAGTATTGATATATGTCGGAGATTAAATTCATTACCGGAGTGCAGTGATAGGGTAAAACGAGAGTGGTTTATCTTGAGGGGTTTGCACGGTCCTGTCCAGTGGCAGATTCTTCAAACTCGAGGATGAATGTTGCGTTCTTCCCCGTTGCGCCCCGGTGGCGCTCCATCGCTTCGATTCCTCGATCAGCCATGGCCTTTCCGGTTTCGGCATCGGAGAACAATTCTGCGAGAACTGATTGCAGTTCATCGGCTCCATGCACTTGTTGAATCCCTTTAATCGCCAGCAAGTCATTGATAACGTCGGTAAAGTTTTCCATGTTCGGTCCGACCACGGTGGCCTTGCCGGCAAGGACCGGTTCAACGGGGTTCTGACCACCCCGGCTCAGAAAGCTTTTTCCGACAACGACGATTTCGGCAAGTTGATACCAGCTTCTCAGCTCGCCGGTGGTATTGGCGATCCAGACGGGCATGGCATCTCCGGCGCCGGGTGGTGCCTTTGTGAGGTGAGGTTTCGTCGAACTTTTAAGGACAGGGTAAAACCCGGATGCCTCCAGTTCTCCGGCTATTTCCTCTCCGCGTTCGGCATGTCGCGGCACAATGATTAAGGCCACCTGAGGGACGTGGCTGACCAGTTCTTTCGCGATCTCCGCGATATACTTTTCCTCGCCGGGATGGGTGCTCCCGGCGAGGAGGACACGCGCATTCTCTGGAAAGGCTTTTTCAGCGAGCCATTTCTCAAGTTCCGATTTCTGTGCCTCGTTTGTGCCCGAGACATCGAGGTCGTCGAACTTGATACTACCGGTAACGGTTAGGTTGTTTTCGGGGATTCCGAGCGCTGCCCACCTCGGCACGTCTGCCGGGTAGGGAACCGTGGCCCCGTTGACGAGGGAGAAGACCGGCTGGATCACCTTTTGAAACTTCAGGTAGCGCTTTTCCGACCGGGGGGAAAGGCGGGCGTTGATGAGCAGGACCGGCACGGCCTTCCGGCGGAGTTGCCTTACGAGGTTGGGCCAAATTTCAGCTTCGACGAGAACGAGCTTGAGCGGGTTGATTTTTCGAATGACCCGGGCGGTGATGAAGGGAATATCGACCGGATTGTGGATCACGGTCAGGGTGGGGGACTCCTTTTTTACGGCGAGGGCGAAGCCGGTCGTTGTCGTGGTGCTGAGGACGATGGGTTGAGACGGGGAGAGGGCCTGTAATTCCTCGATGACTTTGAAGGCGATGAAGGCCTCCCCGACGCTGACCGCGTGAATCCAGATGGGGCGGGCGTCCTTCCACTTTTCCAGGGTTGAGGCACTGAAGAAGCCGAGACGCTGTTTGAAATTCCGTGCGAGACCGCCTCTTCGGATTCCTTTGATGAGGAAAGAGGGCAGGCCGAGGAGCAGCACCAGAGGCAAAAGCAGATTGTAGATCAGGTAAACGAGCGCGCGGGGCATGGTAGCGGGGGGTCAGGTGGCGGCGCTGAGAAAGAAGACTTTTGTTTTGCCGTAGCGCTTCTCCCGCACGACTTCCCAGAGAGCCAGATCGGGGCGATCCGCAGATGCCAGGGTTTCGAGAATCATGAGGCCTCCTCCGGAGAGGCTCCCTCGCAGAGACTCGGAGGTGACTATCGCTTCGACCATCGCTGCTGAGTCTTCATCCCTCGCATAGGGAGGGTCGGCGAAGATGAGGTCGAATTCGCC
Source organism: Verrucomicrobiales bacterium (assembly GCA_029213065.1). Lineage (GTDB taxonomy): Bacteria > Verrucomicrobiota > Verrucomicrobiia > Verrucomicrobiales > DEV007 > Arctic95D-9. Next base: position 25,951 of record JARGPH010000010.1, on the reverse strand, counting down.
GCTCGACCGGCTCGAGATGAACGAGCGAACGTCGCTGCTGCGCGTCGTTCCTCCACTGAGTTTGGCCTTCTCGAGGTTATGATTGATGCTGTCGCAGGCATGCCGACTTGTGTCGACGAAGACGGCGGATTTGGCTCCGCGGCTGAGAGCTTCGATTCCCAGTGAACCCGAGCCGGCGAAGAGATCGAGAACGGTTGCGTCGACGACACGTTCGCCGAGCGACGAGAAAATGGACTCTCTGACCCGGTCCGTGGTTGGACGGGTCAGGGTTTTGGGAACTTGAAGCGGGATGCTTCCGGCTTTGCCTGCAATGATTCGCATAGAAAATTCAACGGTCTTATCGACAAGGCCTGAGATTATTCCAAGGTTGGGACCTCTCCAAACGTTTAATCTGAGAAAGCTCACGAGTTTTCCCGATTCGGACCGCGTTTCTGATATGCTTGATCATCGGCTCCGAAGCGTTAGCTTCTCTCTTTAGACCACCATGCGTATTATCCGTAGACTCTTTGTGACCCTTTGTATTCTGGCTGCCTGCCTGATTGTCTGGGGTGCTGTCTATGCGCGGAAACAGGGATTCACGCGGAGCTGGCGGGATGCGATTGAGGTGGAGTTTGAAAAGCGTGGCTATTACGTGGAGATCGGGAAGTTGACGCTCGGAGCCTTTCGGGGACTCGTGGCCGAGGATGTGAAACTTTACGAAGACGAGGCGCGTGAGCAGGAAGTGGCCTTTCTCGACGATGTCTATCTGGACGTGGATCTCAGTAATATTCTGAACAAGAAAATCCTCGTGAAGACGCTCGACGTTCAGGATGCGAGCTTGTCGCTGCCGATCGATCCGGGAGAGCCTTCGGGGAGTCGATTGAAGCTGGATGGGCTGTCGGGAAGGATTGTGATTACAGAAAGTGTCATCGAAATCCTCAAAGCCGAGGCGGAGTTTGAAGGCATTGTTGTTTCGGTAAAAGGGACTCTTTTGAGAGGCACTGCGGAACCGAAAGAAAGAGATCCGGAGGACATGCTGCAACGGCGCAAGCAGTTGATGGCGATAGTGGAGTGGCTTCGTGCCTTTGAATTTGAGGAGGAAAAGCCGGTTCTCGATCTTGAATTCAGCAGCGCGATTGGAGACCTCATGTCGACGACGGCGAAAGCGACGCTCCATACCGGGGGAATCAGGAAGCAGGGGGCGGTTCATACGCTTGAGTCGCTTGATCTTATCGCCCGGTTCAACGGGATGGAGAATACGGCGGTGATTGAGCGGCTCAGGATCAGGGATCGTTTCGGGGAATTTGAACTAACCGGGCAGTGGTCTGAGGAGACAAACTTGTTTCAGTTTGATGTCGATTCCTCGGCGGACTTGATCGGGCTTGCCTCGTGGTTTTCGACCAACAAGCTTTTGCGGGAAGTCGTTTTCTTTCAACCCGCTGGAATTAAAGCCTCGGGTGAACTCGACTTGAACGCAATAGGGAAGGGCGATCTCTCCTTCCCCGGAAAGGTAACCGGTGACTTTCGCGCGGGACGTCTCGTTACCCGGGGGACCGTGTTCTCCGGTCTGGATTTCGGGTTCAGCCTTTCCGGCGAGCGCATTTATCTGCGGAATCTTCGGCTGGATCACAAAACCGGAGTTGCCTTTCTCAACTTGAAGTATGAGCCGGGGAAAGACCTTGAGACCCTGCTCTATGAAACCGAGATCACTCTGGATCCGCTCGTTTTCCGCCCGTTTTTCAGTGAGAAAGGACGGAAGTTTATCGATGCGTGGAATTTCGGAGATCGATCGAACGTTTATATCACCGCTGCCGGAAAGGGTTCCAGTTGGTCCCCTGCCACCTGGCAGCACAAGGGCGAGATCGATTTGCGTCAGTTCAGGCTCAATGGCGTCGATTTTGTGGAGATGGAGGCCGATGTCGAATCGGACGGGGCGACGCACTGGTTCCGTGAAATCGTTTTAACCCGGGAAGAGGGAAGAATTGTCGCAGAGCTTGCGCAGTGTGATGTGCCCACGAAACAGTGGACGGTGAAAGGTGTCGTTTCGACGGTGAATCCGATCGAGGGGGCGCAGGCTTTCAGCCCGAAACTTGCCCGCCATCTCACTCGCTATCGATTTGCGGAATCTCCCACGATCCGTCTGAGCGGCCTTCTTGATGCGCGCCTGCCGGAGGAAGTGGGTTCCGAGGCGCGAAACAACTTTCTCGAAATGTCTTTCTCCGGAGGCGGTGCTTTAAAGTATGACTTCCTCGGTAAGACTCTCGATTTAAGCAATCCCTCCGGCGAGATCAAAATCGAGAAGAGTCGGGTCAATTTAACCCGCTTCGGAGCCGGGGTTTTCGGGGGGAATCTTGACTTGAGATTTGACGCGCTCGACGTCAGATCCGAGGAGAAGCCATTTGCGGGGGACGCCAGGGTGACGGGGGTTCCGCTGGAGGCAATCACGAAACTTTATGGCGATATCGATTCGGCGAAAGGGACCCTCGACGCCCGCCTCGAGTTTGCCGGTGGCGGCGGTTCGGTTGCCAATTTACAGGGGAGAGGCGCTGCGAAAATTGTGAACGGGAACCTTTTTGCGATTCCATTGCTCGGGCCGCTTTCCAAAGTGGTCTCCAGCGGCGGGCGCGACAGGGACGGCAATAACGTTGCGAAGGAAGCCAGTGCCACTTTCGAAATTGTGAATGGAATCGTCAAAACGTCCGATCTCGAAGCGCTAACGGATTCGTTTCGGGTCAAATCAGTCGGCGAACTCTCGCTCGTCGATAAAGGGGTGGATTTTGAAGCCGTCGTGAATACCCGGGATCAGCTCAGCAGTGCGATTTTGACGCCGGTGAGCGAATTGCTGACCTACTCGTGCACAGGTACGTGGAAAGATCCTGTCTGGAAGCCCAAACATATTTCGAACCTGGGGAGGGTGCCGGCCCAGCTCATCACCGAGATGACCAATGCCCCGGTTGAGGGGCTTAAAAAGCTGGGGCAGGGGCTTTTCGGGAGCCAGAAAGAAGATGAGGAGGTCGGAGGCGAATCGCAGCCGTTGCGTCCTTTGAAGCCATTCCGAAAGCTGTTTCAAAAGCCTGAGACTGAGTAGGGGCCACCGCTTGTCGTTTTCCGGCGGAGAGCCAGTATAAAAAGCGACTAAGTTTTCACTGGTATCGCGTGGCGCTTTCTCTAACCTTCCGGCAATCATTTTTCGATTTCGCACATGGACCCAGACGCTAAAGCCTCTCCCAAATCGATTCCGTCCGTTTTTCAGCGTAGAACGCTTTGGAGCGCGATCACTGCCGTGTCCATTGTCGTGATAGGAGCGATTGCGGTCGGCGCCGTGATGCTGACGGGCACGGTTCTGAGCTATCTTCAGGTCGTTCTGGTTCCCCTCGCGGTCGCGGGAATTATCGCCTACCTGCTCGAACCGGTGATTCGATGGCTCGAAAAGCGGGGGCTTTCTCACGGAGCGGCGATGCTGGGCGTTTTTATAGGCTTTCTTGTCGTAATCATAGTGCTGGCGGTTGCTGTTTTCGTGCCGTCATTCGGGCAGGCTCAGGAGGCCTATCAGAAATGGGACACTTATCAGGAACAGGCCACGGATCTGGTCAGCAAAGGGTTGAATTCTCTTCAGGATCAGTTTGATACCGGCATCGCCAAAGAGTATTCGGAGCGGGGCGTAAAATGGATCTCAGAAGAAGGGCCTGCGATTGCTGCTGACATCGGGAAGCGGATCTGGGCCCGGTTGCGCGGCGCTTTCGGATTTTTCGGTTATGTCCTCGGACTGCTTATGGTTCCGATTTATCTGTATTATTTCCTGCGGGAAGGGCACAAAATTTCTCAAACCTGGGCCGACTACCTCCCATTGAGGGCCTCGAAGTTTAAAGATGAAGTGGTGGGCACCCTCACCGAGGTGAATGGTTATGTGATCTCTTTTTTCCGCGGCCAGATGGTCGTGAGCCTCATCGACGGCGCTCTCGTTGCGATAGCACTTTCACTCCTGGGACTGCCTTATGCGCTCTTGATCGGCGTGTTTCTCGCGATTCTCGGCCTGATTCCCTACATCGGAAATCTGATGGTCATGATCCCTGCTTTGATCATCGCGATTGTGCATTTCGGCGCCACGGCGGTGGGCACGATTCAGGGCAGCGATCCTGCTGTCGTCGGAGAGGTTGCCAAGGTGACGGTCACGGAAATCGTGGGAAAAAAAGAGGTGAGCTGGACCGATGAGAAAATCGTTGTCGAAGTCATCGAAGACGGGAAGAAAGCGAAGGTTCAGGTCAATGCGTGGACCTGGCTCCCCAATGTATGGGCATACCCGCTCATTGTGTTACTCATTTTTGTGATCTTGCAGCAAATCAACGGGCTCGTCACCGCGCCGAAGATCGTGGGGGATTCGGTAGGGCTGCATCCGCTTACGGTTATTTTTTCAGTGCTCTTCTGGTCGTTGCTCCTCGGTGGGTTGCTGGGGGCATTACTGGCGGTTCCGCTGACAGCCTCAATTAAGGTTTTGTTCCGCCGTTACATCTGGGAGCGGAGCCTTGGCGCGGCGGTGGAGGCTCGTTTTTCCTCGGGAGACGATGGTGATCCGGACGGGAGCGTTTCCGCGGATGAATCCGATGTCGAGCCGGAGCCCGCGTGATTCCTTTTCGGTCAAAGCTTGCACGGAGTGAAAATCCGTCGAATTTACCCGCCGAGAGATGAGCAACGTCGACACAACTAAACTGGCAGAGGAAATTCAGCGGCAATCTGTTTGGGTCAGTGCCGTGAGACAGGAAATGGCAAGCGTCGTGGTCGGACAGGACGCGCTTGTGGACCGCCTTTTGATTGGATTGTTAACCAACGGGCACGTCCTCCTTGAGGGGGTTCCCGGTCTGGCTAAGACGCTGACTGTTAATTCTCTGGCGGGAGCGCTCTCGGCTGACTTCCAGCGAATCCAGTTCACTCCGGATCTCCTCCCGGCTGACTTGATTGGAACGCTGATTTTCAATCCTCAATCGAACGAATTTTCTCCTAAACTGGGACCTGTCTTTTCGAATTTGATCCTTGCTGATGAGATCAACCGGGCTCCGGCCAAGGTGCAGAGTGCCCTCCTGGAAGCGATGCAGGAACGTCAGGTCACGATTGGGGATACCACCTACCAGCTTCCCGATCCGTTTCTGGTTCTCGCGACGCAGAACCCCATTGATCAGGAGGGAACCTACCAGTTGCCTGAGGCTCAGCTTGACCGCTTTCTCGTGAAGGTGGTTGTCGACTACCCGACGATTTCAGAAGAGCGCGCGATTCTCGACCGCATGGCAACGTCTGCTCCGAAGACACGAACCGCTCCTGTTGTCGAGACCGCGCGGGTCATTGAGAGTCGAAAGCTCGTCAACTACGTCTATGTCGATGACGGGGTGAAAGATTATATCGTGAGCCTGATTCATGCGACCCGCTTCCCCGGCGAGATCGAACCTGCTCTCACCCCGCTGATTCGCGCCGGAGCTTCTCCACGGGGAACGATTAACCTCACTCTAGCGGCGAAGGCGAACGCTTTCCTTCAGGGGCGTGGCTATGTCGTTCCACAGGATGTTAAAGATCTCGTTTACGATGTTTTGCGTCACCGGATTCTTCTGAGTTATGAAGCCGAGGCTGAAGAAATCACGAGTGAGCAAATTATTGCTACGATTCTTGATCGTATTCCCGTTCCATAAGGGATGAAAAGTAAGGCCCGCCTCGTAGTATTTTTGTTTTCGCTTGTTGCGATTGTTGCCGTTCTTGTGGTTTGGAAGAAGCGTGACCGTGCTGAAGCTCTTGAGGCGCTGGCTTCACGGTTTGGTGCAGAGGTTAGTGTCTCTGAGGGCGATTTTTATGTGGGCTGCGACAGTGACAGACTTGTTGATCTCGTCGCTTTTTCCCGAGTCCTGAAACGGGCCGGCGAGGCGACGATTCTCGATCTTACCGGCGCGCCGAATTTAAAGTCGTTCAAAGGGATTGAACAGCTCACTTCGCTTAAGTCGCTCATCGCGATTGACTGCCCTGCTCTCGTATCGGCCGAGGGCGTCGCCCGCCACCCTTCGCTCTATGAGATCGTTCTTGTCGACAGCGCATCATTCTCCGATGCCTCGGCGATTCAGGGGATGCCTGCTCTGGAGATTCTCGATTTCAGTGGCTGCGTCTCGCTCGAGGAGGTAGAGGTTTCGTCTCTGCTCAAATTGAAGGATCTTTTCCTGAGCCGCTGCCGGAAGTTGACGAAGCTCGATGTGTCTTCTCTCACCGAATTGAAGCAGCTTTATGCGGATGGCTGCAACGCACTCTCAACCTTGGAGGGGCTCGCATCGCTGGTCGGCTTAACCGATCTCGATGTGGGGAATGCGACGAGCCTGGAGAAGCTCGAGGGGATTTCAGCACTGCAATCATTGATCGTCCTCGACATTCGGAATGTTGAACTCGATGATCTGACCGAAATCGGACAACTGCCGGCGTTGCGGGTCCTGAGAATGGGCGGGCAATCGGTCGTGACCTCGCTCGAACCGTTTTCGGGGATGACTTCATTGAGAGAGATCCACCTCGAAGCCTGTCCCAATTTTGAATCCTTGAAAGGATTCCCCCCGGGGATTTCGCAGTATGCGGGATTCACCTATTGTCCCAAACTGAAAAGTCTCAGCGGGATCGAGGCGGGGGCCGGGATCGAGCAGCTCGATTTCACCGGATGTGAAAATCTCGAAGACGTTTCCGCGATTGCTTCCCTGAAGAATCTCACTCAGCTGAATCTCGTAAAATGTCGCAGTGTCAGGGCTGTCGGATTCGTTGAGACCCTCGCCGGGCTTAGTGTGGTCATGCTCGGAGGATCAGGCGTCGTTCCCGCCTCGACTGAAGAGCTGAAACCTGCCAACGAGGAGATTATCCTCGATTTTTCGGTGCAGTAGCGACTCGGTAATCGAGTTGAAGCAATCCCCGTTAGCAGAGCCGGGCCTTACCTGATATCGGAAAGCCCAAGGCCCGGTGCCGGTAGTATGTAGCTTCGGCGCCGGAAGGGTGCGGTGATCACTGCCGTTCTCCGCCTGCAGCCGGTTGCCTCTTCTCAACGTTCCCACGCAACGACTCGTTCGTTCGAGAACTCAACCGTTTTGGAGATTGTTTCGGTGAATTGATAGCCTGCTCCGAAACCCCAGCCGGCCCCGCGGCAGTATCCGAGAGAGGGGTGAACGCCGTAACGCGAGTAAAATCCGGAGTAACCGGAGTATCGTAAACTCGGGCCGTAGAATGAAGCCGGTTGCGTGAGGGTGTAGGCCCAGGTCTCCGTCGACTTTCCGTTCCGCGAGCCCGTTCGGACAATGTCAGGGCGCCCCCAGGCGAGATAGACTGCGTCCCGGCTCATCCCTTCGACGACTTTCCCCTGAGTGACCGCGGCGCGATGACTTGAGCTGAGCTTGGCAAATTTATCCGGATTCTTATTGATCCTCTGTTCCTGCAGGCTTGCACACCCTGAAACGAGGGCCGCTGCAACGAGGCAGGCCGCGAACGCTGAAAATTTCATATTCATTTATCCTTCCATTCTATTACGAATCAGAGCCCGCCGGCAATAGCCTCTAAGCGGAAATGTTTCGACCATTGAGCGTCAGGGCCGGTCCGGCAGGGGATGCCTCTCGAGAAAGATTTTAAGCAAGGTAGGCCTTGGCATCCGCGATGACGTCGTCGAGACAGCCTTTGCTGAACGGCGAATTGAGCCCCGCGGACTTCAACAGCCCGGTGTAGTCGAGGCTGCCACCTAAGTGGCAGAGCTCCGTGTAGGCGCTCATTGTTCCGTCGAAATCCTTTCGCGATTTGGACCAGAACTGAAGGGCTCCGGTGAGTGCGAGGCAATAGTCGATGTAGTAGAAGGGACTGTTGTAAACGTGTTGCTTCTGCTGCCAGCGACGTCCGCTCGATTCGTGCGGCAGGTCGCCATAGCAATGCCACGGGAGGTAGGTCGCCTCAACCTCCTGCCACATTTTGTTTCGTTCTTCGGGAGTGGCATCAGGAGCTTCATAAACGAGGTGCTGAAAATGATCGATCGCGACCCCGTAGGGCAGGAAGTGGATGAAGGTGGTCAGGTGGATACGGCGAAGCTCTTCTGCAGCGTCTCCTCCGTAGAACTTGTCCATGTGAGGCCAGGTCAGAAATTCGAGCGCCATCGAATGAATTTCACAGGCTTCCGTGGTTGGCCAGATCAAATCACTCATGATCTGGTTCCGGCTGCTGTAGCTTTGGAAGGCATGTCCCATTTCGTGAGAGAAGACATCAACATCGCCCCGGGTTCCGTTGAAGTTCGCGAAAATGAAGGGGAAGCCGAATTTCGGGAGATACTCGCAAAAGCCGCCTCCCGCTTTCCCATTTCGGGATTTCAAATCCATCGCGCCCCGCGCCTTCATCTCTTCGAAAAAGGTGTCGAGCCCGTTGCCCATTTCGGCAAACATCTCCGTGGCCTGTTCAACCATCCAGTCGTGATCTCCGAGCGGCGCCGGGTTTCCCGTGAGCGAGTAAACGCTGGTGTCCCAATACATGAGTTCGTCGACTCCGATGTTCTTCGCTTGCTGCGCGGCGATTTCCGCTGCGAGCGGCACAACCTTGTCACGGACTTCGTTCCGAAAGGTGGTGACCTCCTCCGGGCCATATCCGATCCGGGTCATTCTCTGGTAACCCAGCTCCGTGAATTTTTCATAGCCGAGTTTTTCGGCCATGGATTGCCGAACCTTAACCAGCTCATCATAAATCCGGTCCAATTCCGGGGCGTTGTCCGCATACCACTTCGAACGGGCGAGGTAGGACGCTTTCCTGACTCCGCGGTCGGCATCATCGAAAAACTGATTCATCTCCGCGATCGAATATTCGCCGTCTTGAAACGGGATCTTCGCTCCGGCGGTCAAGGAGGTGAACTGAGACTGGAGGGACGACTCCGCAATCAGATCTCCTTCGATCGCAGGTGAGAAACTTCGCGTGTTGCACTGCCACTTGTTGAACAACTGCGATCCCGTCGACGCTTCGATTTCGGCCCGAAAAGGAGAGTCGAGGAAGGCCTGTTTCAACCGGGTCTCGAGGTCGGTAAATTTCGGAGCGACCTCATCCATTCGCTCCTTGGCCGCTTCGTATTCTTCGTTGGTCGTATCCTGATAAAAACGGATTCCGGTCAGGTTTGCCCACTCTTTGAATTCGCAGAGCACCGCATCCCAGTCCCGTATAAGCACGAGACAATCCTCCGCACTTTCGGCTTCGGCGAGGCGCTGATGGAAGTCCGCGTAGAGCTTTTCAGTGAGCGCCAGATCAGGCTCGGCGACCGCGTATTCAGGGAAGTAGGTGGGCATGGGGTACTGTGAGGCTTGTTACCCTGTGGATCAAGGCGGGTAACAATACGAAAGAGGGTAAATTGCAGATTTTGCTCCAGCGAAAGTGCCCTTGCAGTGCCTTTCTCCGGGGAAAACGGATCAAGGCACTACTCCCTCAACCGCGAGATATTGAAATCCCTTCCGAATCCGAAATTTGCGGGATACTGCGCCTGGCCGGTGTGCTCTTCCGTCATCCTGGGGACTTCGGTGGCGAGGTAGCGTTTGAGTTCTTCGACGGTGACGAAGCCATCGCCGAAGGCGGCTTTTCCTTTCATCGCTTCGAGAAGCACGTAGGTGAATGCCCCGTGACCGAGTTCGTCAAATTCGCTCGCGAACTGATCTGATGCGGAAGCGGTGAGCCAATGTGTTCCCGTGGTGCGGGCAATCTGGGCGATTGCTTTGTCCTCAGCCGCTCCGCGCAGATGAAGCGAGTCGAGGGCTCCCGCGCTCTGGCAGGCATCGAGAATGTAGAGCTGTCTCTCTGCGGGAATTGCGGCGGCGGTCCTCTGAATCTCTGCGGCGGAAATACCGCGTGCACTGACACTGCCTTCCTCGCCGTAGATGTCGGTGACGTCATATGGGACGAGATAAAAATTCCGGTCCTCTCCGCCGGGGACGACTCCGTGTCCGGCGTAGTAAAAGACGAACAAATCTTCCGCTCCTGCGATTTTGACGACATCGCTGAGTTTCGCGAGGATTGTCTCGCGTCGTGCCTCATCATTGCGGATCCGGATAAGATCGTTCTTACCGACAAGCGTTTCCGTCGCGATCCGGAGTCCTTGCTCGACCCCGTTGGCATCCGCGGTGGCGTAGTTCAGGTTGTAAGTCTGGTTGGCATACTCGTTGATCCCGATGGTGACGATATGGAGGCTTACCTCCCCGGCCCCCGTGTTGACGATGGGAGTGTCAGGTTCGTCGCCGGGAGCCGCGGGTTGATCTGCAGCGCCTTCGTATTTGACGAGAAGGCGGACCGGGGGACTTTCGGTGCGTTGATGGTTGAGAGCGACTGCTTTGAATTCATTGAGTCCGGGTTGAAGACGCACCGGAAGTGAGCGGGTGTTCCCGACCGGTTCGGGATCATCCTCCACGACGAGGCCGCGGGTTGCATCGCCGAGCAATTTGCCGTTTTGATAGAGTCTCAGTTCGGTGATTTTTCCACCTGGCGCTTCGCCTTTGAGGATCACGGTAGCGGTGACACTTTTCGTGGTTGTGAATGTTTGTTCCGGCACATCGTCTTCGACGACGAGTCCGCGCTGACCACCTTCCTTGAACTCGACTTCCACCTTTGGAGGTGGGCTGAGGTCGCTGATATTATACGGAGGAGGAGCGACGCCCAGCGGCACGCGTCCGAAAATGGCGCCGGCGAGACCGGGAGTGTAGAAACCCTCGAAGAGCTGTTCGAGGGCGACGAGCTGCTGGCCGACGCGATAGTACATCTTTTTCATCGCGCCGGGGGTGGCGTCAAATCGACCATCCGGGGCGATGATGGCCCAGTCCTCGCTTTGGGCGTATTGGACGAGAGAGGCAACGTAGGTAAGGGTTCTCAGGTCGAAGATGCGAACCTCGGCTTCACGTCCGGCGAAGGCGACGAAATCGTCCCCGAAAAATGCTGAGCTATCGAATCGCAGATCAGGGTGGCCCGGGACGATGAGGCGATCTTCTTTCTTCTCTTTGAGGTTGTAAAGATAGGCCCGGAAATCATGGGTGTAGGCGTAGAAGCTTCCTGCTGCATTCGAGATGCTTTCGGAGGGAAACCTGCCATCGGGGAGGGGATGCTTCTCCAACGTTTCTCCTGTCGTTGCATCAACGGTCACAAAGTTTTCGAAGATTTCCCCGATGATGCGATCGCCTTCCGGAGTGAACGCGGGGAATTCGAGTTGTATATCTTTTTCCCAGAGAACGGCGCCTGAAGACAGCTCGATAAGCTGGTTGCCGGTTTGGGTGTGGTTCGAGGTGGCGTCGATTTTCCGCACCACCGAGATGAGGACTTTAGTCCCGTCGGGGCTGATTGTTGAATGTTCTTCAAATCGCTCGATTCCTCCGGGACGCACTGTTTTTTTGACTGCTTTGTCAGTCTCTGTGTCGAGAACGAGAAAGCCGCCCTGCGCGACGACAAGGAGGCGGTCGCCATCCCTGCTCGTGGAAACACTCTTGACATGATTCATCCCTGTCTTGAACCGTTTCACTTCGGAGTGGCGGGTTGGTACGAGATAGGTGAAAAGATCCTTCAAATCGGATCGCGAGGCGAGAAGGCGGCCGTTCGTGGAGATGGAGCCACGTATCGCATTGAAACTGCCTTGATAGTTGTCTCGTAGGACATGGCGGCGATCAATTCTCAATGAACTCATTTCACCTAACCCCCAGGTGAGCCGCTGACCTTCCTCTGCGCCGAGGAGAAGGGCTGGGGTGAGGACTTTTTCTCCCAACACCTGGGGATTGGTGAGTGAGGGGAGTTTGTAACGATGGATTTCCGAAGACTTCGTGCCGGTGTAAAGCGAGCCATCCGGGCCCACGGCGAGCGCGTAGTTTGAGGTGCCGTCGGGCATCTCTGTCATCGCCAGTTTTCCAGTGCGAAAATCTCCGCTCGCGATTCGGTCCTTCCGGTTCACCCAGAACAGGTCCCCTTCGTGGAATCCTGCCGAAACCGGGGTGTTGAAGTTTTCGACTTCGGCGGCGGTTGTCGGCAGCTCCCATTGCCGGGTTCCATCCGGGTTCTCGACACTCATGGTCACATTGCCTCCGGATTTCCGGAGGCAGAAAAGACGCCCGTCAGGGGTGTACCCGCGCGCACCGTTTGCGCCGGTGATGCTTTCTCCGTCTATCGAGACTCGGTGTGCAATTTCGCCGGGGAGGACGATGAGTAATTCCTGTCGCCCTGGAAAATAGTCGAGCGATGCAATGCCGCGCTCTTTCCCCGGTTCAAAGGTGGCAATGGTTTGCTCCTCACCAGTGGGTATCGTGGTTTTGCGAAGCTGCTGAGGATCGTCCCCCGTGCTGTTGAGCTTCTGGGTAATGAAGTAGAGGTCGTTCTTTTCAGAATGAAACCGCACTCCGTTGGTATTCCAGCCTTTGATCTCCCTGACGGTTGTGAAGTTGCTGAGGTCGAGGATGTGAATGGTATTGAAGGCTGCTACGGCAAGGTAACGCCCGTCGTGACTGAAGGCCATGTCGCGAGCCATGTCCCCGGGACGAAAAGTGTGTAGCTCACGGCCGCTCCCGGTTTCGAAAATCTTAACCGTTTCGTCGATGCTTGAGCTGGCGAGGAGACCGCCGCCGGGGCTGATCACGAGCCGCATGATCTCTCTGGTGTGCCCGGTAGGCACAACGAGTTCAACTTCCTGAGCGACGAGGCCTCCGGAGAGGAGGAACCCGCAGAGAAGGGCGAGGGAACGGGGAATCATCAGTCACTGAGCCTACTGGCGGTTGATTTCGATCATCACGGGCACCACCATTCCTTCCGCTTCGGGGCGGACCACGAAGGAAACTTTTCCGGGTTGAAAGTCAATTTCCTCCTGCTTGATGAGGGCCGCGCCGAGTGCTGATTCTATCTTGCGGGTGAGGCCTCCTTCGGCCCCGTTCATCGTTGCGGTGACATTTTCCAGATCCAGAGCCTGCTGGCTGAAAAGAACTAAAAGGTAATCAGTGCCGGGCTGCTCGTCCATACGGATCACTTTGTCATCAGCCGGAAAGGCAATCACCGAGTTGGATCCCACGAGGGGGGAGATACCGGGCTCATAGGGAAAAATCTGGGTGACTTTTTTGGTTAGGTCAGTAGCAAAGGCGTAGACATAGCCTTCGGTTTCGGTCGTCATATAGAAGCGAAAGCGTGTCCCGGCCGGGTAGGTTTCCACCATTCGGTAGGCGGACATTTGTTTTTCTCCGGTGGGGCTGGCGTCCTCAACCACGAGCCCGCGGGTGGAGATTCGGCTCACCGGCATTTCGGCTCCGGTGCGGGTTACGAAGTCGAGACTTCCGGCAGGTGTGTTGGGAGCGACCGGTGCGGGAGGGGCCGGACTCGGTGCAATGTGAGGCGCTACCGGTTCAGGGTTCACATTGACAGGCGGCGCGGGGAGGGGAGTCGGCTTTGCGTTCTTTGAAAAAGGGTAGGCCTGATAGGCGCCGTAACACAAATCGCCGGTCACGGAGTAAGGAACCCAGAGGTAGCCGCCGTCGCCCCAGTCAGGACCCCAGGAATTCAGATAGCGAAAGGCGCCGCCGTGCAGGTGGTCGTCGTAGCCGACAATCACCATCGCGTGAGAGCCGTGTTCATCAGCCAACTCCTCACCGGGTTCGGGGTGCCAGACTTCTTTGCTCCGGCCAAAGCTGTTGTAGAGAGTGTGCGAGATCAGGACCGGATAGCCCTCGGCCAGGACTTTTTTGATCGAACGAATTTTTTCATTCGGATCGATCGTGTCTCCGTGTTTGAAGAGAATCTGCAGGTCGCGAATCTTCGCGGATGACGCTTCCTGCATCATGGGATCGAGCAGCTTGAATCGCTCTTCTTTCGGTCCCGGTAAACAACCGAAGGGCAGCGAAGAAATACTGGGCACACCGAGTTGCTGGAAAACGATCAGTGACTGGGCCGTGGCGAGACCATTGTAGCAATTATCGTCACCGTCCTGCTTGAGAATTTCGTAAACCCAGGTTGGGCTGTAGGCGATCTTGTCGATCTCTTCACGATTCGTCAGTTCGCGTTGCTTCGCCTCGATAATAGTGCGGAAGTGGTAGGCTGAGCTCCACGCTGCACAGGTCATATATTCGCCCTGGTTACCCGGTGTCGGGCAATACTTTTCAAGATTCACTTTTGGTGGAAGTATCGCCCTAGTGCTGACCTTCGCCTTCAGCGGAAGTGAATTGTATAACTCAGGATCGAAGACCTCACCGGTCATCATTTGAGGTTGCTGAGCAGATAAAGTGGAAGACAGGAGTAATCCCAGTGCCGCAATTACGTGGACAGATTTCATGATCGCCTAACAATGCCTTATCGATGCATCAAGACAAGCTCAATGAAGTGGAGACGGTGCGATAAATTGACGCTCCGTCAGGCAAACTCAACAGGGTAGAGTCACCTGTTAAACCCTGTTCAATCTACAGATGAGAACGCCTCGCTACAGCCTTCGGGAAGAAAGCCGTAACCGGGTGTCGATTCTCCGCTGCCCCGTCTTCGGGCCGGGAATCTCAGTAGTCCAGGACCGGGTCCGGATTAACCGCAGGCTCGGGATACTCGAAGGTATTTCCTTCAAAATTCCGGATCACGACGCGTTCGCTGTTTCGTTGCAGCACGTAATCGGGATTGACCGGAACTTTCCCACCTCCGCCGGGGGCGTCGATCACGAACTGGGGAATCGCGTAACCGGTGGTGTGCCCGCGAAGACCTTCGATGATTTCGATGCCTTTCTCCACAGCTGCCTGAAGATGGGATGAGCCCTCGATCAAGTCCAGTTGATACAGATAATAGGGGCGCACCCGGCTCATGAGAAGTTTATGAACGAGTGTCTTCATGATCTCGACATTGTCGTTCACGTCTTTCAAGAGGACGCTCTGGTTGCCGAGGGGGATTCCGTGGTTGGCGAGTCGTTCGAATCCCTCTTTCACTTCGGTCGTGATTTCGCGGGGATGGTTTACGTGGACGCTCATGAAGAGAGGGTGATACTTCTGCAGCATCTCGCAGAGTTCAGGCGTGATTCGCTGTGGCAGAAAGATGGGGATTCGTGAGCCGATGCGAATGAATTCGATGTGCTCGATTTCACTGAGGCGCTTCAGGATTTTCTCCAGTTTCGCATCGGAAAAGAGAAGCGGATCTCCACCTGAAAGGAGGACATCACGAATCTCGGTGTGTTCTTCGAGGTACTTGAAAGCGGCTTCGTAATCGGTTTCAAGCTCCTGCTCCCCGGCGCCACTGACGACACGGCTTCGAGTGCAATAGCGGCAATACGAGGCGCAGCGATCCGTGACGAGGAAGAGGACGCGATCGGGATAGCGATGCACGAGTCCGGGAACCGGCATGTGGGAATCCTCGCCACAGGGGTCCGACATCTCGTAGGGGGATACCCAGGTTTCCTCGACGCGGGGAATGATCTGTCTCCGAATCGGGCAGTTGGGATCGTCCTTGTCGATCAGGTTGAAAAAATGAGGCGTTATCGCCATTGCCAGCTTCGTGCCTGAGAGGATAACGCCGTTTCTCTCCTCTTCGCTCAGGTTAAGGTGTTCCTCGAGTTGGCTGAGAGAGGTGATCCGGTTTTTCAGCTGCCATTTGGCGCTGTTCCAGTCGGCTTCTGAGATATCCGCGTCGGCCCAGTATCCGGGAGCGTGTGAACGGAATTTTTTCTCAAGATCGAGTTTGGGATCGTGATGCATAGGAGTTGTATTGTTGCTCTTAGCGGAAGACGTCGTTTATAGCAAAAGCTTACGACTCTGAGCAGGGTAAAGAGGGTGAAAACGATGTCAAATCTATCGGCTTCAAGCCATTATCCGTGACAATAGTGGCAAATCCCGGGGTTCTCTGCTACAAAAAGGAACGTAAATTGTAGGTCGGGCAGGAGATTGAGAATCTTTCCACTGGTAAAATTGAATGAGCCAGTCAGAATATGACGGTTCAAAGACGAAACTAACTCTGTATCAAGCTGCTGGCGTGACTAATTATCTTAAAATTTTACGTAACCTCTCTAAACCTCATTGGTTTGAGATTATCGAGTTGATCAAATGTTCTCAAGGAATGGCGGTGGGGGAACTCGCCGAAGAAATGGGGATGAGCTACATGGGAGTGAAAAAGCACTGCCTCGCGATGCAAAAACTGGGTTTTCTCGATACCTGGCGGCGACCCAAGGAGGTCGGGCGTCCCGAAAAAATTTATCGCGTCACTTCGAAGCTGGATCCGCTTTTTCCTCAGATCAGTAATGAGGTGAGCATGGGGATTCTCGATGCGGCTGCACAACTGGAGCCCAATGCAGCGGAGAAACTACTCTTTTATTTCTTTCGCTCTCAGGCTGAGGAACTCCTCGAGGTCGTGACAGGGGAGTCTGTCCAGGAGCGTGCTGAAAAGTTTGCCGCTGAGAGAACGCGCCGCGGTTACTATTCGTTCTGTCATTACAATGAGGAGGAGGGGCTCTACATTGTGGAACACCACAATCCGCTTCAGCCGCTTTTCGAAAAATACGAGACGCTGGAGCGAATGGAGATTCAAATGTTCGAGCGGCTTCTGGGAGCGCATGTCGAAAGGACGGTTAAAGTCAGCTCCGGTCTTGTCAGATACCGGTTTGACTTATCTCCGCGTTAGTGTCGATTCAAGACCATGAGCCGTTACGCCGATGAAAATGTCCTGGTAATCAAGAGAGAGCTGTTTGACCGCCTCGGCGCTTTTGAGGGGATTTCGCTGGAGCCTGAAAAATACCTTCCGTCGATCCTTGATCCTGAGAACAATTACTTTCTCGCGCGGGATAAAGCGGAAGACGATCCGGGGCACAAACAGATTATTCCCTATGCCATTTTCCGTCATGGTGACCGTTATTTGCATTATGTCCGCGGCGGTGGATCCGGCGAAAAGCGTTTAGCTTCAAAAGGTTCGATAGGGATTGGCGGGCATATCAATGATACGGATTTTGCGGCGGCTTCTCTAGATAAAGATACCTACTCAATCGGTATCGAAAGGGAGATTGAAGAGGAATTGAATATTGTCGGAGGGCACAGCCAAGAGATCATTGCCCTGATCAACGATGATTCCAATGAAGTCGGTCAGGTGCATCTCGGAGTCGTCCACCTTGTGGAACTTGAAAGCGACGAGGTGACTGCCGGGGAGGATAACATTGAAGGGCTTGAATTTCTCACCCTGGAAGAGTTGGAGGCCCGCTATGACAGTCTCGAGACATGGTCTCAGATCTGCGTTCGCGGATTGCGTCAGGCCTGGCGGGAGAGCTGAAGCCACCGGCTGAGCCCGTAGCCGAGACCGGCCCCGTATCCGAGGCCCCAGGCAAGGCGCGCGATGTGTGTCACCGTTTTCGGCGTTGTACCTAGTTCGACGCCGAATGTACCACGGTTTTGCAGCATTTCGTATAGAAAGCCACCGGTATAGTAGCCAACGGTGTGCCACAGGAAAATGATAGCGACACCGGAGAGGAAACCGCCCGGAAAGCCTTTTCTATTTCCCAGTATCGCCGCCATGGCGATGATCCCGAGAAAGGAACCCGTGATCTCCCCGAAGGTGTTGCGGAAGGTGAACCATGCTACCGACCAGATCACCGCATAGGCGAGAAACCCGAGGGTGAAACGACCTATAAAGATGGTCGCTTCCCGTTTTGATTGATAGCCGGAACCGGGAAGTAAGCTAAGTCCGCCGCCGAGTAGAAAGGTGGCGGCACAGGCTGTGTAAAGTTGCCATTCGTGATTGAAAAGGGACGCTCCGAAGGCCCAAAAGGTAAAGGCGAGGAGCGAAACTACAGTAAAGAGCAAAGTTTTCATGGTTTGAAACGTAATAATACTAGTGAAAACGTAACGTTTTCTACAGAAAATAGAGTTTTGCATTTGTTACAAAAAAATGCTTTATTTTCGCTTCCCCCCCTAAAAATGGCTAAGAGATATGACCAGAAAACGAAGGATGAAGTAGTTAGCTTCATTCAGGCGTTCAATCAAGAAAATGGGCGAGGCGGGCAATCCGCTGCAGCTAAGAAATGGAAGTTGAATCCAATCACGGTGAAAGCCTGGCTTGAAAAAGCCGGTGTTGCCTCACCGGGTAAGTCGGCAAAGAAGAAACGTGGAGGCGGCGCAGTCGTTTCCTCGAACTCTCTGAAGACCAACGGATCAGCGAAAAATGCCGAAGACGTTTTAAACCGTCTCATGGTAATTCAGAAAGAAATCAGTGCCCTGCAAAAGGAGTACGATTCTTTGAAATCAAAACTGTAGTCCTGCAAAGGATTTACCGAATAAGACCGCACCGGGGAAATCCCAGTGCGGTTTTTTTGTGTTCCTGCGGTTCCTTTTTCAAGGGAATCATCACTTGCGCAGCCGTCGCACCTGCGTCTCAGTCACTTGGAATACTATTATGAAAATCGGACTTTTGAATGGTGGTGGCGATTGCCCGGGGCTGAATGCGGTGACACATGGTGTGGTCGGTACGGCGACCCGTCTCGGCTGGGAGGTTATCGGGTTTAAAGAGGGGTTTGAGGGGCTTCTTGAGCCGGTTAATTACAAGCTGCTCAAAGTGGAAAAGACTGAAGGAATCCTCAAGCTGGGGGGTACGATTCTGGGGACTACGAATCGCGGTCATTTCTCTTCGAAAGTGGGTGCGGGAGGAGTTCGGAGGATCCCGAAAGAGCTCATGGATGAGGCGATCAAGAATCTTGGCGATCTGGGGGTCGAGGCGCTCGTCTGTGTCGGTGGTGACGGCACTCTTACGACCGCTCTTGAATTTGAAGAGGCCGGTTTCCCTGTCGTCGGGGTCCCCAAGACGATTGATAATGATCTCGGGGCCACCGCGATGACTTTCGGTTTTGATTCGGCGACACAAGTGGTAGTCGATTCTCTGGACCGGCTTCATACGACGGCGGAAAGCCATCAGCGGGTTATGGTTTTGGAAGTGATGGGTCGCCATGCCGGCTGGATCGCTCTCTATGGAGGGATCGGTGGTGGTGCCAGTGCAATCCTCATTCCGGAGATTCCTTTCGACGTTAAAAAAGTCGCGGATTCCATCATCGAAAGAGGGAAAAGAGGTTTTCGAAGTGCCCTCGTGGTTGTAGCGGAAGGTGCCGTGCCGCGCGGTGGTGAACTCACGATCGAGGCAGCGCCGGAGCAGGGTGAAGTTCGTCTCGGCGGAATCGGAATGCGCGTGGCAGCGGAACTTAGTGAGTTGACGGGCAAAGAGACTCGATGCACCACTTTGGGGCACCTTCAGCGTGGCGGCAGCCCGACTTCTCTGGACCGCGTTCTCGCGACACGATTTGGAGTTAAGGCAGTTAAACTGATAGAAGAAAAACGATATGGACGTATGGTCAGCTATCAGCAATATCACGTCGGATCAGTGACGATCCGCGAGGCAGTGCGAAAATTAAATTTGGTCGACCCCGAAGGAGAAATCGTAGAGGCGGCCAAATCGATTGGCGTTTGTTTCGGAGATTAGTTTCTGCGTAGATCGTTGCCCCCAAAAAGAAAAAACAGAATGGAAGCGTTGATAGATCTTCTTCAAAAAAATGCACGTCTCTCTACCCGTGAGATGTCGGAACGACTTGGAAAAACGGAATCGGAGATTGAGTCTGCTCTCGCCGCGCTGATCGCGGACCGAACCATTCTCGGCTTCCACGCCGTCGTTGATCCTGATCGCGTTGAGAAGACCGGCGTCTCGGCGCTTATCGAGGTGAAGTTGACTCCGGAGCGCGAAGGGGGATTCGACCGCTTTGCGCAACGCATCGCCAAGTTCGATCAAGTGACGAGTTGTTACCTTATGAGCGGTGGTTACGACCTCACCGTGATTGTTGAGGGTGATGACCTTCGCGAAGTTGCCCGTTTTGTGAGCGACAAGTTGAGCACGATTGATGGAGTCGTTTCCACGGCAACGCATTTTCAGTTAAAGGTCTACAAGCAGAGTGGTTTTATCGCCGCCGACAGCTCTACGAGCGAACGCCTTCCGGTGACTCCGTGAAGTGAGTTTCATTTCTCTAATTTTCTAATTCTATTGTAGATGAAACCTTTGCAGAATCGTATTGCCGATGTCGTTAAGAATGTTCCCCGTTCGGGAATTCGCGACTTCTTTGAACTGGTTCAGGGCCGTGACGATGTCATTTCGTTAGGCGTCGGTGAACCTGATTTTTCCGCGCCGTGGCACATTCGTGAAGCGGCGATTTATTCACTGGAGAAAGGCCAGACGAGTTACACCTCGAATCTCGGGCTCATGTCTCTTCGTGAGTGCATCGTTGATTACGTAAGGGATCAGTTCGCTGTTTCCTACGACGCGGGAACTGAAGTGCTTGTGACCGTGGGGGTCTCCGAAGCGCTTGATCTCGTCTGTCGTGCCCTTCTCAATCCCGGGGATGAGGTCATTTATCACGAGCCCTGCTACGTCAGTTACAACCCCAGTATCGCGATGGCGCATGGTGTTGCGGTTTCGATTCAGACCCGCGTTGAGGATGATTTTGAGCTGAAGGCGGCAGACGTCGAAGCCGCTATTACTGAGAAAAGTAAGATCCTGTTGCTCAATTTCCCGACCAATCCGACGGGTGCAGTTGAGCCGCTTTCCGAGCTCGAGAAAATCGCCGAGCTCGCGGTGAAGCACGATCTCATCGTGGTCACGGATGAGATCTACAGCGAGCTGATGTATTCCGGGGACTCCGGAATGGAGCGAGGCAAGCATGTCTCGATTGCGAGTCTTCCGGGGATGCGTGAACGCACCGTTCTCCTTCACGGATTTTCAAAGGCGTTCGCGATGACGGGCTTTCGTCTTGGCTATGCCTGTGCGCCTTCGGTGTTGACCGAGGCGATGATGAAGATTCACCAGTATTCGATGCTTTGTGCTCCTATCATGAGCCAAATGGCGGCGATTGAAGCGTTGAAGAACGGGGCGAATGAGATGGAGAAAATGCGACGTGCCTACGCGCAGCGCCGCAACCTGATGTTGAAGCGATTCGGCGAAATGGGCGTTCCCTGTTTCGCACCGGGAGGAGCTTTCTACATGTTCCCTGACATTCGTAAATTCGGACTGACCAGTCAGGAGTTTTCGCTGCGTCTTCTCGAAGAGGAAAACGTCGCAGTCGTTCCCGGAAATGCGTTCGGGGAAGCGGGTGAAGGCTGTGTCAGGGCGTGCTATGCGACGGCATATGACCAGCTCGAAATTGCGCTCGATCGCATCGAGGCGTTTGTGGGGAGATTGCAGGCTAACTAAGGAATATTTTATGAGTCAGATTAAAAAAGCAGTCATTCTCGCTGCCGGTCGCGGAACGCGAATGGGCGACATCACGGACGAACTCCCCAAGCCAATGGTGGAGGTGAAAGGGAAGCCGATTCTTGAGTCCATCATCGGAGGTCTCGTTGCCAACGGCGTGAGCGAAGTGCTCGTCGTCGTGGGGTGGCGAAAAGAGGTCATCACGGAACATTTCGGTTCCGGCGAAGGCTTCGGATGTGCGATCAGTTACGTTGAGCAGGTCGTTCAGGACGGAACCGGTCGCGTCGTTGAATTGGCGAAAGACTTTGCCGGTTCGGATCCCTTTATCCTGAGCTATGGTGATATTCTGGTCTCGCCGGAATCCTACGCGCCGCTCGTCGATTTTACCGACGTGGAAGGCAAGCTCACGGTGAAGATCGACGAAGACGTCAGAAAAGGCGGAGCGGTTTTCATCGAAGACGGCATGGTCAAAGACCTTATCGAAAAGCCGAAAGAGGGCCAGCCTACGAGTCCTTATTACAACGCGGGGATTTATTCGTTCTCACCGCAGATTTTCGACTACACCGCCAAACTTGAGCTTTCGCCGCGCGGGGAATACGAACTCACCGATGCGATTCAGGCACAGGTGAAAGACGGCCTCCGCGTTGCTGCTGTGGAGCTCGAGGGAGACTGGGCCGATGTCCGCGATCCTGAGGTTCTCAAAGAGCTGAACGAATAAGTGGGAGCCGAAAGGCGATTCAGCGCTTCCTCTCGAGATCCTTTTTCTTTTTCATACTCTTTTTCTTAGTCTCTCTCTCTCTGATCAATCCGGAGTCGACGACTTCCGGACGAAATCAGGACTTCTGAATAGATTAAGGTGATGAGTAAGAAAAAGATAAAGAGCTGACTCAACCCTGTTGGGTCAGTGATCAAACCCTGTTGAATGCTCGATTTTCGTTGCAGACAGGGACGCTTCGTGAGAGATAGCGGGCATGAGTGATTTTCAAGATCGTGTTGTTGTCGTAACCGGTTCCGGACGGGGAATCGGGAAAGAGATTGCGAGAGCTTTCGTTGAGCAGGGTGCCACGGTGGCTGTTGCGAGCCGAACCCAGGCGAATTCCGATGCAGCTGCCGCTGAATTGAATGCGCTCGGTGCCGGTGAGGCGAAGGGGTACGCGGTCGATATTTCAGATTACGAGGCCACAATCGCATTCGGGAAGCAGGTCGCTGCTGATCTCGGTCCGGTCAGCATTCTCGTGAACAACGCCGGGGTGACCCGCGACGGTCTTGCACTCCGCATGAGCGAAGAGGATTGGGACACGGTTCTCGATACAAATTTGAAGGGCGCTTTCAACGCGGTTAAAGCATTTCAGCGATCCATTCTCAAGGCGGAGAACGCACGTATCATCAATATCAGTTCGGTGATCGGCTTGATGGGGAATGCAGGGCAGGCCAACTACGCGGCGAGTAAGGCCGGCTTGATTGGTTTTACGAAGTCACTGGCCAAAGAGTTCGCGAGCCGCAAGGTCTGCGTCAATGCGATCGCTCCCGGTTTCATCGTCACTGATATGACGGATGAGTTGACCGAAGAGATTCAGGAGACGATCAAGAAAGACATCCCGCTCGGCTCCTTCGGGGAAACCGATGACATCGCCAATGCGGTCATGTTTCTCGCCGGAACGTCGGCCCGCTACATCACCGGTCAGGTTCTGACGGTTGATGGCGGCATGGTGATGTAATTGGGAGCGGCGGATTCTTCGCCGCTTTTCTCCTTCTCCGATTTCAATTGCCAGAGGTGGAGGGTATTTGTTAGACGTGTCGTATGCTTGCGATACGCCCGATGTTACCTTCTGACTTCAATGAAGTTGCGGAACTGATTTATCTTTCGACGAACAGTTGGTATCAGCAGAAGCTGGGGCATCCGATATTCAGCTGTGAGCCGCAGGATTGCCGTCTCTTCTGTGAGGTATACGAGGAGCTCGATCCCGGCTGTGGGTTCGTCCTGGCGCACGAGGAGACGGGATTGATTGTCGGGTCGTGTTTTTATCACCCGAGGGAAACCCACGTTTCGCTCGGGATTATGAACGTCCATCCCAACTACTTCGGTCACGGGATTGCCGGGAAGATTTTGCGGGAGATTATCTCGTACGCGGAGGCGAGAGATTTGCCGATTCGACTGATTTCCAGCGCGCTCAATCTCGATTCCTACTCGCTCTACAATCGCCACGGTTTTTCCCCGGCGAATCTGTATCAGGATATGATCATTTCCGTGCCGAGGGAAGGATTGAGCGACGAACCGTCCTATGAGCTGCCGGCGGTGCGCGAGGCGGAGCCGTCCGATCTCCTTGCGATGGGGCAGCTTGAGTTCGAGATCAGCGGTATTTCCCGTGAAAAAGATTACTGCTACTTTCTCGAGAACACTTCAGGAAACTGGCGGACCGTGGTTTCGATCGATGAGAACGGGGAGGCTGCTGGATTTTTAGTGTCGATCGACAATCCCGCGAGCCGATTGATCGGCCCCGGGGTGGCGCGAAATGAAAAGACGATGGAAGCTCTCCTGCGCGCCCAGCTGAATCACTTCGCGGGGCAAACGGTTGTCTTTCTGCTCCCTGCTGATGCCGGTGGACTGATTGCGGCAGCCTACCAGATCGGTGCGAGAAACTGCGAGCTCCACCTCACTCAGGTGCGCGGCATCTCCCAGCCGGTCAACGGGATCGTCATGCCGACCTTTATGCCCGAAACCGCCTGATTACTCGGCGGCGAGCTTCTTAGCCAGTGCCTGGCTCTCGGCGTTCAGCTTGGCGAGTGGGTAGCTGATATCTTTTCCACCTTCCATTTTCAGGGTCACATTGGTTCCGTCGCTGGAGACGAACTGGGCTTCAAGCTTCTTGTTTTCCGTGTTAACCCACGTGTAAACGGTTTCGGCCATGGCTCCCTCTGCTGAGGTGGCAGGTTCGCCCTCTTCGGACGCGTCGAATTTGGCACCGTCGGCGATCCATTGTTTTACGAGATTCAGTTCGGCGGTTGTCATGGCCTCGGCGCCTCGTTCACGGGCAGGAGGCGGTGGCATCGCATCACCGTTTGAGCGGGGGAGGCCGGCTTTCACTGCGAGGAGGCTGCTGACGGCGTCACCCGGAACGATGACGGGATCGTCTCCTCCGATGCGCTTCGCAAAATTTTCATCGGAATCCATGCGGAGCTTCCCTTTGGCGCGGGGACCGCTGTGGCATTTGAAGCATTTATCACTGAGAATAGGACGGATATCTTCTTTGAAATCGATCGCCAGAGCGCTTTCGGGGTGCAGTAGGAAGTTGATCGCAGCTGCGATGAGTGAGGATTTCAAAAGGGCTTCTTGTTTCATGTCTTGAGGTTGGCGATGCGGTCTTGATTGGGGAGAGGCACTTTATCCGAAGGGGCGCTCCCGTCAATGATACGCGTGATCATGGCGTTTGGTTAGAGGTTTCCCTCTTGGCAGACTACTTCCGTTCGGGTATATCGTGGGACATGAGGCTTTGTTACACGATTTTTGCGGCTCTTCTTCTGAGTTCCCTTGTCAGCGCTGAAGAAAAGCAGCCGAATATTCTTTTCATCTTCATGGATGATCACTGTGAGCAGGCTCTCAGCGCCTACGGGGATGCGAGAATGACGACTCCGAATCTCGATCGCATCGCCAATGAGGGGATGCTTTTCACCCGTTGCTACGTGACTAACGGCATTTGCGGTCCGAGCCGGGCGGTGATTCAGACAGGAAAATACAGCCATCTCAACGGTTTTGTCCGCAACGGGAACACCTTTGACGGCTCGCAGCAGACCTTTCCCAAGCTTTTGCGGAAAAAGGGGTATGAAACGGCAGTGGTCGGAAAGTGGCACCTGAAGTCCACTCCTCAGGGCTTTGATTACTTTGACGTTCTCGTCGGCCAGGGGCCTTATTACAATCCTCCGATGTTATTCGGCGGGATCGAGGCGAAGGCGACTCAGCGGGACCACACGGGGTATACCACGGACATCATCAAGGACAAAGCTCTCGACTGGTTGAAGTCCTCCCGGGACAAGGATAAGCCGTTTATGCTTATGTTTCAGCATAAGGCGCCGCATCGCAACTGGCAGCCCGGGCCTAAATATCTGAATTGGCTCGATGACGAGACAATTCCGGAGCCGGAAACGCTTTTTGATGACTATTCCGGTCGCGCCAGCCCGGCTGCCAATCAGACGATGACGATCAAGGAGCACATGACTCCGTCGGACCTTAAGTTGGTGGCCCCGCGGAATCTTGATCCCTATCAACTCAAGGCCTGGGATGCGGCCTATTCGAAGAAGAACGCCGATTTTCTCGCCAAACGGGATTCAATGACGGAAAAAGAGATCATTCAGTGGAAATACCAGCGTTACGTGAAGGATTACCTGCGTTGTGTCCGCTCGGTGGACGATGCGGTGGGCGAGGTGCTTGATTACCTGGAAGAGGAGGGGCTCGCAGAGAACACGCTGGTGATCTATTCCAGCGATCAGGGCTGGTATCTCGGGGAGCACGGATGGTTTGATAAACGCTGGATGTATGAGGAGTCATTGAAGACACCGTTGCTCGCCAAATGGCCGGGAGTGATTAAAGCGGGCACGAAAAGCGACGCAATTGTCTCAAATCTTGATTTTGCGGAGACGTTTCTCGATGCCGCAGGGGCCGAAGTGCCTGAGGACATGCAGGGCAGTAGCCTTGTTCCGATTTTCAAGGGTGAGGAGCCGGAAGACTGGCGGGAATCCTTTTATTACCACTATTATGAGTTCCCGGGGGCGCATAGCGTAGCCCGTC
>JARGPH010000009.1:161469-164125 GCA_029213065.1 Verrucomicrobiales bacterium | reverse complement strand
GGCGTAACCCGTGGATGCATGACGCTACTGACCCGCGACGAGCTACAGGGCGTGATCGCTCATGAGTTCTCTCATATTCTCAATGGAGACATGAGACTGAACATGCGCCTCATCGGGCTGCTCTTCGGCATTCTCTTTCTCGCCCTCATGGGAGAGCTCATCATTCGGAGCACTTTCCGGGGCAGTCGCCATACGAGCCGGAATAAGGACGGTGCCAGCGCGGCCCTCGTCATTATGCTCGCGGGAGTGGGACTTCTCGCGATCGGTTACATAGGAAGCTTTTTCGCCAAATTGATCAAGGCTTCGATCTCCCGCCAGCGCGAATACCTCGCCGATGCCTCCGCAGTTCAGTTCACAAGAAATCCTGACGGCATCGCCGGGGCCCTCCGGAAAATCGGCGGCCTCACAGCGGGCTCCACCGTGGCGCATCCCATGGCAAAAGACGCGAGCCACCTCTTCTTTGGAAATGCTTTGTCCTCCTCTCTGCTCGCAACACACCCCCCCCTCTCCGATCGCATCAAACGGCTCGTCCCCAGCTGGAACGGAGAATACAGCGCTGTCTCGCTCCCTCCGATTACAGAGAAAGAGGACCGGCGCAGAAGTCGCGAACGTCCCATACCTGACTCCCCCGGAAGATCGCTTCCCGGAAGGGCGCTTCCCGGAATGTTTCTCGATGGAGGTGAAGGCAAAATCCACCTCACCGACGCGGAAGCGATCGAGAGTATGAGCGCGCTCCACCCGGAGCAAATCCAGCTGGGAGAGAAAATCCACGCTTCGATTCCCGAACACTGGATCGAAGCCTGTCACTCCCTTTCAGGCGCCCAGGCCGTCGTCTTTACGCTTTTACTGGCGCAGGACGAAAGCCTCAGAAATGCCGAACTGAGCCGACTTCGGCAGGATACCGACGACGCGACCTACCAAGTCGTGAGTGATCTTTTCAGCGAAATCCGAAACATTCATTCGGCTGTAAAACTGGCCCTCGTCGACCTCGCGATTCACTCCCTCCGCAAGCTTTCGTCAGGCGAGTATCAACGCTTTCGCAAGATCATCAGCGATCTAATCCACAGCGACAAAAGAATAGACCTTTTTGAATTCACTCTCCTCAACATCGTGACACGGCACCTCGACAACTACTTCGAGCACCAGAGTCCGCCGAGGATCAAATACCGAAACCTGCGTTCGCTTTCCGGGGAAGCCGGAATCGTCATTACGACGCTGGCGGCAATGAGCCACCCCGATGACGACAACGCGATCCAGGAAGCCTTCAGTAAAGCCTCACGTCATATCGCCAACACTCTCGGAACGACGATTTCATTCAAACCGGCAGGAGAATGCGGTCTCGACCACATCGAGGCGGCGTTGGAGAAATTTGCGAAAGCCACTCCTACCGTGAAGAAGCACCTCCTCGAAGCCGCGAGCAAAAGCGTCATGGCCGACGGTGCTATTTCCAGCAGAGAAGCAGAACTGATCCGTGCGATGGCGGATGCGATGGGATGTCCGATTCCACCTTTTGTGAGAACTGCCGTTCTTATTTAGAGGTATCTCGAAAAGGGATCGCTCTTTTTGAAAGAATTTCATAAAGTGTACGTATTGAGAGTCCAACTCTCCGACCACTTCCGGTCTATACGCTTGCCACTATGAAATCAACGTCGCTGATTCACCTGTACTCACTTGCCTGTCTCTGTTTTCTAACATTCGCAGGTCACACCGAGGGCATCGCAGAGGAAACGGGGAAAAAAGCCGTTCAAAGCCTCACATTCAGCCGGTATCCCTACCAGTTCAACAACAGCAATAATCCGCTAACGGCGCAGTCCCCCTTTTTACTGCAGTTCAGCGCCCCGGTCGATCCCGGTCAGGCCGCCAGGTATTTCCAACTCTACGACAAGGAGAAAAAGCAATTCGCGAGACTCGTCGCAACGCGCCCGACTGCGGAAGAGGTAAAACGAATTCACTCACGCCCCGACCAAGCGGCAGCGCTTGAAAATCTGATTCTCTTTCGGCCGGCACAAGCTCTACCCATCGGCTTCAAATGGCACCTCCACGCCAAGCTGGGATTCGGAAGCATCGACGGCAAAAAGCATATTACCGAAAGCAGCCTCGACTATGTAGGTGAACTCTATGCTTTCAAATTCGATGAAATCGAAACCTCCAATCCCTACAACGGAACACTCAAGCTGCGGATCAAACATAACAAATACGCCCTCGCAAAAGAATTCGATGAAGCAAGGCTGAAGGATTTCATCTCCATCTCCCCCTCCCCGGCAAACCTGACTTTTACCTCCTCACGACGCCAGATTCTCGTCAACGGCGACTTCGACTACGGGATCCATTACGAAGTGAGGATTCGTGAGGGCATTCTCGCGAGCGACAAAACTCAATCACAGCAGTTCGTCTCGAAAGAGGTCACATTCATTCCAAATCCGGGATTTATCACTTACCCCGCCTTCAGCTCAACCCAAAACGCTTCGGGCCATCGGAAGTTTGAAATCAAAACAGGAAATCTGACCGGGCTTCGCACCCGAATGAAACGTCTCGAAGGAGCCGAACTCATCGTCGCCCTCCATGACTACGACAATAACTACGAAGGATGGGGAGGCGAAGAAGCGACGCCGTTTGCGATGGCACCCGGAAAAACGACCTTCGAAAAATTCACGGA
>JARGPH010000009.1:107619-161459 GCA_029213065.1 Verrucomicrobiales bacterium | reverse complement strand
GTGGGAGTCGACAAATCCGAATCCATCACGCTCGACTGGAACGAGCTCGCCGACGGTGCCACCACGGGAGCCTTCTACCTCTGCTCCGAAGGAAAATCCGCCACTCGCGACGATCTCGCTGTCGGTGCCCAGAGTCTCATTCAACTCACCGACATCGGCCTCGCCTGGAAGCAATCAGGAAAAGGAACCTCACTCTACGCCTTTTCCTTAAAGTCAGGGGAAACGCTCTCCGGGCTCGAAGTCGAGGTCGCCACCGAAACGGCACAGTCACTGCATCGAACAAAAACCGGAGTCGACGGCACCGCCACGATTCCACCCGAAGTTTACAGTGATATTGAAGGCACTCTCTACCTCGACGCCCGCCTTGGAAATGACCGTCACGTCATTCGATTCCACGGCGATCTCAGCTCAACCGGACTCTGGAGTTTTTCCATCCCGCAACGCTACGACGACCTCGTGACAGGCGAACGTCGCACCCTCCTCTTCACCGATCGCAATATCTATCGCCCCGGCGACGAAGTGAAGCTCAAAGCCATATCGCGATTCGTCGATGAAGACAGCCTCCTCGGGGCCGCCGCCGGAACCGCGCAACTGCGCATCTTCAATTCCCGTCATCGTAAGATCGTGGACCGGGAAATCAGCTTCTCCGAATTAGGCAGCTTCGATGACGCCTTCAAACTCCCCGCAGCGGGAATGGGATGGCACTCCATCGAAATCGATTTCAACAAGCTCAAAGAAGGAGAGCACCCCGACTGGAGGCTCATCACACACGGTTCCTTTCAAGTTGAAGACTACCGCGTCAACACCTTCGAGGTATCGCTCAAAGGCGAGTCATCCTATCTCTCCGGCAAAGAAATCAGCATCCCGCTGAATGCCCGCTACTACATGGGCAAATCACTCTCCAAAGCGTCATTCGCGTGGAATCTCTATTCCTACGATGACTTCCCCCGCCCCAAAGGCTTCGACGAATTTCAGTTCGGGGACGACACTCAGGATAGCGATAATTTTTCAGCCGACGGGACCGGGCAGCTCACTTCCAAAGGGGAGGGAACGATCGAATTCACCCTTCCCGATCAGGGGCCCAAGCCGGCCCCGCGCAAGGTCTCTATCACCGCTGAGGTCACGGATGCGAATCAACAAACGATCTCCAATTCAAAAGCCTTCACGGTTCACAGTTCCGACTTTTACCTCGGGCTCCGGAAACCTGACGGGGTCCACCGCGCCGGCGACACCGCCACTTTCTCCATCGCCGCTGTCACCACAGACGGTGAAGCATACACCGAGCCTGTCGCTGCCAAAATCCTCGTCGAACGGGAACTCTGGTACACCGTAAAAGTGATCGGTGCCAACGGGCGCCCCACTTTCCGAAATGAGCGCCGCCTCGAGACCATCTCGGAAGAGGACTTTCTCTTCACCACTCAGATTGAAGCAAAAACCGGCCTCACCGCCGCCAATCCAAAGCAGATCCAGTTCGAAAAAGCAGGCGACTATCTCATGACCCTCTCGGGCCGGGACGCACAGGGCCGCCCTGTGCTGACGCGCTCACGCTTCACTGTGATCGGGGCTGAAGAACCTTCGTGGTCATGGCACGACGTTATCCGCATCGATCTTATTCCTGACAAAACCACTTATAAAGCCGGGGAGACCGCCAAACTACTCGCACGCTCTCCCGTTTTCGGACAGGCGCTTTTCACGACCGAGCGTGGCGGCGTTCGCACCACTGAGTCCATCGCCATCACAGACTACGAAACCGTTCTCGAAGTCCCCGTCGATGCGGATTGCGCTCCCAATATATTTGCATCGCTCATGATCATCCGGGGGTCCGACAAGAGCCCCCACATTCACCGGTCAGCCGACTACCGGCTCGGCTATTGCCAGATCAACGTCGACGACCCTGCGTCACACCTCGCGACGACGATCGATACCGGTGAAGCAAAATCCTATCAACCCGGCGAGACGGTCGAAGTTTCCACGACGATCACCTCACACGACGGCACCCCTGTCCCGGATGCGGAAGTGACCTTTTTCGCGGTAGACGAAGGCGTCCTCAGCCTCACCAATCATGAGACGCCGGATCCCGCCGGGGTCTTTTTCGAAGAGTTCCCACTCGCGGTCTGGACCGGACAGAGCCTGAGCGACCTCCTTGCCGAGAACCCTCAAGAACAGTATTTCGATAACAAAGGTTACGTTATCGGCGGCGGAGGCATGGGCGATGGAACCAATCCTGACCGACTCAGAAAAGACTTTAAAGCACTCGCCTTCTGGGAAGCGGCCCTGAAAACCGATGAGGACGGAAAGGTCACGACGGAATTTGTCGCTCCCGACAATCTCACCACTTTCCGGGTCATGGCGATTGTCGCTCAAGAGAACCGCTTCGGACACGCGGAAGCCCCCCTCGTAATCAACAAGCCCCTCATGATCGAGCCCGCGCTTCCGCGGTTTACCAACGTAACCGATCAGATCGACGTCGCCGCGATCGTCCACAACAACACTGAGAAGCGCCAGGAAATCTCGCTCACCGTTGAGCTCGACGAACACGCCGTCTTTCTGACGAAGATAGGCACTCCCGCTCCAACCAACGCAGCGATTCCAACCGAAACCTCGCGAACCCTCTCCGCATTCATCGAGCCGGGCGAGACGGAATCCTTTGCCCTTCCCGTGGCACTCACCGAAGTCGGGGAAGCCAAATGGACCTGGAAAGTCGCATCACTCACCGAGACACAGCTCCGTGACGCAACCGAATCGAAGATTCAGGTAGGCTACCCCCTTCCCACTCTTCGCGAATCGCACTCCCTCAGCCTTCGCGATGGCGGAGAAAACACGGACGCTCTCAGCGAGTTCGCTCCTCGCCTCCTCGAAGGAACGGGGGAGGTGGCGCTCACGCTTTCGAATTCCAGACTCGTAGAAGCAGGTGATGCCCTCAGCTACCTTCTCAACTATCCCTATGGTTGTGTAGAACAAACCACTTCATCCCTGATCCCATGGCTCAGCACTCAGCAACTTCGCCCTGTTCTTCCCGATTTGGAAAAGACCGAAGCTGAAGTCGCCGCGACGATTGAAACCGGGATCGCCCGGCTTTTCTCGATGCAAACCGGTGACGGCGGGCTCGGTTACTGGCCCGGCTCTAGCAACTCAGTCCTCTGGGGCAGCGCCTACGCCGGCGTCGCCATCGCGATTGCACAACGTCATGAAATACCGGTTCCTGAGGAGCAGGCCGAGGCACTATGGAACTACCTCTCAGCCCAACTCCGAAAAGCCGGCGAGATCAAAAACACCTACGAACTCTCACAACGCTGCCTCGCCTGCTACACCCTCGCTCTCGCCGGGAAATCAGAGCCGTCCTATCACGAAGTGCTCTTCCAGAAACAGAGTGAGCTTTCCGCTGAGGCACGCGCCCTTCTCGCTCTCGCAATGATAGAAAGCGAAACGCAGGCACCCGAACGAATCGCGGTTCTTCTCAATCCGGATCCCAATGTTCCGGTAGCGGAAGTCTCCTGGTATAAGCGGCCCTACATCGTCGCGACACAGCTGCTCGCTCAAACGAAACTCAATGCGAACTCGGAGGAATCCGGGAAACTGGTCTCCGAGTTGATGAAACTGAAGGGCCCTCGAAACGGCTGGGGCAGCACCTACTCCAATGCGTGGCCTCTTATCGCCCTTGCTGAATATGGCGAAGCCACAAGCGACCAACTCGGGGCCAATGATATATCGGTGACAATGGGAGAAGAGACCTTTCAGGTTCAACTCCCTGACAAACCTGCCGGGAAGACCATCTCGATTCCCTTTTCGGCGAATCAGGATCCTTCAAAACTCACCATCAAAGCGAGCCACTCCAGTCCTGTCCACGCCAATCTGATCGTCTCATCGAGACCGGCGATCATGCCGATCAAACCGGAGAATCAGGGATTTGCGATCAGCCGCCGCTATGAAAAAGTACTCAACGACGGTTCCATCGCCCCGGCTGAAAATATTCAGGTGGGCGACCTCATTCTCATTTCCCTCGATGTGAACATTCCCAACGAGCGGGAAAGCTACATCGCGATCGACGATCCCCTCCCTGCCATTTTCGAAGCGGTGAATCCGGAATTCAAAACACAGGAAACGAAGAAGGTGAATACGGACCGGAAAGCGCGAACGCTTTACACCAACTACCGTGAGATCCGGAAAGATCGCGTTCTCTTTTTCGCGGACAGTGTCTACCGGGCCGGGGACTACACGTTGCAGTATCTCGCCCGTGTTAACGCGCCCGGCGATGTTACCGCGCCTCCGGCAAAAATCGAAGCCATGTATGAACCGCAGCGTTATGGGCTCAGCGGAACGGAGAGCATTTCAGCAAGAGCCCGGAACGATAACGGTGGAGCGGTCGCGGCGAGATGAAATCGAAGATTCTGAAATTCTTCGGATTCTCCCTGCTCCTCGGGGGCATCGTTCTCTACATCGTCCCGCTGTTCTTTCCTCTTCCTGAGAATCTGGGGACGAGCGCACCCGAGGGCATCGTTTTCCTGGATGAGGAGGGAACCGTCATTCGGCGCATGCTCGACGGTGACCTCCGCGCCGAAGCACCCGCAACTTTTGAGGAGTTCCCCGCGGTCCTCATCGAAGCGACCCTCGCGGCCGAAGACAGTCGATTCTATCAACACAACGGAATTGATCTTCCCGGGGTGCTTCGCTCCATTCGCGACGCCCTCACTCACGGGCGCTTCACCTCGGGCGCTTCCACGATCTCCCAACAGACAATCAAGATTTACTCACCGCCGAGAAGACGAACCTTCCGGACCAAACTCATCGAAACGATGACAGCGAGGAAGCTGGAAATGTTTTCCTCCAAGGA
This sequence comes from Verrucomicrobiales bacterium, assembly GCA_029213065.1. Taxonomy (GTDB): domain Bacteria; phylum Verrucomicrobiota; class Verrucomicrobiia; order Verrucomicrobiales; family DEV007; genus Arctic95D-9. Next base: position 156,628 of record JARGPH010000009.1, on the reverse strand, counting down.
GGAGATCATGACGGCCTACCTGAATCGGCTTCCCTACGGAAACCAGTTCACCGGAGCGCGCGCGGCCGCGAGAGGCTACTTCAACAAACCCCTTTCCGATCTCTCGGCCGCAGAGGCGGCGCTGCTTGCGGGCTTACCTAACAAACCGTCACGTTTGAATCCTTTTCGAAATCTCGTAGGAGCAGAGAAACGCAGTAAGTGGATTTTGATGCGAATGGCTGAAGAGGACTTCCTTTCGGAGCCGGACCACGATTTGGCCTGCCATGAAACCATCCAACTTCAGCGGGGGAGCGTCGCCGAATTCAACGCCCCCCACTTCACGGACCTCATCACCAGTCAACACCCTGAGATCACCACCTGTGACGAGAAAGCAATAAGAACGACATTGAACTTCCAGCTTCAGAATTTTGTCGAGCAAACCCTAACCTCCGAACTCTCAAGGCTCGTCGAGAAAACAGGGACCCGCGATGACCTTCAGGGAGCCGTCGTTGTCATCCAAAATGAAACCGGAGCGATCAAATCCCTGACCGGATCACGCTCCTTCTTTGGTTCACGCTCAGGCCAGATCAACGGAAGCTGGAGCCCCCGATCAGCGGGCTCGACCCTCAAACCGTTCACCTACCTCCTTGGCTTTGAGAACGGATACACCGCCGCCTCCATTCTCGCTGACACACCGATTGAATACATCACATCCACGGGGTCCTATCAGCCTGTGAATTTCGACCGTCAGTTCACCGGACCGGTTTCGATCCGCGAGGCGCTCGCGAATTCTCTGAATGTGCCCGCCGTTAAATTACTCAACGAGGTAGGCGGTCCCGAAGCGCTCCATACCCGACTCAAAGAGGGACTGAACTTTTCCAGCCTCGAAAGTGACGCTGACAAATACGGGCTGGGGCTCACGCTGGGAAATGCCGAAGTTCGACTTCTTGAGCTGACCAATGGATACGCAACCATCGCCCGACTCGGTGAACATCGCCCCTACCGTCTCCTCGCCGAAGAGCCACCGGTCCCGGCCACCGGTATATTCGATCACAATGCCTGCTGGCTGATCGCGGACATACTCTCCGACAATCAGGCCCGGGCGAAAGCCTTCGGCCTCAATTCGTCGCTCAAGCTCCCCTTTCGCACCGCGGCAAAAACGGGGACTTCGACCGATTTTCGCGACAACTGGACGGTAGGCTTCACCCCCGAATACACGGTTGGCGTCTGGGTTGGTCGTTTCGACAACCAGCCACTGGATAAGGTTTCCGGAGCGATCGGCGCAGCACCGATTTATCACAAGGTCATGGCGGAATTGTATCGCAAGCGGAAAGCGATTTGGTATGAAGTGCCCGGTGGCGTCGAACGCAAAACGGTGGACCGAATCAGCGGAAAAGCAGTGACCAAAGCGATCGATCTTCCCGCTTCCCGAACCAGAGCCGAATGGTTCATCAATGGGAATTTTCCCCACGACGCGACCGCCTCGGATTACTCCGATACCGGTCTTACGATTCTCCCCTCGACCTACCATTCCTGGTGGGTCAATGCGAGCGCTCCCGTGAAGCAGTTCTCCGCTATCGCTAAAGCATCGGAAGCGAATCCCCCTCTCCCCGCCACCTTGAGAATCGTGAGCCCGCTGGAAGGCACTGTCGCGCTGCTCGATCCTGATTTACCGGGAAATGGAAATCGATTCCCCCTCGAAGTATCTTCATCCGATACTTCTGAAATCGAGTGGAGCAGCACCACCCTGACAATCCGAAACGAGAACGGAAAATTCTGGGCGATTCTCGCCCCGGGCGAACACGAAATCACAGCCCGCGATAACAAAACCAACGCGGAGGCAAAAACCCGGTTCGAAATCCGGGCTCTCTAGTCAATCGCCGGACTCCGACTCCACCAGTCCACGAAATTCCTCTGCCCTGTCAGGATCGCGCTTCACGAGGTTTCTCTGCTCGAGTGGATCAGCGGTAAGATCATACAGCTCCTCGCTTTCCACTCCACCCTCACGGTTCTTCCAGAGTTGGTACCGGTATCGATCTGTCCTCACCGAGTCGCCCGTGAACTTTCCGTTGTATCGAACATAGTAGCTCTGAACCGTCTCCCGAACCGCCGCATCAGAATCTTCGAGGACCGGCACGAGACTGACTCCCTCCAGATGCGGGGGCTTCTCCACACCGGTCAAATCACACAAGGTAGGGTAAAGATCAATAAGCCCCGCCAATGAAGCCGTGCGTCCCGGCGCCTTGCCCGGCGCATCAATAATCAGCGGCACATGAGTCCCCGTTTCGTAGTTGGTCATTTTCCCCCAGACACTGAGCTCGCCGAGGTGCCATCCGTGATCAGACCACAGGAGAACAATCGTATTCTCCCGCTTCCCGGACAAATTCAACGACTCCAGCAAACGTCCAATCTGTGCATCCACATAGGAAACGCAGGCCGCATAGGCTTGCTGCAATTTCAGTTGATCCGCCTTTTCGAGGAGACCCAGATTTCGAACCCCTTCATAGCTTCGCATCTCAAAACCGTTGAGCAAAACCGCCTGCTGACGATTGGGACGCACCGGAATTGTGATACCGATTTTCTTCGCTCCGCCAACGTAGCCGTCTGAACTGAACCAGGACACAGGAGGGACACCTGCCGGTGGTTCAGGATTTCGCGGCAGCCACGATCCATCGGGCTCGTGCAGGTCGAAGTATCGCTTCGGAGCGACAAACGGCAGGTGCGGTCGACGAAACCCAACCGCGTAGAAAAAAGGCCGCTCATCCTCTCTTCTCTCCAGCTCCCTGATCACCTCGTTGGTCATCCGGCCCGCGAAGAGATGATCATCGGGAACATCCGGGCTTTGCATGACAGGACAGTCCCATCGCTCAGCAATCGCAGTGGGCGCAGAAAGATCCGCCTCATTCACAACTTCAAGCATTTCCCCATCGCGTCCCGGAGAAGGAGGTTCACTCCAGTCCCGCAGTTGGCTCCAGCCATCGTGATCCACTTTGCCAAAACTCCGGGTTTCATACCCGTGATTCTTGAGCCACTCCGCCATCGTAATCCCGTTGGCATCGCCGGACCGGAACCTCTCGAGAGAGCGGATCCCATGGCCGAACACACCAACCGTCTTTGGTTTCAATCCCGTCATCAGAGAAAGCCGCGAAGGCCCGCATTTTGAATACTGACAAAATGCCCGTTCAAACAACATCCCCTCCTCAGCAAGCGCATCGATATTCGGGGTGATCGCCCGGGAATCCCCGTAACACCCCAACATGGGACGAAGGTCATCGACAGCGATCATGAGCACATTGGGCCGCTCATTCGCCAGAAGGACCGATCCGGCCATGGCAACCAATACACCTGCAAAATGACCTGTTCGGATTTTCATCCCCAAACCTGCCGCCTCATCAAAACAACGCCAGCCCTGCAATGCGCCATGAAGCGGAATGAGCTCTCTAGGGCAGATAAAGAATCCGCGTGACCTCCTCAATCGTCTCGATGTCGTCCAGAGCCCGGTGATTCGTCGGAACGATTTCCTCCGAAACAGCTTCGTCGAGATGGCTGCTCCAATAGGGAACAATCCCGTCAGAGCTTTTTTCCAGATCCCCGCCTCTCCCCCGATCTCCGATGATACTGTGGAGCGCGACCGGATATCCGAGCGGCAAGTCTGCCAGAATCTGAAGAGTCGGCTGACGCGGGGAAAGCGCACTGACACTCGTCATTTTGCCGGAACCCAACTCCGCATACGCCTCAGTAAAAGCGCCCGGATTAGAGGAGGAAATACGTTCGTAAAATTCCTTAAAAGCGCTCGGAGGCTTCACGAAAGCCCCGCCGATCTGCCCTATGAGATTGTCCGCGTAGTTGCTCCCGCGATGAGGAACCGAGATGAAGATCACCCGCTTCACACTCGGTTCAGGCTTCCAGTAAAACGCGTCCTTCAAACCTGCCCGGTCCTCGCTACTCATTTTGAGCGAATCGAGCGGTTGCGTAAATGCAGCTTCCCAAAACGCATTACCCGGATCCGTGATGAGCCCTCGTGCCACCAGCCCGCCCATGCTGTGCGTGAGCAAGGTCGTTCGCCGCGAGGCACGATCTCCCCCACTTGGATCAAAACTCTCACGGACCTCCCTATATTGAGTGCGGAGAATTCGGCCGGAATAAAGGGCCGGAGCCGAAGTGTTATAGAGAAAGTGCCAAATCTGGTAACGCCGGCGAATCTTCTCATCCGCCCGAAGCGCATTGGTTAAATCAGCCCAGGCAAGAGTAGAATCAAGGAGCCCGTGAATCATAATCAATGGCTCTTTGTCAGGGTCATATCGCTCCATCAGATAAAGCTTGGGCGTACGCTTCGGAGTCGGGGTAAAAAGATCAACCACTTCGAGCCGACTGAGATCTCCGGACTCGGAGAGAAGAGCCGCAAGAGCCACCGAATAATCAGCAGCAAGCGGCCGGGTGCGCCCGCCGACGGTCACCGTCTCGCGTTCGAGGGTGCACAACAATTCGATTTCCAGAGAACGCGTCCCGCCTCTCGATTTCCCCGGATGGATCACTGCGGTCACCTCCCTTGTGATGCCCTCGGGGGGATAGCAAAGCTCAAATTGATCGAGGCCCCGATTCTCACGGACTGCCCGCATCGGACTTCCGACGCCCTCGCGGGTATAGCGATCAATTTTTTTGATCTTGTAAGCAGAGGCGGGGTTGAGCTCGTCAAAATACGCGGGCGAAAACCGGAACGCACCGTCAGTCCGGAAACGAACCTGAAAGGTCTCCTTCGTTGAGGAATCCGATGACGGCTCGACCACACCTGACAAAGCATCCCCATTCAGGATTCGCCAGCGCTCAACCGCATGACCAAGCGAGTCAGCGGAAGCGCCCTCATTCGGCGTTGCGAGCGCCTCTTCAAAGAGACGGTGCAATGACTGCTTCGCAACGGAATGTCCTCCGAATCCCAAAGCATCGACTCGAATCAACTTCGCAGGCACGATTGAGCACGAGGATACCGTTAAGAGCACCCACGCAATTACCCCTCCCTGTAAGATGCGTCGCAAGACTTCACTCTGGACTTCTTTCCGGAAAAGCAAAGCACCTCGACGCATTTTTTTGCTTCACAAAGATTAAGTTTCCACGATCCTTCTTTAGCCAATTTTGTGAGAATCTTTTTCCTCATTCCAGGGTTCTATTCCTATGAAATTCCCGTTTTCGTATCTCCTTCTTGCTCTCTCGCTCTCATTTCCAGTCTCAACTAAGGCAGACTGGCCTCAGTTTCGCGGCGAAAATGCCGACGGCATCAGCTCGGAATCTGTCCCGACAACCTGGAGCGAAACGAACAACATGCTATGGAATACAGAGCTTCCCGGAGAAGGCACCTCGACACCCATCATCTCAGGCGATGCCGTATTCGTGACCTCATTCTCGGGTGAGGAAGGCGCGAGAGAGAGACACCTCAGCCGCCTCTCTCTGAAAACCGGCGAAATCCTCTGGACGAAGACCGTTGGCGCCGACTACCCCGAAGATCCCGCGCGCGGCTACATCACAGAACACGGATGGGCGAGCAGCACTCCGGTGACAGACGGTGAAGCGGTATACTGCTTTTTTGGAAAGGCAGGCGTCTACGCCTTCGATTTCGAGGGCAACCAACTCTGGAAAGCGAGAACAGGAGACCTCAGTTCCCCCAAAGCCTGGGGATCCGCTTCGAGCCCGATTCTACTTAATGATCTCCTCATCGTTCCCGCCGGCGAAGAGACCAATGCGATCATCGCGTTCAACAAGAAAGACGGAGTCGAAAAGTGGCGCGCCGAAGGCGACAGTCTCGTGCAGACTTACGGGACGCCGATTGTCGTCAAAGTCGATGAGACGCGCACTGATCTCGTCTTCGCAGCCGTCGGGGAAATCTGGGGAATCAATCCCGAGTCCGGAAAACTGCGCTGGTTCGCGGAATACAACCTCCCCGGGAACATGTCAAACTCCGCTCATCTCAGCGGTGACATTATCACCGTGTCAGGGGGCTACCCCCGCACCGCCCGCGTCGCGCTCAAGGTCGGCGGCAAAGGTGATCTTTCCGACGAAATACTCTATGACACCCAGAAGCCTGCCACTTACATGACAGCCCCTGTCGAAGCGGATGGCATTCTCTACTGGGTCGCCGACAGCGGGATCGCCTTCGCGGCAATGCCCGGTGAAGCTGACGAACTCTGGCAGGCCCGCATCCCCGACCTCACTGAAGGAAAAGGAAAGCCGTTCTATGGCTCCCCCGTTCTCGCCGGAGGAAAAATCTACGCCCAGAGCCGCGCCAACGGTGTCTATGTGATCGAGCCCTCAAAAGAGGAACTGAAAGTGATCGCTCACAACAAAATCGCCGGTGACGATACGATCTTCAACGCCGCTCCGGTCGTTTCTGACGGGAAAATCCTCCTCCGTTCACAAAAGGCAATCTATTGCATTGGGGAGTGATTTTAAATCCCCCCGATCACCCACCTCTTTTTCCTTTTCCTAATCATACTCCTTATCATGGATCAAGCCGATGCGGCCGGCGAATGCCTTCGACCTTCGGATGACGGAAAATGATAAAGGCTTCCGGAAAGAGCGGATAGGCTTTGAGCCGCGTTTTTGCAAACGCAGCTGCTTTGAGATCAATGTCAATTGGACCGTTTCGCCGAAACACAAAAAAGCCCGCCTCCTTTCGGAAGCGGGCTTTCTCTTAAATCATTGAGCGCCGAATCGACGCTCGTATCGTCAATTAGCCGGCGATTCCAGCGGAAACGATTTCAGCAAAGCTGGTTGGGTCAAGCGCAGCACCACCAACGAGGAAACCGTCGATGTCAGGCTGACCGATGAGCTCACCGGCGTTACCGGGTTTGACGCTGCCACCGTACTGGATGCGAGTTGCTCCGGCGACGTCTCCTCCGAAGAGCTTCTCGAGAACACTGCGAACGAATTTCTGTGTGTCCTGCGCCTGCTCGGAGGTCGCGGTGACACCGGTTCCGATGGCCCAGACGGGCTCATAGGCGATCACGATATCAGCCATCTGCTCAGCACTGACGTCAGCGAGGCTGCCTTCGAGCTGCTCAGAAAGAACGCTCTCAAGCTTTCCGCCTTCGCGCTCTTCGAGAGATTCACCGATACAAAGGATCGGCTTCATCCCCGCTGCGAGAGTGGCGTGAACTTTTTTGTTAATGACAGAGTCACACTCACCGTAAAGTGAGCGACGCTCGCTGTGGCCGAGGATCACGTAATCAACACCGACGTCGTTGAGCATCGCGGCACTCGTCTCACCTGTGAAAGCACCGGAGGCTTCGTGGGACATGTTTTGCGCAGCGACAGAAACGGCAGGGTTGGGTCCGATCAGCTCAGCGGCTTTCGGCAAAGTGACGAAGGAAGCTCCGATGACGATGTCGACAGGGACAGCCTCTTTGAAAGTTCCGAGGAATGAATCAAGATAAGTAACAGCCTCGGAGGGAGTCACGTTCATCTTCCAGTTGGCGGCGATAATAGGTTTACGGCTCATGTTTGGGGTGCGCCTCAGGCGCGTAGAAAGTGAAAGGTAAAAAGTAAAAGGTATTTGGTGACTTAACCCTCTTAGATCGGTGACTCAAGAGATTCGGAGTGAAACGGAGAGAGACGGAAGAAAGAGAAGTCACTTATATAACAGGGTTGGCTCATCGACCCAACCCTGTTTGATTTGCTGATTAAGCGTCGTCGAGTGCGGCGATGCCGGGAAGGTCTTTTCCTTCGAGCAACTCGAGGGAGGCGCCTCCACCGGTGGACATGTGATCCATTTTCTCGCCGAATCCGAATTGGTTGGCTGCGGTTACAGAGTCGCCGCCACCTACGATGGTGATGGCTTTCTCGTTCGCGGCGATGGCTGCGCCGACGGCTTTGGTTCCGATATCGAAACCGCGTTTCTCGAACACTCCCATTGGTCCGTTCCAGATCACGGTGCCGGCTCCGGCGATGACTTCTTCAAACTCCTTGATCGCTACGTCACCGATGTCGATGCCTTCGCGGTCAGCGGGAACCGCAGTTCCCTCTTCGCCCCAGATTCCGGTACACTCGGTTGGAGCGTCGTCCGCGAAGTCATGGGTGTGACGGGTGTCGGCAGGAAGGTAAAACGGTGTGTTGTTTTCCTCAGCGGTCTTGAGAATGCCACGCGCCATTTCGAGCGCTTCCTCTTTGCGCTCGGCAAAGCTTTTGCCCATCTCATATCCCTGGGCGAGACGGAAGGTGTTCGCCATCGCTCCACCAATGATGAAGGCGTCGGCTTTTTCCATGAGACGCTCAAGGATCTGGATTTTATCGGAAACTTTCGCTCCGCCCATGATAACGACGAAGGGCCGCTGTGGTTCTTCGAGTTTGGTGACGAGGTATTCGAGTTCTTTCTCGATGAGAAATCCCATCGCACAGACGTCGATGTAATCGGTCACTCCGGCAGTGGAAGCGTGCGCACGGTGCGCGGTTCCGAAGGCGTCGTTCACGAAGATGTCGCCGTGTGCACCGAGCTGCTTCGCGAAGTCAGCGTCGTTGTCAGTTTCACCTGCGTAGAAACGCACGTTCTCGAGAAGGAGGACTTCTCCATCCTTGAGATCAGCCACCGCGGCATCCGCTTCAGCACCGACGCAATCACCGACGAATTTTACATTCGCGGAAATGAGTTCGCCGAGACGATCAGCAACCGGCTTGAGGGTGAACTCAGGATTCTTTTCACCTTTGGGACGACCAAGGTGTGACATCAGAACGACACGGCCACCTGCATTCGTGAGGTGCTCGATTGACGGGATTGCCCCTTTGATACGGCTGTCATCAGTGATGTTTCCGTCTTTGTCCTGTGGGACGTTAAAATCAACGCGCATGAGGACGCGCTTGCCAGCTGGCTCAATATTTCTAATCGATAGCTTCATAAAAATTCTTTCTGTATTCTTCTGAGGATTCCCATCAAAACAAAAAACGCCCGCCAACTGAATCAGTCGGGGGCGTCTCTTGAATCAAAATTTGATTGGTTGAAGATCGACCTTAGAGGCCTTCTCCAACGAGCTCCATGGCATCCACGGCGCGGTTTGAGTAACCCCACTCGTTGTCATACCAGCCAACCACTTTTACGAAGTTGCCCTGAGCCATTGTCGTAAGACCGTCGAGGATACAGGAGTGTGGATCACCAACGATGTCCTTGAGGACGAGAGGATCTTCGCTGTAGTGGAAAATACCTTTGAGAGGACCTTCAGCAGCTGCTTTGAAAGCGGCGTTGATCTCTTCAACGGTTGTCTCTTTTCCAAGGATCGCACTGAAGTCAGTCACTGAACCGGTAGGAGTAGGAACACGGAAGGCACCACCCTGAAGTTTTCCGTTAAGCTCAGGAATAACGAGGCCGATTGCCTTCGCAGCACCTGTGCTGGACGGGATGATGTTTTCTGCAGCGGTACGGGCACGGCGAAGATCGCTGTGAGGCGCATCGAGAACAACCTGGTCACCTGTGTAGGAGTGGATTGTGCTCATGAAACCTTTCTCAACACCGAAAGAGTCGTTGAGAACTTTTACCATAGGAGCAAGACAGTTAGTCGTGCAGGAAGCGTTGGAAATGATGTGGTGCTTGTCAGCTTCGTAAAGGTCGCTGTTGATTCCGATACAGAACGTAAGATCTGGATCTTTCGCAGGAGCGGAGATGATCACTTTCTTAGCGCCGGCTGCGATGTGCTTACCAGCACCGTCACGATCGACGAAGAAGCCTGTCGACTCGAGAACAACGTCAACACCTTTACCACCCCAGTCGAGGTTGGCTGGGTCGCGCTCTGCCGTAGCAAGAATGCGGTGACCATTCACAGTGATTGACTCATCGTCGAATGTCACAGTGCCGGGGAAACGGCCAGCTGTGGAGTCATACTTGAGAAGGTGAGAGAGCGTCTTGTTGTCAGTGAGGTCGTTGATAGCAACGACTTTCTTGAGCTGCTCAGGGGTCATTGCGCGCAATACATTGCGGCCAATTCGTCCAAATCCATTAATTCCGTAGGATGCCATAATAGTTAGAGTAAACGTGTTTCTTTAAAACGGGCGTCCCGACTGATTGCCCGGACTGTCATAAGAACCCCATATCGGGGCTTCGCGGCTACACTATTGAGGAATTAGATTCCGTCAAAGGGAAAACCGGCGCCAGAATTGTAACGCAGCTTTCGCGCCAGAAGGTCGGCATTACTGCCACAATCGCTCAGGCACAGGCCGGCCAAAGGCTCCAATGCCCGAGATTTCGACAAATTTAGCAAAAAATGTGAACAAACCATCATCATCGGAGGTCTCTATTCGTCGGTAAGTACGAAACAAACCCCTCAAAAACACAAACACGAAAAAACGATTTAATTTTGATATTCGGTCATCAAATCTTTAAGAGATCTTAATTTTTTGAAAAAGTTAAACTTTTGTCTTGATCCGAAAATTATAAAATTTATAGTCGTATTACAAAATTTGACCTGCCATGAAAAAACTTATTGTCGTAGTAAATGACTTAGAGCGCTCCGGGAAGTCTTCCGTTGCACGCGCTATCACCCATCATCTCGCTTCACTCGAAGTGAATCACCTCGCTGTTACGTCCAATGAAATGGACATGACAGACTCCTTCACAGGAGAGTTCTGGGACCTTGAGGACCAGTTCGACCTCTCTCTGATGATTGGAGCGATTGATAATCACGATGCCATCGTTCTCGATGTGCACACCGGTGCCGCCCGCGTATGGGGTGAGCTTTGCGAAGAGCACGATCTCGAAAATCTCCTCGCTGAACTCGACACCGAAATGACTCTCGTCGTAACCGACACACGCAGTGAGCGATGCAACGAAGAGATCTGCGACATCACGGAAATTTTTGCCGATCAGGCGGACTACATCATTGCACACCTTCCCGGTGACTCTCGCAATGAGGTGCCATGGAAAGGAAGTCTCGCCGCAAAAGCACTTCGCTATCTCGGCGGAACGGAAGTGGAAATCCCCGCTCCTTCAGATGATCTTGCGACGGCACTCGCCACTTCCGAAGTGGAACTCGCCGTTGCCTTGAACAATCCTGCAGGTCTTCCCCGCTTCACTGAAGTGCCTCTCACCCAGTGGCTCGAGCGCACTTCGGCCTCACTCAACAATGCGCAGGAATACCTCGTCCCCGAGGAAATCGGCATCGTTGCTCTCGATTACTGATCGGGTATTGAATTTGTCAGGCAGACAAATCCCCCAAATTTTTGAAGTAGAAAGGCTCTCCGGAAACGGAGGGCTTTTTTCTTACCCTGCCGGAAGGGACAAGTCACCGGCACCGCCAAAAAACGGTCAGGCGGAACCAGAGCGGGACTTATTTGAAGATGGCATCAAGTCCCATCGCGCTCTTCCTCGCAATTTTGGGAACCATCTTGGGACGTGTTCGCTTCAGAGCGAAATACACAAGCGATAGCAAACGCAGCCCGATGATTTTGTCGATGAAGCGATAGGCCGACTTCTTGCGCAGGAGATGGGCTTTAAAGAAGCCGAGGTAGCGCCGATTTAATTTAAACGGCTTAAAATCGAGCTTCACCGTGTAGCGATAGCGGGAACCTTTCGGATAGCGCTTTTTGTATTTCTTCTTCGCTTTCTCAAGGCGCGCCTTCATTTCATCGTCAAAAGGCCGGAAAAAATACTCACGCGCAAGGGCGACGATCCCCAGAGTGTACTCCATGTATTCGATGTCCTCTTCGGGAAGGTGACAAATCAGGGCGAGAGTTCTCATCCGCTTGATTTTTGCCATCGCGGCGCGAGCGGAACGGATACTGACTTCCCCGTCATCGACGACGTGGGAGAGCATTTTCTTCAGCGAATGAGCCACAAAAATATGGTGCCAATAGACCCCGATCAGAGGCGGAATACGCACTCGCCGGAAGTAAAATCGCTGCTTCGCAAAATCCGGCAGATAGAGAAGCTCCGTGATCACCTCTTCCGACAGGCGAAGCAACTCAATCAAAGCGGGACGATTATCGACGTTCGGAAGATGCGTCAACGCCTCCTCCACCATCTCTCCATGCTTAAACAAACGCAGGGTTACGAAGGTGTTGATCTCAGTCCAGATCGCAGAGTCATCGATAAAGGCAAGTCGACGGAACGGCGTCCACCCACCGGTCTGACACCAGACCGAAATACCAATCACATTGGGAGCGTCACGCAGCTCGATCGCGAGCTGTTCGTAGTCGCCTCCGATGAAGCTCGGGAACTCACCACAGCCCTCGTATTCACGCCGGCTCTGCAGCTCAACGATCGTCGGAATATCGGTTACGAAGAAATTCCGGTTGAGTGAGAGGTAACGGAAAAAATCCGATTCGCCGTATTTCATCGAGAGGACGAAGGCAGGGCTGTCGATCCCCGCGACTGTCTTCTCCAGAGTCGGTTCATGCCAGATCAAATCGCCGACCGAGTGCGCGCCCACTGTCCAGGTTCGAAAAATACAGCGCCGTTTGTGCTTTTCAAAAACCGGCAGGACCGCCTTCAGAGTTCGGTTCACCATCGCGGGGCTTTTGAGAACGAGCTTACTCCGAAACTGCTCTTTAATATCGACACCGTCACTTTCACCGATGCGAAAAACGACACCTGCCACTTCGGGGAAGTCCGTAAAAAAACCTTCGAGGAGGGATTTCATGAACTCCCTCTGATTCTTTTCGCTGTTTCCTAAACGCCGCTCCAGCGCCGGAGTGAACGTAAGAATATCCATCGTCAGATAGATGTTCAGACCTTCCTCCCGAATCACCTGAAACAGTTCTTTGAAATACCGCCGATAAAGGATGATGCGCTTTCTCACCGTGGCTTCATAAAATTCGTGATCAGCGAGATGAGGCACGTCGTCCAGAGTCACCCCGTTGTAGCCGATCTCAGAAACGCTGCGACAGAAGGTGCGCATATCCTGCTTCACCCGGTCAAAAGCTTCCGTCAGCTCCCGATCTGACATTTTCTCAAAACGTATCCAGGGAAGCTTTGACCAATTGATTCGAAAACGATCGTAACCCGGAAAGAACGGGCCGATCGCATCGATCAAATATAATGGAGAATGAAGAGAAGGCAGATCCACGAGGGAAGCTGTTTTACCGTATCAAACTTCATCCCGCAAGAGGCACTTCCGCCGAATACCGCCACGCAAGCGTCACAATTTTGACACAGAATCTTCGCAAAAACGGAACGCTACCGCGCCAGAGAAAAACTGGCCGAATCTGAAATGCTCCGCCATAGTTTCGCGTATGCATCCAAAGACATCATTTATGCACTGGTTAAAGAACCCTCTCTTCGTCACTGCCTCCATCGCCCTCGCAGCAGGAATCGCACTCATCTCCCTGACCTCCTGCGGCCAGCCATCCGCGGAAGCCGCGCCGGAAGATCCGACTAAAATCGTATTCATCGCAGGTCTCCCGAGCCACCCCTCCGGACAACACGAATTTTTCGCAGGCGCGACAATACTCGCCCGCTGCCTCAACGAACAGAGCGGACTCCCTTTAGACGTAAAAGTGGTCCGTGACGGGTGGCCTGAAGACGAATCAATCTTCGACGGGGCCAAAGCAGTCATCATCTATTCCGACGGAAACGCGAAGCACCCCGTAAACGGTCATGAAGAGAAAATGGACGCGCTCGTCAAAAGCGGTGTCGGTCTCATGCACATGCACTACGGCGTCGAAGTTCCCGCCGGACCTCAGGGCGACTATTTCAAAAAATGGATCGGCGGCCACTATGAGAGCGGGTTTTCCGCCAACCCGCACTGGACCGCTGCGGTCGAGCTGAACGAGGATCACCCGATCAGCAATGGCGTCCCCGGATTCAATGCCAACGACGAATGGTATTACAACATTCGTTTCGCAGACCCCAAAACCGCCACCGACATTCTCACGGGAACTCCCACCCGCGAACGCATCAATCGCTACATCCACTGGAACCCGATTGCTGAAAAAGGACTCGGTAAAAAGCAGACTATGATGTGGGCGGTTGAGCGGCCGGACGGCGGACGCGGCATCGGATTTACCGGCGGCCACTGGCACCGGAACTGGGCGATTGATGACTTCAGGAAAGTCGTTCTCAATGCAATTGCCTGGACCGCGAAAATTGACGTTCCTGAAGGAGGGGTGAAAAGCGAACCGGTTACCGAAGCGCAACTGAATGAGAATCTCGACGAGAAAAAGGACATGGTTCACATCGCGCTTCCCTCCGAAGCCGATCTCACCCAACCTGCGGCAGAGCCTAAGGATTACGGTTGGCCGGGGATGCCCAAGGAGAAGAAGTAAAGTAGCAGAGGAGTCGAGAAGTAGAGAATGGAAACGCGCCTGCCGAAAATCGGAATCCTAGACTCGGGTGTCGGCGGGCTTTCTGTTCTCAGAGAGATCCACGCTCTTATCCCCTGCGCGGATCTTCACTACGTCGGTGACTCCGCGTGGTGCCCTTACGGAACGAAGTCTCCCGAAGTCATCATCGAACGGGTCGTCGCGATCACCGACTACCTCTTAAGCAGGGGCGTTGAAATCATTGTGATCGCCTGCAACTCGGCGACGATTCACGCGGTTGGTTCACTGCGCGCCACCTATCCGATTCCCATCGTCGGAATGGAACCCGCCGTAAAACCTGCCGCAGCACTGACCAGGAGCGGTGTCATCGGAGTCCTCGCCACGGAAGCCTCCATCGCCGGGGAAAAATTTCATCACCTCGTAAATCAGCACGCAAGCGGGGTCAATGTTATCACCCGCCCCTGTCCCCGCTTTGTTGAGCTTGTCGAAAAAGGCATCCTCTCGGGTCCCGAGGCGATCGAGGCCGTCAGCGAAGCGATCGCACCTCTCGCTGAGGCCAATGCTGATGTATTTGTGTTAGGATGCACCCACTACCCTTTTCTCCGCACCGTTGTCGAAGCTGAAGTTCCCGCGGGGAGCCATGTCGTCGACACCGGCCCCGCTGTTGCCAAACGCGTCGCCAGCCTTCTTTCCACAACTTCCGATTCCTCCAACAATCCGCCCGAAATTCACATCGAAACGACGGGTAATCTTGAGCAGTTAAATCTACTCTTACCCAAACTTCTTCCCGGAATTGAAGCCCGAACTTCCGTCGCGAAACTCCCATGAAGCCGATTCTCTACTTCTTCACCACGCTACTTCTCTACTCCTCCGCGGCGCTGGCCTCGCCCAACTTCCTCATCATCGTTGCCGACGACTGCACCTACAACGATCTTCCTATCTACGGCGGCGCCAACGCAAAAACCCCTAACATTGATCAACTCGCCTCCGAAGGTTTGATCTTCAATCAGGCTTATCTCGCTTCCGCGATGTGCCAGCCCTGCCGCGCGGAACTCTATACGGGACTCTACCCGATGAGCAACGGGTGCGCATGGAATCACTCTGCAAGCCGCCCCGAAACGAAGAGCCTTCCCCATTTTCTCCAACCGGCAGGCTATCGGGTCGGCCTCTCCGGTAAAACCCATGTGAAGCCGAAGACGTCCTTCCCTTTTGATAAAGTGGCAGGGTTTGATCCGGGATGTGTTCGCAATCCGACCCGTCCCCACGATCTCTCAGGAATCCGCGACTACATGAGCGCCGACGATCCGTTCTGCCTCGTCGTATGTCTTGTCGAACCCCACATCCCCTGGGTGATGGGAGATGCCTCACAATACCCGCCCGCGAAGATCAAGCTTCCACCCAATCTCGCCGACACTCCCGAAACGAGGAATCATTTCGCTGACTATCTCGCTGAAGTCACTTATATGGATGGACAGGTTGGCGAGATAGTGAAGACGCTCGACGAAACCGGTAAGCGGGACGAAACCATCGTCCTTTTCACCTCCGAGCAGGGATCGCAGTTTCCCGGCTGCAAATGGACCAACTGGAACACCGGACTGCACACTGCCCTGATCGCCTCCTGGCCGGGGCGGATTCCCGAGTCGGCACGAACCGATGCGCTCGTTCAGTATGCCGATGTCGTTCCAACCCTGCTGGAGCTTGCCGGCGTAGATTCAGAGACCGCTTTTGACGGGACGAGCTTTGCGAAAGTTCTTACTGACAACGAGGCGATTCATCGTGAATTCGCCTATGGCATTCACAACAATCTTCCCGAAGGTCCCGCCTATCCAATCCGCTCAATTACCGATGGAAAATTCCGTTACATCCGGAATTTGAGTCACGGTGAACTCTACATTGAAAAGCATCTCATGGGTGGCGGGAAGTTAAACAACCCCTACTGGGCGACCTGGGTCGGCGACGACCCGATGGCAAACCCGGAGTCATACGACAAAATCAAACGCTACATGCTGCGTCCCGAGGAGCAGCTTTATCACACTCTCGAAGACGGCTACGAGATCGAAAACATTGCCGGAGACGCCGGCTATGACGAGATCAAAGCGAGACTCAGCACGGCCCTTGACGCCTGGTTGAAGGCCGAGGGAGACCCCGGCGCCCCCGTAGACACGAAAGAATCACTGGAAGCATCCCGCGCCGGCAAACATCTCTACGGAAAACAGGAATAGCTCAATTCACTGTGGGTAAACGCCTTACTGATTCGCGCGACGGGACAATGAGCCTTCTTACTGAAAGGCATGAGTAAAATGTTTCTTCGAAGGTGACATTTCGGTCGCAGTTTGGCGACAATCCCGCTTCTATGTCGTCACAGATGAAAATGACACACACGACAATTGTTGCCGCCCTCGCGCTATGCTTCGCCGCATCATTTGGACAGGCTGGTGAGATCTCCGGGAAGGGACTTGTTCTTAACGATAAAGTCCCATCACTGGTGAAAGTCTCGCTGGATACCCGCTTTCGATACGAATACGGAGACCAGTCGGGCTTAGCCCCTTCGCACGCGGCAACGGTGCGCAACCGGCTTGGCCTGCTCACCCGGGAGATGAACGGCTTTCAGGGCTATGTCGAATACGAGGGCACCATCGCTGCAGATCGCTTTGATTACAACGATGCCACAGCCCGCGCTCCCGGTGGCAAGACCATCATCGCCGACCCTACTTCACAGGAACTCAATCAGGCATGGATTTCCTACAAGGATCCCAATGGACTTCTTGCAATCAAAGGCGGACGTCAGGCGATCAATCTCGACGGACAGCGTTATGTAGGAACGGTTGGATGGCGTCAGAATATGCAGACGTTTGACGCTGCCACTCTCACCCTCACGCCCAACGATGACCTCGAGATTTTCTACGGTTACGTCTGGCAGGTGAATCGCATTTTCGGTTCAAACAATTTGAACCCCGGCGGTACCGATTTCAAAGGCGAGACCCATCTCTTCAACGCCAAGTTCAAGAACCTTCCCGTCGGAACACTGACCACTTACGTCTACTCCATGGATCTGAAGAATGTCGCCGGAGCAGCCAACAGCAACAACAGCTTTGGCCTCAGCCTCTCAGGGGACTTCATCGGAGACACTCAGTACTACGCTGAGTATGGCTACCAGACGGATGCCTACGATAATCCCTTGAACTACAACGCCAGCTACGCTCACGCAAATATCTCCGGCAAAGTTGGCTCAGCTGTGACCACAACCGTTGGATACGAGTATCTCGGGTCTGACAACGGAGTCGGTTACAAGTTCCCTCTCGCCACCCTTCACAAATTTAACGGCTTCGCCGATCGATTTCTGGGAACCCCTGCCGGCGGACTTTCCGACATGTATCTCTCAGCAGCCACCTCCGTTGCCGGGGTGAAGTTCGTTGCCGCCTACCACTATTTCTGGGATGACGGATTTGACGTCGCGCTCGGACAGGAGGTCGACCTCGTCGCTTCCAAAGCGCTCAACGAAAAAGTTTCAGTGCTCGCGAAAGGAGCCTTCTTCATGGGACAGGGAGCGCAACCGGATGTGACACGCGCTTCCGTGGAAATGAACATCGCCTACTGAGCCTGGATTCCTTTTCACCTCTTCTATATTCTTGAAAGGCCAGGCGTTCCGCCCGGCCTTTTTTGTGAGCGGTCAGGAAACCTCCCGCTCCGGCTCTGCCTGATCTTTCAACCGTCGCCCGGTTCGAAGCATCAGGGTATCAACCACATTCTGACAGATCCCCGAAAAGACTTCTTCGATCATCTGCGTCTGATGACGTGGGTCACGATGAATTGACCACTTTCGTCTCAAGTTTTTCCAGGGAAGAGGACGAAAGACGAGACTGCCCTCCGCAATTTCCTTCTCAGCCACCCAGGGTGAAAGAAGCCCGATGCCCATGCCGATTTTCGCCATTTCTTTAATCGCCGCCATGCTTCCCACCTGCAAAGACGTCTTCAACTGAATCCCGTTGGCAAGGGACTCCTGCTCGAGGAGACGGAATGTCTCACTTGCCTGACTGTAAAAAATGAAGCTTTCCTTCGCGATATCCCGGGTCTGAATTTCCGACGCACTGGCAAGAGGATGCAGCGGCGAGATTGCCATCTGAATCTCATCTTCGAAAAGGGAACTCATCTTCAACTTCTCCGAAAACGAAGTTTCCAAAGCGACCGCAACATCGATATCACCGGTTTCCAACAATGCCATCAACCCCCGGGAGTCATCTGTCACGACGGAGATGTCAAAGGAAGGGAAACTTTCCCGCAATTCCCTCAGGACGGAGGGAAGTACATACTGGGAAATGGTAACGGTCGCGCCAATCCGGAGCCGCCCGTGCCCGGGCCGGTCAAGGAGAAGCAATTCATCCTGCGCACGAACCATACGGGACAGAATTCGGTCAGCGTGAGGCAATAATGACTCCCCCGCCCGGGTCAATCTGACCGTTTTACCCAACCTCTCGAAGAGAACCGTATCGAGCGAACGCTCTAAAGCTTTGATCGAATGACTGACTGCTGACTGCGTGAGACACAGGGAGCGCGCCGCCGCAGTGAAGCTCTCCTGTCTCGCAAGTTCCTGAAATGCCCTGAGTTGCCGACTATCCAATAAATCCATTACGCCGCAGTATTAAGATCATTCATCAATTTCATGAATTCATTGAAAGCAACTTTTAGACCAACCTCAACAGAATGGCACAAAAAGGGCTTTAGAAGGATTGCGTGATAAGAACAAATTACAGCAACCCCACGCGGGCAAGAATCGGATTCGTTCCTCTCGTAGACTGCGCACCGCTTGCCGTCGCATTCGAAACAGGAATTTTCCGGGAGCGAGGTCTCGACGTTGAACTGATGCGGGAACCCGGCTGGGCAACAATCCGTGACAAGATGGCCTACGGCGAACTTGAAATGGCGCACGCCCCTGTCGGGGTTGCCTTTGCCCTCAACTGGGGACTTGGCGTTCTGCGTCACCCGTGCGCAACGGGATATCTCCTCAACTCGAACGGAGATGCCATCACCATCTCGAAAAAACTTTTCGACGAAGGGGCAACCAACGCAGAGAGCTTCGCTGAAAACATCAAAACGGTCAGAAGGGAAAGTCCCATCAGGCTGGGAATTCCACACCGCTTCAGCACCCATCACTTTCTTCTCCGCCAGTGGTTGCGTCCCTCAGGAATTATCCCGGGGAGAGATATCTCGATTATTTCACTCCCGCCTTCACTGATGGCATCCTGCCTCGCCTCCGGCGATATCGACGGCTACTGCGTCGGCGAACCGTTCAATACCATCGCGGTTCGAGAAGGAGACGGGGTTATCCTCGCTGAGTCTGCCGATCTCGCTCCGATGCATCCCGAGAAAGCACTTATCGTGAGTGATCACTTTGATCGTCGCAACCACGAGGTCCATCTCGAAATCATTAGAGCCGTTGCAGAGGCCGCAGCGCTTTGCGAGACGACAGGAGGCCGTGAAACCGCTCTCGAAATCCTATCACGACCACACTATCTGGGTCTCGATCCCGACTTGATTCGATCAAGTCTCTTTGCAGGAAGCCAGAACGAAACAAGTGAGTTCTCCAGCGAGGCATTTCACATTTTCTCCTGCCCCGAGGTCAACCGCCCCACAGCAGAGAAGGCCAACTGGCTTGTCTCTCACATGCGCAACGCCGACCTCCTCGACAGCGTCAATACGAAGGCAGGGCCGCCTCTCAATCAAATTTTCCGCGAAGATATCTACGACGAAGCAATCATGCCCACCCTCGTATCCGCCTGATCCAATCTCCTACTCCATTCAACATACGCAAACCAGATGAGAACCATCCCTATACTTAGAAACACCGTTGCAGCAGCCCTGCTACTTGCCGGGACATCAACAGCAAGAGCCGACCTTCTCGCCGTCGAGAAGGACACTCTCAAATTCGGCTTCATTAAACTAACCGACTGCGCCCCCATCGTGATAGCCAAAGAAAAAGGCTACTTCGACGACGAGGGTCTCAGCGTCACCGTGGAGGCACAGGGCAACTGGAAAGAGTTGCTCAACCGGGTCATCACCGGCGACCTCGACGGAGCCCACATGCTCGCAGGTCAGCCCATCGGAGCCACGGTCGGGTTCGGAACGCAGGCGGATATTATGACCGCCTACAGCCTCGACTACAACGGGAACGCCATCACCGTTTCCAATGATCTCTGGGAACAAATGAAGCCCAACGTCCCGATGGAAAACGGAAAGCCGGTTCACCCCATCACCGCGGAGAGTCTCAAACCAATCACCGACGCAGCAGTCGCTCAGAACAACAAACTCAAAATGGGAATGGTCTTTCCCGTTTCAACCCACAATTACGAAATCCGCTATTGGCTCGCTGCCGCGGGGATCAAGCCGGGCTTCTATTTCGATCCCGAAACAGGCCAGGTGGATGTCCCCGGCTTCCTCAATGGCGACGTTGAGCTCTCGGTAACGCCTCCACCTCAAATGCCACAAACCCTCGAACAGGGTACCATCGTGGGATACTGCGTCGGCGAGCCCTGGAACCAGCAGGCCGTTGTCAAAGGCATCGGAGTTCCCGTGACCACCAACTACGACATCTGGAAGAACAATCCCGAGAAAGTTTTCGGTGTTTCCAAAGAATGGGCCGAAGCCAATCCCAAAACATGGATTGCGGTAACCAAAGCACTCATCCGCGCCGGCCACTGGCTCGACGCCTCTCCGGAAAACCGCATCGAAGCGGCGGAGATCCTCTCACAGCCAAACTACGTAGGCGCTCCTTTCGAAGTCATCAGCAACAGCATGACGGGAACCTTCGAATTTGAGAAAGGTGACAAGCGCGAGATGCCCGACTTCAACGTCTTCTTCCGCCACAACGCCAGCTTCCCCTACTACAGCGACTGCGTCTGGTTCCTCACTCAGATGATTCGCTGGGGACAGATCACCGAGCAAAAGCCCGACAGCTTCTTCAAGGAAATGGCGGAGAAAATTTATCGCCCCGACGTCTACATGTCAGCCGTTGCAGAACTCATCGATGACGGGGAATTCACTGAAGAGGATTTCGCCGACGCAACAGCCGCTTTTGAAGCCGGCGGATACAAACCCGAGACAACCGACTTCATTGACGGAAAGCCCTACGACGGAACTAAACCGAACGACTACATCAAATCTTTCGGAATTGGATTGAAGTGAGTGGCACAAATTAAGCTCGTAAGAATAAACCACATCCGGAGGTCGTAAGGCCTCCGGATTCTCCTCAGATCTGCTTTCTAAGACAACCCCGGAAATCCCTATGGAAACAACCGCAACAGCCAGCTCAACCAATCCAGTTGATCAACCTTCGACAAAGCGAAGATTTTCCTACAACCCCAACCGGGTCGCGCACACGCTGAACAAGTTGGGACTCGGATACTTCGCTCCTTTTGCCCGGCTCATCGGAAAAGATGAACCCGCCAAACAGGTTCGCGAAATCGTGACGAACACCGTCCTTCCCATCGTTGCCTTTCTAATCTTCGTCGCACTCTGGGCAATCACCGCGAGCGCAGTAAAGACTGACAGCGTTCAAATCCCAAGTCCGCATCAATCATGGTATGCTCTCACCGGAACCGCGATCCCCGGCTTCGCTCATCCCTTTCCCGAAAGCATCGACGGACTGACAAAGCCCTATTTCGAAGAGAACGGAGGGCTCGACCCAAAATCGATCAACGGATTTACGCACGCGGAATCCCTTGCCGAAGAATCCTACATCGAATCCCAACAGGAACGGGTCGACAAGTTCATGACACGTTCCAAAGAGGCCGCCGCTGAAGGAGACCTTGAGAAAGCCGAAAAGTACAAGGGGAACGCTGAGATGTTCGCGTCCAAAACCTACGCAGGGAACAAGACCTTCTACGATCAAATCTGGATCTCCCTTCTCACCGTCTCAATCGGATTTGTCATTGCCACTCTCGTCGCTGTTCCCATCGGGGTGCTCTGCGGAATCTCTCCGATGTTCAACATCGCGATGAACCCGCTGATTCAACTCTTCAAGCCGGTGAGCCCGCTCGCCTGGTTCCCTATCGTATTTGTGATCACGACCTGGGGCATTGACGCTCCTCCATCCGACTCCATCTGGCAGCGGGCCCTTTTCACCTCTGCGGGAGTGGTCATGCTTTGCTCACTCTGGCCGACCTTGATCAACACCGCAGTCGGCGTTGCCTCGGTCGACAAGGACCACCTCAATGTCGCTAAAGTTCTGAAACTCGGCTGGTTCAAAAGGATCTGGAAAATCGTCCTGCCCGCCTCACTTCCACTTATTTTCACCGGTCTCCGCCTTTCCATCGGAGTCGGTTGGATGGTGCTCATCGCCGCAGACATGATGGCCCAGAACCAGGGCCTCGGGAAATTCGTTTGGGATATGTATCAGAACGGGGACACCATGAGTACCGCCCAGATCATTGTCGCTGTTTTCGTCATCGGTGCTGTCGGCTTCGCGTTGGACCGGGTCATGCTCGTCTGCCAGCGCCTCGTCACCTTCGAAGAGCAATCCATCTAGTTCATCCCGCGAAATTTATATTATGGCTTACATAGAACTAAACAATGTTTCAGTGGGATTCGGATCGGGGACGAACCGGTCGGAAGTCCTGACCGATATCAACCTCCACATGGAGAAAGGAGAGTTCGTCGCGATTCTCGGATACTCAGGCACAGGCAAATCCACAATCATGAACCTCATCGCCGGTCTCGTTAAACCGGATAAGGGCGAAGTAATTGTGGACGGGAAAAAAGTTGAAGGCCCGAGTCCGGATCGCGGCCTCGTCTTTCAGAATTACTCACTCCTGCCCTGGTTCGACGTTTACAAAAATGTCGGCCTCGCGGTGGACGAAGTTTATGCGGATGAATCCCCCGAAACAAAGGACAGGCTGATCCGCGAGGCGATTGAACGTGTCAATCTCACTGACGCGGCCCACAAAAAGCCGGGTGAACTTTCCGGCGGAATGCGACAGCGGAATTCGGTAGCGAGAACACTCTCGATGAATCCGGCGGTCTTGCTTCTCGACGAACCGCTCAGCGCTCTCGATGCACTGACCCGCTCCGTGATTCAAGACGAGATTCTGGGAATCTGGAAAGAACTCGGGCAGACCATTGTACTGATCACCAACGATGTTGATGAAGGGCTTTATATGGCAGACCGGATCATTCCCCTCAGCGTCGGTCCCCCTGCGACATTCGGCCCTGAAACAGTCGTCGCAAAAGAGCGCCCCCGCGATCGCAGAGCAATTACAACCGGAGCGGAATACCACCCGATGCGGCAGGAGATTATTGAATTCCTTCTCAATGAAAAAGAGAAAGAACGCTCAGGCTCAATCCGCAAAGCGGTCTCCCTTCCTAACATTAGCCCTATGGATATCAGCAGACACAAGCCGAGCTGGTTCGTAGGCCTTCGCCCGCAACCTAAGAAAACCATTAACGCCGCCTGAATCATGTCCTATTTCGAAGCTATTAATTTGGGGAAAACCTACAAAACCCCATCCGGCGATGCCGTCATTGTTGACGGATTCGACCTTAAAATGAAGAAGGGGGAATTCGTCTGCGTTCTCGGCCACTCAGGCTGCGGGAAGTCGACCGTGCTTTCCATGGTCGCAGGATTGAACGACATCAGCGACGGCAACGTTCTTCTCGACAATCGCGAGATTGAGGGAGCCGGCCCCGATCGCGGAGTGGTCTTTCAATCCCCCTGCCTCCTTCCATGGATGACCACCTGGGACAACGTCATGCTCGGCGTCGAGCAGGTCTACTATCATGCCACCGCTGAGGAGCGCCATCAAATCGTCGAATACTACCTCGCGGCGGTCGGCTTAACCGAGGCCGCAGACAAGCGCCCCGCGGAACTCTCCGGGGGAATGCGCCAGCGCGTAGGACTTGCCCGCGCCTTTGCCCTCAGTCCGAAAATGCTCCTCCTCGACGAGCCTTTCGGAATGCTCGACAAACTGACCAAGTTCGAACTCCAGCAAGTGCTCATCGATCTTTGGAACCGGGAGAGACTCACTGCCATGATGATCACTCACGATGTCGATGAGGCCATCTACCTCGCCGACAGAATCGTGATGATGACGAACGGTCCCGCCGCACGTGTGGGTGAGATCGTCACAATCGATTTCGAGCGCCCTCGGGACCGCCGCGACATTATGGCCGATCCCAAATACCTCGAATACAGGGAGCAGCTCATCAGCTTTCTCGAAGAGCGCGTCTACCTGATGGATAAAGCAGCCTAACCGGAATCCTGTGATGAAAACCCTACCATCTATCCCAACCTCTTCGCCGTTCACCGAGGCACAACGCCTTTGGCTGAACGGCTATATCGCAGGTCTCATTTCAGAGGCAGACGACTCACCGCCTGTTTCCAGCAAGCCGAAACTCCGTGTCCCCGTGATGTATGCGAGTCAGTCGGGAAACAGCGAGGCACTCGCCGAATCCTTTGCCGGGCAACTTTCGGAAGCCGGTTTCGACGCTCCCTGCTTCAGCACTGAGGACTACTCCGAAATCGACCTGACCTCTGAGAAGCGGCTCATTCTCGTCTCAAGCACCTGGGGCGAAGGAGATCCACCGGATAATGCGATCGATTTCTGGAACGCCCTTCAGTCCGATGAGCATCCTCGTTTAGAGAACCTCAGCTACGGAGTTCTCGCACTGGGAGACACCAACTACCTCGAGTTCTGCGCGCAGGGAAAAGCATTCGACAAAAGGCTGGAAGAACTGGGCGCCAAACGTTTCATCGACCGCGCTGATTGCGACACCGATTTTGAAGAGGCAGCGGAAGCCTGGTTTGAATCCGTCCGCGGAATTCTCGCAAAAGAGCAGGGAGATGACGCACCTGCTTCTGCGGCGAAAAGCAGCCACGCCGCCCCGAACGAACCCAAATGGTCGAAGAAGAATCCCTTCCCCGCCCGCCTCCTCATGAACCGACGCCTCAACGGCGAAAATTCGGCACGCGACACACGTCATTTTGAGATTGAGCTGACCGGTTCAGGCCTCAGCTACGAAGTAGGCGACGTCCTGGGACTATACGGCCACAATCATCCTCAGGCGGTCGACGAACTGACCGCCCTGCTCGCTTTCGATGGCGACAGCATCGTCACCCTGACAGACGGCGAATCGATGTCGCTGCGAACTGCGCTGATTGAACGTTTTGATATCCGAACCGTCAATCGCCCCCTTCTCGAAGCATGGGCCCGGATTACCGAATCCGAATCACTGCAGCAATTGCTCGCCGACGAAAACGACGCCTCTGCAGTCGAAGACTACCTGTGGGGTCGGGAGATCATCGACCTCGTAGCTGAGCACCGTCCCCGCTTCGCCGATCCAAGCGATTTCCTCGCCTTGCTTCGAAAGCTCGGGCCCCGGCTCTATTCGATTTCATCCAGCCCCAAAGCCCACCCCGGTGAAGTGCACCTCACGATTGCACGAGTTGGCTACGAGGCGCATGGTCGCCGCCGATTCGGCGTTTGCTCAACCTATTTGTCCGACCGCGTTTACCCCGAAGGCGAAGTGAAAGTGTTCCTTCAGGAAGCGAAACACTTCAAGCTTCCCGGGAGTCTCGACACACCGGTGATCATGGTTGGCCCCGGAACCGGAATCGCCCCGTTTCGCGCCTTTCTCGAAGAACGCAAAGCCACTGAGGCCCCCGGGCTCAACTGGCTGTTTTTCGGTAATCCACATGAAGCTGACGACTTTCTCTATCGAGAGCAGCTCGAAGAGCTGCAGAGCGAAGGTGTTCTCACTCGACTCGACACGGCCTGGTCACGTGATCAGGAGGAGAAAATTTATGTCCAGCAACGCATGATCGAAGCCGGTGCGGAACTCTGGAAGTGGCTCGAAGAGGGCGCGCACTTTTACGTTTGCGGAGACGCGAAACGCATGGCCAAGGACGTAGATGACGCCCTTCACTCCATTGTCGCCCAACACGGAGGCAAAACAGAAACCGAAGCCGCCAGCTACCTGTCGACCATGAAAAAGGAAAAGCGATATCAACGGGATGTTTATTGAAATACGAAAATCAATGAATTCCGCTCATCACGGGGATCAAATTCTTTCCACGGGATTTGGCGAGTAGAAATACCAATCGGCACGGGCGCTGCTTTTACAAGTGCACAGCTCTCGAAAAGTCGGGAGAGAACCCCAGAATCAATTTTCAACTACCATGAGCATCCTTCCAAAAACAGTTGCAGGCGCTCCCATTTCCTCGGAGCAGGAGCAATACCTCGACGGATTCTTCACTGGAATGAAGAACCGCGGGCTTTCGTTTTCAGATGCCGCTCCTGAAGACGGGCCCAAACCGAAAAAGAAAAAACTCACTGCGGAAGAGCAGATCAAGGCGGAGATGAATCCCTTTGACGCCCTTCCCGAGTTACGGGCCAAGGCGAAAACAAATACGCCACCTGAAAAGGCGGATATCTTTCGCTTCAAATGGAACGGGCTCTTCTGGCTCGCACCGGTTCACGAGGGTTACATGTGCCGCCTGCGCATTCCCGGAGGAGACATCACGACGACGCAATTCCGTGAACTCGCTTCGATCGCAGACGACATCGCGAGTGGGTACCTCCAGTTCACAACGCGCAACAATCTTCAGCTCCGCATCATCCAGCCGAAAGACACCCTCGAGCTGCTCCAGCGAGTCGAAGCCTGCGGCCTCAAATCACGGGGGTCAGGTGCCGACAACTTGAGAAACTTCACTTCGAACCCCGCCTCGGGACTCGATCCGCACGAGCTCATTGATGTGCTCCCCTACATTCACGATCTCGCCCACATGGTGCAGAACTCGGCTGAGTTTTACGACCTGCCGCGGAAGTTCAACATTTCCTATGACAACGGTGGTTTGATCGGCGTCGCCGAAGACACCAACGACATCGGAATGCGGGCCGTGAAGATGGATGGCGAAGTTTACTTTCGTATTTTGCTAGGCGGCGTCACCGGACACGAAGAGTTCGCAGAAGACAGCGGATTCCTCTGCAAACCGGAAGACTCCGTCGACGTTTGCGCCGCTCTCACCCGTGTCTGGATTCAGAACGGAAGCCGGGCCAGCCGGGGCAAAGCGAGGATGATCTATCTGATCAAAGAGTGGGGCTACGAAAAATACATGGAGGAGACTCAGAAGCTCCTCGGATTTGATTTGATCCCGCTCGATGAGAGTAAACTGGAAAGAATCGAAAAGCCCGATGTGCCACACCCGCAGATCGGGGCCTACCCGCAGAAGCAAGCGGGACTGAATTACCTCGGCGTTTATGTCCCCGTGGGAAATCTGCCAACCGAAGAAGCACGGGCCATCGCAGAGATCGCCGACGAATTCGGAAGTGGGGAGCTCCGCCTCACTATTTTCCAGAACCTTCTCATCCCCAATATCCCGGATGAAAAACTGGAAGCCGCTAAAGCCGCTCTCACCGCTGCCGGAATTGGATTCGAAGCCAGTCACATTCGCGGAGGTGCCGCCGCCTGCACCGGGAACCGCTACTGCAAGTTTGCGAGTGCGGACACGAAAGGAAACACCATTTCTCTAATCGAGTATCTCGAATCGAAGCTGACGCTTGATCAGCCTGTCAACATTCACACGACAGGCTGCCCCCACTCCTGTGCGCAGCACTACATCGGAGACCTCGGACTCCTCGCCTGCAAAGTTAAAGTGGAAGATCAGACAGATCCTGTCGAAGGCTACCACGTCTTTGTCGGAGGTGGCTTCGGCGCAGAGAAAAAGAAACTCGGGCGCCAACTGTGGAAAAGCGTTCCCGCCGGTCCCATCCTTCATGAGAAGGTCGAGGCCCTTCTTCTCGCCTATCTCGAGAAACGGGAAAACAACGAAAGCTTCCAATCCTTCACAACCCGTCATTCCATCGAGGAGCTCGACGCATTCGCCAGCCCGGTAGCCGCATGAGTCTCGCGCCCGCCAGAAACCTGATCGACGAGCTGTTGGCAGATCAACAGTCTCTCACAGCCGTCGAACGTTTCTCTCAGGCGCACAGGGATACCACGACCCCGGTGCTGGAATCCCACTACCGGAGTCTCATCCCCCTGAGCAAACCCGGCCCCGGGGAACAATACAGCTTTGAAGTCGATCTCGATGCCTGCAGCGGTTGCAAAGCCTGCGTCACGGCCTGCCATAGTCTCAACGGACTCGATGACGGCGAATCCTGGCGCGACGTCGGGACACTGGTCACACCGGCCGTCCCCGAAGCGGTTCAACAAACCGTGACCTCGGCCTGTCATCACTGCAGTGATCCCGCCTGCGCCAATGGCTGCCCCACTCTCGCCTACGAGAAAGATGCCGATACCGGAATCGTGAGCCATCTCGATGATCAATGTATCGGATGCCAGTACTGCACCATGACGTGCCCCTACGAAGTGCCGAAATACAACGACCGGCTTGGTATTGTCAGGAAATGCGACATGTGCCAGTCACGCCTCAAGGAGGGCGAAGCGCCCGCCTGCGTTCAGGCCTGCCCCAGCGAGGCGATTCGCATTCGCATCGTTCCGGTCGAGGTCATCCACAACCGGGCCGTGAACGGAAACACTCTCGTTCCCGGCGCGGCCCCTTCCGCAATCACAAAGCCATCGACGACGTTTCTCAATCTTAGAGGATCCGCCGGGTCTGCGACGATGGCGGCTGACGAGAGCAACCTCGCCCCCGCTCACGCC
This sequence comes from Verrucomicrobiales bacterium, assembly GCA_029213065.1. Taxonomy (GTDB): domain Bacteria; phylum Verrucomicrobiota; class Verrucomicrobiia; order Verrucomicrobiales; family DEV007; genus Arctic95D-9. The sequence continues at coordinate 127,768 of JARGPH010000009.1, read as the reverse complement.
CACCTCCCACTGGTGATTATGTTAGTGCTAACGCAGGTCGCAGCAGGAGTTCTCCTTTTCGACGTTGTCGCAAGACTCATGTCCGGAGAAACCGCCGGCCCGGGTAAATGGCATGCCATCCTTGGCGCCTGTCTCGCTATCGCGGGATTGATCGCCGCAACCCTTCACCTCGGTCGCCCTCTCCAGGCGTGGAAGAGTTTTCTCGGATGGAGAAAATCGTGGCTCAGTCGGGAAATCCTTGTCTTCGGAGCCTGGTCGGGAGCCGCTTTTGCCTACGTCGCAACGCTCTGGCTCGAACTGCCGAAGTTCATTGAGAACGGTGTTGCCCTCGGAGCCGCTGCGAGTGGACTCGCTGGAGTTTACTGTTCTGTCATGGTTTACGTTTTTACGAAACGCCCTTTCTGGAGCCTCCCCCAAACGGGCACCCGCTTCGGCCTCACCTTGCTCGCGGCAGGAAGTTGCTTCACCTTCCCTGTTCTCAGCCTTATCGCTCTCGCCGTGAAACTCGGGTTCGAGTTTTACCTCCGCGACGAAGCGCGTTCGCCTTTCCTTCATTCAGCGAAGGTGATCAATGGCCCACTGCGAAGACTGTGGACCGGACGCCTCATCTCCGGACTCACTGCTCTCGCATTGATTGCCGGTTCGATTGCCATTCCGGCGCTCGCTTTTCCGGGCTTCATCATCCTCGTGGCCGGTGAATGTCTCGCAAGAGCGCTCTATTTCCAGGCCGTCAAAGAACCCAAAATGCCGGGCAACATCACAGGATCATGAGCACTTTTACCCGAGCCGGCAAAGAGATTCAAAAACGGATTCGTTCATTTTCCGGCCCTCTCACCGAATCGCTCGTGAGGGAACCGGGAGCCTACGGGCTCGGGCAGGTGCCCTCCTCCGTCGCACCGGAAGCAACCACCTCCATGGTCTGCGGATTCTGCGCGACGGGCTGCTCTCTCAACATTCATCTTCGCAGCGGTGAAGCGACCAATCTCACCGCCAACTTCGATTACCCCGTCAATCGGGGAATGGCCTGCCCCAAGGGCTGGGAAGCACTCGCTCCATTGAAATCGAACGAGCGGGCAACGACCCCGATGCTGCGCGAAAAACGCGGAGAAGCCCCCCGGCCCGTCGATTGGCAAACGGCTGCCGAAACCTTCCGTGACCGGTTTAACCCCATCATCGACGAACATGGTCCCGAGTCAGTTGCCTTCCTCAGCACCGGGCAAATTTGCAGCGAAGAGATGGCTTTTCTCGGTTCCTTCGCCAAGTTTGGAATGGGAATGATTCATGGCGACGGCAACACCCGCCAGTGCATGGCGACGGCTGTTCGCGCCTACAAAGAGTCCTTCGGATTCGACTCCCCGCCGTACACCTACGAAGACTTTGAAGAGTCCGACGTCATCGTGCTGGTTGGCTCAAACCTGTGCATTGCCCATCCCATCATGTGGCAACGGGTCCTTCAAAACAAACGCAGCCCGGAGATCATCGTGATCGATCCCAGGCGAACCGAGACCGCGATGCAGGCGACACAACATGTCCCGATCAAGCCCAAGTCGGACCTGACCTTTTTCTACGGCCTTGCCCATCTCCTCATTGATAAAGGGTTGCTCGACAACGATTTCATCCGCGAACATTGCGATGATTTTGAAGCCTTCGCCGAGCACGTTAAAGACTTCACTCCTGATCGCGTTGCAGAGAAAAGCGGCATTGCTATTGAAGAACTGAACGCGCTCGCCGAATTGATCGGCAGCGGAAAACGGGTTTCCTTCTGGTGGACCATGGGGGTGAACCAAAGCTACGAAGCGACCCGCACCGCGCAGTCCATCATCAATCTCGCGCTCATGACCGGAAACATCGGGAAGCCGGGAACGGGAGCGAATTCCATCACCGGCCAGTGCAACGCGATGGGCTCCCGCCTTTTCAGCAACACGACAAATCTCCTCGGCGGCCACGATTTTGAAAAGGAAGCGGACCGGGACAAAGTTGCCGGGATCCTCGAAATTCCGACGGAGCGCATCCCCGACCAAAACAGCCTTCCCTACCACGCCATCATCGAAGGGGTGAACAGCGGAAAGATCAAAGGCCTCTGGATTATCGCAACCAATCCGGCCCACTCGTGGATTGGACGTGAGGACTTCGCAGCCGTTCTCGATAACCTCGATTTTCTCGTCGTCCAGGACATGTATTCGACCACCGAAACAGCTGCCTGTGCCGACTTGATTCTACCCGCCGCGGCGTGGGGCGAGAAAGACGGCACCCTCATCAATTCCGAGCGTCGCATCGGCATCGTCAAAAAGGTCGCGAAAGCCCCCGGAGAGGCACTCACTGATTTCTCTATCATCAAACTGCTCGCCAATGTCTGGGGCTGCGGAGACTGGTTCAAAAAGTGGCAGAATCCGGAAGCCGCCTTTGAGATCCTTCAGAAACTCAGCAAGGGGCAACCGTGCGACATCAGCGGAATCGATGGCTACCGCCAAATCGACGAGGAAGGCGGTGTCCAGTGGCCCTACCCTGCCGGAACAACCAAGACGGAGAAACAACGCCGCCTCTTTTCCGATGGAGAGTTTTTCACTGCGAATAAAAAAGCCAGGTTTGTCTACGATACGATCGGTGAAGATCCCGAGCCACCCTGCAATGACTACCCAATGCGGCTCCTCACTGGAAGAGGCAGTTCCTCGCAATGGCATACCCAGACGCGAACTCGACAGTCTGCGGTCCTCCGCAAACTTGGTCCGAAAGAGAACTACGTCGAGCTTCATCCCGCCGATGCCGGATCACTGGGAGTCAGCTCGGGAGAACTCATCACCGTCGCCTCGCGTCGCGGTAGTATCCAAATCAAAGCGTTTATCACCTCGACGGTTCAGAAAGGAACCGTCTTCATCCCGATGCACGAGGAAACCACGAACCGGCTCACCCTCCCTTCCTTTGATCCTCATTCACATCAGCCGAACTACAAAAGCTGTGCCGTGAAGGTGGAGAAACGCATTTCCTAGTGTTTCAGAATCCACTCGATGCCGCGCGGTATTCCATCCGTGATCATTGAGTTGTAGTGCCCTCCTTCGGAAACCGTCGACACCTCGGAATCTCCGCCGCGATCTCCAATGAGACGCCCGAAGCTCCTTCCGTCCTCTAAACTGACTCGCTCGTCGTCTTTGGCAAAAAAGAGGAAAACCGGAACGTCAACCTCGTCAGTATGAGTGATCGGCGAAGAGCGGACCATAAATGCCGGAAGCCCCGGATACTGTAACTTCACTGAAAAGTCATTCGCAAACTCTCCATAATCACTTTCCAGATCGCATATCGGGGCATAGGCCACCGCTCCCGCTAATTCAGGAAGATGAGAAGCGAGAAGCAGGGACAAGGTCCCCGCTGAGCTGTGCCCGGCCGAAAAGATCTTGTGAGGGTTCACCTGCGGAAGGGTTTGCTTCGCCAGCTCGAACGCATTCCTCCCATTGATCACACCAGCGCCCGCTCTTCGAAACGCTTCGTAAGCCTCCTTAATCTCATCAGTGTCTTCATCATCCTCTACAACCCCATCGATGGAATAGTTGATCACCACCATTCCAGCTTCGGCGTAGGGTAGCGTTTCATCGTGATAATCGCCACCATCGAGGCTCAAGCCACTGAGCAGATTTGATCCCGCGGGAGGAACCAACACGCATGAAAGACTCCCCGCCGAGCCTTCGCCGGGCGGCAAATAGACGCGAAATTGCATCGACTCACCAACCCCCTGCCCCCGGGTGGATACATCGTAAAACCGAACACCTTTTTCTCCAACCTCCCGCAATTTTCCGGGTTCCGGAAAGGAAGGAATCACCGTCCCCTCGAGTGAGAACGGCTCCTCTGCTTTCGCCGCTTCCTTCTGCTCGGAAACGATTGAGAGGCCAAGAATGACCCCGAAAGCAACCGCAATCAAAGTTCCGATATAGCCGGTAATCAGCCCTGCCATTGCAATACCATAGCCACCTGTCAGCCCTGACGACTTTTTGATTTGCCTTAGAGAAAGATGTCCGAAAATAACAGCACCGACTCCGAGAGGAACCACACAAAGCCCCAGTATACCGAGAACTAAACTCGCAATAGCGAAGCCGGAGGTTTGAACGGGGCGATGTGTTTGATCCATACCTGAAGAAAACCAGTCACGGAAAATTCCTTCAAGGAAATTCGTCACCCCGTAATCGAATCCGAATCAATTCAAAACTTGCTTCCCCGAAACCTTCCGGCAAAGTTTCCACGATGACTTCCGAGACAACTGTATCAATCCACCCCTACTTCAAACTGCATGAAGGCAAACTCGATGAGTTCACTGCGATCATGGATACCTTTGTGGAGAGAACCTCCAGTGAGGAAGCGGTTCTTTTCTACGACTTCACCATGTCAGGTGAGATCGCGTTCTGTCGTGAAGCCTATGTCGGCAGCGAAGGAGCCCTCGCCCACCTCGCAAACGTCGACGACATCATTCAAGCGGCTCTTGAAGTTTCAGACCTCATCCGCCTCGAAATCCACGGTGCCGAATCCGAACTCGAGAAAATGCGTGAGCCACTCAAAGAGCTTCCCGTGGAATGGTTCGTGCTCAAAAAGGCCTTGGTGAAGTAGCCTGACTCACTCATTTTCAATCACGCAAATTCTCAGAACACTCTGCCTGCTCAGAGGCTCTCGCCTGAGATAAAGCTGAAGCGAAAAGTCCGGTGGGAACGGCCACGATTCCCAACCCGATAACGAGGACCACGAAGGTAAAAAACTTACCCCCCAGTGTAACTGGAAAGCTGTCGCCATAACCGACCGTCGTTAGCGTTGTGACGGCCCACCACATGGAGTGGAGGACAGATTGAAACACCTCCGGCTGCGCCTCGTGCTCAAAATGATAGATCCCGACCGACGCTAGATACAGGACTATCAATGCAACCGCACCGAAGAGAATCAGCTCCTCGCGCGCAATCAGAAAGGCGCGATGAAAACGCTGTATTGCCGAATTATACCGAGCCAGTTTGAACAGCTGAAAAAGTCTGAGTAACCGGAATGATCGAACAGCACGGAGATCGATTCCCGTAGAAATGTAAAACGGCAGTATAGCCAGCAAATCAATCACCCCGAAAAAAGAGCGAGCATAGGAGAATCGGGGGCGGCTTAAAAACAGCCTTAAAAGATACTCAACCGTAAATAGACTCACCGTGAAAACTTCAAAATAGTAGAGATAGTTACGCCACGTCTCAGATAGATTCGGCAGAGTCTCAAAAGCAAAGGCAAAAAGATTGAGTAAAATGATCAACTGGATCAGAAACTCCCATCTCCCGAACTGGATTCGCCCATTCCTATCACGTAGTTTCATTCCTTGTTATCGTCGAACCTTGCTCACCGATCCACTCCGCACAATCGTTGCGCGAGGAACATTCCCACCGCCATCATCGGGACAAAGATGAGCGCTTCGGTTCTGAGCGCGGCGAGATTGGCGATAGCAGGGCCGGGACAGAAACCCCCGAGCCCCCAGCCGACTCCGAAGAGAATCGCCCCGAGTATCAGCTTCTTTGAGACGGAATCAGACTCATTTCCGGGAAGTCGACATTTCTTCCGCAGGAAAAAGTAGCCGGTGGAAAAGACGAGCAGTGCGCCGGCCATGACAAAGGCAAGGGTCGGGTCCCATTCCCCGGCGAGGTCGAGAAAACCGATCACCCGGGAAGGATCGGTCATCCCCGACAGAGCAAGCCCGGCCCCGAAAAGCAATCCGGCGAGAAGCGTGAGAAGATTCTTTTTCATGAGGCGGGAATCATGAGTTTAAAGAGGTAAACGGTGAGAAATCCCGCGGCCATAAACACGATCGTGGCCACGATGGAATCCTTCACTCCCATCCCCATCCCGCATACGCCGTGGCCACTGGTGCAACCGCCACCCAGCCGCGTTCCAAAACCGACGACGAGTCCGGCAACCGCGAACATCCAAAGAGAGGCGCGACCTTCAGGGATGACGAAACGCGCCGCATCAGCATTGAAGTGAAAGAGCAAGAATGCCCCTGCCATCAGTCCTGTCAGAAACAGAATGCGCCACCCCTTGTCTTTCGTCGAGGAACGAAGCAGGCGGCCAAAGACACCGGACACTCCCGGCACTTTTCCATTCGCAATCATGGCGAGAAGGCTCCCCAATCCGATGAGGCAGCCACCAATCAATCCGTTTAAACTGGAGTCAGGCATACGAACAAGTCTTAGCGATGAGCCACTTATTTACAAGCTGCGGCTACAGCCCGTGCAACCAGCGGTGCAACCGTGGGATTCAAGGGTGATGGCAGGATCTTTTCCGCACACAGTTCTTCGACCGTTCCGGCAAGGGCGTGAGCCGCCGCGATTTTCATTTCCGGCGTGATTTGCCTTGCCTGGGCATCGAGCGCTCCGCGAAAAATCCCCGGAAAGGCGAGCACGTTGTTCACCTGGTTGGGAAAGTCACTTCGTCCTGTTCCGACGACGGCAGCACCTCCGGCTTTCGCTTCATCCGGCATAATCTCAGGGGTCGGGTTCGCCATCGCGAGGATGATGGAATCTTTCGCCATCCGGGCAACGTCGTGGCGGTCAATGAGGTTGCCTTTACTCACCCCGACAAAGACATCCGCCCCTTCGAGAACCTCCTTTAAATTTCCTGCATGATTTTCGCGGTTGGTAAATCTCAGGAGCGCCTTCTTCTGCGGGTTCAAATCTTCACGCCCGCTGTGAATCGCCCCTTTGCTATCACAGATAACGACATCTGAGACGGGGGTGCACACCTCAGGATCCTGATCAATACAGCGGAGGAGCTTGGCAATAGCCGTTCCCGCAGCTCCGGCGCCGTTGATAACAATTCGTAAATCCTCAGGCTTCTTCCCCACGACTTTCGCGGCATTCAACATTGCCGCGAGGAGGACGATTGCGGTGCCGTGCTGATCATCGTGAAACACAGGAATCCCGAGATCCTGTAGTCGATCCTCCACTTCGAAGCATCGGGGAGCCGAGATATCCTCCAGATTGATCCCGCCAAATACCGGAGCAATGCGACGCACGGTTTCAATGATTTCATCGGCATCCTGGGTATCGACACAGATCGGCCAGGCATCGATATTGGCATATTGCTTGAAGAGAACAGCCTTCCCCTCCATCACCGGAATCGCCGCGAGCGGACCGATATTTCCCAGCCCGAGAACGGATGAACCGTCCGAAACCACCGCGACCGTATTGCGTTTCAAAGTCAGATCCCTCGCCTTCGAAGGATCCTCCGCGATCACCTCACAGGGTCTTGCCACCCCCGGCGTGTAGGCGATTGAAAGATCATCCTGTGATTCAATGGGAAGCTTGGAACTGACCGCAATTTTCCCGCGAAGCTGTTCGTGAATGATGAGTGAGCGTTCGCCGTAATCCATGCAGGAACTGTAGAGGTAGCAATCGTGTCTGCCAGCTAATTGTGACCGCTAGAGAGATTGGGCTTTCCAATCCCTGAAAGTCGCGATCACTTTTTCCATGTCTGACAGTGAGACATCAAGATGGGTCACGAGGCGGAGTTTCCCACTGATGTAGCCACCGATCCGGATTCCGCTTTCCGAGAAAAATCGATCGATCCCCTCTTTCATTTCCGACGGTAGCGAAACAAAAACCATATTGGTTTGAACAGGGTCGACTGAAAGCCCACCGAGCGCCTCGAGTCCTTTTGCGAGAACCCTCGCTTTCTCATGATCCTCCTCCAATCGCTCGATGTGATGGTCCAGCGCATAGATCCCCGCGGCCGCGAGGATTCCCGATTGCCGCATTCCACCTCCCAGCATTTTTCGCCAGCGCCTCCCCTCCTCAATGAATTCTGCGCCACCAACCAACAGAGAGCCGACGGGAGCGCCGAGGCCTTTTGAAAGACAAACAGAGATCGAGTCAAAGGGAGCGGCGATCAAATCCACTCTTTCTCCTGATGCCACGACCGCGTTAAAAAGACGGGCTCCGTCGAGATGCATTTTTAGATCGTGAGCATCAGCCAGTGTCCTTGCCAAGTCGCCGTAACCTTCCGGCAGCACCTTGCCCCAGGTTGTATTCTCGAGGGAAAGAAGACGAGTTCTCGCAAAGTGAAAATCATCGGGTTTGATCACTTGCTGAACTTCATTCAGATCGAGAGTCCCGTCACTTTTCTGCCAAAGCGGTTGAGGTTGAATTCCGCCCAATGCCGCCGCACCACCCGATTCGTATAGGTAATTATGAGCCTCCTGCCCCACGATGAACTCATCCCCGCGTTGACAGTGCGTGAGGAGAGCGATCAGATTACTCTGCGTCGCACTCGGTGCAAAGAGCGCGTCTTCTTTTCCCAGCATCGCTGCTGCTTTCCCCTCCAGCTCGCGAACTGTCGGATCCTCACGAAAAACATCATCCCCCACCGAAGCAGAGGCCATGACCTTTCGCATCTCATCAGTCGGACGAGTTACCGTATCACTTCGAAGATCGATCATCCCCCAACCTAAAGAAAACAGTGGGAAACAAAAGCGATTCTATTGCCCCTCGCGCTGGTTTCAGGCAAAACGAAATTATGGCCAGAATTTGATAAGGCCTGTCTCGACGCGACAAGAGACCGGGGACAAACTCGCAGAGGGATTCCCCGCTCAGGTCTCCCCAATGCCACCGATGGGAGTCCTCCTGAAGCCTCAGGAACTGGCTGATGTCATGGCCTACTTAATGACCCTTACCGGGTAATAGAGATTTTTATTACTTAACTAACACTTTTCCACTTTATAATTTCCATAATTAAATTATTATAGTGATTATCTGGCAATGGCTACAATTATACCTTCGAGCATTCCGACCTCGGCAACTGCCGGGGAGAAACGTCTTCACCGTCTTCTCGAGCGGTTACCCGACGATTGTGTTGTCTATTACGAGCCGGATCTCGAAGGGCGCCATCCTGACTTCGTTATTCTCTGCCCGAGTCTAGGGGTACTCGTGATAGAGGATAAAAACTGGAGACCCGCCACAATCCGGGGAGGCAATCGCCAACAGATCACGATTCGAACGACAGAAGGCCAGGAAAAGTCGATCACCCATCCCATCAAACAAGCACGGTCTTACAACAACAAGCTCCGTGAGATCGCGGAGAAAAGTCGATTCGGCCAGACATTCCTCCATACCCACGGCCCTCATAAAGGACGACTCACCTTCCCCGTTGGACATCTCGTTACTCTATCGAACATTACCTCTGACCAGCTCGACGAATCAGGTCGGGGATTCCGCGAAGTATTTCCTGATACGGAAACGGTCACCCGTGATGAACTGTTGAAATGGGAGGAAAGCTCACCACTGGAAATCCTGAACCGGCTCAAAGATTTCTTTAACCCGTGGTGGCCGATTGCACGACTTTCAGAACAACAAGTCAACGCGGTCCGCGCTCTCATTCATCCGGAGATCGAGTTGTTTGCACAGTTTTCGACCGATGCACTCGTCGCCGAACCCGAGCCGGTGCATGATCAGCTCGACCTCCTGAAGACGCTCGATCTGCGTCAGGAGGACGTCGCCCGGGCGGTTGGCGAAGGGCACCGCATTCTTTTCGGCGTAGCCGGCTCCGGCAAAACGATCATTCTTCTGATGCGGGCACGACTCCTCGCACAGCGACAGCCATGGGCAAATATTTTGCTGGTTTGCTACAACCGGGAACTCGCTAAATGGCTGCAATGCCAACTGGTGGACTACCCGCAGGTCACCGTTTCAACGTTTCACGCCTGGAGCGTCCACGCCGGTGTCGACTTTGTCTTCAACCGCAGCGACGAGAAGCACGGTGAGGCCCTTTTCGAACAACTTGGGAACGGATCGCCCGAAGCCGGGAAATACGATGCTATCCTCGTCGACGAAGCCCAGGATTTCGAACCGGTTTGGTTCCAATGTCTCCTCAAGGCAATGAAAGATCCTGAAGACGGCGACCTTCTTATCGTTGCCGACGGAGCGCAAAGTCTCTACCGCCGCAATCCGATCAGTTGGAAATCACTTGGAATCAAAGCTCAGGGACGAACCGCATCCAAAAAATTCGATCTCGACCGGAACTATCGCAACTCGTCCGAGATCCTGTCACTCGCAGAAACCTTCGCGAGCCGCTCCGACTTTGGAGACGCCGACGAAGAGGAAGCCCACTCAATGCGGGTGAATCCCGAACTCTCCGATCGCAGCATTGGCGTCTCCCCCTGGCTCCTCCTCAGCGAGAACCACGCCACCGAAGTCGATGCCGCGATTGAAATCGTTCGCCGACTCCTTGCCGGCCGCTGGCAGGGGCGCTCCATTCCCCCGATCGCCCCTCAGGATATCGCGATCCTCTACCCTCGTTCCTTTGACACTGACAAAACACTTCTTTCCGAGCTGCCGACCCGACTGCAGGAGAGAGCCGGAGTGGCCGGTCGATGGATCAACCAAAAAGGGAAATCAGCGAGCTACGCTGAGGCAGTTCGCATTCAAACGATCCACTCCGCGAAAGGGCTTCAGTTCCGCGCCGTGATCATTCTCTGGGCAGGCTCTCGACCTTTCGCAAGATCCAACGACGCACTTCCGGAAGCCGAAGCCGAAAACCGCCGCCTTCTCTACGTCGCAATGACCCGCGCCGAAAGTTTCCTCGCGATGACCGGTAGCGGAAAATCTTCCGAATTAGACACCATCATGAAATCACCCGCCTGCACCGTTTTTCCAAGGCACGAAGCATCATCAAGTGTTGAGCTGGCAGGTTAGGAGAATTCGCTCATTCTCCTCGAGTAAAATTCCGGAAGAAAATCATTTCACCGGAGTTTTCAGCAAGTTGGTTTAAGATCCCTCATGGCAAAAGGCTATCAGGCAAATCAGGATCGGGTCGCGATTATCAAGTCGTTTGGCAAAGAGCTAGCAAGACGCTCGCGCTCAAAATGCGAACTCTGCGAAACGACCGGCGCCGCGCTTTCGGTCTTTGAAATCCCACCGGAATCAAAGAATGAACCGGAGGTGGACCGCTGTCTCTTTCTCTGTGAAAACTGCCATGAGCAGGCCGGTAATTTGAAACGCTTCAAGCCCGGCGAACACTGGCGCTGCCTTGCCCAAACCGTATGGAGCGAAACACCCGCGGTCCAGGTTCTCGCCTCACGAATGCTTCGCCGTCAGGCCAAAAGCCAGCCCTGGGCACAGGAAGCGCTCGACGGAGTGTTCCTCGACGAGGAAGTGGAAGCCTGGTCGCTTGAGGCGGAGTGATCCCCTCTTCAATCCGGGCCTGTCGCCGCACCGTTCCCCTCAGGCCAGTCGTCCCGGTTTTCGCCCGCCCCGTCTTTCGCAGAGGGACCCTCCCGCCTCTCCCCCGCCGGTCGCGTTCCCCCGGCTTTACCGGAACCGGGTTCGGTGAACGCTTCTCCGGCTTGAGGCGGTCGTGAAAAAACGTCACGATTCAAAAGGCATCGCGGACACATCCCGCCCGGGGCGGCAAGCGGAATCCGGGTGCCGCATTCAGGACAGAGGCTGGAGTCATCGGCACTCAATTAAAACATAGTATCAAACATGGGCCAGTCGGGAATCGAAGATAGATTGAGCAGTGCCCTCACAGGTCTTCCATTCCCCTTCCTTCTCTATACCAATAATCAGAAAAGGTTACCACCGAATGACATCGCAACACTTCACGAAGAGCAACGAACCAGGCTGACTCACTCGAAAGCCGCCATCAATTCCTCCAATTCCTTCCCCGTGCCGCCACCCTCTAACAAGGTATCAGATACCGTCTTCCTGAGTAAAGTGGCGTAGCGGTTCCGCAAACGATGAGCAGCGACTTTCACCGCGTTCTCTGTCATTCCCTCAGACTTCGCCACTTCCGCATAAGTGGCACCGGTTTCGCCAGTGGAAATAACATGGCGAAGCGATTGAAAAAGACTTCCCTGCCCCTTGGCCTCATATCGCTGCTCGAGCGCCTCGAGAACATTGTGAAGAATCGTGATTGCCCACTGACGATCAAAAATCGACTCCGGCGTATCCTTTTCGGTCGGTTCAATAAACTTGCCGTGTCCATCTTCGTATTCAATATCGATAGACAACACCTCGACCCCGCCACCCCTCTTGAGGCACTGACGGCTCCGCCAGTCATTGTTCATGAAGTTCTGAACAGAACGCAGCATATAGGTTCTGAGCTTACCACACTCCCGGGACGCTTTTGAGAAGTCATCGCGAGCCAGAAAGCTCAGAAAGAAGCCCTGAGTCAGATCCTCAGCCTCCGCCTGATTAGCCCCTTTCGAGCGAATAAAGGCATATACAGGAGGCCAATATACCCGGCACAACTCCTCCAGTGCCTTCGCTTTCTTCACGGGATCCTGATCCGCTACCTCGGCAATCAATGACCACCGGGTCGCAGGAAACGATCGAATAGTAGTATTCTTGAAATCCACAGTTTTTGTATACCAAACAGCAACCTGAATAGCAAGTGAGTAAAGAACCCGATACGTAGTTTGTAACAACTCCATAAATGAGCAAACAGGGAGCGACAACACCCTCTATTCCCGGGCCGGAGACATTCCGAAATCCTCAAATTGCCATTCAAAAGACAATCGGCCTTTACTTAGTGTATTTTTTACATTATCATCCTCTGAACTGAATGATTCCGCGCGGAATTCTAAACGATCATGGGCTCCATTCCATTTCCCCCAGCCAGCCGTGAACCCGGGAAGTTGCCCCCGCGTAAAGGCCAACTTATGGACGAACAGGCTGAATCGACTATGCCATCTTTCGAACCGGTCTTTGAAGTCATGGCACTCGCGGACTATTGGGAGATCCGCACCGGGGAAGCGGACCGGATCCTCGGCGCAACGATCTTCACTCCGGAACAGGACGAGATAACAGGACTCAATGTGCATGAAAACATCTGCAGCCTCCAACCCGTTAATACAGAGCCATGGGTGGAACTCTACCGCTTCCAAAATGTATCTGAATCCCCCGCCATTGTCCGTCGTCACAACGGTGAACTCAGTATCTCTTATACCGGGGATTTTGCCTTTGGCCACTGGGAGACAACACTACCCTCACCCGGACTGGTAGAAGAGACCACACTGAGGGCCTATCGCTCCATTCTCGATGCGCTCCGGAAACTAAACCATTTTCATCTCTGGAGGTGCTGGAATGTAATACCTGACATTCACGAAAGAAAAAGCGACCTTGATCACTACATGCAATTCTGCCTCGGCAGACACAGGGCCCTTGTAACTGAAGAGAGGCTACCGGGTGGGAAATTACCAGCCGCCAGCGCGGTGGGCTCCCACGACAATCGGTTTCAAATCAGCTTCATAGCAGGGAAAGCAAGTGGCGAAGCCTTCGAGAATCCAGAGCAAATCAGCGCTTATGCCTACCCGCGTCAGTATGGCCCCGCTTCCCCCTCATTCTCACGAAGCCTTTTCGCCGGTCACCATCTCTGGCTCTCTGGAACTGCCAGCATTGCCGGTCACCAGTCAGTTCACGCCACCGACCTCTCAGCACAGGTCCATGAAACGGCAGCGCGGATTACGACTCTGGTCGAGAGCGTTCAAGATGAAAAGCACACTCCCGTCAGACCACCCGAACACTTAAAAGTCTACCTGCGCCACCGCGATTCCGCAGACAGGTTGATGCCTGTTTTAGAAGCGGCATTTCCCGAAGGAACTTCATACCATCTCGTCGAAGCCGATATCTGCCGGGACGATCTACTCATTGAAATCGAAGGAGTCACCACATGAAAACAGACCTCAATCCAAACGAGCACTACGAGATCGCCAACGGAAGAATTCAAACCCGTTCCCTCGAAGTCCACATTGTTGACCACTGCAACCTCCGCTGTTGGGGATGCTGCTCACTCTCTCCGGTTTCCGCAAAAAGCTTCTACGATCCAGACCACATGAAGCGGCAGTTAAGCCTCGTAGGTAAGGCGATCTCGCCGCGCCGGTTGAAACTGGTGGGCGGAGAGCCGCTTTTGCATCCTGAGATTATCAAATGTCTGGAAATCGCCAGAGCCGCCGAGGTTGCCCCGAGCCTCTCGGTTACTTCCAATGGGTTTCTTCTCCCCCGTATGAAAGACGAGTTTTGGGAACTCGTCGATCACATGACGATTTCACTCTACCCCGATCCGCCGCTCCCTGAATCAGTCATCGAGACGATCAAAGCGAAGGCCCGCGAACACGAAGTCGAACTCAACTGGAAAAAACAGGACAACTTCGTGGGAATGGACCGTGACGACCTCAAGGCGGACGAAGTGGAAACGCAGGCAATTTACGAAACCTGCTGGCTCCGGCGCAGTTGCCACCTCATCGCCCACGACCGCTTTTACACCTGCACGCGCCCCTCACATGTTCACAGCGTTTCAGGACTCGAAGATTCGCCCTACCTTAATGATGGCATCCCCCTTTCGGACGACCCGAATCTTGCGGAACAAATCCTCGAATACCTCGTAGGAAAGAAACCGCTCGAAACCTGTCGATTATGCTTAGGAGGTGACGCGCCTTCACGCCCCCATCATCAGCTGAAGCGGGATGAGATCATCGCGGAGCAAACCCTTCGACGCCAACTTTATCGAGACAATGCCAGTGTCCCCGCCCCCTGAGAGCGACTGTCTTCAGCCGAGGTATTCCGCTGATTCGATTAGCGGAGATGCTGAGCGAATCGAAGAACTCCTCGCTCAAATGCCGCCCCGACGCCGCCGCTTCAGCGACTGCGGGGTTGAGGCATTCCGAAGTGGAAACGTCGAGGAACACTCAACCTGTTTCGAGCAGATTCGCCGCAGCTTTCCACTCGGAGGCGACTCGGAACCGACCGGAGATCCCCTTCCCCTCAAGAGCGCCCTCACCTCGGCGCTTTTGACCCACCTTCACAACTCAGAAAACCCTGTCATTGCGCTAAGCGGTGGGATTGATTCCTTTCTTCTGGCCTGCCTTCTCAGAGAGATCCTCGGTCATCCGCCCCGCGTTGCAACACTCGCCAGCCACCTCACCGGATATTGCGAAGGGGATGTAACACTGCGTCTCGCCGAGCGCCTTGGTCTGGGCGAAGTCGAAGTCTTTGAAGTGAGCGAAGAATCCTTCGTCGCAAATCTCCCCTCTGTCATTTCCGCCTGTGAAGTGCCACTCTACAACCTCCACCCCGTTTCCAAATGGCTCTTCGCCCGGGAGATTCAGAAACGCGGCTACACCTCGTGCATCACCGGCGACGGCGCCGACCAGATTGCGGCCGGGAGAATCGCATACGACTACCTGCCCCTTCTCTCTCCACTTTTCAAAGATCAGGGTATCGAACCCGTTTGTCCGTTTCTCTCCCCGCCGGTGATTGAGTCCATCCAGTCGAGAGGTGCCGATCCTGACAAACAGGTCATTCGCGAACTCGCGATGGGATACTTGCCGGACGACTTCATGCATCAACCAAAGAGACCGTGCTTCACGCCGCCAATGGACATTTCAGGCTACGAGGGAACGAAGAATCGGCTGAGTGATCGCGAAAACACTTTCCGGGTCACACTCAAACTGTTGGAACAAAGCCATCTCAAAGAGGAGGAAGCATGTGCGCTGTCGCCGGAATAGTTGATTGGAACCGACCTGCTGAATGGCTCCTTTCAGCATCGCTCAAGATGTCGAAGTCTCTCGCGCACCGGGGGCCCGACAGTGAAGGCAGTTGGCACGAGCCCAACGTCGCCCTTTCTCATCGACGTCTCGCGTTGATTGACCTCGAAGGAGGCCACCAACCCATCACAGATCCCGCCGACCGTTTCGTGCTCGTATTCAACGGGGAGATTTACAACTACAGGGAACTCCGCAACGAACTGAAATCAGAATATCCGTTTCAAACCGAAAGCGACACCGAAGTCCTCCTCGCAGCCTGGACCCGTTGGGGGAAAGATTGCCTCTCACGCCTCAACGGCATGTTCGCCTTCTTCATCTGGGATCGCGAAAGCCGGACTGGATTCGCGGCCCGGGACACCCTCGGCATCAAGCCACTCGCTTACTGCTTCAAGAACGGGACCTTCGCTTTTGCATCGGAAGCAAAGGCCCTTCTCACGATTCCTGACACCTCTCCCAAAGCGGACCTCGAAGCGATTCTCGAGTATCTCGTCGCGCCTTGTTTCAGCGGCGTTTCGACCTCACCTTTTCAGGATATCGAATACCTTCAGCCGGGGCAATGCCTCGAGATTTCACGGGACGGACTTCAGCTCGAAACCTTGACAAACCTCTTTGATCAACCCGATCACTGGATCAGTGGGAAAGGCCTCCCCGATTCTAACGAACTGCAAACCATTCTCCCTAAGGCCGTCGCACGAGCTCTTACCTCGGATGTTCCCGTCGGCACCTACCTCAGCGGCGGCTTCGACTCCACCCTGATCACCGCCCAGGCAAAGCGATGGGGACACAGTGATCTCAAGGCTTTCTCAATCGCATTTGACGGTCATGAAAAGTTCGACACGGACCACTCGGGAATCGTCATTTCGGACGACTGTCCTTTCGCGCGTGAAGCCGCCCGCGAGATTGGAGTCGACCTCGATTTCGTTCCTGTCGCCGACCGGTCGATCAACGACCTGCTACAGGAAGTGACCAAAACAAACGATGCCCTCCCGGCCTGGGAGCAGGAACTCGCGCAACACAGCCTCGCTCGAGCCGCAGCAAGACAATACAAGGCGGTTCTCGTCGGAGACGCCGCGGACGAAACTCATTACGGCTACCAGTTCCTCCTCAGTGACGAGGCCTGCCGCAGTCCTTCACACCTGTTCGAGAACCGCTTTGCCGCTCCGATTCGGCGCAGCGTTATGAGTCATCCCATCGCCCATTTCGATGAGAAGTATCGCACACTCGTTGCCGACAGCGCGCACAACTGGGACACCGCTGAAAACAGGCGGGGCGCGACAACCTACCTGATCGTGAAACGCTGGCTCCCCCGCCTCCTCCACAATGGCGACATCCACGCAATGGCTCACGGACTCGAAGCCCGCGTCCCCTTCGGCGATACGGAGCTCCTCGCTTTCGCCCAGACCGTCCCTCCCCACCTGGGATTTCACGAAGGCAGAGAAAAATCGTTTCTGAGAAACGCCGCGCGGCGACTGCTTCCGGAGTCGATCAGAACCCGAACCAAATCCGCCCTGCCAAAACCACCTCTCGGGTGGCAGGCTTTCCAGCGTGAACTGCAATCCGATCTCGAGACAACACTCGATTTAGCCGGGGCGGTTCTCGATCCTGACACACTCCGAAGCCTGATCAATCGTGCCGCTCCTGTGACCGAAGCCGAGCAAAGCCTCCTTTTCCGATTGGCAGCGATGAAGCACTGGTTTAAACACTTCGAGGTCAGCTGGTCATGAAATCGAAGCGCATCCTGTTTTTGGTCATTCCTGAAAAGGGCCATATCAATCCCGCCATCGGAGTGGCCCAGCATCTCCAGGCCGATGGCTTCGAGATCGCCTTTCATTCGCAGGTGAACATCGAGGAACAACTGACTCATGCCGGGCTCAGTCAATTCCTTGCCCCTCCGAAAAACGCGCCCCCCTCTCCGAATCGTGGCAAAGCATTTTCAGAGAATGTCTGCGACCAACGCTGGCTGCGGGACTGGATCAAGCAAATGCTGATCGAGGGAGCGAGGGAAGCAGTGGCGCCCCTCAGGAAAGTAATTCAGGCCTATGAGCCGGATCTCATTATCACCGACCCGATGATTTATCCGGCAGTGATTGCCGCTCAACTGGAGGCAATTCCCTGGGTAGCCCTCTCCAATTCCCTGAACCCGGTTCTTCCTCCCGCGATAAAGAGCGACCTCCTCGACACCGTCCTGTCACTGTCACAGGATCGCGACAAGCTCTTTGCAGAGTTCGGCCTCACCGCTGAGTTCCGGGGTTGCGATGCACTCTCTCCATTCCTGACAATCGCCTTTACCACAGAAGCATTCTCCGGCGCGCCTGTGGAAGGAGTCGCACAAGTTGGCCCCTCGCGTCCCCTCAATCGACGAGGAGACGAATCACCCTCCTTCGATTGGAATTCTCCCGGAGACGACTCTCCACTGATCTACGCCTCTTTCGGAAGTCAGGTTTTCTACCAACCGGACTTCTTCCTGAAGATCATCGAAGCGGTCCGGGGACAGGATGTCAGACTGATTGCCGCGATTCACGAACTTCAGGACGATGCGCGCTTTCAAGGCCTGCCGGCCAATATCGTCGTTTGCGGCTACGCCCCGCAGCTTGAAATCCTGAAGCGGGCAAAACTCCTCATCACCCACGGCGGGGCCAATTCCGTGATGGAAGCGCTCGCGACGAGCACGCCCGTTTTAATCCAACCGATCTGCAACGATCAGTTTCATCAGTCATGGTTTGTGGAGAAAGCCGGATGCGGAGAAACGATTCAACTCGATGAACTTTCGGCTTCCGATCTCCGGGAAATAATCGAGCGAACCCTGAATGATCCGGTCTTGAACTCACGGGTGAGCAAAATCGCTGAGTCGTATCAAACGAACGGCGCTGAGAACGCCGCCCGCCTCATCCGCAACCTCCTCCCGAAATGAGAATCACGGTTGCCGTCACCGCGAAAAATGAAGAGGGAACCATCGCCGAATGCCTCCGGTCACTCATCAGCTCGATCGAGCTCGCTGAATCCACAAGCGCAGCCCGCTTTGATCTCGTCGTGGTTATCGACGATTGCACGGACGCGACTGAAGCTATTGCGAAAACCTTCCCCCGTGTAACCGCAGCGCTCTCATCAGGCGGACTTGTTGAAGCGCAACGCACCATCGGTGATCGGGAGCCCTTCGTCATCTTCTCTGATGCTGACATTCTTGTTTCTCCGGAAACGATAGGAAAAATCACAGAGGCAATGTTTTCCGACCCCGCACTCGAGGTCGCCTACCCCGCTAAAACGCCGCGAAAGCCGGCCCGCAGGACCGCTCTCGCATTCGCTCTACACACCTACAATTTGAATGACGGTTTCGAAACGAAACGCAGCCATTTCAACGGAAAGCTCTTCGCAATCCGCCACTGGCACATCCCCACCCGTTTGGAACTTTCCGCGAGGATCGATAAACTACCCGACAATCCGTTTTACCACTTTGAGTCCGGCGTTCTCGCCGACGACATCTATCTATCCAAATCCGTTCTCAAAGAGCACGGCCCCGGAGCGATCCGTGAGATACCCGATGCGCAGATTCACTATCAAGCGGCCGAGACGTTTGAAGGAATGCACCGCTACTACCGTCGTATGCGCATGGAGCTGGAGCGAGTCAGCTACCTCTTTCCCGAATTCAACACCGACACTTCCAACCGGCCGAAGCGACGAACCGACTGGGCTCGATTAAAAACGGCCGGCTTCACCCAACAGGTGGGCTGGTTCATCTTTCAAGCAGCCTTCAGATTGTGTAAGCTCCGCTATCACCTCGAACGCATCTACTACTCGCACCTCTCATCACGCCCATGTCCATTCTGGCCCACCGTAGTCGAAACGAAGACATTCTCATGCAGCGTTGGAAACCGGACGGAGTGACCCCGCTCGAGATATGGGATCTCGCTATCGCAGGGAAGAACTTGTGGGAATGGCAGGACAGTCTCGACTACCCTGAGTTGCTCCTTGAGGCGCTCAAAAGATTGCGTGAAGGTTCGATCGAGAGCGAATCGAAAGGAGCGATCAATCCGGTCGCCCGCGACTTCGATTCTGTCTTCATCACCGGAGGCCGCTCTCAAATACCCGCGATCCGCGCGGCCATTCAAAAGCTCGACATTCCCACCTGCTTCGGCGTCAATCCCATTCAAGGGGCCTGCATCGCTGCCGTGGAAACATTCAGGCAATCAAATGAAAGCCTCCTCGCCATCGACGTGGGCCAGACTCAAATCAAAATGGTTTCTCGTGAGGGCTCAGCCTGTTTCGAGCGAAATCTAGCTGAGCTCCCCTGCGCCGGAGATCAGGAAACGTCATCACTGCCCGATCAACAAAAAATGCTCACCGCCTTCATCTCCACGAGCATCAATCAATTCCTGACAGAAACCGGATGCCAACCTGACAAAGTGCTGTTAGCCCTCCCCTGTTTCATACGCCCCGGATTCGTTCTCGGTGGTTCCTCCTACCTCGGAATGAAAGAGCATCCCACCCTTCTTCGGGACCTCACCACTGCTCCCGGCCTCGCGGGAATCCCCTTGCTGATCACCAATGACGCAGAGCTCGCGGCCCTCCCCGCCCTCTCGCTGCCGGAATTCGCCAAGGCAACGAAAACGCTCG
>JARGPH010000009.1:0-107609 GCA_029213065.1 Verrucomicrobiales bacterium | reverse complement strand
CTTCGGAACCGGAGCCTGCATCCTCGAGCACCGGCGATGAGCGATACCGTCCTCTATCTTTCGCCGCACTTCGACGACGTCGTTTTCTCGTGCCCCCTCAACCTTCTCCGCGAATCCAAAAAGGGAAGAGAGGCCATCGTCGCCACCTTTTTCACCGAAGGTGATCAATCGAAAACCGCCGGGGACCTCTACGACACCCGCAACGCAGAAAACAACGAAGCCCTCTCCCTGCTCGGTGTGAAAGGCCATTCGGTCGGATTGATTGACGCCCCCTCTCGCGAGCCGGGATTCAAAACCTTTCCTCAAATCGTCTTGAGCGAACCGGACTCCGATCCGGAAACCCTTGTGCGAATCAAAGAAGAACTCCAATCACTACTCGTTCATTTCGCCCCCGTCGAGATCATCGCTCCTCTCGGAGTTGGTACCCATATCGACCACCTCCTCATCCACGAAGCGATCACCTCTCTCGAAGGCGATGTGCCACCTCTTCGATTCTACGAAGACTACCCCTACGCATCGGTAGCGGGAGCCTTTCAACTGCGGGTCGCCCAACTGGGAATTGCACTCCCGGTTCAGATTCACGAACTAAGCTGGCCGGACTTTGAAGACGCCTTCTTTCTTGCCAAGTATGTCGACCAACTCCTCGAAGCAGAGGATCAGGATCAAGTGATCGAAGAACTTGAGAACCAGTGGCGCCACCCGCCTGCGGTCACCCGGCGAATGAGCTGCCATGAACTGAGCAACTGCAGCCTCAAGGAAACATCCCGGACCGCAGAAGCCGCGAATGCCTACCGGTCGCAGCTCGACACTTTTTTCGACGTGGACCGGAAGCGGGAGGCCGAACGACTCTGGAAGATTGAATCGTAATTGGCCCCCGGGGCTGGAAAATCCTCACGAATTCCCCTACTCCCACAGCTGGTAAAAAGGAGCAGAACAAAGTCTCGACCGCAAGCCGGGTTAAGCTAAGTTGAAAACCTGACTGATTCTCAATCCAACGCTCCTTTTGAACAGGAACGGCACAAGCCCGGTTCAAGTGCGCCCCAACCCGGCGAACTGATCGTCGCTTGTGTGCCGATGCGGAGCAATGTTAACATATCGGGAATCGCCCGAACCGCGAGCGCCAGCGGCGTCTCGAGATTGATCCTTACAGGTAATGCGAAGCTGATCAAAAAAATCGCGAGGGACGGAGCCGACGAGCTTTCCGTTGAAGTCCGCCGCACTCTCGCCCCGGTTCTACGGGGGTTCCGCGAGGAAGGCTATCGTCTCGTCGGTCTTGAACAGACGAGCCACTCCCACAACCTGAATCACTTCACCTTTCCCGAGAAAACCGTTCTCGTAATTGGAAACGAACGACTCGGGATCCCCGACGATATCCTCGCCGAGCTCGACGACGTCATCGAAATCCCCGTCTACGGTCTCCCCCACAGCTTCAACGTGTCATCTGCCACCGCGATGGCTCTCTACGAATACCGCCGTCAGCGGAACTCCTGAACGGGCCGGGTCTCACTGAGACGCCCACCATCCCCAGGGATGGCTACGCTTGAAGAATGCGCTGGTATAATTACCTCCCTATCTGCAACTTTAAAGAGATACGCGGTTACATCGGTATCATGACAACACCGGTGAATTTAACTCGTTTTCCACTCTTATTACTTTTATGCGCTCTTACGTTTCCGTTTCCAATGCCCCGGGGACTCTCTCAGGATCGCGGAGGAGGAAACCGGGGGAATAAACCGGACAAAAAAAACACCGATACCTGGTCAGCGGAGGAATACAGCGGATTGCGGGACAGGAAAGATCTGCAATCGGCCCTCGCATCGAAAGGCTTCACCTGGATCACCGGGTCCCCTGCCGACAATGAAAAACTTTCGATCGGCAAGAACGCACAATTTTTCGGATTCGTCGCTCTTCGTTACCAAAGCGGACGCGCCGCCAACCGGGGCATGCTCGGTCGTGCGGTCTACGCCATCTCAGACGAATCGCAGCGTGAGCAAATGACTGCAGCGGTCCTCGCCGAAAAGGGATCGCTCGAAGACTGGTGGAAAGCGAGAGAGGAAATTCTGACACTGCTCGAAGACCACCTCTACACCGGACTGCCAATCAACCGGGAAAAGAACATCGCTCTCGGAGAGAAATTTTCGCTCCTCGCCGCAAAAGTCGGGATTATCGAAGCAAAAGCCTTCGCCGCGCTTGAAGATTCCCTGACAGCTGAACAGAAGGAACGGCTCACTGCCTGGCGCGCCGATCCCGAATCAGCAGGAGATTACGGGAAGGACGTCCGTGTTGAAAGCGATGACCTCGAACGATCCGACCACAAACAACTCGAAGACCTCTACGCGAAAGCCTTTTCCTGGCTCACCGGAACACCTGAAGACAACGAAATCATCCCGATCGGCCAACCGGCTCAGTTCTTCGGATTTGTCTCGATTCGCCACAAGAGCGGTCATGCTGCGAGCCGCGGAACGATCGCAAGAGATTTTCTCACCCTCCTCACGGATGAGCAACAGGATGTGATCTCGGATGCGATCGAAGAGGAAGCCCACGTCGTGCGTGAGTTTCTGGAGAACCGTCACCTGTTCCTCGGGCAACTCTTACTTCTCCGAACCGATCCATCAAATTTCGACGAAAGGAGAACCGCCGGACTGGCGCGGGAGATGGGTCGACTCGAAGTTGAAGCAGCCCGGATTGAGGCCGAAGCCTATCGCAAAATCCGCGCGACGATGGATGGCACTCAACTGGCAGCAGCCATGAAAATGCGCGGCAACTACGTCCTCGACGAAACGCAGGTTGAGGCAATGGATATGGAACAGCGCGGCTCGACTCTCGCGGTGCTTTGCTCCGGTTGTCATGGCGCGCCCGGACAGCATCACCCGGGAATGCCCGCGCCGAATCTCGACGGATTCTGGAATCGCCCGATTGCCTCGGCATCCCATTTTGAATACTCAAAAGCCCTCACCGGATTGCGCAGCAGAGCCACCGGAGAATGGACTCCCGAGCTGCTTGATCAATTTCTGGAGAATCCCAAAAAGTTCCTGCCTGGAACAAAAATGGAGTTTCAGGGGTTTTTAAAATCCGAAGACAGAACGGCGCTGATCGAACATCTCAAGACCTCGCGCTGAAGCAATCGATCCAAACTCGAATGAAGTGATCAGAGCGCCGTGGAACAAATCCGACTAATTTGATCAGACATCTCTATACACATAGG
Source organism: Verrucomicrobiales bacterium (assembly GCA_029213065.1). Lineage (GTDB taxonomy): Bacteria > Verrucomicrobiota > Verrucomicrobiia > Verrucomicrobiales > DEV007 > Arctic95D-9. The sequence goes on along the minus strand of JARGPH010000009.1, from coordinate 104,404 downwards.
TAAAGAGGAGGTCTGGAAGGAGTCGCGCTATAAGCAAATAGAATATAGGGGAGGAAGTCTATAGGCAACGCGGCCCCAACCAGATACACACTTTAATCAATATAGTTATACAAATCTATCCGCTTTCCGAAAACTTAACTTTACAAGTGAAGGCTCTCCTGAAAAACTGGTTTCAGCTCCGATCATGTCCTCTCAACCTCCAGTGATCCAGAATTTTCAGTTCCAGAGTTATGATCCGGATCGTTTGAGAGAGGTAATTAATGGGGCTGATCTTGAGCACACCATCCTCAATCCGTGGGACTGCAGCGGAAAAGTGAAGCATTGGCATGATGACAAATTATCGATAGACAGAGGCTTCTACTCTTTTCCGGTCTTTGTCAGGGGTCAGTTTGCGCACCGAAAACTCTGTATCGGAATTTCACGGGGAAAAGAAGAGCCCACCTGGGTCAACGGGCAACACCTGGAAGACTCCTCACTTCAGGTCTATGCGGAAGGCGCTGAAATGCTCTATCGCGCAGGGGCATCCACTGATTGGGCGGCATTGACTGTCAGCCGGGAAACGCTCCAGGCCGCAGCGCTGCAGCACCTCGGGTTCGAACTGGATCTGCCTGCTGCGGGAATGAGAAACTATACGACTCCTCCGGGCCCGGTCGATCGGCTGATGACACGGATCCATCAGAACAACCGCCCTTTTTCCAATCTCAATGAAGCTACAGAAGAGCCGGGAGATCAAGTCCTCCGCCTCTGCGTTGAAGCGCTTGGATCACAGGTTCTCGAACAAGCCGGAAGAATCGAAGCGCGTTCCAAATACCGGGTTGAAGTCTTCCGCCGCGCAGATATCGCGATTCGCTGCCTCATCGATGAAGGGGCCAACTATTCGAGCACTTTAGTTTGTGGCGCACTTGGCGTTTCCGAGCGCAATCTGCAACTCCACTTTCAGGAGGCACTCGGTATCAGCCCTAAAAGATGGTTTCGGCAAATTGCGCTCAACCGCGTCCGCTCTTCTCTGCTTCGAAACAAAGGAAGGCCGGGAATCGTCGCCGAAGAAGCCATGAAATACAGCTTCGAACACCTCGGGCGCTTCTCGAAAGACTATCGAGATCTCTTCGGGGAAAGCCCATCGCAAACCGCCCGTCGAGATCCGGAGCGGCTGCCTTGACGTTTCGAATTTGCGTCCCGGCTCTCACAGGCCCTCGCGATTCCCTGGAGCGCCCCGGAATACAACCACCGGGCCCGCGCTGATTCCTGTTTAGTGATGCCCCCCTCAAAGCCATCACTCCACAAAAAAACCCGCTTAAGGCGGGCTTTGAAAAAGGAGAGTGGCTCGACCCAGATTTGAACTGGGGACACAAGGATTTTCAGTCCTCTGCTCTACCAACTGAGCTATCGAGCCATCTCTTTTTCCCTGCGATCTTCCAGAGGAAATTCGCGGGGTTGAAAGTAATACCCGTCTAATCAGGAAAAACAACCGGAAAATTCACGGATTATGCGCTGTTTTTCCCAATCGACGTGTTTAACACCCTTACAAAGGCTTAACAGCGAAACGCTCGTAGTGAACTTCGCTGTCAGGATCGTGGGCCTGAATCGCGAACGTGCCGCTGGAAATGGCGCGTCCGGCGGGGATTCCCTCACCGGGGCCACCTTCAGGCTCGGTGTATTCGACGGTGGTTTCTCCGTTTACCTTAATCGTGACCTGCTTGCCTTTCACGGTGATGTGATAGTCGAACCACTCACCGTCGGTGCTGGGCGCTGTCTCCCGTTCTTCATTCTCACCGCCTTTAGGTGGCTCCTGCCCCTCTTTGAGCACGATGATGTTCTTCACGCCATAGAGGCTGCCGGTCTTTTTAGGATCTTTGTGGGTTGAGTTGACCTGTGCTTCAAATCCTTTCTCAGGCCACGCTTCGTCCTGATATTCGGTATGAAAATAGACGCCGCCGTTCGCATTCGGAAAAGTCTTCGCACGCACCTTGAGCTCGAAATCCTTGAAATTCGCCCCGTTTACCTCTCCCGAATAGAAAAGGTGGCACTTTCCGCCCTTGGCGATGAGCAATCCGTCTTTCACAGAAAAGGAATCCGGATTCTCCTTGGAGGTCGTCCAGCCATCGAGATTCTCACCATTGAAAAGCTCGATGAATCCGTCGCCTTCCTCCGCGGCAGGATGCGCTTCAGGAGTGATTTCAGCAGTCGGAGCGGGTGAATCGCAGGAAGCCACGAAAAACGCGGCAACCGCTACAACGAGGAAGGAAAGTGGGTTTTTCTTCATTCCGCTACGAGACACGCTGGATTTCAGGGTGCAACAATGAATGTGCGTAAGGCAGAATATGCGCCTCATTCGCAAGAATCCGTTTGCTTACCGCGCTGCTAAGCTCTTCTTTTGCGAAATGTCGAAATCCACCCTTCATATCGGCCTCGCAGGCTTTGGCAACGTTGGTGCCGGAGTTTTCAAGAACATCGAGAAAAACCGTGACCTTCTTCGCGAACGAACGGGCCGGGAACTGGTGATTACCAAAATCGCAGTTCGTGACCCATCGAAGGCCCGTGATGTTGAGCTTCCTGCAGATCTCGTCACCACCAATCTCGACGATCTCATAAACGACGATTCGATCGATCTCATCGTGGAGCTCATTGGCGGAACCGATCGCGCCTTCGAGCTCGTCAAAGCAGCTCTCGAGAATGGAAAAACCGTGGTAACGGGAAACAAAGCCCTCCTCGCAGAACGAGGACAGGAACTTTTTGCGATTGCGGCAGCGAATCATCGCCCCATTTTCTACGAAGCCGCCGTCGCCGGGGGAATTCCCATCATCAAGACTGTCCAGGAATCCCTCATCGGAAACCACATTCAGTCGGTCGTTGGTATTATCAACGGCACCTGCAATTACATCCTCACGCGGATGACAGAAGCAGGCCTCGACTATCCTGAAGCGCTCAAAGAAGCCATGGCCCTCGGGTATGCGGAAGCGGATCCCACCCTCGATGTGAATGGATGGGACGCGGCCCACAAAGCGATCATCCTCGCCTCACTCAGCTACGGCGCCTGGGTTCCCTGCGATGAGATCCATGTCGAAGGAATCGAAAAGATCAAAGCGGAGGACATCGATTTTGCGGAGAAGCTCGGCTACACCATCAAACTCCTCGGAGTAATCCAGCTGCACGAGAAATCCGGTTCCATCGAGGTGCGCGTTCAGCCCTCTCTCATCCCGAAAGGCCACATCCTCTCCTCCGTAAAAGGCGTGTTCAATGCGATCATGGTTCGTGGCGATATCGTCGGCGAAACGCTTTTCTACGGCTCAGGCGCAGGTCAGGATCCCACCTCCAGCTCCGTCATTGCTGATATTGCCGACGCCGCTTCACGAATCGATTCGGAAACAGTTAAAGGCATCGGTGAAACCGGCTTCGTCTCTCATGGGATCTACGGCAAGCCACTCCCCCTCGCCGAAAGCATTTCGAAATACTACCTCCGCGTCGAAGCGGAAGATCGCCCCGGTGTTCTCGCCCGGATCGCCACGGTCCTCGGTGAGCACAATATCGGGATTCTTTCGGTGATTCAGCCCGAAGATCACGACGAAGAGATTGCCCCGATTGTTCTAACACTGCACTACGCACCTTTCGGTATCGTTCAGGATGCCATTTCGAAAATCAGCGCGATGGACTGCATTCGCGACGAGCCGGCCCTCCTGCGCGTCGAAGATGTGCGATAATCACTATCTCTTACTTTTTAAGAAAGTGGCAATGAAACGCCGTTTTCATTTTTAAACTACTCAAAACGCTCTTACCCTCTCTCATGGAATTTGTTTCAACTCGTGGTCTTAGTGAGCCAGTCGGCTTTTTCGATGCATTCGCAAATGGGCTTGCACCGGACGGAGGACTCTATGTCCCGAAACACCTCCCCCTTCTCCCCAGCGACCTTCTCGTCGACGAAGCGCTGCCCTACCCGGCTCTCGCGTGGGATTTCCTGAGCCTTTTCGATTCCGATCACGACTCGGATCACCTCATTGATCTGATCGACCGGAGCTACGGCGACTTCAGCGAGGAAATGAGCGCTCCGCTCCAGCAGGTTTCGGACAACACTTTCATCCTCGAGCTTTTCCACGGACCAACCCTCGCGTTCAAAGACTTCGGTCTTCAGTTGATGGGCAACCTCTTCGAAGAGCAAATCGAGCGCACCGGTGAAACCATCAATGTTCTCGGTGCCACTTCCGGTGATACAGGTGCTGCAGCTATCGCCGGACTTGCCGGCAAAAAAGGCGTCAACGTTTTCATTCTCTATCCGAAAGGACGCATCTCCGACCTGCAGGAGCGCCAGATGACCTGCACCGGTGAAAGCAACATTTTCCCCATCCCGGTAGAGGGCACATTTGACGACTGTCAGGCCATCGTGAAAGAGCTCCTCGGCGACCCCGACCTCAAGAACAAGCTTCGCCTTTCCGCAGTCAATTCGATCAACATCGTCCGCATCCTTGCCCAGTCGATCTACTACGTGCACGCTTACATGCAGTTGCCGCAGGAAAACCGTGACGACGTCCGCTTTGTCGTTCCAACCGGAAACTTCGGAAACGTCTTCTCCGGCTGGATGGTCCACCAGATGGGTCTGCCCGTGGATGACTTCGTCGTCGCGACAAATAAAAACGACATCCTTTATCGACTCTTCGAAACCGGAACCTATTCATCCGGGTCCGTCGATCCAAGCTCCGCCCCGTCGATGGACATTCAGGTGGCCTCGAACTTCGAGCGATTCCTTTACTACCACAACGAGAAGAACGCCGACAAAACGCTCTCCCAGATGGCAGACTTTGCCGCCAATGGTTCGATCAATGTGCCTGAATTCAACAGCAGCAACCTTTCCGCGACCCGCTGTGACGATGATGAGATCCTCGAGAATATCCGCAAGGTGAAAGAGGAATTCAACTACGTCGTCGATCCTCACACCGCCTGTGGATTCCAGGATCTCGACCTCGCAAGCACCCACGTGGTTCTTGCGACGGCTCACCCTGCAAAATTCCCCGACGTCATTGAAAAAGCGATCGGCGAAAGACCCACCGAGGATTCTCTCGAGGCGCTCAAGAAGAAGAAGCAAGTGAGCTTCCCCGTCGAAAACTCGGCTGAAGCGGTTCAGAAGTTTCTCGAGGACAACGCGTTGTAGGTGCTTCGCACCGTGAAAGGTGAAAAGTAAAAGGTGAAAGGTCAGGGCTTCCGGGCGATGACCGGCAGGTGAAGGGCTGCGACTTCAGGCTTCAAATTTCGAGACATCGAGGACCACCCGTCCGCGCCCACGGGACGCGGCTACAGAGCTCGCACATCATCCTGCAGCTGAAGGGCTGCGACTTCTTTCTTCGAACGTTCGGCTGCTCTGAATCAGGCAGCCTCTTTCTCCGCGTTCTTCTTGTTCGCCTTTTTATCGGCAACCACTTTGGGCTCCTTTTTGCCTTCGACGACATCACGGTCGACGACGACTTTAGAGAATCCTTCACGGCTCGGAGCATCGAACATGACATCGAGCATCAGTTTTTCAAAAATCGCTCTGAGAGCACGGGCTCCGGTGCCGCGATCGATAGCCTGATCGGCAAGCGCTTCGAGGCCGTCCTCGGTGATCTCCAAATTGACACCGTCCATTGCGAGAAGCTTGCTGTATTGCTTCACCATCGCGTTCTTCGGCCCGGTGAGCACTTCAACCAGTTCCTTCGTCTTAAGAGGACGCAGAGTGGAAACGACAGGAAGTCGTCCGATAAACTCCGGAATGAGACCAAACCCGTGAAGGTCTTCAGGGGAAACGTTACGGAGCTGCAATTCGATCTCGCTCTCGCTCGCGATCTTCGTTTTCTCCTCACCAAATCCGAGCACTTTCTTACCGAGGCGACGACCGACGATTTCCTCAAGTCCTACAAATGCACCGCCACAGACGAAGAGAATTTTCTCTGTATTCACCTGGATGTATTCCTGTTGCGGGTGCTTGCGCCCGCCCTGTGGCGGCACATTGCAAACGGTGCCCTCAAGCATCTTCAAAAGCGCCTGCTGGACACCTTCACCGGAAACATCACGGGTGATGCTGACATTTTCAGTCTTGCGGCCGATCTTATCGATCTCATCGATGTAGATGATTCCCATCTCCGCCTTTTTGACATCGTAGTCAGCAGCCTGAAGGAGACGCAGAATGATGTTTTCAACATCCTCACCGACATAGCCGGCTTCAGTCAGAGTGGTGGCATCTGCGATACAAAAAGGAACATTGAGCACTTTCGCCAGCGTCTTCGCGAGGAGCGTCTTCCCGGAACCGGTAGGCCCGATCAGGAGAATATTACTTTTCTCGATCTCAACGTCCTCAAACTCGTGAAAACGTCCGTGAGCCCGCATCGATGCCGGAGCCGAAAACTGATTGAGTCGCTTGTAGTGGTTGTGCACCGCGACAGAAAGGACTTTTTTGGCGTGCTCCTGAGCAATCACGTAATCATCCAGCTTCGCGCAGAGCTCCTGCGGCTTTGGCACCGACATATCGGATGAAGAAATCTCCTCCTCGTCTTCGTGTAGTTCCTTCTCAAGGATTCCACGACACACGTTGATGCAACCGTCGCAAATATACACGCCCGGACCGGCAATAAGCTTCTTAACCTCTGAGTGGCTCTTGCCGCAGAAGGAACACATTGTGAGATTGGACGCTCTTGCCATAGGAATAAAGAAAGGGGAAAACGTGGGAAAGCAATATCGGACTGCAGAGAAAAATGGGGGGAAGCTGCTACGACATCTTATTCAGATGAGTGATAAAATCCAGTGTGAATTTAAATTTTCAGAAATATTTAATGTTTTTAAACTTCTCAGGAATTCCATTTACTCCCTGATTCTACTCTTAAGACGACGCAAATCCGCTTTCCTGACAGCCGAAATCAAAGGCTCAGCCCAATTCGTCGCGCACTTGCTCCCACTCGTCAATCGTGTCGACATCGATCCGGGGCGAAAGCTGAAAACTCTTAAGCCCCTCACTCTGAGCTGCCTGCAAACTGGCCTTGAGTGTATTCTCCGTGCTCCAGGGGATATCGCTGAAGAGCGAATCCTGCGGTTCCTTCAACCCGATCAGATAGTAGCCGCCATCTTCGGTTGGTCCGAAAACCACATCAATTCCCGCAGCAAGCGATGCCCAGGCCTCTTCGAAAAGATCGGGATCGAGATGAATGCAATCCGTCCCGATGATGCTGAGAAGCGTGCGCGGTTCCTCCAGAAAAAGCACCTTCGATGCCGCATGCAACCGCTCTCCGAGGTCGCCCTGCGCTTGCGGGATCCACGACACTTCGCTATCCAGCAATTCAAGGCGCGGAGCGAGCCAGGCCTTCACTTCATCCACTTTCTCAGCAGGATCGAAGGCAATCACGATCCGATCTGCCGAGGCTTCACCGCAACATTCGAAAACACGAGTCACAAGTTTCTCGTAGGCAGCGGCGGCGGCCTCGTCACCAATCGATTTGGCTAGACGGGTTTTGACCCTTCCCGGGACCGGCAGTTTCAGAAAAACGAGGATAGCCCGGTTCATTCAGCAATCCCCCTTAAACGGCAGCGCATAGGACTTCACCATCGTTGATTCCTCCGTGAACGTGATGTGATTAAACGGAATCGGACCTCCGGTAAGAAAGTCGCAAAAATCATCCCCCGGTCCCGCTGAAAACTCGCAGGCCGGACTCGAGACTCCGGACTGCAGGACGCCGTGGTGAAAAAGCTGCAGCCCGCGGTGAAGGTGACCTGAAAATATTCCCCGGAGGTGCTCCCCCGCTTTTTTCCGGAGGCGCTCGTGAATACTGTCACCGTTTGTGACCAGCAAATGCTCATCAATCCAGGCCGACCCGATCGGGGTGAGCGGGTAGTGAAGAAACACCGCGACCGGCTTTTCACCTGAAATCCGACTGAGAACCGCTTCGATCTGATCCTCTGAAACAAATCCGTGAGGCCCGTCCTCCGGTGGGACCTTCCCGTCGAGAACGAACAATTCCATCGAGTCTGCAGCGGCTCCGCCCATTTGGTAGCAAAGCACCTCATCGCCCGGGATGAGCGACTCATAAGGTCCGAACTTCATTGCCGAGGTCATCATCCCGACATCATCATGATTGCCCGTCGCGTAATAAACAGGCACGCCCAGTGGCGCGAGGACTTCAGCAGCCAGTTGGTAGGCCCCTTCGTCAGGATCGTTCACGACATCGCCGGTATGGACAATGAGATCCGGAGTAAAGGGAAGCGCAGAAATTGCCTCAACGAGCGCTTCGCTGCGGGCACAGGCGTTCGAACCGCGGATCAGGAGAGACCGGTCCGGGCCAAAATGGGTGTCGCTAATATGAATGACTTCCAACACGTCTCCCGGGGGCTCACTGATTGGGTGTTAATGATTTCGACAAAAACCACTTATACAACTCGGGGTTGTCGTACGTTTCTGTCCACGAATCGTGATTCGCTTTCGGATAGACGGTCAGTTTTGCACCGCTATTCGAGTTTTTTCTTAAAATTTTGATGAGGCGCGCAGACTCATCCAGCGGCACGACACTGTCCTGCCCGCCGTGAAATGCCCAGACCGGCAGATGGGGAATAAACTGCATCTTGTAGGGAATCCCTCCCCCGCAGACGGGAGCAATGGCTGCGAAACGTTTCGGTGCCTTTGTCGCAAAATGCCAGGTTCCGTATCCGCCCATACTGAGTCCCGTTAGATAGATTCGCGTCTTGTCGACTCGGTAGGTCGACTCCAGATGATCGATCAATTCGAGAACCGGTTCATCACTCCACCAACTACCGGCAGGACACTGAGGTGATGCGAGGATGAAGGGAAACTTCTCTCCCGCCTCGACTCGTTTCGGCGGGCCATGGACCTTTACCAAATCGAGATTATCACCGCGCTCACCGGCACCGTGCAGGAAAACCATGAGCGGCCACGCCTTCTCTTTATCCGCCTCGTAACCGTCCGGAAGCGAAAGCAGAAACTTGAGCCCTTCCGGGGCCGTCACAGGCACCTCAAACTGCTCCGGTGTTTGATCCGCCCGAATCACCGGCGCAAAAGCGACTAACAAGATACTTAATATCACCGGAAAGGCGGGGAGCTTCATGACGAAAGCCTAGCGTAATCAGAATTCCACGCCACAAAAAAAAGCCGGCACCGGTGGAACCAGCGAAGAGCCCATTTCCGACGATCCGACAGGATTTCCGAAATCGCGATTGATTCCCCTCTCGTTTCCCCCGATCCATATACATGAGCGAACATAAAACGACCCTGACCTGGAAACGCGGTGACAGTGGATTTGGATACAAAGAATTTCCACGGAAACACACCTGGTCTTTCCCCCGCAGCGGACAAAGCCTGAGTGGCTCCGCAGCACCGGCCTATCTGGGAGACGCTGATTGCACTGATCCTGAGGAAGCCTTCACCGCCGCACTCACGAGCTGCCACATGCTCACCTTTCTCGCGATTGCCTCGATGAGCGGATTTGTCGTCGACAGCTACGAAGACAGCGCGATCGGCCATCTCGAAAAAGGCGAGAACGGAAAACCCTGGCTCGCGAAAGTGGTCATGAATCCGAAGGTCACCTTTTCCGGAGAAAAAATTCCATCACCCGAAGACATCGAAAACCTTCACCGGAAAGCGCATCACGAGTGCTTTCTCGCGAACTCGGTGAAGACCGAGGTGAGCTGGGAGTGAGCATTGCTTTGCCACCCCGGTGTTGATACGATCGTTGAGAATCCGGAAACGCGAGTCACGACGACCGCTTCATCCCCCGAAAGGTATTCGTTGAAGGGTCGACGGGATAAGCGCTCTCATAGAGGCCTTTGAGATCGATGTATTTCGGCAAATTGTAGCTGATGCAATGCAGCTGCCCCTGCCTTCTCACGAGGGTATCGCAGTTGATTCGCCGGATCTCCCATCCCGGGAGAAGGCCCCTGTAAATCTCCTCTGCTTTGTCTTCAATCTCCCGATCAACATCACTGTAGGACGGCATTAGAAGAACACCGTTCGCCATAATCACATTGGTATAGGATCTCCACAGGTTGTTCACCTTCGGCGGCATGGGGATTCGCGTTACCTGCAGCGGACCGAGAGAACTGTTCATCGATTTGAAGTTCCCTGCAGCAAGGTCGAGACGAGCACTGTTGACCGGGTCCAAACGCCTGTCGATCTCTCCCAACACGAGAATGTTTTTGGCCAGAATCGTGGCAAACATGTCGATGTGCCCCGTGGGCTCGCCCTCCAGCGGAGGAACATACCCCCAGAGCCGCGCGCCCAGCATATCGCAAATAATATCACTAACCTGATCCGCAGAATATCCATAGCGCCGATTCGTCAGAATCGGCAAAGCCGTTGAAAGCACGATTCCATCACCATTGCTTAACAGGTTTCCTCCATCGAGCAAAATGGGCATTGAGCGAATCGGAAGGCCCAGCATTGAGGCAAAGTGAGAGGCGACCTCATCATCAGAAACTCTGACATTCTCCTGCCCGCCAGCCGGCACGTAACGGGCATCGACGAGTGAAATCGAGTTATCCTGACGACGGACCATAAATGGCGAATAATCTCTAATCCAGATTGAGTCTGATGGAACAACCACAAATCGAATCGCCTCATCCGGTAGACCGCTGCGCCTCAATAAATCGACGCCGTTTGCAGCCTGTTCGTTAGTGCTCACAAATCCGAAAAGAGGGGTTCGCCCCCCGATTGCCTTCGCGATCTCGACGTACAACTGAGGATTGCTGTTAATCTCTCCATGACACCCCAGAATGATAGCCGCCTGTTGACGAAACTCCGAAACAGGAAAGAAGTCTTCGGGCTCTGATCGTGCCACACCATAACGGTTCACCGGTGCCGTGAATCTGCTCAGGGGCGCTTCCGAATCATTCTCTTCATCCACAGACGGGCGCAGCGACCAATGGGTTCCCGCCAGAAAGGCGAGGATGACAGAAAGCGCAAACCCCACCTGCTTTGAGATCACGAGCAGCGGCATCGAAGGAACAGTGTATCGGGAGGTTTTCAATCTGATGGCATTTAGCAGTGGAAGACCACTTCGTTTGCCAACCGGCACGAGACCAACGCAGCTAAACAGGAAGCAGAAAAGACAGCTTTCGGAAAACGAAGTATTTCAGCGAAGCGATGCTTGCTGCAATCGTGAAGGCGGCCCGATAAGGAGACGGGAAAGTAACTGCGTGAGAGGAAGAAGCCGCCAGGCGTGCGTATTGGAAGAAACGAAAATTACCTTCTCCGAATCCTCCATGCAAGCGATTTGAACGACCGGATCCGCTTACCGGATATCACTGACATTCAAGGCGCTACCGAAAGCCGGGAGCACTGCGACAACGACAGTCTCTGAGATAGGACTGTCCCAAACCATATCAAACAGGGTCAGGTCATGCACCTGACCCTGTTACCTTTTGCCTCGACCTACCACGCAGCACCCAGCTGGGGTTGAGGATTGGTGCGGTAGGGCATCCAGACGATTCCGACTGATTTTGCGGAACAGTTTTTCTTAAGAGGTGAAAGGCTGATCGTTTCGAGTTTTTCGACCATGGGATCCATTGCCTCTTTCAACTCCTCGACAGCCTCTTCACACTCGCGCTCAAGTTCATCGAGATCGTCTTTGTAATCTTCCACTTTATCTTTCGCCCGGGAAACGTCGCGACTCTCTTTCCACGCCCTCGAAGCACCGCTCATGGCACTGCGACTGCGGGAGCTGATCTTACGGCCGAGGACAGCACTCAAGATCGTTCCCCCAATCCGCATCGCGGTGTCCATCTTCGCGCTGCTCGCCTGAGCGGCCTGCTCGTCGACAACGTCCATCGCCTTGGCGATACGCGATTCCATGGCCTCAATCTTCTTCTCGTAGGAGTCCTGAAGCTCATCGACCTTCTCATCGCGCAGCTCGTGCGCGGCGTGGACGAGGCGGGCGCGGAAGTCACCTTCGCTCTCCCCCAGGTTCGAATACATTCCCGTGAGCGGACTTTTGAAAATCGTAATCGTGTGATTCCCGTAGAGATAATCAACGAGCTCCTTCTTCAACCCGGACCACATCTTCGTTTCCAGCATCGACTGAGGAAGCTCGGAAAAGGCAGCACCGGCAAGGGGATCCCGGCCGAGCTGACTCACTTGAAGTCCGTTCGGAAGCTCCATCGACTGCGACCAGTCCACCATGCCCGACTCGCCGTCGAGCTTATTGATCATCGCGACATCCTCGGTTCCGGAAATGCCTTTTTTACTGTCCTGATAGCGCACCTCCCCGACTTGAATGACCGCAGGCACGTAATTGATCTCCTCTGGCGGAACATTGGGACCAACCGGGATAAAGAAATCATCGGCACCACGCGGCAATCTCGGACGCAACTTCTGAGGAGCGGCCGGCTTGGGAACTTCCACCGCAGGAGTCGGTGCCGCCGCGGCAATCGCTGCTAGCGCCTTGCGCTTCACATCCATCAATTTTTTAATCTGACGTCGTGCAAGGGGGCCGGTGAGATAACTCATGACCCAGCGCACATGAAAGACGACGGGAGCACCCTCGTGCACATTATTCATCAGGAAAACACGGCTCCCGAGCCCTGCGAGAAGCTGCTCCATTTTCCCTCTATCAAAACCACCATCATTGTCCGCGGCAGCCCCCTCGAGGCCATCGAGAACACGCGCCTTGTCGCGTTCCGTTTGGAGTCTCCCGAGCCACCACGTTCCGATATTCGAGAGCGCCTTGTAGTCAAGATCGACAGGGTTCTGCGTTGCGAGAAGGACCCCGAGACCGAAGGCCCGTGCCTGCTTCAGCATCGTCATCATCGGCTTCTTCGACGGAGGCATCGCCGAGGGCGGCAGATAACCATAGATTTCATCCATGTAGAGGAGCGCTCTCAAACTCGTCGTTCCCGACTGCGACCGCATCCACCCGAGCATCTGGTTGAGAAGCAGCGATACGAAGAACATCCGCTCGGAGTCACTGAGATGGGCAATCGAGAAAATGGAAATGCGCGGCTTCCCTTCCTCAGTGTGGAGCATTCGCTTAATGTTGAGCGGTTCCCCTTCGAGCCAGCTTGAGAATCCGGGTGAGGCGAGAAGATTATTCATTTTCATCGCAAGGGCACGTCGATCCTTTTCAGGACAAACCGTGTCGAGATCCATCACCCCGATTTTCTGAAAAGGCGGCACCTGCAGATGGGTGATGAGACTTTCGAGGGTCACTCCCTGCCCCGCTTTCCAGCAATGGGCGAAAATGTTAGACATGAGAATGTGCTCGGGATCCTGAATCGGATCCGCTTCACTGCCCACGAGTGAGAGCAAACTCGAAACGGTCGATTCGATCCGCTCGCCGAAAGCTTCCGCATCATCGAGGACTTCGAATTCAGGGACATCGAGCGAGCTCAGGATCGAGACCGGGAGACCTGCGCTCGATCCCGGCGTGTAAACCGCCATGTCGATTTTATCGCGGAACGCTTGAATTCGCTCAGGCCCCTGTCCCCAGCTCGCGAGCCCTTTTTTCCACATCTCAGCGGTGTTGGCGGCGTGCTCATCAGGCGTGATCCCCTTTTTCTGGGCATCATCCTCATTGATCCAGGGACGAAAATCCTCCGGAGCGAGATTCGGAAAAGTGAGGAGCAGGTTCGCGATATCCCCTTTCGGATCGATCACGATCGCAGGGACATTGTCCATCGCCGCCTCTTCGAGTAAACCGATGCAGAGACCGGTCTTACCCGACCCTGTCATTCCGAGAACGACGCCATGGGTGACGAGGTCTTTGGAATCATAGAGAACCAGTTCATCCTCGAGTTCTTTTTCCCCAAGGTCGTATTCCCGTCCGAGGTAGAACTTGCCTAGTTTTTCGTAATCTTCTGTGCGAATTTCCATGATGATAAAAGGGTAAAGGGGATCAGTGCAGAGTGTAGCCGATCGATTCCCCGTGCAAAGACTGGTAGCCACCCTGCCCCTGCCAGGCCCATAATTTAAAGCCCCGCTTTATCTTTGCCACATCGGCTGAGGATAAGGTGAAAGTTCCCTGTCCCGACCGGGACCGGCCAACCGGAATGGTTTTCACGACCTTCAGTCCCGAGCGAATCTCAATTTTGGAAACCCAACCACGTTTCACGTAGAAGTCGTAGCGGTGACGCCCACTCGCATCAAGTCGACGATCTGCTCCCCGTGGACGGACCACTTTGATATGCGGTCGATAGCTCTGACGGCGCAACATCTTCTGCTGCTGCCGAATATCTCTCGAGAATCCGAAACGGGACTGAGCTTCGACAGTCACAGGTGAAGACAGGACCGCCGCGGCAACAGCGATGAACAGGGGGAAAATGAACGATTTCATAAGAGGAGAACGAGAGAACCGCACCGAATCTGAGTCACGGTTTCCCGTGTTTTTGAGTCTTAGCGAAGGAGTTGATTGTATGATAGAAAATCCATCTGCGTTTTCCAACCATTCTTATGACCAAATTCTTCACACTACTCATCGCTGCTGTCGCAGCGTTCGTTTTGGATACCTCCGCCGAAGATCGACCGCCGAATGTCGTCATTATTTTCACCGATGATCAGGGATTCGGCGACATCGGACCGAACGGCGCGGTCGGCTACGAAACCCCCAACATCGACCGCATGGCGAAGGAAGGCCGCCTTTTCACGCAGTGGTATGCTTCGCAGCCGGTCTGCTCAGCTTCGCGGACAGGACTCCTGACAGGTTGCTATTCGAATCGCGTCGGAATCAACGGCGCTCTCGGGCCGGGCAGCCGCATCGGGATCAACCCCGAAGAAACGCTTCTCCCTGAAGTCTTCAAATCGAAAGGCTATGCCACGGGCATGTTTGGAAAGTGGCACCTCGGTGATCACGAGAAATTTCTCCCGACCAACAATGGCTTTGATGAGTATTTCGGAATCCCCTACTCCAACGACATGTGGCCACAGCACCCCACCTCGAAGAACTTCCCCCCACTCCCCCTCTTCGAAGGCACGAAACGTCTCCGCTCCGCCGACGAACACGATCAGAAGATGATGACGACCTGGCTTACCACGAAAGCGGTCGACTTCATCAATCGGAACCGGACCAATCCCTTCTTCCTCTACGTCCCCCACCCGCAGCCGCACGTGCCGCTTTTCGTCAGCGATCGATTCGCGGGCACCACTGAGAACGGGATCTACGGCGATGTCATCGCTGAAATCGACTGGTCCGTGGGAGAAATTCTCAATGCGATCACCACAAACGGTCTCGATGAGAACACCCTCGTTATCTTCACAAGCGACAATGGCCCATGGCTTTCCTACGGCACCCATGCCGGCTCAAGCGGTGAGTTCCGTGAAGGAAAAGGCACCGTCTGGGAAGGTGGCGTCCGCGAGCCCTGCGTGATGCGCTGGCCCGGAAAAATTCCCGCTGGAACCGTCTGCAAGACACCGGCCATGAACATCGACCTGCTCCCGACTCTTGCGAACCTGATCGACGCGGACCTTCCTGAGCGGAAAATCGACGGAAAGGATATCTGGCCCATTCTCGCAGGCGAAGAGGGAGCTGAGAATCCTCATGACGCCTACTGGTTTTACTTCAGATCGAACGAACTGCAGGCGGTCCAAAGCGACAACTGGAAACTCATTCTACCACACGGCTATCGCTCTGTGCCCGAGGGTCTCGAGGGCGACAACGGCCTCCCCGTGAGGTATGACAATATCAAGTCAGGCCTCGAGCTATACCACCTCGCCCTCGACCCCTCGGAAACCACTGACGTCGCGAAAGACTATCCGGAGAAAGTCGCAGAACTCATGAAACACGCCGAAGCGGCGAGAGCCGAACTGGGCGACAAACTCACGAAGTCAGAGGGTTCAGGCGTACGACCCGCCGGAATGCTCACGGATGAGGAGTATGCGGCACTGGACAAAATCCACTGGCCGAACGGCAGGCCGCAGAAGGCGAAGAAATAACGAAAGAACTTCTCTAGCGCTTCGTATTCATCTGCCACCTCACTATGGCAGAATACGAAGACCGATACGAAGAGAACGCTGCCGGCAGATTTTATGTCGATGACATGTGCATCGACTGCGATCAATGCCGGCAGGACGCCCCTGAATTTTTCACCCGCGAAGACAACGGCGGCTACTCCTACGTGGCCCGACAGCCCGTCACAGCAAAGGAAATCCGACTTTGTGAGGCCGCCGTCGACGGATGCCCGATCGAGGCAATCGGCGATGACGGCCCCGAAGATCCGCCCGTTTTCAGGGACGCAAATTCTCTGGCAAAAGTCGATGCTTGAAGGCCGGTTTCATGCGAAACTGGCGCGGCATGCATATCAACGACATCATCGCAGACGGGAAACCGACTCTTTCATTTGAATTTTTCCCGCCGAAAACGGCGGAGGCCTCGGAGGCGCTCTACACCACCATCACTGAACTGGAGGCCTACGCGCCGGATTTCGTGAGCGTGACGTATGGGGCAGGCGGCACGACCCGCGACCTCACCAATGACCTCGTTGCCCGCATCAAGAACAACACGACGCTCGATCCGATTCCCCATCTCACTTGCGTCTGCCATCAGGAAAGTGACATCGAAGCAATTCTCGCCCGCTACGCGGAGGAAGGCGTCAGCAATATTCTCGCGCTCGGAGGCGATCCGCCTCAAAGCATGACCGGCTACAATCGTGCAGACGACTCCTTTCAGCACGCCGCCGATCTCGTTCGTTACATCCGCCATTTCAATGCCCATCCCGACCCGCGTGGATTCGGAATAGGCGTGGCAGGTTTTCCTGAAGGTCACCCCGCAACCCCGAACCGGGTGAAGGAAATGGATTATCTGAAGGCAAAAGTCGACCAGGGCGCTGACTACATTGTGACCCAGCTCTTTTTCAACAATGACGACTTTCTCGACTTCCGTGATCGTTGCGAACTCGCCGGAATCACGATTCCTATCGTGGCGGGTATCATGCCGGTGACTTCGACGAAGGGTATGGCCCGCATGGCGGACCTCGCCGCAGGTGCCCGCTATCCGGCCAAACTCCTGCGCGCTCTCAATCGCGGAGGTGATGATCCCGACGCGGTTGAAAAAGTGGGAATCCACTACGCGACCCAACAATGCTCCGATCTGCTGGAAAACAACGTGGCGGGAATTCATTTCTACACGCTGAACAAGTCTCACGCGACCCGCGAGATTTACGCGAACCTCGGCCTGAAACCATCCGTCGAAAAAGTCGCCTGAGCGCCGGGGATCCATTGACCATACTATGAAGAACTTCCCCTGGAGGATTGTCCTTTATCTGGTCTTCATCCTTTACCTCCTCATCGACCTGAAATGGTGCGGAGGCCCTCTTCGGAAGGCCTATCAGGGCCGTCGCGACGCCGCCGTGGCCTCGGCAGTCGAGAACCGGTGGGTTGCGGTAGTAAACCTGGAGCCCATCACCGGCGACCAGCTTGACCTCGCGACCTTCCGTCACCTCTATCAAAGGGGGAAGCACGGCGACGAAATTCCGGATAAAAATCTCCAGATGATTCGCCGCGCCGTCCTTCAGCGGCTCATCGATGATACTCTCGTCCGCCACTACGCCGACGGCGAAAATTTCACGGCCCCTCAGGAGGAAATCAATCGCTACATCACCTCCTGGAAGTCGCAGTTTGAACCCCCGGAAGAGATGCAGCGCCGGCTCGAAGACCAGGGCCTCACCGAAGCAGAACTCGACGGGGAGCTGGCACGCGTCTGGAGCCGCAAACGCTGGCTTGAGCAAAGAATTCAGCCCGCAGTGGAAGTCACCGACGAGGAAGCCCGTGCCTGGTTCGACGCAAATCACGAGAGCGGGGACAGTTTCATTGAACCGGCAAAAGTCCATCCCCGCCAGATTTTCCTCAGCACCGTGGAAGTCGAAGATGATTCGAAAGAGACTCTGATCCGCGAAATCCACACCCGGCTCACTGAGGAGAAAGCGGACTTTGCAGAGGAGGCAAAGCTGTATTCCGAAGACGAGCGCAGTAAAAAGCGCGGCGGAGACCTCAACTGGCTCACCGCCGACCGTCTCCCCGAAGATTTCGCCACCCCGGTTTTCAAACTCGGAAAAGGGGAAATGAGCGAGCCCTTCCGAACTGAGATTGGCTGGCACATCGTCGAAATTCTCGATCGTGAAGAAGAACGCCCTCAGTCATTCGACGAAGTCGATGATGAAATACGGGATCACCTCGAAAGCGAGAGAACCGTCGAAACGATCAAAATACTCATGAAAAAGCTGCGCACCGTCGCGAACATCCAGCTTTTCCCCGAGCATATATAAGAGCATTCGCAGCTCCCACGGCGCAAAGTAGCCGCGTTTGCCAAAACGTGGCCCAGCCCATCCGGCCGCCCCTCGACATCTGTTAAGAAGGAATGCGCCTTCCTCTACAGGCTCCGCCCAATCGCAGGGCCAGCCTCTCCGGGATCCTTCTAAAACGGGATGCTTTCCCCCCGAACGAGATCATCGAAGCTCTGGCGCTCACGAATCACATGCGCAGAATTGTTGTAGACGAGGATCTCAGCGGGAAGCGGACGCGAATTGTAATTCGAAGCCATGACGAACCCGTAGGCACCGGCACTGAGCAGACCGATTTTGTCACCTGACTCCAGCTTGGGCAGCAGTCGATTCTGGGCAAAGAAATCACCGCTCTCACAAACAGGGCCGACGACATCCACCTCCTCAGACTCGGAACTCGGTTCTTTCAGAGGAACAATGTCATGATGCCCATCGTAGAGTGCAGGACGAATCAGATCGTTCATCGCCGCGTCGACGATCTTGAACGTTTTCGCGGAACCGTGCTTTTCGTAGAGCACTTCCGAAATGAGAATCCCGGCATTACCGACCATGAAGCGTCCCGGCTCGAGAATGATTTTCAATCCGAGTGGCTTCAGAAGAGGAACGAGCTGGGCCGCATACTCTTCGATCGTAAGAGGATTTTCATCTTCACCGCCCCACCAGTCTTTTACTCCACTGGCGAGGGTGTCTTCATAAACAATCCCGATACCACCTCCGATACTGAAAAACTCGATATGATACTTTTCCTTCAGCTCCTCAACGAGTGGAGCCACTTTTTTCACGGCCTCGACGAAGGGACTCACTGAAGTCAGCTGCGAACCGATGTGCATCTGGAGCCCGCGGATATTGATATTCGGGAGCCCTGCGGCCCGCTCATAAGCTTCGCGAATCACTGAAAAATCGATCCCGAACTTATTCTCACTCTTTCCGGTGGAGATGTATTTGTGCGTTTGGGCATCCACATTGGGATTCACGCGAAGGGCAATCGACGCAACGACGCCCATTTCACAGGCGACTTCACTGATCAACGCGATTTCCGCCTCACTCTCGGCATTGAAACTGTAGATTTCACGCCTCAGCGCATACTCGATCTCGGCACGAGTTTTGCCAACTCCTGCAAACGTGCACTTGCCCGAATCGCCGCCAGCTTTCTCGACGCGGAACAATTCGCCCGCTGAAACAATGTCAAATCCGGCGCCTTCTTCCGCGAGCAAATTGAGAACCGCGATATTCGAATTGGCTTTCGTCGCGTAGCAAATCTGACAATCCAAATCGCTCATTGCCGCCGCAAGACGGTGATAGTGATCGAGAATCGTGCCCTTACTGTAAACGTAAAGGGGGGTTCCATGCTCTTCAGCGAGCGCGTTCAAATCAACTCCCTCGCAGTGAAGCGAGCCATTTTCGTAATGGAACGAATGCATGGCAGCGAAGATAGCGGGATTTCCCCGCAGGGCAAGCGCGACCGGCGGATGTTGAATTGGAGAGCTGACTTCCAGAGCTTCCCCCCACGCTGCTCCCGCCTCGTAAAAATAATCCTTTTATGAATATTATAGAAATTTTATATTTTATGTTGATTAAATGTAATATTTACTATAATTTATATAAAATTCATACAAATGAACCCAACTCTCTCTTCCTTAACACAGAAAGCAGCCGCCTCGCTCGTCCTGCTTTCACTCGCCTCGAACAGCTTCGGCAGGGATCACTTCCGTTTTTCCAGCAGCGGCGCGAAGAACCCGAAAATGGAACTGGTTTCCTACGAAAAAAATCGGGATCTCATCTGCTACCCCTGTGAAGCGCCGGGAGGAATCACCTTCGGAGGCCGCTTTGGCGATGGAGTTACCGAGGGCCAGGTCGACATGCTGGCCCCATTAAACGATCCCTACAACTCCGGCATCGCAACCTTCCTGATGTTGAACTACCTCCACTCTGACTACGGGCAGGAAAGCTTCGGAATCGGCCTGGGATCGCGCTGGATGATGGATAGCATCAACTCCGTCGCCGGTTTCCGCATCCATGGAGATTTCTCTGACACACAGCTCAACAACTCCATCAGCCAGCTCAACTTCGGCTTCGACCTCTTCCACGCTAAAGGGATCGACCTCCACGCCAACTACTACCTGCCGACTTCGAGGTCGCAGCGTCAGACCTATCGCATGGACGAATCCTCCACTTCCAGCGAATACTACACCAACGAGTATTGCGAAGACCCCTACGCTGCCGAAAACCAGATCCGCCAGAGCTACACCTACGAGGAGGTCGAACGAACCACCACGACCGATATTTCACGCCTTCTCCAACAGTTTGAGCGCGGACGCGAAGGCGGCGAAATCAGACTCGTATTCGATCTCCTCGGAAATGAGTGCGGTCCGAAAGTTCGCGGCATGATCGGAGGATACGCCTACGACGGACTCTATTCAGACAGCCTTTTCGGCGCCATGGCCGGTGTCTACGCCCTCCCCCTCCCGGGACTGCAGTTCGGCGTGGAATACTACGGCGACGACGACCTCTACGGAAGCAATTGGGTTGCCACGGTGGGTGCGACCATCAAAACTGATTTCCAGAACATGTTCCGCCCTGCACAGTGGGGTAAAGGAGGGAGCAATCCCTACGCTCCTGACTGCAAGAACAGCGGCAAATATGCCATTCCCGCTCCTCAATCTGACTACCTCGCGAGCCGCATGTATGCGACCGCTCCCCGCATGAACCGCCCTGTCCTGGAGCGTTCTGAGGTGACTGAGGTGTCCAGAGTCGTAACCCGGGATGTCTCAGAAACCGTGGTCGGCACAGAATCAGGAACTAACGTTCTTCTCGACAATGTCATCTTCGTGAACAACGGAGCTGCTGTTGGAAATGGAATCGAGGCCGGAGCCGGCGGCGGCAACGGAACCGCTGAAGCACCTGTCGATACGATCCAGGGAGGCACCTCAGCACTGATCGCCAACCTCGGCGGAGTCGGAAACGTCTACGTCCAGGGCGGAGGAGCAGCCTACAACGAAGTGGTTGAAGCAGGATTCGGCGCGGGCGCAGGTGTCACAAGCGTAAGTTACTACTCGAGCTTCAAACCAATCGAGGGCGGCAAAGGAATGAACTTCGGAGGCAACACCGCACGAGCTCAAGTCGTAGGTGGATTTGAACTCAGCAACCTCAGCTACGGCCAGGTTAGCGGATTCGATATCACGGGAGGAAACTCAAATGATCACGGAATCACTGCAATCAACAACGATACCATCGACATCAACTGCAACATCATCACCGGAGTCGCCGATTCAGGGATTTTGGTCTTCAACGACTCAGGAACCAGGAACGCATCTGTCACCGAGAACACAGTTAACAATGCAGGGAATATCGGAATCGCTTTCGTGACCGAAAACGCCACTCAACTCACCATCACCAACCTCGACGACAACACCGTCGTAGATCCCCAAACTGCCGGTATCGTAATGGAAGCGTATAACACCTCCAACATCCAGGTGGACAGCATGAGACGCAACTCGGTCGACGGTATCACAGCGAGAGTTGATCCGGCTGACAACGCTTCAAGCGGAGGAGCCGCCTTCGGATTCTACGCTGCGGACACGGCCTCTATCGTCGCAGAAAACGTCTCTGAAAACCGCGCCGGCGACAACACCCCGCTCGCCCGTGGAACCGGAGCCGGCAACGTCGACGCCAACCACGGATTCCGAATCTATGAAGACGGCGCCGGAGCCAGCATCGTTATCAGCGGCGAAGACAACGTCATCACCTGGGACGGCGCAGCGGGAGCACCCGGAGACAGCGGTAACTCAGTCTTCGCAACCGGTGATACCATTTCCGCCGGAGCAGGAGGCTTCGAAGTCAACAACGCAGCCGCGATCTTCGGATCCGATCCTTATCGCCTCGACTAAACCTTTTCATCCCACCACAACAACCCCAGGCACCACCGCTCTCATTTGAGCCGGTGGTGTTTGTGTTTTCGGATGTATGGGAAAACTACTCAGTGGAAACCGTCCCCTCTTCACGGAGGGCCGCAGCGAGGGTGTGCCAGGCGAGCGTCGCGCATTTCACCCGGGCCGGAAACTTCCGAACCCCGAGGAGAGCTGACAATTCGCCGAGATCAAACGGGTCGACCTCCGGCTCCTCCTTTGAAGTAAGCATCTCCAGAACCTCCTCGATCTTCGCGTCGAGATCTTTTCCGCTGAGGCCATCGATCTCCTTCGTCATGATCGATGCCGAAGCCTTGGAAATCGCACAAAGCTCGCCCGTAAACTGGACCGCCTCGACCTCGTCCCCGTTCCGGCGGACATAGACATTCACCTTGTCACCGCAAAGCGGATTGTAACCCTCGGCTTCGAGATTATGAGGATCGAGCACCCCCTCGTTGCGGGGGCGCTTGTTGTGACTCAGAATAATTTCCTGATAAAGATCTTCTAAATTGTCCATCGTGTAAGGAATGTAAAACGCAACAGGGTCAGGTCACTCACTTAACCCTCTTAAGTCACGGATTCAACCCTCTAAGATCACGTCTGGGAACGTCTCCAACCACCTTTTTCTTTTTCCTAATCCTAATCATAATCCCTGAACCCGAAAGACAGCCAGGCTGAAAGCTCATAGCATTTTCACCTCTCCCGAAGATGGGACGTGGAGGGTCGAAAAGAAAAAGAACCTCTGAATACCGGGAACAGGACTCGAACCTGCACACCTCGCGGCACTTGAACCTAAATCAAGCGTGTCTACCAATTTCACCATCCCGGCGTTTCAGAGAGCGCTAATCTGCCACGGAGATGACGGATGACAAGCGTGAGGATTGAGAATGTTTCCAGCAACACCGTCATTTGCAGGCCTTTAGAACGGCGGCAATTTCCACCTTCCTGACTGGAAACCGAAGCAGATCCATGGAACGCTTCCGCCCTCCCTTTAGCTATGCGCGAACCTGTCACCCTGAGCCGAAAATTCCTCTCCGACACCGGAGGTTGGAAGGAAATGAAAGAAGCCCGTGCCATTCACGGAGCGGGCCGGGTCGATTCCCCTTCCTTTAAAAAAGGCATCCTCGAAGGCAACGTCAAAGACCAGGGAAAGGTGCTCAAGGTCCGCGTCGTTTTCAATTCCAGGATCGATGTTGAGAATCACTGCCCCTGCTTTCGCGCGCGACGGGATGGAATCATCTGCGCCCACGCCCTCGCGGTCGGTCTCGAATTTCTAGAGCCTAACCAACGAACCAGCCGGAACGAACGCAGCGGTTGGGGCGATGAAAAAGCGCCCGCAAAACCGGCCGCCGCGAAACCGGCTCAGGTGAGCAAGGCCTGGCCCAAACTCACCGAGCAGGGCGACGATGACTCGGTTCCCGCGACCCTGCATCTCGTCCTCCCGCCGAAGTTGGCAGACGTCTGGGCACGAGGGCGCATTAACGTGGGAGTCGAGATCAATCTCGATGGCGACCGCCGATTACTCAAATCCGTTGACGCTGAAACGAAACTCTTTTTTGATTCCTCCGACGCAACCCTCTACCGCGCCCTGCAGCAGATCTCACCGGAAGAGGTTCCCGGAATGATGGTTATCAACGTCGACGAGTTTTCCACACTACTCGCCGCGATTCCCGGTCACCACGGCGTCACTCTGGGAAAAAAGACAAACCTGAGAATTTCCCACCTCCCCTACCGCCCCGCCCTTGATCGTGGAGCAATATTCAAACTGCGCCCGGTCTGGCCTGAGATCGTCCAACCTCTCATCGGAGGAAAAAACGCCTGGGTTCTCGTCGGGGAGGATCTACTCCAACCGGTCGCCCACGGACTCCCGTCGGAACTTCTCCCGGTGCTCATTTCCGGGCTCAGCCTCAACGCGTCCAACTTCCGTGAGGCTTTCGCCCAGCTTCAAAGGCATTTCCAGACAAGCGGAATCGAAACGGCACGGCCCGCTTTTTCAGTGGAACTCAAACTTGAAGGCTCCCTCAACTACCTCGACGCCGAACTCGCCTTTTCCTACGGCGGAAAAATCATCCCCGCGGCAAAAGAGAGGGAAACGGTGTGGGAAGTCGACGGTGTTCTTCAGCTCTCCGATCAACGTCGCGAGAACGAAGTCATCGCCGAACTCGAATCGATCGGTTTTGAAAAGCGGAACAAAGAGGGACGGTTCGTTCTCAAGGACAAAAACAAAATCCTCCAGTTCCTCGCTCACGGATACCCCGCCTTCCAACAGCGCTGGAACATCGCTACCGGCGACCGCTTCGCCCATGCCCTCAATCAGGTCGAACCGATCGAGACAGCAATGGATTTCCGCCCCGGCGGCGAGGACTGGTTTGCGATGGAAGTCGGTTTCGCAACCCCTTCGGGCAACGAAATCCCAAGACAGGAAATCGAGCGCCTTCTCCAAATGGGTCAATCGAGCCAACAGGTCAAAGGCGGGAAGATTGCGGTCCTCAACACCAAACTCGCCGACCAGCTCGGCGAAATCATCAATGATTGCGATCCTGAGCAACTTCAGCCGGGAACCTACCGCATCGACCAATCTCAGGCCGGATACCTCAAGGAAACCGCGAACGATTACGGCTTTTCCGCGAAGGGCGCGGTGCCCTGGCAGATCTCCGACGAAGGGATCGAGTTCTACGAGCTGTCCGACTCCCTCGAGAAAACACTCCGCCCCTACCAGCGCGAAGGGGTCAGCTGGATGCAACATCTCGCCTCTCAGGGAATGGGCGGAATCCTTGCCGACGACATGGGTCTTGGTAAAACGCTCCAGACCCTGTCATTCCTCTATTCCGTCGGAGGAAAAAGCCTCGTCATCTGCCCCTCGACCCTCGTATTCAACTGGGTCGAAGAAGCCGCTAAATTTGTTCCCGAACTCAAAGCGGTCGCAATCCATGGGCCGAATCGCGCGAAAACGCTCGAAGAACACGGCGACGCCGACATCATCGTGACGAGTTACGCACTCCTTCGTCGCGACGAAGCCCGGTATCAGGAAATGGAATTCGACGTCGTCATTCTCGACGAAGCGCAGCATATCAAAAACCCGGAAGCGCAAGTGAGCAAAGCAGCGCACCGACTCCCCGGCACCTACCGATTCGCCCTCACAGGAACCCCTATCGAGAACTCAGTTCGCGATCTCTGGTCCATTTCCCGGTTCGCTCTCCCAGGCTATCTGGGACGCAGAGAGGATTTCAGTGAGCGATTCGAGAAGCCCCTCTCCGCAACCGATGCCCCCGCTTCCGTGCGCGAACGCCTCCACCGTAGACTCCGTCCCGTGATCCTGAGACGTCTCAAATCGGAAGTGGCGAAGGACCTTCCGGAAAAACTGGAGCAGGTCGTCTACTGCGACCTCAAACCCGCCCAGCAGGAAGTTTACACCAAGCTCCTCCAGGAGAGCCGCTCGAGTCTTCTCGATGCCGAAGGCGGTCGCAAACGGATGCTCGCCCTCACTGCTTTGCTTCGCCTGCGCCAAACCTGTTGTGATCTCCGCCTCCTCGGAATGCAGGACATCGCCGACGAGGAGGCATCTGTCAAAGCGGAGGCACTTTCCGAGTTGCTCGACGAAGCGATCGAAGGCGGACACCGCGTCCTTGTCTTCAGTCAGTTTGTCGAAATGCTGCAGCTTATCGTCCCGCAACTCATAGAGAGGAAGGTCGATTTCTGCTACCTCGACGGCCAAACCAAAAACCGCGGCGACGTCGTGAATCGCTTCCAGAGCAAAGACATTCCCGTTTTTCTCATCAGCTTGAAAGCCGGCGGGGTCGGGCTCAACCTCACTGGAGCCGACACCGTGATCCACGTCGACCCGTGGTGGAACCCCGCCGTTGAAGCCCAGGCCACCGACCGTGCCCACCGAATCGGCCAGACCCGCGTCGTCACGAGCTACAAACTGATCACCCGCAATACCGTCGAGGAGAAAATCCTGACATTGCAAAATAAGAAACGGGAGATCATGGAATCACTCCTCGCCGATGCCGGCGACGCCAGCATGAGCGAAGGCGAATTGATGAGTTTGTTCGAGTGAGAACCGAAGCCTCCGATGAGGAATGCTCACGCAGTTCCTCTACTGTCCGCAGAAACAGCAGAAGCCACGCTTTTTGCGACTTCTGCGCCTTTTTGCGGCTTCAAATTTACTGTCCTGCTGCCCCAGCCGCGCGCGGCCGTGGTGCAGGGGCCTGCGGAGCAGCGGCGGGCGCAACCGGCTGCGGAGCATCGACCGAGCTGCTTGGCCCGAGGGGCTTCACGGCTTTGAGATACTTGAAGAGATCACTGTCAGTCGTCAAAACCACGGTGCTGTCATCGAGCATTCCCTGATACAGCTCCATCGTCCTGACAAACTCATAAAACTCAGCTGCGTCCGGTGACTGATCATAGGCAGCCGCATAAATTTCGGTCGCTTTTGCGTCAGCCTCACCCTTTAGAGTCTCCACCTTTTTGTAAGCCTCTGATTCGATCTTACGTAGGTCCTTCTCCATATCACCGAGAATCTTCGCCGCTTCACCGGCGCCCTCGGAACGGAATCTTTCAGCAATCTGCTGGCGCTCCGAAATCATCCTTTCGTAGATACGCTCCTGAACACTTTGATTGTAGTTAATTCGCTTAATACGGACGTCGAGCAACTCGATCCCGAACTCTCCCAACTTCTGCTTTGCGGTCTCAAAAATCTCTTTCTCGAGAACTGCCCGTCCACGTCGAATCGGAATCAGCTTTCCAATCGATCCGGTCATATCGGCTTCAGCAAGGCTCTCCTCGACCGCAGGCTTACGGTCTTTGGTCGTGCGAACCACTTCAATCAGCTCATGCTTCGCGATCGTATTCCGAAGCTCCGATCCGAGAATATCATCGAGTCTGGAGAGGGCGCTTCGCTCATCCCGAAGCTTCTGAAAGTATCGCAAAGGATCGACGATGGCCCAGCGCGCATAGATATCGACACGAATGTAGGTCTTATCCTTGGTCGGCATCTCAGTGGCGGAACCATCCCACTCCAGAATTCGCTTATCAAAAGAATTCACTTTGTGGAGAAACGGAACCTTAAACTTCAGTCCGGGTGTAACGATAGGCTCGCCGATGGGTTCACCGAATTTCGTAATGATAACCTGATCGACCTCAGAGACGGTATAGATGGCGCCGGAAGCAACCATGAGAACGGCAAGAACGATCGCGGCAAAGGCGCATCCAAATCCTGTTTTTTTCATAAGATTAGAGAGTTAAAAGATTATCGGGTTGCGGGTGCGGCCTGCTGTTGGATGGGAAGAAAAGGAAGCACCTGGCTCGCTCCTTCATCGAGGATGACTTTGCTGCCGAGACGGGGCATTACCTCCTCCATCGTCTCAAGATAAATTCTTCGTCGCGTCACCTCGGGTGCCTTCTGATACTCAGCATAGAGTGAATTAAATTTCGCGACGTCACCTTCGGCCTCATTGATCCGCTGGGTCGCATAACCCTCCGCCTCGCTAACCGTTTTTTCCGCTTCACCGCCGGCCTTGGGAACGGCGCGATTGTATTCCCCATTCGCGATGTTAATGGATTTTTCCTTCTCCTGCTGGGCCTGGTTAACCTCATTGAAAGAAGCCTGAACCGGCTTGGGCGGATCAACGTTTTTCAGCTGAACCTGATCAATCGAAATTCCCAGTTCGTATAGATCGACGAGGGCTTTCAATTTGAGATTGCACTCAGATTCGATTTCCTGACGACCAACCGTGATGACTTCGTCAACGGTGCGGTCGCCAACGACTTCGCGCATCACTGACTCACTCGCATGGCGAAGCGTGCCATCAGAATTTCTCACTTTGAAGAGGTAGTTTTCCGGCTCGGTAATCCGATATTGAATGACCCACTCAACAAGCGCGGAGTTCAGATCCCCGGTGACCATGTTCTTCTCCATCTCCATTTCCTGGCTATTCGTCCACTGGCGGGAATTGCTGTTACCCGGGGTTCCGAAGCCGAACTCCATTTTCTGCTGGCGCCGCACCGGCACGGTAGTTACGCGGTCGATGCCGAAAGGCAGTTTAAAATGCAACCCCGGTTCAACCGTTCCGACGTGTTTACCAAACCGGAGCACTACACCCGCCTCATCGGCCTGAACCGTGTAATAGGAACTGAGTCCCGCCACGACAAGAAGCAGAAGAAGAGGGGCAAAGATGCCCAGTTTCCCCAGTGCCGCAGGCAATTTCAGCTCCACAATTTCATTTCCAACTTGAATACGCATGGGCCGATCCTACTCGCCATTGGGTAACGTTGCCAGTTACAAAAACGGAATGATTTTGCACATCCCGGGTGAGTTGATTTTTTTAGGGGGGCGATTCTTGCTCTGAAAGAGAAAAACCGTCAACCTGTTCCTGAAACGAGTCGCTGTGTCACAAATGAGATTCGAGAGACGATATAGGGAACACTGATGACCTTCTTCCCCCATCCTCCCAAAACTACCAGGCGGGCATTCACCCTCGTGGAACTGCTCGTCGTCATGGGAATTATTTCGATCCTCCTTGCGATGACGCTGCCCAATGCGATATCCGTCACTCCGGTTCGAAAGACAGCTCTCTACGAAATGAAAGGGTTTCTCGAGCATGCCCGAAGCGAGGCGGTCACTCGCGGCCGTGAGGTCTATGTCGCCTTTGCGAACGACAACGCTCCCGGAAATGACGCGCCCTTTCGTGCCTACGCTGCATTCGTCGCTGCCGGAGAGGAAAAGGACGGCATCATCGCCGACCAGGCCATCAGTCAGATCAGCAACTGGAAAACCCTTCCGCAGGGGGCTGTTTTTGTCACCGGTATGGAATTTGTCACGATCGAAGGGGCTCGACTCCGAACGATACAGGACTCAGCCTATCTGCGGAATTTTCCCTTCAAAGGAGAAAGTGGCGTCGAGCAAATCGAGCTTCCGTTTTTCCTCTTCAGCCCCGGCGGACGGATTCTCGTGCCGTCATTCTTCGAGCCGAGCTATCTGCATGTCGGGATCGCTGAAGGCTATTTCGATCGAAAGGCAGGCGACGAGCCAATCATCACCTCACGGGTGCGAATCAAAGACAGAGATGACGTCGCCGCTCACGCCGAATGCCTGCGGCTGAACCGCTACACCGGGAGGTCACGCGCGATCACTGATTAATGAGAAGTTATCCCGTCAGATACGCAGCCGCTTTCTCCCTGGTCGAAGTCACGATCTCCATCGCAATCGTCGCTGCCGTGCTCCTGCCCCTTCTCGCGATTCTTTCTCAGGGAGGCGGTAGAGTCACCGACTCGGAAGATCGATTCGCGGCGACGCGTATCATCCAATCCATCGAAAGTGAAATAAGATACTCACAGGAGAAGAGTGCCTTTTTCATCGGCTCGGAAAGCGATTCCCAAAGCGGCTCAGTTAAAGACATTCTCGTTCCGGCATCCAGCGCTACGAGGTTCTACCTGGGCTACGACCGCAGCGCGAAACTGATCCGGGAAATTTCCAAAGGGGAGTTCTCAACTGGAATTCAAAGTTCCGATACAGAGATCCTCTATCTCGTGGAGCTGAAATTTTCCAAAGCCGGAACCAGTTCCGGCCCCGGGGTCCCCGCCCTCTATCGAATTCAATTCTCCGTCGAGCAGCCGGCTTTCACCGCAGAGAAAAACCGCAGTCGCGAACGCCTTCAAACCCTCCTCTCAGGACAATGAAGGTTGCAGGAGAATCGCAATTCAATCGAGGAACCACGATGCTGGAGTTGCTCATTTCCATGGCGATCGTCTCGATTATCTTTCTCCTCCTCAGCAGTGCCCTCGAAGCGTCACTTTCCCAGTTCAGGAGAACCGCCGACCGATCCGAAAATGTCGTCGCAAACCAAACCTCACTCGACTGGATTCGAAAGGACCTCGAATCAGTCATGGTGGAACGCTCCGGAAACGTTGCCCCGCTCCCCGCCTCGAGCACAGAGGAACAGAAAGCATTCTTCGGGGGAAAGCTCTTCTATCCGATTGAAATCAACCGCACTTCAGGACTGGAAATGCCGAAGCCTGGGAGTTTTCAAAACGGCGATCCACGCTTCGATTCTGCTGCCTTCATCGCTCGCATCCCGATCGATTCCCAATTCAATATCGTCTACGATCTGAGTCGCCGCGGCATTGCGAACACTACCGTGGTCGATGCCGCGGTCTCGTGGGAATCGATGGCACGGGTTTCCCTGATCGGATACTATGTCGCCTACACCCGCGACTCCCCGCTCCTCGGAGCAGGCCGCGGCGCGATGCGACTGCACCGACACTATCGACCCATCGAGGGAATTCAGAAACAAGCCTACGGAGGCGGACTCGTTTTTTATGTCTCCGACAAAATCAATGACAGCTACGACGAAACCGGCAGGGGAAAATCCCGGCCTGCCGGTGCAATGAATCAGGCCGCAGTCCGGCGCGGCGTTTTTGATAACAGTGAAATTCCCTTCCTCTGTGCCCGCTTCCGCTACAGCTCCGCAGAACCCGAAGGCGTCTTCGCTGTGCAACCCTGGCCGGCCAATCCCTTTCCTGAACTTCTCTCGTCGCCTCCCCCGAATTACTTTCCCAAGCCCGGCCTGCCCGAGGAATGGCTCGACCTCTCCAATGAGATTCATGAAACTGTTTTCCCGGACGAGCCCATTGCCCACAACGTGGTTCGTTTTGAAATAAAGCCCTACCGGCGGGTTCTCCGTAAAAACGGAACCTATGAAACGATGGATGCCGCCGCCCTGAATCAATACCTCGGTCTCGCACCCGGCGACGAATGGCCCTGCCTTGTCACGCCGAGTTTTCTCGACGTCACCCTCGGTGTCATCAACGAACAGGTCGCCCGCCTCCTTCTCACTCCGGAACAATGGATCGTCGATTGGGAAAACACCGATACGAAGACCTGGTCCGATGAGCGCAGAGCCATCGAAAGAGGCCTGACAACACACCGCCTCCGCGTGAGGGTCAACACAGCAGCCCAATGAAGACGTGCCCCCGATTACAGGAGCGTGCCGTCGCCCTCATCACCACCTTAATCCTCGTGAGCGCAATCACGCTCGTAACGATCAGCGTCCTGACAATCTCACAAAACGAGGCAAAAATCAGCGGAAGCCGTATCAGCAGCACCCGCGCCGACCTTGCGGAACGGGCCGCTTTTGAAGAGGCGAAAAATTTGCTCCTCACGCTGACGCGAAGCGATGACTACCTCGTTACCTCGGTGATGGAAGTGAGTGGCGCATCGACTCCGGTGGGAATGCGCTACACCTTCATTTCAACGCCGACGCGAGGTTCGGTATCTCACGCCGCTCTATTCGCGGGAGGTGAGATCGAATCGACCTCCCTTTCCAATCTCGATGAAACGGAAACCTCGATCCTGGCTGATGCGCCTGTGGGGAGACCCGATCTGAATTTCACCACCAATGAGAGAACGAAAGTGCTCGAAACCTTCGGCCTGACTCATCTCAGCGAAGACGGAGAGATGATCCCCGAGGATCGCTTTCCCGAAACCGGCCTCATCGAAATGGAATCCGATCCCGGCGACAAATTCAAAATGCGATACACCTGGTGGGCCGAAGACCTCGAAGGTTACCCTAACATTGATGTCGTCGGGGCCTGGACCGACCACTACGGAAACAATGATTTTGTAGCAATCGATTTCATAAGGCCCGGCTACCCGGCAAGCGATCCCCGCACACTTCCCGACACAGGTGCAAGCCCCTTCGGCCTCAGAATCCCCGTCCCCGGCGACGACTACTTTGCGTGGCAGTTTCCCAAATCCTTCCGCGGACAGCAACTCGCCGGGCAGGTCGCCCCGGGCCTGTCTCCGAGAGAAATCATTCTGCAACCGTGGTCCACTCCTCAAATCCCACTCCGGGCGCACCCGTTTTCGGGGGGAACCGACTTATCGACAGCGAGACACTGGCTCAGCTCCGGAGGTGCCTACACGCACTCTTCAATGACAAAGCGGGAACACCGTTTCATGGTCGGTCTCCACAGCTACCTCAGTGTTCCCCGGATCCCCTACAATCACGGCTATGTCGACGCCGGACAAGCGAGGCACAATTTAAACGCGCTCGTTGCCAATCGAATCGTAAGTAGCAGCGGAGCCAACCGCGGGATCACCAATATCATCGAGGACAATCTTGAGAACTTCGAAGACCTCCGAAAAGGCAGCTTCCCATCCGATCTCGACTACCTTGCGACTCTCGCCGCCAATGCAATCGACTACGCCGACGGGGATTCAAATCCGACAGGCCCGGGGTCCTCCACCTACCATGGCAGCAGAGAATTCAGAGGCGCAGACAGTTACTGCCCCATCAACGAGTTCTTCGTGAAATTCAATTACGAAGGATACGTCGCTTCCGATGAGACAATCACATTCAGATTTTTCGCAGATTGTTATGGTGAGTTCTGGAACACCTCAAACCAACCCGTCCAGATGAACGGGATGAAACTCGACTTCGAGTTTCTCGATGACCTCGGGTTTCGCTACTCATCGTTCACGACGAACCGGGCACGTCTTTCGGAGGGTACACTCGTCGCAACGAAAGCCGGTGAAGTCCCCATCGAAGATCCATCGGACTCTGAGGTCATTCCCCCCAACCAGTATCACGTTCACTACTTCGGAAGAAGGCGCTGGGAGGTTGAAGTTCCCGCCGCTGAGATTCCCCCGATCGAACGCCCCACCGTTCAGGAACTCCAGGCCTACGTGACCGGAAAATCTTCGGCTCGAGCCACCTACAGCCTCTCACTCCCTGACAGAACCGGAAATCTTCAGATCGTGGATTCCTGCGGCCGCCCCGACACCCCGCCGCTCCCCCCGTCCGCAGCAAAGCATGGCTTCTTTTTCAACAAACACAGCGGGGTGCTCAATCAGAATTCCCCCATCATACGGGTCGCGGCGGGAAATCTCGGGATGACTCGAAAAGACGGGACTTCGCCCCGAATGAGCGGGAGCCACCTCGGCGATCCCTGGATGAGCTTCTACACCCGGAGCACCGTCGACAACTCCGGAAATCGCGGAAGCGAATACAAGAACCGGGCAACACCGGGGTTTCGAAACTTCGACCATTCGAAGGTCAACCACTCTGACCGGAAGAACGTCATCAAAGATCAGGCCCGCGTCAGAGACTGGCCCGACCGCGGTTTCGACAATGGCATTCCATCGAGCACCCTCCCCGACGACGACACCGAACTCCCCGACCAGTTCAATCCCGCACCCGGAGCCCCCGAACGATTCGACAGGAACCGGGCTCCTTTCCGGATTTCAAACGAAGGGGTCTTTTTCTCAGTTACCGAACTGGGGAACCTCCGTGACCCCGTGATGTGGAGTTCCGTCCCCCTTGATCTCGTCGCCCCCTCGAGCCTGGCCTTGCGATACGAACCAATCGAGAATTCTCCGAACTACTTCCGCGACTATCCGGCCGACTTCCGGGATTCCTTCTCAAACCCTGACAATGTCGCAAAACACAGCCTCTGGGGCGGCGGCAATACGCTGCGAATTGGCCGATCAGAACACCCGCTCTTCGATATCCCCGGAGCACGCGCCAGTCAGTTGCTGGACCTCTTTCAAGTCGGCCACCCCGGGACAAACTTGATAGCGGTCGAAGGCAGCGGAGTCGATATCTACGAATCCTACGACCCCCGCGATCATCAGCCCCCTCCCGCAGCGCCCGATGCCGCAGCAGCGACGACAACTCCCTTCAATCGGATCTACGATGAGAGACTCCACGCTCAGGGAATTTTTCAGAAACGCCACGGGCACCTCAACATCAATTCGGTCCCGACGGTTTTCGAGATCGAGACCTTGCTCCGCGGTCCTTTCGCCAGCTGCGAGATATTGAAAGGTGCACCCGCTCCCGATGATCACATCACTCCCGTGTATGACAGCGCCGCTGCCGCCGGTTCTCTCGACAACGCACTCAAAGCTGACACCATCCCTCTCATCGCGAGAGGACTCTACGAGGCACGCCCCTTTTACAGTCCCTCACACCTCGCCCGGGTTTTGTCCGAACTGATTCGCCGCCACGGGGCAATGCCCGAAGTCTACAACGACGCCGCCGCTGAGGAAACCTTCGCAAGAGTCTTCAACACGACCTCATTTTCGAGTCGACATTTTCGCATCTTCACTGAGGGGGAAGTGCTTTCGAAAGCCAACGACATCGTTCTCTCCCGCAGCAAAAAGATCTACGAAGTTTTCATGGAGCCCGAGCACGATGGCGCTGGAAATATCGTCCGCGTTACCACTAGAATCATGTCGATCCGCGACCTTTAAACGAATGTCCCTTTTTCAAAACGCCATGCACAGGGCAATCGCCTGCCTCTCCGTCGCAATTCTCTCGCTGACAGGTGCGGCAGGTCAGGATGCAGAGGGCGAGAGTTTCGGATTCCTTGAAATGGTCAATCTCGTTTCGCTGGAATCAGCCACTTACTTCACTTTCGGCGGTTACAAAATTGCGGGCGGCGAGAAAATCCCCACGGGCGGATCATCCGGTCAGGCGACGATCAAGTCGGGAAGCTACGCTTTCACCGCATCCAATGCCGGAGCAAAACCCGGCAGGATCGAAGGCGAAATTACTATCAAACCGGGACGGAATTCGAAGATCGTATTTTTTGACACGGTCAAAGAGTTCAAAGACCAATCGAAAGAGCATCAACTTCGCTACACCGTTTTGACGGAGTCGGAGAAAAATGAAGGCGCTCGACTCACGCTCGTCTCACTCCTTAACGAGGAATTCTCCTCTGCTCAAATCAACGGTAAACGGGGTCCCGCCGACGGGCGGAAACCTTTCCTTTTTCCCGTCAAGGTCGGAGACAAAATTACGATCGAAGCAGCTGGATCCAAAATGGATTCCTTTGAGATCGATGATGAGATCCATTTCCTCTGCTTCGTCTTTCTCAATCCGGAAACAGGCAAAGCCGATCTCTCCGTGGTCCGGAACGAAAAGCTGGAATACCATCCGCCTCTCGAAGACGAAGAGAGCGAATAACGATTCGGCGGAGCCGCTATTGCCCTCGAATCGCAGCAATGACGCGGACACTGTCGGTGACCGCTTTGACATTGTGGACCCGGAAAACATTTGCCTGCGCGACAAGCCCGCGAACGAGACACGCAATCGTCCCCGCATCCCGATCAGCCGGATTTTCAATCCCGAGAACGTCGCCGATGACGGTCTTCCGTGAGATCGGAAGCAGAATAGGGAGATCAAACTGAGTGAGCCGCTCCGCTTCGCGATAGATTTCGAGATTGTCCCCGCATTGCTTGGCAAAATCGATTCCCGGATCAAGAATGATCTGATCGTCACTGAGTCCGATCGTGCGAACACGCTTCAGCCTGTCCTCAAAGAAGGTCTCCATCTCACCCCAGAGATCCTCATAACGCTGCCCGGTATGAGGCACCTTCGGTTCCCCCACCGTGTGCATGATGAGAAGACAGCAATTGTATTCAAAGCACAGCTTGGCGTTGGTATCATCAACGAGGCCGCCGATGTCATTGATAATATCGCACTGCCCTGTTTGCAAAACCGCTTCCACGACCGGTGGCCTCCAGGTGTTCACTGAAAGCAACGGTGGCCAGATTTGAAGATCATCCCGGGGATCGATCAGTTCACAGGCCCTCGAAAAACCTTCGATGAACGGTATCAGTCGATCCACCTCGCGCTCCACCGCAATCGCCTCACGATTCGTCCGCGCACTCTCCGCTCCCACATCGATAATATCCGCACCCTCCCGCGCCATCCGAATCGCCGTCTCAAGGGCGACATCGACATCAAGGGTGCCATCGCCCGAAAACGAGTCATCGTTAATGTTCACGATCCCCATGACGCGGGGAAAGGTGAGAAGTTCCTTCCGCATAATCAGCGCTTCGCCCCCTTCCTCAAAACAGAATCGCACCGTCCAATGCCTGAGCCCGAATGCCCCGGTGCATTGAAAAAACACCCTGTAAAAATTGCATGCCCGAAAAAGCACATGAAATCAGTGGATGAAAAATAGCCCACTGAATCAACGCAAAAAGGGAGAAACTCCTAAACTTTTCCGGACAAATAATCTTGCCAAAACAGCAATCAGGCGATTCGAACGCTTCGCTTTTTATTCAATTTCAAGACCTGACCGGTTGAGAGAGTCGGTTCCGATTTAGGATCCATACTCTTCTCACCGTCGATCTGAATGCTCCCCTGCTGAATGAGTCGACGCACGTCGCCGCCGGATTTGGGCTCCTCGATACTCGCAAAAGCAGCCTGGACAATCCCGAGCAAATCCGTTCGATCCGAGGGAGGAGTAAACTCCGGCAATTCAACCTCATCGAGATTCCCGCGGTTGTTCCAGTTCGAAACCGCCTGCTCCGCCGCTTCGGCAGAATGGTAACGGGTCACGATTTTTGCAGCGAGCGCTTTCTTCGCTTCAAGAGGGTGAGCGTCAGCGGGAATCTCCTCGCCCAGCAACAGCACCGAGTAGCGCCCCATGAGTTCATCCGAGATACTCATAATTTTGCCGAACATCTCCCCGGGAGGCTCGGAAATCCCCACGTAGTTGTGAAGGCTCTTGCTCATTTTCTGAACGCCGTCGAGACCTTCGAGAATCGGAAGACACATCGCGACCTGAGGCTCCATCTCCTTATTCTTCTGCATATCCCGTCCCACGAGAATATTGAAAAGCTGGTCGGTTCCGCCGAGTTCAACATCGGCACGAACTTCAACCGAATCCCATCCCTGAACAATCGGGTACTGGATCTCATGAAGGCGCACTTCCTGATCGTTTGCGATGCGGTTTTTGAAATCCTCACGCTGCAACATCTGCTGCATCGTGACACGCGCATTGAGCTGGATCACATCACTGAACGACATCTTGTCGAACCACTCACTGTTGTAAACGATTTCAGTCTTATCCCTGTCGAGAATGCGGAAAGCCTGCTCGGTGTAGGTTTCCGCGTTTACGAGAATTTCTTCGCGGGAGAGCGGCGGGCGGGTTTTCGAGCGCCCCGTCGGATCTCCGATCTGAGCCGTAAAATCGCCGATGATGAGGACCGCCTGGTGGCCCAGCTCCTGAAACTGACGGAGCTTCTCGAGAACAACACTGTGCCCGAGGTGCAAGTCGGGCGAAGTCGGATCGACCCCGAGTTTCGCGCGAAGCGGGGTGCCGCGTTGCAACTTCTTGAGAAGTTCCTTTTCGCTGATCAGGTTTGCGACTCCTCGCGTGAGTATGGTGAGCTGTTCTTCCGGTGACATCATGGCCTGTAGCCTCCTAATTCAGAGGAGGGCCGCAAGAAACATGGCGACCCGCTCCGGATCAAGCTTCTTCTTCAGGAGTCTCGTCTTTCTCAAGACCGAACTTCTCACGGTAAATTGTCGGAGCGATGTCGAATACCGCCTCGAACTGCTTCACGAACTCACCTGTCGTCGTAAACCCGAGCATTTTCGAGATGCGACGGGGCTCTTCGCGAGTGGAAAGGAGATGACACGCGGCATGAAAAACCCGCCTGCGATTCGCATAATCGAGCATCGACATACCGGAAACATCCTCGAAAGAGTTCTCAATCGCCTGCTTTTCG
Organism: Verrucomicrobiales bacterium; assembly: GCA_029213065.1. Lineage (GTDB taxonomy): Bacteria > Verrucomicrobiota > Verrucomicrobiia > Verrucomicrobiales > DEV007 > Arctic95D-9. The sequence goes on along the minus strand of JARGPH010000009.1, from coordinate 66,751 downwards.
AAGCCACCGCGGGGCATTTTTGCCGCATCGAAATTCTCACCCCGCAGAATCGTGGACTCAATCTGATCAAAGGCGTGCATCACTTCAGGAACGAAATCAACCTCGTGCACCCCGCGCCAGAAACGCTGATGCTCATCCGCGAGCAGCATCATCAACTTGAGAATCGAAACGCGCGTGACCGGCTCGAGTTGACGCTTCTCTTTGAGCAGCTTGCGCAAATACTCAAGCTCGCTTCGAATCAGCGAAGCTCCCTCGTTACGCGTCGTGAAGACGTGGAAGTTCTCGTCTCGGGGGTAACGAAGCCACGACTGGTCGAAAAAGAGCGACAACACCGTCGGGGAATTCACAATGATCTCATACTCCTGTGCGAGCCACTCGGGGAGGAAACGGACCCTCGTGAGAATGACCTCTTCGGGCTGCTTCACCGAGTGCTTCAGGCCGGGATTGATAATCAGAACTGCGCCCTCACGGACCGCCTGCGTTCCCGCAATCGTCTCATGCAGAAAGTTCCCCTGCTGAACAAAGAAGATCTCCGGGAAGTTTGTCGCCGGAAACTGGTAATCGTCAATGAGATGAAAATGCGTGAGACGCACAGGCCAGCGCCCCGAGTTCTCAATTCGGTTCTCTCCTATCGCAGAATTTTTAAAAAACAGACCCATCGCTTGGAAGGTGGATAACAAGTTAGTCGCTTAAGGAGGATCTTTCAGGTGCAAAAATGATCAAACGTTTCCGGATAAGTGACATTTTCCAGCGAGAGCCCGTCCGGCGGCGCGCAAAACGGTGCCTTTTCACCTGATTCTACACCCTCGAGAAGCCCCTCCATCTCAGCACGGGAAATCCTCCCATTTACACAATATACCGCACTTCCGACAAGAAACCGGACCATTTTATAAAGAAATCCATTTCCACGGAATCGCAAAACGAGCACCTCATCGGCGGAATCGACGATATCCGCGCAGAAAATGGTACGATTCGTGTCGCGCTCAGCGTCAAATCCATCGTTCCGATTCGCCGAAAAAGCCCGGAAATCATGGGTCCCTTCGTAAAGGGCCAGGACCTCTCTAAGGTTCTCCGGATCAGGAAACTGCCGCTGATGCCAGGCAAGCCCCACCAGCAACGGCGACATCACATCCGCCGTCGCAATCCGGTAGTGATACTCCTTCTCCATTGCCGAAAACCGGGCATGAAATTCCGGACTCACCTCGCGACATTCCATGATACGAATCGCCTTCGGCAGGATCGAGTTCACGGCCCGCTGCCACTCCCCCGCATCCATTCGCCACGAAACCGGCACGTCAAAATGAGCGACCTGCTTCGAAGCGCTCACCCCCGCATCGGTGCGGCCGGAGCCCTGCACCCCGCCGATCGCCGGACAAATCGAGGTGAACGCCGCGAGGAGAAGATCCTGAATCGTGTCCCCGCTGATTTGGCTCTGCCACCCCGAATAGGGTCGACCGTCGTAGGCGACGTCGATTCGAAAGCGTTTTATTTCCGGGCAGGGCTGATCCATGAACCGCGAACCTAAGAGACGGTTGAATCGTTGCCAAACGTGAACTTCTGCGATCTATTGCAGGGTGTTAAAAAAACCGGTCTATTTTGATATAAAGCAACACCTCAAGGAATGGCATCAGCTCGCCCTTCCCATCTTCGTGATTATTGCCGCTGTCGGACTGGTTACCTTTCTCATTACCCGCAACAACGAGGAGTCAGAGAAAACCGATTTCACCCCCGCGCGGATCGGACTCCTTGCCCCCGGCCCCGACGCCCTCTTTGATCCCGCCTTTGCGATCGCCTCCCCCGTCGAAATGGTCTCCGCCCCGACCACGGATCGATTCGACTATCCCGTCGGGAGCCGGCACGGCGCCGGCACCTACAACGCGCAGCCCTTCCTCACGAACAAGCACCTCGGCGACGACCTCAACGGAATCGGCGGGCAGAACTCCGATCTCGGCGATCCCGTTTTCGCAGCTGCGGACGGCCTCGTCGTCTTCGCCGGATGGCCCTCCGATGGCTGGGGCAACGTCGTCATCCTCCTTCACGAACTGGAGAATGGACGCCTCATTGAATCCTTCTACGCCCACCTCGACTCCATCCACGTTCCCGTCGGAAAACAACTTCGACGCGGTGACCAACTCGGCACCATCGGAACCGCCGGAGGACGCTACCTCGCGCACCTTCACTTTGAACTGAGACGTTACTCCAGCCTCGATGTCGGGGCTGGCTACGCCGAAACCAAACAGGGCCGCCTCCCCGGAGAGGCCTCGCTCATGAAATGGCGGAATCGCCGCGACAACCAGCTCGCACCGCCTGTGACCGGAGCACCGATCGAACCCGGGAGCCTGAACCTCGACGTCGACGAATCAAGCGACAGCGACTCCTGACCGGCAATGGATTCCGTCCTCATCACCGTGGCGGTAACGCTCTTCGTTGCCTCCTTCCTTCAATCCGCGACCGGCTTCGGAATGGCCCTCGTCCTCATGGCGATCCTGCCCATGGTCATCACCGTCGAGGAAGCCTCGGCCTTCACCTCGCTGGGTTCCATGATCGTGACGATTTTCGTGATCACCGCGAACCGCTCCGGCCTCTCACTTCGTGACGCAGGCCCGCTCGTTCTCGGAATGTGCCTCGGGATCCCGATCGGCTTCTACGGCTTGAGAATGCTCGACGGCGAATTTATTATCCGCGTCCTCGGTGCCGTCCTCATTCTCATCACCCTCGCCGAGTTCCTCCAAAACCGGATCAAGCACCTCACCATCCCCGAGAAAAGCGGCACCGCCTTCGGACTCATCGGTGGCGTCCTCGCCGGCTCATTCAACGTCGGAGGTCCACCTCTCGTCGTCTACGCCTACTCCCGCGGCTGGCCCAAAGTCACCAGCGTCGCGGTTCTTCAAACCGCCTTCCTCGCCGGCGGCGTCGTCCGCAACAGCCTCGTCGCCGGAGCCGGACATTTCACCCCGGACCTGCTCAAGCTCATCGCCTTTTCCATGCCCACCGCGATTTTAGCCGTTTGGTTAGGCAAAAAAACCCTCGACCGGATGCCCCGCGATCAACTCAAAAAGATCGTCTTCGGAATGATCTTTTTGATCGGGCTGCGGTATTTGATACTGGGGTGATTTTCGGTCTCGCTATAGGAAAGACAGGTAGACATCCTTCTGTTACCCAACTCTCTTGAGCAGGCATTCCGGTGAACAAATGCCTTTCGTGATATCACTGCGTGAGGTGATACTGATAAATACCATTCGCTCAAAAATGAAATCTATCGACCGAAGCGCTTTCCACCTTATTCCTGCAACCGCTTTGACGGTTATATGCTTTACGGGGCTCACCAATGCATTGACACCGGTTACATGGTCCGGAATTTCCGAAGCATCAAACCTGACGGCCTACTTAGGACACCTGATTCTCGTGACGATAGCATTGGCTTCCGGAATGGGTCTTATTTTCCGAATTCGGGCCGCCTACCCAGTTTCTATAGTGGCAACCACTCTTCTGTTGGGAGCTGCGAGTTTCCAGCTATTTGGTCTCTTTGAGAGAGCACCGAAGATGGAGCAAATTGTATTCAGTTCTCTTCTCGTCGGGAACATCGTCTACGTCTTTGTGCTGATTTCAATCCTGCTCATGCTGTCTCTTGCGCCGACCCGGGAACGCTGCTTTCCACGCAGACGCGAATCGTAATTCAGCTGATCCCCGGGGCGAAGTTAGCTATTTGAAGCAGGATGGTTGGAAACCATGGCTATCATATAAACAAGGTGGATCCGGAACTATCAGATCGAACGATTAACCTGTCCCTGCCAGCTCCTGCCAACTCACATCGCCGCGATATCAGGCACATCAACTCAGCTTATCGCGACGTTCTCAAACCGCCCGGATATACGCATGCACCTTAAATAAGACCTTGCGAAATCAAGGGCTGCAGGACATTTTCAGTTCCGAATGCCTCCAGTGATATCACTGCGTGAGGTGATACTAATAAATACTGTTAGGTCAGAAAATTATGCCAGACGAAAACGAACTGCGTCACGAAATCGGTTTGCCCGGGGAATGGGCAATCAGAAAGGCGCTGGGACCCACCCTAGATGAACTTGGCGAAGACCTGAAATCATTGTATGCAGTAGGACGAGACAAGATTCTACGCGCCGCTACAAAGAAAGTTTCTGATACTGAAGATGGTAAGCGCGCCAATTTGAGAGTGATGCGAGACGTTCTTTGGAACGGAGCCTTTACTGAAGACGAGATCTGCGCAGAGTATTTTGGCGGCATCTTGGCTTCGTCACGTTCGGAAGATGGTAAGAACGATGGGACGATTCCCTTCGTTGACACGATTAAGGCTCTCTCCTCATCGCAGCTACGATTGCACTACCTAGTTTATCGAGTGCTCAACCAAGAATTGATCACCCATCACCAAGGCTTGAACGTTGGGATGGGTAGCGCACTCCAAAAGATCCGCATCTTCTTCGCCAGTCGGGAGATTCACGATCAATACCAAATCAACTACGATACAGACTTAAACGTCCTTCACCGACAGGGGCTTCTCAATTCATACAAGATTGATGCAGCGGAGATTACGACGGGGCACCTTCCGTATTTCGAGGCTCAGCCATCAGTCTATGGTGTAATTCTATATGGGGCCGCCCACGCCAGGTCTGATTCGTGGCGGGCATTTTCGAGCGAAGATTTTGGAGATTTTGACGACATTGAAAAACCGAAGTTCAGCGGAACTTCGATTTCTGAGTTGATGGATTCCGCGGATCTCAAGCCCAAACAAGAAGACCAACCGAAGACCTAACAAGGCGCTGCACAGAACCCCTGACCCGCTCCGAGTCGAATTTTCCATGGCCATTCAATCCTCAACTTTGGAGTCAACGCTCGCCCCCGGTCAGGGGTTCTGTGAGCTTTGACGTTATGCCAAGAAAATGAGCCTCGACCGATACGGTAGATCCGACCTTCACTATACCCCTCAACACAAGCCAGAGGAAGAGCAGGCAGAGTTGGCTGAGCGGCTGATCACGGAGGGTTGCGATATCAATCACCAGGATGCTCGCGGATGGGTGCCACTCCACTTTGCGGCGCAGGAATGGTCGGCTCCCGTGGCATCGCTACTCATCCAACGCGGTGCCAATGTGGATATACAGGATGAGCACGGAAACACTCCCTTGAGCACCGCCGTCTTCAATTCGCGTGGACGCGGCGAATTGATCAGGATTCTTCTTGATGCCGGTGCTGATCCAGACATTGCGAACAATCACGGTGTTTCGCCCCGTTCACTGGCGGACACAATCGCGAATTTCGACGTGAAACAACACATCCCGTCAAAGGCATAATCGGGTAGGAACGGGGATTGAACCCGCTCCCCCCACACCACCGGCCATACGGGTCCGTAGCACGGCGGTTCCGGTCGTCTGGCTACCCACGAATGGATAGTGAACGATGGTCACCTCTCCTTTCGGAACAGTGACCACGCATAGCCTCTCTTTCTCTGCCTGCTAATCCATCCCCATATTTGGCTCCCCCTGTCGGGTTCATCGCCATGGAGGAATCAACAGGTCGGGCTATCGTTCCGGTTCGGTCCTTCCTGAGTTGTGCTTGCGAGTTTCGTTGTTTAAACGGGCATCTCTCAGCCCCTCGGTTCATTATCTCAGTACTATGACCTCTGCTGACTTCTCGATCATCACCCAACGCATTACTGCGCACGGCGCTGCCGCTTTCGCGACCGCGTGCAATCGAGATCTCCCCAGGTAAGAACGCAGTCGTCCTCCGCACAACCGCTGCATTTACCTCCACGGCCAAACCACAGGGCTTCGCTGTGTTGTGCCAGCTCACCCCGCCGCGTCGGCCTCGTATGCAGTTTTTGTTCATCGGCTCACGGATTTCGCCTAGCCTTCCTTCCCACGGTCGGTCGCCCTTCCGCAGTTGGCTTCAGCTGGTGTTTTTCTTTCATGGTTTTATTCACAGGGGACTTGAACCCCTTTAGGACTGCGCCCATGCTGGGCACACACAAGCGCATGGAGAGCAACGGCTGACCCGCTCCGAGTTCGAATGATCCACTGTAACTACAACCCTTGTCCTGCATCGAGCGCGCGCTTCCGGTCAGCCGCGCCTCATGCTTGAAGTTGTGCCAAGAAAACCTCGAACTCGCGGACAGTGTAAGCGAAGGACGTTTTGATTTCATGATGCCGGATGAGCGTATTCTTAACTGGATTGAGGAGATCGGAGGCGGGTATGTCTGGGATGCTGACGTTGCAGCAATTAACCTTCTCGAAGTTGATCTCTGTGACGATGATGCCACGAGACTTCGTGAACTCGACGGAATTCAGCAAGTAGCGATTAACGCTCATGGTCTTTCCAGCTCTGTGATCCGCTCGTTGGCTGAAATCCCCGGACTTTCATCCCTGGTATTGTCGAACGCTGTTCTGGAGCCGGAGTTTCTCCTTGAGCTGGAGGCGATCGGGCCGCGGATCGAGCTTATCTGATGGATCGGGCGGGCACAACAAGGCTGCGAGCTCAAGCCCAAACACGTCGCGAGTCGATTGACTTCTCTGATTCGATTCCATACTCTTCCTTCGTGGCCGCGCCCCCAGTTTTGGACTCCGCACCGAAGTCACGCCTCTCCAGGCAACCCACTGCTGAAACCGGCGGCGTGAGTCTCTGCTGGCGGCTGGAAGCACGCCACTCCCTGAGGGGCACCTTCTCACGCGCCGGGCCTCCGGCTTCTCACCTTCTCATCCCCGAACGCTTCCTCGTAGATATAAATCTGTCCGAGAGCAAGCCAGGCGCAGGACACAAAGACACCGACGTAGAGTGCGAGCATTCCGAGGAGCGACAGCGCCATCGCAACGAGCGCCAGAAGCACAAATTTGAACCAGCGCCGTTTCGTAGCCTTCCAGGCCAGCGAAATGGCCTCTCCGACTTGCAATTCACCCTCCATGATCAGGAGGATAACAAAACAGCCAACCTGATTCGCGAGGATGAGGGGGATCATGACAACGCAGATGAGAAGCACACCAAGAAAGATCCCCAGAACGACAACGACAGGGTTCTCGGGATTGCCTCCACTGGCCCCATCAATCGCTGCGGCGATCCCGGCACAGCCTCCGAAACAGGCGATTCCAAGCACCATAAAGATCAGCAGTGCAACTCCGATCACGGCAAGGTTCGCGAGCGCGAGCGGACCAAACTGACGCCGAAATCCTTCAAAAAGGAGATCCATCTCCGCGGGCTGCCCCCGCTTTCGGAGAAGTGCATACCAGGAGTAACCTGCCATGATTGGAAACATCAAAAAGAGCGTTGTCACTCCTAACTGAGCGACAACGCCGACAATCAAATACATGATCGTAAAAAAGCCGACGAAAGGCCAGAAGTCGGAAACCATGAGTCGCCAGCCCTGCCCGAGGGTCTTTCGAATTCCGAATTCGTAGTCGGGGTTGAAGGAAATTTCGCGGGGCACAAAAGCCGGCTTCGCCCGAAGCGCAGGCGGAAGCGAGGGAGGAGCGGAAGCGGTTTCCGATTGAGCATCCGGCTCGAACAATTCGCTCTCACGAAAGGGAAGCCAATCGGCAAAGCCGTCCCGCCAGACCAGTGTCTCCCCCGTGATTGTTCCGGACGCCTTCAGCCCGACAAGGAAATCAGCCGCAACCGGCCCCTTTCGTTCACCATTGTCTTCGTAGAACCAGATCGCTTCGCTCATGACGGAAAGTCTGCCTCAATCGCGGATGGGGTGCAATCACTCAAACAGTTTCATCAGATTCCCAGGGTTGCCACAAAATCAGGCCAATGAAAACCACCCAGGCAGCAAGCCCGACAAAACTGATCGTAGTGCTGCTGAATTTCTCCTTCACCCTGCCAAAGGTAAAAGGAAAGAGGATGAGATAACCGGTGATATACGCGATGCCCTCGAAAACAATCTCGAGAAAAATTCGGGTAAGTCCTTCGACGACGACATCTCCTATTGGCATATCACTTTCGGTATAAAACCTTCCTGAAAGCCTGCCTCAAACGCGGAAGCGGTGCAATCACCCATACGAATTAAACATCCCCCACCCCAAAGCCCACCCGTCTTAACCTTTTTCTTTTTCATAATCTTACTCTTAATCTCAAAATAGAGACTCCCGTCGCAGCCCTAACAGGCCCCGAACCAAAAAGGCTTCGCGAAAGATTAAGAGTAAGATAAAGAAAAAGAGCCCGGGAATGAAAGCTGCAGGGTTACGCGAATGCTAGAGCGCGATTTCCTCATCGTTTCGCGCGGACTTGAGACAGGTATCGAGAACGATCTGGGTTTTCAGAGCAATCTCAGGCCAGTGCGGGTCCGGCGTTCCTCCGAGAACGAGATCGCCAAACTTGCGAAACAGCTTCGTTTCCTGCGAGGTCGAATGACTGTCTGCATACTCGTTCACGGACACGCGACGGGAATGTCGCTCCATGTGAAACTGACAGAGATCGACTTCAAAATGGGCCTGCTCGACATCGAAGCCGACCTCGGGCCCGAAGTATGGCAGAACAAAATCGTTCATCGCAATATGCCCCCTCGTCCCGCTGATATTGACCCACTGCTGATGCTCGGCCTCGAAGGAACAGTATAGTGATGCGGTCACGCCGCTCGCGAAGATGAGTTCTGCCGAAAGGGTTACGGGAACGCCGTCATGGCTGCCGGGCGCGCCCGATTGACTGATCATGCGGGCACGCAGACTTGTCGGCATTTCATAATTCAGCGTCCAGAGAATGATGCGAATGCAATACCATCCGAGGTCGCCGAGACTGCCGAGAGGCTCCATATCCGATTGCATCCGGATGTTTTCATCAAAATCATCCGGGGCCATAAAACTGAACTGCGTCGCGATGCGCTTGATCTCTCCGACCGCTTCACCGCTATCGAGCTCCCCGCGAAGCGCCGGCATCCGGTCGCTGTGCATGAACATGACTCCGTCCATGAACTGCACCCCCGCCTCCTCGCATGCGGCAATGATTTCGCGAAGCGCATCGGCATCGACCCCGCAGGGCTTCTCGCAGAGGACGTGCTTGCCCGCCTTCGCCGCCGCGATCGCATAGTCCTTCCGCACCCCGGTCGGAAGCGGAATGTAGACGGCATCGATGTCGTCAGCGGCGATGATTTCACCGTATCCGCCAATCGGACGCGGCGGAGGATCATGCGGGACCTGGCTTTGGTTTTCAGCGATATACTGAGCAGCCCGTTCTTCGGTTCGACTCGCCACGGCAACGAGCTGACCGTTCCCGCTCTTCCGGATCGCCTGCCAGTTTTTCCGGGCAATCCCCGCCGTTCCCATGATGCCCCAACGGACGATTTTCTCACTCATACAAACGGGATCTAACAGGGTTAGGTCACTGACTCAAGAGGGTTAAATGGCGTATCCACTTTCTTTTCACCTACTGAAAATTGATCCGCACCCCACGCGACCGCCATCCCTTGGTGATGTCGGCTTCCATCTCGTCCCAGGATCTTCCGGCGAGAAGCGGCTCATACATTTCCGGAATTTTCTTTCCCTCCTTCAACCCTTTGAGGAAGTTTTTGATGTTCGCGGCATCCTTCTCTCCGTCCATGTGAAAAAAGTAGTAAACGACGAGCGCTCCGAGCCCGTAGTTGAGCTGCGCGTTGGCGACAAAGGAACCATAGTCCTGCGTGAAAAACGCGTTCAGATCCGGAGCATTAAACTCTTCTCCGAGAGCACGCCCGCCACGACCGTCTTCACCGTAGGCGGTGACCCGCGCTTTCAGTTTCTGGAGGTCATCGACATTGAATTTCCCGGAACGATACCCGCTGTTTGCGATGTATTCGGCGAGCCCTTCGGTAAACCAGCCCCTCGAACCGGCGACGCCATATTCCTTATCAGTGAGCTGGTGAGTGATCTCATGAGAGAGCGTCGTGTTCTCCTCTTTGTAGTCAACGCTGTAGCTGCTCCCGACTTTCTTAACGCCGAGGCTGGTGAGAGGAACGAGAATATCGCCCTCGCCTCCGCGCGAAATGTAAACACCCGCAGAATCGGGAGGTCCGCCCTTCGATACATAGGCATCTTTGGTTTCGAAAAGATGAATTTTATGCCTCTCTTCGCGGAACGGTTTGATCATCCCGAGCGGGAGCTCTCTGCAAAACTGATTCGTTGCCTCAAAGAGGAGCGAGAAGCGCTTTACCACCGAGGTGTTGAGATTCACATCGCAGATAAATTCGTAGTGATCGCTCGCGTAGATATATTCACCTTCTTCCTCACTCAGCACGTCAATATCCTGTTTAATGTCAGCGGAAATCAACCTGGGCCATTCCCCGTCCCAGTTGGGTTCAATCGCAGAATCCTTTGCCGTGTCAGCCGGAGCCGACTTGCTCCACTCCTTGATGAAAGCCTGATCAGGCTCTGAAAGCGTCCCGATGGGCACTTCAAAATTGCGACCACCCATATCGAGAATGGCGTTTCCCTCAGAGACATCGACCAGCTCGGCGGAGATCGTTTTGCCGGCACTGTTGGTCCAGTCCCTCACTTCCGCCCTCAAAGCAGTCACGCAAAGAGAGACAACGAAGAAAAGAATCGAAAGCTGAATTTTCATCCCGCCGAGTGTAGGAGTATTTAAAATTGCGGGCAAGCTCTATAGAACCGTTAATCCCGCCATTTCCGATCCGCCTTTCTTTATGACACCACGCGAAGCGCTGCAACGCCACTTTGACCACGAAGGATTCCGTGAGGGTCAGGAAGCGGTCGTTGAGATTCTTCTGGAAGGACGTTCCGCTCTCGCCCTCTTCCCCACCGGAGGGGGAAAAAGTCTCTGCTACCAGCTTCCCGCTCTGCTGCTCGAAGGGCTTACGCTGGTGGTCTCTCCGCTCATCGCGCTGATGAAAGACCAGGTCGAGACTCTCCAGGCTCGCGGCATTCCCGCGGCCAGGCTCGATTCCACAATCGAACTGGAGGAGATCGGAGAAATCTACGAGTCGATGGAAAACGGGAGTTTGAAGCTGCTCTACGTCGCGCCGGAACGTCTCGCCAACGAGGGCTTCATCCGCCGGTTGCGACGCTGCCGCATTTCGCTGCTCGCGGTGGACGAGGCGCATTGCATTTCGGAATGGGGACACAATTTCCGTCCGGATTATCTCAAGCTCGCCAATCTCGCGCGGGACCTCTCCGTCGAGAGAATTCTCGCCCTCACGGCCACAGCGACGCCTATCGTCGCGGAACAAATCCGGGAGCGTTTCGGGATCGCGGAAGCGGACCACGTGCAGACCGGCTTCGCGCGGGACAATCTTCATTTCAATATCCACCCCTGCTCCGAAACGGATCGCGACGCCCTCCTCTGCGAACTGATGCAGGCTCAGGCACCGGGGGCCTCGGTTGTCTACGTGACACTCCAGCAAACCGCGGAACGGGTTGCCGGGATTTTAAAACGGGCAGGGCTGAATGCGCGCGCCTACCATGCGGGAATGCGGAACGAGCACCGCGCCGAAGTTCAGGACACTTTTATGGAGGGGACGCTCGACATCGTCGTCGCAACGATCGCGTTCGGGATGGGCGTCGACAAGTCCAACATCCGTCACGTCTATCACTACAACCTCCCGAAATCGCTCGAGAACTACGTTCAGGAATCGGGTCGATCCGGACGCGACGGGGACATCTCCACCTGCGAGATTCTCGCCTGCGCCGACGACCTCACCGTTCTCGAAAACTTCATCTATGGCGACACGCCTTCGGCAAACTCTCTCAAGTCGCTGGTCGAACACGTTCTTCTCCAGGGCGATCACTTCTCGATCTCGCGCTACGATCTCTCGCAGTCGAGAGACATGCGCCCCTCGGTCGTCTCGACAGCGCTGACGTATCTCGAACTCGACGGCATCATCATTCCACGCGGCCCTTATTACGGCGGCAACCGGGTTCAGCTCCTGCGGAAGTTCGAGGACATTCTCGAGGGGCATCCTCCCGCGCTGCAGCATCGTCTCAAACGACTTTTTGAAACGGGGAAGAAAGGCTGGAAATGGCACTCCTTCAACATCGCCGAGTCGGCTTTCGAAATCGGCGAAGACGAAGGCAAAGTGCGCGAGGCGATTCAAATTCTCGCAGAGAGCCGCGACGCGATTGTGCAGCGTTCCCATCTTCGCCATTCCTACGAGCTCGCTCCTCACGGGGAACGAAATGTCGCCTCGATCACTCGGCGCATGGTGGAACGCTTCGAGTCGCGGGAAGCCGGTGAAATCGAGAGGCTCAACCTCGTCGTCGATCTCTGCGAAAGCGCGGCCTGCATTCCGCAAACTCTCATCGCCTACTTCGGGGATTCGATGGAGCCCTGCGGCAATTGCGATGCCTGCCTCGGGACTTTCCAGGGAGGCCCCCTTCCCGCCGCGAAACGTTCCGAGATCGATCTCGAGCAGGCCGAAGCGATTCGACTGATGAAGAATCAGAACATCCCCGTGCTCCGCGAGCCGAGACAGCTTGCCCGTTTTTTCTGCGGCTTATCGAGTCCGGCGACGACGCGAAAACGCCTCAATCGCGACGATAACTTCGGACTGCTCAACGAGGTGCCTTTCCTCGACGTCCTCACCCACATCGAAACGATGTAGCCAGTCAGGCGACACCCTGCAGCACTTCCTTCAGCGGAGGAAGCCCGCCATCCTGTTCTGACAAAGCCACCAATCGCGCCGCTGCCGCGGGAATATGCTGGAGGAATTCCGACTTCCCTTTGACCTCGCTGAGAAAGCCATACGCCCCCATCGCCTGCATCAACCGCTGCGTCGCGCACTGATTGAGCCGCTTCTGAAAAGCTTCACGACTCGTTTCGTGTCCGGCTTCCTCTTTGAGAGAGAAGTAATAATCGACCAGCTCGTCCCGCTCCGTTTCGGAAAAGGTGATATAGGGATCGTAAACCATCGAGGCGAGATCATACTCGGGCACGCCCCATCGAAGTCCCTGGTAATCGATGAGATGCGCTTCCCCCCCGGGCATCATCACATTCGTGCTCTGGAAATCACGGTGCAGCAGTGATCGCGGCAGTTTCGCCAACTCATCGCGCAGCGCCTTCATTTCCGGGGAAGCGGCAAGGGAGGAGGCTGTTTCCGGCGAGAGAAACCGCGCCACATACTGCTCGAGAAAATACTCCTGCTCCCAGGTATAGAGAGCGTCATCAAAGGGTGGTTCCAGTTCAGGCAGATCCTCCGGCGCCTCCGCCTCCAGAATCGAATGGAGTCGAAACACCGCCTTGAGCGCCTCGCGGTAGGCCGGAGCGCGGACATCATCCCAATCAGAGTCTTCGAGAGTCCCTAAATCGATCTCACCCAGATCCTCGACCCAGAGGAGATTCAATTCATCGTTCCTCCGGATCACTTCTGGAGCCGGAATCTCGTGACGATTCAAAAAGTCGGTTACGGGAGCGAAGCGCTTATTATCAGCGCGGTCATTGAGATAGAACATGGCAATGACGGCTCCGCCCTCAGGCAAACCGCTCACACGCACAAAAATGCGGCCCGAACCGCCCTTCTCGATGAGGTCGAATCGTAGGTCAGCCTCATTCCATTCGGGAAATGCGGCGCGCGTGTGTTGTTCAATTTCAGTGACGGTCATGAAGTAAAGCCTTTTGACCAAACCACTAAATCTGGCGCGGAAAAGGGATTTTTATCTCATTGATCGCCTCGATTCAAATGCTTATCGTACCGGCGGACCTTATCTCTTTATGTCGAATCAAAACTCTGCGCCCCTCCCCCCGGAATCGACCCCTGCTAAAAAAAGCTCCCGGTTGAAAACCGAAGGGCGGCGGGTCGGGCTTCTCCCGCAACGCGGGTGGGCAAAGCGCAACTACCAGTATTTGAGCGGTAGTTTCCTCCCGTCATTGATGCAACGACGGGAAGAAACCGGAACTCCGCATCCTCCTGAATTCCGCGCTCTCGAGGGCCACGAGGTCGAGGTGGTCTGGATCGGCCACGCCAGCTTTCTCGTCCGCACCGCCGGGTTCAATGTCCTCATTGATCCGGTCTGGGCCAAATGGGTGGGCCCTCTCAAACGTCACCGCGACCCGGGAATCGACATCGAGCATCTTCCCCACATCGATCTCGTTCTCATCACGCACGCGCATTTTGATCACCTCTGCCGAATGACCTTGAAACGCATCGTCGACGGCTCGCAGACCGTTCTCGTGCCTCACGGTGTCGGCCCTGTCTTGAAAAAGCTGAAAACGAAATCGGTCATCGAGATGACGGATTGGGAAATTTTTGAATTTGGCGGGGCAAAGATCCATTTCACACCGGCTCACCACTGGGGAGCCCGCTACATCCACGATACCCACAAAGGTTTCGGCGGATACGTCATCGAGCTTCCCGATCATACCGTATACCACTCAGGCGACTCCGCCTATTTCGACGGATTCCGGGAAATCGGGGAGAAGCACTCCATCGACACCGCCCTCCTGCCCATCGGAGCCTACGATTGCCCGAGCGGTCGCGAAGTCCACATGAACCCGGAGGAGGCGGTTCAGGCGTTTTTTGATCTGAATGCGGCGAAGATGATTCCGATGCATCACGCCACCTTTCCGATCAGCAATGAGCATCGCCACGAGCCGTTGCAACGCCTTCACAGCGCGATTGAGGAACACGATCTGAATGACCGGGTCATTTCCCCTCACGAGGGAGAACAGGTCATTCTCTCATCCAAGCCGGACAATCAGGCGACCTCTATTCAGGCCCCGGAATAGAGAGCAGTTTCCCGTCTTCACCGGCGACGTTACGCGAACCGACCTTCGCAGGCTCAATGGTGCGCTCTCCGTCGGTTCCTGATTTACTCGCGAGAATCGCAGGAGGCTCCGGCACGTCGATGCCGCGTCTTGCCGCAATGAGACGCCATTCGGAAATGGTTTCGAGGCCGGACCTCGCTGCTTCAACATCCCGGAAAGCCTTCGCCTCCATCGCTGAAGCATAGGCGATCTGCGCCGCATTCACTTCGCCGTTTCTCAGGTAGTGCTCGGCTTCTGCCAGCATGAGATTCCCATACAACGGAGCCCATTCGCGCGCGTCCGCCAATCGCTGAAAGGCCCTGTCCTTCTGCCCCAGCTCATCGAGCACGGCAACATGCCCCACCGCTGTGAAAATATCCTGAGGGTAAAGGTCACGGGCGCGTGAAAAGTAATGATCCGCCTTTTCCAGAATCTGCTTTCTCTCCGGAGTTGCCATATTCGATGTGATCGTGGCGACCTGCGCGTGCCCACTGAGAATATAGGCAAAAGGATTCAGCGGATCCAACTCACGCGCCTTATGGAGATGGGTAAACTGCCTGAAATTCTGACGGTCCGCTTCAAAAGAGATCCGTGCCATTTCGTAGTGATACTCGCTGCGGGCGAATGAGATGCCGAAAATCAGAAAAGCAATACCGCAACCGCAGGCGAGGGAACGGTGGGCGAAGAGCACGCTCCCACCGGGAAGAGTCGGCATGTCGCTTTTTTCCAGAGCCGCAGCCATCGGATCGGGGACGGCAAGAATCCCCATGAGAACCGACGCAGTCAGCGCAAAAACAGGCAGATGCATCACAAAATCAAAACACGAGGCAACCCCCATTCCGGCGAGGACAGCGAGCCCTCCCACGACGTAGGCAAGGTGATCAGACTTCGGAAGGAGCCCCCCGAAACTGAAATAGGACTTCGCAAAACGGAAGCCACTTGCGACATGAAGCCCCACGAACCCCATGAGGATCAGAAATCCCATTAATCCGTAATCAGCGGCGACCTGAAGAAACTCATTGTGAGCGAATTCCTGCTCGTTAACGGTGGGATCGAGCGACTCGGAACGAAAGAGGCGACTGTAAAAGTAGGAGGTTCGGCTCCCCGTCCCGAGAATAGGCGACTCTGCCATCTGACTGAGCGCACTGTCCCAGAGCAGAGGAAGACTCACGGACTCGCTCTTCGTCAGAAGATTCCGGGAGAGTTGACGCTTGATCGGACCATTCGCGGCGACAGTGACGACTGTGCCTATGAGGAGAAAACATCCAACAGCGGTAAAGAAACGACGACGGAACGCGGGCCTCGTCTTCTTCCAGGCAATCAAAGTCATCATCGAACCGAGGATCAACAATCCGGCGAAAAGGGCGACTCCGGCTTGCCCGGACCCGGAAAAGGCAACAACGATGAAAGAAACGGCTCCCAGCGCCAGATAGCTGAGGCGGACGCGTTTTCGCCCTCTGCTGTAGAGAGAGATCGCGAACCACATCGGTGCGAGCGAGCCAATGAAGGCGGCAAAGTGATCGGGGTGGTTGAACAGCCCGCTCACGCGGTCCGGCTCAGTGCGCTCGTATCCGGGCAAAAGCCAGGCAGTGGAGTTGAATAGGCTCTGGTACAAGGCCATTCCCAAATTGGCGAGCACCACGGACGCAAGCGTGAGAATGAGAATGTTCCTCGAATGCGCAGAAGTGAAAAGCGAGAGAAACAGGACGTAGCAAAGAAAGGCGGCAATGAGGAGAGTCGCATCCTCACGGGCAAAATAACTGATCGGAGAATCCGCCGCCCGGATAATAAAGTAGCCAACCACCGCAAAAACGCCCACCGCCGTCGCCCGCGAGAGGGTGTAGGAGACTTTTTTGAACAACATTCCGATCGAAAGCGCCCCTGCCAGCCCCAGCACAATGTAACCGGGCCAGACGAAAGTCATCGAGCTGGATGTGCCTAAGATACTGGACACGAGGAACCCGGCGAGAAAAATCACCACCACAAAAAAGCGCCAACTGAGGTTCAATTTCTGCATTTAACAGGTCACGCGGTAATTATGCCGTAATTTTAGAAAAACTAAAATCTTATTTTGCTTAAATACTTAGTTCTTCTAACAATTCTGGCAGACATTACCGTTTAAACCCGAGAAGTTGGTTGAGTTTCACCCCCTTTTTAGTCAGGATAATCTGTGGAAAGTAGGTTACCTTCCCCGAACACAAACCCTTTCAACGCATCCGGAGGTCCCGCCCTCAGGTTGGTTGATCCCCTTTTATGAGACGTCTTCTATTTGCTCTTTTCGGACTTCTGGTCCTTTTCTCCGCCCGTGAAGCCTCAGCCCAGATTGTCCTCGATCTTGAAATGGATCGCTCGCTGTTCCTCTCTCACGAGCCGATCACGGGAACACTCACGATCGTAAACCGTGCCGGAAAGGATTTAATTTTCGGCGACTCCGCCGGCGGACTCAGCTGGCTCGACTTCACCGTCACAGACAACCGCGGGCACCTCATCACCCCCACGCAGAACCGGATTCAGGAAAAGCCAATCGTGCTTTCCGCCGGCCAGACCTACAAGCACAAGGTCACGATCAACCGTTACTATCCCATGGCGACACTGGGGAATTACCGCGTCAAAGCGAACGTGACCTTCCCGCAGATCAACCGGGTTTTCACGACGAAGACGGTCACGATTCAGGTCACTGAGGGACAACTGATGTGGAACCAAATCGTCGGAGTTCCCCAGGGGCACCCCCAGGCCGGGAGCACCCGCGAGTATTCACTGATGACTTACTACCACGGTGCGAGAGCAAAGGCGCTTTACTTCAGACTCAAGGACAGCAACTCGGGCATGGTTTTCACAACCTTCACCATTGGCGATTACATGACGGTGATCAAACCCACCTACGCGATCGATACGCAAAATCAGCTTCACGTCCTCCACATGTCGGGACCGAAACGCTACAAATACACGGTCATTAACATCGACGGCAAACCGGTAAAGCAAGCCACTTACTGGGAAAAGGGCTCGAACCGGCCCACCCTGAAGACCTCGGATTTCGGAGATGTCAGCATCGTGGGAGGACTCACCGAAGAGGAAATGCAAACACCTTACGAAGAGACTGAATTCCGACCACTCTCTGAGCGGCCTCCCGGGATGCCCGCTCTCTAAGCTTCCCCGCCCCGCCATTTCAGACGCATCGGAGGGGTTCCATTTCCTCTCTCAGAGGTCGGCGGATTCATTCCTTCCGATTTTACTCAAGGCTCCTGCAATTTCCCGCGTGAGAAAAGCCTTCAGGAGAGGACTCGACAGCGAAATCAAGACTCCCCCCAGCCTGGAGAGCATCGACCGGAAGGATTTCTTCCGGGAGGCAGAGAGTCGTTTTTTTGTCTCGGCGTCCTTCGGGCTCCCGTCACTTCCGGTGGCGGAGGCGACACAAATCCCGGCAATGACAGCGCCGCCAATCCACCAGAAAAGATTTTTCTGCACGGAGGCCTTCGCCCGGCTCGTGAAGTCAGCCGCCTCGCGCGTCTGCATCAAGCCGTCACGCAACTCGCGACGGGAGTGGCTCACCGCCGCCAGCAATCGTTCCCGTTCCGTGGTATTTTTCATTTCTCGCGGCGCATCTCCTCGAGCCATTCACGGTCGCGTTTGAATTCATCGACCGAATCACGAAACGGTTTTCGACCGAACCGGCGTTTGCCGATGGCCACCAGTATCACAGCGAGGAGCAAATGAATCCCCGCGACAATCAAGGTGACCTTATACCAGGTCCATTCCTGACTGATCGAAACCCACGCGATTCCACCCACGAGGGTAATTAAATAGGCAAGACCACAGAATATCGCGGCGACAAGAAAACAGATCAGCCTGACAACGAGGTCCGTTCCCGCCTCCTTCGCCTCGAACTGAAGCAGGTTCAAGCGCGCGTGAAAGCAGTCCACGGAACCAATCAAAGCATCGATTACCGCATCCCCCAGTCCACCCTTCGCTGAGCTGCGGGATGAATCAGGAGAATCCATGTAAAAGGCAATAGTGATAAGAAAACCTCAACGCCTCCTCCTTTTAGAAAAAGCGCAGCTCGCGGTGAGATCAGTGGCGAAAAATCTTCGCAAGAATGAATCCGGCACCGAGGGCAATGAGAACCGCCTTGAGGGGATTCTCTCGCACGTAGTCCTCGCCCTGCTGTTGGTAATCTCCGATTCGCTCCTGAGCCTCGGAAAAAGACTCTTCAGCGAACTCCTTATACTGATTCGCCTTATCGACCGCCTCATGCTGAAAATGCTCGGCATGCTCACGGACAAGACTCTGATATTCCTCCTTCGCCTTCAGAGCCGCTTCCCGCAGCTCCCTCGCTTTTTCCGCTGCCGCGAGCCTCAACTCACGCGCCGCCTCTTCGGCCAGTTCTTTACTGGATTCGATGTGCTTTTTCGCCTCGTCCGCCGAAACGACTTCATCCTCCACTTCCTTTGCTGATTTCTTCTCGGTCATGGTTCGCCTGATTGTGTTCTCAAAGAATGTCCCCAAATCAGTTCGGCGCCATTCCCTGCTTAAATGAACGACGAATTGATCATCGCGTCAAGTCATCGCAACGCCCCCCGCAGACTCCTGAACCGGGCTGAAAAGAGGGCCCACACGCGAATGCGCTGCCCCCGAAAATCCGCGGAATCGCCCGCCCTATTGTAACTGAACTCAATCGCGAAACCCTGAAAACATAAGGAAATTCTGATTATTTCGAAATAATCGCCTTCATTTTGAACATTATTCGTCAAATTGTTACATACATCTTAAACATTTGTGTTTCTTAATTAACTGTTCAATAGTGTAATGAACTCAAGGATGACCCCTCACCAACACCACTCAATCTCAATCAGTCTGCCCCCCGCAAACTGCTTCACGATTCTTGTGATCGACGACATGCTTCCCAACAGGGTGCTGTTGCGCAAGATTCTGGCCAATGCTGGATACGAAGTGGTCGAAGCCGCGAACGGGGAAGAGGCGCTTGAACTGTTGATCAACGGAGAAGTTCGACCGCATCTCATCATCACGGATATCGAAATGCCGATTATGGATGGCATCACGATGGCGAAGCATCTCAAACTTCCCGAACACGGTCTCGAATCGATTCCTGTCCTCGCAGCATCGGGCAACGCGGACGACAACATGCGCCGGGACGCTCTCTCAGCAGGATGCGACGTCTTCATGACGAAGCCATTCGACCTCCGAACCCTTCGTCGGGAAATCGCAGCGCTTCTCAAAGCAAAGCGAAACCGCCCCGATCGTCGCTCCAGTTCTGCGTCGGCCCTCGCTCCGAACCGCCTCGATACCAGCGCCGATAAGATTCGGTCCTAGGTCGCGCGGCAATTCGTCTCCAATCGCTTCTAAAAGGTTCTGCTTTCGCTTTACCCGATTCGCGGTAGAGTGCGCGTCCACCGTGTCGCCTACCTATATCTGATGACAGGTGGTTCATTTCTACCATTTTGTCATTGTGAGCGATTCCAGTTTTTCATCTCTAGGTCTACCTGAAGCACTTGTTGCCGGGGTGGAACAACTCGGCTTCGAAGAACCGTCCTCGATTCAGAGCGCGGCCATTCCAGTCGCTCTCTCCGGAAAAGATCTCATCGGTCTCTCTGAAACAGGCTCGGGAAAAACAGCCGCCTTCGGCCTCCCCGCCCTCGCTGCGATGGATCTCGACAATCCCTCGCCTCAGCTTCTCGTCCTCTGTCCGACACGGGAACTCGCCGTTCAGGTCTGCGCCGAGTTGCAACGCCTCGGCTCTCAGCTTCCCCGCCTTCGTGCCATCGCCGTCTACGGCGGCGCACCGATCGACCGCCAGATCCGCGCCCTCAAACAGGGCACCCAGGTCGTCGTCGGCACCCCGGGCCGAATCATCGACCACGTCAAACGCGGCACCCTCGATCTTTCCTCGATCAAGATCAACGTCCTCGACGAGGCCGACCGCATGCTCGACATGGGATTCCAGGATGAAATGGAATCGATCCTCCGCGCGCTTCCCGAAGAGCGACAGACAATGTTTTTCTCCGCAACGATGAACCGCGGCGTCAGTCGTCTCATCGAAGGCTTCGGCAAAAATCCCGAGACCATCCAGATCGAACGGGAAAGCCTCACCGTCGATTCCATCGAGCAGGTCTGCTTCGAAGCCCGGCACCGTTCACGGATCGAGCTCGTCTCCCGTGTCATCGAACTCGAGCAGCCGAAACTGACCATTATTTTCTGCAACACGAAACGCGCCGTCGACGAATGCACCGAGGCCATGCTTGCCCGCGGCTATTCCGCCGACCGTCTCCACGGCGACATCGCCCAGGGACTGCGCGAACGGGTTCTCCGCCTTTTCCGCGAAGGAACCATCGAGATTCTCGTCGCCACCGACGTGGCCGCCCGTGGTATTGACGTCAATGATGTTGACCTCGTCGTAAACTACGAGCTCCCCCAGGACCCCGAGGACTACGTGCACCGTATCGGACGAACCGGTCGTGCCGGACGCTCCGGAAAAGCCGTTTCCTTCATCGCCGGACGCGACATTTACCGCATCAAGACGATCGAGCGCTACATCCGCCAATCCATCCCCATGGCGGAAATCCCTTCACAGGAGCTGGTCGAAACCCATCTTGCCGATCAACTCACCGCGACCGTTTCCGATAAACTTTCCGAGCTTCCCGACGGTGCCGAAGGCGAAGGAACTTCCGAGGAGAATCCCGCTCCCACCGCACACGAACTCGCGATTCAGGCACTGCAACCACTCCGTGAGCAGGGCCACGACTGGGACGACATCGCCGGTGTCCTCATGACCCTGCTCCGTGAAATGACGGCGCGCGAAGGCGAGCAAATTGCCGAGGACAATCCCAACTACAAAGGCGGCAAAGGCGATCGCCGTGACCGTGGTGATCGTGATACCCGCGGCGGTGACTCCGGCGGCAGAGAGCGCCGTGAACGACGCCCCCGCGAAGATCGCAACCAGGGCCCTGACGAAGGCATGTCCCGTCTCTTCCTCAGTCTTGGAAAACACGACAACGTTGGAGCGGGCGATATCGTCGGAATGCTTCACAACGAATGTCACCTCGAACGTGGCACCGTGGGACGCATCCAGCTTTTCCCGAATTTCAGCCTCGTTGATGTCGCCGACAGCGACGTCGATCACGCTATTTCAGAATCCCGCAACGCCAAGCTGCGCGGAAAATCATTCAAACTCGATCGCGATCGCGGCCCCCGCACTGACGGTGATGGTGGTGGCCGGCCTTCCGGCGGCGGATTTGGTGGCGGAGGCGGTGGTGATCGCCGTGGCAGAGATGATCGTCGCGGCGGAGGCGGCTACCGCGGTGGCGGTGGCGGTTACCGAGGTGGTGGCGATCGTGGCGGTGATGAGCGCGGCGGAGGCTACCGAGGTGGTGGCCGCTCCGGCGGAGGAGAACGTCGCGGCGGCGGTGGCGGCGGATACCGTGGCGAACGCCGTGGTAATGACCAGCGCGGCGGACGGGATGAGGGCGGACCACGTCGCTCAGATCGACGCGGCCGGGATTAATTTCTCAAACTGACGCTCCCTACTCTGAGAGCGATTTCAACATTTCGGCGACGTCAGTCGTCGGAAGCTTACAGGCAAAGCTTCTGCAAACATAGGCCGTTGCCTTGCCTCCGATCGGCGCCTGCGTTTCAGTAAAACCGGCGACGCGTCCCAGCGTCTCCGCATTCTCGTCAGTGCGAACGAGCACGACCTGTCCGGGACGGAAACCTTTATGCAAAGCCTCTATCATAGGCTTCGCCTCTTCCAGAGTCGGAGCGCTGATCACGATCTCATGACCCGGCTCGAGATGGAAATCCAGCCACGTCATCACCAGGGGATAGACCATAGCGTTTTCGGCGATCTCGCCTGAGAAAGCGCGGATCAGCTCGTCGACGCCCTGCCCGTATTCGGGCCGCCCCGTCATGCGATAGAGACGCGCCAGATTACCGATCGAAACCGCATTCCCCGACGGGATCGCTCCGCCATACAGTTTTTTGGCGCGGACGATGAGCTGCTCACCATCGTCCGCGACGGTGAAGTAACCGCCCGCCTCATCGTCCCGGAAATGCTCATCGAGCATTTGCTGAAAGGTGATTGCCTGTTCCAGATAACGAATCTCAAAAGTCGTTTCATAAAGATCCAGCAATCCCCAAATCATGAACGCGTAATCCTCGAGGTGCGCAGCAAGCCCGGCCTCCCCCTGACGATAACGCTTCACGAGTCGACCGTCATCGGTGCGAAGCTTCTCCAGAACAAAATCCGCCGCTTTCGTTGCTATCGCCGCGTATCTCTCATCTCCAAGTGCCTGCGCTGCTCTCGCATAAGCGGAAATCATCAATCCGTTCCAGTCCGTGAGAATCTTGTCATCCTTCTGCGGATGAACCCGCCCCTCACGATGCGCGAACAACTTCGCCCTCATCGGCTCGACCCGCTTCAGCGCTTCATCGAGGAGCTCCTCGCGGAGGTGGGGAATATTGGCACCGGTTTTCTTCCGCGCCGTCTCCTCCACGAAATTCCCCTCCTCTTCGAAGCGAAACATTTCCATGAAGAACTCAGCATCCTCTTCGCCTAACACATCAGCTACTTCAGCGTTCGTCCAAACGTAGAATTTGCCCTCCTCCCCTTCGCTGTCAGCATCCTCGGCCGAGAAAAATCCGCCTACCTCATCGGTCATGTCCCGCTCGACATACTCAAGAATCTCACGCGCGGCCCGGGCGTAAAGTTCCTTCCCAGTCAGCTCGTATGCCTCGACAAAAGCTGTCGAAACCAGCGCCTGATCATAGAGCATTTTCTCAAAGTGAGGCACGAGCCATTCCCGGTCCGTTGAATACCGGTGAATCCCGAAGCCGACATGATCATAAATTCCGCCGCGTCGCATCTCCGTGAGGGTCTTCTCGACCATCGCGAGAGCCTCTTCACTGCCGGTCCGCTGCGAATAGCGCATCAGAAACATCAGGTTCGGCGGGACCGGAAACTTAGGACGCATCGCGAAGCCACCCTTCTCTTCATCATAGCGCTCCACGAACTGATTAAACGCGGTTTGAAAAACAGATGGATCAAGGTCAGCACCCGGCGATCCCCCCATCATCTGCGCCATCTGCTCAGAAATATTCAACGCCGTCGAATCCACTTCCTCACGTCTCTCAGTCCACGCCTTCGCCAACTCCGTGACGACCTGCTTGATCCCGGGCCGGCCCGCAACCGGCTCTTTCGGAAAATAGGTTCCCGCGAAAAAGGCATGTTTGTCAGGGGTCAGCATCACCGTCATGGGCCAACCGCCACCGCCGGTGATCGCCTGGGTGATCTGCATGTAGACCTCGTCAATATCGGGACGCTCTTCCCGGTCTACTTTTACCGCGATGCAATGCTCATTGATCAGCGCCGCGACGTCGGGATCCTCGAACGACTCGTGCTCCATGACGTGACACCAGTGACAGGTCGTGTAGCCAATGCTGAGGAAAACCATTTTGTTCTCCTTCCGGGCCTGCTCAAAAGCCTCCTCGCCCCAAGGCCACCAGTCGACCGGATTTCGTGCGTGCTGCAGCAAATACGGGCTCTGAGAAAAAACGAGCCGGTTGAATTCCTCTCCCCCGTCCGCCGGCAGCTTCGCAATCTCCTCCTGAGGTGGAAGCGGCTTGCGGGAATGGCCTTCGGCAGCGTGGCTCATAATGGGAAGTGGAAGGCAGAAGATTGAAAGGGCGACAAAAAACGTACGCATAGGCCGTAGCGTGGCACGGAAGCGCCACCTCCGCCATCCTTCTTGGATACGCAATCACCCGAACATGGCGCGGCAAATCACGACCGCAGCGATGACTCCGGCAAGGTCAGCGGTGAGCCCCGCAACGAGAGCATGACGGGTCCGGCGCACCGCCACCGAGCCGAAATAAACCGCGAGAACGTAGAAGGTCGTTTCCGTCGATCCGAACATCGTGGCTGCGGTGTATTTCAAGGTCTCGGAAAGTCCTTCATTCGTGAGGATCTCAACGAGAACGCCCTGACTGCCACTACCACTGAGCGGGCGCATCAATGCCATCGGCACCAACTCCGCGGGAAAATGAACAAACTCCAGAACGGGGCGGAGCAGGTTTTGAAAAAGGAAAAGCGCCCCTGAATTTCTCAACATCGCCAGCGCCGCTAACATCGCGACAATAAACGGCATGATTCGGACCGCGACCTGCCACCCCTCCTTGGCACCTTCGACAAATTCCTCGTAAACAGGGATTCTTTTGAGCGCTGCAAAGACGATGAAAAAGACAAGCACAAACGGTATCGCCGCCACCGAGATAGCAGATACTGTTCTCTGCCAGAGCGGGTCCTCCCCCTCCGGTTTCACTTCGTCCAGACTCGGCGTTTCCGCATCGAGCTGAATCGCCACTTCACGGAGCCCGAGCGCCTCCTGCAGGCGAACCCGCTGATCCGGAACCGTCTCGAGATAGACGATCCCGGCAAACATAAGGAGAACGACCGCTACCACGGCCTTCCCGCGTCCGGAAAGCTTCCGCGAAATCTCTTCTTTGGCGCTTGTTTCCTCCTCAACGACCTCCTCCGATACAATTTCACGATTGAAGACAGGTAACCTTTCGAGAAGCTTCACCGCAATAATCGCAACCGTCGTCGAAACGAGCGTGGCCCCTATCGTCGTCCCGACAATCGCATAAGGCTCCGCAATCCCCTGCGCCGCGAGCAACCCGATCGCCGTGGCCGGGATCAGAGTCACCGAACTCGTGTTGATCGCGAGAAAGGTGCACATCGCATTCGTCGCCGTGCCCTTGTTAGGATTTAAATCATCAAGATGCTGCATCGCCTTAAGCCCCAGCGGAGTCGCCGCATTCCCGAGACCGAGCATGTTCGCTGCCATGTTCATGACCATCGCGCTCATCGCGGGGTGATCCGGGGGCACCTCGGGAAAGAGACGCTTCATGACGGGACGAACCGCGCGGGAGACCACCTGGATCATTCCCGACTTCTCTGCGAGTCGCATGATCCCCAGCCAGAGCATCATGACCGCACTGAGCGGGATCACAATATTGACAACGCCGACC
Source organism: Verrucomicrobiales bacterium (assembly GCA_029213065.1). Taxonomy (GTDB): domain Bacteria; phylum Verrucomicrobiota; class Verrucomicrobiia; order Verrucomicrobiales; family DEV007; genus Arctic95D-9. The sequence goes on along the minus strand of JARGPH010000009.1, from coordinate 41,032 downwards.
TTGATCATCGAAAACATTCCCTCAACGATCCCGTTGGCACCACTCAATTGATCCAACAGCGCCGCGACAACGACACCGATCACAATCATCCCCATCCAAATCCAGTTCAGCATAATCCTATCTAACGCTATAGAGTCCCCTCACCGCAAACCGTTTTCCCGGGAAAACGCGGGGGTTAGCGCTGTTTCAGTTCACTGATAATTCACTTGTTCCTCAGAATCTTCACCGCAGCATCTTGTTCGATCCGTTTTGGTTTCTGGTCTTCCGGCCATCGCAGGCGTTAGGTGAAAGTAGTGACTGAAATTTCGGGCTTCGCGAATACCCTCAGTCCCCACGGGATTGGAGAGTATCCGTCATAGCGTCCATAGGATGGATCGGGAGGAGCGATCTCAATGTATTCACGACCATGCTCCGTGACAACCCGCATGCCCTTACACCCCAATATCTCATGCCGAAAAACAGGTGAATCCTGCCCATCGCGGAGAACGGTCACGGATACATCTCCATCATACTGCCGAACATGAAGCTCTAATCGAAGGCCATTCCGATGCACGGTGAATGTGTGATGAACACCGTGCCCCGGCAGCCCTTCTTCGGGAACGACCTCCAAGCAGGAGATGACTTCGGACTCATCCCACGTCAGCATTATATTTCTTCAGAGAACGTTTGAGGAATCGCAGCCCTATCCGGGGGCGCGGCCTCGAAAGCAGGATACGGAAACGGGCTACGGAAGTCAACCGACTGCAAACGGGATATGGCTTGCCATCTCCGGCTTGTTCGCTCCTTGTCCGGTCTCACGCTACTCCTCGCGAACCTTTGCGCCGTATTGGACCTCATCAATTCCGAACTCTTCGGCAGTAGCGACGATCCGCCTGATGATTTCAATCGAAGAATCTGCTTCCGTGAGAATCTGTAGTTTAATGTCCGGACTCATCTTCGAGCACGCGATCAGAACTGCGTAAACTTGCTCCGGAGAGAATTCGACATCTTCAATGAACAACGCGTCGTCTCCACGAACCTCGACTGCGATGCGAAACGAATTCCTCGGAGCCTTTGATTCTGCGGAGGCAATATTCGTTCCGATGATGCTAAGCGTGATAAGGGCGATCCAGTGTATTGCATTCATCTCTAGCCTAACAGAATATTCTACCGCCGTCGCTCCTGTCCTCAAACTAGCGACTGTCGTCAGTCCGGGTACAAAAGCGACATCGAAGTGGAAACCTTCGCCGCAGCATTTCAACGAATATCCTAACGCATCGGAAAACCCGGAGAAAGAATTTTCAGGTTGTTTCTCGTCTAAAAACAAATCACACCCCCGTATATCTACTCAATCAGCTCCGCAATAAACGCCGCCACCTGCCTTCCTAGAAACTGATTTCCCGGCTCTTCGAAATGGCAGTCATCAGGGCGCTGGAACTCTTCCAAGCGGGGATTAACAGCGGAGTAGAGATCGTCGATTTTCACCCCGTGCTTTTTCATGATCTCCGCGGCCGCAGCATTGCGCTCCACCATGGAAAGGGCGGTCCACTTTTTCTCCGGCAAGTCAGGCAGCGGGGTGGAGCTCGCCCAGATCACGGTCGCGCCGGTCGCCTTCATCCGCGTGACGAGTTCTTCGAGTCGCTCCCTATATTCCGGCAGAGGCGTCGCGCGGTCATGAATTCCGAAATTGAAGTGAATGTAATCCCAATCCCCGTCGCCCATCCAGAGGTCCAGCTTCTTCAGACCCGTCGCGGTCGGCCCGCAATTGGCAGGAGCGCGGTGCACGTTGGCCTTTCCCGCGAGCTCTTTGCGAACTGTCAGGGTGTAGGCACGGGAAACGGAATCCCCAATCAGGAGGACACGGGGCAGCTTCGGATCATCCTCGACGAAGTCCCAGGCATTCGATCTTCCCTCCACTTTTTCTTTCTTGTGAATAGGGAGATAGAAGCTGCCCAACTCCGACTGGAGAACTTTCTCCCACGCCTGCGCTTTTGGCGAGAGTGTCAGGACCCAGGCCTGATACTGTTGATCGATCTTCGCCGCGGCGGCGGCCTTCTTCTCTGCCGCTTCTTCGGCATTGGTCGGCTCGTGGTTCTCGTCTGACGCAAAATGCTTTTTCAAAAAGGCGAGAACGAGCTCCCTCTCTTTGTCAGTCGTCTTCCACCCGTGCCCGGCACCGGGAACGATCTCGAGATGAACCTCAAGCCCCGCCTCTCGGGAGAGTTTTTCAAAATGCTCGGACTGATCGAGAAAGACGGTCTTGTCCTTGTCCCCATGAAAAATCAAAAGCGGCGGGTCATCTTTGCTGATGTAGGTCGCGGGGCTGGCAAAGCGGGCCGCTTCGAGATTTTCCTGAACCGGTCCACCGATAAGACGGTAAACGCCACCCTTGGGATGATCCGTTTTCGCCTTTTGATTCTCCGACCGTTTCACGAAATCACTCGGCCCGTAATAGTCAATGACGCCATCAACGCGGGACGACTCACCGGCATTCCCGCCCGTCGTCCCCTCGAGTTCTTTGACACCCCCGCTCGTCCCCATCAGCGCGGCAAGATGCCCACCGGCAGAGGTGCCCGCGACAATCACCCGCGAGGCGTCGTAGCCGTATTTCCCGGCATTCGCGCGGAGCCAGCGCAAAGCGCCTTTGCAATCCTCAATCTGCGCCGGGAAAAGAGCCTCCTGGCTCATCCGGTATTCAATGCTTGCGACGGCGTATCCATACCCGGCAACCCATTCAAGTCGGCATTTGTCTCGTCCTCCGCCGGTCCAGCCGCCGCCGTGGATAAACATCACCAGCGGCGGCTTCTCCACCCCGTCCGGAATATGCAGATCGAGAAGCAGCTCCACGCCCTGAGGACTCGCAAACGGGATCGCCCGATGATGCTTCACCTCCTCAGCCTCGCTAAGGACTAACGAAAAAACGAAGACAACGAAAACTGGAAAAATGGCCTTTAAAAAACGCATCCCGCACCGTAGATCAATGCGCCCGGGGCGCGCGCTTCAAATTAAGGCGCATTGAGGTGACTACAGCGATCGCCCGGGGGGAGGAAAGTCAACGCGCGGAAGCCGACAGTTTCGCTTTAGACCGATGCGCGGCCCTTGATCATGCCATCGTTTGGAAGAAATTTACGTGTCTAAACAACGAATCCGGAGCCTTATTCCCGAAGAGTTTGCTATGAAATCGAAACGCCCCTCAGCGCTGCACACCATCAACCGCCGCCTTTTTCTGCGAGCCGGCACGGCCACGCTTGCCCTTCCCGCTCTCGAGGCCTTTTCCGCACCGGCATCAGAGACCGCTACGGCACGGAATTTCATCTCGATCGGCACCTGGCTCGGCTGGCACCAAAATGCCTTTTTCCCGAAAGAAGCGGGGCGTGACTACCTCATGCCGACAACCCTTCAACCGCTCAGCGGACAGCGTGACCAATTCACGGTTTTCTCAGGACTCGATCACCGCGCCCCGAACGGACATGGTTCCTGGAGCAACTTCCTCTGCGGATCGAGACCGGAAACCTATTCGCTCGATCAACAAATCGCCGATCAGATCAGCGGAAAGACACGCTTCAGCTCGTTCGAACTCACCGCCGGCGCCGGGGAAGTCTCCAAAGCAATGAGCTTCACGAAGCAGGGAGTCGGCCTCCCCATGATCCAACGCCCCAGCGTCTTCTACAAACAACTCTTCATCTCCGAAGCCGACCGGACCCGCTCCGAATACCTCCTCCGCAGTGGCCAGAGCTCTCTCGATCCTGTTCGCGAGGACGCGATGCGCTTGCAGAAATCACTCACCGGCCGCGACAGCGACAAACTGGAAGAATACTTCGAATCCTTTCGCGCCGTCGAAAAACGAATCGGTCGCCAAATCGAGACGATCAATGATCCGGTCCCGACCACCAGTTACAAACTGCCGAGTTACGACCCGATCACTCCGAATCTCCAAATCGAAGCCGAAGAGATCATGTATGACCTCATGACCCTCGCTCTCGAAACGGAATCAACGCGGGTCATTTCCCTCTTCCTCCACGGGCTCGGACAGGTCTTCTCTTTCGATGGGGAAGCGCTCAGTGCCGGCTACCACGGACTTTCCCACCATGGGAATGATCCCGTCATGATCCGTGACCTCGTCGCGATTGAAACAGCCCACATGCACTGCTTCGCGGGATTCCTGAAGCAGCTCAGCGAAAAGAAAAACACCGCAGGGAAATCCCTCCTCGACGACACCGTGATCCTTCTCGGCACCGGCATGGGCGACGCGAGCCGACACAGCAACGCAAACCTTCCCACCCTCGTCGCCGGTGGCGGATTCAATCACGGCAGCCACATTGCGATCGACGCGGAGAAGAAGGACGCCCCTCTCCTCGGTGACCTCTACATCACTCTGATGCAGCGCCTCGGTCTGGAAACTGACAACTTCTCGAACGCATCCCATAACATGAATCAACTCTTCAGCTGATTCATTGACTGACACTCTCCTTATTCAAACTCATGAAATTGAGATTCCTCACCTTCGTGTGCTCGCTATCAACATTGGCGGGCAGCTGGGTTAGCGCCGAAGAGATTCCCGCGCCGATTCAAAAAATCATTTCCAACAGCTGCCTTGAATGTCACGACGCCGATTCTGAAAAAGGCGACGTCAATCTCGATAGCGCCACGATCGATTGGAAGAACATTCAGGACCTCGACATCTGGCAACGCGCCCTCAATGCCATCGACGAGGGGACGATGCCTCCTCCCGATGAGGCCCAACCAACCGAAGAGGAACGAAATTCTCTTTTCGCCTTTCTCGACGAGAATCTCCTCGAGCACACCCCCATCGGAGGCACCCTCCCGCGACGTCTCAACAAGGCGGAATACGAAGCCACGATCCGGGACCTCGTTCAGCTTTCCAAATTCAAACTCCCCCTCGGCTTTCCCAAAGACACCGAGTATCACGGCTTCGACAACGTCGGCGAAGGGCTCGTCCTCTCACCACCCCACCTCAACGCCTACACCGAGGTAGCCCGGGAAATTGCCGATCAGATTTTCCCACCGGAAAGAGCCGCCCCGAAAATTCAAAAGTGGGAAGCGGGGCCGGAAGACATGGTTCTCAGCTTTTCAGCCGCCACCGTCCACGGCGATGCGCTTCGCCTTGTTTCCCGAAGCGTTGATATTATGCGCAGCTGCACCTGGCCGAGCCGCATCGAAATCGGCGACTCCGGAACTTACCAAATGTCGGTGAGCGCCTCTAAATTCCTCGCAGATACCGGCCACCCCTTCGAAGAGCCCATGCTCCTCGCCGTCTACGCGAGACCTGTCTCCGCGACGGATCGCTCCACGATTCGAAGCTTCCGCTTACTCAAAGAAATCAGCGTGAAAACGGAAAGCCCCGAGGTCACCACCTTCGAAGCCGATCTCTACAAAGGCGAAACCCTCCTCTTTCATTGGGCCAATGCAGAGATGACTCACGCGCATGCCGAGCTCTCCGCTCAGTTTGAAGAGTGGTTCAAAACCGATCCCCGCTTCCTCGCCGCCTGGCAGAAAGCCGTCTTCCGGGCCGGCGATATTCGCAACCCCCAAACCACTTCGCTGCGGGGACGCAACGGCTGGGATATTGTTTCGAAACACTGGGCGGATCCCGACCTCGATCTCTCCGAGGCGACGATGGACTCCAAAATGACAAAGCGATTTCTCCAAATCGCGGACTCTAACAACGGCACATTCAACCTCGCTGACGCACTCTGTCATTTCTACCACAACAACGGCCCCGCCCTCGAATTTCACCACCTCACGGTTGAAGGTCCATCGAAGCTCGTCGAAAGCCCCGCTGACAAAGCGCGGGAGAACATCCGGCAACGGATCACCGGGGTCCGCAAAGAGGGACAGTCGCAGGAGGACTTCGCCCGTGAGATGCTGAAGTCTTTTCTCCCCCGCGCCTTCCGCCGCCCCGTCAGCGACGAAACGATTGCCAGCTACCTCACCATTGCGACACGCCACTGGGATGAGGGCCACAGCCTCGACGAAGGACTCCATCTCCTTCTCCGGAATATCCTCATTTCACCCCGCTTTCTCTACCGGAGCCTCGGCCCCGAAAAGATGGATGATTTTGATCTCGCGACCCGGCTATCCTACTTTCTGGCGCAGCGCCCGCCCGACGCCACCTTGAGAGATCTTGCGGAGCGGAACCGCCTTTCCCCGACAATCCCGGCGGGACCGAACGGTGAACGAAAAGAATACTGGGTTCTACGCCGCGAAGCGGAACGTCTTTTACCCACCAGAGAAACCGCGCCCTTTATTCAGAGCTTCGTCGGACAATGGCTCGATACCGAAACGCTCAGCGGTATCATGCCCGATCCCAAATTCCGCTTCGAGGAAGACAGCACAAGACTGGCGAAACGGGAGACGGAACGATTCTTCCTCGAGATCCTGGCAAAGAACCTTCCGATGACTGACTTCATCGATCCCGATTTCACCTTCACCTCAGTCAACTTCGCAGCGAGAAATTACGGCTTCACCCCCCGCATCGCAAAAGCAGGAGGGAACAAACTCGATACCAAAGCAAAGGCCGAATTTCAGCGAATCGGCATGAAACGCGGCGGTCGTTACGGTGGTTTGTTAGGGCAGGCCGCCATCCTCATGGCAACCGCAAACGGAGTCGACACCCAACCGGTCATCCGCGGCGTCTGGGTTCTTGAAAACATTCTCGGAACACCACCGCCTCCTCCTCCAAAGAATGTCCCCGCCCTCACTCCCGACACCCAGGGCGCGACCACTCCCCGCGAACTGCTTTCGGCTCACACCAGGGAAGCCGCCTGCGCAGGATGTCACCAGCGCATCGACCCCGTCGGCTACGTTCTCGAAAACTACGATCCCGTCGGCCGATGGAGAACGGAATGGCCTGTCTCAAACGCAAAAATCGATCCCTCGGGCACCCTTCCCGACGGAACCGAAATCAAAGACGCAATTGAATTCAAATCCTGGCTCGTCGAAAACATCGACCTTTTCTCCCAGTGCCTTGCCGAGAAGTTAATGATCTACGCCACCGGCCGCGTTCCCAACTATGCTGAGACACGGGAGATCGAAGAAATCGTAAAACGGAATCACGAAACCGGAAACGGATTCCGTGATCTCCTCCTTTCACTTATCGAAAGCGAAACCTTCCGAACCAAGTAAACGCGATCGACCATGAGTAGCCGCGTTTCCAAAAACGTGGCCCAAGGCCCATCCGCTCTCAGCAAAAGCCTTTGTCTTTTTCTTTATCCTTATCTTTTTCTACCGACCGGAAGTCGACAGCATTCGCACGACCAGCCAGGTCTATCGTGCGCCCAGGTCCTCAACCGTCTCACAAGAAAAAACCTTTAACGAAAGCATAGAAATCCCGACACTCCCCGCATGACCCGCCGACTTTTCTACCTTCTTCTGCTCTTCATCGGAATCAGTCCGATCACAGCAGCCGAAAAGCCTAACATTCTCTACATCCTCGCCGACGATCTCGGTTTCAGCGACCTCGGCTGCTTCGGAGGCGAAATCGAAACGCCCGTTCTCGATAATCTCGCAGAAAACGGCGTCCGCCTCACCCAGTTCTACAACACGGGGCGTTGCTGCCCAAGTCGCGCCGCGCTCCTTTCCGGCCAATACCCGCACCGCGTCGGGCTCGGCCACATGACCACTAACGACATCGGCCGCCCCGGATACCGCGGCGTCATTTCGGACGAAGCCCAAACCATCGCACAGGTCCTCGCCCCCGCCGGCTACCGTTCCTTCATCTCCGGCAAATGGCACCTCGGAACCGACGATCCCACCGAACACGGATTCGAGGAATTCTACGGCACCCTCGTCAGTGCGAAACGCTTCTTCGATCCCGCCCACCTCGTTCGCCTCCCCGAAGGACGAAAAGCACGCACTTATTCCGAGGGCGAATTCTACGCGACCGACGCCGTCACCGATCACGCGATCGACTTTCTCCATCTCGCGCGCGAAACGCCGGAAAAACCCTGGTTTCTCTACCTCGCCTACAACGCCCCTCACTTTCCCCTCCACGCCCCGAAAGAGGAAATCGCCAAATACGCGAACCGCTACCACGAAGGCTGGGACAAACTGCGCGAGGAGCGCCTCGAACGCATGAAGCAACAGGGTATCGTCCCTGAGACAACCCTCTTAAGTCCCCGCTCGACCTGGCAGAATTACGGCGAAACGAAGACAGGCACCAATCCCGCCTGGGACACCCTTTCAAAAGAGCGCCAACTCGATCTTGCCCGCCGCATGGCAATCTACGCTGCGATGATTGATCGACTCGACCAGCAAATCGGACGCGTCGTCGAAGATCTCAAAGCCGCCAACGAATGGGAGAACACCCTCATCGTTTTCACCTCGGACAACGGAGCCTGTTTCGAGTGGGATCCCTTCGGATTCGATATCGTCTCGAGCAATCAGAACATTCTCCACACCGGGGAAATGATCGACGAGATGGGAACTCCGGGAACCTTCCACAGCATCGGTTCCGGTTGGGCCAATGCAGGAAACACGCCCTGGCGGATGTACAAACATTTCAATCACGAGGGCGGAATCGCCTCTCCCGGAATCGTTCACTGGCCCGCCGGTTTGAAAGCAAAGCCCGGAACGATCAACCACGATCCTGCCCACATCATCGACCTCCTCCCCACCGCTGCAGCCCTCGCGCAAGCCGAGTATACCGGAGCCCTCTCCCTCCCCGGTCACAATCTTGTCGATCAAATCAACAACGGCAGCGACAAGCGAACTCTCTTTTTCGAACACCAGGGCAACCGCGCGATGCGACAGGGAAAATGGAAACTGGTCGCTCTCGACGACCAGCCCTGGGAACTCTACGACTTCACCGTCGATCGCAGTGAAATGAACGACCTCGCCTCACAATATCCGGATCGGGTCAAAGCGATGAACGACGCCTGGGAAAAGTGGGGTGCCGAAAATCAGGTCACACCTCTTCCCAAAGATCTCGGAGTCAAATATCTCAAAGCCGACAAATAATCATTTTATGCTCAAAGGAATCTTCCCAGTCATCCCCACTCTCTTCAACGACGACAACTCCCTCGATCTCGAGGGACAGCGTCAAGTGGTCCGCTTCGCCCTCGACGCAGGGGCTCACGGCGTTGTCTTTCCCGGCGTTGCCAGTGAATACAACTTCCTCACACCGGACGAACGCGGCGAGCTGATCGGCCTCGTCGCAAAGGAAGTCGACGGCCGCGTTCCCATCGTCGGAGGCGCGAGCGCGCCCACTCCCGAAGAGGTCATCGTCGCCGGACAACAGGCCGCTTCAAACGGGATCAACCATCTCATGATTATGGCCCCCGGTGCCCTTGAGAAAAATCTCGAAGCGCATCAAGCATTCTTCAGAGAAGTCTCAAGCGGCCTGCCAAACGCAGAAATCATCCTACAGAACGCACCAAGCCCCATCGGAGCCGGGCTCGAACCTGACGCGATCGCCACCCTCGCCGCAGGTAACGCAGCGATCACCTACGTCAAAGAGGAAACTCTCCCCTCCGGCCCTGCCATTACCACTTTAGCTGAATCCGGCATTCCCCATCTCAAAGCCGTCTTCGGAGGCGGCGGCGCCCGATACATCATCGATGAACTGAATCGCGGGGCCCTCGGACAAATGCCGGCGGTGGAACTGACCGATCTCCACGTCGCGCTCTGGAATGCCTATTTTGAAGGCGACCTTGAGAAAGCGCGTGACCTCTATCGAATCAGCCTTCCCCTCCTCGTATCTCAGGCGGTTTACCGGATGCGCTTAACCAAGTATGTGCTCATGAAGCGTGGCGTTTCCGGCTCTCTCGCGGTGCGGGCACCACTCCCGGGAATGGATGACTTCACGAAACGTGATCTCGACCAAATGATCACCGACCTTGAGGGCGCCCTTTCATGAATCAAGAGGACTCTCAGGACTCGGTCACACACGACCCGGTCACACACGACCCGGTCACAAAAATCGAAGTCTACCTCGTCGACCTCAAGCAGGACAAACCGTATCTCGGCTCACTTCGCGAAGGAGAGACCGTCAACGAATCCGGTTACTTTGTCAGGCAGGGGAACCGCACCGTTTACCCGAGGAAGAATCGCTCGCTCGTCGTCAAGATCACGACCACCGATGGTGTCATCGGATGGGGTGAAACTTACGGACTGGTTGCGCCTCAGGCCACCGCCGCGATCATCAGTGATCTTCTCACCGGATTCGTGATCGGACGTGATCCATTCGAAGTCGAAGCGATTCACGATGAACTTTACGACCTCATGCGAGTGCGCGGCTACACCGGAGGATTCTATCTCGATGCTCTCGCCGCTGTTGATATTGCGCTCTGGGATATCGCCGGAAAAATCGCAGGGGTTGCTGTCGCTGAGTTGCTGGGAGGGTTTCAACACCGTCGCATCCCCGCCTACGTTTCCGGACTTCCCGAAGACACCCTGACAAAGCGCTGCGAACTTGCGCAGTCGTGGCAGGAGCGTGGATTTGATTCGCTCAAGTTCGCCCTTCCCGTCGCCGATGACGGAGCCGTCACCGAACTCAAAGCGCTTCGCGAAACGCTCGGAGAGAAGGCACGGATCGCTATCGACCTCCATTGGTCTCTCAGCGGCCCCGACGCCCTCACACTCGCCAAAGAACTCTCCCCCTTTCGCCCCTGGTTCCTCGAAGCGCCTGTGGCCACTGAGGAAATCGAGACACTCCGGGAAGTCGCACAGAACGGCGGCGAGCGCATCGCAGTCGGCGAAGAGTGGCGCACCGTTTACGACGCCCGGCACCGTATCGATCGCAAAGCCTGCCACATCGTTCAGCCTGAAATGGGCCACACCGGAATCACTCAGTTCAAACGAATCGCCAACCACGCCGAAACGCACAAGCTCGAAATCATTCCGCACGCCACGATCGGATCGGGGATTTTTCTTGCCGCGAGTCTCCAGGCGAGCGCCGCACTCAAAGGCGTCACCTCGCATGAGTTCCAGCATTCCATCTTTGGTCCCTTCCGCCACTTCACCGGCGATGCCCTCGAATGTGAAAACGGATCGTTCAACCTGACTCACCGTCCCGGCATTGGCGTCGAGCCATCTGAAGCGATGCTTGAGTGCATGACCCTGATCCCGTCATGACCACCCCCGACTACATCACCCTCGCCCTCTATATCGCGGGGATCTTCGTGATCAGCACCCTCTCGGCGCGCCGCACCAAGAGCCAGAAGGAAATGTTCTCGGCGGGGCGCAGCTCGCCATGGTGGGCTTCAGGTCTGAGCGGGTTTATGACGATGTTTTCCGCCGGCACCTTCGTGGTCTGGGGCGGGATCGCCTACGAACTCGGTTTTGTCGCCGTCGCGATCAACACCTGCTACGGCATTGCAGCCCTCCTCGCCGGATACTTCGTTGCCGGGAAATGGAATCAACTCGGAGTCGACACGCCGGCGGAGTTTGTTCAGCTCCGCTTCGGAAAAACAGGACTCCACTTTTTCACCTGGACGATGCTCATCAAACGCATCCTCGGGGTCTCCGTCTCACTCTACGCTTTAGCCGTATTGTTAGTCGCGCTCATTCCGATGAACCTCACCTGGGCGATTATTCTCTTCGGTACCATTGTCGTGATTTACACGATGCAGGGAGGCCTCTGGGCCGTTCTCATGACAGACGTGCTTCAGTTCATCGTCCTCACTGTCGTCGTCTTAATGGTCGCCATTCTCATGATCTCGGGAATGGATATGAACACCTACAAAGAGGCGGTTCCCGAACATTTCTTCAATCCTGTCGCCGGCAAGTATGGCTGGTTCTTTCTCTTCGGCTGGGTCACGATCCACTTTTTCATGATCGGAGCCGAGTGGGCTTTCGTGCAGCGTTTCCTTGCCGTGAGGAATCCTCGTGAAGCGAGAAAATCGTCCTACCTTTTCGGGATCATGTATCTCGTGACGCCGCTCTTCTGGTTGCTTCCGCCGCTCCTCTATCGAGGCCAGGTCGAAGGCGTCGACAAGGAACAGGCCTACATTCTCGCCGCCAAATCGGTTCTCCCTTCCGGCGTTCTCGGGCTCATGTTCGCCGCGATGTTCTCGGCAACAGCGAGCATGGTGAGCTCCCAGCTCAACGTGTTCGCAGGAGTTCTCACCAACGATTTTTACAAAGCCTTTTTTAACCCTGCCGCATCGGAAAAAACGCTCGTGAGAACAGGACGATTTTTCACCCTCCTTCTCGGCGGACTGCTCGTCTTCGCGGCGATCATGGTTCCAAGAATGGGCGGAGCGGAAAAGCTCATCATCTCGATCAACTCCCTCCTCGTCGTCCCGCTCTTTGCTCCCACGCTCTGGGGACTGTTCAGCAGGAAAATCGGCATCCGCGACATGATCACTGTCGCGTTGACCAGCTTTACCATCGGCCTCGCCCTCCGCTTCGGACTCTCGGCCAATCCCATGATCATCGAGGGATCTTCTCTCTGGGAGACCAAGACCTACCTTGCGGAGAACAGCAAAAATGTAGAAGTGCTCGTCGGGGTCATCCTCCCCATTCTTCTTCTGATTTTCTTTGAGAAAAAACGAAGCGGTTTCGATCCCGGAGCGGAGCGCGTCCAACGCCGGAGCGATCAAGCAGCGACTGAACAAACCGACAGTGACGCTGCGATTCCTTTCGATCCCTTCCCCGCACGTATGGTTCTTTACAGTCTTGTCGTCATCGGGGCATGGATGATCATCCTCGGCGCTCGCGAACTCGAGGCTCGTTCCATTCTTATCAGCTTCGGCATCGGCCTCGCTATTCTCGCGGGCGGCATTCAGCTCATAATACGAAAACACCAGAGATGAACACCGACGAAATCGAATGGATCGCTGCCGACTGGGGCACTTCAAATCTGCGGTGCTGGGCAATGTCATCCGGCAACGAAGTTCTCTTCCGCGCCGAATCCGATCAGGGAATGGCGGCGATCACCTCCATCGACGGGGATTTTGAAGCCGCCCTTCTCGAGCTGATCCGCCCCTGGTTGCGTAGCGGCTCACGGATCCCGGTATCCGCCTGCGGAATGGTCGGAGCCAAACAGGGATGGATCGAAGCGCCCTACCTTTCCGCTCCCTGCCCACCGCTCACCTCACAAATATCAGCCCCGTCGCGGAGCGGGAATATTGATGTCCGAATCCACGCCGGGGTGAAACAGCTCACCCCTGCAGACGTGATGCGCGGGGAGGAAACTCAGATCGCGGGGCTTCTCGCCACGAACCCGGATTTCAACGGCCTCGTCTGTCTCCCCGGCACGCATACAAAATGGGTAACGGTCAGGGAAAATCATATTCAGACATTTCGAACCTACCTCACAGGTGAACTTTTCAAACTCGTCTCGGAGCAATCCGTCCTGCGACTCACAACCGCTACAGAGGGGTGGAACGAATCCGCTTTTCTGGAAGGAATTCATTCCGCTTTTGACGCACCGGAATCCTTACTTTCCAACTGCTTCAGCCTCCGCGCCGAAGCGCTCCTCAACGATTTGGGTGAAGTTGATTCCCGCTCCCGCCTCTCCGGTTATCTCATCGGGCAGGAACTGAGTGGTGCCTTACACAGAGCAAATCCCGACGAGGAGATCACCTTGATCGGATCTGATTCCCTTGCCGAAACCTACTGCACTGCTCTCAAATCACTCGGCTGGAAAGCCTCGATATTCCCCGGCGAAACAGCAATCCTGGCAGGGCTCGCCGCAGGACGAGGTTGAAGAGCTGCGGGCGAACTCTATTCGCGACCCGACGATCCGAAGAGGTGGGAAAAAGCATTCTCCGTAATCTCGACCGCGACCGGGTGCTTCACTTTCCGCTCTCCGGTGATGGCATAGAAATCACTGCCGCATTCTTCCACTTTGGCGATGACCCGCAGCCCGTAATGCTTCAGGGCAGCCTGATCCACCACCGTGTGCACCGTGGTGAATCCGAGCGCTCCGGACGCCGCGACTTCCATCAAGGTCCCGTCTTCAAACTCGCCCACGATATGAGGGCGTATTCCCTCCGAATCAAACCAGGACTCCAGAGCCCATCGCATTCCCATATTTTCGCTGGGAAGAAGCGCCGGAGCTCCGTGCAGCGACTGCGGAAAGTTTCTCCGCAGCTTGGCCGCCAGTTTCGGAACCGCGCAAAAGGTAACCCCGGAGCGTCCCAGTTGATGGTTGAACATCGTCGACTTCAGACTGCTCGTGACCGGCTCGTCAGCGAGAATCAAATCGAGTCGATGATTCTGAAGCTGATTCACCAGCACGGAGAGCTCACCCTGCCGGGTCACCAGATGAGTTGGTCGTGAGTAATGAAAGGCCGGTTTCAGAATCTCAAAGCCGATCAACTTGGAAAGAGAATCTGTCATTCCCACATTGAAACGAAGCGCTCTCCCCGTTCCCATCACCACCGCGTTCACCAGCTCACGACCTGCTGAGAATATTTCATCGGCATACGTCATCGCAGTCTGGCCTGCCTCCGTCAAGACGAGCCGTCTCCCTGTGCGCAAAAACAGATCTTCCCCCAGAGACTCCTCGAGAAGGCGAATCTGAGCACTGATCGAAGGCTGAGACACCCCCAGCTCTTCGGCAGCACCGCGGACACTCCCGCTTCTCGCAACGGTCCAAAAGTAGCGAAGGTGGTGAAAATTAAGAAATTCCATTCATAGAACAAGTGATAGTAAAAACCGATCAATTCAATCGTTTCTTAGTCTTATTCAAAATGGAAGATATAGCTATATTTAGCTCCTGAACCTCAACTACAGCTCATGAGTAACGCTAAGGAAAATACCGAACTACTCCCCATCTACATCACTCATCAAGACAAACAGCGGCTCGAGAATATGATCGCTTTGTACAAGCGTGAAAAGAATCAGACCGACGACCTGACCGCCTTCTCTGCCGAGTTGGAACGGGCCACCGCGGTCGAATCTCATCACATCCTCCACGATGTTGTGAGAATGAACTCCCGCGTCACGATCGTGGACTTGAACACACACGAAGAGCTCACCTTCACTCTCGTTTTCCCCGAAGATGCTGATCCTGACAATAATAAAATATCCGTGTTTGCCCCGATCGGTGCGGGAATCCTCGGATACCAGACCGACGACGAAATTGATTGGGTCGTACCGGCAGGAACACGCCGGTTCAGGATCGCCGAAGTCATCTATGAGCCGGAAGGAAGCTGATACCTCGATCATTTAATTCAATTAGCCCGACAGTTCGCGGCTGATACTTCGTCCAACTGAAAGACACCTATGAAATCTCCAGACAATAAACAGAAAGGTGAAGTCAAGGATTCCGCGGTCGCGCGGGTCAACGTTGGATTCGACGGGCGCGTCCACAAATGGTTTCGCGGCCCGCTCGCCAAAGAACGTTTTGAAACGGAGCGCCGTGTCCTCAATCACCTCGAAGAACAGGGTTGCCAATTCGTCCCCAGAGTCCTCGAATCGAACGATGAGGAACTCTACCTCGTCACAAGCAACTGCGGGAGCCGTCTCGACAAACTGAGTTCCCGGAAAATGCAGGAACTCTTCGATTCCCTCGAGAACTTCGGCGTCCGCCACAACGATCAGGCCGACCGGAACATCACCTACGACCCGCGCAAAGGCTGCTTCTGTGTCATCGATTTCGAATTCGCCACCATCCTCGAAACCGGCGAAGGACTCGAAGTCAAAGACGCCGAGGACGAATACGAACGGTTGAAGCAATTGAGGAAAGAAGACAATCAGGAGTGAAGCGTCTCGATCCCCTTCAGCTGACGGAAGCTCACTTCCCGCATCGTTTTGATAAAGTCGTTCACATAAGAGGTTTGGCTTCCCGTTGCAGTGGTGGCGGCATAGAGTTCACAGCGAAGCCCGTTTTTTCCGATCGGTCGCCCAATCACATACTCGCGATCAAGAAAGGGCTGGATCGCCCAGGCCGGCAATGCTGAAATCCCCCGTCCGCTCGCAACGAGCTGGAGAATTGCCTCGGTAAGCATCGCGGTTCGACGCTGCGGATTCACCCCTGCGGGAACGAGCACCTGGCGAACGAGATCAAGGCGCTCGTCGGGGATGGGATACGTGATAAGCACCTCATCGGCAAAGTCCCGCGCCGTAAGATGTTTCTTCCCGATGAGAGGATGTCTCCGACCCAGAATCGCCGGCATGGTGTAGGAAAAGAGCGGATGAAAGTCGACCCCGGCCCGCCGCTTCTTCCGTGACACGATCACCATGTCAGCCCGGTTCTCGGTCAGCAGCTCGACCGGGTCAGGATGAAACCCGGAAACGAGATCCAGCTCCACCTCGTCCCAGTTTTCGCGGAATCCGTCCATCGAGGGCATCAACCAGTCGAAACAGGAATGGCACTCGACTGCAATCCTCAGTTGACCGGCCCGCCCCTCGAGAAGGCGGGCCACTTCGCGGTTCGCATCATTCACAGCACGGTTGAGATCATAAGCGAGCCCGACAAGACGCTCCCCCACGGGAGTCCAGCGAAGCGGATTCGTTTTGCGCTCGAAAAAGGGACAACCATAGTGATCCTCCAGCGCCTTGATTTGATGAGAAAGTGCCGACTGCGTGAGATTCAGCCGCTTCGAGGCGGCGACCATACTTCCCGTTTCAGCAAGGGCGGTGAGGGTGTGGAGATGTCTCAACTCAAGCATGCAACACCGGTAACCCATCTTGAATCCCATTCAAGCTCAGGGTGAATTCCTTTCGTTTTATTCAACACGGGTATCTGACTAGTTTGAGGTCATGACATCCAACTCTATTCGAACTCAGAACCTCGGCTACCCCCGTATTGGTCTTCAACGCGAACTCAAGAAGCGCGTCGAAGCGTATTGGAAATCGGAGATCTCCGCCGCGGAACTTGAGCAATCGTCCGCCGAACTGCGACGCAAACACTGGGAGATTCAGCGCGACGCCGGGATCGATCTCATTCCCTGCAACGATTTCAGCCTCTACGATCAGATTCTCGACATGACCTGCCTCCTCGGAAATATCCCCTCACGATTCCACTGGCATGGTGAGCCGGTCGATCTCGACCTCTATTTCCGTATGGCCCGGGGCAAAGAGGGCGCAGGAACCGCCGAACAGGGGTGTTGCGCCTCAGGAGCGGAACTCGCCTGTGAAATGACAAAGTGGTTCGATACCAACTATCACTACCTCGTGCCCGAATTTGATGACGCAAGCCAATTTCAAATTTCGAGCTCGAAGGTGTTTGATGAGTTTATCGAAACGACCGAACTCGGTCTCAATGCCAAGCCCGTCCTGATCGGTCCGCTCACCTACCTCGTCCTCGGAAAAGAAGTGAACTCGACCGGGGAATTCGATCGCTTCGAGCTCGCTGACGCTCTCATCGCCGTCTATGTCGACGTGCTGAAAAAACTTCACCGCCTCGGCGCGAAGATGGTTCAGATCGATGAGCCCGCTGTCGTCCTCGACCTCGATGAAAGGCACCGCGAGATCCTTCAAAAAGCCTATGTGGAATTCGCGAGGCAAGTTCCCGGGCTCGAGATCCAGGTCGCTGCCTACTTCGGTGAACTGAGAGAAAATCTGAGTCCCTTCCTCGACCTTCCCGTCGCAGGACTCCACCTCGATGCGGTGCGGGGGAGAAGCGAAATCGAGTCGGCGATTTCCCGCCTCAAGGGCAAAAACAAATTCCTCTCTCTCGGAGTGGTGGAGGGAAGAAACGTCTGGAAAACCAATCTCAAAGCCGCGCTTAAGTTGCTCCGTCATGCCGCCGATGAGCTGGGGGAGAACAATCTTCTTGTAGCCCCGTCCTGCTCACTTCTTCATGTTCCTGTCAGTCTCGCGCAGGAAACCGGGCTCGATCCCGAAATTGCGAACTGGCTCGCCTTCGCCGACGAAAAACTGGCAGAGGTGGAAACACTGCGTGTCGTCCTCGAAACCGGAGACCGCTCCGATGCCGCCTTCGTCGACAACGAAATCGCGATCCAGTCGCGGCGGCGAAGCGGGAAAGTTTCAGCTCCGTCGGTTCAGGCCCGCCTCGCGGCGCTCCGTGACGATATGTTCGAGCGGGATTCCCCGTTTACGATCCGGAAGGAACTTCAACGCAGCCAACTTCAGCTCCCTGCCTTTCCGACAACCACAATTGGGTCATTCCCCCAAACTGCAGAAGTGCGCCAGGCCCGCGCGAAATTTCGCCACGGCGAATGGACGAAGCACCAGTACGAAACTTTCCTTCGTCTGCGAACCGCCGACTGTATTCAGATGCAGGAAAATATCGGGCTCGATGTTCTCGTTCACGGGGAATTTGAGCGCAATGACATGGTCGAATACTTCGGTGAACAACTCGAAGGCTTCACCTTCACCCGTTTCGCCTGGGTACAGAGTTATGGAAGCCGCTGCGTGAAACCACCCATCATTTTCGGCGACGTCAGTCGTCCCCGGGCAATGACCGTCGACTGGGCGAACTTTGCTCAATCCTGCACGAGCAAGCCCATGAAAGGGATGCTGACCGGACCGGTCACGATCCTGCAATGGAGCTTTGTCAGGGATGACCAGCCCCGCCGCGACACGACGATGCAAATAGCCCTCGCGATCCGGGATGAGGTCACTGACCTCGAAGCAGCCGGGCTTCCCATTATCCAAATCGATGAAGCCGCGATTCGTGAAGGCCTCCCCCTGCGTCGCAGTGATTGGCCAGCCTACCTCGACTGGGCAGTGAAGGCATTTCGACTTTCCTCAACCGGCGTCGCTGATGAAACTCAAATTCACACCCACATGTGTTATTCCGAGTTCAACGACATGCTCGATGCGATTGCGAATCTGGATGCGGATGTCATCACGATCGAAAACGCGAGATCCAACCTCGAGCTGCTCGAGGCTTTCGCCCATTTCTCCTATCCCAATGAAATCGGGCCGGGTGTCTATGACATTCATTCGCCCCGGGTTCCGACAACCGGGGAAATCGTGACCTTATTGAGACAGGCAGGATCTGTCATTCAGAAGGAGAATCTATGGGTGAATCCTGATTGCGGGCTGAAGACGCGCTCGTGGGAAGATGTTAAACCCGCCCTTCAACGAATGGTGGCGGCAGCTCAAGTGTGTCGCCGTGAGCTTCCCGCGACGGTCTGAAAACGATGCTGTAAAGCGGCCCGGCAAAAGGCAGGCAGGTTCGCATCCTGCCTGCCTTCTCACAGTAAACTTGAAAATATTCCAAGGGGTTCATAAAACTGCGGTGTTGTAGTTGCCGGTGTCTTCTTTACCATCGGCGGCAATATGAGACTTTTCTTTCTCTTCAACATCATTATCGGTGCATTCATGGCTCCCCTCTTGTATAGCGGGGATCGTGAGGGCACTCTTGAGGACTACCTCCGGGAGGCACTCGCTGCCAATCCGGAACTCTCAGCTCAATTTGACCGCGTCAAAGCCTCCCGCCAAATCGGCACCCAGATGGGAGCTCTCCCGGATCCAAAGTTAAGCTACACCGAATTCGTTTCCCGCGTTCAAACCCGAACCGGAGCGCAGGAACGAGCCGTGAGCCTGACACAGGCATTTCCCTGGCCGGGAAAACTCACTCTTCGAGAAGACATCGCCGACCAGTCAGCTCAAACCGCCTTCTATCGATTCGAAGCGACTCAAAGACAGGTCATTCGCGAAATCGGTCTCGGTTACTTTGACTACGCCTTCCTTGCTGAAGCGACACGGGTCACGAAACAGAACTTGAGTCTTTTGAAGCAACTCGCTCCGACCGTCGATGAAAAAGTGCGGGGCGGCGGCGATTTGAGTGCCTCGTTACGGCTTGAGGTGGAACTAACGAAGACAGAAGATCAGCTTCAAACCCTCGAAGAGCAACGCAATGCGCTCAGTTCACGCCTCGCGAGCCTGCTCGGCAGAACGCCGGATCTCGATTCGCCGCTCCCTTTTCCAGCGATGGGATCGAAGGTTCCACAGATTGGTTCCACCGACTCTCTCGAAGCAGCCGTGAAAGGACACCCGCTCATTGAGGCCGCCTCATCAGGTGTCATCACCGCGGAACTTGCAGAACAACTTTCCCGGAAATCTCCCCTCCCCGATATCAATGTCGGTGCGAACGTGATCGACATTGGAGGCAGCGGGGACACCGCCGTCGGCATCATGGTGGGCGTCAGTATCCCACTCCAGTTCGACAAATACCGTGCCGAAAAAATTGAGAAAGCCGAACTCGCTTCGGCAGCCCGCGCAGACGTCGAAAGCATTCGTCAAAAGCTCCTTGCTGATCTGCACCGGACAATTCAGGCCTGGCGGGAAGCCGACAAAAGACTCCAACTCTATCGCGACAAACTGTTGCCGTCCGCGGAACAGGCGCTCGAAGTCACCAATGAAAGTTACCGTAATGACAAGGCTTCTGTGACCGATCTGATTGACTCCGAACGAACCCTTCTCGAACTGCGCCTCATGTATCAGAGAGCGCTCGCTTCCGCGCACAAGGCTGCATTGGAAATCCGAACGCTTACGGAACCCCTGTCCATTTCAAAAAAATGAAGAAGACGATTATCACCGCCGCCGTCTCTGTTGTTGCAGGGCTCGTTCTCGGCGCACTCCTCTTCCGGGGTGGCAGCGGAGGCCACGATCATGAAGCCGGACAAGGAGCCGGCGTGGAAGCCAAAGCGGAAGTGTGGACGTGCTCGATGCACCCCCAGGTGAAGCAACCCAACCCCGGTAAATGCCCCATCTGCGCAATGGATCTGATTCCGCTCACGGCAGCGAGTGGCGGGGGAGAACGTTCATTTTCCATGTCGGAAGCCGCCAAGGCGCTGGCCGGAATTTCAACAACCGAAGTGGTTCGCGGGTTTCCCGATGCCGAAGTTCGCCTCTTCGGGAAAGTCATGTATGACGAAACGAGAATGCGCACCGTCTCGGCGCGCTTCCCCTCACGTATCGATGAGCTCTACGTCGATTACACCGGCATCCGCGTAAAGAAAGGCGATCACCTCGCGACCGTCTACAGCCCGGAACTTCTCTCTGTGCAAACCGAACTGCTTACCGCAAAAAAATACGGCAATGAAAACGCCGCCGACATCACCCGCGACAAACTGAGACTCTGGGGTTTCTCAGAAGAAAGTATCCGTAAGATTGAAACATCCGGTAAGACATCCGATCACCTCACCATCGACGCGCCGACCTCCGGGATCGTTACCTTCATGAATGTGAGGGAGGGCGAATACGTGAAGACCGGCAGCCCCTATTTTAAAATTGCCGAAGTCGACGAAGTCTGGGTCATGCTCGACGCCTACGAGTCCGACACCCCCTGGCTTCGCTTCGGGCAAAAAGTCCAGTTCACGACCGACTCCATCCCCGGCAAGAAATTCGAAGGTAAGATTTCCTTCATTGCACCCGAGCTTGCCCCCGCGACAAGAACCGTCTCCGTGCGCGTGAATGTCCCCAACGAAGACAGCCTTCTCAAGCCGGGAATGTTTGTTTCAGGACTGGTAACCGCAAAAGTCGCGGCGGCGGGAAAAGTCCTCGACCCTTCCCTCGCCGGAAAATGGATCAGCCCGATGCATCCGGAAATCGTCAAGGATCAACCGGGTCAGTGCGACATCTGCGGCATGGACCTCGTTCCGGCAGAGGAACTGGGATATGTCGTAACGGAAGCCACGGACAAGCCTCCACTGCTCGTGCCGGTCAGCGCAGTGCTGAACACCGGTAAACGTTCCGTCATCTATGTGGAAAAACCCGATACTGAGCAACCGACCTTCGAGGGCCGGGAAATTCTAATTGGCCCTCGCGCTAAGAATCAGTATATCGTCGAAGCGGGACTGAAGGAGGGCGAACACGTTGTTTCTCAGGGAGGCTTCGTCATCGACAGCGCCCTGCAAATTCAGGCGCAACCGGGCATGATGCTTCCGCCGGATGAGGAGACACGTCTCTTTCCCGATGCCGGCGCTTCCGAAAGTTTCCTGACACACTCAGACAAAGTCCTTCAATCCTACTTTACCATTCAGGGAGCACTGGCGGATGACTCTCTGGAAAAGTCCCGATTGGCGGCTGGCGAGGGAAGAAAGCAGCTCTCCGGAATCACTGTGGAACTTCTCTCTAATTCCTCATCGGAAATATGGAAAGAACTGGCAGCACGAATGGAAACCTATTTCCAAGCCATTGAAGAAGCGGAGAAAATTGAAACGGCACGTGAGGAATTTCAAAAGCTCTCTCTGGCGACGGATGAACTCGTTCGAAGGTTCGGAACCGCTCACCTACCGGTCTACGAGCACTACTGCCCGATGGCCTTTGACAACACCGGAGGCACCTGGCTCCAATCCGACAAGAACCTCCTCAACCCGTATTTCGGCGCCTCCATGCTGCAGTGCGGGGAAGTTCGCGAGCAACTCGCCACCGCGAAAGCGATCCCCTTGAACGAAGCGGGAAATCACGCTTTGGAAGCGCTCGTGTCCGATTACCTCGCCATCCAGACAGCGCTGTCAAAAGACGCGTTGGAAACCTCGAGAGCCAGTGCCAACGCTCTCGCTTCGAGTGCTGCAGCGCTCGCTGAAACCGCACCGAAAAATCCGGACGCCGGACCTCAGCTTGAGAGTCTCACCGAGCAGCTGCAATCCATCGCCGAGGGCGCCGCAAAAACGGATAGCATCGCCCAGTTCCGCGCAAACTTTAAGGCTTTGTCAGGACTCGTCGAATCGCTAATCACTTCATTCGGGGCGGGACTCGATGCCCGGCTCTACTCAGCCCATTGCCCCATGGCCTTCGACAACGCCGGAGCTGACTGGCTTCAGTCCACCAAAGACATTCTGAACCCCTACTTCGGGGCCTCCATGCCCGGCTGCGGGGAAATCACAGCGCAACTCAGCGGCAAAGCAGAATCGCCGGTGGAAGGAGAACACTCCCATTCTGAAGAGGAGGAGAAAGAGCCCAAATGAGCGACCCCGCCCCCATCCAACCGACAGGCCCGGTCGCGAAGTTCATTCACTTCTGCCTGACGAATAAACTGATCGTTCTACTGATCACCTTCATGCTCCTGACATGGGGTGTGCTCGTTGCCCCTTTCGACTGGGAGGTCGGCGGAGTGCCCCGCAGTCAGGTCCCCGTCGATGCAATTCCCGACATCGGCGAGAATCAGCAAATCATCTTTACGGAATGGATGGGGCGTTCACCGCAGGACGTCGAAGACCAAATCACCTTCCCCCTGACCGCCGCTCTTCTTGGAATCCCCGAGGTGAAAACAATCCGCAGCTACTCCTACTTCGGATTCTCCAGCATCTACATCATCTTCAAAGAATCAGCTGAATGGGACTGGTCCCGCGCCAAGATTCTGGAGAAACTTAACAGCCTGCCCCCGGGGACCCTCCCCGAAAACGTAAGCCCGGCCCTGGGACCGGACGCCACAGCACTGGGGCAGGTGTTCTGGTATACCCTCGAAGGCCGCGACAAAGAGGGCAATCCCGCCGGCGGCTGGGACCCGCAGGAACTTCGGAGCATCCAGGATTTCTATGTGAGATATGCTCTTCAGTCGACCGACGGAGTCGCGGAAGTGGCCTCGGTGGGGGGCTTCCTCAAAGAGTATCAGATCGATGTAAATCCCGACGCGATGCGCGCCTTTGGCGTAACGCTTGAGCAGATATTCAAGGCGGTGAAAGACGCCAACATGGATGTCGGAGCGAGAACCATTGAGATCAATCGGATCGAGTACATCATACGCGGCCGCGGATTTCTGACCTCTCTCGAGGACTTACGCGAAACCGCTGTCGCAGCACGCGGCGATATCCCGATCACTCTCAACGAAGTGGCCGAAGTCAGTTTCGGGCCGGCACTCCGACGCGGGGTCCTCGACAAAGCCGGAGCCGAAGCCGTCGGCGGCGTGGTCGTGGCCCGCTACGGAGCGAATCCGATGGAGACCATTAAAAACGTCAAAGAGTCGATCGCCTCGATTTCGGCAGGTCTCCCCACGAAAACTCTCGAAGACGGAACCGTGAGCCGGGTCACCATCGTGCCGTTTTACGATCGCACCGGACTGATCAACGAAACCCTCGATACACTCAATATCGCTCTCATTCAGGAGATCCTGATTACCGTAATTGTCGTTCTGTTATTGGTTTTTCATCTGCGCAGCTCCCTCCTCATATCCCTCATCCTCCCCGGCGCGGTGCTCTTGACCTTTGTCGGAATGAAATTGTTCCACGTCGACGCCAACGTCGTCGCGCTCTCCGGAATTGCGATTGCAATCGGAACGATCGTCGACATGGGGATCGTGCTCTGTGAAAACGTCCTCCGTCAACTCGGTGAAGCTGACGACAAAGAACCAAGAGTGAAGGTCATCTTTCGCGCCTGCGCCGAGGTCGGAGGCGCAGTCCTCACCGCCGTAATGACGACCGTAATCAGCTTCCTCCCCGTTTTCGCGATGGAGGGCCCCGAGGGCAAACTCTTCAAGCCACTCGCCTACACCAAGACCTTCGCATTGATCGCATCCGTCCTCATTGCACTGGCGGTGCTTCCGCCGCTCATCCACATGCTTTACAAAAAGCGTTTCGATCTCTTCTCGAAACGCGCCCCGAGGATTCATACCGGATTCGTGTTCACACTCGCGGTGATCGTCGCGATCATCCTCGGTCAGGACTGGATGCCTCTCGGCCCGACCTACGGCTTGCTCAACTCGCTCTTCGTTTTGGTTTTGATAGGAGTTCTGATCGCTCTCGTCTACGGATTCATCCACGTCTACGAATCAATCCTCCGTTTCTTTCTTCGGGTGAAGCTGCTCCTCATCGCACTCGTCTTGACCGTCGTCACTTGCGGGGTCCTCATCTATCAGGGGCTCGGCAAGGAATTCATGCCCTCGCTCAACGAAGGCTCTTTTCTCTACATGCCGACATTGATGCCCCACGCCTCGATCGGCGAAGCGAAGCGGGTCCTGCAACTGCAGGACAAGGCGATCAATGCTATTCCCGAAGTCGATTTGGTCGTCGGAAAAATCGGACGCGTTGACAGCTCCCTCGACCCCGCGCCCGTTTCGATGGTCGAAACGATTATCAATTACAAACCGGAATGGGGTGAAGACGAAAACGGAAACCGAATCCGCCTCTGGCGGGATCACATCCAGTCACCCGATGATATCTGGAAAGAGATTGTCGCAGCAGCCGAACTCCCGGGCGTCACCTCCGCACCGAAACTCCAGCCCATCGAAACTCGCATCGTAATGCTTCAAACCGGCATGCGGGCGCCGATGGGATTAAAAGTATACGGACCCGATCTTGAAACCATTGAAAATGTGGCGCTCGAACTCGAGGCGATTCTCAAAGGAGTCGCGTCGGTCAACCCCGCCACCGTTTTCGCTGACCGGGTCGTCGGAAAGCCCTACCTTGAAATTCAAATCAACCGCAAAGCGATATCACGGTATAACATCAGTGTTAGAGGGGTTCAGGATGTCATTGAAGTCGCAGTCGGAGGAAAGCGAATTACGACAACGATTGAGGGCCGGGAACGCTACCCGGTTCGCGTCCGCTATCAACGGGAGCGCAGGGATTCCATCGAAGAGCTCTCCGGGATTCTCGTGCCCGCACCGGACGGAAGACAGATCCCGCTGGGCGAACTCGCCGAAATTGAGTTTATCCGCGGCCCTCAGACGATTAAAAGCGAGGACACCTTTCTGGTCGCCTATGTCATCTTCGACAAACAGCCCGGAAATGCTGAAGTCAGCGTCGTCAATGACGCCCGCCAACTGATCGAGGATCACATTGAATCCGGCGATTTCGTCGTGCCCGCCGGAGTCAGCTACCAGTTCACAGGCTCATACGAAAATCAGGTCCGGGCTGAAAAACGTCTCACCCTTATTCTGCCGCTGGCATTGATGCTCATCTTCATTCTGATCTATCTTCAGTTCCGGGTCGTCAGCACATCGCTGCTCGTCTTCAGCGGTATCTTCGTGGCGTGGTCGGGCGGATTCATCATGATATGGCTCTACAATCAGGGTTGGTTCATGGACTTCACCCTCCTGGGTATCGACTTCCGGGAACTGTTCCAGATCAAAACGATCAATCTCAGTGTCGCGGTCTGGGTTGGTTTCCTCGCCCTCTTCGGCATTGCGACGGACGACGGCGTCATTATGGCCACCTATCTCCAGCAGAAGTTCAAAGAGAACAGCCCCGCCACGATCCAGCAGATCAGAGAGGCAACGATCGAGGGAGCGATGAAACGCATTCGCCCTGCCATGATGACAACCGTGACCACACTCCTCGCTCTGATCCCCGTGCTCACCAGCACCGGACGCGGGTCAGACGTCATGGTTCCCATGGCGATACCCAGCTTCGGTGGAATGACCGTAGCCGTTCTCACTGTCTTTGTCGTACCAACTCTTTACTGCGGAATTGCCGAGTTGAAACTCGCCCGGGGAAACCGCAAAAGCAAAACAACCAAATCAAAAGCAATACAAACTACATGAAATCTATTCTGAAACTCGCCCTCATGACCGTCTTCGCGCTCGCACTGGTAAGCTGCAACGAGGAAAAATCATCCGGTCACGACCACTCCGACCACAGCCACGATCATACCTCTTCCGGGACTGCTCAAGTCGATGGTGATTACCCACTCACCACCTGCGTCGTCTCCGGCGAAGCCCTTGGGAGCATGGGCACTCCGATTGAAGTGACACACGAAGGAACCACCGTAAAACTTTGCTGCAAAAGCTGCATCAAAGAATTCAAAGCGAGCCCCGAAAAATTTGTCGCCAAATTGGACAGTGCTCAATAACCCTCTCTCATTTTTTGAGGGGAAAAGCGCTCCGTGGTGTTCTATCTTTGAGGACCGACCTCAAGATCACAGAAGATGAAGGACGAAAAACCAATTCCAGAGCTCGAAGAGTGGAAGATCGATTTACCGGAAGATCCCCATTTCCATTCAGCGGTCTGGCGGGAGATTGCGATGCGGGATGCAACGTCCCCGGCCAACCGCCTGCGGGACATCCTTGATCATCTCCTTATCCCCCGTCTCGCAATTCCGGCAGCAAGCGTTGCCATTCTGGTGGTTTTTCTCGGGGCGTCTCTCCACGGCCTTCGCAACCGCGAAAAGGCATGGGAAAATCTGGGCCTCGTCTACAGCTCTGCGATTGATCCCATTTCCCACACCGGGGCGATTTCATCCTCGCTTTCAGACCACTGACATTTCCCGAATCAAATGGTCAAAAATCTCGTCATCGTCAGCCTGAGTCTCGCACTCCTCTCCTGCCTCTATGGTGGTGTCTACAGCTGGATCACGGCCGACACTGCACGGGCCATGCAATCCGACTACCCGGAATTGGAATGGCTCCGTCGCGAATACGAATTGTCCGACGGGCAGTTTTCCGAGATCCGTAAAATGCACGAAGAACACGACATCGTATGTCGTGAACTGTGTCGCGATCTTGTAGCGACCCAAAAAGATCTCGAGTCAGTTATCTCCACTCATCCGCAGATAAGCACCGAGGTTCAGGAAGCGCTCGCGGCATGGACAAGACAACGCAACCGCTGTCGTGAAGCAACCCTCTCCCACATGTATGAGGTGAGCTCAGTGATGAAAGACGATGCCGCTTCCCGTTACCGTGAAAGCATTTTCCGCCATCTTATCGTCCCCGGCAAAATGCCGCATATCGGCAAGAACGGAGAATTTCACGAGGAGTTGATCGAGCATGCCGCTCCTGATTCGTCGGGTTCACTGAACTCGGATGATGATTAAATCCGAAGAATCGAACAGTTCTGACGAGACCGCCGGGCGAAACCTTCTCGTCAGGCTCAAGAACGGTGATGATCTCGCGCTGAACGCGTTGATGGATCGCTGGCGTAAGCCGATTCTGGGATACCTCTATCGCACGACCGGCAACTATGAAACAGCCGCCGATCTTACCCAGGAGGTTTTTGTCAGGGTCTACCGCTCCCGTCGTAAATACCGCCCGAGCGGCAGCTCAACTTCCTACCTTTTCACCATTGCTGCCAACCTTGCCCGCAATCATTTTCGCTGGAGCAAACGCCACCCCGAAGCTGAATTGACCGACGCGGTGACCTCCGACCTGCAATCAGACTCGTCAAAATCCGATCCCTCTGCTCTTCTTGAACGCGGCGAAGCCGGAGTCAATGTCCGAAAGGCCGTTCAGAGTCTCCCCGAAAAGTTGCGAACCCCGGTGATTCTTTTTCACTTCAACGAGCTGCCGCAAAGCGAGATCGCAAGTATTCTCAATTGCTCGGAAAAGACAGTGGAAACAAGATTGTATCGAGCTCGGAAAATGATGCGCCCATTGCTGGAGTAGTCAAAGATTCGCAGCTTCATCAGCCCGGTCCAAACAGGGACAGACAACACTATTCAAAAAAAGTGAGGGATGGAGGGAAATCCGGGGTTCCGCTTTATGACGCCAACCCGGCGTCCGCAAAAACTCCTCAACCCCATCTACTGATGAAAAAGCTCGTCACCTGAACGCGGTCCGGACAAATGACTGAAAACACACCTCCTCCCCCACCCGATTCGAACGCGCACAGTTGTTGCGGCGGCGGTCATTCAAACGCTCCTGGAACCCGTCCCGCCACCTCGGCCAAAGGCGCAAAATACACCTGCCCGATGCACCCCGAGATCGTCGAGGACGAACCGGGTGACTGCCCCAAGTGTGGCATGGCTCTGGAAGCAAGCGGGATTCCCGCAGCCTCCACTTCGACCGTTTACACCTGTCCGATGCATCCGGAGATCGAAGAGGACACCCCCGGCGACTGCCCGAAATGCGGAATGCCGCTGGAACCGAAAACGATCACCGCCGGTCCCGACGCTCATGCCGAAGAGGAAGTTCGCGACCTTTCACGCCGCTTCTGGATCGGCCTCGCTTTGACCGTCCCCGTCTTTCTCATCGCAATGGGGAAAATGTTTCCCTCTTTCGGAATTCCCTCATGGACACGGTGGATCGAGTTGGTCCTTACGACACCGGTCGTCTTCTGGACGGGTGGGCTCTTCTTTCGCAAAGGATGGAAATCGATTCAGAATCGCCACCTTAACATGTTCACTCTCATCATGATCGGAGTGGGAGCAGCCTATCTTTACAGCCTCGTCGCAGTGCTGTTCCCCGGAATCATTCCCGAATCGTTTCGCACCCACGGCGACAGTTCCACCGGGGAGGTCGCACTCTACTTTGAAGCCGCCGCCGTTATTACCGTGTTAGTCCTTCTCGGCCAACTCCTCGAAGCCCGCGCAAGAGGTCGAACCGGTGAGGCCATTCAATCGCTTCTCGGTCTCGCCGCCAATGAAGCCCATCGCCTTGTCGATGGAGTGGAAGAAGATGTCCCGATCGACAGGATCCAGCCGGGCGATCTCCTTCGCGTAAAACCCGGAGAAAAGGTTCCTCTCGATGGAGTCATCACCGATGGAAAAAGTCACATTGACGAATCCATGATCACCGGGGAACCCGTTCCCGTGGAACGATCGTCCGGAGACGAAGTCATCGGTGCGACCGTGAACCAGACCGGCGCCTTTACGATGCGGGCCGAGAAGGTTGGAAGCGAAACCCTCCTTTCACAGATCGTTCACATGGTCGCCGAAGCGCAGCGCAGCCGTGCCCCGATCCAGAAACTTGCCGACACTGTCGCGGGGTATTTTGTTCCCGCGGTTCTCCTCATTGCCCTGCTCACCTTTGTCATCTGGGCGGTCTGGGGACCGGCTCCGGCGATGGCATACGCCATCGTAAATGCCGTCGCAGTGCTGATCATCGCCTGCCCCTGTGCGCTCGGACTCGCCACCCCGATGTCGATCATGGTCGGTGTCGGGCGCGCCGCCCAGGCGGGAATCCTCATCAAAGACGCGGAAGCGCTCGAACGCCTCGAAAAAGTCAGCGTCCTTATCACTGACAAAACCGGAACCTTGACGGCGGGTCAACCCAAGGTCACTTCCATCGTCACCGCTGGCGGAATCTCCGAAGAGGACCTCCTCTCGACCGCAGCGACACTGGAGACCCACAGTGAACACCCGCTCGCCCGCGCCATCGTCCGCGAATCCAAAAGCCGGAATCTCACCCTCGCTGAGACAAAGGATTTCCAGTCTCATACCGGAGGAGGCGTCAGCGGCGACATCGACGGAAAATCGATTGAGATCGGAAAACCCGCTTACATCGAATCAAAAGGGATCACACTCCCCGATACGCTGCGGACACAGGGAGAAAGCCTGCAGGCCGAAGCAAGAACCGTGATCTGGATTGCCCGTGCCGGAGAGGTGATCGGTCTACTCGCGGTGTCTGACCCTATCAAAGAATCCACTCCCGCGGCGGTGAAGTCGCTCCACGCCCGTGGAATTCGTCTCATCATGGCGACAGGAGACAATGAGGCCACCGCCGAAGCGGTCGGCAAAGAGCTGGCGATCGATGAAGTTCACGCCGGACTTTCGCCGGAAGACAAAATCGCCCTCGTGAAACGCCTCCGCGCTGAAGGACACGTCGTCGCGATGGCCGGAGACGGGATCAACGACGCACCCGCACTCGCCGAAGCCGACGTCGGCATCGCGATGGGAACCGGCACCGACGTCGCAATCGAGAGCGCCTCGGTCACGCTCGTGAAGGGCGATCTCAACGGAATCGCCAATGCAATCACCGTCGGAGAAAAAGTGATGCGCAACATTCGGCAGAATCTCTTCTTCGCCTTCGGCTACAACACCATTGGAGTGCCGATCGCCGCGGGAATTCTCTTCCCTTTCTTCGGCCTTTTGCTCAGCCCCATGATCGCCGGAGCCGCGATGAGCTTCAGCTCTGTTTCAGTGATCGCGAACTCCCTGCGACTTCGGCGGCTCTCGCTCTAGTTACCCCCTATTCGCTCAACGCATTATAATGAACTTTATCAATTTCCAGGAAAACTCCGCTCGACGACAATTCTCAGACTTCCCGTCCTCAAAACGGGCAACCCAGATGGTGGGATCAATACTAGGATCCATACTTCCGGGGAAACGAACTGAGGTAGAGAATGCGCCTTTCGCGAACGACGGGAACATCTTAAACCGCCTGATCAGAAACGGACTCTACGCAAAGGCCTTCAAACAGAAAGACCACCTGAGGCTGCGAAATTACTTTTCTCACTACTGGGGAAAGGAGGCTGCCGCTTTTCACGAAGGCTGGAATGATCGATTCGAGAGAATGTTCCTCGAGGAGGACGTCTCCGTAATCAACGATCTCGAAAAGTTAATTTCAGAAAGGGACGCGGAAGAACCCTTTCGTCATCTCTATGAGATCGGATGCGGCGGTGGCCAGGTGCTTACCTACATGCATGACAGGTTTGCAGATTTCACCAGCCTAACCGGTATTGACCTTGGCGAAGAGCAGATCAGAAACAACAGAAAGACATCAAAAGCAGAGCCAATCACCTTCGAAGCAGCCGACGCTAACAAGTGGATCCCTGAGAATGCGAAACCAAACTCCGTTATACTCACCAACGGAGGTGTTTTTGAGTATTTCCTGCAAACCGAGTTGGAAGCGCTGTTTACCTTCGCCGCCGCCAATCTGGGCCCGGTTGCGATCTGCCTCGTCGAAACAATTGCGACCGATCACGATCTCGACAACGAGGCAGACTCTCTTGTTTACGGAAGAGAAATGGCCTTCTCGCACAACTACCCCCACCTCCTTAGGGCCGCCGGATTCTCTATCGTCAGTTGCACCGAAAGAGCCGGGTTCGTGGAAGACGGCGGCGGTCGCTGGATTCGAGTGCTTGCTATCAAAGAATAACCACTTCACCGGAGCCAACGCCTCTGACAGTTGGCATTCTATCATGCATTTCAAGGTGACGCGGCACAAGCCGTATGAGAGTGTTGAGGAGTCCTCGTGAATTGTCGTGGTCAATAACGATCCCTACACCCTGCCCGCGGGCACATTTTCAGACAGCCAAGGTCAATGCTACCAACAACCGAACCTGACCACCCCCACGGGTCATCGACCCAGCGTATTCTCGTCGCCGGACTCCTCACCCTGATTCCCCTCTGGCTCACCTGGCTCGTCGTCTCCTTTCTCTTCGAGACCCTCACCGTGGTCGGGAGCCCACTCGTTGAAGCCGCCACCACTCTAGCAAAAACCCGGTTTCCCGGGATCGATCCCTACCTCTCCAACGAGGTGGTCCGAAACGTCGTCGCGATCATTTTTGTCGTCGCCATCATCTACCTTGTCGGCTTGCTGACCCTCTTCGTCGCAGGCCGGAAGCTGGTCGCCTTTTTTGAATCACTCCTCAACCGGCTTCCCCTCGTCAAGAATGTCTACGGTTCCGTCAAACAACTCACCACAGTTCTTCAGGGAAAACCCGCCACCAATGTCGAGCGAATCGTCCTTCTCAATTTCCCTTCACGGGATATGAAAAGCGTCGGCATCGTCACCCGCGTCTTCAACGATGCCGGAACAGGACGCGAGCTCGCCGCCGTCTACGTTCCCACCACGCCCGTCCCCACTTCAGGCTACCTTGAGATAGTGCCGCTGGATCAACTCACTCCAACCGACTGGACCATGGATGAGGCGATGAACTTCGTCGTCTCGGGCGGAGCGGTTGCCCCCTCCCAAATCTTCTACGACCGCGCCGACAAAGTGATCCCGGAAGAGATCTCCGATAGTAGCATTTCCTAAAGCGACAGCACCCGCAAGTTACCTCGCTACTGAAGCAGGATGCAGGCAGCAGGTCTCAGCGCGTCGCCCCGACTGATTTCACGGTCTGATCGACTGGAAGCTCTCCTTTTCCGAGAAGCACCTTATTGAGAAACTGGATCGCGATATCGGCAGGCTCCGATCCGAACCCTTTCCCGTGACCACCGCGATCGACCGTCACCAAAATGGCAGGCACTCCGGCTTCTTCAAGGGCTTTCTCGAATGCGGTTGATTGCTGATAAACAACCACCGGATCCTCAGAACCATGGATGATGAGAAACGGTTCATCGTCTTTCGAAACGTGTTTGATCGGTGAAGCATCATTCGCTTTTTCTTTGTTCTCCTGAATCGGCCCTCCGATCAGAGCGCTTTCAGGTGAACTGGGCGCATTGTGGTCCATCGCGCCTCCGAAATCAGACATCGTGAGTAATTCGGTCGGCCCGTAGAGGTCAACGACACAAGCCACCTCGGAGTCAAAATCACCATGTTCTCCGATCTCTCCCTCGAGATGTTCAACCCCGTGTGAAACACCTAACATAGCGACCAAATGCCCTCCCGCCGATGAGCCCGCCACCGCGATTCGTTCGGGATCGAGATTGTATTTTTCGGCATTCGCTTTCAGCCACCGGATCGCCGCCTTGCAGTCGTGAATCTGGGACGGCCACTGCGCTTCACCGGAAAGTCGGTAGCCAATCGACGCACCCGCGTAATCACCCGTCGCCATCACTTTTCGTAAGATGCCTGTGCCATCCTTGCTCCCCCCTTTCCATCCCCCTCCGTGAATCCAGCAAAGGAGAGGCAACGGCGTTTCGGAATCCTTGTAACCCTCCGGCAAATAGAGATCGAGCATCTGCCTCGGGTTTCCAGTTCCCGAATAATCGATATCAGCGATTTTCCCACTACTGCTGCTTCCCTTTGGGCCACTCGCAGAGCCCGGGCGCCGCACCGCCAAGTGCTCCTGCTCTGAAATGAAGCCATCACCGTCCGTGTCGACCCGCTCAAAATTGCGACGAAGCGGCTCAGGCAACTCCGTCTTCGCCAGCTTTCCATCGCTGTTCCGATCCCATTTCTCGAACCGGTCATCACTGAAAGCAAAAGGGACCGTGAAAAGAATCGAGAGGAGAAAGCTGATGATTTTTGTCATTCCAGACTTAACCCCGCGAGGAGCTGGGGGTTTCGATGAATCGACCCATTCAGTAGCTTTTTCGAATCAACCGCCTCAGCCCCATAGGCATCCTTACTACACACATCAAGTCCGGGAGCCTTGATCCGCAATGGATTCCCATCAGCCTCCTCTTGAGATGGTGGCAGCGCGAAAGACCGCGTTAGCGCCCCGGAAAAGCGATCAATTTCACAAACAAGTTCGCACCTGTTCTGCAACCAGTGTTAGGATGATTTTAATGAGAACATTCAATTTCGTTGTCGCATTCCTTCTCTTCTTTCTCGCCCCATCCCGGGCAGATACCTGGAACGATTCCAGTTCCGAATCAGTAAAGGAATTCACTGCGCTCAATACGAGGCTCACCGCCGCCTACGAGGCGGAAGACGTCGCGACACTTCGCACGCTCCTTGCAGAAGATCACATCCACAACAATGTCTTCGGGTCTGTCATGGATAAGACTACCTTCTTGAATGATATCGAGTCAGGCGTACTCGAGTTCGTGAAATACGACACCCCTGAGCTGAAGTGGATCGTCGGAAAGGAATTTGCCATCGCCACCGGCCTCATTGAAGCCGAAGCAATCCGGGGAGGAAAGCCGGTCCCGGCCACCAAATTTCGATTTACGCGGGTTTTTGTCCTGCGCGACGGTCAATGGAAGGTCCTCCTCTTTCAGAACACGATGGAGGGGAATCCACCGTCCGCTCGATGAGATAGCCAGCCGGGTAGGCAATTAAGGCTCTGAGGTGATCGTCAGGAGTGCTGCCCGACTCCGGCATTCGGCAAGAGTCGAGCAGTTCTAAACCGCAGCTTGAAGATTTTCCGCAGTCTATTTTAGATCACTACGATAAGAGCGTGGATCATTCCGGGAACGAAAAAGAGCAGTGTGAGGATCAAGTTGATCCAGAATTGCTGACTGATACCGGACTTCGCAGCGACTGCTGCCGGCGGAAGGAAAATGGCGAGAATGATGAGTAGGATTTTGTTCATGTGCCTCAGTAATACGCAAAGAGTGTTCCAACGGGCCAGCTCCCGTCCCATAAGGGGGTGCAGCCTCTCGAGTGCTCTCAGTCAGTGCATAATGCATGGATTTGCGAGCTATCTGCACTGTCTCCGGCGGAATTTGAGGGGGTATCTGAGGACAGGAATTTGAGGGACAGGCCCCGGGAATTTCCACGGACCATGGATGATCGATTCCAGGGCCGGCTCTATCTCCGCGTTGGCAACGCCGCCGTCTTAATATGGCTGAGCTGCGACTCGATTATCGGATCGCCGTATCGCTGAAAAATCCCAGTGAATTAGAGGCGCGATCAGCCAAGCATCAAGCAACGGCCAACGGATTCAAGGCGGTATCGCGCCTCAGATGCGGTCGACGATATCCGCAATGGAATCAACGACGTGCTTCGGACGAAAGGGAAACTTCTTGATCTCGTCCTTTTGGGTAGAGCCGGTCAATACCAGAAAGGTTTCCAGGCCAGCTTCGATCCCGGAGATGACATCCGTATCCATTCGATCACCTATCATCGCGGTTGATTCAGAGTGAGCTTCGATCTTGTTCATGGCACTGCGAAACATCATCGGGTTGGGTTTGCCGATAAAGTACGGACTGACACCGGTTGCCTTGGTAATGAGCGCTGCCACCGATCCCGTAGCGGGCAGGGACCCCTCCGGTGACGGGCCGGTTACGTCAGGGTTGGTGGCAATGAAGCGGGAACCTTTCTCCACCAGTCGAATCGCGGTTGTAATGGACTCGAAGGAGTAAGTTCTCGTCTCTCCGAGGACAACGAAATCAGGCGCAGTAGTGGTTAGCGTATATCCAATCTCGTGCAGGGCGGTGGTCAATCCAGCTTCACCGATCACATAGGCAGAGGCGTTGGGTGCTTGATCATTCAGAAACTGGGCGGTAGCACTCGCTGAAGTCCAGATACGACTCTCAGGCACAGCGAGCCCTGAATTTGCCAATCGCGCCGCAAGATCTCTTGGTGTGAAGATCGAATTGTTGGTAAGCACCAGAAAGCTCCGCTTTTTCTGAATCAGGCGATCAAGGAACTGTGCGGCTCCGGGTATCGCGTCACCTTCTCTAACGAGAACGCCATCCATATCGGTGAGCCACGTATCGATCTTGATATCAGTACTCATAATCTGTTTCTCCAGTGGGTGTGTGACTTGAACATCGCATCATCGATCGTATCTCGAAAAAATGGATTCATCCAGTTCATATCGAGCGGCCTGTAAAACAATAAAAGGACCGGTCAATTAATGAGAAACAGATCGGAATAGCCGCCTTTTCCCGTTACAAAATCAGAGGGACTGCCCCCGGAGAGCTGCGAGCAAGAGCAGAATTCATCATTGCTACCTCCAATGCGCAGGCACCTTCAAGCCGTAGCTCGATTCCACGAACTGGAGAGTTTTCAGAATAGACTGATGCCGGTCGAGGTCATACGGCTCACCTGCTTTCTTGCGATCCACGAGTTCCTTCAACGACACCAAATCGTACATCCCGAGTTTGAAGAAATTCGTCCACGTTGGCTCGCCAAACAGCCTGTAGATGATCTCATTATCATCCCGATCACTCGCCAATCGCTTTTCACCTGAAATCACCTTGAGGGCTGCTTCAGCCTCCGCTTCGTCGTCGTATGTAATGAGAAGTTCCATCATAAATCGCTCGTCAGGAGAGGAGCTTAGTTTGCCGTAGGATGCAAGCAATTCACGGCACCGGCTCCTGGGAATGAATGTGAAGGAATCAGTGAGGCGTCATTCCCAAACCTTATTTCCCCGCTCAGCGGGACCTTCTCGGCGTCTCAAACTCTCAGGCCTCCTCTTCGATCTGCCCGCGCTTTTGAAGTAGATCGGCGACAAGAAGACTGCCGATCGCCCAGATCGCGCCCATCAACCATCCCGCGACAACATCGGTCGGCCAGTGCACCCCCATGTAAACACGGCTCAGACCGACCAGCATCGTCAAAAACACCGCCGTCGAAAGGAGGAAGAGCTTCACCCGTCGTGACTTTTCAACCGAGGCGAGGAGGGCCGCCAAAGTCAGGTAGCAAATCGCAGCCATCATCGAATGACCACTGGGAAAACTCGAAGTCGCCACGTGCGAATGATGCGCCACCAAGTCAGGTCGGGGACGGTCAAAGCCGATCTTCAACAGTGAACTGACTACGATACCCGATCCCGTTGCCACGACCACAAGGATCGCGGTCCGCAGCCTCCGTGTCAGCACCAGATAGGAAGACACCGCCACGATCAGCAAGGTCAGAATGGTGACGCCGCCGAGGGCGGTGAGATCACGCCCGACTTCCTCGAGCGCGGGCGGACCGACCGGATCGGACAAATCCCCGGACGACCTCATGCTCATGAGAACCCGTTCGTCGAAACTCTGCGTCTCCCCCTCCAAAACCTCATCGGTCAGCTCGGCGACGGCCCAGAAGCACCCGCCGAGGAGCCCTATGCTAACGAGAAACCCCAGCGGCCAGTTCCTCGCATTGCTCAGTTTAGTGATTGCATAGGAGAAGATAGATTTCATTTCAGACTCGGCAAAACGCTCTCGAGAAAGTTCACTCTTAATCAAAACCTTCAAATCCGCGTTAAAGGAAAAACAGCGACCAGAGGTCAATGAACTCCCGCCCCCGATGACGCCCTTGATCTGCGAGGCGGTCTCTCTTACTGAAGTGGGAGAACCAAATCCGCTATGATTCCAACTCGCTTTCAATCTAGATACGCACGCCTCTCGCCCCTTTTCGCGGCAGCACTCATCCTCACCACCACCGCGATTCGCGCCGAAGAGGTCAGTGTCCTTTTCGGCGATCCCACTCCTGCGCCGACAGACATCGCTCCGAAAGCCGACGGCCTCAATATACCCTTCGGAGTCGAATTCGATCCCGATGGAAATTTGATCACCGCCGAATACATCGGAGGTCGGGTTTTCCGCCTCCTGCCATCCGGCAAACTCGAGCATCTCGGGGGAACCGGAGAAAAAGGTTACAGCGGAGACGGCGGCCCCGCGACCGAAGCCACTTTCGACGCGATTCACAACCTCGCGATGACACCTGACGGAGATATTTTTCTCTCCGATCACGTCAACCACGTCGTTCGCCGTATCGACGCTGACAGTGGTAAAATATCGACCTTCGCCGGAACCGGGAAAGCGGGCTTCTCCGGCGACGGCGGTCCCGCGGCACAGGCTCAATTCAACGTCGTCATGTGCGTCGCCCTTTCGCCCGACGGCAGCCAGATGATCATCGCCGATCTCAGCAACCATCGGATTCGCTCCATTGAGATGAAATCAGGCATCGTCACGACCCTCGCCGGCAACGGGAAAAAAGGCGTCCCCGAAGACGGGACTCCGGCGCTTGAATCACCGCTCGTCGACCCGCGCGCCGCCGCGCTGGATGCGGATGGCAATCTCTACATCGTGGAACGGAACGGCCACGCCCTCCGAGTCGTCCGCCCCGACGGAAAGATCGAAACTGTGGCCGGCACCGGAGAGCGCGGAGACAAAGATGGCCCAGCCCTCGAGGCACAGTTGGCAGCGCCGAAACACCTCGCGATCGATGAGGCGGGCAATGTCTTTATCGCCGACGACATGAACCACACGATCCGCAAATACGATCCTGCCAAAAACACACTGACCACCGTTCTCGGCAAAGGGGAATTCAAACTCAAACGCCCCCACGGCGTCACCGTTCGCGGCAACGAACTCTACGTCACCGACAGCTATCATCACCGCATTTTGAAAATGCCTTTGCCCTGAACAAAGAGGAGCGAAGTAACCTTTTTCCGTTATCTACGAATCCCTTTAAAACTGCTACCCATTTTTAAAAATCAATCTATGAGAAAACAACTAATCAATCTATTGTGTCTTTCCGCCCTCTTCATCCTTCCTCTCTCCGCAGAGGAGAAAGGCTGGACCGACCTCTTTAACGGAAAGGACCTCACCGGGTTCACCCAGAGAAACGGAACCGCCACCTATGAAGTCAAGGACGGCACCATTCTCGGGACCACCACCAAGGGCAGCCCTAACTCATTCCTTTGCACGGACAAACTCTATGGTGACTTCGATCTCACCTTCGAGGTGAAATGCCACACGAGTCTCAACTCCGGTGTCCAGATTCGGTCGAACCAGAAGGACGGCAAACCCGATGGCAGGGTCAATGGACCGCAGGTTGAAATTGAGTCAGGCGGTGACCATGGCTCGGTCTCCGGCTACATTTACGGCGAGGCCGCAGGCGGATGGATGACTCCGGATGACAAGCGAAAGCCTCACAAGCACTTCAAACGCGGCGAATGGAACAAGTATCGCATTCTTGCCTCGGGGCCCAGAATTCAGGTGTGGATCAATGATGCCCTGATCTCCGACCTCGTTGATGAAGGAAAATTCAAGACGCACCCGAAAGGTTTCATCGGCCTTCAGGTTCACGGAGTCGGAGACAAAGGCCCCTTCGATGTGGCGTGGCGTAATTTGAAAATCCGTGAACTGAAGTAGTTCAGGATCCGGCCCGGCCTGCCCGTGATCTCCCCCACTCTGGATGAAAACCCGGTGGGTCACTGCGTTAAAGCGAACCACCGTACCACTCTGAAAATACTATCCGTAATACCGGTCTGTCTCATCTCCCTGTCGATGAACCTGTCGGCGCAAACGCCACCGTTTCATGAGAATGCGGCCATCGCGATCGAATCGGCTCACTCAAGTCTGTGGGATCAGTTCATAAGCGCAGATGGGATCATGCTCGACTACGTCGGTGAAATACCGACGCCCGAAGACTGCCGACTGGGAATCCCCAACGCGATCGGCTGGTGGAGCCCAATCGAGAACGGCCCGATGTTCACGGGGCTCTATTTACCCGCCGTCTGCGAACGGGCCCTGAGGAGTAATCGTGCGACCGACCGCGAGGAGGCACAAAAGCTGGCTCAAGGTTTAATCAAGTGCGCCTCTGTTTCCGACGTAACGGGATTTATCGCCCGCGGGGTGGGAACGGATGGCAACTGCCACTACCCTCTGGGATCAGAGGATCAGACACTACCGTGGTTTTACGGACTGCACGCCTATCTGAAAAGCGGCTTGCCGCAGGAAGATGAGCGAAAGCAGATCGTCGCCAAAATGGTGGAAGTGGCGGACGAGCTTGAGAAGCTGGACTGGCGCTGCCCTTGCGACGGGGCATTCACGGGAGAGTTTCGTGGTGAGTTCAAAAAGGGGCTCCCCTTTCGAGGGGCCACCCACTACCTCTTTATCCTCCGCTCGATGTATGAGGTCACCAATGATCAGGTCTGGCTTGATCGCTATCTACGTGACCGTGATGCCAAGCCTGAAGGCCGCGATAAAACCCGATTGGAAATTTGTGCAGAAGGCTACCCTGTCGACATTCCCGAGTTCAAACAACTCGAACCCGGCTTGCTCTGGATCTATGTCGGGGCTCAGGCAACTTTGGCGAAACTGGCGGAGATGGAGACTGACGAAAAAGTTCGAGCGAGTTATCGCGCCGGTCTCGACCTCAATGCGAAACGTGCCTTGAAGTTCATCGACACCTCGAGTCGTTTTAACAACGAGAACACCCTTCCCTTTGCCTACGCCAACTGGCGGACCGGTTATCACTGGGAACCCCAGAAAACCCAGGCCGATGCCGGAAGGGTTTCTTCTTCGGGAAAGAAAGAGATTCTGGGAGATCGTAAAAATTTCGAGCGCTCCAGTGTAACCACCCCTTTGTCCGCTGCGGCGATTGTGGCTTTGGCAGGAGAAGGATTCGGTCGTCAAACCATTGAAGATGCGATCAGCCACTACGACTATTCTAAGATCAATCTATGCGAATTCTTTCTAGCCGAAGTCGCCTACTACGCCCTGCCATAGAATCTCCCTTTTGTTAATGATATGAAATTTTCACGAGCCGCATTTGCCATCTCAAAAGCCGTTTTCATCTTCTTCATCGCCGCCTCCTCCCAATCCTTCGGGCAGAGCAAAGACGCCGCCGAAGAGCCGCTCCCCGACCACCTCGTCGAACTTGCATGGGCCTACGCGATTACTCTCGAAGACCCGCCACCGCTTCCGGAGGACGATGTTAAACACAGCCTGCCGAACACCCCGCTGACGTTCAATCGCGATGAAATTCTCGGGAGAGTCGATGGCGTCATGTTTCAGGGACCTCCCGCGGACTGGTATCCCGGCGATCACCCTGAG
The DNA here is from genome assembly GCA_029213065.1 of Verrucomicrobiales bacterium. Taxonomy (GTDB): domain Bacteria; phylum Verrucomicrobiota; class Verrucomicrobiia; order Verrucomicrobiales; family DEV007; genus Arctic95D-9. The sequence goes on along the minus strand of JARGPH010000009.1, from coordinate 241 downwards.
ATGCCTGCGATCTATGCCTACGGCGACCCGGCGCGAAACATCATCGCCTGCGCGCTCTGTCATTACCCGAACGGAAAGGGAAAAGCGGAGAACGCTCCCCCCGGAGGACAGGACAGCCTTTACCTGATTCAACAGCTGCGGGATTTTAAGTCCGGTCTCCGAAAGTGCGCCGATCCCAGAAAGTCGAACTACGAATTGATGAGCGAGACCGCACGGGGCATGACCGAAGAGGAATTCAAAG
>JARGPH010000048.1:24762-31886 GCA_029213065.1 Verrucomicrobiales bacterium | reverse complement strand
CCACCCGGACCGTTTTTTAAAAAGGGCATACCCTCCAACGAGTTGGAGGCTATGCCCTTTTTACGTAAACAGGCCCCGCGGGTGGGGTTCGAACCGCAGGTCGACTCGAAGTGACCACCGGGAACGTAGAGATCTGCCAAAGGAGGGAGCGCAGCGACCAACGACGCAGATAATCCCACCCGGCCCTTTTTACGTAAACAGGCCCCGCGGGTGGGGTTCGAACACCGTTCGACTCGCAGCGCAGCGTAGAGATCTGCCAAAGGAAGGAGCGCAGCGACCAACGACGCAGATAATCCCACCCGGCCCTTTTTACGAAAACAGCCCCGCGGGTGGGGTTCGAAGCGGATGGCCGCCCCGCGCAGCGAAGAGGTCCGACAAAGCGGAGCGACGCAGATAATCCCACCCGGACCGTTTTCACAAAATCCAGCCCTTTGGGCTGCACTTCAATGGACTCGTAGCCGATGGTCCCCCCGCGCAGCAAAGAGATTCGACAAACCAAAGCGACTCGCACCCTCCGCGCAACGAAGTAGCCGCGTTTGCAAAAACGTGGCCCGAAGCCCATCCACTCCCCCACAAAACCCTCTTTCTTAATCCTGATCTTTTTCTTAATCTAAACCACCGCCCGCAAACCCACGATTCCAACCCGCCCCCATCGATGACCGACCACCTCTCCCCCGAACGCCGCTCATGGAACATGAGCCGGATTCGGAACAGGGACACGAAGCCGGAAATCATGGTCCGGTCCATTCTCCACGGGCTCGGTTTCCGTTTTACGGTAAACGGGCCGAAGAACAAAAAGCTCCCGGGGAAACCCGATATCGTCCTCCCCCGATACCGGACCGTTGTCTTCGTCCACGGATGCTACTGGCACCGCCACAAAGGCTGCAAAGAAACGACAACTCCGAAAACGCGAACCGAGTGGTGGCAGGCGAAATTCGACAGCAATGTCGAACGGGATAAACGGAATCAAAAAGAGCTGAGGAAACTCGGGTGGAAAGTGATCGTGGTGTGGGAGTGTGAGACTGCGGCAACTATCACGAAATCTAATCTCAGATCCTCCCTTAGGGACGATCCACGCGAAACTTCGGTGGATGATCCTTAAAAAAGAGCTTGCCTCAAAATAGAATATTTGTTTATATGAACAGCTTAATTGCAATCGACTAAATTCACATTCTGGGACATTTTCCCATTAAAACTCGAAAAATTAGACCTTTTATTTAAGATAACTGGGAATATTGTCTACCTCCTCTACCTTAAATTCCCAGCAAACCCAACAATGAGCGCACAGTTGTCAATCAAGCGAGTCCCTGAATCAATCTCTTCGTGGATCGAAGATGAAAGCTATCACCGTCGGGTATCCAAAAGAGAATTTCTCCTTAAGATTTTGGAAGATGCTCGAACCCGACAACCGGCGCCGGATCTTTTTGATTTTGCAAAGAAGCAATTACATGTCGGGCCAACTCCGGACCAGCTTCCATTCCGATTTATCGATTTGTTTGCAGGTATCGGAGGCTTCCGAATCGGATTGGAAGCTGTAGGTGGACAGTGCGTCTTCACCTCGGAATGGGATAAATTCTCACAAAAGACATATAGCGAATGGTTTGGCGAAATGCCACATGGGGATATTACAAAAATTCGACCTGAAGAAATCCCCGATCACGACATCCTGGCCGCAGGTTTCCCATGCCAACCATTTTCCATTGCTGGAGTTTCTAAAAAGAACAGTCTCGGTCGGGAACATGGATTCAAAGACAAGACTCAGGGGACCTTGTTCTTCAACGTCGCATCCATAATCGAAACGAAACGCCCTCCTGTAATAATTCTTGAAAATGTTAAGAATTTACTGTCCCACGACAAAAAGAATACTTGGCGAGTGATTCGTGAAACCCTCGAAGAACTTGATTATACAGTCTTTTGCCAAGTCATCGATGCTGCGAAATGGGTGCCCCAGCATCGTGAACGCGTATTCATCGTAGGCTTCGACAAAAAAGTATTTGGACCAAACCCGGGGTTTAGTTTCCCTTCAGACAAAAAAAACACGGATTCACCTGTTTTTGCAGACATATTAGATAAATCAGTGCCCGATAAGTATACGTTAACTGACCATCTTTGGAAATACCTTCAAGACTATGCAAATCGCCACAAGGCAAAGGGTAACGGATTTGGCTTTGGTATGGCTGATCCTAATGGAGTTAGCCGAACACTAAGCGCTAGATATTACAAAGACGGTTCCGAAGTCTTAATTGCACAGAAGGGAAAGAATCCGCGCCGATTGACTCCGAGAGAAGCTGCGCGCCTCATGGGATTTCCTGAAGACAAACAAATCGTAGTTTCAGATACCCAGGCCTACAAACAATTTGGCAATTCAGTCTCTCCGAAAGTAGTAGAAGCTTTGGGTTCTCAAATCATCGAAACTTTTCATCAACTATTTGTCTCAACATCAGGAGCGTGTTTAATCAAAGGAAAAACTTATCAAGCCGCTTGAACATCCGTGAGATAAGGTATATTCGCGAGAGTATCCTGATGCCATCGATTCCCGATGTTGTTATCAGTTGCAATGGATCACAGCGATGCAGAACCTCAGTAGATGGATAGAATTATGCGAGAGCAGGGGCTATCATTGGATCGCTAAACGTCTTTCAGGAAATGACACCGGGCTAACAGGAAGTCATGTATCTGGGATGTACCTTCCCGAGAAATTCTTTCGGAAGTGTTTTCCAAAAATCGTCACTCACGAGCGGCTTAATCCGAAAGAATCATTCACAGAGGTTAAATTCCCGCAATTTGAGCTAAAACTTTCAGGTGTTACAGCTACGTATTATAATAACAAGCATCTAACAACTAATGGGACACGTGACGAATTTCGATTAACTAAGTGGGAAGGTAGGAAATCCCCCGTTCAAGATCCCGAGAACACTGGGGCCCTTCTGCTACTAGCCTTTCTCGACGGCTACGCTAATATTTGGATCTGTCAGAACCCCGATGAAGAAGCCGAAGCCGAGGGGTGGATTGGGAGTCCTGTCGAGCCGAAATCTCCAGTTTTCAGTTGGAGTGAGTCATCTGAGGCCGACTATGTCGAGACTCTGGAGATTCCCGATGAGTGGAGAATTGCGTTCCCAACAGGATTACAAATATTTGAATTAGCAGAACTCCTCTGCCAGCGACCTGGACCACAAAAAACCCCAGATGAACATCTACTTCGTTTACGTGAGCTTGAGTTTAAAATATTTAAGAACGTGGAGAATTCTCACATCCTGCCCAAAATTTCCTCAGGTTTTCTCGACGTTGACTCGTTTCTTTCCCTCGCAAACTCTGTAACGAACCGGAGAAAATCACGATCAGGAAAATCATTAGAGCTAGGCCTCGAGCACATCTTCCGGAGCGAAGAAGTATTATTTGAATCCCAACCTGAGACCGAAAACAAGAAGCGCCCAGATTTTATTTTCCCCTCGATCGAGTCTTATCACAATGCACCAACACCCACCAATAATTGTGCAATTCTCGCAGCAAAGACGTGCTGCAAAGATCGCTGGCGGCAAGTTGCTGATGAAGCTGACAAGTTAACGATCAAGCATCTTTTCACTCTACAAGAAGGTGTTTCAGCAAATCAGTTTACTCAGATGCAAAAATCAGGCGTACAGCTAGTAATTCCTGAACCAAACCGGAAGAGCTTCCCTAAAGAGATTCGCTCAAAACTTCTTAGTTTAACCGAGTTTATATCATTCACCAGAAAACTGTGATAAATTTATCTGCAACATAGCAAACAGCCATAATTCGTCGACTTGACATTAACAATAGTTATTTAGAACTAACAAAATCCGAGCAAGACTCCAGTTGAATTTCGCAGAAAAACTCAAGAATCTTAAAGTAAAAAGTATAGTTTATGATACATCATACACTATATATAGGGCATCAATTGCAAGGGTAAACTGCAATTCTTCGAGGCACCATTGCTCACTGAGATCAACACAAACTGGCTCCTTTCAAGATCCAGCCCTCCTGTTTAATACACAGAAGGCTCCAGTAGAAAGCTCGAAATTTCGATACGCATCATTTTCTCTCTCGTATGTCACCTCCTCCTCCTCCTCCCGCAAGATCACATCCATCGACCCGCTGAGGCCCTCCGACGCGGCGTCCATTTCCTGCATCGCGCGCACTTTGCCGCTCATGGCGCGCTGGGAGCCTGCGACTCCCACCTCGCTATCGGAGGCGGTTCCGGCGTTGTGAGCGTAGATGTTCATCTGTGAGGCGGTCGCGATCGCATCCTGACCTGCGGCGAGGAAGAGAAACTGCCAGCCGTCATTCTCTTGACGCTTCTGAATTTTCGCGGCGATGTCCTTCCAGTTGTATCTTTGTGAGGGGACCTCCACCCCGTCGCTGAAGATCGCGAAGAACCTATTGGGGCAGCCCCGGAAAGGACCCCCAATTGTCTCACTGCGCTCGGCACATTTTCAGCCATTCCCATACTTCGATTTAGCCTTCCCCGCGAAGTTCAATCAATCAGCTCCCCAGCCGGTACTTCTGCAACCGGCTCTTCGGCTTCTCCGGGACGGTTCGTTCGATCAATCCCGCTTCCAACGCGGGATGAAGGTAGTTTTTACGGAAAGTCGGCCGATGCGATAGCCCGAGAGCGCTCATGCAATCGAGGGCGCTGAGCGGGCCGGGTCCCAGCACATTCAAGAGCGCTTTAACCTGGTCGCTGACTTGGTCGCTGACTTGGTCGCTGACCTGGTCGGTATCTCTGAAGCTCCCGGTGCTCGCGGGTTCCACCTCATTGATCGCAGCGAGGAGTGCTGAGAGCATAAATTCGATGAAACCGGTACTGTTTCCGGTGTTGTCACAGACCGCGAGGGTTTCGTAGTAGGCTCTCTGACGCTGCCTGATGACGTCCTCGATCGGCAGGTAAGCGAGAAGGGCTTTCCAATGACTCAGGATCAGGGTCTGCCAGAGGCGGCCGATGCGGCCATTTCCATCGGATATCGACGCCTTCAGCGTCAGCACCCCCGACAAGACGAACAGGGTTTCCGCCGTCCAACCAGTCATAAGCTTTTTCTTTTTCTTTTTCTTTATCCTAATCTTAATCAAACGGCAGAACCCACCCAGCCGTAACCCGTTCTGCGACTCTTCTTTCCCCTCCCGTTTTCTCACGATCGCCCTGAAAGAATTGCCCTGCGGGAGAGAATCGAACCGTAGATCCGATCCCCTCCCGAGGGCACGACGCGTTCCTCCCCCGATTCGGCGTCCAGACAAAAAGGCTTCTTGTCAGTGATTAGCGCTCCTCCTCCTCCCGCAAGATCACATCCATCGGCGCGCTGAGGTCCTCCGACGCGGCATCCATTTCCCGCATTGCGCGGACCTTGCGGCTCATGGCGCGCTGGGAGCCGGCGACGCCCACCTCGCCATCGGAGGCGGTGGCGGCGTTGTGAGCGTAGATGTTCATCTGTGAGGCGGTCGCGATCGCATCCTGTCCCGCGGCGAGGAAGAGGAACTGCCAGCCGTCTTTCTTCTGACGTTTCTCAATCTTCGCGGCGATCTCCTGCCAGTTGTATTTCTGTGAGGCGTTTTCCATCCCGTCGGTGAAGATCGCGAAGATGACCTGATCGGGCCGGTCTTTCGCAGGGAGCGCCTTGATCCGCTTGCGGAAGCGTTTCATCGTTTTCCCCACCGCATCGAGGAGCGCAGTCGATCCCCGCGGCATATAGGTTTTGGTGTCAATCCTGCAGACTTCACTGACGGGAAGGTTGTCGATCGGGACTTCGACGAGGTTGTCGAAGAGGACCAGTGAAATCCTCGCCTTCCCTTCGACGGCCTGCTGCTCACGCAGAAATTCGTTAAACCCGGTGATGGCCGCTTCGGTGTGGGGCCCCATCGACCCCGACATATCGAGTATATAGGCAATCTCGGTGGTGAGTGGCTTTTTTCTTTTCGCTGTCTTTTTGGTGTTCATGTAAGACAACTCTCGCATCAGGGGTGGGACAATGGTGGGGGGAGATGGGACGTTCTTGGTGGTTGGTTCTTGGTTCTTGGTTCTTGGTTCTTGGTTCTTGGTTCTTGGTTCTTGGTTCTTCGGGCTTCGGGCTTCGGGCTTCGGGCTTCGGGCTTGGGTTTCAGTGCCCGGTTACACAAAACCTCACGCCGGCAGAGCATTCTTTACTTCTCTACTCCTTTACTACTCTACTTCTTTACTAAAGATCCCCTTAAAAAACCCTCCTCCGAACAAAGAATTCCCCTTCCGTTTGCCGACAACACCCTTCTCCTTCGAGAGGGCCAGTGCTTTGACGAGCGCCCTGGCAATCATCTCCTGATACCATTCCTGCTTTACGAGTTGTTCCTCTTCACGGTGGACGATCACGCCGCACTCAAGGAGGATCGCAGGCATCAGTGATGACTTGAGGACGACGAGGTTGGTGAACTCGTAGACTCCTGTCTCCTCATTGATGAACGCTTTGTTCTCCCCCTCGATCGGCTCGTTGTGGTGAAGGGTCGGACGCATATTGGACTCGTAGAGAGCGGCGCCGACTTGAAGAGCGAGGCCCCGACTTGCTTCGGCATGATTATTCAATGAGGAGGCAAAGACGCTGTAACCGCGAAAGTCATCCGCATACTCCTGCTCCCTGCCGTTCACCATCCACTGCTTCTTGTACTTTTGGTTCACGGAGTCGTGGTGAATCGAGATGAAGCAATCGGCTTTGCTTTTCATGGCTTTCACGGCCCGATCCGGAAGCCCCGCGATCTGACCGTCACCGTTAATGAGAATGACAGTGGCACCGGCGCTCTCCAGGCCCCGGGCAATCGTTCCCGCCGTGGCCGCATTGAAGTAGAACTCCCCCACCCCGGTCGCGTTCAAAGCCCCCGGACTCGCAAGACTGTGTCCGACATCCAAGGCGACCCGCAGCCCTTTCAAAGGCTGTCCCTTTACCTCAAGAGGACGGTAGTTGGACGGTTGAGTCCATGCATCCGGAGCCTGCGAGAATCCCGGAATTTGAAATAACAAAACCACCAGAGTCATGACCGTAAAGCGTTTCATAGTGACGACGATAAGCGATCTCGCGGAGTTCGGAAACCGGATTTGAGGAGGGTAGAACGTCACGGGCGTCCGGATACAGGAAGGTCAGCGACTCATG
>JARGPH010000048.1:0-24662 GCA_029213065.1 Verrucomicrobiales bacterium | reverse complement strand
TCTCCTCCGCTCAATCTGCTGGAGATTAAGAGGAGGATTAAGAAAAAGAAAAAGAAAAAGGAAAAGATAAAGATAAAGAAGGTGGGAGAGGCGTCCTTGCCGATCCGCGTGGTCCGCTGGCTCGCCCGACGATCACTGACATTCGGATACAGGAAGGTGAGCGACTCACGTCTCCTCCGCTCAATCTGCTGGAGATTAAGAGGAGGATTAAGAAAAAGAAAAAGATAAAGAAGGTGGGAGAGGCGTCTCTGCCGATCCGCGTGGTCCGCTGGCTTGCCCGACGATCACTGACATTCGGATACAGGATGGTCAGCGACTCATGTCTCCTCCGCCCAATCTGCTGGAGATTAAGAGGAGGAAAAAGAAAAAGAAAAAGAAAAAGAAAAAGATAAAGAGAGAAAGAGAGAAAAAGAGAGGAGGAATCGGGTATCGGACAGTTACAGGCAAGCCACATAGGTAGGGAGAGGCGTCCCTGCCGATCCGCGTGGTCCGCCGGCTCGCCCGACGATCACTGACATTCGGATACAGGAAGGTCATCGACTCATGTCTCCTCCGCTCAATCTGCTGGAGATTAAGAGGAGGATTAAGAGGAGGATTAAGAAAAAGAAAAAGAAAAAGATAGAGAGAGGAAAAAAGAGGAGGAGACGGGTATCGGACAGTTACAGGGGGACCTGTTAGTGTATAGTCGGGCGATGCCAGCTGGAAAACCCACTCCGAAAAAGAAGGTAGCTTTGAAGTCGTCGAAACACCCCAGGCGCTCCAACGGGCGCTGCGGGGAGACGCGGCGCCCTATTGAACGTATCTTCACGATTCATGAGGCGATTCAGCGGGGGCGCTTCCCGAACTGCCGTCAACTTGCTGAAGAGATCGAGGTGACGCAGAAGACGATTCAGCGGGACATCACTTTCATGCAGAATGATCTCGGGCTGCCGCTCAGTTACAACGGAACGAAGCATGGGTATTTCTACGAGCGCCCCGTCCACGAGTTCCCCATGATGCGTTACACGGTCGAGGATGTTGTCGCGCTTTTCCTCGCAAGGAAAGCAGTCGAGCCGCTCCAGGGCTCCCCGCTCGAGGCGACGCTTCGCGACAGTTTCAAGCGGCTCTCGGGCGCGCTGCAGGGTGAGGTTTCCTTCCGCTGGACCGATCTGAATGAGGCTTTTTCGGTTAAGGATTCCGGGGTCGTTCCCGCGGACGTGCGGCTCTTCGAGAAGGTGTCCCGCGCCGTCCTTGAATGCCGGGAGCTGCGCTTCGACTACCGGAAGATCGACAGCGAAGCATGGGAATCGCGGAAGATCCGCCCCTTCCATCTTGCTGACTTCGACGGCGGCTGGTATGTGATCGGCTACGACGAGACACGGAAGGCGCGGCGCACCTTTGCCCTCCAACGCATCAAGGCGGCCCGGGTCATGAAGACGACCTTTCTCCGCCCCGCTGACTTCAAACTGGCCGATCATCTCGGGGGCAGTTTCGGGGTCTGGGATTCGCCGGAAAAGAAAGGGAAAAACCATCGGGTCCGGCTGCATTTCACAGGCTGGGCCGCACGTATGGTTTCGGAACGCCGCTGGCATCCGAGTCAGGAATCGAGCTGGCTCGGTGAGAAGGAGGAGAAACTGGAACTGATCATGGACCTCAGCAGCTTCGAGGAGATCACCCGCTGGATCCTGAGCTGGGGCCCGCAGGTCGAGGTGGTTGAGCCTGAGATTTTACGAGCATCGGTCAGGGATGCGCTTGAGGAGACGCTTACAGCCTACTCGTAGCACGGCTAAATGGCACGAGGCTCTGATGAAGGCCTCACGCAGAGACACGAAGACGCAGAGTTTTCTTTTTCTTTTTCTTTTTCTTTTTCTGCCCCTGCTTCTCTGCTTCTCTGCTTCTCTGATGCTCTGATGCTCTGATGCTCTGCGGGAGATTAAGAGTAGGATTATGAAAAAGAAAAAGAGGGTTTCACCGGGGTAAGTGAGTCGTGGGGAACTGATCTGTGTTGATCAGAGTTCATCTGTGTCTGCGAAGCGAAATCTGTGCTTTTGGGAAAAATTCTTCTTATGAATTTTAACCTTTCTCCTACTCGATCCGCGCTCCGATTCCCACTCGCGCTAGCTGCCCTTCTCGAGCCGCTTGGTTATCGATGCCGGGTCCTGCCTCAGATCCATGATGAACGAAACCACTATCCGCATTCCCACAACGGTATAGAAGATTCCGAACGGAGTATCTCTGACAACCCTTCTTCGAAACCTGCCCGAGTAGACAGGGGCGATCTCGGGGTGGCTTCTAAGAACCTCTAAAGCCGAGTCAATGATCCCGTAGTAATCCTCTCCGCGTTTCGAGTAAATTTCGAGCAGATCCGTCTGAGCAGACTGCAGTAGTATCACTTCGTTCACGACACTCCGATGCGCTCACGAAATTCTTCGAGTGTCATCGCTGTCGTTGGATCACTCTCGTACTTCTTCCACCTGCTCTCCAGTATCTCGACAATTCCCGGGTCAGGACTCTTTGCATCCTCCCCCTCGATATCGTCCCACAACTCATTGATTAAAAGACGCTTATCCTCGGAATTAAGCATAGAGAGTTCAGGTATCCTTTCCACGATCATGTCGACAATTTACCCGAATTCAATGCCCACGCCAAGTCAGATATTGCTGACTCAAAGGTAAGCAGGCCGGCTCTGATGAAGGCCTCACGCAGAGGCGCCGAGCCGCAGAGTTCTTTTTCTTTTTCTTTTTCTTTTTCTGCGGCTCTGCGGTTCTGCAGGAGATTAAGAGTAGGATTATAAAAAAGAAAAAGAGGGATCCGGAACGCGACGGGAGCCGGGAGAGACACCATTCCATGACCAAAGCTTGATTTCCAAACGCATTTCGAACAGCATATAGGGACGCCTGCCACAGGAATGTTTGCATCCCTCCAATTCACGCCCCGCCCGAATCCCTGAATCACCATTCTCCCATTCGGCCGACGCCCAACTAAGAACCAAGAACCAAGAACCAAGAACCAAGAACCAAGAACCCCACGCCCATGAACCCACCTTTTCCGAACAGTTACTGGCTCGAGCCGGGCCGCATTCTCTGCGGCGAGTATCCACGTGATTTTGATGAACTTGAGGATCACGAGGGAATGACCGCGATTCTGAATGCGGGGGCACGGGCTTTCATCGATCTCACTGAGGAGGGCGAGCTGAAGCCCTATCGGTCGATCGCACTCGACACCGCTCAAAAGCTCGGGATCGATCCGGAGAGCCTCGAGTTTTTCCGTCATCCCATTCGCGACGTTTCCGTCCCGAAAACGCAGGAGGAAATGCGGGCGATTCTCGACACGATTCATGAGGCGATGAGCCGGGACAAGATCATCTACCTGCACTGCTGGGGCGGTCGCGGCCGGACCGGAACGGTCGCCGCCTGTGCGCTCCGCGAACTCCATCATCTCGACGGCGGCGCGGCCCTGAGACTGCTCACGGAGCGTTGGCAGGACTGTGCCAAATCCGCCCACTCCGAGAGTCCCGAAACGGAGCAGCAGCGCGATTTTGTGCGGTCATTCCATCGGGATGATTCCGTTGCCTGAGGAGGTCTTACCGGGGTACCCGCTGCGATCTGATTGCGGGACCGGCTTGAGAGACTCCCCTTTCCGGGACCATAACATTCCCGCCAAAATCGGGAAGTGCTTTCTTTCCCGGGAGCGATGTGGCGGCGAGCGCCCCGCGAGTGGAATGCCCTGCTTTTCGGCGTGACTGACCGTTAGCGCTAAAACCTGATCGACAGGAAGCTCCGACGGCCACTCGTTGGCACTCGCCGCCACATTCAGGAATCACGAAGCGCACAACAGGAGGAGAGACAGCCACCTGCCTCCCCTCCCTCCCAGTTGCATCCGGATCACCCCGGTGAGTATCAATTATTCAGGCGCTCCACCGGAATTTCTCCAGTCGGAGTTTGAAGCGGTCGGGCTGGCGGACACTCCAACCATGTCGTCGAGGCCGATCGGGTTCAAGCGACGTCCCATCACCGAATCGACCGTTATCGTTTCCGATTCGGAGTGCGCCCCGTTGAGAGCCGGTGCGTAGAAGACGTTGAACGAGCTTGAGACTCCGCCGCTCCAGGCCGGAGTGGTCGTCTCGACTTTCACGAAGTAGGAGGTGTCCCCGATATCGAGGCCGCTGAACTTCGCAATCCAGCCACCCGATTGATCTGCGACCACGGTCATGGCACCGCCAAGCAGAATCTCTCCGTCCGGCCCCATCACAGTCACTTTGACAACGGAACCGGCTTCCGCGGTTCCCGAATAGGTTGGCATGAGAAGGAGCAACGGAACGCCCTCTTCATCCTCATCCTGAGATTCCGAGAAGCGGAATCCTTCGAGGATGCCGCCGCCGCCGACTCCGAAGAAGTCTCCGATCTTGCCTCCGGTCGCTCCCACGATCCGAACCACAATCGACTCTTCAACGAAACCGCCGCTGCCGTCACTCACCATGTAGATGAAGTTTTCAACTCCGACATCCCCGGTATTCAACGCCCGGGTCGTGGGCAGGTTTCCATCGACGGTGTAAACAAAGTTTCCGTCGGCATCGATTGAGAGGGTTCCGTAGAGGCCATCGACGCTTCCGACACTGCCCTCAACGACGGCCCCACCGGGGTTGGTCGATCCACCAAACGGGGTTCCGTCAAAGCGGACATTCACCACTTTGAGAACATCATCAATGCCCTGGCCGTTGATATCAATGTCAGTGTCATTCGCAAGCGCGTTTCCGTTGACCGTCTCAGCACCGCCTTCGCCACCTTCGAAGACCGTCACAATGTCGGTTGTCAGGACAGGATCATCATTCGTTCCCGTGATCGTGATCGTCACGGTCTGAGTATCGGACCCTGTGTCAGGGTCGGTCGCTCTCACCGTATAGGTCAGGGTCAGGGTTTCGGTGAGGGCAAGGAAATCAAAGGTGGTCGTGTTGCTGTCAAAGCGCCAGTTGATCGTTCCCACCGTGGCGGTGTTCTCAATGATCGGATTGGTGCTCGTGAGACTGAACATCGCGAGGAAGTCCGCTTCAGTGAGAGAATCAGGGCTTCCGGCAATACCGACGTTCCCGTCGATTGTCGCCCCTACGGTCCCGAGATCGAAGACAGTCAGGGTTCCGGTGACACTCAGCGGAGAGTCGGTCTCGGTGAGCCCTTCGTTGTCGGAATCGGTTCCCACCACATCAATATCAGGAGCGACGTTGTCCGCCTCGATCTCGATGAAATCGATCCGCATCTGTCCACCACCGAAGGTGTAGAATCCTGCGCCATTGGTAGGCGTGGGGCTCGTTGGACGGAAGAGCGGGTCGATCGCTCCCACGAGGTTGATAAAGTCACCACCGAGGATAGTCGCCGGGTTGTTCCCCTCAATGTTCATCTCCGTATTCAGAGAAGGCTGAATATTGAAGATATCCCCTTCGCCACCGCCGAAGATAAACACTTCGTCCGCGGTATCGACGGTGCCGAGAAGATTCACCTCTCCACCGGTTCCATCCGCTGCGCCGACCTGATCAACGATAATATCGATGCGGCCGTTCACTGCGGTGAAGTTTCCTCCCACGAGAAGAGAGAAGTCATTCTCAGCGCTCGCGGTCGCATCTCCGTTCACAGCCTTAACCGTGATCCCGGCTCCGAGCGTGATATCACCGCTGTTGGCGATGGCACTGAAGTTTCCACCTGCGGAGGAGTTTTCGAAGACAATCGACTGTGCATTGACGATCGCAATGTCACTGTCAGGAGCATTGTTCGTATTCACTGCTATCGAACCTTTTACATCGAGCTGGTCGAGCATGATATCGGCATCGTCCGTGGTCGTGGTCAATGTGGCGGTTCCCTCGACATCGCTGACTTCGCTATCGCTCATCAAGGAGTCATTGTTGATCGTGAGATTGCCACCGACAACGAGCCCGCTCGCACTGGCGTGGGCACCGCCAATGTTCAGCGCGCCCATATTATTGATCGCGAAGTTTCCAAGCGAGGTTCCTTCGAGATTCGCCACCTGCGTTTCAAGAGCGTTGAGGGTGCTACCGACCGTGCCCTTCGGCGCGTTGAGGAGGAGCTGGTTGGCAATGACTTCTTTGTCAGTGTCGCCGCCATCGACGATACTTCCATTCGCGGTGTCGATCGTAACCAGGCCGGTCGTTTTGAGACCGCCGAGACTCACGTTGCCGTCAGCGTTTACATCAATCGTGCCGCTTCCGGCATCGACGAGGGCGCCATCCATCATGAGGAACTGACCACCGTTAACAGCAACCGCTTTATCCGCGCTGATCGTGACCGTTCCGCTGGCGGAGTTCACACTGCCCGCCGCACCGAAGGTGACGTGATCATCCGATTCAATCGTGACATCACCTGTGTTGCTGAAGATCCCCGACGCAATCTGAGTTCCCACTTCACCGGTGAGAGCGTTCGGATTCACCGCGTGGCCGCAAATCTCGATTTCCGCCGATCCGGTTGCCCAGATCTCAGCCTGGTCGTTGAGGTCAACGCCGTTCTCACCGGTTCCCGTGATCGTGATCTTACCGTTCACGCTGCTGATCATCGTATTCATACCGGTGATCTCGACGCCGTCATCGGCGACCGCATCCACACCGGGATCGCTACCTGGTCGTGAGGTTCCCGTGATCGTGATCGTGGCCGCGCCAGTCGAAGTGACCTTCGAACCTTCCGAGATATAGACACCATCGTTATCGTCATCGCTAGTAGAGCCCGCTCCACCACCGTCACCGATGATGGTGATTGCTCCGTCGACTGACTTGATTTCAGCAGTTGCGCTGGAAACTTCAACACCACGGTTCAGGTCATTGTTCGTGCCCAGTCCGCCACCACCATCTCCATCAAGACTGATTGTCGCAGCGCCTTTCGACTCAATGATACCATCGACGAGGATGCCGACGTTACTGTTCGTGTTATTGCGATTCTGGTTACTGCCACCCTGACCGGTGATAAGGATATTCCCCGTCGTGCTTTCGACGACGTTACCTTCAGCAATGACGACACCACTGTTCTCGCCATTAGCGTCGCCACCGGTTCCGGTGATAACAATCGCCCCGCTGCCTGAACTGCGGATGACGCCATCGCCTTCTGAAAGTTCGACTCCGTTGTTGTTATTTGAAGCATCAGCAGACTCGCCTCCTCCGGTTCCGGTGATGAGTATCGATCCAGCTCCAGTGCCCTCAACGAGCCCTTGAATCTCGACGCCGTCGTTGCCTTCGTCATCGGTTCCCGCACCTGCATTGCCTCCTGATCGGCCGCCGCCGGTTCCGTCAATCGTGATATTTCCCGCAGTACGAACCGTAGTGCGAAGCTGGAGAAAGACACCGCGGTTATTGTCTCCGTTACCATCGGCAATACCATCGATGTCGATCGCACCTGTGCTTGAAATCACACTTGCGTCGGGACGAATCCGAACACCAAACTTATTGTCAAACTGTCCACTACCGCGCCCGTTCATGGTGATGTCGCCACTATCGGTCGCGATTGAAACATCGTTGTAAATGTCGATACCCTGAGCCCCACCAGATGCGGAATCAGCGACATTGGCATTCAAAGTGACACTGCCGTCCGCTGTCGTAAGACTGGAGTTCTGCCTGATATCGATCTGATGTTGGGCATCGAGTAGAATACTGCCGTTTCCAGCAGTCGTATCGATCGAACCAACAATCGTTCCATCTCCAAGCGTGATATCATCAGCGAGAATAGAAACACTTCCGTCGATTGCCAAGGCTCCGTTCGGAGTCAGCAAAGTGGCGGAATCATTATCTTCAATCCCCACCGTGATGTTGTCAGGGCCACTCGTATCGAGATTGAATCCGGTCACGCCGCCCGGGATTGCATTGGCGTCAATGATCACAGTCTGCGCATCGGGTCGAGTCACCTGAGAGTTCGTCAGGCCCAGCGTGCTGAGGACGAGAGCACCATCGGCTTCCACGATTGTATAGGTGTTGGCAACGGCATCGTAAGTCACCGTGAGCGTGTCCGTCGAATCGTTCGTGATATCGGTGATATTGAGAACGCCCCCGGCGGTGAGTTCCACCTGCGTTTCCGGCTCGCCGACGAAGAGAACGACGTCATTGCCGGTTCCGCCACTGTAACTGATCACATAGGTTTGCCCACCGACCGTGAAGGAGGAACCTTCAGGCTTCCCTGCGAAGGTTCCGCTCACCATATCGAGCGGACCTGTTGTCGGATCGTCGTTTTCGATGATCACGATGGTCTGTCCGGTGAGTCCACTGAGGTTGGCGGCGGAGAAGATATCGAGGTCGGCGACACCGTTACCGATCGTCACCGTTCCGGTAACGTCGAGGAGATCGCCATTGCTTATACCATCGAGATCAATCGTGTAAGTGCCCGTTCCAAAATCGATCGAGTCAGTGCTCAGTGTTTGCGTGGTATCCGTTCCGATTTCACCCGGACTGACGATACCATCGAGCACGTTGACGTCTGCATTGACGTCACCGCCACCGAAGAGTGCGCCTCCTGCGCTGATCTCAAGGTTATTGGGTGCTGTCAGGGTAGCCCCCGATTTCACGAGAGTCACCGAACCAATCTGAGCGATTCCGGAATCATTCAATGTCAGGGTGTCATCCGTATTGACGATGATGGTTCCCGCAGTCGCGAATCCATTTCCTCCGATATCCCCGAGAGTCAGGTCACCATCCGTGATGATGAAAGATCCCGCGACACCGGAAACCGGGGCGTAGACGGTTCCATTTCCGGTGAGAGTGGCCCCGTTGGAAACCGTGACCGTATTCGCAGGTCCGCCATTTCCGATTTCTCCACCGTTGAGGTCGAGAGTACCGGCACTGATGTTGGTCTTCCCTGTGTAGGTATTGACGCCTGAAAGAATCAAGGTATCAGCGCTTCGCTTGTTGAGAGTGAGCGCAGCGCTACCGGCGCCATCTTCGAGGATTCCGGTGAAGTTACCACCGGTGACTCCGATAAACCATTCATCCGCCGATGTCTGATCAGATCCTCCCGGAGCTTCGAACGTCGAGATCGTCCCCGCGCCGAAGAGCGCGCCGATCTCCTCGTTCTTGTCGATCAGGAAGGTACCGCCGCCCTGGACGGTAACCTCGGTCGCATCTCCAATGAGGCTGCCGGCAACCTGATTCTCTTCGAGGGTCGCACCATTTCTGATCGTGATCGATGTGGTCGATCCCAATGCGTTCACAGCGGCGAGAACCAACCTGCCGCCATTTACGAAGGTGGCCCCGGTGAAGGTATTAGCCGAATTGAGCGTGAGAACACCCGTTCCGATTTTAGTCAGAGCCAGTTTCACATCGCCCGGATCATCCTGAAGCGTTCCACTGAAGGTGCTCGTGGCATTGCCGCCACCCACTGTCAGAGTCCAGACATCTGAAGAATTGTTCGAATTGTCGACGTCCATCGCTGTAACGATACCCGCTCCGGAGAGACCTCCGATGACCTCATTCTTATCGAGAGCAAAGGTGCCTCCACCGAGGACAATCACATTCGTCGTATCACCAATCAGGCTCCCGGCAACGCCGTTCTCCTGAAGTGTCGCGCCGAAGGCGATCGTAATATCGCTGGTCGATCCGAGGGCATCGACCGCATCGAGAATCAGTATCCCGGCGTCAACATCCGTCGTTCCGCGGAAGGTATTGGCGCCTCCGAGAGTGAGGGTTCCGGTTCCCACTTTCGAGAGGTTCAGCAGCCCTGCGCCCGCGCCATCAGAGATCGTTCCCGTGAAAGTCGTGGTTTCGTTTCCTCCGCCAACACGGAGGTCACGATTCGTGGTGCTTGTCATTTCCACGTCACCGGCACCACTGAGTCCGCCAATGGTTTCGGATTTCGGAATGCGGAAAAGACCTCCGCTTTCGATGTTCACATCGGCAGTATCGGCGATAAAGTTCCCTGCTATTTCGACCAGTTCGAGAATCGCTCCGGTGCGAATCGTGATGTTGGATTCGGCGTTAGTAACTCCATTCGCTCCGATTAGAAGCGTCCCATCCGCCACATCGGTCGTGCCGGTGTAATCCATCTGCGCATTGAGATGGAAAAGCCCGGTCCCTTCTTTGATGAAACCGCCGGTTCCGGAAATGATTCCGTTGGCTTTTCCATCAACCCCGGTCACATCGATCGTCAACGTATTCACATCGAGATCGGTTGTTCCGTTGAGGTAGAGGTCGTCAGCCGTCAGGGTCAGGGAATCCTTCACTTCGGTTCCGCCATTCAGGGTGATATCCGCTGTCGTCGTGATTCCGGTATTCAGGTTGATCGTCTCAGCACTGACTGTGAGATCATTCGGAAGGACGATGACAGGATCAGCAAGAGCACCGATCGTGACGGTGTCTACACCTGTGTCCGCACCGTTCGCGGTGTCGATCGTGAAGGTTCCGGTGACAGCGGAAACCTTGATCTGAACGACATTGGCGCTCGGGCGAATCACATCGGCCGAATCAATTCCCGTCGTGGAAATCACCTGAGCAAATCCGCTGTCGGAGATCTCGTAGTAGGCTTCGCCGCCAAGGTCGATAATCTTGACGGTGAGATCATCAGCCGAATCGCTATTGATATCGGTAACGAGCAGGTTTCCGGAACCATCGATGGTGATGTTAGTCTCCGGCTGTCCCGCGAAGAGCACGACATCATTTCCATCACCACCAACATACGAGATCACATACTGATCGGCTCCGACGGTAACAACGTCACCTTCGAGGTAATCTTTGAAGCGCCCAATCACGGCATCGTCTCCCCCGTTGTCGATCAAGAGGATGGTTGAGCCGGCCGCAGGCGGAGTGCCTGTCACGGTCAAGATCGAATCGGTGGCATCAAGGGTAACGGTCGAGAGATCGCCGTTAGTGGCAGTGGCAATATCATCGACTACCGAAAGGAGATCAGAGGACGCACCATTCACATCGAAGAGGAATTCACCCCGTAGAGTGACGCCACCTTCGATCGAAAGTGTTCCGATGCCGCCCACGCCGGGTGAAAGGTCGCCATTGATATCAATGACAAGTCCTGACTCGGTCGAGCCGGTTCCACTGAGTGTTGCGGTATCAGTCACCGTGTAAACGCCGCCACCCGTGTGAGTGCCGTCGAGCTGGAGTGTGCCGTCGTTGACGGTTGTCACACCCGTGTAGGTGTTGGTTCCCGAAAGAATCCAAGTGCTCGGGTTATCGATTTTCGTAAGACCGCTACCAATGCCGGAGATATCTCCGCTGATGGTACCCTCACCTACTCCCCGGACAAACAGCGTATGCCCACCGAGATCAAAATCACCGGTGAGATCGACGCTATCACCAGTCGTGGCAGCCCCTTTGGGACTTCCAACCGAAATGGTGGCGTCGCCCGTAAGGATGAAATTGTTCGAGTGAGTCGTCGCCCCGCCACTGAAGATGAACGCAGCGGGAGTGCTACCGGCACCAGTCCAGGTGGATTGATTTCCGCCCTCGATCGTGACATCGCCCGTTCCGAGCGCGCCACTTGCAGTAACGGTGAACAGGTTCCAGTTGCCCGACCCACCTTTCCACACCGTTCCTCCGGTGTAGTCATTGGCTCCGTTCGTGAGAGTAAGCCCTCCGGATCCGCCCGTAACATCATACACGAGTTGCCCTGCCCCGCTGACAACGCCATTCAGAGTGGTGCCATAGGTGGTGGCACGGAATTTCAAAGTCGCTGCATCCATCTGGATCGCGTCGCCCACGGTCACGCCACCATGGTGAGCCGTCTCGAAAACCGGATCGACTCCGCCAACGGCCACAAACCGCAAGGTTCCGGTTCCGTCGCTGATTGTCCCGCTGACAGCGGGTGCTGCCCGATCCCAATCAATCCGATTCAAGGTCAGTGTCGCCCCGTCAAAGACGAAGCCACTCGCCGCCGTCGCATTGATTCCCGCGACGTTATTGACGGTCTCGTCATTGCCATCGAGATCCCAGGTGCTCTCGTCGAGCGTGATACTCACGGCGTCTGAAATCTGGTTCGCTGCGCTGTTGAGGAGGGTTCCCCCATCAACGAGAATGTCGACGGTTCCTGCGGTCCCGTCACCGGCGATGGCGTCGACGCCCGGCGTTTTGTTAAGTTCGAGAACGCCTTCTGAAACGAGCGTTTGCCCGGTAAAGGTGTTCGCGACAGTCCCGGAGAGCGTCAAAGTTCCAGCCCCGATTTTGGTCAATGCGAAGGTGCCTCCATTATCCCGGATCACTCCGCTGAAGTCGCTCGAGACGTCATTGGCACCGATCGTGAGTTTTCCGTTTCCGGTCCTACTCTCGATGAAGGCATCGCCGGCATCATGCCGGACTCCGTTGATCGTCTCTTCGAATCCGTTCAGATTGAGGAACGCGTTGGGAACCCCATTAAAGATCACGATGCCTTTGCCCGCTCCATCCGGAATGACGCCGTTGGCTCCAATAATGAGAGTGGCATTGCTGCCCGAACCAGCGGCTCCGATGATGGTATCACCGACATAGTTATTACCGGCATTCGTTAGGGTCACGGCGTTGTCATTGGCGATCGTCAGTGCCCCCGAACCGGTGTTACTCGTAATCTGACCGCTGACGGTCATAGCCGCCCATCCTGCGCGGAGTGAGCCTCCGTTCGCCCCGACGATGACCTGACGTCCCAGATCGTTGTCGAAGTAGGAACCTCCGTTAGAAGCGCCGACATTCATCAAGGTTCCACCATCGAGGGTGAGTGCTGCGGCACCGAGCGTGTTATCAGATGCTTTAAGTCTTCCATCGAGGATCGTTGTTCCCCCGGTGTAATCGTTCGTGACGTTAGTGATCTGGAATTCCCCGGTTCCGGTTTTCTCCAGCGTCAGCGCCTCTGTGAGTTTCCCGTGGAAGGTGCTGCCACCATTGTTCGTCCCAATCGTGAGAACGGCAGCGCCGGTGGATTCCACTTGTCCGCTTCCGGTGAGTTTGTCGAAGCCTTCGGAATTTCCATCGAGATCGAGAACGCCACCGGTGTTGACCGTGACCTGAGCACGATCATCGATTTGATCGTTTCCTGTTCCGGCGAGACGAACCGTTCCGCCATTGTTGATCGTGAGGACCGTGCCGGTTCCTTCAAGTGCATGCACCGCAGCACCGCTCGCTTTCGCGAGGACGAGCTCGCCACCGTTTACCGTTGCCGTCAGATCTGTGTTGTTACCGGATCCACTCAGTGTCTGCGTTCCCGCGCCTTCTTTCTGAAGGCTCACAAACGCCGTTCCCGTCCTACCGATCACACCGGTGAAATCACCAATGCCGTTATCAACACCTATGATGAGATTACTGGTCTGTGTATTCGGATTGCCGCGTGTAATCGTGCCTGCACCGGAGAGCGCATCAACACGAGCGCTTATGCCATCCCAGACATCAAAGGTCGCACCGGCATCAACATTGAGATCAGCTAGGTTTGCCGACCAATCCTGGCCTTTCCAGGGTCCGTTCTGAAGGGTTCCTTCCTGAACGTCGATCAGCCCACCGCTCCCCATCGCGATATTCACGTGGAAAGCGTTGCCTCCCCCTCCGAGGGAAAGTTTTCCTGTGCCGGTTTTCTCAATCGTTCCCGTTCCGGAAAGGGTCACCCCGGTGCCGCCCGTGGAGGCAACGCGGTGATCATTGGCACCAGTCACTTCAAACTCAAGGAATGCTCCCGAAGCAACATCGAGAGTCATCGCCGCGTCGAGACCCGTTGCGAAGCCTGTCGCATCCTCTAGGACGAAACGCCCCGCATCGATATCGAGACCGCCTTCAAAAGCAATCCCGGTGCCGGTGAGAGTCACCGTTCCTGTTCCGAGTTTCGTGATACCTCCGGATCCGATCACCGCATCAGAGGAACCACTCGCAGTGCCGGTGACATCGAGAGTGAGGTCGTGTGCCCCGAGGTCGAGATCACCGTCGAAGATCACGTCGGTCGCCGTCAGGCTGATCGGATTTCCGAGTGCTGAATCACCAGTCAGAGTGATATCACCGGTCGCGGTAATTCCGCCATCCAGCTGAATCGCCGACGAGATAATCGTCACGTCACCCGTGACACTTGCAGGCATGCTCGTAATCCTGACGCTGTCAGCCGCTTCGACCCCGGCAGTTGGCCCGGTCGTGTCGATCTTGACATTGCCTGTCACGGCACCAACCCGCACGAGGACGGTGGATGCGTTCGGACGCAGAACATCGGCTCCTCCGAGGTTGGTGGTCGAGAGAACCCGTCCTGCGGTCGAATCACTGATCTGGTAGTAATCGACTCCACTCACGGTAACAATCTCGACTGCGATCATGTCATCAGAATCGACGTTGATATCGGTCACCGTCAGATTGCCGCTGCCATCCAGATCAACATTCGTCTCAGCCGCTCCGGCGAAAAGGACAACATCGTTTCCATCGCCACCGACATAACTGATCGTGTATTTGTCGCCCTCGTCATCCGTGATCGTGGCGCCTTCAGGCTTACCGGCAAAGATGTTGGTGACGGCATTGGCCCCTGTGTTGTTGACCACAAAGTAAGTCGTTCCATCGATCGAATCGACCGTATCAGTGATTTCGAGAACAGAAGTGCCACTGTTGAAGGTGAAGTTTCCGCTCGTGGTCAGTTTATCGCTCGCAGCGCCACTGATCTCATACTCGAAGTCTCCATTGAAGTTGACGGAGCCACCGTTGACAACGAGTTCACCGATTCCGGCGTCCCCTGTCGCGAGGTTTCCATCGTCAAGAATCACGAAATTACTTCCCGCTTCGAGATTGATTGTGCCATCGCCTCCCACGGTTGCACCCGCCGCAACCGTGTAGGTCTTCGCGTTGTCGTGCGTTCCGTTAACGAGAAGGGTTCCTCCATTTACAAAAGTCTGCCCATTGTAGGTATTCGCTCCGCTGAAAATCTGAGTTCCTGCGGTGATCGCTCCCGTGATCGTGATGTTACCACCACCACTGAGAACTCCTGAGAACTCAGATCCATCAAGATCCGCAAGTGCTACCTGAGAGAAACCAATCGAGAAGTTTCCTCCTCCGGCAAGCGATCCGAATGTTTCGTTTCGACTGAGATCAACAGCCCCTCCTGTCAGAACCGTAATTTTAGCAGTGTCCGCAATGACATTGTCCTGCTTCGCTTCGTAGATTCCGCCACTCTCAACAAGGATGTCGCCAAGAATCGCACCATCCACTCCAAAGCTGCCACCGACCTCGAACTCGCCACCGGAGACCGTTGTCAGCCCGGTGTAAGTGTTGTCTCCATTCCCACCGCTCATGATGAAGCGATTGGTTCCAACCTTTGTCAGCGCAAGTTCGCCAGCTCCAGTCTCAGTGATTTTGCCTGAGAAAATACCGATGGCATCGGACTCGCCAATTGTAAGGACAACGTCGCTACCGGCTGAGTTAGTCACTTCGCCTGCTCCATTCAATCCGGAGAGAGATTCAGAATTTCCATTGAGATCCAGCGTGCCACCGAGGCTGATCGTGACTTTGCCCTGCTGTCCCGCAGTGCTGCCACCAAAGATCTGGTTCCCACCCGTTCCGGTGAGCGTCACCGTGGAACCTGACGCGATATCAGCGATCCCGACGACCGCGTAGTTCGCCGACTTGTCGAGTTCGACGTCGCCATCGCTTACGTCGAGAATGAGAAGCGTATTCTCCTGGGTCCCGGTAAGGGTGAGTGTGTTTACACCGTCCTTACTCAGAGTGCGCTCCGCTGCGGAAGTGATCGCTCCGTCAAGAGTGATATCACCAGTGCCTTCGACGGTGAAGTTGTCATTCGTTCCCGTGTTAAACGTTAGAGTGGAAGCGGTTGCACTCGTGTTAGTCACGGTCCCGGCAAGGGTTGCGAAGGTATTGACCTGCTCGTTGCGACCATTGAGGTCGAGAATACCGCCGGCATTCACCCGGACGGGACCAGTCGCATAGATTTGATCGCCATTCGTTCCCGTTAACTGAACCGTGCCTCCATTATTGATCGTGAGACCGCCGCCACCGATAGCGCGGTGATTTGCTGACCCCGATTTATCGAGGGTGAGCAGACCACCGTTGACGATCGCCGCAAGCGCACTGTTGTCCCCCGCACCGGTGAGAGCCAGGCTGCCGCTGCCGTCTTTAACCACGGTTCCGAAGTCCGTCTCCTGGAGAGAACTGGTGCCCTCAGTATCAATCGTAAGGGTGCGTCCCGTTGCTGATATCGCTCGTCCTGTCACCACGATATCCCGGCCGGTGAGAGCAAGCGAAGTGCTCACGTCGACCGCTCCATTCAGCGTGATATTCTTGGGTGTGCCGCCGTCATCAGCGGTGAGGCTGCCGGTCAGGATGATATCATCCGAGTTCACCGTGATATCACCGTCGAAGGTCAAGGCACCGAGCGTGACTTCCTCGGAATTCGCATCCGCAGGAGGAGCTTCGGTATTCTCCGTGTTCACAATGAGCCCTTTAACCGCAGTCTTAAGCACCTTGATCGTTTTCCCGTCAACGCGCACAAACTCAGGAGCGCTTTGTGAGGTTGTCAGAGCGAGTGCCGTATCACTGATGATGTAATGGGTCGCATCTTCGGTGATCGAAATCGCATCGTCCGAATCATTGTTGATATCGGTGATGACAAGATCGGTTCCAACGAGTTCAACACTCGTTTCCGCCTGGCCGAACGAAGTCAGAACGACGTCGTTTCCATCTCCACCCGCATAGGTGATCTGGAAGACGTAGACCTCACCGTTCGCACTCGACGTGAGATTGAAAACATGCCCTTCAGGGAATCCGTCGAACTCTGTCGTGATCGCATCGGCAAAATCGTTATCGATGATCGTGAAGGTCGTTCCCGAAATGTCAGGATTGAATCCGAGTGAAAGGTCGAGCGTTGCACCGGCTCCGGTATCAGAGTTCAGGTTCACCGAACCGGCAACGTCGAGTTGATCGTATCCGGTTTCCGGCGCGAGCCCGTCGATTTGAACCGTGTAGATCGCTCCGGATGCGAGAGAAAGATCCCCCGTTCCGAGGTCACCCGGTGCGGTGAGATCCGGACTGAGTGTGCCGCCGCTGGCGACCGTGACAGCACCACCGGTGACACCTTCGCCACCGAGCGTTGCCCCGCTTTCGACGGTGACCGCTCCGGTCGCAACCGCGCTGTTGCCATTGATTTCGAGCGTGCCTGCTGAGACGTTTGTGAAGGCCGAGTAGGTGTTGTTGCCGTTGAGAACGGCCGCTCCGTCACCTGTCTTGGTCAAGCCGCTGGTTCCGGCACCCGAGATGACACCATTGATGATCAGTGTATCACCGGCACTCGCATCAAGGCGGAAGTCACCCACCTGGCTTTCATCAATCGTGATGCCTCCACCGATCGTTGCAGTGGTCGCCCCGGAACCCGCTTCAACGCGGATCAGAGAAAGACCATGCTGGTTGTCACGGAGAACGACTGAATTGGTCATGCTCACCGTGTCAGCAAGTTCGAGGACACCGCGGTCGATCACGATATCACCACCGGATGGCGTATTCGATTCGACTCGCACAATTGAAGACGTGTTCGAAATGATAATTCCACCGGCGTTCGTATTCGTGTTAGTCAGAACCACAGTGCCTGCCGTCTGGTGAGTGATTGATCCAGCTCCGGAGACGATGCCGGAAAGCGTCAATGTTCCTCCCTCAGGGCGAATCTGAAAATTGAAGAAATTCGGAGCATTGATCACAATCGGCCCGGAATAAGTGCCGGCGGTGAGACCGGAGAGCAGTTCGACATGCATCCGGGCGTTGCCGCTGCTCGTCGTCGAAAGCGCGTTAGCAAGGTTCAATCCCTCGGCACCAAGAATCAATCCGGCGTCCTCACCATTAAGGAGAACAGCACTCGTTCCGAGTGCGTTGTTATTCGTAACCACGATTTCAGTCTCGGCATCGATCGTCGTCGTACCGGAGTAACTGTTATTACCACTGAGAGTGAGTTGCTCTCCACTGAAGTTGCCATTAGCAGCACCGTCGCCCGTCTGACGGACATCGCCGCTACCGCTGATATCACCATCGAAAGTGAAATTATCACTCCGGGCGAAAACGAGCGTCGCATTGTTAATCACATTCCCCTCAATATCGCCTGTCACCCCGTTGGCTCCGATCTGCAAGGTGCCCTCGCTGATCGTCGTGCCGCCGGTGTAGGTGTTGACTTCCGTCAGGGTAATCGTGCCGGTTCCGGCTTTCTCAAAGCTGCCACCCACACCGCTAATGACCTGAGAGATCGTCGTCGTTGTGCTCGTGATATCGACGACGAGATCGTTCGTTTCGAGATCGATTGTATCATTGAAGAATACATCTCTTGCGTCGATGACGGAGTCTCCCGTCACGACGACTGCCGCGTTGAAAGTCTGGTCAGCATTCGTCTCAACTGTAGCATCGAGATTCACGGTCGCTGCCGTGATCACGAGGTTTTCAAATACTCCCGCTCCAATGCCGCCACTGTTAATGTCGACGACATCATCAGCGTCACCGACGATGACAATGTCGTGAGGTCCATTGGCGTTGCCGATTGCCGCAGGCGTCGTCGTTTTCACGAGCGTCCCGTTGACGTGAACCTCGAGTTCGTTGCTGCCATTCGTAGAAAGCGCGATCGGTCCCGCGCCCGCACCGAGTTGCGATCCGTCAGGGAGGATGTCGGTCGCATTGATCTCGACGTTGCCTTTACCGGTCACCGTGATCGTCACCGTCGCGGTATCACTACCGCCATTACCATCGATGATCGTATATTCAAACGTATCCGTCACCGTCTCGCCCTCGACTAGCATCTGCAGCGCCGCAGCGGTGCGTGGATCGTAGGTGTAGGAGCCGTCGGCGTTCACGACGACAACCGCGCCGAGCGCACTGCTGGAATCAGAGGAACTGACTGTGAGCACGTCACTGAGGTCAGGGTCGGTATCGTTACTGAGAACTCCGTTGGCGGCCACCGTCAGAAGTGAATCTTCATCGATTGCACCTGTGTCAGGATTCGCCGTCGGCGCGTCGTTCGTGCCGGTGATGATGATCGTTACCGTTTGCGTGTCGGTGCCGCCGTCATCGTCAGTTGCCCTAACGGTGTAGGTGAGCTGCAAGGATTCGCCAACCGCAAGGAAGTCAAAATTCTCACTGCTGCTGGAACTGTCAAAGCTCCAGTTGATCGTGCCCGTTGTCGCACCGCTCGCGATGACCGGAGTTGCGTCGACCGTCAGCATTGCAAACAGTTCCGCCTGAGTGAGCCCGCCGTCGGTGCCTGACACGCCGACAACCGAATCGACCGTGGCATCGACGACGTCGAGCGTGCCCGGATCAGTCACAGCAAAGGTGCCTGAAGTGGAGAGCGGCGCGTTGCCCTCAGCAATCACTTCAATGACTGCCGGGGAAGTGATATCCGGATCGACATTGTTGACCGTGAGTGAAGTCCCTGCCGAAGTCGCCTCATTGGTTCCGTCGGAAACTTTAACCTTCACATTGTTGAAAGTGGACGGTCCATCATCGATTCCCAGAGCCATCAATTGTGCCCAGGTCAGGGTCGGTGTGACACCTGTCGCGTCACCGAACGTGCCGTCGCCGTTGATGTCCCAGGTGTAAGTCAGCGTATCAGCCGGCACATCAGCATCGCTCGAAGCGGAACCGTTCAGAGTCACCGAATCGCCTTCATCGATCGTGTAAGGACCTCCGGCATGAGCTACCGGAGTGAAGTCATCATCCGTGATCGTTCCTACGCCCTGATCGTCGCCAATCGTGACGCGGGTTGGATCCGGCGCGCCTTTGTATTTGGCATCGCTGAGATTCACCAACACGGTCTCGCCGGGCTGCTCGTCGAGATTGTCGCCATTCACGACGACGGTGATCCAGGCGGTCTTCGCATTCGGAGCAAAAGTCACCGTTCCGGAATGGGCTACGTAGTCAACGCCAGCAGTGCCACTGCCGTCAGCCGTCACAAAATCAACCGTGATCGGCTCCTGCGAAGCGTGACTGAGGGACACCTCATACATCAGGTTCACTGTGCCTGTGTCTCCTTCGACCACGGTCGGGTCGCTGATCGTGATCGTCGCAAGATCATCGTTTGTGATTGTCCCGATCGCCTGTGGATCGGAAATCTCTACCCGTGTTGCATCCGCTGCACCGCCGAACTTCGCATTCGTCAGGTTCATCTGGAACGTCTCGTCGTCTTCAACGATGTCGTCTGCTCCGATCGTCACATTCACAATCGCAGTCGTCGTGCCGGCCACGATAGTGAGAGGCTGATTCGACAAGTTAACGTAGTCCGTTCCACCGGTCGCAGTCACGCCGAGGCTACTGACGAGAACCGTAATGTCTTCACTGGCTACTTTGTCACTCGTAACCGTGAAAGTGAAAGAACTGAGACCTCCGCCGGAACCTTCATTTTGCACCACATCGCCAATTGAGAGAAGCGCTTTATCATCGTTCGTGATCGTGCCCTCTCCGGTACCATCCGCAATAGTCACGGCGCGTCCGTTCGCATTGAGCGCACTGAGGACGACCGTCATTTTCTCATCGTTCTCAACGATGAGGTCTTCGGTGGTTGCAATCGTAATCGTCTTCGAAGTTTCCCCGGCAGCAAACGTCACCGTCCCGGTATCACCAGTGAAGTCACCTGCTCCGGCCGTTCCGGTCGCAGTTGCGTAATCAAACGATACCGCTGCATCGGACGGATTCGTCATCGTCACCGTGAAGACAAGATCGCCACCTTCATCGATCGTTGCGTCGCTGATTGAAATCGTCGCGGCATCGTCATTGGTGATCGTGCCTGTTCCGGTATTCGCTGTTCCATCAATGGTTACATCGCGTCCTCCAGCAGCAACGCCTGTCAGCGTCACCGTCATCGTCTCGTCGAGCTCGACCTTATTGTCGGCCGTCGTCGCAATCGTGATCGTTCCCGTCGTATCGCCGGCCAGAATCGTGATCGTCTGAGAGGCTTGCCCTGTGTAATCCGAATCCGCTGTCGTCGCGGTGCCGTCTGCGGTGCTGTAGGTCACAATCGTATCAACATCGACCACCTTATCGAGCGTCACGGTGTAGACTAGATTTCCGCCTTCGACAACTGTCGCGTTTCCGATTGAGACGAGTGCCGCGTCATTATTCGTAATCGTTCCTTCGCCCTGATTATCAGCGATACTCACATTACCAACCGCAATCAGGTTGCTGAGGTTTACGAGGAAGTTCTCGTCGAGTTCCACGACTTGATCGCCGTTAACTGTCACGCTGATCGTTTTGGTTTCGTTTGCGGTGCCGACGAAGTTCAATGTCCCGCTGGTCGGAGCGTAATCCGAGTCAGCCGTTGTCGCGGTGCCGTCGGCTGTCGCATATTCAACTGAGACGCCGCTCTGAACCGCGACATCAAGGGTCACCGTGAAAGTCGCGACCTGTGATCCACCGTCACCCTCTGTGACCGTGACATCATTGATCGTCAGTGCAGCAACATCGTCGTCCGTGATCGTCCCGGTCGCCGTGCCGGTTCCGATTTCCACGCGGCTCGTGTCAGTGATACCGTTGTATTCAGCATTACTCAAATTCACGAGAACAGTTTCGCTGCCCTCTACAATAACATCGCCATTCACCAATACGGTGATGGTTTGGGTGGTCACTCCAGCAGCAAACGTAAGAGTGCCGCTTTGAGCAACGTAATCGCTCCCGGCATTCGCAGTGCCGTCAGCGGTTGCAAAATCAACTGTGATTGGCTCCTGTGCCGCCTTATCAAGCGTCACGGTGTAAACCATGTTCACGGTTCCGGCATCGCCTTCGACCACGGCTGCAACCGGGTCACTGATTGTGATCGTTGCCTTGTCGTCATTCGTAATCGTGCCTTCACCCTGAGCGTCGGCGATCGTTACATTACCCACTGCGACGACGCTGCTCAGGTTGACGAGGAAATTTTCATCCAACTCCACCGTCTCATCGCCGTTTACGACTACCGTGATCGTCTTCGTTTCACCAGCAGTGTCGGCGAAATTCAACATTCCGCTTTTGGTGACGTAATCCAAATTCGCAGTTGTAGCAGTTCCGTCTGCGGTTGCGAAATCAACTGCAACACCGCTTTGCACGGCATTATCGAGCGTCACCGTGAAGGTCGCGTTGACCGTTCCCGGGGCATTGCCCTCGGTGACCGTGACATCATTGATTGTCAGTGCCGCCGCATCATCATCGTTGATCGAGCCTACGCCCTGAGCGTCACCGATCACGACTCGCGTCGCATCAGTATTACCGTCGAATTTGGCACCGGTCAGGTTAACTAGAACCGTCTCATCGCCCTCGACGACCTCATCGCCATTGACGACAACACTGATCGTCTTACTTGTTTCGCCTGCGGCAAACGTCAGCGTGCCACTCTGAGCCACGTAATCGCTACCAGCAGTCGCGGTTCCATCCGCTGTTGCAAAATCTACTGTAATTGGTTCCTGCGCAGCGTTGTCAAGGCTCACGGTGTAGACCAAAGTGGTCGTTCCAGTATCCCCTTCGGTCACTGCAACCGGATCACTGATTGCAATCGTAGCGAGATCATCATTTTCGATTGTCCCGACTCCCTGCGCATCAGTAATGACAACACGACTTGCGTCGGTCGCACCATCGAAGCGAGCGTCCGTAAGATTCATCATGAAGGTCTCGTCGTCCTCGACGATAGCATCAGTAGCGATATTCACCGTCACCGTTGCGCTGTTCTCACCGGCCAAAATCGTCACGGGTTGGTTCACAACACTTTGAAAATCGCTTCCCGCAGCAGCCGTCAAAGCCGCACTGTTCACGACAACGGTCATGTCCTTGCTAGCAACCTTGTCAGTCGATACGGTGAAGACGAAGGTTGAGAACCCGCCGGTTCCTTCCAGCTGCGTCACATCGCTAATGGAGAGGAGTGCTTTATCATCATTCGTGATCGTGCCTTCACCGGTATCATCCGCTATCGTCACGGCGCGTCCGTTCGGTGCAAGCGCACTGAGCACCACCGTCATGGTCTCGTCGTCTTCGACGATGAGGTCTTCAGTCGTCTCAATCGTAATCGTTTTGGTAGTCTCGCCCGGTGCGAACGTCAGCGTCGTGCTGGCAACTTCCGTGAAGTCCCCTGCTCCGGCGGTTCCGACAACCGTCGCGTAATCAAACGATACCGCTGTGTCTGACTCATTCGTCATCGTCACGGTGAAGACGAGATCGCCACCTTCATCGATCGATACATCATCGATCGAAATGGTTGCCGCATCATCGTTCGTGATCGTTCCGGTGCCGGTATTCGCTGTTCCATCAATAGTGACATCACGCCCTCCGGCAGCAACGCCTGTCAGCGTCACCGTCATCGTTTCATCGAGTTCAACTTTGTTGTCTCCCGTCGTCGCGATCGTGATCGTTCCGGTCGTTTCGCCAGCGAGGATCGTGATCGTCTGCGCGGTCTGCGCGGTGTAATCAGAATCAGCGGTCGTCGCCGTTCCATCTCCGGTGCTGTAGGTCACGATTGTGTCGACATCGACAGGGTTGTCGAGCGTCACCGTAAATTCGAGATTTCCACCTTCAGCAATCGTCGCGTCTCCGATCGAGGCTTTCGCCGCGTCGTCGTTGACGATCTCACCAAGGGCAGTCGCCGCTTCAAGATCGACGGCATGATCCGGGGCTTCCGAATCCATCTCTCCAAAGAGAGTAACCGTAAATCCTTCAAGCATTTCAACGGTGTTATCACCGCTCACTTGAATCGTGATCATCTTCGTGGTTTGACCTGCGGAAAACACCAGAGTGCCACCGGGGAAGCTGCCACCAAAGTCAGATGCGACAGCCGGATTGGCACCACTTCCGGAAACGTCCCAGTTAACCGTCGTCGTTCCATCGAGGGCGCCTGTGCGTGTCACCGTGTAAGTGTAGCTCGTAACCCCGGCATCGCCTTCGCTATGAGTCACCAGCGCTGGAGAGATTTCAAGATCGATATCATCATTCACGATCGTCGAATCGGCTGTTGCCGTTTCGATGTCGACCTCGTTCGTCCCCACTGAATCGGACGCGTTAGAAAGCGTCACTGTGAATAGTTCATCACTCTCAACAACCCGGTCTCCCGCAACATCAATCGTGATCGTTTTCATCAGTTCCCCTGCCGCAAACGAGACTGTCCCGCCCGGTAAAGCCCCACCGAAGAATTCAGCCCCATCGGCCTGAGCACTGGAGACGGTGTAGCCAACTTCGGTCGTGCCATCGGTGCGACCTGCACGAGTCACCGTAAAGGTGAATTGCGTGTTGCCACTCTGACCTTCGTCAAGACTCACCTGATCGGCGACAATGACCAAATCAATATCGTTGTTCGTGATCGTGCCGATGGCGGTGTCAGTGACAACGATATCGTTCGTGTCAACTCCGGCTCCTGCGACAACATTCGTCATCGAGAGGTTGAAGGTTTCATCCGCTTCGACATCGCTATCATTCGTGATCGCGACGGTGAACGTTTCCATTTCACCGGCGGTGCCGTCAAAGATCAACGTCTGCACAGTATTGGCGAAATCACTGCCACCGGTGGCACTTCCATTCGCAAAAACGACATCCACGGCGAATCCACCTTGAACGGCATTTCCGAGTGTTGCCGTGAAGGTCATCGAACCGCCCGACTCATCGAGGACTGCGTCGCCGATCGTTACTGTCGTGCTATCGTCATTTACGATCGTGCCGGTAGCGCCATCGGTGATGTCGATCGATCCAACAGGTGCCGTTGCCGGAGTGAGACCACTCAGCGTGAGGGTGAAGTTCTCGTCAGCTTCGACGATATCATCGTCCTTAAGAGCTACCGTGAAAG
>JARGPH010000047.1:0-32632 GCA_029213065.1 Verrucomicrobiales bacterium | reverse complement strand
GTCCCTGCGAATTTGTCCCTGCGAATTTGTCCCTGCGAATTTGTCCCTGCGAATTTGTCCCTGCGAATTAATTTGTCCCTGCGAATTTAATTCCGTTCCTGTTAATTCCTCGGGGCGTTATCGGGCTTGGGATCCTCGTCTTGTCGCGCCCGTTTGCTATTGGTCATCACCTTTCTTTTCGAGCGGAATATCGTCCATGCATCCTTTCGAGAAAACCAAAGAGGAATGAAAAGCAGCATTGTTAAGATAGGTGCAAACACGAAACACACCGCGAAAGCGACGGCTGAAAAAATTCCTTTTGGTTCTTTGAGATCAAAGCCAATATCGCGTAGTCGCGGAACCACTGCAGTTATCCCGAGAACGAGCAATAAGATAATCTCCGCAGCCCATTGAAGCGAATCGTTGCCTGTGAAAGGTGGTTTCGGGGCAAGTGCTGAAAGATAGACAGCACTGAGCGCGACAATAGCCACAGTCCGAAAAAACCACTCGACTCGCCCAATTGAATCTGGGCTGATGATCCGACGAATCATTTTCAGAAGCTAGGGTTTTTGGCACAACGTCCGAAGCATGGCAGCCTGATACGGGAGCGATACCTCGATAGTAGAGTAAGGATTCAAATTACGGAAGTCAATCAACTCACAACGGTATCAGGCTTGTCCATCGCTGTCTTGTTGTGCCCGAGTTTTGCGGGCCGCAAGTTTGGAAAGATGACCGAACAATCCGGTGCCTGTTGCAGCAGGAACGATGAGCAAAACAATGGAAATGAAAGCAATTAGCGCCCCATCGAAATTCATCATCTCACCTACCAAGGTGGTTGGCCACGTCCGCAGGGGATAGTTCACCCAAAGAAAGGCGGAATAAATCCATCCAGCAAAAACAGCACTGATCAAAAGCGAGGCTATCACTCGTCTCGTGGCACCTACGGATCTGGCGAAAAACCATGACGCGCCAGCTGCGGCAGCAAAGATCGCAACACCTGCCGCTGCCATTGAAATCGACCCAGTTAGAACAACAGGCCAGAGAGCATCGTTCCGATCAGTTCCGGCAAGATTTGCGGAAACCTTCGAAACCACGATATACAAAAAGTACGCAGCAACTGAATAGACGACAATGTGCCAAACCATCGTAAGCGCTTTTTTCATTTTCCAGGCACAACGTCCGAGTTGTGGCAGCGGCTACTGAGAGCGCACCTCCGAAACAGGGTTGAGTGTTGTAGTAAAGAGGGTCATGTCGACTCGTAACGAGTAGCCGCTTGTCCACCACCGCCTTGTTCGCTGTTTGGATTCCCCGAGGCGCTCCACCTCGCTTCAAGTGATTCTGAATGCAGTTCTACGCTCGGGTCGATCAGCGAATTGATCGCTTCGGTAGAAAGCCAGTCGTCATAGTGCGCATTCAGAAATTTTGTCCCTTTCGGAGTCGTCATAGAATCATCCAAGACCGCTGAGCCAGGGTTCGCCGCAAAATCTCCAATCGCGCTAAGCCCACGTTGGGTAAGTCCGCCTCGAGGTGCGAGCCAACGAAGGACGAATAGAATCGGACGTGCAGCTACTTCAGGCTCCATCTCTGGCTGATCGCGGAGTTGCCACTCGGCCCGATCCCACACCTTCAATGCAGCGCCTGATCCTACCCAAGCTGGGATCGCATCAGGATTGCGCTCGGCGATCTCTCGCATGCGTTTCTTCCAGCTCATTTTCTAAAGCGAACGTCAAAGCGCACCAATCCCTGACCGGAAGGCGCGTGTCGATGACAGGTTAAAGGTTGAAATCATAAAAGCGATCCGAAGACACAGCGCGGTCAGGGATTGGTTGACGCGCCTTGTTCTCCTTGGTTTTGTTTTTCGCGGAGGAACTCAGGAATTGTCTCGAATCCAGCTTCGGTGAGCAACGAGTGAAGCGCCTCAATAACGCGTGTTCGAATCAAGTCCGAGATTTGATCCTCGCTCAGTTCATTCCAGTTTCGGGGTTCGACTACCACGTCGCACTCCGCATTCTTGCCAGTGACTTTGAGATTCTCGATCGCATCCTCTCCGAATGTTCCGAGCTCGCCTCCGATCCGTAGAACCGGCGAAATCAGCGCAAGCCTATCGTCGCCAAGGTCTGCGAAAGATGGCTCAAGCTCACGTCGCAGCTTGATCGCAATGGGCATGACCTTCCCTGCATCGCTCCCGCGTAGCTGCCCTGGTATCTCGAGCTTCATTTTTTGAGGAGAACAGTAGTATTAGCCCATACCCATTCCGATATCACATCTCGAAATCGGGACCATTTTCACCTTCATAAGAACCGACGAGGCTAAATATGTCAAGGCTTTCAGCTGAATCGATACCAGCGTTCGATCTTGTGAGCGCACCTTGATAGTTAAGACAGATTAATTAGCTGATATTCACGATGCATCGACCATGGCATATCACTTTTCCGTTTGGTATTTATGGTAGATAGATCGGTATACTTGATCACGACGCCCCTGGTCTGCGGGATTTGGTTGGTGAAAGCAGATCGTGAAAACGCCCCCCATTGCCCCTGCCCGGGACCAGGCAGCAGGTCGGAATTCGAAACGATCGGGCTTCGGAATTCCGGATGTCCTGCTTAAAGTCAGAAGCGCCTCCGCGTAGTCCTCAATTCGTCAACCGGACGATGACACGATTGTCTTCGCGGAGATACTTCGCGGCGACATCGCGGACGTGCTCACGGGTAAGAGCCTTCACGGTCGCGGGAGTCTTACGGTAATTGTCCCACCCGAGACCGACGAGCTCGTCGATCGTGGCGGTGGAGGCGAGCTCTTTCGCTCCCTGAAGTTGAATCTGCTCCCTGCCGAGCCACGAGGCTTTGGCGCGATTGAATTCGGCTTCCTCGAGCCCTTCATTGACCATGAGATCAATTTCGGAAAGCATCTCCGCCTGGACGAGGTCGAGTTTCTCGGGTGCGGTCGAGGCGTAGAACACAATGAACCCGGGTTCGAGTCCGGAGAGTCGCGTCGCTCCAACCGAATAGGCGAGCCCCAGTTCCTCGCGGATGCGGATGAAAAGTCGTGAAGCCATGTCGCTGCAGGCCTCATCGATCATTTCGAGTGCGGGATTGTCCGGATGAGCGAGATCCACGGTGCGGTATCCGACAAGGAAAATCGCCTGCTCCTTCTCGTGTTTCAGTTCGCTGAAGGTGCCAAGTTTTTCCGGCATGCGGGAAAGAAATGACTCGGTGAGAGCGCGCTCACCCGAAGCCAGCGAGGACTCAAACTGACTGCGGATCATGTCTTCGGCCCGGTCCAGTTCCAGATCGCCGAAGATGCCGACGACTCCGTTGCCACCGCGAACGAGTTTCGAATGCATCGCGCGGACATCTTCCTGCAAGAGGGCTTCGACCGTTTCGGGGGTGCCACTGGACTGCAATCCGTAGGGATGCTCTCCGTAAAGGTTTCGCTTCAGCTCCTTCATCGCGACGCTGAAAGGTCGGTCCGCTTCCGCTTTGATCGCCGCGAGCTGGAACTGCTTTTCTTTCTCCACGACCGCTTCGAGAAAAGCGGGACGCTGGATTGTTTCGCCTAACAATTTCACTACGAGGTCGAGATCAGGGGTCATCGCCCCGACCGAGACGCCGAAGGTGTTGTTGCCGAATGAGCCCCCAATGCCGCCACCGACAGACTCAATCAGTGAGGCGATCGATTCACCGGAATAGTTCGCGGTGTCCTTCGTGAGGAGGCGGGCCATCAAGCGGGTAACGCCGTTTTTCTCAGGCGTTTCGGCGAGAAGTCCCCCGCGAAATACGGCATTCGACTGAACGAAAGGAACCCGTTTGTCGGCGAGGAGTAAGACGGTAAGACCGTTCTCCAATGTCACTTTCCGAATATTCTCGGAACGCTTCGGACGAAGTTTGGCCTGAGCCGTCTCTTTGACCTCTTCGGAAACGAGAGCGACCCGTGTGTACCTGTCAGGGGTGAGGTATCCCGCGGCGCGTTTTACATCATCAACCGTGACGGCCTGGACATCTTTCACATAGTCGCGCGTGTAATCGAGATTTCGCGTCAGCAACCAGTTCGATCCGAGATCGGAGGCCTGTCCCCTCATGTCTGTGAGAATGGAAAGCTGGGAACTGAGGGCCTGATTCTTCACTTTGGCTAGCTCCTCCCCGGTGCACCCCTCTTCCTGAAAGCGTGCAATCTCGGCGAAAATGGCAGTTTCGGCGGCCTCCTGTTTCCCGGGCTCGGTATCGTAGCTGACGATGATCTGACCGGAGAAGGCGGGGGTGTAGGCGTAGGCTCCAACCGAGTGAGCGAGCTGTTGCTCCTCACGAATCGAGCGGAAAAGGCGTGAACTTCTGCCATCTCCCAGCATCGAACTCATGAGATCGAGCGCGGGAACATCGGGATGTCTCGCATCGGGAACCGGCCAGGCGAGACGCCCACGATACAGGTCGGTTGGAAAATAAATCGTCTCGGATCGTTTCCCTAATTGGCGAGGCTCGTCCGGCAAAACCACCGGCGAGCGCCGACGACGTTCCAGTGAACCCAGCTGTGCTTCGATTTGCTCAAGAATCTCACTTTCGACGATATCCCCGGTGATAACGATGAAGAGATTGTCGGGCGAATACTTTTCACGGTAGTAGCCGTAAAGGTCGTCCCGGCTCAGCTGATTAAAGAGATCAAGGTGACCGATCACGGGGTAACGACAGGGATGCTCCGAGTAGGCGGTGCGGAAAAGGGCTTTGCTGAGGACTTGCTCGGGGTTGTCCTCCCCCATCGCGATCTCGCGGCGAATCACGTCGCTCTCGCTGTCGAATTCATCTTTGGGCAGCTCCGCGTAACCGACGACATCACAGAGGACATCGAGGCAGACTTTAGCCCCGTCAGCCGGTGCATCGATCCAATAGACGGTGCGGTCAAAGGAAGTGTATGCATTGATGTAACCTCCCTGCGATTGCACCGTCTGAGCGGTCTCGCTCGCATTGCGCTTCGCGGTCCCTTTGAACAACATGTGCTCAAGGAAATGCGACATCCCGGCACCGAGCCATTCGCCTTCGTGAATGCTACCGGCACGGCACCACGCCTGCAGGCTGACGACAGGCGCCGAGTGATCCTCTTTGACAATGACCTCCAACCCGTTCGAGAGGGTCGTGAGCTTGGCTGAGGTCGGAGGGAATTCGAGTCTGGTGATCGAATCACTCAAATCTCGCTGGACTTCGCCGGTTGATTGCCGCGCGCCGGGGGCTCCGGATCAGGGCGGACCTCCAGCACCTCACGTGAAGGGCGGTAGGGTTCGAGGAGTTCCTCGCGCAAATCGAGCACGCCCATGAAATCCGTCGGAGAGTCCTCCTCGGACCGGCCGAAAGCGCCTGTGTCGATGAGGTTGAAAACCATTGAGCCAATGTCGTGATCCGCGCGAATCCCCCAGGAATCGAGCACCGCAGCCGACATCGAGCCATACTCTTTGAGCGCAAATTCGACCACCCCGCCAAGCAACTCAGGCCCGCTAACGTGCCTGTGCTCAATGAGTTCGTCTTTGCGAAGCTCGGTGATGGTGAAGTCGAGCGCGTCACGTAGAAACGCGTAACCATCGGGCTTAAACCGCGCGTCCTTACGGGTGATTTCTTTGACTGCTTCGTCGAAATGAACTTTTTCCATATGTGCGGTGGAACTTCTATTCAATCGCCAAAAATGTCATCGGAGTCAAGGCGAAAGCCCCCTCAGATTCGATTTGTTTGACCTCGTCCCGCACAACTTTTTGTGAGATGAATGGTTCAATCCCGATATGAAGCCCGGTCTGCGATTTCAAACCAAACTAATCCTCTCAATGATCTTCATGATCGCGATTGTCACCGTGGCGCT
This sequence comes from Verrucomicrobiales bacterium, assembly GCA_029213065.1. GTDB lineage: Bacteria > Verrucomicrobiota > Verrucomicrobiia > Verrucomicrobiales > DEV007 > Arctic95D-9. Next base: position 26,818 of record JARGPH010000047.1, on the reverse strand, counting down.
TCTCACGGCGACGTCGGCGAAAGTCAAAAATGCCTACACAAGGGAGTTCTCGGAGGAGTTTGATAACCTCGTCGATACCCTCAATCACTCGCGAATGGAAGGAGCGGAAGAGTTCACCGCGCTCTCAAGTGAACTTGCCAGAATGCCGGCTGTAATCGAGTCGATTACAGGCAAGCCCTCAAAAAGCGAGACGGCGGCTTTCTGGAATTACTATCGGGAAAGCATGATGATGCGGGACCGCGGCGGCCAGGGAGCGATACCGCCAAAGCCCCTGTCGGGAGGAAAAGAGGGCCTACCGCGGCCATTTCCCGGCGCCGGCGAAATGGAAACCCGCGTTGGCTTCGTCGCCGTCATCGACACCGACGGGAACATCACTCAGTTGGCACGGGATGACGAGGGTTCGAGGCGCCGAAAGCTCTCCCAGCGGATCGAGCGCATCGCGGAGGGTAACAAAGAACGCTTCAATGCGATCCTCAAGAGCAGCAGCCACCACTCTCTCTACATCCCCGTGGAAACCCCTGACGGGCGGGAGCATGTCATCGAAATGGTCAGCACTCCGGTGGTTTCGCCCGACACGGGGGAGCAAATAGGTCGCTTTCTTCGCTCGACTTCGGTGGAGTCGGAAGCGGAGCGGTCCCTCGAACGTTATCAATCGGAGTTTGAAAGCGAAGAGCGGCTCAAAAGCGGTATTTATCTCGATGGACAGGTCTTCGGGAGAGGCCTTCAAATCAAGCAAGCCAAAGCCATCGCGAGAGTGGTTGAAACGATCCTGAGCGACACGGAGGAGAAGCCGGCGTCCATGAAGATTGAGCATGATATGTTCAATAAGCCCTATCTCTTTTACCTTGAGAAGCTGAACGAAGAGTCGAGCCCTCAGACCGTTTATCAGGTCGCGGCTTTTCCGATGACGAATCTCATTGCCGATCTCAATGACCTCCGGCTGAGAGGAAGCGGGATCGGAGCGCTCGCCCTTCTCCTCGGCGGAACGCTCGCATTCTTTCTCGCTCGCAACCTTGCCGGCCCGATCAACGAGCTGTCGAAAGGAACCAAAGCGATACGCGAGGGCAATCTTGACTGTCACCTAGAGGTCAAATCGAAGGACGAGCTCGGAGAGTTGACAGAGTCGTTCAACCAGATGGTGGACCAGCTCAAACAAAAGGCCGTCTTCCGTGAACTGCTCGGGAAAGTCAGCGACGAGAGTGTCGCTCAGGCAATGATCAGTGGAACCCTCGACCTCGAGCTGGGCGGCGAAATCAAGGACGTATCGATCTTGTTCTGCGACATTCGGGGCTTCACCGAGCTCACGGAGAACATGCATCCCGGAGCGGTGATTGAACTGCTCAACGATCACATGACGGCGATGACGAAAGTGGTTCGAAGCTACTACGGTGTCGTCGACAAATTCGTCGGTGACGAAATCATGGCGGTATTCGGCGCACTGAAATCGCACGGCAACGACGCTCACTATGCCGCAGCCTGTGCCCGCGAAATGATCGCCGAACGCGAACGCCTCAACCGCGACCTCAAGGTCCCCATTGAAATCGGGGTGGGAATTGCCTCAGGCGAAGTCGTCGCCGGATGCATGGGTTCGACAGACCGGCTGAACTACACCGTCCTCGGGGCGAAGGTGAACCTCGCAGCGAGGCTCTGCACCGTGGCGGAGAGCGGTGAGATCGTTACCGACGGGGCCACGATCGATCAAATATCCCCCGCCCCGACGACAGAAGCGATCTCTGACTTAACTCTGAAAGGCTTCTCCAATCAGATCGAAGCCTTCCGACTGATCGATCTCGCCGAACCGGATCCGAGAAACGAACCGGTCATCCAAAAGGAGAAAGCGACGAAAGCCTACTGAGAGGTGCTCTGCCCCGCGGCGCCTACTGCGCCTTATACTGGATTGAGATTTCCCGCGCCCCTCTTTTCAGCGTCAACGGGATCGCATCACCCTTTTCGGTTTCCTCTAACAAATAAGCAATAATCTCCGCCTCGGTAGCACGGGTGCCCCTTCCTCCGATCGAAACAATCAGATCGCCCTCGCGCACCCCGGCCTTTCGCGCCACGGCATGGCCACCGTGCTTACCGGCACCTTTCACGGTGAGGCCGACTCCGGCTTTTCCCGACTCATCCGAAACGAGCACCATCCCGCCCAGCACCATTCGCCTCAGATCCCAGGTCGAGACGCGCCAGCCGAAATCGCTTTTCCGTCTCCAGCCGTCTTCGAGCGCAACCTCCACGAATATCGTTTCGTCATCTCTGCGAACCTTCATGGGAAGCGTGGCTTCACCGGAACCCTCATTCTGCAGTATCCACTGCAAATCGGCCTGGGAAATCAGGGGCTGCCCTTTGACATTGAGCAATTCGTCGCCCGCCTGAAGCCCCGCCTTCGCCGCCGCAGATCCAGGGAGCACCCCGGAAAGAGTCGCCCGGCTTTCGGTGGCAAGTTTCACACCGAACACTTCGGGCATCGGATACAAATAGAGGACAGGATCCGGAATGAGATTGTTCGAGTCGCGAAGCCCCTGCCTCTCTGCATTGTGAATTTGATGACAATGAATGCAGCTCTTCGCCGTCTCGTTTTCATAATTGATCATCGGCGTGTAGTTTTGAAGCTCCGGATACAGCTCCGCCCGTTCGTAGCGAGGCTCGGCGCCCCGCTTGTCCTCGAGGCTCGAGGCAACCTCAGGATAACGTCGATGCAAATCCAGAGCGCCCTCCATCGAGGCTTTGAGCCCCTCCATCGAAATGTGGCGATCCGCATGATCTGAGCGATCCGAGCGTGTCCCGTAGCGCCCGTAAATCGTCTCATCGGCATTCATGAAAAACACCGCGAACGACATGTCATAGTCGAACTGAAAGAGTGATAGATCCACTCCATTCATTTGGATGATCCGCAGACAGACGAACTCGTCCATCAGGTCATCAATCGTATCATCGCGACGAACAACCTGCTCGTCGAACTCGCTGCACGCGCTTCACGGGATACACCGGAAGACAATCATGAGCGGCTTGTTCGCCGCCTTCGCAACCGCTTTGGCTTTCTCCAGATCGTTGTAAATCCAGGTGTCGTTCCCGATTAGCTCAGCACGATCCTCCAGCACCATTTCATCGCGGGACTGCTTCGAATCCGCAGCGAGCAGCAACGGCACTGTGACGAAGGGCAGCGCGACGGCAAGGGCCACAAAAAAGGGTATCTTCATCCCGCGGATGATAGATACCCTTTTCAAAGGTGTGAAGTTAATTATCGCAACGTATTACTCAGCATGGGGATGCTCTTTGAGCAGGTCAGCGGGGTTATACATCATCTTCTGGTCCTTCGTCGCCGCTCTCACTTTCGCGACTTCCTTTGCAGAAATCGGGCCGGCTTTATTTGACCAGGAGTTCCTGACATAAGTCAAAACAGCAGCGAGCTCATCATCCTTGAGAATGTACTCAAACGGAGTCATCGGAACCACGCCGGGATAAGCTTTGCCGTTCACCTCGATCGGTCCCATCACTCCTTTGAGAGCAACTTTAATGAGACGCTCAGAATCGCCATTGACCCATTTCGTGCCATCGAGTGGAGGGAATCCAGCAGCATCGAGACCTTTACCATTCGCCTGGTGACAGGTTCCGCAGTGCGCCTCACGGGCATAAATTTCGGCTCCCGTGATGTAGAGCTTTTTGTCTTTTCCTTTGAGATGTTTCGGAGCCTGAATACGGAGATTCTTATCAGGGTCTTCAAGAATTTCGTGAGAAAGGGCGGCCTTTGCCGTTTTGAAGGAATCTTCTGAATACTTATCGAGTCCCTTGGCTTCAGCCACCGCGAGGATAGCGAGCCCGTCTTCTGAATCCCCCCATGAAGCAGCCGTAATCGCCTCAAGGCGAACCCGACCGTGCTCGTCACCTGCTGCCGCAAGCATGAGATCCTGATAGTCGGCCACTTTATCCTCATTGAATCGAAGGACGCGAGTGGCACCGGCACGGACCTTATGATCCTCCGATTTCAGAAGCGTCTTCAACAGATCAACATCGACGCGATTAATGCCCCAGGTCACCCAGAGAGCTTCGAGCTTGTGTCTGTCATCTTTAAGAGTCGGCACCCATTTCTCGACTGCGGCAACGACAGCGTTCGCATCGCGTCCACGGAGCTCTCTGCGAGTGCGGTAACGTGAACGATACTCGTGCAGTTTCAGATTTTCGAGAAGGTGCTCAATGCTTTCTCCGTCAATTTTTGCCGGCTCAACCAGCGGACGGGACGGGTAGGTGACGCGGTAGATACGACCGTGCACGTGGTCGCGAAGCGGATCACGGGCGCTGTGCTGCATGTGACCGATGAGAGCATTGTGCCAATCGACCACGTAGAGCGATCCGTCGGGAGCAAACTCGATGTCAACAGGACGGAAGTTAAGGTCTTTCGAAAAGAAAAGGTCCTGACGGAACTTGGTGGTGAATCCGGTGCCGTCTTCAATGACCTCGTGCTGCTTCGCCCCCAGATAGCCGATCGCATTTGTCAGAAGAATATCGCCTTGAACCTCATCCGGAAAGTGACGGCTCGAGACAAACTCAAGTCCGGAAGTCGGACGGACCGACTGATCAGTGATAATGTCAGGAGCCTTCATGTTCACGCCATAAACAGGCTTCACCGAACCCGGCATCATCCAGGAAAGGCTCGTGCCGGAAGTGTGAAGGAAAAAGTCCTGTCCATAGTCATCGAAAGCGATTCCCCATGGATTGGGAATGTTGAACTGCGCGTAGCGGATCAACTTTTTATTCCGTGGGGAATAGCGATCAAAGCCACCGTTACTCCCGCGAACCGGACCGTAGGCAGTCTCAACATGGGTATGGAGGAAAACCCCTTCCCCCATCATAATCGCACCGCTTGGATCCGCACAGAAAGCGGAAATCGCGTGGTGGGTGTCATGATCGTCAAATCCACTCATGAGCACCTCGCGCGTATCATATTTGTCATCGCCGTTGGTGTCCTGCAGGAAAACAAGGCTGCCACTTTGGGAAACATAAACGCCATCGTGAGCGATCTCGAAACCGATAGGAATGTGAAGATCATCTGCGAACGCGGTCTCTTTGTCGGATTTGCCGTCACCATCGGTATCTTCGAGAATGAGGAGCTTATCCTGAGGAAGTGGATCGCCGATCCGGTAGTGCGGATAGCTCTCCATCGTCGCAACCCAGAGCCGACCTTTGTTATCAAACGAAAGCTGAACAGGATTCGCGAGTGATGGGAACTGCTCTTCGGAAGCGAAAAGCTCAATCTTGTATCCATCAGCGGTGGTTAGCTGGGATTCGACCTCTTTTCCGGGACGATATTCAACCGAACCGTTCTTCACGCTCGGAACGTAGTTCGTCTCCACCGGAGGAAGCACGTAAGTCTGCGCATCCTTCGCAACGACATCAAACGGCTCATCTTTCAAACGCGCCCAGATCGCCTGATCACGAATTACAGTATATTCGCGGGTCTTCTTGAGCTCGTGCGGGTAGTTGTCAGGACCGTAGGGGTTGTAACGACGTCCGTAGACGTGAACTCCGTTCGGGACTTTGAAATCATTGAGCCATGACCAGTTCTTTTCCTCAACGGCGGAATGAACGACAGAGCGTTTGTCCTCGTCGACTTTTCCCTTTCCAAAAGCGGCGTCAGCGATCACCGGCGCGAGCTTCTCATAGCCGGCGTCATTAAACAGTGCTCCGTCGATGGTGTATTCGTTAGCACCTGAATACCAGGCCAGAGTTGGCGTAAAAGCATCTACAAAGAGGACACCGTTTGCCGCGGCCACTTCACTGGAAGCGTCCGTGTAGAGCTTGAGATTCTTATTCTCTTCGACACCATCCGGAGTGTCATACTGCGCAGAAAGATCCTGAAACGCCGTCGGCGAGACCAGTGCGATTTGCGGCGCGCTCTTGCCGTTGTATTTCTGAGCGGCGGTGTGCTTCAAAAAAGCATCGAGTTCCTTCTTGTAACGCTCGACGCCCTCAGGACCTTCGAACGAAGAGTTGAATCCGAAGAAGGCGAGAATCGTGTCCGCTTTGAGGCGGGTCAGCCACTGGTCAGGTGTTTCAAAATGGCCCTGTGGCTTCGTATTGGTCTGAAGCTCTTTGCGAAGAAGCTCCTTTGCACCGGGGAACGCATACTGCTCTTCGTAGTTACGACCGGGATGCGGACGAAAGCCGGGAGTATTCCCCTCGTCGCCCATGTTGCGAATCGTGATATCTTTGTCAGGAAAACGGAGAAACAGTTCAGTCTCAAAGTGATTGAAGTGATTCATTCTCGAAGCCATTCCGGCTCCGATGATTACGATGTTATCACCGTCGTTCACTTTGAGCGGGGTCGCTTTCTTAACCTTGGCTGCGCCCTGTTTCTTCTCCGCTTGCGGCGTTTCGGCATTCTTGAACTTCTCTGAGCCGGGAATAAAATCGAACGGCTTCAGCCCCACTTTATATGCTTTGAAACTGAAGTTGGAAGGCTCGTAACCGGCGGGAAGAGCAACATCCACTTTCTCAGGAACCTCCATTCCCAGTCCCCAGAAAACACCATTCACAACGAGGCGGCGAAGGCTCTCGTCGAGAAGATCAACCGCGGCACCCATCGTCGTTGTGAAAATCTTATTCGTTGTTCCGTCCTCGTGTTTGTATTCGCGAGTCCAGGCGATCGGCTGCATGGGATCGTTTTTCGCGGCAACGCCGGCGGAATCAGAGTCGAGCGTCTCTGTCACTTCACCGCGCAGGAGAATTGTCGACGGCTCAAGCGGATCGGCACCGTAGACATCCGACGTCGCAAAAATCGTTCCCACTCCGTTGAGGATCGGGTTCTCCTTATTCGCTTCTTCAACAACCGAGCGGGCACCTTCCACTTTATGTTTCCCGTGGTGACTCACCCACGTTTCACCGAGGACCTGACGTCCGAATCCCTTTTCCCAACCGGACTCAGCAGGAGCCTGCCAACCATATTTGGCCCACTTGCCTTTTTTGTCCGTATTGAACGCATGCGTGGATGTTCTCAGTGCGATCATGGGAACGCCACGGTTCAAGGCCGCTTCGAACTTCTCCATTGCCTCGTCCTGCCAGTGGCGGAAACGCAGGCCGAGAATTAGGAGGTCAGCCGAATCCAGCGCCTCAGGATGGCTCAGATTATCGCCCTTGTCAGGGTTAACCGTCCCATCGTCATTCAGGGAGAAAAGCACCGTGCATTTGAATCCCTGCTCAGCGAGAACCATCGCCATCATCGGCATCGACTCTTCCGAGCGATACTCTTCGTCACCGGAGAGGAGCACGACATGCTTCCCTTTACCGGGACCGCTCTCGCCTTCGAAAACAAGAAATTTCGAATCCGGAGCATTTGCGTGGGCAGAGCTGAACATCCCTGTGAGCATAATTCCGAGGAAAAACGCTGCGCAGGCAAGCCATCGTGAGGAGCTGTATTTACTTAACATGGTTGATTCAAAATTGGGATTTTGGAGAGCGAAGAATGCCCGTTCACCAAATAATGTCCAGCCTTAAGAAAATCTCTCAGAAAAATTGGAACTTTATCACGTCCCTGCTCAAAGCGCCTCTTCCAGCCCCTTAGGCACCCGTTGAATGACGCGGTTTCGGTTTGCGGAACGATGAAGGTCAGCTATGTAGTGGTCTTTCCACAGGGAATTGCCAAAGCAGACACCCGCTAATCTTATGTTAACGATTCGAAAACTCAAAAAATCCTACGGAGGAGAAACACTCTTCGAAGATGCCGATCTGCAAATCAACTACGGTGAACGCGTCGCTCTCGTGGGACCCAATGGAGCCGGAAAATCGACCATTTTCCGTATCATTCTCAAAGAGGAAGAAGCCGACCGGGGAACCGTGGAGCGCGACGAATGGACCCTCGTGGGATTCCTGCCCCAGGAAAGTGAAGACGTCGGTGATTACACTGTGATCGAGATTGCAACGGGTCGGGCCGGCGAGATTGAGAAACTCGAAGCAACCCTGAAGAAGTTTGAGGACGCGGGAACTGTTGATGTTCCGGAGTATTCCGAGGCTCAGGGCATGTTCGACGCTCTCAACGATCCCAAAGTGGAGGCGAAAGCCAAAAAAATGCTCCGTGGCCTCGGCTACGCGGAGACTGACTTTGACCGCCCTGCCAAAGAGATGTCCGGTGGCTGGATCATGCGTGCCCACCTTGCACGCCTCCTCGTGATCGAGCCGGATCTCCTCATGCTCGATGAGCCTACCAACCACCTCGACCTCATGTCGTTGCTCTGGTTCCAGGACTATCTGAAGAATTACTCAGGTGCCATCCTCATGATTTCGCACGACCGCGAATTCATGGACGAGCTCGTCGAGTCTGTTTACGACATCAACGAGAAGAAGCTGAACTCCTACACCGGCAACTATTCCGCCTTCGTGGAACAGCGTCACGCTCAGTATGAGCAACAGAACAACGCCTACAAGAATCAGCAGAAGCAAATCAAGGAGCTCCAGGCCTTCGCCAATAAATTCCGCTCCGTTTCTTCGAAGGCATCTCAGGCCCAGTCCAAGCTCAAGGAAATCGAGCGGATGGAGAAAATCGAGAAACCGATGTCACCGAAGAAGCCGTTCCGCTTTCAGATCCCCGAGCCTCCTCGCGGTGGGCAGAAAGCGATGACCCTGGAAAACATCGATTTTGCCTACGGCAAACACAAGGTCTATGAGGGCCTCGACCTCACGATTGAACGCGGCGAGCGCACCGTGCTCGTAGGACCGAACGGTTCCGGTAAATCAACACTTCTCAAGCTTCTCGCCGGAGAACTCACCGCCCAATCGGGAGACTACACTCCGGGTCACAACGCAAAGATCGGTTACTTTTCCCAGCATCGCGCTGCGACCCTCGATCCGAATGCCAGCGTTCTTTCCGAAGTGCTGAATGCCGCACCGACACTCCGTGAGGACGAAGCCCGGGGCATTCTCGGTTCCTTCATGTTCCGCAAGGAAGAGGTCTACAAAATGACGAAGGTTCTCAGCGGTGGAGAGAAAAGTCGACTCAACCTCGTCAAGTTCCTCGTCGACCCGCCGAACATCCTTCTCATGGATGAGCCCACCACGCACCTCGATATCCTCACGGTTGAGTCCCTCATTCTCGCGCTGGAAAGCTATGCCGGAACGCTCGTATTCATCTCCCACGATGTTCACTTCATTAAAACGCTGGCGACCGATGTAATCCACGTTGCCAACGGCGTTGCGAAGCGTTTCCACGGAGACTGGGACTACTTCATCGAGAAGTCCGGAGCCGGAGACGAGCGGGCCGCGCTCACTGCGGATTAAAGATTCTGCCTCAGCCCCCACTTGGTTTGGGAATTGGGGCGTTCCGACGCCCCACTAGCTGGACGTTGCTCTTTCGACTTCCTCCCTGACCCACTCCACTGCCGTTTCCACTTCGGAAAAACATTCGAATTTGTAGGAGTCCCCTACAATGCGCTTCTCGAGCAGAGCGCTGTTGAAGTGCGAACTCTTTTCAGTGACCATCGCAAACGCCACCATATTCTTTTCAAATTTCGGGGCCTCGTGATGAATCGTAGGCTGCAACGAGTACTCGTTCTGACGTTTCGAAATATAGCCCCATTTGGCTCCCTTGAAGCTGGCGTTCGCGATCTCGATGAGCCGTATAAACTCGGCGAGACGGATATTAGCGCCTTCTTTGGCTTCCCCGATAATGAAACGGTCCCCGACCGTAAAAGTGCCGAAATCCAGTTTTTCTACTCTTAGGTCCTCCTCCTCCATCGGGTATCTTTTAATCAATTTTGCTGACTTTCAAAGGCAAAACACAGTAAATATTAAAAACGCAATTGATCGCCATTATTTACGGAAACCATGACCATTTCTGAAAATAATCCGATCAATGCACTCCCCCACTCAATGCGAACGACGCCGTTTTCTGAGCGCTGCAACACGGCCTTCCTCAATAATCACGTAATAGCCCATCACCGGAATCTCTGCCATGGTTCCCGATGCGCTCTATCTATCTGGCTCTGAACATTTTACTCATCCCCTTTTCCCAGGCGATCTCAGCGGACCTGCCGACCGCAAGCTCCCAGTTTGAAGATCTTCGATCACTTCCCGACCGCACTCGGGAAGTGGAGGAGCTTCGCGATGCGCAGAATGGCAACCTCGTCATTCCCACCGGAGTATATCGAATCACCTCCACGATCGAGCTCAACCTGAAGCAGGAGAAAAGCGCGATCGTCCGGCCGGAATCAGGCCCTGTAACCCTGATCATGGATGGCCCCGGCCCCGCGATTCATATCAAAGGCAGTCACGAAGGCTCAGCAAGCCCCAAGTCGTTCCAACCTGCAACCTGGCACGAGCGCACTCCCCTCGTTGACGGCATCGAAATCGTGGGCAATCACCCCGAAGCGATCGGCATTGCTCTCGAACAATGCATGCAGCCTACCCTCTCCCGGGTTTCGGTTCGCTGGTGCAAGCACGGGATCCATCTCGTGAACCGAAACCGCAACGTCGCTATTTCCGACGTTCATCTTTACGAAAACTCGGGAATCGGTCTCTTCCTCGATGATATCAATCTCCACCAAATCAACGTGAGCAATTCACACATCAGCTACAATCGCGGCGGCGGCATCGTGGTCCGTGATGGCAATGTCAGGAATCTCCAGATCACCGGCTGCGACATCGAAGCGAACATGCCCGGGGATGACAGCCCCACCGAAACCGCCAATATTTTGCTCGATGTTGCCGGTTCGGACGGCGACAGAAGTCGCTCCATTGCCGAAGTCGCGATCACCGGATGCACGATCCAGCACAGCTCAAACTACGGCGGGGCGGAGTTTGATCAGCTCGCCCCCGGAGGGGCCAACATCCGCATTCTCGGAAAAGAGATCTGGCCGATCGATTCCGTAACCATCACCGGCAATGTCATGAGCGATACCTCGCTGGGCGTCGATATTCACACAGCGACCGACATCACCCTGACAGGGAACAATTTCTTCGCACCGAACCCTGACTTTCTCCACATCACCGACAGCAAACGCGTCATCGTAAACGGCAACACCTTCAATCCCCGCCAGTTCGAACGGCCCGGAGGGATCCGGCTGAGCAACTGCGATGATTGCATCCTTTCGAACAATACCTTCCGGGCTCTGAAAGCCGATGCCGGGGCGATTCTTATAAAGGACTCCCGTGGGATCAGCCTGAACGACAATATCCTGAGCGAATCCAGGAGCGGCGTGAGAGTTCAAAACTCCCATCGCGTCATGATCAAGGACTGGATCGTCTCCGGCCTTCCCGACGGGATCAGCCACATTTTTCAGGATGACGCTTCCACCGTCGAAACGGGAAATTGAAACAACTCCCGAACGTCAGTTCAATCCTGATGAAGTATCATCTGAATCCTTCGGATCAACAAAGGTGAGATTCAGATTCCACCCCGCTTTCGTGGTTGTGTCGGCAATCAGTTTACAAAGCGAGTGCAAAATCTGGTCATTCATCACCATTTCGATCCCCTGCCCTTTTTCGGGATGCATGCAGATCATGGCCTGTCCTTCAGGGTTCTGCTTCACGCCCACTGAAAAGAGAACCGCAGGATCCTCTCCCAGCGGGAGATAGGTGCTTTCCTGATAAGCGGTCGCAAAATCCGCTTTCGCCACCTTCTCTTTGTGATCGATCTCCGCCTTGGCGGACTCGGCGAGCGCATCGTGAAACTTCTCCTTGGCCTGCTCGAGACGCTCGGGTTTCACCTCCCTGTTCTCGTTCACCATCTTAGTGAGTGTATTCCAGAGAATCGATACGTAGCGGCGTGTCATCCAAAACCGGAACTCCTGACGGGCTTTCGTATTCATACGGAAAAGCAACCGGTCCTCCGTGGAAACGTAGGATAGCTGCATTTGATGCATCTGGCTCATAGGGAAACTCTTCGCTGAAGCAATCGATCCGTCAAGATGGTTCATCACTGTAAACACACATCAATAATCAATATGCCCTCTCCCGCGCACTTCGATAAACTCGAACCTGTTGATGCGATGAGACACTTTTACACTTAGTCTCACAAGGCAGATCACGCCCCCCGACCTGACAGGATAGAGTCATCGACCTAACCCTGTTGCATCGAGATATCACTGTGAATGGTGCCACCAATTGACTGAACAAAATGGCTTCCCCTAATAAACATATCATCTGGGACTGGAACGGTACCTTGCTGAACGACACCTGGTTGTGCGTCGATGTCTTGAACGGACTTCTCGCGAAACGGAACCGGGAACCTATCTCTGAGGAAACCTACCGCCAGAATTTCGGGTTCCCGGTGATTCACTTCTACGAATACCTTGGCTTTGATACCGGGCTCGACAGTTTTGAAAAAATCAGCCATGAGTTTATTGGCACCTATGAAGAGCGCTGGCTTGAACAATGTGCCCTACATTCCGAAACCGTGGAAATGCTGAGCGAACTTTCCGATCTCGGGCATACCCACTCCGTCCTCTCCGCAGCCAAACAGGAAGCCCTCCAGATCGGGATCGAGCATTTCGGGATTCGCCCCTTCTTCACCGGCCTGATGGGCACAGACAATATCTATGCTGCAGGCAAAATCGATCAGGGCCGTCGCTGGATCGATCAGCTCCACTGGAAGCCGGAAGAAATCGTTCTTGTCGGTGACACTCTTCACGATTTGGAAGTGGCGGAGGCGATCGGCACCCATTGCATTCTCCTGACACACGGCCATCACACCCCCGAGCGTCTTGCCGCAAGTGGTGCCCCCGTGGTCCATTCCAACCGGGAGCTGATTCAAAAACTCGGTCCGGTGTAACAAAACCGAAACAAGCACGTCACCGCGTCGTCAAAACCATCGTTGACACCGAAGCGGCAGAGCCCGATGGCTCTCGTGCGATCAAACCGAAAGTCCGCCAGGAGCGCATCTTCCGGAAATCGTACGTGACTGCCCTAAGGGGTTCGTGCTACCCAAGTGACTACTCTTATGAAACTCGCTCTTCAATTCCCTCTCCTCGGGATCATCCTTGTGATCTTCAATGCGATCATCTTAAACGACCCGATGGCTCTGAGGGCCGATGCGTCGCCACTCTTTTCTCTGGCACTCCCCTCCGGAGCCGAGTGGCTTCCCGGAGCCAGTGATCTGCTGATCATCGGGGGTGTCGTTTTGCTCTACCTCGAGCTGTTCAAAGCGACCCGGACCAGTGTCGGGGCGATCGTGGAACATATTCTTTCTTTGGTGGTCTTCCTCATTTTCCTGATCGAGTTTATCGTCTTCGCTCCTGCGGCGAACTCGACCTGTGTCATCCTCATGCTGCTCGCGCTACTCGATGTCATCGGCGGGTTTACGATCTCGATCTCAACCGCGAGGCGGGACATGAGCTTCGGCTGACCTCCTTACTTTCCGCCTGTTTGGAAAGTATAGATATCCGACACTAAGATAGCGGGACGATATCGGTAAATATATAGCCACAAAAAACCACCGACGCCGAAATCCCAGGAGGGGAATTGTGGATCAGGAAGAGGCCTGACCCACAAAGGGAAACGACGCCGATGGTAACCCTTGCGGGTTTTTTTGAGGGGCTCGCGGGACGGTGTCCCGCTCACATCACTATAGACATCGCCCTCTGAAAAGAAGTCACAAAGTAGTTAAACTTTTTCAGAAAAATTGGTGACTCCGTGTTTCCCTCTTGTGACCTGACTCACCAGTTGACTGTTCGGGACGACGAAGAATCGATTCTCGCCACGTTCGAGCCGCGTCGCGACCGCTCCGATTTCGACGATTGTCGCTTCAATTTCATCAATTTCGACAACCGAACCGGGAGGAAAAAGATCCCGGGCATACACCCCGGAGACGATATTTTTCGCGACCGGACGCAATCCGAATCCCAGTGCAATCGCAATCGCAAGGGCGAGAGCTCCGAGGAAAATTTTCACGGAGGAGTTTACCAGCTCAGTATCAATTCCCAACTGACTCAGAACCATCGTGAAAATCATGATCGAAAGGAGCCCATAGAGGAATCCCGAGACAAGCCCAGCATACTCAAATTCAATGTCTTCGAGTTTCGTCTGAACCATTCCCTTCAGGAACGAAGCGATAAGAAGCCCACCGAGGAGGATGAGAAGTGAGACAAAAAGACGGGGGAAGAAGAGGATCAAATCGCGAATAAACGCCGAAACATCCTTCACCCCGACGACGTCGGCTGCCACCTTCAGAAAACAGAACAGGACCACCCAGTAGATAGCCGTGGCGATGACTTCATCGAGTGGCGCTCGAACGCCCAGCTTCCCGATGAGATCTTTGATCCCCAACTTCTCTGCTGCGGCATCAATTTGCAATTTCCTACCCACCTTGCGTAAGATCGAACGGAGGATCTTCGCGATGACTATACCCGCACCGAGAATGAGCAATCCCAGCACTAAAGAAGGCAGGAATGCCATGAAGGAGGCCCCCATGGCGGAAAACTGATCGATGAGAGGTTGAACCCAAACGCTCATTGCCTCGGCTGAGCTTGAAGCCTTCTCTTGAGCAAGAAATGTTGTCATAGTGATGTAAAGAGTCATTACATCCTTTGACGAGGTTTGCCAAGGACCAAGAAAGAGAGAGCCGCGAACAGATTATCCCGGGCACTACCGCTGAAAATCGACGCCCCTGAGAAGGTTACCGGCTCAGGCGACAGTAGCGACAGTACCTACCGAGGAGTCGAAAATCAGTAGGAACGTTTGGGCGGCTCAGGATCTTTCTTTACCAGCTTGGTCAAGGTATCGGTAAGCCCCTTGAGGCCCTTGCCCATTCCCTCAGTGACAAAGTCAGTCGATTCTTTGAGAAGAGCTTCCACTTTTACGCGCTTCATAATGCTTTCAATGCGTTGAGGTGAGGATTCCATTTCAAAATCGAGGGAGGCGAGAAGCGCTTCGATTTCACGTTCCGCTTCGTCAAATTCTTCATCTGAGACAATCATACTTTCGTTTTTCATTAATGACCTCCTTGTTGTAATTTCGCGATGTCCCCTTCCGCATAGACTGATTTAAAACGCTCCATCGCACGATAGAGCCGCATTTTCGTAGCACTCAATTTGATGCCAAGTACGTCTGACATCTCAGCAAGGCTGAGATCCGAAACGAATCGCAGTGAAATGATTTCACGCTCCTCCTCGGAAAGCTTTTGTAAGGTGTGATTCACAGTCTCGGCTTGTGCCTCCTCACCCCGTTTCGCTGCCGGTGGTTGAGGTTCCGAGCTTTGGACAATGTCCGCACCGACGAGCTGATCCCGCTCCCGCTTCATCGCGAGCTTCTTCCGGCGGGTCATGCAAATGTTGCAGGCGATACGAAACAGCCAGGTTTTGAAGGTCGAACGCCCTTCAAACTGATGCACTTTATGAAAAACCCGCAGGAACGCATCCTGGCAGGCCTCTTCAGCTTCCTGAGAGTCTCCTAACATTCGTAAACAAGTGCTATAGATCATGCCTTCGTATTTGCTCAACAGCTCGTAATAAGATGTTGTATCTGCAGGCAGCTCGGCTTTACAGCCCGCCACCAGATCAGCATCCTCATCCAGAATTTCGTTGTTGGATTCTTCGTTCAACTTCTTCGATTTCAGTTGCTCACTACTATAAAGACCACAAACGCCGGTGCAAAGTCACAGTTCACCATGATTTTTCAGAGAGGTGCTGCCCCCTTTGCCCGCCTCAAACCGCCCTTATCAGCAACTTTCATACCCGGTATCATCCAGGATATTCAGAAAGCGGGACCGTTTCACGGCGACGAATCGACTCCTGAGCAGCTAAACAAACCGCAACGGCCAACTTTGCGGATTGCCCGTCGTTGATCGGCTGACGATTTTCCCGGACGCACTCAACAAAGTGAACCAGTTCAGGCTTGATCCCCCGATCAACTCGACCGGAGCTGTCGACAAAGTTGGCAGCATCCCCCTCGTCAGCGATCTGCATGACCTGGCGATCCGGAATATCAAAGCGATGGTGAACCAGCTCCAAGGCCTGATTTTTTGTGTCAATGCGCCCACCGTCCCCGCAGGCACCGATCTCACATTCGCCGCCAAACGGGGCAAAGAGGCAAAGCTCGAGGGTTGCCCTGAGGCCCCCTTCATATTCGATAATGACCTGGGCATTGTCGAGGATCTCACGATCTTTGAGAACATTCGTTCCCCCATGAGCGGTGACGGCAACCGGCGGAACCTTCATCATCCAGTTAAAAAGATCGATATGGTGGACGTTCTTTTCGAGGATCGTCCCGCCTGTAAGCGCCTCGCTCGAACGCCACCCCGGGCGCATCGGCCCGCGAAATTCACGACACCACATGAGCTGCAAGGCCCCGATATCGCCGCGGTCGATCATCTCCTTCATCCGGCTGTAAAGCCGTTGAAAACGCATCTCGTGTCCGATCTGCAAAACCGTTCCCGCCTCTCCGGCCGCTTCGATAATCTCGTCACATTGTGGCACGGTCAGTCCAAGCGGCTTTTCGCAGAGAACATGCTTACCAGCTTTCAACGCAGCCATCGCCGCCGCGTGATGCTGATCATTTGTCAGAGCAACGATAACAGCATCGACACCGTCATGCGTCGCGACGTCCTCCCAGTTGTGAAAAGTGAGCAGCTGCTCCCCCGCGAGATCTTTAGCTGCTTCGAGACTGGCATTGCTCCGGCTGCTTACCGCGGCCACTTCGACTCCGTCTATCGTCAGCAAATTTCGCAAATGCGCTTCTCTCCCAAACCAGCCAGCTCCTAAAAGTCCAAATCTCATTGTGGCACCTACTCTATGAGTTCGGGAGTCGCTCCGCAAAGCCTTAAAGCAGCGCAATTCTCATCCCCTTGTGAGATACAACAGAATGACTCCGCCAACCGCGACAACGGCCCCCAGTATCGCCAGTTTACCGGGATGATCCCCTTCCGTAATTCTTGCGAGGGGCATCATTACAATGGGAGTGAGCGCAACGACGCTCAGAACGATTCCACTTTCGAGCGACTGCAAAGCCCACTGGAAACAGCTCACGCCGATTACCGGTCCAAAGAGCGCGGCTCCCATCAACCAGGGCAACAGGTCCCGTTGAAATGGATTTCGCCATGGTTCCCTTGCTCTTTTTGAGCCGAGGAGGTGAATCAAAATGACAACAATCGCGGCAAAGAGCAGACCGGCTGAAACACGCTGGAAGGCGGCACTGATTCCTGAACTGGCAACACCGAGTTCAGTGGCAACGGCTTCCGCTTTCCGGCTTACCACCGCTCCGGTACCCTGCCCGCATCCCGCGGTGATGGCGGCGAGGATCCCCACTCCAAACTTCCCTCGACGTTCCCGAACCTGGCGTGATTTTGCCCCCGGACGAATCGCCATAACGACACCGGTGACGATGAGAAAAGCCCCTGCAATTGCCGCCGGAGGCAACCCATTCCCCAACCAGACCCACTCAAGCCCCATCGCAAAGAGCGGCGCCAAACACAGATTCAACAAAATGGTGAGTCGGGAGCCGATCCGTTCATAGGCGAGGAAAAGGGCAACATCCCCGACTCCGAACCCAATGAGACCACTGAGAAAAAACCATCCGAAAGTCTCCGGGCGAATCGCGTCCCGGTAGAACAAAAGCACCAGCAGTCCAAGCACTGAGCAGGCGATGAAGAGACGAATTAAGTTTCCCCGGATTCCGCCAAGTCGCATCGCAACCCGCTGCCCTGTAACGGCAGAGCAGGCAAACAGAAAAGTGGTAATTACGGCAGCGATCATCGGCGGTTGCAAGGCAACGTCATACCGGCGTATTTGTAAAGGACATGCCCAAGGCCGAAGAAAAAAGAAACAGAGTCTTTTCCCTCAATGGAAAACTGATCAACAATGGCGAAGGCGTCATCTCGGCGCAGGACCTCGCGCTCGTTCAGGGACAGGCCGTATTTGAAACCCTTGCGGTCTATGAGGGCCGGATCTTTGCCGCAGAGAGGCACTGGAAACGACTCGCGCGGGGCGCCGAACGGTTCGGCCTGAAGAATCCCGCCACCCCTGAACTGGAGTCGGAGATCGCTAAAGTCATCGAGGCGAATGACCTTTCATCGCTCGCAAAAGCGAGGGCGCGTCTCACCCTGACCGCCGGAGAGCCGGCAGGGCGTTTTGAGAATCTCCCCGAACGCACCAACCTGATCATCGAAGTTTCAGCCGCGCCATCCTACGCCGAAACGGCATCCCTTATCACACTCCCCTTTGCCAGAAACGAACACGGCGCGCTCTACGGCGTGAAAACAATCAACTACGGGGAGAACGTGATCGCGCTGCGTCTCGCACGTGAGGCCGGTGCGGATGAAGCGATCTTCCCCAACACCGCCGGAGACGTATGCGAAGGCACCTGGTCAAATTTATTCTGCCGTCTCGACGGGAAGATTACGACGCCGCCGCTGGAATCTGGCTGCCTCCCCGGAGTAACGAGGGAAATCATTCTCGAGCTCGCAAGTGAGATGGGAATCGAGATTCAGGAGCGATCGATCGCGATCAAAGACCTCGACCGCGTCGAAGCCGCCGCGCTCACTTCAACACTCAGAGAGATCCAACCGGTCGACGAGATCAACGGACGACGCCTCCCTGATCAATCGTTTGCCCCCTGGAAGCAACTCGCAGAGGCCTATCAAAACCTTGTCAGAAAATCCTGAGGGCTACCGCGTCCCTACGTGATTTCGTCATCCCGCGCCCGCGAAATTAACATTGCCTCAAACAAAGAATCTCGCGATGCTGCGGGATGCGTTTTAAAATCCTTTTTCTCTTACCGCTTCTGGGTTCCACCCTCTCTCAAGGGGTTGAATTTGAAAAAGAGATCCTTCCCTTCCTCAACGCGTCCTGTGTTGACTGCCACAAGGCTCCTTACGAGGAGAATGGCAGAACCAAAAAACCAAAGGCGGGCCTGCGAATGGATGCCGCCTGGGCAATCCTTGCAGGCAGTGAAGATGGCGCAGTATTGGTCCCCGGAGAAGCTTCGAAGAGTGAGCTCTACACCCGGGTAACCCTCCCACACGACGATGATGATTTTATGCCACCGGTCGACAAGGCCGACCCATTGACTCCCGAAGAGGTCGAGCTTTTCAAAAAATGGATCAATGAAGGTGCCGATTTTGGTGACTGGCAGGGCAACCTTGAAGGTAAACCCACCGAGGTTACCAATGAGGGAAACAAGATCCCCGTTTCTGAAATTCAGGAAGTCTACAAGCGTCTTTCTGAGGGCCTCACGAAACCCGAAGAGAGCGTCTGGAAACCGGTCACCGAAGCCGGCGGGCGCGTTCAGAGGCTGGCACGGGAGAGCCCCCTTCTCGAAGTGGACTTTCGTCTTACCGCCGACGAAGCCGATGATGAGGCAATCGGCTCTGCGTCAGTGGTCGCCGCGAACATCGCCAACCTGAATTTGTCGAAAACCCAAATCACCGACGAAGGCCTTTCCCTCGTTTCCGAAATGCCCCGACTCGTTCATCTCAATCTGAGTCAGACCGGTTTGGGTGACGGTGCTTTGAAAAACATCAGCGGATTGAGTGAACTGCGCACCCTCAACCTCTGGGGAACCAATGTCACCGATGCCGGCCTCAAGCAGCTGAAAGGACTCAAGAATCTCGAAGCCGTCTATCTCTGGCAATCCAAGGCTACCAAAGCCGGAGTCAAAGAGCTTACGAAAGCATTGCCGAATGCTAAAATCAGTCTCAATTAGCAGCTCAGGCAAAGCGCTGTTTCTCAGCTTGTTACTGGCGTTTGCTCTGGCATCCGTCGGGAAGGCCGAAGAAGCCTACATCAGTGATGAGGCGTTCAGCGCGGCCTTCACGAGGGAATGCTCCGCGCTCATTGCTAACAAACAGCACGTCGAAGGCGAAGTGATTCGGACGGAACTGAAGCGTGAACTGCGGTTTTCGCAGTCGCTTTCTCCCGCCTCTCCCCTCGCGCCCGCCGACAACAATGGCGGGAACCCAGTGCGATCCGCCTCCGCCGCAACCCTCATCGTCGGGCATCTTTACCTTTGCGGTAAATGCGACAAATGGCACAACAATCTCGCCGGAGGCGTTCTCATTTCCAGCGGCGGCTTACTGGTCACGAACTACCATGTCCTCAAATTTGCACAGGCAAAAACCTTTGCCGCGATGACGAGGGACGGTCGTATCTTTCCGATCAAAAAAGTGCTCGCGAGCTCAGAAAAGGACGATCTCGCCCTTGTCCAGCTGGCGGGAGCAAAGGACCTCCCCTTCGTTCCAATCGCGCCATCAGCCGCGACCGGTGACGCCCTCTTTGTGATCTCACATCCGGACGCCCACTTCTACACCTTCACGAGGGGGCATGTCTCACGTTACTTTCTGGAACCGAAAGGGAAGGCCAAACGAATCCAGATCACAGCCCCTTTTGCGAGAGGCTCAAGCGGCTCGGGTATCTTCAACGAAAACGGCGGGTTGATCGGGATCGCCACTTTCACGAACACCATTTTCTACGAGCCCAAGACCTCGGGCAATCCACAAGCGGTGCTCTACACCGGGGTGCCTTCCGCCTCAATTTTGAGTCTCGGGACGGACTGAACACACCGCCCGGCCCCGCTACTTGATGACCCGCTTCACCCAGGCAATCGCCGGAGCAGGATCGTGGAGTGAATGCGGGTGGTGGCCGCAACCGGCCTTCACCGTGAGAGTAAGATCTCCGCCCAGCGCGCGAAAACGTTCCACGAGGATCCCGCCATTTTCAGAAAACGGGACAACATCGTCTCCTCCTCCGGCAATCAGTAAAATGGGCACCTCTGCTTTCGCGAGCTTCTCCAACTGAGTAAGTGGTCCAACCCATGAGTCAGCGGTCTCGCCGGTAAGACTCCACGCTTTCATGCACAATTCCCACGTCGCCGGTGAACTTCGTCGCGGCCAGGTATGAATATTCAAAACGGGCGCATCAAGGTAGATCCCTGAAACTTTGTCAGGGTTCTGCATCGGCCACAGTGTCGCCGGAAGTCCTCCCCGGCTGAATCCCTCGATGACCGGTCTGGCGTGCAATCCCTTCTCCACTGTCATGTGCTTGTAAAAAAGATCGAACGCCTCCATTGCCTCCGGCGCTCCGAAGAGGTTCGAGACATCAATCGTCGCGACATGCCAGCCGTCGGCGAGGAGTCCTTCGTCTACTGCAGGAAAAGCGCCAAAGAAACGGCAGCGCCAAATCCACGGATTGCCGGGAGCTGCCTTTTTCGGTTTCGCCAGTTTACAGGCTCTACCGTCGACTTTGAAATCATCCGTCTCGTAGGCGGAAAGCGGTGCACGCGGGACACCCGGTAAACCGGCTACCTTGCGGACCTTGTGTGTTTGTGAGTCGCCGATGTAGATATCACCGTTAACCGGGTCGACGCCGACTCCATGGAGCCGGTCCATGCGACATTGCAAAGGATCCGGAGCATCGGGACCGTCTCCTTTTTTCCCGTCTCCCGCAATCAACCTGAGAACCGGAGGAGTGACGCTGAGATCGATCGCCCGCACCGTATGCGATTCCGTGTCGGCGAGATAAACCAGCTTTCCGTCCGGCGAAATCGCGACACCCTTCGGACCGGAAAGCTGCGACTCGAGTGCATTTCGAGTTTCGGCGTGAAAGCCGCCTTTACCGGTTCCCGCGACGTGATGAAGCGTTTTGTTCTTCATATCAATGCGGAACACCTGGTTCCCTTCACGCAGAGCGAGCCAGAGATCACCGTCGGGCGCACGGTCGAGAGCGCGCGGCCCTTTCAACGGGGTTTCCGTGCTCACCTTAGCACCGTCAGGCGTAGCCTTCGCTTCGCCGGTTCCACACCAGGTTTCAATCGTCCCCGTCTCAATATCAAGACGACGAACCCGGTGATTGCCAATATCGCAGATGAAGAGAGCATCTCCCGAATCATTGAATTGAATCGAATGAGGCTGCTTCATTTGCGCCTTATTGCCCGCTCCGCCGTCTCCAGAGAACCCTGCCTCGCCGGTTCCCGCGACCGTTGAAACAGTATTGGTAATCGCATCCCAGCGACGCACCGTGTGGCTTAAGCGCTCCACCCAGTAAAGATCACCGGAGGGGTGAAAACGCACTTCATAGGGCTCATTCAGTTTTGCCTCCAAGGGGGAACCACCGTCTCCGGAGTAACCTTCCTCTCCGGTTCCAACAACCGTCTCAATCACTCCAGTCTTACGAAGGATCCGCCGAATGACATGGTTTTCCGTATCGCAGTAATAGATATCACCGTCGAGCCCGACAATGACCCCGAAAGGTTGATTGAGCTTTGCCTCAAGAGCGGCCTTCCCGTCTCCGGTGTAACCACTTTCACCAGTCCCGGCAATCGTGGAAATCTGAAGTTCGGCTGAAGCATCAGAGAGAAGCAGACCTACTGCCAGAGCTACAATAAGAGCGATCGAAAAACGTTGATTCATGAACCCTGATGTTTATTCAAAACCCACCCAAAACAAAGCCAAACTTATGGCGTGCTTCGGGTAGGGCATCCGGCAATCCATCCAGGTGGCACCGCGGGAGACAGCAGAGCTATCTAAACCTCATTTCAGTTCCGAAACTGATCATACTCGGGATTCACTTTCGCGTTCTTGAAAATAGGCTTCTCGATCCAGAGGTCGTAGGTGGCTTTCAACTGAACCGGCGATTCAGGATACTGCCCTTTGTCGTCGGTTTCTTTAATCCACGCGTCAAGCACCTCGCGATGTTCTTTCAAAGCCTCAGCATACTCCGGGTTATCCGCCAGATTATTGATCTGATAGGGATCCGCTGCGATGTCGTAAAGTTCCTCTTTCGGACGAATCCCGAACCAGTGTTTGTCCTGATATTCGGTGAGTTCGCCCGCCTCATGAAGCCGATGCAGATCAACGACCGTGGCGGCCTTATCCCGGTACTGCGCCTGCAACATGGGGCGGTCCGGAAAGAAATTCCTGATATAGCGCAGCTTGTCACTGCGAACCGTGCGGATCCGATCGATCGTGTAGTCACAGCGATCACGGGCGGAAATGACATAGCTCAAGGGCTCGAAGTCATTTCCGAATAGATTCTGACCATCGAGATAATCCGGTCGCTCCGCACCACCGAAGGCTAGAGTCGTGGCGGAAATATCGAGTCCCGAGATAATCTCCTTCCGCACCGTTCCCGCTTTCAGTGCCGGGTGATCCCCTTTAATCATCAAGGGAACATGAACGCCGCCCTCGTAACAAAATTGCTTGTGACGCAGCGACTGATTGTTCCCGTGGTCAGAGAAGAAAAAAACGATCGTGTTTTCCAGCTCCCCATCCTTTTCCAACTGAGCAAGAATCTCGCCGACCTATGCATCGGCACCACGCGCCGCATTGTAATGCTGCGTCCATGACTTCCGATGCGCCGGAGTATTTGGAAAATAAGGAGGCAACGGAACTTCATCATCTTTCAACAACTCCCCCTCTCTAACATGCTTCTCCTTTGCCTTGCCGCCCCAGATCATGATCTGACCGAACCAGGGCTGACTCTTGTCTTCACGTGCGTTCCAGGTGTCCTCGGTAAACGAGCCTGAATGACGGGCGAAATTCCCCTGCCAACCGTTCATCCCCGGCTCGTAGTCCTCCTTGGTCCCGACCGAATAGAGTTTGCGACGGTCGTAGTGAAAATTGTAATCGTCCTTACCACTGTTGAAGGTGAAATAGCCCGCCTCCCGCATCAGTTCCGGAATTGTCTTCACCCCCTCAGGCAAACGAATCTGAGTGTCTTCCGGAACGATGCCCGCCGGTGCCCGACCCGATCGATGTTGATGAGCGCCTGTGCTCGTTTGCATCACTCCGGTGATAATGGCCGAGCGGCAGGCAGAACAGACCGGAGCCGGCATGTAGGCGCGTTTGAAGAGAACACCTTCAGCAGCTAGTTGATCAATCGACGGTGTGTGCCCTGCATTGACCGGGTCGTCGTAGCATCCCATGTAGGGGGAAAGGTCTTCCGAAAAAATCCAGAGGATGTTCGGCTTCTCTGCTGAAACGGAGAACTGACAGAAGGAGATTATGCCCAGAGCGACCAGATAGACAATACGGGGGGATTTCATAGGATTCATTCCTTACACCTTAGCGGAGACGGTATCAATCCTGCATCACGGACCGCGTTCGAGGTAGGTGCCTTCTGCCAAAAGACCCAGCCCACGGTGTCCGTATTCGGAGATCGGACAACGGAAACTGCCGGATCGACGAAACTGGCGAATCAGAACGTCGTGGGATACACGGGCGAACGGCGCCTCGGCGAGGCACAATTACCTGCCTTACCCACGTAACTGCTCGCGCTTAGCGGACTACCAGCGCCGTGTTGCGCCTCTTACGAGACCGACCATGACTCCCTGAACCCGCAACTCCTCTACAGGGTGCAATTCAGGATAATTAACGTTCTCCGCTTTGAGATAGGGTCGCTTAGGATCATTCACAAAACGCTTCAGCGTCGTCTCGCCATCGATCAGGGCGGCAACGATATCCTGATCGCGTGGCTCACGGTATTCGAGGACAACGTGATCCCCGTCCATAATGTGAGCATCGATCATCGATTCCCCCCGCACCTTCAGCGCATAGGCCTTGGAGCGTGCCGTCAAGCCCATCGAACGAATATCCACAGAAAGTGTTCCGTCCGACTCCGGCACCGTGTCATCCGCGTAACCGGCAGGGATCGCTCCATAAATGGGAACATCCACAATCGGCTCGCGGTCCGCCTGATCGGCAAAAACAATACACCTGGCAAGGCGTCGATCATCCTCTCCCTCTCGTCGTTTGATGACACCTTTTTTCTCAAGCGCTCTCAAATTACTCACAGCGGCGGTCTGACTCGCGAAACCAAAATGAGTTTGAATCTCCCTCGTTGATGGCATGATACCCGTCTGACGGTGCTCCGATTGAAGATAATCTAAGACTTCCTGTTGGCGTGCGGTTAATTTCATTTTGAACAGTGTTCCCTAGAACATGAACAGAAATCATTCGCGCGCAAGGAGAATTCCCTTTTTATTTCTTTTTTGTTTTTCACCTATCGCCATGTTCGTCACCCGTTTTCCACTCAGCGCCACTCTCTTCCTACTGATCTCGACACAGGGATGGTTGCCGGCTCAGGAGGAAACGGGAACACCGGAGACGCCGGCAGCGAAGCGCGGGTTCCGGCTCAACGCCTCCTCTTCAAAATCGGATCCGAAACCGCCGCTGGTGCCTGTCCCCACCTTACCTCCGGGCGAGACAGGCACAGAGAAAACCCTTCCGGAAGGAGCGATGACGATTGGACTCGTGACCGGCCCCACCAAGCTTCCTCCCGAGCTCGCGGAACTGGCACAAAAAGGTGCCGAAGCCGTAGCCGGACTGAAATGGGAGGAAGCCCGCGAAGCCTATCTCGAAATGGTTGACGAAGCGCCGGACAACGCACTCGCCTATGCCAATCTCGGTGTCGCCGAGTATCAGTTGGGCAACCTCCTCGCTGCGGCGGGCAATGTCAGAAAATCACTCGATATCAATCCGACCATCGCGGTGAACTGGCAGACACTGGGGCTCATTCAATACGACAGAGGCGACCTCAACCTTGCGATTTCCAGCCTCACGCGGGCAATTCACGAGTCCCCGCAGAATGCGCTTTCCCGTCTCTATCTGGCGGCAGTGGTTCGCGACTATGGATGGAAAGAGGCGGCGATCACGGAACTGCAACGGGCCGTGGAACTGGATCCCAAGTTGGCCGATGCGCATTACAATCTGGCGATCACCTACCTCGAACTGAGACCACCCCGGCTCGAGCTCGCGAAACGGCACTATTACGCGGCAAAAGACCTCGGCGCGGAACCCTCCCCTGAGATCGAAACAATCCTCAAATCGGCTAAATAAACTCCGTGTGATTTTTCGAAAAACTCGATTAGATTTTCGCTCTTATGAACCGCCGTCTACGCGTTGCCCGTTTCTTTCGAAACGTCCGGAACACCAGCCACACCGTTTTGCTGATCATCAGCATGGCAGTGCTGGGATGTCAATCCCATGAAACGCCGGCCGTGGCGACGCCCCAGGCTCCGGTAGGAGCGAGCCAGTATCCCGAGGGTGGCAACCAAGGCTCTCGATTCCCTTTCAGCCCCGTTCCGGCCAATCCCGATCAGGTCGCACAGACAGCCCCTCCCCCCTCTTCGAAGGCCGAGCCCAACATCACGGCGAAGGCCGCGATTCTCGTCGACGGCTGGGGACGCGTTATTTACGAAAAAAATGCCGACCAACGCCTTCCTTCAGCGAGTACACAGAAACTGCTTCTCGGTATTCTGGTCGCAGAGAGAGGTAATTTGAATGGCTCGATGACAATCGAGGAACCCGACACCTGGGCCGAACCCACCATTATGGGAATCAAGCCCGGGCAGGTCTACACGAGAGGCGAACTGCTTAAGGCCGTCCTGATTCGGAGTAGTAATGATATTGCCCGCGCTCTCGCCCGCGACCACTCCGGCAGTGTTTCGAATTTTGCCGGGGCGATGAATCAGAGAGCCCGTTCGCTGGGGATGACCAATTCCTACTTCACCAACGCGAGCGGCCTCCCGACACCTCCGGGGCAGTATTCGACAGCGAGAGACCTTTCCAAGCTCGGACTCGCCGCGCTCCGCAAACCGGTGATCCGTGATGCCGTTCAAACGAAAACGCACACCTTCCGCTTTTCCAACGGGACCACCAAATCGCTCAGCAACACGAATCAGGTTCTCAAGCATTTCCCCTACTGCACCGGTTTGAAAACGGGCTACACGAACGCAGCGGGACGATGCCTCATTTCATCCGCATCCGGCAATGGAAGAAGCGTTGTCGCCGTCATCCTCGGCAGCACCTCTCCTGCGGTCTGGAGCGAGTCGGAGGCACTCCTTCGCTACGGTCTGGGCATCTAACAATCAGCGTGGAGATGCAGGCCGAAAATCTCCTGCAAGATCATCC
>JARGPH010000008.1 GCA_029213065.1 Verrucomicrobiales bacterium | reverse complement strand
CGATCACAATTACCTATGACGTAGAAGGCACCGTTCGCGGCTACCGCAACGGGGTCCCCTATGGCAAGGCTTACGACGCCGGCTCGGTGCAGTCATTTGAAAGCGGTCAATCTCATCTCGTTTTCGGTCTGCGCCACGGAACCGCCGCGGGTGGAAACCGGATGCTGAAAGGTCGTCTTTTCGAAGCCCGCCTTTTTGATCGCGCCCTCAGCGAAGAGGAGGTGAAAGCGATGTGTGACGGTGTTTCGAATTTCATCAGCCCGTCGCAGATTCTCGAGTCACTCACAGAAGCGCAGCAAACGCGCTTACACGAAATCGAGTCGACCGTGAATGAGATCCGACTGCAGCTTGCCGAACTCGGTGCTCCGGCGACGGAGAAAGACCGCTGGCAGAATCTCGCCCATTCCATTTTCAACCTGAAGGAGTTTATCTATGTCTACTAATCCATTTTCCCAACCATCACGACGCCAGTTCCTCGAACGCACCTCGGCGGGATTCGGGGCCATGGCGCTTTCGAGCATGCTTCATCGCGATCTCTTCGCAGCGGGAACAAAGAAACAACCGAAGGCAAAAAATGTCATTCTTTGTTACATGTCAGGAGGCGTTTCCCAGGTTGACTCTTTCGATCCGAAACCCCGCCTGAACAAAGAGCACGGCAAAGACATGCCGATGAAAGTTGAGCGAACCCAGTTCAACAATAACGGACAGATCCTCGGGTCCCCTTTCAGCTTCAAAAAATACGGGGAAAGCGGAATCGACGTCAGCGAGATCTTTGAAAAGACCGCAGGCCATGCCGACAGTCTTGCCGTGATTCGCTCGATGACAACAACGGTTAACGAGCATGCACAGGGAAACTTCATGGCCCACACCGGCTTTCCTTTCCTCGGTCATCCCAGCGCGGGCGCGTGGATCAGCTACGGGCTCGGGTCGGAGAATGAAAATCTCCCTGCCTATTGCGTCCTCCAGAGCGGTGGCGCGGTGCCTGCCCACGGTGGCGTCGGACTTTTCAGCAATGGTTTCCTCCCCGCCCAGCATCAGGCATCCCTCCTCAAAGCGGACGACCCGAATCCGGTCTCCAATATCAAGCCCAGTCAGGCCAACTCGATTCAGAGAACACGACTGAATTTTATCAATCAGATCGACAAGCAATTTTCCGCTTCCTTAGGCGGAAATGACAAGGTTGAAGCGGCGATCAAAAATTACGAAACCGCTTTCAATATGCAGGCCGCTGTCCCCGAGGTCTGTGACATTTCCGGCGAGTCTCCCGCAACCCGAAAACTCTACGGCGTCGACGATCCCGACCCGCAGCTCTCAGCCTACGCGAAGCAGGCACTACTGGCCCGGCGGCTTGTCGAGCGTGGCGTCCGTTTTGTCGAACTGTCCTGCCTGACAGAAGGGCTCGGCGCCGGCGGAGCCGCGAATCCATGGGATCAGCACAGCAAGGTCAAAGAGGGGCACCGGGCGATGGCTCATCAGGTCGATCAACCGATCGCAGCTTTGATCACGGACCTGAAATCGCGCGGCCTCCTCGAGGAAACCCTCATCGTTTTCACCGGCGAGTTTGGACGCACGCCTTTCTCCCAGGGCAGCGACGGCCGCGATCACAATCCTCACGGTTTCTCAGTCTGGCTCGCCGGCGGCGGTGTCAAAGGCGGCTCGATCTACGGCGCGACCGACGACTATGGCTATAAAGTCGTCGACAAACCCACGACGTTCTTCGACCTCTGGGCCACTGTGCTTCATCAGCTGGGCATCGATCACGAGAATTTCACCTACCGCTATGCGGGCAGAGATGTGAGACTCACCGATGTCCACGGTCATGTTCTCCATGACATTTTGACCTAGCGCGACCTGGCGCGAACCAGCGCGGCTTGGCGTCGAATCGAACGGCACGGTTTCGGGGAGAAGGGGCGATATTCCGGCCCTCCAACTAGTTATAGTAATTATAAATTACAGGTTGCAATATCTTTGCAGCAGCGTTATAATTTCCATAACACAAACACCTGGATGCCTGAGAAACATCCTTTCGCAGCTCTGCTGCAACCCCAGACCGGAAATCTGCATTTGTAGATTTTCTACACAACCGAGAAATAGCCAAATGAAATATTTTGCCGCAATGCTTGCGACCTGTGCCCTGATCACAGGTATATCGCACGCTGGACAGTTCGGAACCGGCTTCGCCGTGAGTTCGGACGGAATCTTTGTGACATGTCATCATGTCGTGAAAAACAGTCCCCATGTAGTCGTCCATACCCCGACAGGGCCCCTTCCGGCCAAAGTCATCGCGATTGATGCTGAGAATGACCTCGCGATCCTGCATGTTCAGGGATGGCAGGGCCGTTATCTCGGACTCAAATCAGCGGAATCGCTCCAGTATGCAGCGGAAATCACCGTTGCCGGATTCCCCGATCCCACCGTCCTCGGCCGCGAGCCGAAGGTCACGAAAGGCTACGTCAATGCCCTTTCCGGTGTGAGGGATGATCGCCGGCTCATTCAAATTT
Organism: Verrucomicrobiales bacterium; assembly: GCA_029213065.1. Taxonomy (GTDB): domain Bacteria; phylum Verrucomicrobiota; class Verrucomicrobiia; order Verrucomicrobiales; family DEV007; genus Arctic95D-9. The sequence continues at coordinate 169,680 of JARGPH010000008.1, read as the reverse complement.
CAGCTCCGGTCCAACCGGGTAATTCAGGTGGTCCTCTCGTGTGCGAATCCGGTCAGGTCGTTGGAGTGATCGCTGCCGGTCTCGATTCCATCGATCGAATGGAGCACGGCGGCTACGTCCCCCAGGCGGTTAACTACGCGGTGAAGACCGATCTGATCATCGCTCTTCTCGATCGCAACGGAATCCAGAGGGCTGCCTTCGGAACGAAAACTTCGGGAGACTCCCGCCTCGTAAAGCGGGTCGTCAGTTCAATCGCACTGGTTGAAGGGATCAGCCCGGGCGAACGGAGCAGTTTCATTCCGGTGCAAACCAATCGCCCCGCCATGCAACCACAGCAGCAAATGCGTCCGGTTTCAACGGCTCAGATGCCTCAGCGGGGTCCATGGATTTTTGCCAATTCCCACTCACGGAAACTCATGGCTTCAGAGGTGCACCGCCTCCCCAACGAAATCCTCTGGAGAGCCCGCAACGAGATCTACCTCCGCCACGGATACATCTTCTCGACCGAGAAAGGGCGCCGGTTTGCTCAGGACTTTGCCGGTTTCTATCGCCCTGTTACCCCTTCAGTCGACACCATTAAAAGCCAGTTCAATGAAGCGGAGATCCACAACCTTCGATTGATTGCCTCATACGAGCAAAACGGCTAGATTTCGGCTCTGGATTCAGGTCCGTTCCGGGCACATACAGTGACTCGCAATCTCTCCGGCACCGGCTATATTCGCAGCGGTGCCGAAACACACTAACAGATCCAAGGGGCAGAAAACACGCCGCCTCCTGAACAGCTTTGTCAGATGGACACTCCGATTCCTCGGATGGACCGCGATCGCGACACTGGTGAGCCTCGTCATTGCCGCTCTCATTGCCGTAATCGTCTACAACAACCGGGTTCAAATCGTCAATCGCGCTCTCGCCACACTGATCGAGCCTTTTGATGTCTCACTGGAAACGATCAGCTTGAGAAAGCTGGGGGAAATCACGATCGAAGATCTCAAACTGACCCCCAAACAGTCCGATTCCCCCAATCGGATGGCTGAGATTGGGAACCTAAAGATCACCTATGATATTGCGGAACTCCGGGCGACTCAGCGCCTCAAAACCATCCAACTTAATGGCGTCGCCCTGACCCTCGATCAATCGCACCTCGATGCCCTGACCGCACCGCCGGCGATCGATACACCGGAATCAGAAGCGGCCCGCTTCGACCTTTCGAGCCTCGCGCAGTTCACTGACTCGATCGAAGTTGTCAAAAGCCACCTCTCACTCGATCTCGAAGCGCTCCCTCCAGTGAAAGCAGACTGGAGCTTCAAGACCCGGGCCCTGACATTCGACGAATCAGGGATGACTGAAGAGCCCCTCAGCCTCGGACTTTCCAACATCCGGATTGGATCGAAAAGCCACCCCAGCGAGATCAAATCAGTCACCATGAGCGGGGAAATCAGCCGGGACCTGAACCGCTTCGTGATCGATTCGCTGATCATCGATCACCCCTCCCTCAATATTCGCCCCGAATGGGTTTTCAAAGACAGTCAGGAAGCTCCAGAGGAGGCTCCCGAAGAAGCGAATGCGCCGGAACCGGAAGCTCCGGACTCGATTGAAGTGGAGGTCACCGATTTTCAGCTGATCGAGGGGAATTTTGCGATCAGTGGATTCGATGGCTCCGATGCGAGGCCCGCCTTTCCTGACATTTCGTTTATCAACAATTTCCAAATCGGCGGACTTCGGTATTCGAACGGGCGCTTCAGCAATGAAGGAGCCTTCGAAATTTCCCTGCGTGAACTTTCTGCCGGCGAAATGAGCAATCAGCTACTCTCTGTCGACGAGCTCAAAATCAAAGTCGCATCGCTCAGCACGCTGATGCATGACCGGGAGGTCGAGGCCATCGAACTCGATGGCATTTCGGTGGTACTCTCCGACGAATCCATGTCGCGCTTTCAACAGGAAGACGAAGGTCCCCTCCCCTCCGACGACCCGGTTGAGGAAAGCGCCGTTCCCGGGACAACTGAGCCAAATCCCTGGCGGGTGAAAAGCGCCCGCATTGATGATGGGACCTTTTTAATGAGCAATTTTCACTCCGGTGAAAACCCGCTGCCCCGCGTCGAGTCCAGAGTCACCGCCAAATTGTCTGATCTGAGCTTCGGAAGCGATGGATTCTCTTCAGAGGCACAGCAAATGCTCACTTTGGAAAACACCAGCATCAGGGCTCCGGGCGCCACCTCAGAGGAGGAACCTATATTCCAACTCAATCTCGCAGAACTGGAAGGAAGCTGGGCGGATTTCAAGAAATCGAATCTCATTTCGAGCCTCACGGTGAAGGGGCCGTCGATCAATTTTACGGATAAAACGCTCGGCGACTGGCTCACTCCCGCCCAAAGCGGTGCGGAAACGGAGACGGCGGGCCCGGTCAACCGACCGGTCTACAAGGTCGCAAAGCTCGACATCACCGGCGGCCAGATCGTGGCGGACTCGCAATTTGCCAAAGGAGCCGTCCCCAAGCTCTACGGAAAGTTTAAGATCTTCACAAACCCGGAGGACGAAGAGGATTTTCTCTATCACCTCATTTTCAACGATGTGAAGTTGAGCAATCACCCCCACTACTACGAAATGGTTGGTCCGCCCCGCCCCGCGACCCTGTTTCCTGAGCGCCCCGAGACCGAAACCTACCTGCCGGTGGCCGAGGAGGAAGTTTTCACGGTCCGCCAGATCGAACTGGATGCGACCGCAGAGGAACTCCAGCGAACCCGCCGGATTGGAAGAATCAAGCTGAGTGGCGGGATCCTCAAGGTGGGCAACGGGTTGAAAGAACTCGGCGGAGGCGGCTCCAAAAAAGAGGAGGAAGAAGCCCCCGAACCTGATTCGGAAGAGAAACCGGAACCGGTGGAGGACGGGGAAGCAAACGCGGCGAAGCTGCCCACCTGGACCATTGGCGAGATAGAAGTCACCCGCAGCAAAGTGCAATTCGAGGCACTCGTTCCGCAAATCGAGGGCCTGAGCTTCTCTCTCGAAACCAGGCTGGAGAACGTCCCGCTTTCCCTCGATGGCCTTCTCGCCGAAGACACCCTCCAGAAAGTCGAATTGAGCGGAATCGAAATCAAAGATCCCTACAACTCGTTCATCACCGTGGCGACGCTCCCCACCATCTTCGTGGAATTCTCTCTCGCCGGTCTCGCCAGTCAGGAAGTGGAGAAAATCGATCTGGTAGGCCCCTCCCTGCACGTTGGCCAGGGTCTCTTTTGGTGGATCGACTACCAGCGAAATTTCCGCGAACAAAACGAAGGTGCCAGTGTCGGATTCGAGGCGGAGGGCCCAATCACGCAAACCCCTGACTGGAAGATAAAGGAAATCAACGCCACCGCCGGAAAAATCGTCATCGCGCCCACAGGCGTTCCCATCGCGCTCGTCCCCTTCCCGTTCAACGCGACCACAAAGATGTCGGACGGAGCGATTGAGTTGAAACTGACGATCCCCGACGAGGATTACATCTACCACTTTCCCGACTACAAAGTGGACCTGCACGGCCTCGAGGGAAAAGTGCAATTCAATGTTCCGGTAGTCGATGAGAACAACAACCTCGTGCAAACCTTCTCTCTCGACCGGGCCATTTTTCGCAAATACGAAGCCGAAAACCTCTATCTCACCGTCACCTTTGACTCGAACGGAGTTTATGGAAAATTCGGTGGCGATGCTTATTCAGGATATGCCGAAGGAGAGTTCAATTTCTATCTCAATGATCCCGGAAAATGGGATGCCTGGGTCGCGGGAACAGCACTGGATACGGGGCCACTGACCGATGTCATCGTTCCCGAAAATTTCAAAATGGACGGACTCGCCACCGTCAAAATCGTTTCCGAAGGTCGGGGAAAAACACCGGGCGAGACCACCGGTGAGATCACTCTGGAAACGCCGGGATGGTTCCATATCACAAAGTTAGACCAGATTCTGGCCGGTCTTCCCACCGAATGGACTCCTCTCCAACGCAGTCTCACCGTCCTCGGACTGGATGCGCTGAAACGATTTGATTATGAGCAAGGTGCCGGTAGCCTTTCCCTACACGAACAGGAAGGAGAACTTCAACTTCGATTCGCCGGCCCCTATGGCACGCGAGAGCTGAATCTCTTTCTCCATGACGAACGAAACATTACTTTAGAGACCAATGGAGGGGTTGACGATCACCCCCGCGCCAGCGCCAGAGCAGTTGAGTAAATCGCGCAATCTGCTTTTCTAACAAACGCTTTCCCATGCGCTCCTACCGAACCATTCCAGCACTCCTGCTGCCAATGCTACTCGCTCTGGCCTTAACTTCATGCATTGATCCGTTCAACGTCAATGTGACGACGGACGAACCGATCAAGGTGGATTTGAGCATGGATGTGCACGTCTACCAGCACGCCGCAGCGACGAGCGAGTCGGCGGCAGCGGCACAGGCGGATTACCGCGCCGCGATGGACTCACGCCGCAACCGCATGGCTGAGATTCAGGAGCTGAAAAACAGTCGGCTCATCGGTGAAAACCATCTCGGTAAACTCAGCATCCGCAACAAACCCGCCGGCGAATATGGTGACTATGTCAGCGACACCGTCGCTGATGAGAACCGTGACAGGGAAGTTTTGATCAAACACGAAGCCGCTGAAAAAGGCGTTTCGATTACCAAGGTGCAGCAGGAACAGTGGCGCCACTGGCAGCGAAAGTCTTTTCCGGGAGAGTGGATCGAGGTCGAAAACGAAGACAGTAGCGGGCTGCGTTGGGAGCAAAAGGCTTCCGCGTCCGGCGATTCAGAGTAGCATTCCCGTTACCCCCTTAAATTCAAGGACGAGGCGGTTCGCTTTTTTTCCCGTTTGGGTATAAGTATTTCTCCTGCTAGCGCCTGTCGCACGCAACCGCACTATCATTGTAATCATGCGAAAACTACTGGTCACATCCGCCCTGCCCTACGCCAATGGCCCGATCCATATCGGTCACCTTGTCGAATATTTGCAAACCGATATCTGGGTTCGATTTCAGAAAATGATGGGTAACCAGTGCCTCTATTTCTGTGCCGACGACACCCACGGGACCGCGATTACGATTCGCGCTCAGGCCGAAGGCCGCACTGAAGAGGACATCATCAATGAAATGAGCCTCGCTCACCAGAAGGATTTTTCCGATTTCGGAATCGAATTCGACAACTATGGGAGCACCAATTCGGAAGAGAGCCGGGCGGTTTGCCACGAGATCTGGAAGTCGCTGCGCGATGCCGACATGGTCATCGAACAGGATATTGATCAACTTTTCGATACCGAAAAGGGCGTCTTCCTTGCCGACCGCTTTGTCCGCGGCACCTGCCCCAAATGCGATTCCACGAACCAACCCGGCGACAACTGCGGCAACTGCGGCGCGACCTACACGCCGGCAGAGCTCGTTAATCCCGTCAGCACCCTTTCCGGAACCACTCCCGAGGTTCGCACGGCGAAACACCTTTTCGTGCAGATCGAGAAGCTCCACGGCTTTCTCAACGAGTGGACCCAGTCAGGCACCCTCCCTCCCGAGAGCGCGAACTATCTGAAGAACTTCTTCCTCAACGAGCCGCTCCGCGACTGGGATATCTCCCGCCCCGGCCCCTACTTCGGATTTGAGATTCCCGACTCTCCCGGCAACTACTGGTATGTCTGGTTCGACGCTCCGATCGGCTACATCGGTTCCACGAGCCAATGGTGCGCTGCGAACGGTGAAAAACTGGAAGACTGGTGGAAAAGCGACGACGTCGAGATCCATCACTTCATTGGAAAAGACATTCAGTATTTCCACACCCTCTTCTGGCCCGCGATGCTGAAAACATCGGGCTACTCGCTCCCGACGAAAGTTCACATCCACGGCTTCCTCACCGTCGACGGCGAGAAGATGTCGAAATCACGCGGCACTTTTGTGCGCGCCGCCAAATACCTTGAGCATCTCAATCCTGCCTATCTTCGCTACTACTATGCGACGAAGCTCTCCTCGAAGGTTGAAGACCTCGACCTCAATCTCGAAGAATTCGTCGCGAGAGTGAACAGCGATCTCGTCGGCAAAGTCGTCAACCTGGCGAGCCGGACAGCAAAGTTCATTCAGGAAACCGGACTTTCCGCAAGCTACCCCGAGGACGGCGGTCTCTTTGAAAGCTTTGCCGATCGCGGTGACGATATTGCCGCAGCCTACGAAAACGGCGACTACAGCAAAGCGATGAGAATGATCATGGAGCTGGCGGATCAGGCCAACCCCTTCGTCGAGAACAATGCCCCCTGGGAGCTTCGCAAAGATCCTGACAACACTCAAAAACTTCAGGACGTCTGCACCGTATCGCTGAACCTCTTCAGAACCCTCGCGATCTACCTCGCACCGGTTTTGCCGGATCTTGCCGAAAAAGCAGGTGAGCTTTTCGGCGAAGAACTCACGAGCTGGAATCAGGCGAAATCGCCCAAAGTGGGCGGCGGGATTGCCAAGTTCAAACACATGATGCAACGGGTCGAGGCCAAGGCGATCGAGACCATCATCGAAGAATCCCGCGAAGAGGCCGCCGCTGCTGCGAAAGCATCGGAGACACCTTCGAACTGGGATGACAGCGATGAAGCGATCACGGCAACACCGATTGCCGACGAAATCACGATTGATGATTTTCTGAAAGTGGACCTCCGTGTCGCCCGCGTCATCGAGGCGAACGAAGTGCCCGAAGCGAGAAAGCTGGTCCAGCTCACCCTCAGCCTCGGCGGCGATGAAACGCGCAATGTTTTTGCGGGGATCAAAGCGGCCTACGAGCCAGCCGACCTCGTCGGAAAACTCGTCGTCCTCGTTGCAAACCTTGCTCCGAGAAAGATGAAGTTCGGTGTCAGTGAAGGAATGGTAATCGCCTCCGGCCCCGGCGGTGAAGACATCCACCTGATCGAGCCCGGCAGCGGCGCCAAGCCCGGCCAGCGCGTCAGCTAGGCTAGCGCATCGGAATGTGCACCGTCGTGATCGTTTCGTTCTCGGGAACTTCCTCCGGATTCGTTTCGTAAATCTCCAACGGTGCCGCTTTCTTATTCTGCTTAAAGACACCCGAACGCCCCCGCATAATCCCCGCGGCCCAGGCGTTGCCGAGGTGTCGATACGGACCGGTGTGCTTTACTGCGTAGGTCTTCATCCCCGGAGCGACACCGTTTATGAAACCCTCCGGCAGAGTCTCCACGGGTGCAGCGACGGGATAACCGATTGTGTAATCAGTGCGCTCTTTCACGAAATCCCATTTGTGATAAATCGCAAAGGGAGCCCCTGTCGGCAACACCTTTGAAGTGGCGACCCACTCGTTCAACCGCGCGAAATCGTCCTTCATACTTCCGCTGATCTCGTTCGTGCTGCAGGAACGCTGCAAACCGACAAAGAGCCTTTCCCTGAATTGATCCTCACCGAAACTCAAAGCACTGGGGACACTTCCCGTCTCAACAAGATCTTTCAGCATCGCCAGACCGCGCGTGTAATCCATCCCGATCATGGCAACCATCATGTCCTTCATCAAGAACATGAAAAACGGCAACGAACTTTGCATCTTCCAGTTCACTTCGGTCCCGCCGCCCGCATCTCTAAACTCGAACTGAAATTTGGCGGTCGACTTCCAGGGTTTTAAGAAAGTGAGATCGTAGCTGATCTTCTCATTTTCCTGAACGGCTTCAATCCTCATTCCCCCGCTCCCTGCAACCGGTCCGTTCCAGGAATAGCCCTTCTCATCGGCGTCAAACATCACGGAAGCATCGGGATCGGCGATCAACCACGGGGACCATGTAGGCCACGTCTTGAAGTTTCGAATCGTTTCGAACACCTGTGACACGGAGGCATCGATCACGATCGACTTATGAACTTGAAAATCCGGCATAAAACAATCATACCGATATTCGCTATAGATCACGAAGTGTTTTTACGTGCCAATTTTGAATGGGTTCGATAACTTCGCCCCATGACTGAAAATCGATTTGAGGGCCAAAGCGCAATTGTTACCGGAGGGGCTGACGGGATTGGAAAAGCAATCGCTCAACGCCTCGCTTCCGAAGGGGCAAATGTCACACTCTTTGATACCAGCGTTGCGAACGGCGAAGCCGCAGTCGGGGAGTTCGCTGAATCCGGCCTCAAGGTGGATCTCGAGATCGTCGATATCTCCGATGAGGCGGCGGTTTCCGCAGGTATTCAAGCCGTCATGGAGCGACATCCAGAACAGCGACTCGACATCATGATCAACTGTGCCGCGATTGTAGGCCCCACTAACACGCCCATCACACAAGTCTCTGTCGAAGACTTCGATCTCGAAACAGCGATCAATCTGCGGGGCACTTTCCTGATGACGAAACACGCCCTTCTCGCGATGGAAAAAAACAACTACGGACGGGTTCTCAATTTCGCATCGATCGCAGGCAAAGAAGGCAACGCGGGAATGAGCCCCTACTCGTCAACCAAGGCGGGAGTCATCGGCCTCGTAAAATCCGCCGGCAAAGAATTCGCCGAAACCGGAATCACCGTGAACGCGATAGCCCCGGCCGTGATCAAAACGGCGATGGTCGAAGCGATTCATCCCGATCAAGTCAAATACATGACCGACAAAATTCCCATGAAGCGATGTGGAACTCTCGAGGAAGTATCCGCGCTTAGTTGCTGGATCGTCTCACCGGAAGCCTCCTTCTGCACCGCGAACACCTTCGACCTCTCCGGTGGCAGAGCGGTCTATTGAGGAAGCTCCGCCACTTCGGGCAAGGTCTCCACCATCTTCGCACCGGTTCGCCTCAGTTCAGCGATTGTCGCTTCACGGAGGCGAATCACCGTCTTCGAATGCTTCGGCTCCTGCGCCAGATTCACCAGTTCGTCAGGATCATCAGAAAGGTTGTAGAGTTCCTCAGGCTCATCCGGAACGAGCGTGCGGATGTATTTGAGATTCCCCTCAACCAGCGAAACCCACCAGGGCACCGCCCCCCGCATGTAGAGTTTTGCGACGCTGTCAGGATCATCGCCTACCGGAACAACATTTGCAGCACTCCCGTAGCTGTCGCCCGTGAATGCCGTCAGAACCGGATTGTCCCACTTCGCCTCAGTCGGGTCTTCAAGCAAAGGCAGGAGGCTGTCTCCGTGCATCTCCCAAGGCAGATCGATACACGCGACATCAAAGAGCGTCGGCACAATATCAACACCACCCACCGGATGCCTGCATACCTCCCCCTGAGGAAAGCGCTCCGGAAAACTCACGATCATGGGGGAACGAATGTTCGCGTCGTAGGGAGCCTTCTTCACTTGAAATCCATGCTGTCCCCAGGCGAATCCCTGATCGGAAGTAAAAACAACCAGCGTGTTATCGAGTTGTCCCGATTCCTTCAATGCCTCCATCACTCTTCCCATTCCCTCATCAAGAGACTTGACCGCCTGGTTCACCTGCCGCACCCAGTCGGTCAGCGTTTTCCTTCCATCGGTTTTGATCCCCCCTTTTGATTTTCCACGCGCAAGAACGGGCTCACCGACGGGGCCCTCGACCCACTGCTCAACGGTCCGTGAGTAAGTTGGTTTCCCCGAACGAGGCGGGTAGATATCGGCGGGATCCTCCACCGAAACGCCCTCGTAGTCATTGAGATGCCGATGAGCCGGTGTAAACGGTCCGTGAACGCCACCATAGCAGAGCCACAAATACCACGGTTTCCCCTCCTCGCGGCCCTCATTGCCGTTGATGTAATCCACGGCCCACTGTGTGTAATTGTCCGTTGAGTAGCCTTTGGTCATCACGGCATCTCCGCCGTTTTTCTCAATCAACTGATCGTAGTAGTAGGCACCTGAATTTTTCGGATAGCGGGGGCGGTTCCAGACGATCTGATAGTCCCAGTCGCGGCCATAGCCGGTGTCTGTCCCAGTGTGCCACTTCCCGATTTGAGCGGTCTGGTAGCCATTCTCACGAAACACCGAGGGCCAGAACCGGCATCGCTCCGGATCATACGTGCTCCCCGGGTAAGCCCCTTCCATCCGCATCGATTCGACCCCGTAGGAATGGTGGCCTGTCAGGAGCGTCGCCCTCGACGGCATGCACCAGGTCCCGATCGTGGCGTGGGCAAATCGCACCCCGTTCTCAGCCAACGCATCCATGTTCGGCGTCTCGACCCAATCGTAGGAACCCTCATAGCAGGAAACCGCCCGATAGGAATGATCGTCCGTATAAATGAAGAGGATATTCGGTCGCTCCGATGCGAATCCCGTCGAGGTGAAAACAGAGAACAGAAACAGGGCAAGGAGCGATCGATGCATTCGGGCATCCTTGACTAAAAAAGTGAGAGAAGGAAGCCTGAACTCTCGAATGCCTCGTGAAATCTATTTCCCTGCGTTGACGTATTCGTCCTCCGAAAGCAAGCCATCCCCGTTTCTGTCGAAAACAGGAAAACGTTTCGGAGCGTCCTCCGGGTCAGGTTGCTTGATCAAAAACTCTTCCAGAGTGAGTCGACCGTCGCCATCCGTATCCCGCGTCTTAAACGCCCTGACCCGCTTTTCAATTGCGGCCTTTTTCTTCGCGAGCTGCTCAGGTGTGACGACGCGATACTGAGGCTTCGCTTCCGGATGGGTGGCGAGAATCTTACGAAGCTCCTCCAGTTTCGCGGTTTCGCTCGATGCTAAATTCTTCGTCTCAAGAGGGTCCGCTACATAGTCGTAGAGTTCGAATTCAGCGGTATCGACCGAACTGCCCGGCACTTTCCACTCAACGATCCGGTAGCGCTCCGTGCGGATCGCGCGGCCAAGACGCCCTCCCCGCGGGTAGACGTGAATGACATGATCGCGAACCGCCTCCTCCGGATCGGCGATGACGGAGGCCTGACTGACGCCGTCCAGCCCTTCGCGTTCAGGCAATCCGGCGAGCTCAGCGAGCGTGGGATAAAGATCGACCGTTTCGATGAAGGCCTTTGACCTCGCGCTCTTCGCCCCGCCGGGAGCGACAACAATGAGCGGGATTCGGGCAGCCTGTTCGTAGTTGGTGTGCTTGCACCAAATCGAATGATCTCCAAGGTGCCAACCGTGATCTCCCCACAGCACGACGATGGTGTTCTCGCTGAGACCATTGGAATCCAGAGCCGCAATCAATCGGCCCACTTGAGCATCGGCATAGCTCGTCGCCGCGTAGTAGCCGTGGATGAGTTTCCGGGTCAGGGTCTCATCGATCTCACCTTTCGGAGGAATGTCGCTGTACTGTCGCAGCTCGCCCCCCGAATGAGGTCCATACGAAGGCGCCCCTTCAGGAGCCTCGGTAAACTCCGGCATAGGAAGCTTGTCAGGGTCGTAGAGTTCCCAGTATTTGGCAGGAGCCACAAAAGGAAGATGCGGCCGGACAAAACCCACCGCGATAAAGAAAGGTTCCTCGCGGTTTGCCGCCGCCTTCTCCAGTCGGCTCACAGCCTCTTTTGCGATGAGCCCATCCGCGTAGGTCTCATCTGCAACATCGGCGATCTCCGTTGCCGCGCCGCGCTTTTTACCACGGCGGTCCGGTCTCCCGTTGGCGGTGCTCGCGGGGATCACGTAGGTCGGTGCTTTCGCGAGAAAATGAGGAACGGTCCAGGACGCCGCATCCTCGACATTGCCATGCCCCTTGTGCATGATTTTACCGAGCGCTTCGGTCCGATAGCCGTGCTTCTGAAAATGTTGAGCAACCGTCACCGCGTCGGGAACCGTCTTCCGGAAATTGGTCGGGAGATCATAGATTCCGATCGTCTGCGGTCTCAAACCCGTCATCAGCGAATTGCGGGATGGACTGCACACCGCCTGATTGCAGTAGGCGGATTCAAAAAGCAATCCCCGCGAAGCGAGCTCGTCCATCGCGGGAGTCTTCGCGACAGCATCACCGTAGCACCCCAGGAGGGGCTTCAAATCGTCGACGCAAATGAGAAGCACGTTCATCGGCTTCTCTTCTGTACGGGCTACATTGAATGTCAGGCAAAACAGGAGAAAGAGAGGGATGAATCGCATGAGAATTGGTTGAATGGAAAGAGTCTACCTGTTTCACGAAATACGAGGTGAGCAATCAGTTTCCATCTAACGTATTAGCGGCGACTCCAACCGTCCATCGTGAGAGGCGCGAAGAATTAAAGTCGATAGATTATCGTCAGGGTCTTTTACAACAGCCTCAGTCAGCACCGACGCGCCCGATTCATCAAGCCACTTTGCCGGGCCTGATTCGCACAATTGTGTTGAGGACGAACACCAGCATCGCCGGTAGAAACGTCAAAGTGATCAACGCGGTAAAGGCGAGACCGAAAAGAACGATCGCCCCGAGCCCACGGTATAATTCGGTTCCCGCGCCGGGGATAAAGACAAGCGGAGAAAGCCCCATCAGTGTCGTGCACGTCGTCATCAGCACCGGCCTGAGCCGCGACCCGACGGCATCTTTGACCGAATCAAGCGGGGAAAGACCATTCTCCCGAAAGTTCTCCATGGTTCGTTCCACAATGAGAATCGGATTGTTCACCGCCGTGCCTAACAGAATTAGAAATCCCAGCATCGTGATCATATCAAAAGACTGCTGAATCGGCGCGAAACCGAAACCCGGAAGTAAACCACCGATGTAATTGAGGAGCCATAGCCCGACAATACCCCCACTGATCCCGAGCGGCACCGTTACGAGAATGAGGAAGGGCAAGCCCCAGTGGCGGTATATCACGACCAGTTGCAGGTAACAGAGCACCACCGCGATCCACATGTTTTGACCGAGCGAAGAACGGGTCGAATCGAGTTGGTCACTAGCCCCGGTCAGATCGATGCTGATTCCGGGCGGCAGGGTCCCGCCGGTTCGCAGGGGTTGCACAATATGCTCACGGACTGTCTCCACCGCCGTTTCGAGTGGAACGGACCTTGGTGGAATCACGTAGAGCGTCACGGTGCGCCGCCCGTCGACGCGGCGAATCTCAGCGGTATCCACGGTTTCTTCAATGCCGGCGAGAGCCCCGAGAGGAAGAACCCCTCCAAGTGGTGAATAGATCGGAAGCATCGAAATCTGATCAAGCTCCTGATTGTGTTCTGCCTGACTGAAAAGAAAAATATCAACCTTGTCATCGTTGAAATAGAACTCATCGATAAAGGCACCATCACTGAGAGCTGCCGCCGCAAAGCCAAAATCGCCCGCGTTAAAACCTAGTTCTTCAAGGCGCTCCCACCGGGGCTTAATCTCAAGCAGAGGCTGCCCCAGAGTGAGAGATGATGGCACCGAATTGATCTGTGCATCGGGGATGTATTCTTCACTGAGCCGGTAGACTTCAAGTGCGGTGTTGTAGATCTCGGGAAGATTCCGACCACTGATATCGAGGGCGACCGCCCTCGTGCCACCGTCGTTACTGGAGATGATTGACCCGCGTGCGGAGAATGCCCGCATCCCCGGGATTTTCCGGAACCGCTCATTCACGATCCTGATATAGGGATCAATGTGCTTGGGGTTTTTAGTGACAGCGATAAGACGGAGCGACTCGGGCTGAATAATAATCGTCATCCTCGCGAGCGCGGGAATTTTCGATTTTCCCGAATCAAAATTCTCAGGCTCATCTTTCATCGCAGGAAGAAACTCTTCCTGAACCTCAAGAGCTATTTTCTCCATCTCACGGAGGCTGTATCCGGGCGGGGCAATCATCGTCGAGAAGGCCTTCGCCTCTTCACCCTCAGGCAGGTACTCGGCAGGCGGTGTCAGGAACACAAAGGCAGCGACCGTAGCGACAAGAGTGAGAGCCATGCAGACGGCGCGCCTCCAGCCTTTCGCGATGAGCCAACTGACCGGTTTGAGAAGACGGGGCTCGCGCTCTTGAGGCTTCGCCGATTTCTTTTTCGATCCCGGAAGACTTGCAAAAGCTACCGGCACCACCGCGATTGCAACTAACATCGAAACAATGATGGAGGCGGAAATAGCGATCCCGATATCCGAGAAGAGCTGACCGGCCTCCTCTTTCACAAAGAGAATCGGCAGGAACACAAGCACCGTCGTCATCGTCCCTGACAGGACAGCTGTCCAGACAGCCTTCACCCCGTCACGGGCCGCTTCAAAACGACTTTTTCCTTTGCGACGTTCCACTTCAATGCTCTCGAGAACAACAATCGTGTTGTCGATCGTCATCCCGATCGCGAAAGCGATTCCGGCGAGTGAAATAACATTGATGGTCCGATCCATCAGTAGCAGCCCGATAAACCCGGCAACAATACAGACCGGCATCCCTGACATTCCGATGAGCGTCGCCGAAGCGGATCGCAGGAAAAGAAAGAGCACGAGAGTCGCCAGAATCGCTCCGATGAGAATATTTTTGACGACGTTATTCACTGAACTCTGAACGTAGAGAACATCGTCGTTGGCGACCGTCATAACGAGTCCCTCCGGCTCGAGAATCTCGCGGTTAAGCCGATCCAACTCAGGTAAAACCTTCTTCTTGATTGAGATCACGTTGGAGCCGGTTTGGCGGACGAGACTGACGCGGATATTTGCGTCCCCGTCGCTGTACGAAAGGTTCCGCAATTCCGCATGAGCCAGTTCTACCGTCGCGATATCACTGAGCCGCGTGACCGAATCGCCACGACGCACAAGTATAAGATCACGCAGTTCATCAATCGTATGAAACCGTCCCACCGTCCGCATCAGGTAGCGTCGCTTTCCACTGTCAATATCACCGGCTGAAGTATCCGTATTACGACTCCGAACCGCATCGCGAACATCAGCGAGCGAAATCTTCCGCTCTGCGAGCTTTTCCGGATTCACCCGAATTCGAATCTGCCGTTCAGCGCCTCCACTCAACTGAACCTGGGAGATTCCTTCGATTCGTTCGAGCGCAGGCCTGACATTATCATCAACGAAATCGAGCAGCATATTGATGTCGTGCCCCTTCGGGTTGCCTTCGAGAGGCACGAGGCGAAATGACATAAAAGGATTGTAGGAGAATGAGTCGGACCGCAAAACGGGTTCATCGACATTCTCAGGATACGAGGGCACCTGACTGAGCGCATTATTCACCTCCAGAAGTGCTTCATTCGCATCCGTGCCGAAGGGGAATTCGAGTTCGATCTCGGCGCCGCCGGTCGAGGCCTCTGAGGTCATCCGCTTGAGATTGGGCAGGCCGCGGAGATACTCCTCCTGCTCGATCAAAATCTCTTTCTCGACGTCCTGAGGAGTGGCCCCCGGCCAGCGCGTTTCAATTGAAATAATGCGGGTTTCAAGATCGGGAATCATCTGCACCGGCACCCGTGTCGCCGCGACAATGCCGAGGACCATGAGCATAATGACAGTGACCGCGACAAGGGTCCCGTGTTTGAGAAGGTAGTCGATCATCTCAAGGTGCGGAAAGTGGAGTGGTAATGACGTCTACTTTCTGATTCTCCCGGAGCCCCTCATTGCCTTTTAAAACGACTGTTTCGTCACCGGCGAGCCCATCGAGAATTTCCGCCATCTCTCCCAGTTCGCCGGCCGTGCGGACCGTCCTCGAGACCACCTGACTTTCCTCCCCCGCTTTCTTCACGACCCAGACTCTGGCAGAACCATCCGGAAAACGCACCACGACATCGCGCGGAACCTGAATGGACTTTCCGGCAGTGCCCCGGGTCTCGATCGTAGCGGTTCCCGACATCCCCGGGCTCGCGAGATGCTCCGGATTCTTCAATGAAAATCTTGTCAGGAAAGTCCTGGAGATGTGATCTTTAACCGGAACGACCGCCTCAAGATCGGCCTGAAAGTCTCTCCCCGGGAAAGCATCCAGATTCACGGTCACGCTGCCGATGTCCTTAACTTTTTCAAGAAACTCCTGCGGAACCTGAAGATCAAAGCGGAGCTCTTTCATTTCTATGAGCTCGAGGACCGGCGCCCCCGTTGCAACCCACTCGCCCGCCTCCGAAATCTTCGAGGTGATCACTCCGTCAAAGGGAGCCACGAGCTGGTGGCGGGCAATTCGCTCGACCTGATGACTTTTCCGGGCTTCGAGCCGTTTCAGATTGGCTTCGCTAATGCTGAGAGTCGCCTCCTTCGTAATTGCCTGAGATCTGGAAAATCCTCCTGACTTGGCGAGATCACGCACCTCCTTTACCTGCCGTTCAGCATCAGCCACTTCGATCCGGGCCTGTTCGATTTCCGCATTGATCAGATCCAGATCGAGTTCCGCGAGCCTCGTATCCAGTTCCACGAGAACATCGCCTTTCTTAACCTCACTTCCGGCATCCACCTTGACATCAGTGACCAATCCCTCAATCCGCGATGAAAGATTTGCGCGTCTCGGTGAAGTGACCGTTCCGGTGAACGTAAACTTACGGGAGAAGCCTTCAACGCGCTTTGCCATCGTCACCTCGACCGGCCGGGCATCATCCTGGGCCATCAGAAGCCCCGGAAACGGGAGAATCATCCCCCAAACAATGATTCGCGTCAGAGCCATTTTAACGGGTCTGAACTGAGTAAAAAGGGATGTGAAAGGTGATTCTCTCATAGTTCAAAAAATCAATTACAGACCTTCAGCCTGCCCTGATACCGGTAAGCTTCCATCTCGTCGATTCGAGGACAAGCGACAAAAGGATTTTATGAAACAAAAGAAAACGCAATCCCGCGCTACCGCGATCCGCCGGGAAACATCATCCCCATTAAATCTACAGCCCGTCCCCCGGCCGCGATGAAACATTGGCGACCTGAAGCCCTCCCCGGAATGGAGAGATGCCTACCTTACAAAACCACCGAATCGTGGAGCTCCCGCCAATCGTCGAGATTGTTCATCATGATGGAATCGGTTATATCGCAGTCTTCGGAAAGACCGTTTTCTTCGAGCATTCGCTTTCTCGATTCCCCCGCTTTTTGTCGGTCCACGACGATGGTGTTAACTCTTGCTACATTCCCCGGGGACAGGTCGGCTTCCTCTTGTGAACGGATCCAGTCTTCGAACTGAAGATAGGTCGGGCGGGTCGCGACAATAAAGTCGCGAACGGTATCGGGATCGAGTTGAAGCCCTTCAAGAACCATGAAATCGAAACCGGGTCGGATATCCTTGTATCCGGGAGGGAGTTCGCCGACGGCACTTAACAAGGTCTTCAACCAGAGCCGGGGAAGATGCTTCACTCCCAGCGGCCCCGCCGTGTCAGAACTGATCAATGGAATAATGGGCATGTTAGTTGGAGGGTAAATTTTAACAACATCCTGAACCGGGCGCGCAGCAGGCTTCAGCTGCCGACTTCGGACTTCCGGCCTCTTCGAAAGAAAGGCCGCACGCATCCGCCGCGAGACAGGCGGTCACAGGGGTTTCGAGAGAAAATCTCAAGACTCCGTCCTCTACCTCGAGGGCGGAGACGGGGTAGACAACAGCCACTTTCTGTCCGTATTCGACCGTGAGCGACAAGGGCTCATCACCGAGAATCGGCTGGCTCATTTCAATGATTTTCAGCAACTTCGCCGGAGCGAGGCGGTGCTCAAAATCCGTGGCAACGAGCAGCTGCAGCTGACAATGGGCGTCCTGTCGCACCGTGCCCCCGCAGTCGATAAAGTCTTTCCGGACACGGCCGACTTCAGTGACGTGAAAATGAGCGGGAACAACCTTGCCATCAGGAAGTATCATTCGAAGAGATTCCGGATTCGCTGATTCGAGTATCTCAACAAGATCAGTGTTAGTTGGATTCGTGGTTTTCATAATTTTAATTTTGGTTGGAATTTGATTAATCTTTCAGCAAGGGCAATCGCGATCAAATGCCTCGCGATCCTGTTTTAAAAGTGGATCGGATTCACAAATCTCAGCGAGCAACTTCAGCAACGCCTCGTGAACGGGACTGCCCGCTTCCTTCAGTCGGTAATATCGGAAAGTCCCCTCTCTCCGTTCGGATAGCAGTCCGGCCTGCTTCAAAAGACTGAGGTGTCGCGAAATTTTCGAAGGAAGGTAGCCCGTGATCGGCTCGATGAGACAGTTACAAACGTCCTCCCCGTGTCGGATCAAATTCACAATACGCAGACGGGCTGGATCTGAGAGCGCGCTAATAACGCGAGCAGGGTCGGCCAGCGTCTCTTCAGAAAGTTGGGTGGAGGAAATCATTATTTCTGTATTTTCGAAAATACAGAAATAACAAGCCTTTGTCCAATAGTTATTTGCTGAATGATTCAGATTAAGCTCCGAGCTCGGTGATTCGAGCCTTGAGAAAATTCCGCTCAGACTCCAGAGGAGCGAGTGTAAGCGCCTTGCGAAAGCACTCCAACGCAGACTGATTTCGACCACCTTCGGCATTGTAAGCGCCGCGAACGGCGTGCAGCAGATAATACGATTCCAACGGTAAATCCTCTATCGCGTCGAGACCGGCCTCAGGACCGAGAACGCGGGCGACCGCGACGCTGCGATTCAGTCGGATAATTGGTGAATCCACGATCGTGAGCATTTGATCATAAAGTGTTAGAATGCGCCCCCAGTCAGTCGAACCGGAATCTTCCGCGAGGCAATGACACGCGGCGATTCCCGCTTCGAGATGGTAGAGAGACAACGCCTCACCTTTCCCCGAAAGAGCCAGGCAGCGACCCCCTTTTTCAATCATGGCCCGATTCCAGCTCTTTCGGTCCTGCTCATCGAGACGCAGTAAATTACCGGCCTCATCCGTCCGCGAATGCAATCGGGCCCCATTCAGCAGCATGAGGGCAAGGAGGGCGAGAACGCGCGGAGCCTGCGTCGTTGGATGCTCAGCAAGAAGACTGACAAGCCGGATCGCTTCCTGACATCGTTCAACACGAACGAGAGCTTCTCCGGATGAAGCTTTGTAGCCTTCGTTGAAGAGGAAATAGAGTGCGTCGAGGACTCCATCGAGTCGACCGGAAAGATCCTCCGGGCCCGGAACTGAAAAAGGCAATCCGAGTTCTCGAATTCGCTGTCGCGCACGGACGAGGCGCTTACTGACGGCTCCTTCGGAGGTAAAAAACGCTGCGGCAATCTCGGCAGGGCTGAATCCGCAGACTGTGCGTAAGGCCAGCGCAGTCTGCGCCTCGGTCGACAACTGCGGATGAAAACACACGAAGATCATCCGGAGCGTATCGTCGGCAAAGGTTTCCTCATTCTCGTCGTCCACCGGAACAGATAGCCAGCGAGCCTGTTCAGCAGCGATGTCCGTTTCTTTTTCCCGCCAGCGTCGCTCGCGCCGGAGAAAATCGATTGCGACATTCTTCGCTGTCTGAGTCAGCCAGGCCGGAGGGTTCGCAGGCATTCCCCGATAGGGCCAGGTTTGCAGAGCCCGCACCAGGGTTTCCTGCGCGACGTCCTCAGCAAACTGGAGGCGGTGCGCTCCGAATCGAACTGCAAGAAATCCGACGAGGCGGGCACTTTCCGAGCGGAAAAAATCTTCCGAAACGTCGAGCTGTTTCACGGTGAAGTTAAATACGTGAGGTTACCCTCCGTCTGCAGCCTTCTCGAGCTTGGCGATATCGAGTTTCACCATTCCGTGCATCGCCTCCTGCGCACGTTTGGCCCGCTCACGATCAGGGTCATTGAGAAGCTCGATCATACGGACCGGAACAATTTGCCACGAAAGCCCCCATCGATCTTTGAGCCATCCACAGGCGACCTCGGAACCACCTTCACTGAGTGCAGACCACATCCGGTCGACCTCTTCCTGATCATCACACATGACCTGAAACGACACCGCTTCGGTAAACGGGTACTGCGGCCCGCCATTGAGGCCCATGTAGGGGCGCCCCATCAGCGTGAACTCCACCGTGAGAACTCCGCCGGCCTCCTGCCCCGGAGTATCCGAAGGCGAGCGCAAGACACGATCGATTTTTGAATCCGGAAGAATTGATGAGTAAAAGGTTGCGGCTTCCTCCGCGTCGCCGTCGAACCAGAGACAGGTAACGATTTCTTTCATGATGATTTACTTTCTTCTAATTTCACTTCGGCCATAGGGCGGCAATGATCCGCGACAGGACGCACTTCCACCTCCGCCCCGTATTCCAGTATCGGGCAGGAACGGGCGTGTTCGAGAGCAGCGTCGATCGAGCAAACCGCGAGTTTAAAATACCCCGCGATTGCCTCTTTCGATTCTACAAAAACGCCGTCTCTCACCGTGGCACCATTGGCACCGGAAACGAGTTTCCCCTCCTCCATCAGTGGCTGAGCGCCCTGAAGAATCCCCTCTGCAGAAAGTCCCTCCACCCAGGCATAAAAATCGGTCATCGACTTCTGCAGTTCTGCGGGGGACATGCCGTGGCTCCAGTGAGTTCCACGGATGAGGAGAAGATACTCATCGAGAGATTGCTGCGGGTTGTCGTCACTCATATCGCTATCCCTTCCGGTGAACCATCGTTTCAAAGCCGCCGTAGGCCATTCGCTTGCAATCGAAAATACGACCGGCTTCTTCACACATCTCCTCAATGCGCGGATCTTCCATAATCCTCTTGTTCGCCTCATCTCTCGCCTCTCGGGATTCGAAGACAACGTATGCAAAGACAACCGTTTCATCGGACTTCGCACCGGCAAGCGAGGGAAACGGAATCTGGTCCTCGACCTCAAGATCTTCTCCAACGCACTCGCGATATTCAAGAGCGCCGTGGTCTGTCCAGATCGCGGCGGCCTTCGTTGCGGTCGCTTTGTAGGCTTCAATTTTGTCTTTCGACACGGGAATGACGAAGCCGTCGATGTATTGGCTCATAAATTTACTTTTGATTGAGTTTATTGCTGTTCCTCCGCGACGACACTGATCATCCAGTCGAGGCCGAATTTATCGGTCAACATGCCAAAACAAGGTGACCAGAAAGTCTTTCCGAGCGGCATTTCAACCTTACCACCTTCCGCGAGGAGATCGAAAAGCCGCTTTGCCTCCGCCTCGTCATCGAGACCGATCGACAAAGAAAAGCCTCCGAATCGCGGAGCTTCGGCGTCAGGGCAGCAGCCACCGTCGGACGCCATAATCCGGCTCTCACCGATGGAGAAACTGACATGCATGATCCGGTTCTCGTATCCGGGTGACATCATATCAGGTGGCAGCGGGTCAGGAGACTCGCTGAAGCGCATCATCATCTCGACTTTGGCGCCGAGATTGTCACGGTAGAATTCGACTGCTTCCTCGCAGTTGCCGTCGAAGAAGAGATAGGGTTCAATAATGGGGTTGCTCATTAGTATGTGTATAGCTGATAGTTAGGTTGAAAGAGAGCCCTCCCGGTTGTCAGAATGGCAGTCCATCAAGTCTCGGGATCCGGTCTTTTCCATAAATTGATCGCAACACTTTGTTGGATTCTAAAAAACTAACGAACGGGGGCGAGCCAAAAGGACAACTCATTGAAAAAACTTCCGGCTCGGGATATTAGCGCCTGAAAGCACTTTCAGTTACGGTTCCCCCCCTCTAGATTCTATCGTGGTGCGACTCGCACCTCCCCTCAGTCAGCGCAAATCCCTGACGGCCACACCCGAAAAAGATCCCTTTATGAAAGCCATCCAATTTCTCACAAACAGCAGCGAAGCCGGTTCAGCGATTGAAGTTGAATTAGCCACCCCCACTCCCGAAGGGCATGACATTCTCGTGAAAGTCGAAGCCGTCGGGCTGAACCCCGTCGATTACAAGGTGCGCCCCGGAGAAGGCGCCGATCCCAAAACACTCGGTTTCGATGCTGCGGGCGTGGTGGTCAGTGGCGGGGACAAAACCTCTCTTTTTAAGGAAGGCGACCTTGTCTACTACGCCGGCGATGTCACCCGCCCCGGTTCCAATGCTGAATACCAACTTGTCGACGAGCGAATCGTCGGAAAACGCCCCTCCTCACTCAATGCGGTTACCAGTGCGGCTCTTCCCTTAACCGCTCTCACTGCCTGGGAATCCCTCTTTCACCAGCTGGGGATCGACTTCGACGCGCGTGACAAAAACGCGGGAAAAACCCTCCTCATTATCGGTGGAGCCGGGGGCGTCGGCTCAATCGCGATTCAGCTGGCGAAGCTGGCAGGGTTGACCGTAATCGCAACGGCCTCACGGGAGGAAAGCGCTGCCTGGTGTCGTAAACTGGGAGCGGATCATATCATCAATCATCACGGCGAAATGCCTGCGCAACTTCGTGAGCTTGGAATCGACCATGTGAATTACATCGCCAACTTCAACAAGGTCGATGGGGTCTGGGAAGCGATGGGAGAGATGATCGCTCCGCAGGGAGGCATTGTCCTCATCACGGGACACGAGAAGCATCTCGATATGGCGGGGCAGTTCAAAATGAAATCCGTTTCGATCAGCTGGGAATTCATGTTCACCCGATCGATGTTCACAACCGACGACATCATCGAGCAGCATCGTATTCTCAATCGCGTCGCCGAACTCGTCGATGATGGAAAAATTCTCACGACCGCCAATGATAATCTCAGCCCGATCAACGCGGAAAACATCCTCGAAGGCCACCGCCGTCTCGAATCCGGAACCTCGATCGGAAAACTGACTGTTTCCGGCTGGGCGTGATCTTACTCCTGACAAAAACCTATCAGCTTAAAAAACACCATGGCTACACTCACGATCGTTGCTCACATCAACGCTAACCCTGACAAAATCGAACTCGTTAAATCCGAGTTGATTCGATTGATCGCCCCCACTCTCGCGGAAAAAGGCTGCATCAACTACGACCTCCATCAGGACAACGAAAACCCCGCCCATTTCATGTTTTACGAGAACTGGGAATCCCGCGAACTTTGGCAGGAGCACATGGATGCCCGGCACATCAAGGACTACCAGGCGGCAACCGAAGGGGCCGTCGAAAGCTTTTCACTGTATGAGATGTCACCCGGCGGCTAGACGATCGCAACGCGACCTCTTCTGCCACCTATCGGTTCTCTGCCATGGCTGACCGGTAGTCATCTGCCAGTGCCTCCTTTTGGCTTTCGGTGAGAGCTTTTCCGGCCATCTGAAAGACTTCGTGCTCTTCTTCATCCAGATGATGCACCACCTTCTCCTGCAGCTTTTTCGCGGTGACAAGCCAGCCGGGACTGCTGTAATCGGTCTTTTCCAGCTCCTCAATCAGTTCATCCATCTCATGATGCTCCGCGATGCTGTGCCGCGCTTTTTCCTGAGTGAGATCACTTTCGATTAGAGGAATGTAGAAATACCGCTCTTCGGCATCCGCATGAATTTCCAACTCGTGCTTCAGTTTCTGAAACAGCTCATCACGCTTATCGGAGTCGCCTTCTGTTTTCGTAAGCAATTCCGCGAGGGTTCTCTGGATTTCGTGATCTTCTCTGAGGGATTCGAATATGTTCATTTTTTGGTGAACCTATTCTGAGCAGGAGACATGCCCCGCCTCAGGTGTCTCGAAAAGCCTCTCAGAGAGGGGCCTGAGAGAGCCTCCCTGCAAAGTCGGGCTCTGCAAGCCGTGCATAATGTCAGAAAATACATGGCAAACTGCACGCATTTACCTGCGCCCCGTTTCCGCAACAGCCACCTTCTGAGGGCTCAATTGCCCAACTCCCGAAAATCCGAAGGCCTCTTCCCTGTCCAACGTTTGAAGGCATTCGAAAAGGTGAAGGGATTGTCGTAGCCGACCTCTCTTGCAATCGTTTCCACTTTATCCTCCGACGTCGTGAGTCGCGACACAGCGCGACGCATGCGGAGGTGGGTAATTTGCTGAATGGGACTGCGGCCGAGTTGCTGGTTGGTCAGTCGACGGAGGTGCTCCTGACCGAGGTGCGCAATTTTCTCTAAATCGGCGAGCGACCAGTCCCGCGCCAGATCCTGCTCGACCTCCCTCCACACCCGCCAAAGCCGGTCATCGCCCTGATAAGGCCTTGCGGCACGTGCCACGAATCCGTGAATCAATTCGATCCAATGATGCAGCATCGCAGGCTCGTCTTTTTCCTGTTCCATCTCAGCGGCCAACCCGGCAATCGCATAACTGAGCGGCTTGACGAGGCCCCGATGAATCACGGGACTGTTCGAAGACAAAATCGGTGATGTTTCGCGGGCTTCTTCGTAGCGAACCCACGCGAAATGCCATGTCGCTCCTTTCTTCGCGCGGATTGCAGTGGGGGCAAAAGCCGGTAGCAGGCAAATATCCCCCTTCGTCACAGTGCGCCATCGCCCATCAATCATTGTTTCCCCTTCACCGTCCAGAACGACGAGGGCAAATGTACCCGAAGCTTCAGAGCGAATCACCTCAAAGGGAACGCTCGCCCACATCCGACCAACATGGGCGATCTGATGAAGCTGTAAAAGAGAACAAACCGGAGATTCCGCCAACCAGGTTCGGTCGTCATCGGCGTCAGCACGAACCACTTCCCAGCGGGTTGCCTCACCGAAAATCTCGTGGTCAGTCTCATCCTCATTCGTTTTGTTCGCCATTCGATACAGTGGGGGTATTTGCGATTTCAAAACTGTCTCCCAGTCGAAATCCGCTCAAATCTTAATTTCCACCTGAAAGCAGTCAGACATCCTGATTCGCAGCCTCCCTTCAGTAATCAGAAACGTGAACCGTTAAAATTCACGTCTCCGACAGGATGTTTATAAGGATGACTTTTTCAGCCTTTCAAATCCAGAAAAATCAGCGCCCTTGTGATCCTCAATCACAAGGCGGAAGGCAATTGCGTTTCATGGGCTGACTTTTTACCCCTCTGTGACCTTCCGCGGGCTGCGCTTCCGATCCGGCCGAATCACTTGATCAAGTGATTCGGAAAATCGGAGACTTTTTCACAACCGATTTGCTCCATGACCTGCTGAAGCTGCTTCTTCAGCATCGCGATGGTGTGATCGCCGCCGTCTTTTCCAAGTGCGCCGACGCCATACATGAATGACCGCCCCATGAAAGTAAACTTAGCCCCACTTGCAAGAGCGTTGGCAATGTCAGGACCGGCGCGGAGACCGCTGTCGATCATCATTGTTGTTTTGTCGCCAAATTCCTTTGCCAGCTCAGTGAGCGGCTTGATTGTCGATTGCCCTGCGTCGAGCTGACGCCCTCCGTGATTGGAAACAATCATGCCGTCGACGCCGAGGCTGATCGCCTTCTCAGCGTCTTCAGGATTGACGATCCCTTTGATGACGAGCTTGCCTTTCCAGCGGTCACGAAGCGCTGAGATCTTGTCAGGATTGAGACGACCGGAAAACGTTTTATTCATGAAAAGCCCGAGGTGTTTCATGCTGAGACCTTTGGGCAGATAGGGCGTCATCGTCTTGAACTCCGGAGCACCGGCCGCCAACTGACCGAACGACCAGGTTGGATGCATCATCATCTGAATGACGTTGCTGATCGACATTTGCGGCGGAATCGAGAGACCGTTTTTAATCTCTTTGGGCCGATAGGCAAACGTCGGAGTGTCTGCGAGAATTACGAGAACGGGCACTTCCGCGGCGGCGGCCCGGTCCAGCAATTTGTCACGGAGGTCGTCCTCAGCCGGGTGATAAAGCTGAAACCACGCGTTTCCTTCGGTCAGCTCGGAGACCGTCTCGATGCTGGCGGTTCCGACAGTACTGAGAATAAACGGAACGTTTTGATCAAACGCCGCCTTCGCCAGAATCTCCGTCGCCCCCGGCCACATCAACCCCTGCAGACCGATAGGCGAAATACCAAATGGAGCGTCATAAGTCTTCCCGAAAAGCTCCGTCGACTGATCTGATCCGGGGTAGTCACGCAGATACCAGGGCTTCAACTGAACGTCGCGAATCTCTGAGGTATTCCGCTTCAGATTAATCTCCGAATTGCAGCCTCCTTCGAGATATTCAAATGCGAAACGCGGCATCCGCTGTCTGGCACGCTCACGCAGATGTTCGATGGAAGGGTATTTTGAATTAATCACGTCACTCATGAAAATCGATCTCGTCTACTGCTACGAAATGGACCGGCTTATCGCAATGGCTAAAATCCACATTAAGATGCCTGAACCTACCTGACTTTACCCTTATTCTGTTTCTTCTCCTTTTTCTGTTTTTTCTCACTGACAGGAGCACAACAATGCTGAAGCGGAGCCGTTGGCAAAGTGGCCTGCCACGCCTTGATTCTCTGAGTCAATTCCTCAACGACTTCGGGATGATCCGCTGACAAGTCGGTGGTCTCAGCCCAATCTTTTTTCAGGTTGTAAAGCTCACTTTTATTCAGGGCTTCGTTCATGACCAGCTTCCAATCCCCGTGCCTTACCCCTAGCGACGGCCAGCTGTAGGGAGCGCCTTCGCCGCCTTTCCACTCCCAGAAAACAGGCTTTGATCGAGTGAATCCGTCCCCCTTGAAAGCAGAGAGCACACTTTCTCCATCCGGCTGAAAATCAGACGGCAACGCAGCTCCGGCAATTTCAAGAAATGTAGGTAAAAGATCGACCGCGGTAAGCACCGAGGTTTCATCAGTTAGACCCTCCGGAGCCACTCCCGGCCACCGAACCACAAACGGCACCCGAATGCCGCCCGAGAACAGAGAGCGCTTTCGGCCTTTCAGCCCGCCGGATTCGCCAACGGAATAATACCCTCCCAGGCCCGGATCGCCCTCGTTATGAATTTTCTCATCTTCCCCTCTCGTGACCTCCGGTCCATTGTCTGAGGAGAATACGACGAGCGTTTTGTCATCGATCTCCAACTCTTTCAACAAAGCAAAAACGCGGCCGATTCCTTCATCCCCTTCCGCGATAACAGATGCATAAACCTGTTTCTGCTCATCGAGATGTTTGTATTTCTCCATGTAATCGGGACGCGGGTAGTGAGCGAGATGAGTCTCATGAAGCCACAGGTTCACAAAGAAGGATTCGTCTTTGTGCTCACGAATGAACTGTTCGGCGTGATCCACGGAAGCCAGACCTTTCTTTTCAATCTCATTCACCTTCGAACCATTGAAGGTGGCAAACGCATCATAGCCGTAGCGGTTCTCCTTTGGCCCGCCCCTGCCGAGGTGCCATTTCCCGAAGTGACCGGTTTTGTATCCCGCCCCCTGCAACATCCGGGGCATCGAAGGTCCTTTTACATCCATCCAGTCGGGCATCCCCCGCTTGCGGTTCGAAGGACTCCCCGCGAAATGCTGATGGACACTCTGCCTCGCCGGAAATTGACCGGTCATGACCGCGACACGGCTGGGAGAGCACACCGGGCTGTTCACCGTAAACTGAGTGAAATCAATACCCTCTGCGGCCATGCGGTCGAGATGCGGGGTATCACAAAAGGTGCTGCCGTGCTTGCCCATATCACCGTATCCCCAATCATCAGCAAAGATGAAAATGATGTTCGGTTTCTCAGTCCCGAAAGCGGCGGGGGCAAAGAATAGAGCAGCGCCCAGACAGAGGCGACAGATCTCTTTAAAAATCAGGCAGGAGAATCGGTAACGAGTCATTTGGACAGGGGGATTTAGCATAGTGTTAGGGGTGAATTCATTTCCGGGGCTTCAGGTTTAAAAGTCGATCCTATGCATCCTTCGCGCCGGAGGGTTTCCCCGCTTTACCCGGGCCTTTCGCTTTAGCTTTTTTCTTCCGCTGAGGACTCTTTTTCTTAACCTTATTCAGAGCGGCCTCGGTTCCTCCCAATGACTCCCAGGTCGGAGCGCCGGGCGTCGGAGGCAATTCGCGGATCATGACATCCTTGAACTGAACCATGACATGTCCGCCTTTGTGAATCTGCGGAGCAATGATTCCATTCAACGGGATCTCCGGATTCTCTTCCGTGTAATCACTCGCGGGAATGTCATTGATCCAAACCTGAATCCGGGGGCCATCGGCAAGAATACGATACTCGTTCCAGCCAAAGGTATCGACGCCCATTAAAAGAGCGGCCTCATCAATCGGCTCCGGATAAATGAGACGGCGACGATGTTCATCATAGATTTTGCCGAACCAACCCTTTCCGCAATCGACCTGGTATCCGGCAACCCCGCCATTCGGCAACCGGGCACTGCGAATCTGAATACCGCTGTTGACCTGGCCTGTTTCCAAATCGCCTGAACACTTGATCTTCAGAGTCAGTTCGAAATTTGCGTAACTTTTCGAGGTGCAGATAAATTCATTTTTCGGAAATTTCCTATCATGTGATCCCGCTGTGATCGCCCCCTCCTCGACTCGCCAAACCCCTTCACTGGATTGCCACCCGTCGAGAGTCTTCCCATCGAAGAGCGGGACCGGCTCCGCTGAGCTCTGAGAAAATCCAATAGCTGGTAGAACCATGCCTATCAGTAAACCGCCGAAAAAACGACGCCCGGCGCCTTCCTTAAAGTGGGACGCGAACGTCTTTCGAAGTGAAGCTAAAACGATTCCGGGGCGCGAAATCGAACTGAAAATAATGGGTTTCATAGGGTTCTCCTGTTTGAGGTTCTTCTGTAAAAAACGGGGTATTCCTTTCTCGATTCCAAATCACTCAGAACCTGCGGCCCGGAGAATCCCCCTGCACCGGCGATGAGGAACGCCCCCGATCGCGGGCATTAGGAATCCATTCGTGAATTTCATGAAATCATCTTCTCCGGAACTTGTTTTCCCGCATCATCCGAATGCTGTCATGTGGACAAGAATCACTCCATAGTTTGAATCCACATCTCAATGTAAAGGCGGCACAGAATTCCGGCGATACTTTTCTATCGGTTGCCGGCACACGCGGCGAAGAGACCGTGCAAAGCTGAATCACATTTGCATGTGGATTTTGAATATGGACTTCGTTATTCCTTCCCAGTATAAAAATCGTTACCTTGGATCCCCGTCACCTCGCCTCTCCATCTTATTGCCACTTCCGGCAACATTGGAGCGACCGAAGCCCGGAATTACGAGCTCCGTAAGGTGTAAATTTCAGAAAAAAACCGAACAAATGAGAAAGATAATAAGAGGACTGCTATTTTGCGTCATTTTCGGAGCTGCCTGCCCGGAAATAATTTCAGCTCAGGACCTGGATATTCCGGGTCTCGAAGAAGCGACTGCTCCGGCACTCGCTTCAGACGCCGGTGCCGCCTCCAAGGGGGAAATCAACCTGTGGAGTATGATCAAGGCCGGCGGTCCCACGATGTTCGTCCTCGGAGCGCTCTCATTCGCCGTAATCGGGCTGGTGGTCTACGGAATGATCGATCTACGCAAACCCAATTTTGTTCCGGATGATCTCCTCGCAGGCTTGAAATCGGATATGGAAAGACTGGATCTCGAAGCTGCCGGTCAAAAACTGAAGCCAACCGAAGACTGCCTCTCCGCGGTCATGAACGCAGGCATCAATCACATTTCCAGCAAAGGCTACCAAGCACTGGAAACGGAAAAATTTGAAGAGCTCCTTGGCGCGGCTTCGATGCGATTCAACCGCTCACGAGCACGAACCATCAACTACTTCTCAGTGATTGCACAGGCGGCTCCTATGCTGGGCCTGTTGGGAACGGTGACCGGAATGATCCTCGCCTTCGGCAGCCTCAGTAGTTCCGGTGGAGGTGATCCTTCAGTCTTTGCTGATGATATTTCGATGGCGCTGGTGACGACCGCCGGCGGCCTTGTCGTCGCCCTGCCTGCCATCTTCGCCTATTTCTTCATGCGTGATCGCCTTCAGTCGCTCGTGGCAATGACGGACGACGCCGTTGAGGAAGTCGTTGAGACGCTGAACAATGCGTTGTCGGCTTATCAGCAGCAACAGTAACCAAACTCCCCCCTTCCGGACCGATGGCCAAAACAAAAGATCTATTCGGCGGCGAAGATTTCAAAACCGATCTCTCGCCGATGATCGACCTCGTCTTTTTGCTGCTGATCTTTTTCATGGTCACCGCGAACATGGTCACCTTTAAAAAGGATCCTCGCGTGGTCGTGCCCGTGGCGAGCGATGCCAAGGTTCCCGAACTGGTCGAGGGCCGCATTGTCATGAACGTCCTCCAGGATGGCACCATCGTTGATACGGAAGGACGAGTCTTCAGCGAGTCGGACTTAACCCAACGGATGTCGCAAGCGAAAGCAAAGAACGACAAAACCCGCCTGCATCTCCGGGCCGATGCCCGCGTTCCTTACAAACATATCAAAACCGCCAGCCGGGCTTCGGCGGCAGGCGGAGTGCCTACCGTCATTTTTTCCACTCACGTGGTCCAGTAATCGAATCCCCCCATATTTTACTTTATCAGGCAGGACGGATGAGGCGAACCACCCTGCTTTCCCCCAAAAAATCCCATGGCTAAAAAAAGCGATCCATTTGCCGATCAGCCAGCGCCCGACGCTGACATTTCACCGATGATTGATGTCGCGTTCCTGCTCCTGATCTATTTCATCGTTACGACGACGCTGCAGAAGAACGAAGCCGACCTCAGCTTGACCCTGCCGGGCGTGAGCAGTTCAGATACCACCAAGGTGAAAATCAAACAGACCGTGGTGAGAATCGATCCCTCCGGTGTGATTTTTGTGAACGGTGAAGCTGCAGACAGCGATAACAATGACCGGTCAGTTCCCGTGCTCACCGACCGGTTGGAGCGCTACGCCGCCAGCACCGCGCTGGCGCAGGCAGAGCCGCAGATCATTATTGATTGCGACGATGAAGGAAAAGGTCAGCGATTTGTCGATGTTCTGAACGCCTGCGCCAAGGCGGAAATTAAAAACATTACCCTGGCCAATTAGGAATCAGGTATGCGAACAGTCCACTACATACGAAACCTCTCTCGTATCTGCCTTACGTGGTTTCTTCTATCCGGGCTCGCGCATTCCCAGGCTCCTGAGAGCGTCGACATTGTTGAATCTTACAATCAAGCCGTCGCCGCTCTCGACGCGAAAGATCACGAGACCGCGCTGGCACTCTGCAACGCGGTGATCGCCAAATACGGCAGTGCCACGGAAGGTAAAGAGCAGTTTGGCCCCGTATACGGCCACTTCTTTTACCTTCGGGGACTGGCACAAATGGGAGCTGAAAAATGGATCGAAGCGAGCTCCGATTTTGAGGCTTGTTACCAGTGCACCGACCGGACACCCGAAATTTTAAACTGCCAACGATGCAACGGGTTCGGCCGCTACCCGGCTCCTTCAGGGAATCGGGATCCCGACGGCAAGCTGCGCTGCGATGAATGCGGAGGGATCCCCTACTCAGAAAATCGAATGCCCAATACCTTCCGGATGCATGCGCTCGTTCAATGGGGCAATGCTCAAATGATTCTCGAAGATTTTGCGAAAGCCCGCGAAGTCTATCAGAAAGCGCTCTCAGAGGATCGGGAAAACCGGCTCAATGCCAATTGGAAGCTCTATACGGCCGTCAACCTGGGCCGTTGCCTGATCAAGTCGGGATCGATTGAAAAAGGATACGACTACATCGTCCGTGCTCTCGACGATGAACGCTTCCCCTTGCGGATCAAACAGTTGGTATTTCAGGTTCTCGCCGATGACTGGTCACCCCAGGTGAGCGCCGAGCGGACCATGCAGTTTCTTGATCAATACCGGCATATTCCTCTGAGCTCACCTCCCGGAGAACGCTCCCGTCGCAGTCCCAACTTTTTCTACCTCGCCACTGACGCTTTAAACAACAAGAACGACCCCATGCTTGCTTTGAGTTGGTATCGGCTCATTGCTCATCCCGGAATTGCAATCGCCCAGCTGGACTCTACGATCGAGCTTTATGAGGCACGCAAAACAACGGACGACCGGCCCGATGTGATCCCCCTGATCGATGCCGAGATTGCCAAATTAAGAGACTCCCGTGACCTCATCGCAACCAACTTCTGGTCGATGCAATCGGGCAGCGGGATTACCCACTTCCGGCTGAAAAACTATGCGGCCAGCTACTCGATCTACAGTGCTCTGGCCGACTTCGCACCGAAAGAACACAAAGGGCGTCCCGAGTTCCTTCACAACGCAGTGATCTCAGCGGTCAAGATCGACAACTGGACCGGCGCCTACGATTATGGAATGACCTTTCTGGAGGACTTCCCGGAACACCCTCTCAAGCCACCGGTTGTGCGAGTGTTAGTTGAAATGATTTTCATTCAGGGCAACTACGAGAAAGCCTACGAAATTGCAAAGGACGTTCGAACCGATATGGAGCCGGGCTCGGAGATCCGGGAAATTCCGGATTTTGTGGTCGGAGCCAGCGCCTTTCAGCTGGGAAAATTCGACGAAGCAGAATCTGAATTAACCTCCTATCTCAGCACCTACAAACCGGCGCAACGGGATGAACTGGCCCGCTACTTTCTCGGCTCAGTGAAAGTGAAGGGCTTCAAGTGGCAGGAGGGAGCAGACATCTTCGATCCCTTCCTGAAGGACTATCCGCAATCAGCAGTGCTCCCAAGCGTCCTGTATCAGAACGGGCTCTGCAAATTCATGCTCGACGACAATGAGGCTGCGCTGGTTTCAGTCGACCGTCTCCTCGAAGAGTTTCCGGACTCTCCTGAAGTACCCCGTGGTTGGAATTTACGAGGTGACATTCAATCCATTGAAGAAGCCGAGTTCGATTTCGAGATAAGTCCCGCCTACAGCCACGCTATCTTCAAATCGGCAAACTTTCCCGATCAGAGTGAGGTAGCCGCCTACGCGATGTGGCAATTGATGATGAACCTGGCCGCGCTGGAACGATGGGAGGAGGCCGGCAAGTGGTTTGATCAGTTTCAGTTAAAACACCCGGAGTCTGCCTACGCGATCGATATGTTGATCGGAGCGCTTGATACCCTGGTTTCGCTCGATCGCACCGATGAGGCAATTCAACGGCTCGAAAAGCGCCTCTATGAAGCGGGTGACGAAGTTGCCGGAGGCCAGTTATCGGAGCTCTTCGGAACCTATCTCGATTTCCTGAAAGAGAATCATCAGGAAGAGGCCGTTAACCGTCTCGATGAGATAACCCTTTCAAAAGGATCCTCCAAAGCCCTCAAAGCCTGGGCAATGATAGGAAAGATTCAGATTCTTGAAGAGGCAGAGGGTGACAACAAGGAGGCGATTCAGTCGATTTTCTATCAGTTGAACAACAAGTTTGATCCGTCGCTGCACTCCAACTACGTGATCGTTCGGCTCGCCCGCTGGCATACCCTCACCCGGAAGAAGCCACAGGATGCAGCCCCCCTCTACGACTACATCGTGGAAAACCGCGAAGGCAGCGAAGACTTCGATCTCGCTCTGCTGGATCGAGCCGAGATCGATGCCAAGTCCGAAATTCCGGAAGATCGTGCCCGTGCCATGACTTATTTTGACCGGGTCCTCAATGAATTCGAGAATGCGGAACTGGCCGAGAATGCCAATGTCGGCATCGCCCGCCTCTTGATGAAAGAGAAGAAATTTGAAGAGGCCCTGCCACGATGGGAGGCCTACATGGACAATACTTCCTGGAACAATTTCTCCGCCGAAGCCAACTACCAGTATGGCGTCTGCCTCGATCAACTTGGTAAGACCAACGAAGCACTGGTAGTCTTCATTAACACTTACAATGCTTTCCCGGGCTATGTCGATTTCTCCACCCCGGCCTACCTGCGGGCGGCACTGATCATGAAGGACAAGGGAGAGGATCTGAAGGCCCTCCTCATCCTCAAAGACATGTTGACCCGAATGAAAGAGATCGAGCATCCGAACAAAAAGAAAGCGATTCAATTGTTCAGCAAGTGGAGATCGGAGTATGTGCCACCGACAAAGGAGGAATCGAAATGAGACGCCTTCCAAACAATAGACTCAACAGGGTCTGGTCAATGAGTGAACCCTGTTTAATCCGGATTTCCCCATGTTCCGGTGTCATCACCCTGCTCGCGATTTGTATTCTTTCTCTCGCCACGGCCCGTGCCCAGCAAACGGTCGATGCCACGGTTCACCGCAACGACGGTCTCATCGAGTCTGTGAGAATTCACTCGGCGAACAGCAATGGGATCATGTGGTCTGACAAAGACACCCCCAACCCTCAGTTGATGCGACACAACGAAATCGCGACGGTCGACTTTCCCGAACCGGATCTCTGGGAGGAGGGCAACGACTACTTTTACAAAGGTGAGTTCACCAAAGCCATCGCCGCTTTCTCCCGTCTCGCCGGTAACCCCCGGGGCAACTTCCATCCAACCCCCGGTAACTACACCTCCCTCGCGCGCCTCCGGCTTATCGAATGCTTCCGCGAAACCGGCAATGCCGGGGCGATCGTCAAGACCGCCGCGTCCCTCAATGGGCAGGCGCTCCCGAAAAAAGAACGGGGCCGAATCGCAGTGATTTCAGCCTGGGCTGATCTGGGGAACGAGAACTGGGAACAGGCCCTCACAAAAGCAGAAAGCATTCCGGCCAACCCGATCGCCCCGGACCGCAATGATCTTGGATTTATCAAGGCGATGGCCCTCGAAAAAACAGGAAAGCCCGAAGAGGCCATCATCGCCTATGGCACGGCCTACACGGTCGATTTCGGAGCCTCACGGGAACTGGCAAAGCGGGCCGTAAAAAATGCGATCCTGTTACTGATCGATCTTGAGGGCAAGGAACGCGAAGGCGAGCTGCACGCGCTCGTGCACACCTATGCAAAAGTGTACAATCAGGGAAATCTCTGGGAGGATGCCCCGGCCATAGCGGTTGAGCTGCTTGAGAAAAGCCTGAACCTGCCTGAGAAAGAAGAAGCGCCCGCAGAGGAACCTCCTCTCGAAGCCGACAGTGAAATGGCGAAGCCGGAGGAGAGAACGGCAGCAAAAACTGAAGCAGTCAAACCTGCCCCTAAACCCGCTCCCAAACCGCCCTCAAAGCCAGCGAAGAAACCGAATAAAAATCGCAAGGGCAAACAGCCTGCTCCCGCACCGAAACCAAAGTAACCATGAATTTCAACGAATGGCTGGAACAACGAGGTCTGGGTAAATACGCCGGAATATTTGCCGAGAACGAAATCGACGAAATCGATATTCTCGCGCACCTGAGCGAAAAGGAATTGGAATCACTCGGCATTCCCCTTGGCGCTCGAAAGAAAGTTCTCAGAGCGCTTTCGGAAGAGGGCGCACAGATTCAGCCCCCCGCAACCAGCGAGCCCCCGGCGGATACGCAGCCCTCCGCTGCATCCCATCCCGGGGAAAGCCCCGCTGAGACCGCGGCACCGGAGAGTTCCGCTCAACCGGAATTTCCCAGTACGGTCCCTGCTCAACCGGCGCCCGAGACACCTCCGGAAACCATGGCCGCGGTAGAGCCGACATCGGGACCCCACGCTCCCTCCCCCTCGACACTCACCCGTATCGAGGCGAAAGGCAAAAGCAGCCGCAAGGCCACTGCCATCTTCATCGCAGTGGCAGTGCATGTCGTGATCATCCTGATTGCGACGACACTCACTATATTTGCCGCTTCAAAGGATGAGCCGGAGATCATCGCCATGATTGCCCCGCCTTCCACCTCCCCCCAACAGGAGATGAAAAAGAAGACCGTGCAAAAGCAGGTCAAGCAGGCCCCCTCCGCAGCATCTGCCGCCGCAGCTCCCATGGCACAAATGATGAAAGCCAATGCGGAGGCCCGATTTTCGACCCCGGACGTGACCCGCACCAGCACCGGTCCTCTCGGTGTCGGCGAAGGTGATCTCGGCACCGGCGCATTCGGAGCGGGTGATGGACTTGGCGAAGCAGGTGATGGGGGTTCCTTTTTTGGAGTTTCCACCTCCGGGAACTTAGCGGTCGTATTTGATATCACCCGTTCGATGTATTCCGCAGTTCCCAAGGTGATCGAAGAGATTGATCGGAATTTCAAGACCGCTCAAGTGATGGTGGTCTTCAGCGGCGGATTTGAACAGAGACCTCTCACAAGCATCATCCCTTACAAATCAAATGATAAGGTTCAGCTTCTCGTCGAGATCAACGCCAAGACAGCAAAGACGGGTGCAAAACAGAGTATCGCGCAGGCAAAAAATATGAATCGTGCCCTGTTCAAGCTTCAACGATGCGACTCGATTCAATCCAACCACATGCTAACTCGCTCCAGCACGAATCTCGGTCCGGGTTTTCAAAGCCTCGGCACCGCTCTGGAATTGATGATCAATCAATCTTCCAGGCCCGGCACGATCTTCGTTTTCTCCGATTTTTCCGATTCCTGCAACGTCGGCTACATGAAAAAAATTGAAGCGGAATGTCGTGCCAAAAAGGTCAAGGTCGTCTTCTGGTCTCCATTTGCCAGCCCTTCCGCAAATTTTAAGAAAGTCCTCTCTGACTACAAGAGATTCGCCAAAGCAGTTGGCGGCGAGGTCAAAGTGGAGTTGCTCAAATAAATAGAGTATGGCCGGAATCATCGATATTCCACCCGGCAGAGAGCACCGTGACAGCAACTTTGAACCCCTGACCTCCCTATTCAACTCGCGACCGCTTAACCAGGATGAATCTTGAAACATGGCTGGAAGAACAGGGATTGAGCAAATACGACTCTCTTTTTGCCTACCATGAGATTTCCGACCTCGAAGTGCTTGCCCTCTTAAGCGAAGCAGAACTCGAGTCAATCGGTTTGCCCCTTGGGCCTAGAAAGAAAATACTCAGTGAGCTGTCTCAGCTCGAACCAAAAGAAGCCGGGAGAGCCACGGAGCAGGTAGCGCCCCCTTTCATCCCAAGTGAAAGATTGCCTCATCTTACCAATTCAGAGGCAGCTCCAACGCCCCGCACTCCGGCTTTCTCAGGCTCTTCGCGCATCAAAGCGAAAGGCAAAAGCAGCCGCAAAGCCACTGCCATCTTCGTCGCAGTGGCGGTTCACGTCGCAATCATCCTCATCGCGACGACGCTTACGATATTTGCAGCGACAAAGGATGAGCCGGAGATCATCGCGATGATTGCCCCGCCTTCAAGCACTCCCCAACAGGAGATGAAAAAGAAGACCGTGCAAAAGCAGGTCAGGCAGGCTCCCTCCGCAGCTTCAGCGGCCGCGGCCCCCATGGCGCAAATGATGAAAGCCAACGCGGAGGCTCAATTCTCCACCCCGGACGTGACCCGCACCAGCACCGGCCCGCTGGGCATAGGGGACGGCGATCTCGGCACCGGTGCTTTCGGAGCCGGCACCGGTCTCGGCGACGCGGGCGGTGGAAGGACTTTGTTCGGATCTTCAGGAAACGGCAGCCTCAAAGGTTACCTCTATGATCTCAAGAGAGACAGCGACGGCAAAGGCAGACGTATTGGCGGGATGGAGGATGTTCCGCAAAGTTATAGAGACTTCATGCCCCACCTTCACAAACTGATCAAAGGGGACTTCAGTGACACGGTCCTTTCCGATCACATGAGGGTCGGCAATCCGTTAACCTTCAATTTCCTCACTGTTCCGATTCAAGATGCGAAGGTCGGTCCCGAAGCCTTCGGCGCCAAAGGGGAAATGAAACCATCAGGATGGCTCGCCGTTTACAAAGGCCGGATCAAATCCAAAGGCGCAACGGAGATCAGGTTAGTCGGTCGCTTTGACGATGTCCTTCTCGTTTTTCACAATGGAAAGCTCGTTCTCGACGGCACCTACATCATCCCGAAAGCACCGACGGCAACCAACTTCCGCCCCTCGGGAGAAATTCAAGATCGCCTCTTCAAAGGTCAGGGCGGTCAAGTTGGCCCGTGGTTCAGATTGAGCGGAGGGGACGAACTGGTAATCGTGGTGGGAGAGATCCCGGGAGGCGCCCTCGGCGGAGGACTGTTTTGTCAGGAAAAAGGTGTGAACTACAAAGAGGGAAAGTTTGCCCCGTTTGTGATAGGCAACCTGAGCGAGGAAGACAGGGCACGCCTCAAGGCCGTTCAAGGCTGCACACTTGAAAGAATCCCGTCCTTCTTTTAAGCGTCACGCGGCGGCCCTTGAAAGACACCCGGCACGCCCCGCGGATTGTCTCATGGAGTCGACTCATCCCGTTCAGCGAACCCGCCGCCGGCAATCGCTGTTTCACGCCCCGCTATCGCTATCGCGCTGAAACTCCCGGGAGTGTCGCGCAAAGATCAACACCCCATCGTTACCAGCTCAGACAGCTCAGACAGCTCAGACAGCTCAGACAGCTCAGACAGCTCAGGCGGCTCAGGCGGCGCAGGCGATGCCGAAAAACGGTTACCACTTCCAGCTCGCCTTGATCGTTCCCAGGTGCAGGTGCGCATTATCCTGAAAGACACGGCCCTGGTAGTCAGCGTAGATTCCGAAGTTGTTACTGAAGTCGATTCCCACTCCCACACCAATCTCCATCCAGCCTTCACCGGGGTCCACTTGACTCAATGTATTCGTGACCGAAGCCCCCCTGCCGAGAACATTCCCGGCGGCCAGATTGACGGTTGAAAAAGGACTCTGTTGCAAGGTTCCGCTCACATTGGTTTCCTGATCCAGATTTTCACGGCCATAGCCGATACGGAAATTCGGTCGCATCATCGCTCCGAAGGTCGTCTCAGTTTCCCAGTTAATCTGCCACCCCAGAGTCGTGATCAGCGATTGGTAATCCTGATCCTGGAAAATGGTGTTGGCCCGTATGTCACCTCTCTCGGTGTATCCATCGAGATGCCCCCACCCGTAGTCTGCACGAAAAGTCGGACCGTGAACGAAACGCCCCTCTTTCGGAATATTGTAACCGAGATTCAGAGAGGCCTGATGACTCTCAAGGTCAGGATTACCGGTTACTGTGGATCCCAACTGAGTATTCCTCCTGATGTCGACATCGTAATCGCCAAAGCTGTACAACAGGTCTCCCCAGAAATTGTTCTTAAAATACGAGGCGTAGGCCATCGCCGAATCTCCTTCAATATCAAAACTGCCCAGACCGTTTTTCAAAGTATTGTCACTCCACAGATGCGACCATCCGGCACCGACCGCCCACTGTTCATTTACGAGATATTCGACTCCGGCAGTCGAGGCGTACGTGTTGCTCTCCAACCCGCTCGCCCCGCTGAGAGGGTCAACTTCATACTGTCCAAAATCAGCGGAAGCGAACACTTCCCATTTTTCTCCGGCGGCAACGACTCCGGGAGCCATCGAATGCCCCGCCTCTTGTGTGATCGACGGGAAGAATGGCGCAGCGTCATCAATCACCGGAGCAACTCCCATTTCACCGTTGGCAGGTGTGCCCGGGCGCGATGCCCTGCCGTTGAGATCAATTGAATTCGAAACCTCAAGCTTACCGTTCAGCCGGGCATAATTCGAATAACTCGAAGCAGGCACCTCTCTCGATGAACCTGCTGAACGGGTCATGCTACTGCCATCGGAAAGCCTCTGCCGTAAACGACTGATTCGCTGATTGAGAGCGCGACTCCCCACGTTATGAATTCTGGAGGCAGCTTGCCCGACGGCCAAATTCATCGGAATAGCACTTCCAACCAGCTGGCTGAGCGCCCCGGTATCAATCCTCGCGACCACGGGATTTACGGCTGGAACCACCGGATCAATCACCGGGTCAATCACTGCCAGCATGACCGACTGAAGCGATCTGGCACCTTCATTGTCCTGCCCGTATGCAACGAAGTGATAACCCGGTCCGAAATCAAACGTCGCTATGTTACCGGTGGCTTGAGAAAGTCCGTCGATTGAAAAACTCCAATCAGCCCCGCCCATACCATCATTCAAAATGCTGATGAAGGCTGAGGACCCCGCTTGAAAATCACCTGCCTCCAAAGTGGTCACTGTTGCGCCATCCGTAAACCGCAACCCCTCCCTGACGGTTAGACCGAAACTGTAAAGATTTGAATCACTGAACGGGTTGCGATTAGTGGCAGTCGATGGGGTGTAAGTTCCCAAATTCGTAGCAGAAGAGACCAAACCAAACGACAGCCTCCTCGCGGCGGCCCCGAAAGAACCGTCCGAATAATCGACACTCAATTCAAAACCTTCATTGGATTGAAAAGTGCTCATTGAATAGGCAAGCGCGGCGTTCTGAAAATTGTTTGACCCGGCCCGATTGAAATTCAGGTTACCGTTGTCCTGCCAAAAATGACCGCCAAAGGATCGGTTGGATAAACCACCTCCCGTCCCCGCGTTGGCGGCAAGTGTATCGTTATCAAAGGAATCCTGATAGACCACCGTTTGGGCCTGCAAGACGGATGTGCCGACACACATCGCGACAAGAAAAAGTAAGGTTGCGGCGCAGTCACTTTTCCTGACCAAATCGAATGAAAGCTTTTCTCTGAAATTCATTTCTCGTAACTCGCTTTTGCGAAAGCACGCAAGAATGCGAGCCAGCACCATCGTAGTGAGTCGGCCCTCCTTTCCTATGACAGTTCGTGAAGTTTTTTGTGTCATTTTTGCAAAACCTTCTAAAAGGTTAATAATCAGCGCCGCGCTGCACCATCGATTCGCGATAGACGTTGGGGCTCACCCCGGTAACGGCCGTGAATGCCCTCGTAAATGAGAAGCGGTCTGAATAGCCGGTGCGCTCTGCAATCAGCTCAATCGGGACGTTCGTTGTCGCGAGAAGATCACGCGCGAACTGAATTCTCTCCTCCCGCAGATATGACGCCGGCGACATCCCCATGATTTCCCGGGTCATTTCCCGGAGGCGGGCAGTCGAAAGGCCCAGAGCAGCCGCGATGTCTCCGGTTGAAACAGGCTCACCAAGATGCCT
Organism: Verrucomicrobiales bacterium; assembly: GCA_029213065.1. Classification (GTDB taxonomy): domain Bacteria; phylum Verrucomicrobiota; class Verrucomicrobiia; order Verrucomicrobiales; family DEV007; genus Arctic95D-9. Next base: position 129,426 of record JARGPH010000008.1, on the reverse strand, counting down.
CGTAATGTATCTCCGAAAACTTTCCAACTTTCCTTCCTCAACGGCCTCGCAGAGGCAGGGTGCGAGCAGTTCGATCACTGCCCGCACCAGCTGAACCATCGGCACCTCGCCACTTTCTTCTACTAAAGCCTCAACCAGTGAGAGGGCTGCGACTGGCAGCGGTCGCACTTTGGCAGGCCGCTCATCGTGCTCCGGGATGAGAGGGAGGGCGTCGAGGTCAGCGACCATCACCGTCGCCGGCCCTTCCAATTTCACTGAGCGAACCGCCGGTCCGAGAACCATAAAATGTAAAGCCGGAATCGAATATGAAGGAGCACTGAGCGTGGCGGACTGATGATCGAGGTTGACGAAAATTCGTGGACAGTTTCCATCTGACTCGAGACGGGAAACCTCTTTCACCGCAACACGAACAATCCGCCAGTCGACGGGGAAAATCCGGTAACCGGGAAGAGTATTTTCAACACTGTTGCTCTTTTTCAATTCGCTCCAATCCTGCTGGAACTGTCAAAAAACGCCATACTCAGAATCCACCTCTCAATTTAGTCGATTCCCGGGGAAAATTCTCACCGGCGGGCAGTTGTCTCCCCGATTCTCGGCGGCCGAAAACCGCGCACCGGCGATCAGCGATCGCCCTTCCATCCGATCTTACAAACTGCTCCCCGCCTTTCGAGCCCTTCAAAAATAGGAAACAGCAACTAAATCATCATGTGGAGTTCCCTTATGGAGGTCCTCCAACGCGTTCGATAGGATCATCACCGTCATGCTTACATCGAATCACAGGCAGCGCCCTCTCTCCGGCGAAAAACGCTCCCCCTCCACTACTGCCCCCATGAAATCCGGTCTCGTCAGCGCTCCGGTACTTGTCCTGGTTCTCATCTCCATCGCGTTCACCTCCATCGCGGCACCGAAAAAGAAACGTGCCCCCAGGAAACCGCCCAAAGGTCCCCCGACGATCAACAAGCAGGCTGAACAACTCGCAAAGGCAATTCCGGTTTACACTCCGAATTCCAGCGAAGCGGCAGCAAGGAAACAAGTCGAGCAGCTGATTCATCTCCTCTCCGCCACCAACCGGGACAATATCAGTGCGAACACTTCCCTGCTAAGCACCGCAATGGATTTCCGGAAAGACATCGGTGACCACGAGCAGACGATCACTATGGGAGCCATCATCAAAGCATGGGATACCGCCTCTGCCTATGGCGCGATCAAAAGACACCACTACACCGGATATGCCACGAGAGGTCGCTATGCCGGCGAACCACTCGTCATCGAGAATATCGTATCTCAAAAAGTGCTGCCGGAGTGCAAGGGCTACGTCGGCAACATGCGAATCGTCCCGAAATCACTGGCTAGAAAACAGGGCGACACACCTGACGAAAGAGAACAAGCCTACGCGATCGGCCTGCGCCAGGTGATGTATGAATCCAAAACCCGTGCAGCCATGTTGGAGCGGGAGAAATCAAAAGTCGGCCCTCTCGGGCTCAGCAAAGCACAGGAGGAGGCGCGCTGGCAGGCAGCCGTCGCCGCTACCGGAGATGCCTACACAAGAAAGCGTCCCAACCTCAGTCTCTCCGCACAGAAAATGGGAACCCCCTCAAAGTTGAACGGTAACCGCTACGGCTTGAGAGTCGAAGTCATCAATCAGTCGACGCATCCCACCGAAGTGCAAATCGAGAGTACGATTGTCGGTTACACTGACAATAACAACAAAATCTATGAACTCAGGAAGGACACGCGAACCCTCAAACTGAGGCGCTCCCAGGTTCTCAATTACAAAATCCAGTCTCCCAATGTGAACGTTTTCAAAAAACCACTCGTGGGATTTGATCCGAAAAAATCTCAGAAAGTGATCTATCGAGGATTCACCATTGTCGCAAAACACAACGGTGAAGTCGTCGACATGATCGGCAGTGATGCCCGCCTCTCGCGAGTGGCTTCCGGTGACTACGCAGCACCGGCAATGATAAGCAAAGCCTCCCGCACCGGCGTCGCGGTAGAAACGCCGTATCAGGCCAAAAGTAAGAATTAGCAGGTCTCATCAAATTCACCAACCCATCGAACTCGAAGCGAATTGAACCGGGGACCTTATCCACAGAACTTTTCCAATACTGCGATGCTGGCGGCACCTCCCGCAAAGGCACTCCCGGCATCGCCTTTCACACACACCGACCTGACTGACCATCTGAGCTATAGCATGCAACAAAAGTTTCCATGGCGATCTTTTACCAATGGGCCGATCATAACCGGCATGGCACGGATCATTCTTATTCTCCTGTTTTTTATTAATGGCAGTCTGTTTGGTGAGACGCAGGAAAAGGCTCTTCCAAATGTGATTTTCATCATCGCGGATGATCTCGGGATCGGGGATGTATCGCCGACCAATCCTGACTGTAAAATCGAGACGCCAAACTTGCAGGCGATGGCGGATGAGGGCATCACCTTTCTGGATGCGAATTCCCCGGGCTCTGTTGCGACACCAACTCTCTACGGTGTCCTCACGGGACGCTATTGCTGGAGGTCACGACTGGCGAAGGGCGTTCTCCGCGGGAACAGCGACCATCTCATTCCAGCCGATCGCGAAACGGTCGCCCATCTCCTGCAGCGGGCCGGCTACGATACGCAGATGATCGGCAAGTGGCACCTCGGCTGGGATTGGGCGAAGACCGTAAGGGAAAAAGCAAAAAGAAGGACCATGATCGACTTTACCGAGCCAGTCAAAAATGGTCCGGATATCAATGGTTTCGACGGCTACTACGGCCACTGTGGCCCCCTCGACATGCCGCCTTATGTCTGGGTCGATACGGGCAGAATCACAGCAATTCCGGAACTGGTAAAAAGCGTCTCACCTGAAGTGGATCCCTACGGTTGGTTTCGCAGAGGCCCGATGAGTCCGGATTTCAATATCATTGAAGTTCTTCCCCATTTGTTTGAGAAAAACATCGCTCACATCAAGGCGCAGGCAAAGGAAGCGAAGCAGGGAAAACCGTTCTTTCTATATTTTCCCCTCCCGGCGCCACACACACCAATCATTCCGGCGGATCAGTTTAAGAACGCCAGCGGGATCAATCCCTACGCGGACTTTGTCATGCAGATCGATCATCACATGGGCGAATTGTCAGCCAGCCTGAAAGAGGCCGGAATTGATGACAATACGCTGGTCTTTTTCACGAGTAACAACGGCTGCTCCCCAGAGGCAAACTTTCACGCCCTCGGTGAACACGGCCACGATCCAAGCGCCGGTTATCGCGGTCACAAGGCGGACATCTACGAAGGCGGGCACCGCGTTCCGCTAATCGTTCGCTGGCCCGATTCGATTGAAGGAGGACAAAAAACAAACGCTTTAGCCAGCTTGAATGATTTCTATGCCACGATGCGGGACATCACCGGTCAACCCGTCTTGGAGAGAGGTGGAGAAGATTCCCACAGCTTGTTGCCTGCTTTCAACGGTGAATCAAAGACTGAGAGAGACACTTTAATCGGCCACTCAATCACAGGCACTTTCTCAATTCGAAAAGGCGATTGGAAGTTGTGTCTTTCCGCCGGGAGCGGCGGTTGGAGCGCCCCCCGTGAAGCAGTCGCAAGGAAGCAAAACCTGCCACCAATGCAGTTGTACAATTTGAAAAACGATCGCAGCGAGCAATCCAATTTGTTGCATGAACATCCCGCGAAAGTGAACGAGTTGCTGCGGCTGCTGAACGAAGAAGTCACCCGGGGACGCAGCACCCCCGGCGAGGCGGTTTCAAACGATCGGAATGTCACTTTTCTACCTGCAGGAGTTTTACTTCCTGAGAAGCAATAGGAGACCGTCGGGCTTTATAAAAGAGAGAACGGGAAGCCTCCCCGCGCTACTCATCGCTCTTCCCCTCCTCTTCCGATTCCTCATCTTCGATTTCATAAACGGGCTTAATTACCGAGCTCTTGTCTCTCCCTTTCAGCTCATCAATTGAGCGACTCGTATAGGTTTTAGGCAAACCAACTACCGGCCCGTCTTTGACCCCGGCCAGTAATCTGACATTTAACTTTTTAAACCAATCGCCCAGTTCACTTTTGGGAAGTTCGGAGAATGAAACAGAGAGGATAAACCGACCCTGCAAAAAGAACTGAGCGTACAACCTGGGGCCTTCTTCAATCACGATAACCGGAATTGAGTTCATGTAGAGACGGTTCACTCCTTCCTCTTCACCGGGTGAAAAGTCATCGAACAAAGCAATATCGCTTCCGGCAAATTTCCCGGTATCCTGAACCGTGATCCTCACCTTTCGAGTCACCGGCGTATCGTCATTACTCATGGCTGCGCGCTCAAATGTTCGAGTCGCTGACGCCTCCAACCAGACATCCTGCCCCTGCCACCCCCTCGATCCTGTCAGCTTCCAACCTTCAACCTGCTTCGGCAGGACCGCGAAAAGCTCTTCGACATCGACCGGGATAATCCCTTTCGGCATCTCCTGAGCATAGCCATGCATCCGGGCGGTGACTGACACGAAGCAGAGCAACATCACGCGGACCCAAAAAAACCAATTCGCTTTTCTCATATTATTCGTTTTCTCAAATTCACTCGTCCAAATACTTGAAGTAAACGACCCTGTATTTGGTAACCGCTTGAGGAGGGTTATAAGCCTCCTCGAGGGGAGAATGACTCCACACCACTTCACCCAGCGCGCCCCTGCCGAACGGGCCCATTTCGACACGCTGAGGGCCGTCAAACGGTGGGTAGATTCCGTCTATGTCGACACTTAAACGATTCCTCCAGGTGTCATAGAAATTCGGGGCCGAACCGGGGAGCTGAAACAAAAGCGCTTTAACACTCGAATCGTTCAACGGAATATTGCGACTCTGCTGCGGAAGGCGATCCAGTTCACCGGACGCATTGACATGAGCATTGCCGGGAGCGCCATCAACGCCCGGCCAAATATAGCGCTCCACAATCGCAAAGAAGCGCTTCTCACCGCGAACGGAATCGCCATCTTCAAATTCCCCCCAGCTTTGATTGCCTCTCGCCTTTTTAACTACCTGGCCCACTCCCCAGATCCCGAAGGTGTTCGACCTCGTCGTCAGGCAATTGATCATATTGCGTAGCAGAATTTCCTTATCCCATTGAGTGGAACCCGGATCACTGCCGCTGTAGCCGCCCACCAGAGCAAGGTCACCGGCGTAGCGGAACCTGCTGTTGGTTTGAAACGATTCAATCCCACTGAGTAGCATATCGATTTCCGCATCACTCCTTAAGTGCTTGAAAACGGCCTCCAACGGCTTCTTTCTCGCGGGCGCTTGAAAGTACGGATTTTCAGGAAAAGTCCTCGTATTCAGGTTAACCGCTCCGGTCGTGCTGTGCATGTAGGACACGCTGGAGAACTCATCCGGAAGTGTCGCGTTAATCTTCCTCTGATCGTGCTGGATGGGCTGGGTGGCACCGATCAAATCCATCAGAATCCAATCGGGTGGACCGGGGAGACTATCTGAAGCCGTTTTCTCAAGAGCCAGAGTCCGCCAAGGCTGTGGATCGATTCCATCGGCGGGATTTCCCTGAATACCGGTATGGATGAATGACCAAAACGCCTTTGACGAAACCTTACTGCTGGACTCCATCTCATCGCCTCTCACTACCGAGTGGCGAAACTGGTGATACGGTCTTTTTATCTGGTGCTGACCGTAACTTAACTGCGGGTACTTAAATTTACTCTTCTCAGTCGAATTCTCAGCCGGCTCATTGACGTTTCTTGAGCCAATAGTGCCTCCACTAATGTCTTCCTGAACCTCGAGCTCCCACTGCTCTTTCCTCGCACTGAGTCGCGGATCCTCGATCTGCCACGAGGCGGAATAGCCACTGGTGTTCGACAGTTCGACTTCAATGGCCGCTTCCAGCACATCCTCCTCGGTGACGCCCAGCGGAATCATCTGCACGGGTTTTGAATTCACTGCCGCCTGCCGGAACCCCTGAGGCTGCCCCTTCTCGGGATCCGGGCTCATCCCTCCTCTAAAGGCAACAACGATTGGTAAAGTTTCCAGCACATTAAACTCAGCTCTCGCTCCACTTGCCGCCTTCACATAATTCCATGCGCTCGCTTCAACAGTCAGGCGTCTCCTTTCCGTCGAAATATTCCCGTTACCCTGCAGACGCATCGCTTTGAGATTGGCGCTATCCCAATCCCGGCTTGCACCCTCTGAACCGAGTTTCAAGTATGTTTGCCCCGGTGAACCGGGAGTGCCTTTGTAAATGTGGATGAAATCCATCTTGAAGGGCAGGGTGGCGATATTCGTGGTTCCGGAAATACCGGGGAGATAATATTCGATGGCGAACCGGTATCTTAGATATCTTTTCTTCGAACGCCTTCCTCCCTTGACCTGAGGTTTGAACTGCAATCTCACCTCTGTAATGTATGGCCCCGGAAAAACAGGCAACATAGGGATGTCTCCCACATCATTGGGATTAGCCTCCAAATCATCGGGCAGTTCAGTGAGAAAACCTTCACCCGGCCGGTACCAGAAATAATGCATTTCCGGCTTAATGTTTTTCGCCTTTTCGTCAGGGGGATTAAAACTCAACTGCTCATACATGAAGGCAAGTTGCATCTTATATTGATTGGAAGTTGCCCTCACCGACTCGGTAGCCAACTGAGACATTGCAAGAATATTGAGAGCGATCTGAGCGCACTCAATTTCACCGTACTTGTCGACAAATGATCCCTGATAACCGGGGAACTCCCGACCCATATAGTTCAACATTTCGGAGATTTGATAGAGGGTCAGGACCCCTCTCGGCGAAACCCCGTTGACGAGCTCTTCATTGTTTCCCCCGTCGCCGCGCTTTCCTCTGTTGGGCCTCGCCCCGGTCACGGTCTTCCTGTTCAAAACCCCGAAGATACTGTTGAGATGCAAGATCCCGTTGAGTCTTCCTCCCGAGCTTGAATCGGGAAAGAGAAAGGGGTTTTGATAGGTCGGCCCGCCCTCCAACGATAACGGGGTGTATGTGGTCATGAACCGGGGCAGGCCGAACACATTGAATTCGGGCGATCGACTGTACGAAGTCAGGTTGTATCGATTTCCATTCCACCACTCCGATCGTTCCGTTGGATTAGTCAGCTTGATGAAATCCATCACCGCTTCAGGATAACGGCTGAATCCGCGCAGCATGGTCTGAGTCAACAACTGGTCCTTGTCTAAGTTCGAGGGGTCATCCAGTAACACATCCAGATTTACTGATCTTGAATTCCCGAGGCCGAATCGGCGGACACTGCCCGTGTTCGCCTGCGACATCCCCGAATCCTTGCCCCCATTGAAGAGCGCCGGCATCATTTCCAATTCCAATTCCTCTTTAAAATAAAGGTCAACAGCGGGGTCTGATTTACCCATTGCCGAATTGAAATTGATCTTTCCGCTTTCATCATCCATCCAGAAGGCATGACGTGCGATAATCGGATTATCCTCACCGGCCGCTTTTGAAGGATCTTTGAGAATATTGACCCAACTGACGCGCATTTCGGGCCGATCACCTGACAGATCGGGACTCCCGTCATTTTTCAATGCATAGGTGATCGAGGGAATCGCCTTCCCGTTGGAATCAACTTTCCCCGGAACCGGCTCATTCAAGTCAACTGAATGCACATCCGGATCGTCAGTGCTGTCGGGATTCACATTCACTTCGCCAGTATGGAGATCGACGATCTCCTCGTTGTTTTGACTGTCGATCAAGGTCAGCCGTCCCGGGTTGACCATCCAGTTCATCGCGGTAGCGGTAGCCGCACTTTCATCAATGCCGGCGGGCTCGGGAATATGACTTCGCAGAATCTCCGTGGCATGCGCAACGGCACCTTTGGCGACAAGCTTGGCCCGCTGCGTGTCCGCAAAAGCGGTCGATGATTGATAGTCGATTTGCGTCGTCGAGATAAATGAGACGACGAGGATGGTGAGGAGAGAGATGACAACGAGAACCGTCAGCAACGCGACACCGTTCCTTTTCCGCCCTCTTTTTCCTTTGAAAATATTCATGCCTTATCCTCCCTTCGTTAGTTTTACCCTCGTTCGAAAAACCTCCGGCCGAATAAAACCGGCGTCCTTCAATTTTTCAGTGTACTGCCGGATCGAAGCATCCAAATCCAATGCGCCGGAGCCAGCGAGCACATTTTCCTGAACAGGTATGGCACCACCTCGCCCGATACTGTCTTCGCTCACCATCACGATTGCCAACTCGACGGATTCGGGGAGACGATTCGCCTTCATCGTGAGGCGGTTCTTCCTCAGGTAGACAAAGCTCGACCCATCATCGAACGCTTCGCCGTTCGCCATGTAAAAATAAGCAGCCGAATTATAGATTAGATCGCTGGCGGGATGGGCCGTTGAAGATGAAAGTAGCGGAACAGGATTGCCCAACGAATCCAGCGCCCGTATCCAGAATGCCACCACGCCATCGGACACCGTCGAGATCATAACCCGATCATTTGAATCGCTCACATCATCAAAGGCATCGGCGTCCCAGTTATCCGTGAGCCAACCGGCGTCCACCGGACTGGTTCGGTTTTCGATACTTCTCGCATTATTGAAATCCACCAAATTGGGAAAGTAGCCGTGTGGATTATCATGTTTCACATAGATCCTCTTGAGCCGGTATTGCTTCCTGTCTTTGTTGCCGGTGAGATAATAGCCCACGCATCTCAACTCACCTCCGGGGCCCAGCGGAGCCATCCAGATCATACCGGGCGAGTTAACGGCAACGTCGAGCGCGCCGACATCAGAGAGTTCCTCTCCCGGCAAAATAACAAACTGCATCCTCGTATCGATCACCGCCGGAGTGACTTCTCTGGAGATCAACTCAATCACGGCACGCCCCTTCTCCCCGGAACGAGTCCTGTCGTGGCCGGTGACAAAATAGGAGGACACTGCTGATACGGCATCCACGAGAAACATCAGCAGTACCGACAAAATAGCCATCGCCACGAGTAACTCGATCAGAGAAAACCCGGAAAAATGCCGGTGTCTTGCACCGCCCGTTTCGACTGCAATCTCAGTATTCAATTTTCGGTTGAAAGTTTGCGTCTACATCGGTCCATCCCGGACCCGTCCGGGCTCCCGCGAAGAAGGTAATTTCACCACCCGGTTTGAGAGGATGAATCGCCTCTCCCTGATCATCAAGCGGCCAAAAAATCTCTACCCGTACCGCTAGCGCTCCTCCGAGATTACTCGATTTGGCGTAACCCGGACCTGGCTCGACCAGCTCGACCTCAGCGCGAAAGAAGCGATCCGTGACGATCGAAGATGGTACGCGCCCGTTCCCCGGACTGATGTAATTGCCGCGCAGGTCGTAGTAAAACGGGTCGCCATTTTCATCTCTCACCGGCCCGGGCTCGAGAATTTGATTCCCAATGCGATTCTCGAGATCTTCGAACATCGTTCCAATCGCTGTCTGTTCAGCGCTCTCGGCGGAACCTTTTGTGGCCGCCGGAATAAGCCCTATGATGGATATTACAGCAACCGAGGCGATCGCCATCGCGATGGTCACTTCCACCAGCGAAAATCCGGAACAGCGAGTATAGGGGAATCTGCTTTTCATGGCCTGAAAATTCGAGCCCTCCCTGTCAAAGTGTCGACGGTGAATTGAATCCAATTATCCACAGATTGCGCCTCGCCGGCAAGAGATTCCCGGATCACGAAAATCAAATTTCGTTTCTCTCCCCCTTCGATATACGCTCTGCCGGATGGGGAGAAAGTAAGATACTGAATCCGCAGAGTTTGACCATCGCTTGAAATAACTTCAGCCTCGTTTTGAAATCCATCGGCCATGACATAATCACCTTCGATCACAGACTTTTCGGACTGGGCATAACCGGACCGGGCGACGTACCCTGGCACTTGATTTTCAAACACCGCACTAACAGGGAGAAACCGCCACTCCGAATACTGGATATAGCTGTCCGTGGTTTTATCCCACTCCCATCCCGCGTACTTTCGATAGGCGTCATCCGCATCTGCTGTTCGAGTGACAATCGCCACCCGTATGGAAGTGCGCTCCGCAATCGCCTTGCTTCGACATAGGTTGAGAAAACCACTGAACTCCATACCCGCGGCGGACAGACTCGAAGACTTAAGCGTCAGCAAGCTCGGTGTCGCAAGCGCAGAAAGAAGTCCCACAACCGTCAAAACAACTAACAATTCCATCAGGGAGAAAGCCTCACGACGCACCCGCAGACACCCGCCGCATAGTGCGGGTGAGCTGGTATGAAATATGCGTCTTCTTGGAGCAGTCATTATTCTTCATCCGAAGATGAGCCAATCTGAAATCAGATAGCCGTCAGTTCTTTCATTCAAAAGAACTCAGCCACCTTCCATCATTGAGGAGAGAGGTCCATATTACCATATCCCAAATCCACCTCCTGATTTAAGAGTCAGGTCGTTTATCACGATGACCGGCAAAGTGGCGCACCGGTGACAACGTATCGCTTTGAGACCGGGAGCGGCCTCGGAAAACGACGCGCCCCTACGATGCCTATGACTGTCGGGAACCCCTGAAATGACTTCCCCGGCAATTCGACAGAGAATCACTCTGTCGCCCCGGCTTCGGAAGATTCTTCAGGTGAACTCAATTCTCGAACAAACACATTGCGGTAAGAAACGCTGTCGCCGTGGTCTGTTAGCACGATCGGCCCGGCCTCTTTCGCAAAATCGGGGTGCACCTTGTATTTGCTTTTCGCAAAGCGCTCTTTCCAATCATCCGAACCGAATTCAATCGATACGACCTTTTCACCGTTAAGCCAATGTTCGAACCGGTTTTTGGAAACCACGATCCGGCCGCTGTTCCACTGTCCCGCAGGATTCCATTTACGATCCGCCGGCACCGCGACCAACTCATAGAGGCACGCGGTGCGATGAGTCGGGTTTTTGTTATCCCGGTAATGCTCGTCATCAATGATCTGATACTCACAGCCAAGAGCTCTCCCGTCGGCATTGGCGACCCGGTATTTGATGCCGCTGTTACCATCGTGCGCAATATTGAACTCAAACTTCAGCTCGAAATCATAGTAGTGTTTCCCGGTCCAAACTTCTCCTCCCCGCCCACTTTCAGCGTCGCGATCCAAACTGAAGACGCCGTCTTTAAGAGACCAGCGCTCCCCGATCTCTTTGGCTGGCTTATCTCCTTTTCCCGGCCCGGGCTCCCAAAGCGCGAGGCTGTCATCCTCGAAAAGATTCACCCAGCCTTCCTCTTTCTCCCCTGCGTCCACCTCCACCCGGCCGGGCACCCACAGATGAATTGCGCAGACCAGGGAAAGGGTGAAATAAAATCTATTCATGAGTCCATTCATTGAAGCGTTTCCTTACCCGGAAAACCAGCCGGAAGATGAGATTCTTCTTCTTCAAATGCAGGGGATCCTGCTCGCGGCCTAATCCGGAATATTCCCGAATTGAATCCGGGGTTCGGCAAGCCACCCCTGAAGCTCCTCCTTCAAATCCTTCACGATTTCAGGATTCGCCTCGAGGACATCTTTCGTCTCATAGATATCCGCTTCGAGATCAAAAAGCTCAACAGGCTCCCCGTTCATCGCGAGCATTTTCCACTTTCCCCTGCGGGCAACCTCGGTCGCATAGGGTTTCGGTTTCGGCTCATGACGCTGCAGACTTTTGTAAAGATTGAGCTGCCAAAAGACAGTCCCCCGGTCGAGCTCATTTTCTTTCCCTGTCAGGATTGGAAGAATGTTCTTTCCATCAAAAGTGTCGTCTTCCGGAGGCACCACGCCGGCGGCAGCACAAAGCGTCGGCAGGAGGTCGGTGGAGTGAGTCAACGCACCTGATTCGCTTCCCGCTTGAATATGCCCCGGCCATCGTGCCAGCCCGGCAACGCGAATCCCGCCCTCATGCAAATCCGTTTTCCCGGCTTTGAGATTCCCGTTGTTAGCCTCCCAGGCACCTCCGTTATCACTCACAAAAATCACGATGGTGTTATCGGCAATTTTCAAACGGTCCAGCGTATCGAGGACTTTTCCAAAATTGTAATCCATTCGCGCCATCATCGAACGAAAGCGATGCTGATCGTCTGAAATCCCGGACGCAGCGGTTTCGCTCCAATGAGGCTCAGGCGCCGGCTCATAGGGTTTGTGAGGCGTCAACCACCAGAGATTCAGAAAAAACGGCTCCTCGTTTTCGTTGAACTCCTCGATCAGGCGAACGCTTTCATCACCGAAGATATCGGTCAGATACATCGAGTAATAAGGATCGTCTTCGCCCACCACTTCATCGTTCCGCAACAAACAGGTTCCGCCCTCCCGGAAGAGAGTTCGTTCGCGCCCCATTTTTCCGCGTATCGGTTGCTCCTCCCGCTGAGTCAGAAAATGATCGAATCCATGCTCCCGCGGACCGGGGATCTCATCGCGACGCGCCGCATCGGAGGTTCGCAGTCCACCGAGGTGCCATTTACCAACGTGAGCAGTTTGGTAGCCCGCCGTTTTCAAAAGCTTCGGCAAGGTGTTACAGGTCGGAAGAAACTGCCCCCGGTCATTGAAGTGCCTCGTGACATTAAAACGAAGCGGATATTTCCCGCTGAGAACGGATACCCGGGTTGGCGTGCAAACTGCCGAGGCCGCGTAGTATTGAGTCAGCTTGATCCCCTCTTTCGCGAGACGATCGATATGGGGAGTCGCGACTCGATCATTTCCAAAAGCGGACAGATCCATCCACCCCATATCATCGGCCATTGCGAGGATCACGTTCGGACGGTCGGCACCGGACGCATCTACAGACAGACAAACCGGAGCGAAGAGGAGCGCGACGGCTATGAGGAGGTCTTGTCTTTTTCGCTTCATAAGAGATTGGGAAATAGAATTGATTGATACATTGAAAGGCTACCGACTGAGCATCAGTTCACTGATGAGAAAACGCTGCAGGAGGGATTTGAACCGGTACTCGTCATCCCCGACAGACTCCACGACCTCATTCACGATTTCAAGATCGCGCCGGTTCAACGTTCGCCCTTTGGCATATTCGGCGAGCTTAGCGGTAAGACTTTTCGCAAAATCCGCTTCGCGTGTTCGGAGAATCTTACGCAGGTCAGCAACGTTTTCGAACTGAAGCTCATACATCTCTCCCGCAGGGTCAATGTCAGGGCCGGACTTCTCATATTTCTCACGGTAACGACCGATCACGTCAAAGTTTTCGAGAGCAAGCCCGATCGGATCCATCTGCTTGTGGCATTCAAAGCAGGCTGCATCCTCGCGGTGACGAATCAGCTGCGCCCGCGGGGTGTCCGCCCCCGTCAAATCGGGAACCAATGCGGGAACCGCAGCCGGAGCCGGAGGCGGCGGAGTCCCGAGGAGGTCAGCGAGGACCCAGTGTCCACGCGTTACCGGCAGTGTCTCGACTCCGTTTGAAGTGAGCGAAAGTATGCTCCCATGACCGAGGAGACCACCTCGCACGGAGCCCGCCGGGAGCGCGACGCGTTGGAACTCCGAACCACCTTCAAAAGGCAGATCGTAGGCCCGGGCGAGAGATTCATTGATGAAAGCATAATTCGAATCGAGAAAGTCACCGACGGGTTGATTTTCAAAAAGGACATGCCGGAAGTAGTGTAAAGTCTCCTTTCGAAAGGAGTCCTCGTATCGATATTTGTAGTAAGCGGAATAGGGTCCCTTCGTGCCCGGAGCCATCTCGCCGAGAAGATCGAGTGACAACCATTGCGTCGCGAACCCGAGGACAAATTGCTCGCTTCGTCGATCCTTGAGCATCCGCTCCACTTGCGCCGCAAAGACATCAGGTCTCCGAATCTCACCTGTGTGAGCAAGTGACAGCAATTTCAGATCCGGCATTGTGCTCCAGAGGAAGTATGAGAGTCGACTCACCAAATCAAAGGGAGGCAACTCGCCTACCTCTTCTTTGAGGTAGAGAAAATCGTGTGATGCCATCACCGCTGCGTAAGTCTTGATGAATGCTTCGTGCCAATCCCCTGTTCTCTGATATTGCCGACCGAGATAGTCGCGGTAATCCTTCAGGTCATCCTCCACCGCAACACGACGAAACGAGCGGGACAAGAAGTTCCCAAGCAGTTTTTCGCGAACAGTGGGATCTTCGAAATCAGGCATCTCTTCGAGACGGAAAATCGTGCGGTAAGTCGACGGCGGCCACTCCGGATCGAGCGGACCCTCGACTTTAAATCCGGCAACCTCCACCCCCGGTCCCCGGTAGTTCTTCGGATTGTTTTCAGGTTTGAGTTTGCGTCGACGAATCGCCTGCCGAATTGAGGCAGCGGGCTTCCCGGCTCCATTCAAAAAACTCACCGAAGGATACCCTCCTTTCTCGATCCAGATCACGGCCTCGTAGCTTTCAAACTCGTCATCTTTCAAATCAAACGTTTCAACCACTTCGCGGCCGGCCCCATCGAGCACGGCACCAATGCCCATTTTGACAGGTCCCTCTGCCGGAGCCAATTTCAGGCTGCCGTAGTTATCGCGATCCACCCCCGCAGCGGAAATGGTAACCCGGTAGTTTCCGGCCACAGCGACCCGCCCCGCTTTCCTGTTCGCGTAATAATCACCTCCGCCCCTCAGGACGGTCGATTTTTTCTTATTCGTGGTGTAGCGGCGATCCCCTCCTGACAGTTTTCCGGCACTGTAACTCCTGACTTCTGTGAGAGGCTTCTCAAGATCATCGAGAAAAAGCGCGGTCCGCAAACTGCGCTCAGCCGAGTCGAGGTATTCGAGAAGCAACTCATTCGAGATCACCAACTTCTCCGCATTCGTATCGAAGCCGTGTTCGATCTCCTCTTCAAAAACTCGTGCCGCAGGATCGTAGAGTCCCTTCTTCAGACCAAGGAGATCTCGAACCGTATTCGCATACTCGCGCCGGTTGAGACGGCGATAGCCGGTCGCGATGGAAAACTCGTCGTCCCGGGAAATTTTCTCAACAAGCGTTGCAACCGATGCGAGCTCCGCTTCGGAAGGCTGCAATTCGTCCTCAGGCGGCATATCCCTGTAGTGGATCTGGTCGTAAATAGTTGACCAGAGCGCCCCGTCGATCGCGTCAAAATCATCCAACCGGACTTCCCCCTTCTGCTTCGTTTCGCCATGACAGTCGATGCAGTAGCGCTCGAGAAAAGGCTTAATCGGAGCATACGAATCGGCAGCGTGAGCGGCTAGAAGAGAGGCGGCAAAACAGGGTAGGATCAATGATCCAACAGGGTGTAATGACCGCGACGCACCGATTGAATCGCCACTGGCACGGAACCGTCGCGCAGGTTTCCTGAACATCATGCCCTGCCCCCCAAAACGTGGTTAAGATCTCCAGTAGCCCCGTTGAAGGCTTCGGTCTCGATCCCGAAATTTTGCAGCATGGTGGTGAAAAGATTGTTCAACGGGGTTTGTCTTCCGTTGTGCTGCACGGCGTCGTAGTGCCCCTGATGTTTCAATCCGCCGCCCGCGAGGATGATGGGAAGGTTGCGATTGGAGTGGCGCGAGGCATCGCTGATCCCGCTGCCAAAGAACACCATGGTATCATCGAAGAGAGATCCCCCCACGGTATTCGAAGCCTTGAGTTTTGCTATGAAGCGGGACAGCTGCGTAATGTAAAACGTTTCGATAATCTGAAGCTGACGAAGCTGACTTTCCCGCTTCCCGTGATGAGACAGCGAATGGTAACCTGTGGAAACGCCGTCGAGCTCGATGACATGGTTATGCATCCCGAAGTTCGCGGTAATGATCCGACTGGAGTCCGACTGCAGCGCCAGAGCAAGCAGATCAAACATGATCGGCCCGAGAAATCCGTAATCCATACTTCCATCCCCGTGCGCGCGGGGATCGTATTCGTCGTCGCCCACTTCCGGCTTATCGATATTCTGCCAGCGGCGAATCCCCTGAAGGCGCTCCTCGGCTTCGCGAATCGCGGTCAGATATTCCTCCAGCTTGTTTCGATCAGCACGACTCACACCACTCTCGAGTCGGCGGGCCTGAGTTCGTATCAAATCAAGGACACTTCCCTGTTCCTTCAACTCCAGCGCACGGGCTTTGCTGGCCGCGGCAGAGTCGGCAACAAACAGTTTCTGAAACAGAGCATGAGGCGAGGTCTCCTGCCGAAGCCGGATTCCGGATGGCGTGTAGGATGCATTTTCAGCGCCACCCAGCGAGATATGCAGTGACGGGAAGCGAGTCGTGTATCCCAGATGGGTTGCCGCCACCTGGTCGATGGAAACGTTCTCCCCGGGTTTGGAGTTATCATTCTGAACCCCGTTGAGGAGTGATTTAATTCCCCCGTGTTTGTTGAAGATGTTCGGGTGATCCATGTGGGAGAACAAGGTGAAATCACCACGATGCTCCATCATTGCAGGCAGGACCGGCGAAGCCGTGAAGTCAGCCCCGAACTCGTTCGGAAAGAAAGTAGCTGGATTCATCCCCAACCCGGTACTGACGAAGACCATTCGCCTGGCAGAGGCCACCTCCTCCTCCGCGTCCAGAGATTCGAGAAATGGCAATGTCAGGGAGACACCTGCACCTTTGAGAAAGTGGCGTCTTGTCGGGGCAATTGGAAAGGGCTTCATTGATTCTTCAGGATGGTGGACCTAGCTTTTCGGCATCTGAGCCGAAACTTTTTCCAGGTAGGCCTCAAGTTTCCCCCGGAGTCGCGCGCCCAAATCCGCGTGCGCCTTCAGAACATTTTTCTTTTCCATCGGATCGTCTTTGAGATGAAACAGTTTGTCAGGAATCAATCCGTATCCCCTGTAAAATTTCCAGTCACCTTCGAGAATCGTGCCGCCCATGTAGTGGGAAACCTCCATGCGGTTATGAGGATAGTGCCAGTAGAGCGCATCGCGATCCAGTTTGCCGCTCCCGTCAAAGAGCGGCTTAAGATCGAGCCCTTCCAACGATTCTATATCCGCAGTAGTTCCCCCTGCCGCATGCACAAAGGTCGGGAAAAAGTCCATCGTATTGACGGGAACATCACAACTCGTTCCGCCTCCAATCACTCCCGGCCAACTCACGACCATGGGAACCCGCACCCCTCCTTCGAGCAGAGATGCTTTTTTATCAGCGAGCCATTCGGTGGGGATATGACCACCGTTATCAGAATAAAAAACAAGCATGGTGTTCTCAAGGGTTCCGGTCGCCTCGACTGCATCGATCACTTTGCCCACTGCACCATCGAGGCTTTCGAGCATCGCGCGGTAGTTGTTGCCACCATTCTTTTTCACGAGGTCCTGCGGGGCCTTGATCGGAGTGTGAACCGAGTAGGGCCAAAAGGTCAGATGAAAGGGTCTGCCTTTGTTCGTCTCTATAAAAGATGCCGCCTCATCGCCTAAACGGTCAGTCAAATACTCACCCTTCCTGCGATTCGTAATCGTTCCATTGCGATAAGGATCAAACCAGGATTTGGGTTGTCCGTAGGCACAACCTCCGATGTTGCTGTCAAAGCCGTAGTGCTCGGGGTGCCACTCACTGTTCACGATTCCATCCCGGGTTCCCATAGAGCCTTCCCCTGCCAAATGCCATTTCCCGATGAAGCCGGTCGCGTATCCCAGCTTTTTCAACTCACGCGCATAACTGGGCAGCTCGAGGGGCAGGTGCTTGAGCGATTCCGCGTCAGTCGGACCGCCCTTTGGCCCGGGACGTTCGTTGCCCGCCTTCCCCGGAATATGCGTGGTCATCCCGATTTGTGCCGGAGACATTCCGGTAATGCAGGCCGCCCGCGTCGGTGAACAGACCGGGCAGGCCGCATAAGCTCTGGTAAAGACCATTCCGCTCTCGGCGATTCGCTGCAGGTTGGGCGTGTTGACCTCAGGATTGCTGTCGTCGTAATCGACCCATCCCGGACCGAGGTCATCGGCCATGATAAAAACGATGTTGGGTTGCTCCCCTTCAGCGATCGCAATCGGGGAAAGCAAAGCGCTCAAGGCAAAGAGAACCGTGAAACGGCCTGACAGGATTTTTCTCATACTCAAATTCAATTCCGATACTCTCGGCAAGAAGTTGGCTTCCAGTATCCGGGATTGCGGAAAAACAACCATACTCTAAATCCACCACTGCATTCAAACACAGGGAAGAACCACGTACCATGGGTGATGAGCATTGCCGCAAATCAGCCCTCGCCGGGAAGACAGGCTGCAGAGGTATCGACTTGTCTGAGTCGCTCCAAGTCCTCCAGAAAAACAGATTCCTGAAAGGCTCCGTCTTCGAGGCATTTCAGGTTCTGCGCCAGAATAGAACCGGGCTCACCGGACAAGCGGTAGATCGTCCAATTGGCGTGGCGCAGCGATTCGATCACGCCGTGTCGCTTGAGGTAGGCAAGCTGTTTCGAAACCTTCGGCTGTGGCTCACCGAGCACATCCTGAACATGACAAACGCAAAGCGGACCGTGTTTCAACAGGTTGAGAATGCGCAACCGGGTGAGCTCGCCAAGGCATTTGTAAACTGAGAGATAGTCTTCCACGAGAGGGATCTTGATTTTCTGATGACTCATTTCCCCTCTGAACGGGTTGCACCGAACCATCCTCTCGTCCGCTGGCAAATGCGAACCAGGAAGAGCATCAGGGGAACCTCAATGAGCACACCGACAACCGTGGCCAGCGCCGCGCCCGAGGAGAGACCGAAGAGCATCACCGCAGTGGCGATCGCCACTTCAAAGTGATTCGACGCACCAATCATCGCTGCGGGAGCGGCATCTTCGAATCGAAATTTCAACACCTTCGCCGCGAGGTAAGTGATCCCGAAAATCAAGAGCGTCTGCAGGGCCAGCGGAATCGCGATCCAGAGAATCGTAAGCGGATTGGCGAGGATCGTCTCCCCTTTAAAACTGAACAAAAGGACCAGAGTGACCAGCAGCGCACCGATGGAAACCGGCGTTAAATAGCGGAGAAATCGACCGTTAAACCAGTCGGCCCCTTTCGCCCGCAGAATCCACCGCCGCGAGTAGTAACCGCTCACCAGTGGAAAGGCGACATAAATGCCCACGGAAAGCAAGAGCGCCTCCCACGGAACCGGCATGTGATTGACTCCGAGAAGCCATCCACCGAGAACGCCGTAGAGCACCAGCATCGTAAGCGAGTTGATCGCGACCATGACGAGTGTGAGCCCCTGATTGCCACGGGCAAGGTGACTCCAAACCAACACCATCGCCGTGCAGGGGGCAATCCCCAGCAGAATCGCTCCGGAGATGTAGGAGCGGTAGAGCTCCACCTCCGAGCCATCCTTGACCACTTCAGTTCCGGGAAGCTTCTCTTTAAATAACACTCCCAGAAAAAGAGTCGCGATTCCGAGCATCGTAAACGGCTTCACCGCCCAGTTGACGAAGAGGGTCAGAAACACCGGACGGGGACTGCGAGTCGCTTTCACCACTTCCCCGAAATCAATTTTCACCATGATGGGATACATCATGAAAAAGAGACAGATTGCGATGGGGATGGAAACAACCGGCGCGTCATTCACATAAATCGCCATTCCGTCGAGTGCCTTAGCGAGACCGGGAGCCAGTTTGCCCAGACCGATCCCCGCAAGAATACAAAGCGTTACCCAGATCGTGAGGTGACGCTCAAAGAAGCCCATGGAGGATTTGTCGAGACTCATGTCGAATTTTGGTCAGGTGGAAAGGCAGATTTATAAGTCGTGAATGCATCGATGCCATGTGCTCTTCAACACGACATAAAACCACATACCCCAAAGTGAATATTCCCTCAAGTGAATATTTATTCAGATAATCTTGCGCTACCGCGATTGCTTCCAGCGGAAGAGCCGCCCTACTTTCGATACAGCGAAATATGCTGAATCGCTTTTCCGTCCTTGTTGTCGTCCTGACCATAGACTGCCACGCGGTAGCTTTTCGTCAGATCAAAGCCGCCTGAAATCTTCCCGGTGGCCTCCGTGATCCCGTTGATGGAATAGCTCCAGTTGCCGTCGCCATCGATATCAATGACAACGAGATTGGACTCATTGAATTGGAACTTCTTATGGGTCCCGAACTGGACATGGGTTCCCGACTCATCCAGCGTCGTGCAGACCTTCCCGTCAGTGAAGTTCAATCCCCGGGCAGCCGGATCGCCCGTCAGATTGACCCCGAGGCTGTAGACGCCGGGCTCAGATTTGAAAGGATTGAAACCGGCATAGCTGGACAAATCGGTATCGGTGCTGATCAATCCGAAAGAAAGTTGATGCGCTCCGGCAGACCCGATAAGGCCGGTCGTATATCCCACCTTCAACCGGAAGCCTCCGTCTGACTGAAATGCTTCCGACGAGTAAATCAGCGCGCGGTTTTTGGGAGCCTTGCCTTTATTCTCATAGTGAAGGGCGCCACCTGAGGCCCGCTGAAGCCAGGTTGCGCCCCCGTTCAGGGAGCGCTTTGTCAGGGAGATAAAAGTCCGCTCGAGCATCGTCGTAAACGACCAAACCTCTCCCGGAATCACGGTTGAGTCAGCTAGCACCGTGTCGACCCGCCAGTAGTAGGTCGAATCGCCTTTCAGAGCAGTGAAGTCGGAGAGTTTTACAATATTTTCGGGATGGGTTTTACTCGCGAGAAGAGAAAGTTCATCCGGTGCTGAGCCAAAATAGATCTTCGCACTGACGCCTCCCAGGCCGATAAGATACATGAGGTCCGTGTCGAGCTGAACATACTCGCCATCGGCCCGGGGAACCGGCATGGCCGCGGCGGCTTCCTGACGACCGGGAATCCAGTAGAAACCGTCACCCGCTTCGTATGCTCCGATATCCGGTGCACGTCCATTGAAGCCGGCCGTCACATCGACAGTCTTTCCATTGATGCGGCAAGTCGTCGGGACCCCCTGATCAATCAGCTGGGTTCTCCCCGCTCTTGGACGGAAATCCCAGTTGTCCGGATCGCGCAAAAGAATCCCCATCGGCGGATTCCCGAAATGATTGTTAGAGGCCACCGCAGGGTCTTTGACATTACCGGTCAATTTGTCTGAAGCATTATTTCGAGTCAAGGAGTGAGCGTTCCCGCCCTTATCGAGAGCGACATCTATATCCGACCATTTGTAGATCCCCACGTTATTATACACCTCGTGAAAATCCCCCTTGAGGCGGGCTCCGTCACCGCCGGTTGCGATTCCTTTGATGCGATCGGCCATCATGACATTGCGATAAAAGTTCGCATTCAACCCGAGCACCTTGGGGCGGTTATGACCATCCCAACGATAGTCTCTGGCATCGTTTCCGATGAACCAGTTGTATCGTCCGACCGATTCGACAATCGCTTCGTGAGCGGAATAAACGGAAGAACCATCCGCCTCCATCAGTCCGCATCTGGTGTGAAAATTGTATTCACAGGTCCAGGGTTTCGTGAGCGCTCGGGAAGTGGGAGTGCTGATCATTCCCATCGAATCACCCGATGTATCGAGCGTATTTCGCCGGTAAACAAAGCCCGGGGACATTCGGAAGTTCACCGCTCCGGCGATCCCGATCGGTGCGTAGTCGACCCGATAGAACAGGCAGTTTTCCACGAGCGCATCGACGGTGCCCTCCCCTCTCAGAGCACATCCGTCGGCATTTCGAAACGCGCAGTTAAACACGGTGATGTTTTCGCAAAGATCCGCAGGAAGCCCTTTGAATTGTGGCCCTCGCGGTGCTCCGGTGTCCCCCAGCGCCCGCGTCGACGCAATGGGATAGTCGAAATCACAATTCCGAATCGCGATGCGGTCGGAGGATTCGAAATAGAAAGCGGTCGCAAAGAAGTCCACCCCATCGATCACAATATCATGCGTCGTTGAATCACCGGTCACCGAATAGATACGGTTCTTGCTTCGCACCTCCCGCCCCGCCGGACTCTTCCCGTCGTCGGCCCACAGATACAGCGTCATCGTCGACTCATCGAAGGCCCACTCTTCCGCGCTGTCGAGCATGACCCGTTCAGCATTGCCAACACCGCCTTCAAAAAAATATCCCCTCGTGTTCTTGAACGGGATAATGTTAGGAGAATAATTAAACGTGTCAGAGCCTGCGCTATGATTCTTCACGACGCGAGCACCTGTGACGTGATCTCCGAAATTGAGGATCGCGATGCAATTGGTAAAATCGATACCCGTGTCCGCGAGAGGTTCAACCCTTCCTGATGTCGGATTATCAATCACCGTTCGTCGCTTCGAAGCACTCAACTTCTCACGCCGATTCTTTTCATGAAACGCCTCGTTCGAAAAAGCGGGAGCGTTGGGAAACCGCGCCAGGGTCATGACCTTCCCATCGACGAAAAGCTGAGCCACCTTCTCGCTCACGGTTGCCTTGTAGACATTGCCTTCATCGAGAGCCCAGCTCCCCTCAAGTTTGACGGTGCCGTCCAGGGTCACCTTTTCGCCCTCGTAACCGGTCAAGGTAATCGGTTTCCCGGGAGCACCGCCCTTACCAGTCAGGTTGATCTCTTCGCGATAAACGCCCCCGCGAATGTAGCAGGTATCACCGGGACCCATCCGGGTGACAGCCCTCTGCACCGAGGCGAAAGGCTGTTCCAGCGAAGTGCCCGCATTCTGATCGTCACCCGTTTTCGCAACAAAGTAGTCCGCCGCCGCAACAGAGCCGGTCAGCCCTCCCGCGAAGAGAGCCGGCGGGACAACGATGGATGCAAGCAAGGCACGAAATTTCATCGGGGAAGCGTGCACCGGAATGAACCGGGAAACCATGCTCCAAATCCACTTCCTGATTCCGCCTTTCCCGCCTCACGGAGCCAGCCCTGTCCGAATCCTCTTACTTCATCGGAGGCTCGGAAACCAGCATCGTGAGCGCCTCGCGAACCCGTGCCGTTTGAATTTCATTCATGATCAGGTAGCGGTCGCGCCCCTTGTGCTCCGCGACCGGCTTCCTCCGCGGATCGGGGCGGAAAAAGGTCATCCCGTCCTCATGCATATTCACGGTTCCTTTTGAGGAAAGATCGAAATAACCGCGATCCGGATAGACCGCATAGAGGACCGAGGTGAGATCCCAGCTCGGACGGTCATGGGGAATCTCAGGTGCGTAGGCGATATACGAATCCTTGAGAATATGACGATCGAATGACTCGAAATCCTCGTCGATACTTTGCCATGGATAAGGCGCCGCATACCCGATTTCAAAACCGCTCCAGAAGATCGGCGTGGGCCAGTTCGCAGTGAGCTGCTTCGCGGGCTCGAGGTGTTTCGTCACGTTGTATTCCCGGTAACGATTGTTGTAGTGAACCGTTTGAAACGCCCCCGCCATCATGTGGAGACCAATCACCTTCTGCTTCACCAGTTCCATCCCCGTGAGCGGAGAAATGTCATCGCCCTCGGTTTCGAGCAGCCGCGCAAAGTTCGTAAAGAAGCCCACCTGAATGAGGGTGACAGACTGATCGGGCTGAGCGACGAGGAGCTTCCGCAGAAACGGCATGGCACGCTCCGCATCCTGACCGCTTTTGAGATCATGCGGGTATTCGGCGGCAAACTTGAGAAAGTCTTTCATCTCCGGATTCACTCCGTTCCGAACCGTGCCGATCGGAATCTGAGGACGCCCGTAGAAAGTGTTAAAAGCATCGAGATAAGCGGCAGACCGGGGATCGTCCTTCGTCGAGGTAATTCCCAACAGGTTCACCAAACCGCGACTCTGGAGGGTGTGCAGCATCGCGAGAGCCATGGCATCATCGGTGTCATTTCCCATGTCCGTGTCAAAGATGACATTGAGCGCCTTCGACATATCCGGCTTGAGGTGTCGGGGCGGCTGCACCACAAGATGAACAATCGCCTCCTGAACGCGGGCGGCCTGCGCCTCATTCATTTTCAGGTAACGGTCGCGCTTCTGCGCCTCGGGACGATCACTCTTCTTCGCACTGCCCCACGGAGTCCCGGGAACGGGAACGAAACTGGTAAAACTGTCATCTTCCACCGTGACCCTGCCCCGTGGCGAATAGTCGAAGTAGCCGCGGTCCGGAAAGACCGAATAGAGAACACTCGTGAGATCCCAGGTCGGGCGGTCATGATTGGGACCACAGTGCAGCAGGTAGGCCTCCTTCACGATATGATGATCGACATAGTCAAAATCCTTCGCGATCGATTCGCGTGGATAGGGAGCGCTGATGCCGATTTTAAAACCGCTCCAAATTGCCGGAACCGAATCCGGCCACTGGTCAGCGAGGACCTGCATTGAAGGAATGTGATTCCTGACATTCGCTTCAAGAAAACGGTTGTTGCCGTTGATCGTTTCAAAACCGCCCGCCATCAGCGAAAGGTGATCGACTTTCTGCTCAATGAGCGCCTTGCCACCCTCGCTTTCGAGGAGTTGCGCAATGTTCGTGGCGAGTCCCACCTGGATGATCGCGACCGAATTATCCCCGGCCGCTGCGAGAACCTTTTGAATGAGCGGGACCGCGAGTTCAGGTTCCTTCGTAACACCGATGTCGTGCGGGTAGCGAAACGCCTCCCCGTCCTTCTCTTTTACGAGCTGTAAAAATTTGCTCTCCCGGTACGGCACGTTCTCTCCAATTCCGATGGGGATGTCAGGACGGCCGTAGAAGGTGTTCACCGCATCAACGAAAGGCGCGGCGAGTTCATTCTCTTTCGAAATCGTCACCGCGAGAATCTCGCACTGCCCCCGGTCCGCCAGCGTGTGCAGCATCGCGAGCGCGAGAACATCATCGACGTCGCCGGTGATGTCGGTGTCAAAGATCACAGGGACCGGCTTGGCATGAGCCGTGAGCCCGAAAAAGAGCAATGCGAGGGCAATTAATGAGGGTTTCATGAGTAACTTAACAGGGTTTGGTCAGGGATTGAACAGGGTATCAAAGGTAAATGTCAGGGGCGATTGGACCGAATCACGGTGGGTTCGCCGGTTGCGCCCGGGCGGCTGTGTCCGTCTCGAAGAATCTTCTCAAACTCCGCCGTGAGATCAGCAACCAGTTCGGGCTTTTTGCGATAGTGACTCGCCCATTCGCGAACTTCATTTTCAAGATGGAAAAGTTGACCGGCAGGGCGCTCAGGATCGAAGGTTTTGCGGTAATTTGCTCCCCCGCCGTGCTGCCCCATGATGAGCTTCCACGGTCCCCGGCGAATCGCCATCATCTCGCGATAGGAATCCATGATGAGAGACTCGCGTTTCGGGGTGGTTTGCTCCTGATCGAGAAGCGCACCCAGAAAACTGAAACTGTCCTCCGCGGCGTTCGGCGGGAGTTCCTCTTCAAAATATTCAGCGAAGGTCGCAAAGGTATCTGTCAGGGCAATCATGCCGGTGTCCGTGGTGCCCTCCGGAATCCTTCCGGGCCACCGGGCGAGAAATGGAACACGCACCCCGCCTTCATAAACGGTCGTCTTTTGCCCCCGAAGCGGACCATTGATACGATGTCCCTCAACCTCAGGGTAGTCGACAGGGCGGTATTTCAAGACCCCTCCATTGTCGCTCGTAAAGATAACGAGCGTGTTCTCCGCGAACCCGTTTCGGTCGAGCGCTTTAAGGACCTCACCAATGGACCAATCGAACTCATTGAGAAAGTCGCCGTAGGCTCCGATCTCGCTGGTCCCGTCAAAACGCGGGGCCGGTATGAGCGGGCCATGCACATTGCGATGAGCCAGATAAAGGAAAAAAGGTTCCTCGCTTTCATAATCATCGAGCCAGTCGACAGCGCGCCCGGTCAGTCGATCGGAAAGTTCCCCGTGCGCGTAGCGGGCAGCCGCTCCCCCCTCCTGTCCGAGCGCGGCGGCAAGCCCCGAGCGGGGACGACGAAGATAGTCGAGTTCGAAGCCGGGGCGTTTGTCAGGAGTGATCCAGAGCGGATCACCCGGGTCCAGCCCGATGACGCGATGATTCTCCGCAATGTAGTGCGGCAGCTGACTGACATGCGGAAAGCCCCAGAAATAATCGAACCCCAACTCCAGCGGTCCCGGTTTGAGATCACGATTGTAATCGGGCCCGAGAACCTTATCCCAACCTTCCATTCCCGGCTTCCCGAAGCCGAGATGCCACTTACCGATGCAGGCCGTGGTGTACCCCTGTTTCATGAAAAGATCAGCGAGGGTGTATCGGTCAGGATCAATCAGGAGTGGATCATTCGCCCAGACCGTCGATCCCCCCAGCCACGTCCGCCAGGCATAGCGCCCCGTGAGCAGGTTGTAGCGACTCGGGGTGCACACCGAGCTCGGGGAATACGCCTGAGTGAACTTGCGGCCCGCTTTCGCGAGCTGATCGATATTCGGAGTGCTGACCTCCGTTGCCCCGTAACAGCTGAGGTCCCCATACCCGAGATCATCAGCGAGTATAAAGAGCACATGCGGCCTCTCTGCAGACGACGCCGCAGCAACAAGAGAGATAGAAACCAGAATTACGATTCGCCACATGACTCCGCCATTCTACCCGCCGGAAGCAATAGCGCAAACGATTGCGCTATACTCCGGATCACGGATTCGAGTGAGCCGTGTCTATCAATGAGATCGGGAAAGGCCCGGTGCGAAAATCACTTTTTATCAATCACCGCGGCAGGCACACCCTGCGCGGAAATGTCGTCGACATTGAGATGCCCCCAACCGCCTTTGAGGCGATCAACCACTTCAAACCTGACCCTGCGACCTTTCCATTCGGAAACGTCCCATACGATCCGGCGCATGAGGTGATCTCTCGCCCCCCCTCCCTGAATCAGAATTTCTCCCGAGTTCGCGTCCACGAGGGCCACAAAAAGATCTTTCTCATCAAATCCTCCGGCAACGAGAAACGATACTTTTCCGCCGACCAGTTCGAAGGAAGGAGAACTCATCACACCGATTTGCCCGTCGGAGAGCGATTCTCCATCCGCCATAACCAAAGTGGAAAGATGGTGCTCCCCATGGCGGGCAAACGGGGCGTTTTTTCGTTGCGCCAGCGACGGAACCGCCGTGACCGGTTCTCCAATGTCGCCCGATATGACCGTCCAATCATCGAGCGCACCTGACTCAAAACTGTAGTGAATCTCCCCGAGCGGCTCGAACCCGTCGTATTTCTCAAGGCCGCGATTTTTCCTCCTCCCCGGCGCAGCGGTGGCCTTCCCTTTTGCTTTCCTGATCGCAGCGGACATTTTCTGAGTCACCTCGGGGTGCTCATAATAAAGGTTGGTCGTCTGATTCACATCCGCCTCGAGGTCGTAGAGTTGCGCGGGTGCCGCACCGCTTTTGATCTTTCCATTCTCAATATCGCTGTTGGGCGTGCCCACCAACTTCGCAACAGCGGCTCCGCCCCAGGCATGCTGATTCGGTTTGGAACCGGTAAAGCCGCCATCACTTTGCGCGGGGATAAACATCCACTTGCCCTGTCTCAGGGACATGTGTGAGGGTTTGTGGGGAGTCATGAACATCCCGGTCCGCAGCGGTTTCTCTGGATCGCCCGTCAACGCCGGCAACATGTTGATGCTGTCCTTTTGCTCGTCGGGGCTCAGCACCTGATCAGTGAGCGCGGCAAAGGAGGCCTTCAAATCAACGCTGTTGATCAACTGATCGGAAACCGTTCCGGCCTCGATTTTCTCCGGCCACCAGGCAATGAATGGAACGCGATGTCCACCCTCCCAAATACCGAACTTGGAGCCGAGGAGATCGCCGTTGATCTTGTGACCCAGCTCAGCGGCACGACGACCACCATGGTTAAACATACCGCCGTTGTCACTTGTGATAATCACGAGGGTATTATCAGCGACACCCTTTTCCTCGAGGCTCTTCATGACCTCCCCGACAATCCAGTCCAGCTCGTGGACAAAGTCGCCGTAAGGCCCTGCTTCACTGGAGCCCTGAAATCGCTCCGCCGGAGTGAAGGGATGATGCACGTTAGTCGTTGCAAAATAGAGGAAGAAGGGGGCCTCTCCGCGCGCTTTGATCCAGTCAGTTGCCTTTCCCGCCAGAGTCGTTCCGACTTCAAAATCATTGAACAACTTGTGAGCCTTGACTCCACCGCTGAACTGATTCGCACTGCGCTGCGCTGCCTCGGGCGGAATCGGTGTGATCGGCGTAGTCCCCTTTGCATTTCTACCGAGATAGACGAGGGGATCCTCAGGGTCACTGCCGACAATACGGTCATTCTCAACATAGACGTAGGGCGGCGCACTGTTCACCACCGGCATTCCGAAGTAGTAGTCAAATCCAAGATCCTGCGGCCCGGGACGCAGAGGCTCCTGCCAATCATTGCTGCCCTCACCGAATCCTAAATGCCATTTCCCGAATGCCGCCGTCTCGTAGCCGCTTGATTTGAAAACATCGGCGATCGTCTCCGTCCCGGTATCGATCAATAGCGGAGAAGTGATCGGAGCGGGCCCCCAGAGCCCCCTCCCTCCGGCCGCCCGGAAAGGATACTCTCCTGTCATGAGGCCGTAGCGGGAGGGCGTGCAGACCGCCGACGCCGAATGCGCGTCTGTGAAGCGTCGCCCCTCCGCCGCCAACTTGTCGATATTCGGCGTCTTCACCTTCGTGGCACCGTAACAGCCTAAATCGCCGTATCCAAGATCGTCGGCGAAAATAAGCACCACGTTCGGCGTTGATTCTGAATCGGCCCGGGCGCTTACCCCTGACAGAGACAAAATAGCGAAAAGACCCACCTTGAATGCTTGATACAATTTCATTGTTTTTTGGACTTCTTCCCTTTGCGTTTATTCTTCACGGTGTGAGCACCCTTGAATTCTGTTCTACCTCTTCCTTTCTCCGCATCGGGCAGGGGGTCCCAATCCTGAGCCTGGTTGCTCAAAATCGGCACTTCGGGAAAAAGGGTTCCGGTCGGACGCTGCTCCGAACCTCGCTCGCCGAACTCGCCCAACTTCAGGCGGGTCTCCTCCGCCAACGCCATCATTTCGGAAACGCGATCGGGATACTCCGCAGCGAGATCCGTTCTCTCTCCGGCTTCCGCTTCGATGTTGTACAACTGCGGTGACGCGATCGGGGGTTGCAGCTTCCTGCCCCACCACGGAATCTGTCTCACTGTGCGAGGCAAATGGAGCTTCCAGTCACCGACACGGACGGCTTGCAGGTTCTCACAATTGTAATAGTAGAATGGCTTCTCGTCGGACCGGGCAATCTCCCCACCCGAAAGCAAGGGCATCAAACTGACGCCATCGTAGATCCGGTCGTCAGGCATCGGGGCGCCGATGAGTTCGCTCAGTGTCGGAAACAGATCCATCGCATTCACAGGAACATTCACCACAGCGGGCTTCTCGATCCTCCCCTTCCAGTAGATGATAAAAGGGACACGGTGACCGCCTTCCAGCGACACATACTTCGTCCCGCGGTATGGCCTGGAATACGTTGCTGAGGTCGCGCCATTGTCCGAACTGAAGATCACCATGGTGTTCTCAAGAATGCCGTTCTCCTCAAGCGCCTTCAGAATTTCACCAATGCCCCGGTCCACTTCCTGGATCACGTCACCTCGAACCCCGTCATCGGAGGAGCCTTTAAATTTCTTTCCCGCCTCATAAGGGGTGTGCGGATAGTTGTGCGCGTAGTAGATGAAAAAGGGATCGTCTTTGAACTCACCAATCTGCTCGACGATACGCCCGGTGTAGAGCGTTGTCAGACGGTCCAGTGGAGTGCGCTTGTAAATCACCTCCCTGCCATCGTAAAACAATGCGCTGTGTCCCATGTTCTCAGGCGCTCCGTAATAGCGGTCAAAGCCCTGATGAAAGTAGAGGAATTTTTCCTGCATCCCGAGGTGCCATTTCCCTATCATCGAAGTGGTGTAACCCTTCGCCTTGAACTGCTCCGCAATGGTAATTTCCTCCGGGTTCAATCCCAGAAACCAGTGGGCTTCCCGCTTCGGATTGATCCCCAGATAGAGTCCGTTACGCTGAGGATAAGCCCCCGTCAGAAAGGCGGCCCTCGACGGCGAACAGATCGAAGCGGCGGTATGAAAGTCGGTGAACCGCAACCCTTCCGCCGCGATCCGATCGATATTCGGTGTCTTCACTTTCTCCGCGCCATAGCAACTCACATCGCTGAACCCCATATCGTCCATGAGGATAAAGATCACATTCGGAGGCCGGGGCGGGTCGTCTCGTGTCGCTTCATCCCCTGCGGCATTCAGTGAGAAGATCGACAAGGCGAAGAGAAGACCGGCAGCTCTGACGGAACAGAGGCAGGAGGTTAAAAATGGATATCGAAAATTCATGAAGTACACTCAGGGCCGGCGAGGAAGGCGAATTCCTATCCACTATTTCAACGTTTTGATGTAGCTCAGGAGGTCGACGATGTTCTGCTCGGGCAGGCCATTGACTAACGGAGGCATAAAGGATTTGCCGGGGACACTGGCCTGTCCTCTCACGTCGCTCCGCGGAGTAAAAATTTGATGACCACCCATCATCGCAACGGTCACACCAATCTCATTGTTCGAGAAGAGATAGCCCTCAACCATAGTGCCGTCTTTTCGAATCACCCTGTAGAGCTCATACCCGCCTTCGACAGCGACATCCGGCCGCATCATCGCAGTCAAAAGCGCGTGAGTTTCACGGCTTGCCGAGCCATCGAGAGCGGGAGCGATGGAAAGACCCTGCGTCCCCACAGCATGACAAGCCAAACACATTTGAAACATTCCCTGCCCTGCCGCCGGATTGCCTTGCAATGTGGTGACGGCTTCAGCAAAGTGCTCGACCTTGTCTTCAAGCTTCAAGTCTTCGGCTCTCTTTCGCTCCGACCAGGTTTTCATCAGTTTGCGGGCGGTCGGATTTTTTCGTGCCGCTGCTGCCACTCTCGTTGCCGCCAGATAATTGAAGTCATTCACACTGATCACTTTATCTGAGAGGAGCCTTGCGAGTGCGCCAGCTCCCTGAGTGGTGAGAGAAATGGAATCGACCGCAGCCCCCCGCTCACTCACTTCCATGCCACGGAGGAGGGATGAGAGAAGCGGGTATCCTCCTTTAGGATTTGCCCGGTTGTAGGCAATGACAGTCTCCAGCCGCGTCGAGGCAGGCAAACTCTCATCGCGGGCCAGGGCAGCGAGATGGCTCATATTCCCTTTCGGGTTGAGCATCAGAACGGGAAGGGCCGCTTTGATCGTCGTCGCATTCTTCTCCTTTTCCAAAACCGCGAGGGCATGGGATCCCAGTTCCGGAGTCTTCAAAATCAGCCCGAGCTCATACAGCTTGTTTCGGTCTGTGTCAGGATCGGCAGCCAGACTCGCAATGACAGGACCGAAAAGATCTTTGAACTTGCTACTGTCGACCCTGCCGCGAGTTTGAATCAATAAATCCGAGAGTTGAGAAAAATTTCCCGGATCGGAAAAAATCGGACTGACCAGCTCCCTGACCTTGGGGTTTCCGATCACCGGGGCAAGAGAGATGAACAGTTCCTCATCGATCTCTTCAGCGCTGTCAAAAGTCCAGAACTTCGGAAACAGTTCCGTAAAGGCACTTTCGTCGAGTGACTGATAGGCCCACAAAATATTCGCACCGGGAAGTCCCTCCGACTCTGAGGAACTCAGAAACGATTTGAGTTCCCCGCGGTAGCTCTCCATTGCCTTGCGCGCGAGATACCGTTCGAACTTCCTCTCATAGGTTCCACCCATGGCATCTTTCCCGGGCAGGAGTGGTTTCGAGGCTTTGACCAACAACTCGATCGTTGAATGATCCGCTTTTCCCAGTTCCCCCAGAGTGCGGAGAACCTGCGACCGGACCATGCAATGCGCGTCTTCGATGTGCGGCGCGACGAGAGCGGCAACCTCACCGGCTGACAGCTCAAAGCTCGCAAGTGAACGAATGATCTCACGGCGAATGTTGTGATCCTCATCGTTGAGCAATGACCGGGTGAAGCCTTCATCGAATGCGCCGAGGCTTTCATAGGACCAGATCGCGTGGACGCGAGCTCCCGTTGATTGCTCCCCGTTGCCTGCAATTTCTTTAATCTGCGGAAGTAGGCCCTTCGCCTCCCGGTCGGCAATTTGATGCCAGGCGGCGCGCTTTTCCCAGCGACTCGGCCCGGTCAGGTGACCGATCAGCGCTTCATCTCCGGCAATCTGAAGATTGGGAATCTCGACAGGTTTTTGACTGATATGACGAACTCTCCAGATACGGCCGTGCGTTTTATCGCGGGAAGGATCGGAGCGCGGGATCTCGTTATGAGAGACCACTTTGTTATACCAATCGGCGATATAAAGGCAGCCATCGGGGCCGAAGGTCAGGTTAACAGGGCGAAACCAGTCGTCCTCACATTTCAACAAATCCTCGAGATGAGTCGCCGCGACCGCACCGGAAGCATCGCGGTCGATCTTCACCGCATTGATTGTGTTGGTGATGGGATTGGCAAGGAGCGCAACATCCTGCCACTCCTCCGGAAAACCGCCGGCCTCGTCTTCACTGAAGGCCAACCCCGAGAGTCCGGTCCCGCCTACTCGAAACGAATGAAGTTGCGGCATCATCGGCTGGTAGGGACGGAGCTTGTCATTTCCGATCCCCTCGTATCCCGTTCCCGCCTCCATTGGCACGATCGACATTCCCTTGTCATTCGCTTCAGATCCATACCACTGCCCGTCGGCGCGCAAATCGTATCCCCAGATATTGTTCAAGCCACTGGCAACCAATTCAATCTTCCTGCCATCGAGAGAAAAACGGGCGATCTTGCTGTAGTTGATCTGCTGCTTTTCACCCGACGCCACCGCGGTAACCTCTCCCAGATTCATAGCACCGTGGGAAAAATTAACCCACCCGCCCGGCGCGCGCGTGAGGAGGTGAGACATCGTGTGCGAATCGATAAAACTGAACCCCGTGAGAATCGTAGTCGGCTTCTCAAAAACACCATCCCCGTCGGCATCTTCGAGATAAAGCATCTCAGATCCATGAGCGACAAAGACTCCGTTTTTGTATGGCAAAATACTTTGCGGCATTGTCAGGCCCCCGGCCACACGGCGAACCTGCCCCTCAACCGACTTCGTCGGATCATCGATCACCACGATTCGGTCCGTCCCCCTGTCTTTCAATTCGTAGAGGCGCTTGAGACGCACCATCTCGGGGTGTTCATGAATCTTTGAATCCGGATCGAGAAGCTGCCCGCGAATCGAACGATTTGCTTTATCCCCCATCGGATCGAGCGGATACATTTCAGCCGTCTGTGTCCAAAGCCGACCCGCATCATCAAAAGTCAGATCAATCGGGTTGATGATCCCGTTTTCCTCCGACGCGACCAGTTCAATAACGAACCCCTCAGCGAGAGTAAACTTCGCGAGTTCCTCTTCATGAGAAAGAGCAGTGGTACGACTCGATTTCGTAATCTTGATCGGATTCTTGTCCTGATCATAGGCATGACCAGGTGACGACAGGGACAGCGTCATCGCGATGATAAAAAAAGACCGGGGATTCATGATTCGAAACTGGATTAAAATACAGTGTCCCAAATACAGCGGGAAACTCCATACTTGAAATCCACTTGGAGATTCATTGGGAAAAGAAAATCACGCCCCCCGGGGATAGACCTGCCCTCGGGCATTTCGCATGCCCCGGCAATCACCCGGACTACAGATCAATGCTCGGGATGTAACCAACGGCACCCCCATACCGTCTACCACGGGAAACGATGATAAGAATTCCCTCCCGCTGTCTTTTCCTTCCAATGATGCTGCTGATCTCCACCGGTCTCGGTCAGAGCGCGGCTCCCACCGGAATCGAGAGCCGCATCGAGCACGGAAAAGTAAGACGCTCCTTTCGCATTCACGTTCCATCCGCCGTCGCTGAATCAGACAGGAAGGTGCCGCTTGTGATCTGTCTCCACGGTGGAGGATCGGACGCGGCGGCGATTTCTAAATCCGGTTGGACACCGCTGGCAGACAGGGAGTCATTCATCGCGGTTTACCCCGAAGGTTTGAACGGCCGCTGGAATGACGGCCGCACGGTTCAAAAGTATATCCAACAGGATGCGGTAACCGATGACGTCGACTTCATCATTCAATTGCTCGAGCAACTCATCGTCGACTACCCGGTCGATCCCTCCAGAGTCTACCTGCTGGGCCTCTCCAACGGCGGGTTCATGACGCAGCGGCTTGCCAATGAGCACACCGGAAAGTTCGGCGCCGTCGCCGTGCAAATCGCGTCCCTTCCTACCGCCTACCTCACCGGCGCCCTGAAGTTTTCACCGCAGAGTCCCCTTTCAGTCCTTTTCATGTGCGGCACCGAAGACCTCTTCATGCCTTACGAGGGCGGTAAGCTGACGCCGAATTTCACACCGAAACTCGTCAGCAGCAAAACTTTCGATTTCGGGCAGGACAGCGCCATCCCGGTTGTCGATGCCGTCGACCTCTGGGTGAAACACAACCGTCTCGATTCGAGCGCCCCCCACATAACGAAACTCCCCGATAAAGATCCCCATGACGACTGTCACGTCATTCACCACCATTGGAAGAGTGAAGGCAGCTCGACCTCGGTTGAACTTTATGAAATCGTGGGAGGAGGCCACACCATTCCGGGAGGGGCTCAATACCTTCCCGAACGAATCATCGGTCGCGTTTGTCACGACATCAACGGCATCGAAGCGACCTGGAAGTTCTTCGAGACAAAGAAGCGAGAGTGAGCAATCGGGAAAACTCAGGTCAGTCAACCCCGCAACGAATTCCAGGGTGCCTCATCCGCCATCTCGACAACTTCGTATCCCATTTCGCCGACGCATGGACCGGGAATCGCGATGAAGTGAGCGGGTTCTGATCCGATATTGAAAGAGGCGTGCACGACATCCGCATCGATGAATACCGAATCCCCCGGACCGGGGATACGCTTCTCCTCCTCGGCCCATTGTTCGATCCTCCCACTGATGCAGTAAATCATCTCCTCCTGATCGGGATGGCGATGAAAATTATGTCCTCTCCCCGGATTCAAAACCGCATCGATCACGGTGAGATTTTCATTCCCAGTTGCGGGAGGATGGCTCAGCCACCCCAAACTGCCCCATTCAAAACTCTCTCGCGTGGTCTCGTCTTTGATCACAAATTTGCTCATATCCGGCGAGGTCCACGAAACGGAAAATGCTACCGCGAAAGAGGAGTCGGGTTGTCAACATAAGCGGCGGGTCTCGTGTTACCGGCCATTTCCTCCTCAAACTTGCTCAGTAAGCCGGCGAGCCTTTTCGCCACTTCGGGTTCGGCCTTGAGGAGGTTGGTCTTTTCGGCTGGATCGAGGTCGAGATTGTATAAATGCGTTGGCTTGTTCTTCTTTCCGCGGTGAAGTTTCCACTTTCCGGACCGCACTGCTCTCAGCGCTTTTCCGGATTGGTAGAAAAACGCTTCGTGCGGAGACCCTGCCTCTCCGCTGAGCACTCGGGAAACGTCTTTGCCATCAATAACCCGGTCAGCGGGAACCTCAGCCCCGGCCAGTTTCGCAAAGGTTGGCAACAGATCCATCGTCGTCATCAGTTCGTCGTTGTCTTTCCCCGCGGGGATTCCCCCGGGCCAGCGAACCACGGTCGGTTCACGCATCCCGCCTTCGAGAGTGGTGCCCTTGTTGCCACGAAGGATTCCGGGACTGGCGTGCCGGGAATTTTTCGGAGGCCCGTTATCCGAGGTGAAAATCACGAGCGTATTCCCGTCGATCCCATTGGCCTTGAGTGTGTCGAGGATCCGGCCCACCGACCAGTCGATCTCGGAGATAGCCTCGTAGTAGAGCTCGTCCCGTGCCTCGTAATCGATATTCCCGTCCTCTTCTTTCAGCTTCGTCATCGTCTCTGCGGAAGCACTCTCCATGAACGGAGGCGACGCGTGAAGCGGCGCATGGGGAATGGGATGCGGAAGATAGAGAAAGAAAGGATTGTCTTTGTTTTCCTCAATAAAATTGACGGCACGCTCCGTAAACCGCTTTGTCAGAAAATCCGCATCCGGATCCATTTCCACGACCGACTCGCCTTCGAGGAGCGGCAATGGGGGAAACTTATAATGACTCTGTCGTGGATGAAACGGATGAATATCGTGGCTGTAGGGAATTCCAAAAAACTCGTCGAACCCCTGCCTTGTCGGCAGGAACTCAGGCTGATCTCCGAGGTGCCATTTTCCAAACATGCCCGTCTTGTATCCCGCGCCTTTCAATACCTCGGCGATGGTGATTTCGTCAGGATTCAGCCCCTTCCTGTCACCGGCGAGAAGCACGCCGAATTTGGACCCCGTCGCCATATCAATCCGCCCGGGATAACAACCCGTCATCAGCGCGGCGCGCGAAGGCGTGCAGACCGGAGCAGCGACGTAAAAGCTCGTGAGCCTCATTCCCTCGCGCGCCATCTCATCGATTCGCGGCGTCGCGACATGCTCACCTCCGTAACAACTGAGATCGCCGTAACCCTGATCGTCAGTAAAAATGATCACAAAATTCGGCTTACCCGCACCAACCGTTTTAACCTCGTTCGGCGCGGCTTGAGCGGACGCATAGGGGAAAGGAAGGGGCTCCATTTGCGGAATCGTCCGCGGTCCTTTGTCAAAATGACGGACCCCTTTGCCGACCACATCGATATCACCCAGTTCAACCCGCGCCTCCCTGATTCGTTTTTGCAGCTTTTCGACAATGTCAGGATTTTCATCCGCTAAATTGGTCGTCTCTCCGGGATCGGAAGCGAGGTCAAAGAGTTGAACGTCTTTCACTTCTTCAATCATTCGCCCCCACCATCCGGTTCCCTTCGGATTCGCGGGACGCGGCAGAACGAGCTTCCACTGACCCACCCTCACCCCGGTGAGAAGCGCGCCCGTGTAGTAGAAATAGTCTTCGCGGGGGCTCTCTTCCGAGCCCCCCGAGAGAAAGTCACCCGCATCGTAGCCATCCAGTTCTCTATCCTCCGGCAAACTCGCTCCAGCGAACTTTGCAAACGTCGGCAGCAGGTCCATCGTAGTGAGCAATTCGGCACTCTCTCGATTTGCCGGAATCCGCTTCGGCCACCGGGCAACGAAAGGAACTTTCGACCCGCCGTCCCACGCCGACATTTTCCATCCCTTGAGCGGACCGGCTGAACCGGAATGATCCCGCGGAATAAACGCCTTTCTGCCCGGCTTCATTCCTCTGGTCGTCTCAACCCAGGGCCCGTTATCCGAGGTGAAAACCACGAGCGTGTTGTCATCGATATCCAGCTCCTTCAGCTTTGCAAGAATCTTCCCGGTCGACCAGTCAATCTCTTCGATAGTGTCACCGTAAGGACCGTAATCAGATTTTCCTTTGAAGCTCTCCGAAGCTCCCACCGGAATATGCGGCATGTTGTGAGCGAGATAGAGAAAGAACGGTCCCCCCCGATTTTGCTCAATGTAATCGAGTGCCTCTTTCGTATAATCGGCAGTGATGTTGTCCCAGCTCTCCACTCCCGGATTCACTATTTTATCGTTGCGATAGAGCGGGACACGCATATCGACATCCCCGACAAAGACAGTGTACCCGTTGTAGACAGGCGTCCCGTAGAAATAGTCGAAGCCCTGCGCGTTCGGCATTGTTTCCGGATCAAATCCTCCGGGTCCCCTCCCTTTACTCGTGAGATGCCACTTCCCGAGGATCGCAGTCGAATAGCCCGCCGACTTCAAGACCTCCGCCATCGTAATCTCCTGCGGATGAGGAACGGTATGGAGTTGCTTCACATTGTCCGGCTCGGCGACACGAATCGGATACGATCCTGTCATGAGGGCTGCACGGGAAACGCCGCAAACCGGCTGCGCGTAGAAATTCGTGAGCTTCAGGCCCTCCGCTGCCATCGCATCGATGTTCGGCGTCTTGATTTTCGTCGAGCCAAAGCAACCGAGATCCTCATATCCCTGATCGTCAGTGAAGATTAAAATAATGTTAGGCTTCTCATTGATCTTTTCAGCCGGGTCCGGATTCGATTCAACAGGGTTGGGTCGATGACCCGACCCTGTCTGGTCGGACGCGGCGGTCTCCCCGGGCCCTGCTTCTCCGCCCTCCTTGAGTGTTCCGATGTAGGCAACAAGGTCCGCCATGGTTTCGTCGGGGAACGCACCGAAAGCAGCGGGCATGAAAGAACGCCCTCCAACGAAGCCGGCATCTTTGATTTCCGCCTGCGGCACAAAGATACGAAGCCCGCCCATCATTGCCACGGTCGTGCCCAGCGCCTCCGTTTTCTCCAGCAATCCCTCGACGACGGAACCATCGGTTTTGGTGATTCGATAGAGTCCGTAACCGCCTTCGACAGCTGCGTCAGGATCAATGATCGCAGTGAGAACATGCTCAATTTCACGGTGACCGGAACCATCAAGCGGCGGCGCGATTTCCTGCCCCTCCCCGCCCACTTTATGACAGGCAAGGCATGCGCCGAACACCAGTTTCCCTTTCGCGGGATCACCTGGGTTCCTGCTGATATAGGCCATGAGGGCATGAATGCGTTTCTGTGCCTCCTTACGCTGTTGCTCGATGCGCTTTTGCACTGTCGCGAAAATCTCTTTTGCCTGAGGATTGCGAGGCGTCGCCGCAACAACCCGCTCTGCGGCTGACAAATCAAACACCTCCGCGGTAATCACTTCCTCTTTGTAGAGCCCGCATAGGATCGCGGAACCGGCATTTGATTGCGAGAACACGCTCGCGACCTGAGATTTCTGAGCATCGCTGCCCGATTCAATCAGCGCTTCGACAAACTGAAACGATTCCTTCTCATCAATCGGAGCCAGCGCATGGGCCGCTTCTACACGAAAATCAAAAGCCTTCGATGCATCGCCTGCAATGGCTTTAAAGCTCTCCGCATTCTCCTGCGGATTCATCGTCTTTGCGGTGAAGAGCAAACGCTCCAATTCCGTGTCGCTCTCATCCGGCTGAATCGCGGAAACCTCATCAGCCAGTGTTGTGATGCGGAGTTTCCCAACCGCCTTCAGCCCCAAGGGCACGGTTTGAGGAGATTTCAAAAGCCCACTCACGCCGGGGGTCAACATTTTGATGAGCGCCTTTGATTGCACGCGGGACTGATTCGCGATCGCGAGGAGTACGAGATTTTCCGCATTCTCCGGATCCTGGAACGTCGGCTTCACCGCGTCGTAGACCTGTTGATTACCCAGCATTCCCGTGATCGCGACAAAGGTTTCCCCATCGAGCGACTCGCCGGAAACCTGGCTCCAGAGCCCGAGGAAGGCTTCCTGCTTCGACTCGTCATCGAGCGCCTGAATCGCCCAGAGCACATTTTCAGGAGGATGCGCTCCCGGGGATTTTTCAAGATAGACTTTGAGCTCATCCGGAAACTTCTCCAAGGCCATGCGCGCGAGAAACCGCTCAAAACTTCTCTCGTAAGATCCGCCCAACTCATTTCCGGGGATGGCCGGCTTGCTCGCATCGATGAGCAGGCCAATCACCGCAGGATCGCTTTTCCCGAGATCACCCAGTGTCCGAATCACTTGCGAACGGACCATCACATTTTCATCCTCGATTAAATTTGTGAGGCGGGCCGCAACGTCTCCGGGAGCGATCTCAAAAGAGGCCAGAGATCGAACGGCCTCGCGGCGGATCTCATCGTTCTTCGAGTCCAGCAATCCATCGATCAGATCCGAATCAAAGTGCTTCAATTCCTCAAGCGACCAGAGCGCGTGAATTCGCGTGGTCGCATCGGAGTTTTCATCGGAGGCAAGTGACACGAGGGCGGGAGCCAACTCCGTAAGCCCTCGATCTCCGATCTGATGCCAGGCGGCACGCTTCTCCCAGAGTGTCGGCGATTTCAAATGCGCCAGCAACTGATCAGGGTCCGCTTTAGTCACATCGGGAATCTCGCGCCTCTCCTGACTCTCATGACGAATCCTCCAGATTCGACCATGCCCGTGGTCACGGTCCGGGTGATCGGTTGTCACTTCGTTGTGCGAAATGATCTTGTTGTAAAAGTCAGCGACGTAAAGGCAGCCATCAGGTCCGAACTCGAGGTTCACAGGGCGAAACCAATCATCTGTGGAGCTGAGAAAATCCGGTAAGTGCTCAGCTTCCACCGTTCCATCGGGATTCCGGTGGATACGAACGGCGTTGATGGTCGAAGTAATCGGGTTTGCGAGGAGGGCTACGTCCTTATACGCTTCAACCGGAAAGCTCCCCGCGGTATCCTCAGAGAACTCCAACCCCGAAATACCGGTTCCACCGACCCGGAACGTGTGCAACTCGGGGAGGAGAGGCTGATAGGGACGGAGGGGATGAAACGCTGCCCCCGTCGCTGCGGTTCCGTGCTCCCAGGGAATCACCGAATAAGAGCGGTCATTCGCTTCCGTTCCATACCACTGGCCATTCGCCCGAAGCTGAAGCCCCCACATATTGCTCGGCCCTGACGATACCACTTCGAAATCCTGATGATCGAGCTGGAAGCGCACCTGACATGAAGCATCCACGCGATGCTGTTTTCCTGAGGCCACCGCCGTGACCAGCGCCTTGTTGAGGGCACCTTGCGAAAAGTGAATATAACTGCCCGGACCACGCACAAGGAGATGGGACATCGTATGCGTATCGGTGAATCCAAACCCGCTCAGGACCGGCTCCATCTTGTCAGCCCTGTCGTCACCGTCGGTATCCCGCAGGAGAAACAACTCCGAACCATGACAGACATAGGCACCGTCTTTGTAGGGCAGAATGCTTTGCGGAATCGAAAGGCCATCGGCCCACACGTGCAGGTTGCCCTCGGCCGCTTTCGTCGGATCATCGAGAATCAAAATCTTATCCTCTCCTTTTTCCTTGAGCTGATAGAGGTCCTTGATTCGCTTGAACTCAGGGTTCGTTTCCTGAGTTTCCTTGTCTTCCATCAGGTTGAGAAAGTCCTGCCACTTCATTCCGCTGATCGGATCGAGCGGATACATCTGCGCCGTTTGCGTCCAGAGACGCCCCGCGTCATCAAAACTGATGTCGATCGGATTGATGACACCATTCCTCTCTGAGGCGACTAACTCAATCACAAAACCGGGCGGCACCGTAAAGCTGGCCAATTCCTCTTCCGGACTCAAAACAGCATCCCGTGAAGATCCCGTCTTCTTTCCCCGCTTCGCTTTTCCCGCCTTCGGCGTCGCCACTTTGACCTGCGCCGGTTTCGCCAGTGACCTCCTCGCTTTCGATTCCTCCGCGAGAATGCGCCCCTTAGCTGAGAAAGCATCCAGAGTGATGTGTCCCCACCCCTTTTCATTCTTATCGACAAGGCGAACGAAAACCGGTTCCCCTACCCACTCCGAGGCATCCCAACGCCTCTTGAAAAACGTCTCGCTGTTCTCAGCCGACGCCTTCAGGACTTCCTTCCCGTCGAGAGTGCAGAGTGCGACGTATGTGTCAGGGTGCTTTCCACCTGAGACGGCGAAGGTAATCTCCGGCCCCGACAACTGGAAGACAGGCGATTCGATAATCCCGGTCTGCTTGTCCGAAGCAGTGAAATTGCCATCAAGCTCCAGCGTCCCCAGAAAGAAGTCCCCCTCTTTGTTCGACTTGAATCCGCCGGCCCGGATCTGTTCATTGTCAGCGAGAGGATGCCCGAACCACCCTTCGGCAATAAACCATCCGTCCATCTCACCGGACTCGAAATCAAAACTGAGATACCCATCTCCCTTCGGAGGAGACGGCACTTTCTCAGCTCCTCGTTGAGGCCCCGCTGCGGCCTGTTTTTTCTTTTTCCGTGGCGCGGGTGGAACTGCTTTGAGAGCAGCCGCGACGCCACCCAGAGATTTCCAGGTCGGAGCATCCGGAGTCGCCGGCAGCTCCTCCACAGTGATATCTTTGACCTGCACCAGAGCAACGCCACCGCTGTGTACCTGCGGAGCGATTTGTCCATTTAAGGCAACCTTAGGATTTGTCTCAGTGTAGTCCGTCGCCAACACCTCATTGATCCAGACGCGGATGCGCGGTCCCTCGGCACGAATCCGATAGTGATTCCACCCCGATACGTCGACAACCTTGCCCAGTGCCGCCGCGTCGACCTGCTCCGCAATCACTGCCCGCCTGCGAAACTCATCGTAAATTTTACCGAACCATCCATCTCCGCAATCGACCTGATAACCGGCCATGTGATTTCCACCGGGAACGCGAACGCTGCGAATTTGAATCCCACTGTTGATCAAGCCCGTCTCCGGATCGCCACTGCATTTGATTGAGAGCTTCAGTTCAAAATTCTGATAACTCTTTTCCGTCGCGATAAAGTAATTCTTTTTAATCTTCTCCGTTCTCGACCCACCTGTGATCAGACCGTCTTCAACCCGCCAGATCTTCGGATCGAATGTCCACCCTTCCAGCGTCTTGCCGTCAAAGAGGGAAACAGGCGCCGCTACTTCCCGGGCAGCCAGCGAAAGGGAAAAACAAAAAGTCGCCAGAAGGGCGAGAGAGGAGAGGGTGTATCTCATATTACCTCCATACTGCCGCAAGAGTGCTTCGGAAACCATGAGCAAAATCCACATGGAAATGCACTACGGCTTGCGCAATCGCGTCTCACCGTCTCTTCTTCATGAGGACTCTCCTCCTCCCCCCGCCTCACTCGGAAATTTCTGAAGGAGCCCAATCAGGAATCCCTTTCTCCTCCAGCTGCTTCGCATACCGCAAAGCGAGAGGCTGCTCTTCAGCCCTGACTGCCGGAAGGCCCTCGTTCACCATGAGCGGTAGAGTGGAAAGCCACCACGCGTCGTAGGCTTTCCGCAGCCGCTCAACGACTTTGGGATGATCCGCGGCGACATCGATCGTCTCCGAGGGATCGTTTCCAATATGGTAAAGCTCGCTGTTATTTACCAACCGCCAGTTCGGCGTTCGCACAGCGCATTTTTTGTATTTGAAATCATCGCGCTTCCCGGGATTCCATCTCCCGCAATGAATGAAGAGCTCCCGGTGCTCCCACTCAGTCCCGGGATCCTCCAGGAGTGGCAAAAGGGAACGGCCTTCGAGTTCCTGCATCGTATCCGGCAGATCGACACCGGCGAGAGCCGCAAAGGTCGGATATAAGTCGAGATGTGCCGTCAGAGCGGTGATGTCCGTCCCCTCTCCAAGCACCCCCTGCCATTGCCAAAACATCGGCACGTGCGTTCCGCCTTCGTAGGGGCTGTTCTTACCGCCTCGAAGGTTGGCGTTGAAATGGCGAACCTTCTCGCCTTTCAACTTCCCGCTGAGGTGCGTCGCTCCATTATCGGTCATGAAAATAACGAGGGTCTTTTCACGCTCCCCCCACTTCTCCAGCTGACTGAGCAACTTCCCGAAATTGTCATCGATGTTCTCAATCATACCGTAACGACCCGCGGTTCCCTTATCGTAACCCAGCTCCAGAAACCGCTTCTGATAAGACTCCTGAACAATCAAGGGGGCGTGCGGAGCATTGAGCGAAATGTAGGAAAAATACGGGGCGTCGCTTTCCTTCTCCTCCGCAATCCACGCAGTGGCGGCATCAAAGAAGAGGTCGGTGCAGTAGCCCTTCGTCTGAACGATGGTGTCATTGTGGAGGAGGACGTTGTCAAAATAGGGATTGTCACCGTTCGGCGGAAAATCCCCCAGCTTGACCTGACCGATTCCGCCGGAACCGTGCATGAGCACTTCATCAAAGCCACGATTCTGAGGCAGATATTCCTCCTCATCCCCGAGGTGCCATTTCCCGAAAAGTCCGGTTTTGTATCCCGCGCTTTGCAAGGCCTGCGGCATCGTGAAAACATCCGGGGCCATGCGCTCGCGCTGCATGATCGTGTGGGTCACCCCCACCTTGAATGGAGGTCGACCACTCATGATCGAGGCCCGTGTCGGAGCGCAGGTCGGACTGACGTGAAAATCGGTGAAGCGAACCGACTTCGCATAAAACGCATCAATGTTAGGAGTTCGCACCACCTCGTTCCCCATGCAGGAGAGATCCCCCATTCCCTGATCATCTGTGATCACAACAATGATGTTAGGCCGACTGCCGGACAGTGGCTCAGCCTGCGCCACTCCGATCAAGAGAAGCAGTGCGGCAACGAAGAAGCGCGGATGATTAATTATCATTGTCATTTTTTGAGGAATTGTCAGGTTGTGAAGGCAGGGCATCTTCGCCGGGAGTTAGAAGTCCGATCTTGCTGAGATCAATGGGGACAATGCCCATCTTCAGCGCAGGAGAATCCGGCTGAAACCGGAAGTCGCCGTTCCCGGGATCCACAAACATCGGATCGACCGCTTTGCTGTTCGCGTCTACCCCCTGCTCCTGCTGTCGCTCGAGTGTTGCACTAGCCAGGGAGGGATCCTCTCTGCAAAAGTAGATATTCAAATCCATCTCCGCATCACTGGCCCGTGCAATCACGGTTCCCCTCCAGTCCTCGGTTTTACTCGGATTTCCCGCCGCGACTTCATCAATAAAAGTCACCTCGTCGCTGGACGCATAAAAAATGTTTTTCCGGATCACTGCTCCGGTCATGGGCCCCTCACGCAATGCCAGATAATTTCCACGCGGGGGAGCGATCACGTCTGCGATAATATTGTTCTCACAGCGGTTGTTCAGCTTCAGCATGATCCCCTGTGAGGTGCATTTGTAGATCAGGTTTTCAGCAATGACGGTATCCATCTGCCCGCCGTCAGTCCGGATCGCGCATTGCATGTGCATCGGCGAAACGAGGTGATGCACGAAGTTGCGCCGAATCACGTTGTTCGGGCCCGCTCCGCGAATGTAAATCGCGTTCCCGTCCCCCATCTTTTCCATGGCATGATGGATTTCATTGAGCTCGATCAAATTGTCATGCGAATGGAGAAAAGAACGAACCTCATCCAACGTCTTCTTTTTCTTTTTACCGGTGGGCTTGCCGCCGATTTCATGCCAGCGAATTGTTCCCGTCAGCTCTCGCCCGCCTTTCCCGAAAAAATCAGTCATGCATCCGGAAACGATCAGTGATGTGTATGGGGTGTGATGAATCAGGTTATTCGCGACCCGGTTCTCCCCGCTCTGCCAGAGAAAAATGCCG
This sequence comes from Verrucomicrobiales bacterium, assembly GCA_029213065.1. GTDB lineage: Bacteria > Verrucomicrobiota > Verrucomicrobiia > Verrucomicrobiales > DEV007 > Arctic95D-9. The sequence continues at coordinate 84,754 of JARGPH010000008.1, read as the reverse complement.
GGGGAATGCCAGTAGATCTCACCCACGTCATGGATGTGATTGTTCGAGACGAGATTCTTCCGGTTCACATCCTTAGTGCCGGGGCCGTAGCCGCAGAGTAAAATGCCGCCCCCACCCATGTGCTCAATATGGTTGCCTGAGATCGTATTTTCCTGCCCGTAGAGATCGACTCGAATCGCACCGCTTCCGCTGTGCAGAAAATGGCACTCTTCAATCGAGCATTGCTCCGCTCCGCGAAATCGCACCAGCGCATTGTCCTTATCGATCATGTCCCAGTCATGCTGCAGACCATCATCGTCGGCCGCCAACTCATAGCGCTCGCCATGCATGAAGGTGAGCCCGTGGAAACGCAAACTACGCACTGGCTCGTCCATGGGCCCCTCCCTGTCGATCGCGCCTTCCACTCGAATCAGCTCGTTCAACAGCGGGGCAAAAACCGGCGACTCGTCGCGCGGCCAGAGATAGACTTTTCCCTCTTTTGTATTCAGGGCCCACTCTCCGGGCTCGTCGAGTTCGTCGATCACATTCTCCACCCAGCACGATTCGGTGTCTTTGAGGAAATGGAGACGATTCATGAGATAGGTGGATTCAATCGAGGTTCGCGCGATCTGCGCCTCTTCATCCACCGACACCACCGGAAGAATGTTCATGATCCAGGCATGATGAGGCCGCACCACGATTTCCACATCCCCGACGTTCGGCCAGTTCCGCAGTCGCCCCTTCGGGAAATGAAGTCGGTCACGACCGCTCCCCTCGAGCGGAAAAAAGCCCGCCGACCGCGCACGCGGCAAATTGCCTTTCTTATCATAGAGCGTGCGAAAGTGTCCTGACACATCCGCCATCAGGACCTTTCCCACAGCGGCCTCAGGCAAACCCGGATAATCATCAGGAGCCGGTTTCCAATCGGTGATCTCCCGCCCCGAACTGAAGACCGGTGTCTCGTCAGGATAGGCGGAGTAGGTGATCGTCGACTCGCCCTCACCGGAATCGGCGAGACCGAAAACCACGGTCTCATCGAGTCGGTAACGCCCCCCGCGAATCGAGACCTGAATATCGCCGTCGACGGACTTTTTCATGGCACGAACCGCGTCGCGGGCACGACTCAAAGTCGCAAAGGGACCATCCCCTTTTTCTGAATCCGGCTCCGCCAGAGTTCCGCTCCAATCATCGGACCCGTGAGGCGATACGTAGAAATCCGCTTGCAGTGGCACCTCGTTTTCCACCTCGCAGGCAGAGAGAACGGCCATTGAAAGAAGGACCGGAGCGACTCGCTCGATCCGGTGTATGATTCCCCGTAACTTGTTCATTATTCGTGCAGGTAACGCCTCACTAATAACTTATTTTTGCCCCTTTCATGGGCTTATTTTTCTCAGACTCCCACCAATCATTGGGGCCTTCCTCGACAATATCCTCCCAGGTCCGAAACAGAATCTGCTTCATCTCCGCGGTCTTTTCCGGCTCCACCTCCGCGAGATTGTTTTTCTCCTGCCAGTCTTTCTGCACGTTGAAAAGTTGAAATTTCTTCATCGTATCGTTCCCCACAATTTTCCAATCACCGATCCGCATCGCGACGCGGTCCTCCGCCGGGGAAACGTGGGTTCGCCAGAAAAGCGGCACAGACCGTTCCACCGATTTTCCTTCGAAAACAGGAAGCATACTCACTCCGTCGATGGTGCGGTCAGGAGGCTGCGGAATATCCAGAATGTCCAACACGGTCGAGAAAATGTCAGTTCCAATCACCGGAGTATCACTGACCGTTCCCGGGCTGATATGTCCCGGCCATTTCACAAGAAACGGCACACGAATCCCGCCTTCGAAATCATTGCGCTTAAGACCTCGCAATCCGCCACTGCTTCCCCCGCTTGATATAACAGGACCATTGTCTGAACTGAAAATGACGAGCGTATTCTCACTCACCCCTTCGCTGTCGAGAGCCTCCATCACTTTGCCCAACGCATAATCCAACTGCGTGATATTTCCGAAATAGGTCGCATCCTTCTTCTTCTGCCCCTGGTAGAGATCTGAAAATTTGATATCCGTCGCAATCGGTTTGTGCGGCTCGTGAAACCAAACCGACAGGACGAACGGTTTTTTATCATCGCGCACCTCGGTCAGCCAGTGAATCGCTTCATCAGCAACGAACGGAGCTGAGTATGCCTCGACCTCACCGACTGGTTCTCCATTCCGGATAAAATTCTCCGGGTTCTTATGACTCGGCTCCGCATTGTTATGAGTCGCCATCCAGTAATCATAACCTCCCTGCTCCCCGACCTGAGGAAAATCCGGATTCTCAAATTGCTGCCTCGAAAGCAGATGCCATTTCCCGACGTGGCAGGTCTCGTAGCCGGTTTCGCGAAGCAGCTCGGGATAGGTGATCTCGCTCTCCCGCAGGTGCGCGTCATGAACACCGGAGAGATGACGCCACACCCCGTTACGATACGGGGTTCGCCCTGTCAGGATCGCCGCCCGCGAAGGAGAACAGACACCGCAGGCCGAGTAGCCCTGGGTAAACTTCACCCCCTGCGAGGCCAGCTTATCCATGTTCGGTGTTTGAATAATCTCATGCCCGTAGGTTCCGGAGTCCCCCCAACCCATATCATCGGCTAACACGACAACAATATTCGGTCGGGTTTCGGGAGAAGGTTTTGCAAATCCACAAATCGCAATTTGAGAGACTCCCAGTACTACTAACAAATGACAAAAATTCATATCCTTCTAATCAGGCCCGAAAAACTGAAACCGGTCGAAAAGCAATCAACTGCAGGCCCTCTTGCAGTCGCCGCTCCCCCTCGTTACTCAAAGGAGGCCCCTCCGATAGTAGAGTCCTATGCGGGCATATTGAAGTCAAAAACAACGATCCGCTCCAAATGGGGAACCACGATGTCTTTGACGTCTTCATGGTGGGGATGAGGCAAATACTCATCGCGCGCCTGAGGGCTCTCGAAAGTCATAATAAACCCGTGCGTGTATCCTTCATTCAATCCCTCGGCAGAATCGTAGGGACCGCAGTTAAAATCGAGCAGCCCCGGAATTTTCCCAACCATTGCCGCCATCGCTGAAAAACATTCATCGATCGTAGATTGAGAGGTTCCCTCTTTGAATTGAAAACATCCGTAGTGTTTGACTTGTGGCATAGGTATAGAGATTTAAAATGGTGATCTAACAGGGTTGGAGGAATGAACCAACAGGGTTTGTTCGACGAACGCACCCTGTTGGCCCTCGGGGGAGAAAATCCTCTAGGAGGAGGGATGGGAGTTTTTTTCAGGGAGGTTTTTTTAAGGAGGGGTTGTCAGGAGGAGAAGGAGGAGATTATCGGGGAGGAAAATTGTCAGCCGGCCAGGTTTTTCAATAGCGCTTCAGCGCAAGCCTCTGAAAATTCAGGCGCGTTGATTTCGGCATCGACCTCGATCAGTTCGATCTCGTCCGAAAGATTCGCTTTAATGGCGCTGAAGAGAGCTTCATCGGCATCCCTGTCGTAAAACGGCTGCCCTTCCGCGCTGATAATGCTGATCGCCTTCGTTGGCAAAAGCACCGTGACCGGAGCGGTGTAGGCATTCACCTTCTCAGCGAGAATCCTGCCGAGTTGCGCACACTCCTCAGGGTTCGTCCGCATCAAAGTCACCTGAGGGTTGTGGTGATAAAAATTTCGTTCTGCGTATTTCCCGGGAACCGTATCGGGTTCACCGAAATTGGCCATATCGAGACACCCCGGAGTGACGATGGCGGGAATGCCCGCCTTCCCCGTCGCTTCGAGACGGGTGGGTCCGGCGCTCAGGGTTGCACCGGTCAGCTCATCGGCCCACTCGGTCGTGGTGATATCGAGCACGCCTGAGACCATGCCGCTCTCGATGAGAGTTTCCATCGTCTTACCGCCTGTTCCCGTGGAATGAAAAACGAGCACTTCGTAGCCCTTCGCTTCGAGAAGCTCCCGCGCGTGATCAACGCACACCGTCGTGTTCCCGAACATGCTCGCCACAATGATCGGCTTTTCCTCCGCCGTCGATGTCTTCGCTTCAGCCATTCCGCAAATCGCACCGGCTGCCCGTGCAAAAATCATTTTGGAAATCTGATTAAGCCCTGCCACATCGACGATACTCGGGTACATCACGATGTCCTTTGTCCCGACGTAGTGCGCCGTGTTCCCACTCGCAAGGGTGCTCACCATCAGCTTGGGAAAACCAATCGGAAGCGCCCGCATTCCCGCCGTCGCTATCGCGGTACCGCCGCCACCTCCCAGAGAAATGACGCCGTCGATTTTCCCATCCGCGACCAGCTGACTCAGGTAAACCGGCAGGGCCTTCGCCATCACTCCGACGCGCTCACCGCGGTCTTCCGCTTTACCGAATTTTAATCCTGCCACTTCAAGAATTTCATCTCTAGTCACATCCGGCTTCACCTGAGTTTCGCCGAGGGTGCCCACATCAATCAGCAGAGCGCTGTGCCCCGCCGAATTGATCTGATCGGCCACGAACCGGTGCTCATGCCCTTTTGAATCGAGCGTCCCGATGACTGCGATTATTGCCATAACAAATCAATATTAAGAACGGTTCAGGGGAATCGATTTGAACTCACGGGTCAGATTCGTGAGCGATTCCTCCACCGCCATACGCTCAAGACTGGAGGCACCAACGAAACCAACCGCATCCGTTTTCTCATTGATGAATGCCGCATCCGCCGGGGTTGCAATCGGTCCGCCATGGGAAAGATAAATGACATCTTTCCTCACCGTATTACCCGCATCAATAATCGCCTGAGTGGCCACCGCGGCATCGTCGAGCGACATCGCAGCATTGGTCACGCCGATGGAACCGCCCACGGTGCAACCGACATGCGCAATGATGACGTCCGCCCCCGCCTCGGCCATCGCTTTGGCCTCTTCAGGGGAAGCCACATAAACGATAGAGAAAATATCCATCTTGCGGGAAAGCGCGACGGTCTCGACCTCTTTATCAGTGCCCATTCCGGTCTCTTCCAACTGCTTGCGGAAATCACCATCGATGATGGAGTGGGTCGGGAAATTGTTCATTCCGGAAAAGCCCATCGCCTTCACCTGCTGGAGCCAATGCCACATCCGGCGGCGGGGATCGGTGCAGTGCACTCCGCAGATCACAGGAATTTCTTTCACAACGGGGAGCACTTCATACTCGCCGATTTCCATCGCAACGGCATTCGCATCGCCGTAGCCCATCATGCCGGCAATCGATCCGTGGCCCATCATGCGGTAGCGGCCTGAATTGTAGATAATGATCAGATCGGCTCCGCCCTTTTCGATAAACTTGGCACTGATACCGGTTCCCGCGCCGGCAGCAATGATCGGCTCCCCTTTTGCAAGGGTATCGCGAAGGCGTTCGAGAACTTCCAGTCGAGTATAAGGGTTTCCCACCCCGGTCCATGGATTTGGCATGTGTTAAGAATAGCGAAAGATAACTTCCAGACCATATCCAAAATCCACAATCAAATTTAGTTACCTGCACAGCGGGCCATCGACCGGGCCAACGCGGGGTGGATTGCTCTAAAAAGAAGCACCATGAGCAGGGCGATGCGCACTCTTTTAATCCGGGCGATCAGGTTCCGCACACAACTGACATTCATCCACTTTCGCGGAAATCAATGTCCCCAACCGCCTGAAAGACGCCCCTCAATGATCGACCACAGCGAGATCCTTGACCACGGTTCCCTCTGCCAATTCAAGCACAACCCGAAACCCGTAAGTGTTCAGCTGAATGTGCCCGACATTTCCGATCTCAAGAGAACTGAGAAGATCCCCCGGTGAGCGCATCCTCCAGGAGGCACCGCGGAGAACGCGGAAGTCGATCGAGTTTTTGAACGAATCAGAACACCATTCCCAGACATTCCCCCCGAGGTCGTAGATTCCCAGGCGGTTCGGCTTGAAGGAGCCCACCGGTGAGGTGTAGGAAAAAGAATCACAATTGAGCTCCGGATGATAGTTTCCTGCATCCTCGAGCGGGGGCCAAGTGTCCTCCCACGGAAACTCCGTCTGAGAAGGACCGTTCACCATTGCCATGGTATCATTGGCATCCGGCTTTTTAAGCCCCACCGCGAGACTCCATTCGGCAGAGGTTGGAAGCCGGTAGCGGCACCCCTCCGGAAGCGTGCCCGCCGCCGCCTCCCGCTTTGTGAGCCAACGACAGAATCGGGTCGCATCCTCCCATGACACCATCGTCGCAGGATGAGTCTGCCCTTGAGCAAATCCGGCAGGTTTCCAGCGGCTCCCCGTATCGTTCACGAACCGACGAAAATCCTGCACGCGCGTTTCCCAAATGGAAAAAAGAACCTTCGTTTCCGGCACTTCAACAAAGGCCATTTTCAGCGAATTCTCGAAAACCGGCTCAGTCTCTTCCGTTGGCGTCTGCGCGAAACCGCCACCGCCGGAGAGACCTGAAATAAGCAGCAAAATAAGGACCGTCTTTATGTGGGCGCGCAATGGGTACTTGATTCTCATTCAATTCTCAGATGAAATGCGATTTAATTAAGACTTTTCTGATATCAAGAGCTAGTAACCTTAATCCGAATCAAACGTTTAACACGTTCATGCCGCTTCCGAAAACTAAATCGCAACTTGCCATTGAAAAGCTCTGGTCGTTCGAAGGTCGCGACGCAGCTTTCTGGGTGGAAATGCTCCGCGTCTTTTCTCTCCAGCTGGAGGCCGCCAGCGGAATGATCCTCGTGAAACTCGAGTCAGAGACCGGCGAAGCCCAGTGGTCACCGGTGGCAGTCTGGCCCGATTCAGAGGAAACGAAGCAACGCCTTTCCGCCTTGAGGAAAGAACTCACCGAACTGGCGGCGACTACCTCTGAATCCGAACCCCGGCTGCAATGCACCGCCGGCAATGAGGGCATCCGAAGTGCGGCACTGCCGCTGCGGATCGAGGACGAAAAAACGACCTGTGTCGCCACTTTCATCCGTTACGGATCAGAGGATTTCTTTCAGCCCTCTCAACGGATCGAGAAGCTGATGATGGATACCCCTCTGATCTACGGGGCCAATCCACTCTCGGGAAGTGCACCTGACACAGGCACCAACGACGAGCCGGAGCCACCCCTCGTAACCGCATTGACAGTGGGCATTCTCGTCAACGAGGAAACCCGCTTCCTCGCTGCGGCAATGGTGCTCTGCAATGAGCTGGCCTCCCGCTACGGAGCGGACCGCGTTTCATTGGGATGGCTTTGTGGAAACTACATCAAGCTGAAAGCGACCAATCATACCGGGAAAATCAATCGCAAGATGGAACTCTCCCGCCTGCTTGAGGCCGCGATGGAGGAAAGCATCGAGCAGGACGATGAAATTGTCTGGCCGGGGACGGCGACCGGAGCCGCGATCGAACGGGATCACGAACGGTACGCCCGCAAGGCCGGGGTCGCTCATGTTGCCTCCGTCCCCCTGCGACTCGATTCATCGCCACTTGCGGCGGTAACGGTGGAGCGGGTCCAGCCATTCGGACAGGCCGACATTGAAGCGATGCGCCTGACCTCGGATCTCTGTGTTCGCCGCCTCGTGGATCTTTACGAGCGTGACCGGTGGTTTGGCGCGCGCTGGGCAGGCGCTCTGCGAAAGGGCCTTGGGAAAGTGATCGGATTTGAACACACCTGGATTAAAGTGGGAGCGCTCGCCACGACCGCTCTCCTCGCTTTCCTCGTTCTTTATCCCTGGCCCTACAAGGTGAAGGCCTCCTTCATTCTGCAGCCCGCACAGGTGTTTCACCTCCCCGCTCCCTTTGACGGGTACATTGAAAGTGTCTCTGTCAGGGCCGGTGATGCCGTAAAGAAGGATCAGGTTCTCGTGACAATGGATACGGCGGAGCTTGATCTGAACCGGGCGGAGTTGTCTGCGACGATCCAGCGTTACGTCTCGGAAGCGCAGCTCGCCCGGGCCGAGGCAACCCCTGCGGAAATGCACATTGCGATAGCTCAGGCGGAAGAGACAAAATCAGCACTGCAGAAAGTGCAGTATAATCTCGAAATGGCTTCAGTGAAGGCCCCCGAGGACGGCGTTGTTCTCGAAGGTGAGATGGAAGACAGGATCGGCTCCCCTGTCACCCGCGGTGAGGCATTGCTGAAATTGAGTCAGCTGAAAGGGATGTTTGCAGAACTCCGTGTCCCTGAAGCTGATGCCACTCGTGTCGCGATCGGCTCGGAGGGTGAAGTCGCTTTTGAAAGCCGTCCCGAAGAACACTTTCCCATCGAGGTGACGGAAATTGAACCACTCGCGATCCCGGAGGAAAAAGGAACCCTCCTCATCGCCCGGACCCGCTTCAGCGGTGAGGCGCCGGATTGGTGGCGTCCCGGCATGACCGGTTCCGCGCGGATTCACTGCGGAACGCGCTCACCTCTCTGGATTATCACCCACCGCGCGATCGATTATCTGCGGATGAGATTTTGGCTTTAGGACTATGGCGGAACGGCAGCAAATGTTCAGTGATTCGTGGCATCGTGTCGCGCCTGAACGCGTGCGCCTCAATCCCACCGTGGAAGTGGTCAGGCAAATGTTTCGCGGGCAGCTCTGGTACCTTCTTCGAGATCCTCTCAACAACGAATTCTTTCGAATCTCGCCGGCCGCTTACGCCTTCGTCGGCAGGCTGAAAGGCGACCTGACGGTCGACGAAGTCTGGAAAGAATGCCTCGCCCTGATGCCGGACGACGCCCCCGGCCAGGACGAAGTCATCCAGGTGCTCTCACAACTTCATCGCTCCAACCTGCTCCAGTCAAACCTCGCCCCTGACAGCAGGCAACTGTTTGAACGCGAGAGAAAGATCAAAGGACGAAAAGCACGGGGGCAGGCCGTCAACTTTCTCTTTCTCAACATCCCTCTTTTCGATCCTGACCGACTCCTAACTCTTCTTCGCCCCATCTTCCGGCCGATCCTCAGTCCCGTCGGGTTTATCCTCTGGCTCGGACTGGTGGCGACAGCGATCTGGTTTTCAATCGGTCACCTCGATGAACTTGCCGACCAGAGCTCCGGCGTACTCGCGCCGAAGAACCTCTTCTACCTCTATCTCTGCACGGTCTTCATCAAGCTGATTCATGAGTTCGGCCACGGCATCATGTGCAAACACTTCGGTGGCGAAGTACGGAAAACCGGCGTCATGCTCATGCTCCTGACACCCCTGCCCTACGTTGACGCGACATCGAGCTGGGGATTTCGTCATCGCTGGCAGCGCATTGCAGTCAGTTCGGCGGGCATGGGGGCGGAATTCCTCGTCGCATCCATCGCACTCTTTGTCTGGATACAAACGCCGGACCCGTTTGTGAAACGACTCACCTACAACGTGATCTTCATCGCCTCGGTTTCGACAGTGCTTTTCAATGCGAACCCGCTCCTCCGCTTCGACGGCTACTACATCTTCAGCGATCTCTTTGACCTCCCCAATCTCTATCAACGGTCGACCCGCCAACTGAAACACCTTTCAGAAAAGCTTCTCTTCGGAGTCAAAAAATCGTTCTCTCCTGCCAGCGACAGGAATGAAGCCTTCTGGCTCACGACCTACGGCATTGCCGCCTTTATCTACCGGGTCTTACTGCTCGCATTCATCACCTACAATGTGGCCCAGGGTTTTCTCGGGCTTGGCGTCGCCATCGCCGCCTTCTGCGTCTTCCTCTACTTTCTCATGCCGATCGGCAAACTCGTGAAATACCTTTTTACGAGCGATCGGCTCGAGCGCCACCGAACCCGGGCTTTCGCGGTCACCGGCCTGATCATACTGCTGCTCGTCGGGGGGATCGGCTTCGTGCCCCTTCCCCGCAGCTTCCGCGCCTCCGGCGTTTTCAAACCCTCAATTGAATCGGTGGTCTACTCAAAGAGCGCCGGCGTCGTCGATGAGATTTTCGTCGAGACCACCACCCCGGTGAAAGCGGGAGATCCGATCCTGCGACTCTCAAACCCCGAACTCGATCTCGACATCAAAAGCGCCACCTCGCGACTGGAACAAATCGCTACTCAGATCGAGGAGGCCCGCCAGAATCAGTTTGTGTCCATTATCGGACCTCTCGTCGAACAGGCCAAAGCAGGCCGGCTCGTTCTCGAAGAGTTGAACCGCCAAAAGATGGATTTGTTAGTGCGCGCCGGGATCGACGGAATCTGGACATCCCCCCGTTCGAGAGAACTGAGAGGCACCTGGGCGCCGCGCGGAACCGAACTGGGAAGAATCGTCGATTTTTCCGAAATGGTTTTCGTCTCCGCGGTGCCCCAGAAGCAGGCCGGCAGCCTCTTCGATGAAACGATTCAATCCTCGGAAGTGCGCCTCCTTCAGAGTCCCGCCATCGCTCTCGCCGTCACCAACCAGACGATCGTCCCCGGCGGTCAGCAGAAACTGCCCACCGCTGCGCTCGGCTGGCTCGCTGGCGGTGAAATCAAAACCAAACAGGGCGACAGCTCCGGACTCACAGCGGTGGAGGAATTTTACCTCGTTCGCTCTGAAACCGCCCCCTTCCCATCGGAAGTATCTCCTCCGGGAGCGTTGACCGGGCAAATCCGTTTCACACTGCCCCCGGAACCGCTCAAGTCACAGTGGAGTCGAACCATCAGACAACTCTTCCAGCAAAACGAAGATTCATGATCACCCCCACCCAGCGCTTTTACACCGCCGCTCCCCGTCCCCCGCGCAAGGTGGCAAAGGGAATTGATCGCGGGGCCGACTGGGTCTCGGGAGCGTTCAGGCGAAGGTCGTCAACGCTACGGCGTCTTCTCAGGGAAGCGGAGGCGTCGCTCCAATGGCTTGAACAGAAGATCGCCCCTCTGAGCGAAGATGCCTTTCAGGAAAAACTCGACGATCTTCACCGCCGCTTCCGCAGAGGCGAAACCTCATCACTGCTGACGAGAGAGGCCTTTGCCGCGGTCAGCCGGGTCGCGCAGGAGTCGATGGGCCTGACCCCCTACCGCGAACAGATTGCGGGAGCGATGGCAATTCACGAAAGCCTCTTCGCGGAGATGGCGACCGGGGAGGGAAAAACGCTCACGATCGGGCTCGCGGCGACCCTCAGCGGGTGGACTGGAAATCCGTGTCATGTCATCACCGCCAACGACTACCTCGCGCAACGCGATGCCGAGACACTTTCCGAATACTTTGCGCAGTGCGGCATCCGCGCCGGCTTCGTCACCGGAAGTATGAAACCGCCGGAGCGAATCTCGCAACATCAGAGCGCGGTCGTCTACACAACGAGTCAGGAAATCCTCGCCGACTTTCTCCGTGACAAACTGAAACTTGGCAGCGAGCAAACCCCGCAAGGCCGGCTCATTCAACATCTCTCCAGCGGCGGAAAATCAAGTGGTGAGGCGCTCGTGATGCGGGGCATCCACACCGTGATCATCGATGAAGCGGATAACATTCTCATCGACGAAGCGGTCACGCCCCTCATCATCAGCCAGACGATGCCCGGGAATTCCTTCGCTCAATGCTGCTCGATCGCGCGGGATCTCGGAGCGGCACTTGAAACGGGAATCGACTACACGATTGATTACAAACACAGCGAAATCACGCTCACCCACCAGGGGATTGCCGCAATAGGACGTCATTCCCATCGCTTTCCCGCGATCTGGAGATCCTACGACCGTCGCAACGAACTGGTCCGCCAATCCCTCGTCGCAGAGCATTTTTTCATCAAAGACAAGCACTACGTGATCACCGATGAATCGAAAGTCGAAATCGTCGATGAGTTCACCGGCCGGATTCTCCCCGGTCGAACCTGGAAACAGGGCCTCCATCAAACGATCGAGACCAAGGAAAACATCCCCGTGACAGATCCGACCGAAACCCTCGCCAGCATGAGCTTCCAGCGATTCTTCCGGATGTTTCATTCGATTGCAGGTGTCTCGGGAACGGCGAGTGAATCTTCAGCGGAACTCTGGAGAATGTATCGACTCGCGGTTGTTTGCATCCCCACCCACCGGCCCGTTCTCCGTAAGATCGAAAAGGTAAAAGTTTATCCCAACGAGGCAGCTAAATATGAAGCCGTCGTCGGGGAGATCGATGCGATGCATCAAACCGGCCGCCCCGTCCTCGTCGGCACCCGCACCGTTGAAGCGAGCGAAGCCCTCTCCAGACAACTTACCGAACTGCAACTGCCTCACACCGTTCTCAACGCTGTGCGTCATAAAGAGGAAGCCGCAATCGTTTCCGAAGCGGGAAAACGGGGCAGCATCTGTATCGCCACCAATATGGCCGGCCGCGGAACGGACATTAAACTTTCTGAAGAGGTTCTATCACTCGGGGGACTCCACGTCATCGTCGTCGAGCACAACCTCTCCCCCCGTATCGACCGGCAGCTCATTGGAAGATCAGCGAGGCAGGGCGAACCGGGTAGCGCCCGCTACTACATCGCCCCTGACGACGAATTACTGATCCGCTTTCTCCGTCCCCGCGAACGGAAACAGCTCCAGCAACGAATCGCCTCGAAGCTTCCCGGGTCGACCGGGCTGGCTCTGAACGCCTGCCGAAAAGCGCAGAAGACAGCTGAGAAAATGGGGGAAAAGCAGCGTGAAGCCGTGTTAAAAATGGACACCTGGATGGAGGAGCACCTCGCTTTCACCCGGGCATCGGCGCGCTGAACGCCGTTTTTCAGGAAACACTGCGACCGAAATCGTGTCCGCGAGGCTTCCCCGTCGCTATCTGACTCAATCCTGATAGCAACTCCTGCCTCATTTTGCAGATCTGACACGGTACCCGCCCGGATAGTCCGCGGAAACCCTCCGATGACGCAAAATTACAAAAAACAGATCTTCCGGTTTGCCATTTCAGCATCTGGCGCCAGTTTGAATCAGCCTTTTACTTTTCTTAACCGTCCGGTAATTACCCTTTATCACCTATGATATTTATGGTAATCTGGCGACGATTTCTATATCCTTGAAAAAATGAGCCGGAACCAATCCTCGAAGAAGTCTACGACCCGGCTCTCTAAAAAGCGCCCCGATAAACCGAACTTCGAGGTGGAGCAGATGGAGCAGCGACTCCTTCTCACTGCGAATCTTTACGATCCTGCCGATCCGACTCCCCCGACGGGAACGAACTCGGTCCAGCAAAAACTCAGCGCTCAACTTTCGGAAACCTTTAATCAGATGGGGTTGCTGGGCGACTCACTGAACACCGAGTTCAACGGGAAGTTTGCCGATACAGTGGTCCCCCTCCTCGACAAGACACTCGATGACTACATCGGAACGGATATCGGCGATTTCTTCAAATTTGCGGCAGGCCATCAGGGCATTCAGGACACCCTGAACGGAGATACGCCCGACTCCCAGAAACTCGCGCTAAGTATCGAAACCGCCCTGAGCGATTTCGGCCTCTCCGGAACCGTGGTTGATGAATCGTCCGACTATGGGCTCAACCTGAAAATCAACATCGCCGACGGGGAGATCGATGAGGCGACCGATATTCATCTCGGCTCTGCCGAAGAGGAACTCAATTTGCGCATTGAAGACGGCACCACCGTGAACGTCGATTCGAGTCGTGATCTCAGCTTCCGGATTCTGGCGGATCTCACCTCGATTCAGACCGGAGCGGACACGGACGCAAAGAGAGACGGCCTGACAGATAACAAATTCTGGATTGATCTGTTCGGGGACGAAGGTCTCAGTATCAGTGCCAACGCTCTGCACACCTCAACGACAGACCAACTCACTGAATTCGGTGTTCAGGTCGGGCTGCTCGGGATGCGCGAAACCGGCGGTGACGCCGGGGCCTATGCCCTCGCGGGGAGTCAGTTCATCCTCGATGTCACGGGAGAGTTTTCTTTCAACGATGTCAACAGCGACGAACGCCTTGACCTCGCTGAGCTCAAGGGCTTTCAAGCCTCCAACACCTGGTCGAGCGCTCACGACTTCAGCACCCCCACGATCGGCGATCAAAACAGCGCCAGTGTGATCATGCAGGTCGGGGTCGCGAACAATGCCGCAGCGACAACGCATATCGGAGGAATTGACGGAGTCACCGGCACCGTGACTTTCACCGATCAGAATCTTTTTGACGAGAGCGCGCCGATGGCGACAACTGACGGCACCCTCGCCGCCTTCTCCCGTCTCACCTCGCAGGATATTCTCAACATGGCCGGTGGAGTCTCGGGTTGGGCTTCCGCGCTTCAGGCTTCCGGCATCTACGGGGACAATATCCCCTTCCTCGATATCGCCTCCGGTGACGCGTATGCCTTTGGCCGGGCCTTTCAGGAAGTCTTTCTCGCCCAGCTCCAGAATGTTGAGCAGGTCCTCTCCGCCCGCAACGCCCCTTCCACCTGGCGCGGCCCTGCCGGTTCTCTTGTCCAGAATCCGATCGACTTCTCCGGTTCCACTGAATTTCTCATCTCAATCAATGGCGCCGCCTGGGTTCAGGTCACCGTCGGGGCCGATCCGACACGAACCACTCTCGAAGAACTCGCGGCCGAACTTTCCGCCGCCCTCCCGAACGGAGTCGAGGCGAGAGTCCGCGACACTAACTCACCGCGACTTGAAATTTTCGCAGACAATGACGAAACCCAGTTCGTTCTCACCGCCTTCCAGGCCAAAGGAGACGGGATTCTCGATCTCGGGTTCGACGTTCTGCAGCAACTCGTTCTCGCCAACGATCAGTCTGCCGCGTTTGGCGGGGGCATCACTGACAGTGCTCAGCTCCAATCTACCGGAATCCTTTTCGAACCGACCGCATCGGTCAATCTCACCGATCTCTCGACGACTCCGAAAACCCTTACAGTGACTATTAACGGGGAAACTCCCGTCTCGATCACCATTCCCGCGTTCGCCTACTCGGACCTCGACACGCTCGCAACGAAGCTTCGCGACCTTTTCTCGGCCGCGGGAATCTACAATGCGGGAGAATCGAGCGGTGTCTACGTGGACACATTCACCGCTCAAAACGGAACGGTCGGCCTTCAGTTCTACGGGGGCGCGGATGTCCATTCACTCCAGTTCGGCGGAAACGCCGCCGCTGCGCTCAACCTTTCGCCCACAGAGCAGACCTCCCCCTCATTCGACGTCACTGTCACCGGGGACACCACGGAGGTTTACCGCGTGTTCCTTCCGGGGAATTTGACGGGCAACCTCCTCGGGGACGCTGCCAACTCCACGATCAACGACTATGTGGATGATCTTCGCTATGCGATGGAAAATACCGCCTACCTCGTCGCCGGAACAACCCTGACGAAGAAGAGCCTCCTCAATGATTCCGAAGCAACCGGGATCGATGTTCGCGGTGCGGTCAGCGATTCCACAGGCGAAGCTTCGATTCAATTTTTCGCCCGGAACCCCGGAAGTCAGGCCGGCCGGATCAACGCTTTTGAGATCGCCAACACCGGTTTGATCAGAGATCTCCTCGGATTTACCGAAACGGCGGCGCGCGGCTTTATCAGTGGCGACATTGCGATCACACCCAATTTTGATTCGGTGCAGGAATTCGCAGCGCGCATCGCAGATTCCCCGGTCAATCTTGCCAATACGGGTGTGAGCCCCTCATGGGATACCAACGCCCTGACATTCACTTTTCCAGTCGGCTTCGACCACACTGCTCCGCCGCTCGAAGATGATGCCGCGACCACCGATGTGGACGAGCGCGTTGCTGTCGACCTCGACTCTGATTACGGACACATCAGCAACCTCGTCACCGAAAGCCGGGTCACGGTCGAGAGAGAAACGACTTCCTCCTTTGACTTTCAGTTCAGTCTCAAACCGCTGACCCGCTCAGTTGAAGAGCTTTCAGTGGGGATTCCTGTTGTCGTTTATGACTGGGATGGAAAAATCGAGAACGACGCGGTTTTCACAATCCTGCTCGACGACGGCGTGGAACACGACCTAACCGTCACCGTCGACGAAGCCTCCACAAACATCGAGGCCGCTGATTTCGTAAGTCAACTCGTCGATGCGCTCGGAGCCAATGCATCGTTGAGAGATAAAATCACGATCGAGCTGACCACCGAGGCCGATACCGGCACACCGGTAATTACGTTTACGACGGTGACGACAGAAACCGACTCGAGAATCCTTCAGGTGCTCGTGCGCCCCGAAGTGGCCAGCCCCGTCACGACGGTCAATGCCGCCGTCGATATTCTCGGGTTTCCCTCCGGCAAAGCGAACTTCACCAGTGTCGCCGCGGAGTTCATCGCCGACAACGCCGCCACCAACTTCACCCTGAGCCGGGATGCCATTTTCGAAGTAACCCTTTTCGACGGAAACGTCGGTCAGGTCTATCTCGCCGCATCGGAGACGGCGGACAACACCTCTCTCGCGGACCTCATTGAGGACATCAATTTTGCAATCGACCAGAGTGCCGCACTGAGCACCCTCTACGACGGAACCAAGGTCGAAGCCTTCGACGCCACCGGGGGAAAAATCGGCTTCCGGCTCAACTCGACTCTTTTTCCCGACGACAGCAGCTACGCCAGCGAGAACTGGTCGGTGGAAGTCTTCGCAGACTATCGACTCCCGAGCCCGAACGCCGCCTCTCTCGAACTGGGCATTCCCGAAAAAAGCACCGATGTGGCGGGGCGCTTCGTTCCGGTGACGGCTCTGTCAGGCTCACTCACAGGAAGCGATCCATTTCGTCTCCTCAACCCTGCTGTCCTTCGCCTCTCCATCAATGGCAGTGATTACACTGCGGTGACGATCCCCACAGGCTCCCTCGGCGCCACACTCGGGCACCTCATTGCCGATGTGAACAACGCCCTCGCAGCCTCCGACGTCGTCGTCAACGGGATCACCTATTCACTATCCAGCTTTGTGAAAGCTGCTATGAACGAACAGGGCGACGGCTTTGCGATTCGCTCACTGGACCTCGCTGGCACAAGCACCCCGGAAGTCATCACAATGCGGGTCATGGCCGCCCCCGGTGCCAACAATGCCGCAGTCGATCAACTGGGTTTCCAGGTTGAAGAGCAGCGGGCGGGCTGGAGAGGTGGCGAAGCCTATCTCGACAATATCAGACTCGAAGGCACCGCTACAGTGACTAACGAAACAGTTACTGCGACCGGCATGTTCGGTTTTGCCGAATTTGCAGCCGCAGACGGCGACCTCAATCTGCAGGCCTCTTCCACGACCCTGCTCAGAGACAATACCCGCACCCGCTTCTCCCTCTTCGAGCTGAACGAGCTTGTCTCATCAGATACGATGGAGACCGTCTCCGCCACCATCGTTGATCCGGCAACCTTCGTTACTCTTGAGCTGCAGGATCTCTCTTTCACTGGAAGCACCGTTGACGGGCTCGCCTTCGGCACGGGAGCCACGATCACAATCGAACACGCGCTCACAGGGGACTCGGAAACGAGCTCGATCAATGATTTTTCATCACTCCCCGTCGCTGAGATCACTTATACGAACACGGCGGGAATGGAGAACCTTTCCCGGCTTAACTTTGACGATATTTTCCAGGGTCTCCTGCGCTCCGCCGAATATATTTCCGATCAAATGCGGATTGATCCCGATGGCTCGGGCGCGGCCGTCAACCCCTACGAGACGAGCCTTCTTTTTATCAAAGAGAGCCTCGTCGGTGAGTTCGATTTCGGATACGAATTCGAAACCGCGATCGCTCAGCTTGCCGACGCCCCGCCGGCAACCCTGCAGGGCCTTCAGCAGGTCATCGCAGACTCACTCCAACTGGATCTCGCTGACGTTGAAATCCGTCTCGACACAGACTACGACCTCACCTCAAATCTCACGGAGGCCAGCATCGAAATCAGTTTGCCTTACATTGCAAAATTCGCCACGGCGCTCCCCCTTTTCATTGACCTCGCGCAACTCCGGAACCGCTCCAGTGATCCGGCTATCGTGAAGACTTACCTCGCCGGTCTCGACGCTCTGGCAGGCACGCTCTCGAATCCGATGAGCGTGGATCTCAACGTGCTCTCCGATCTGAATCTCGACCTCGGAATCAAGATCGTCGACGACACCGGTCAAATCGCGCCCACCGCGATCCTTCACGACACCACCACCGTCGACACGAGCTTCAACCTCGCAGGAGCCGAGCTCTCCGGGGACCTTCCCGTCGGGAACGCCCGCTTCAGACTCACAGATGGGAAAGTCGCGATCAACGCAACCGGCGAGGCGGAGGTGAATGATGAATTCAACACCGCAAAGCTCTACAATGAAAATGCGCTGACGATCGGTTACGTCCCGCCCGTCATGCTTACTGTGGCAGCGTCAACAACGGCCGACCTCGGAGGAACCTACACCGCCTCGACCGGCACGCTGGTAGGATCGGGTAACGGAGCCCTTACGATTGACGGCGTTGCGGTGAGTGCCGGAGACCGCATCCTCGTAAACAACCAGGAGGACAATGCCTACAATGCGGCGGATAGGAGCTGGACCGTAAACGAAACGGAAAAATCCCAAAACGGCGTCTATCGCGTCGTGAGCGCCGGCGACGCGAGCAGTGCCTGGTCTCTCGTGCGGGATACCGCCGCCGACTCCACGAGCGAACTCAATGGTCTCTATGTTAGAGTCACCGGAGGGGAAAATTACGCGAACCGGGACTTCTTCCAAACCGTCCAGATCGGCAACGCCGGATCCGACACGAAGAGCTTCGCCAAACTGATCGACCCGGCGACGATGTCGATCGATTTAAATCACGATCTCGTGCTGCCGTATGCGGTCGATGTCGCAACCACGAGTGCACTCGACGCGGTATACGCACCGGGCGGAGAGGCCGGAAACCCCGCCTTTCAGGCCACCCTCACCTCCCGTGGAAACGAGTCCCTCAACAACGTCACGAGCACCCTCGCGAACGGTCGCACCGTTGCCGGTATCGACGGCGTCACCGATCTCGCAGTCGGGGATCTCATCCTCGTGAAGGATCAACTCCTCGATTCAGTTCTCGGCACCAACATCGAATTTCAAAACGGCGTCTACCGTGTCATTGATCTGGGATCTGTCGGCACCAATGGCAACTCGTGGGTTCTCGAGCGGGTCGACTTTGCTGATGAAGTGAGCGATTTCAACGAGCTGAGAGTGACCGCTCAACTGGGACGGGACAACGGCCGCACCGCGTTCATCCAGAACAACCCGAATCTGTCCTCGATCTCGGCGGGCAGCATCATCTCTTTCACCTCGCAGCTCAATCGAGTCTACTCCGAGTTTAATACCACTACCCTCGCGACCGACGAAGTCGCCACGGTGACACCAAACGGTCAGGCACAGGCTCTCCTCCCCGTTGTCATCGTCGTCCAGGGGGAAGACGGCGTCGAAAGGATCATCTCAAAAGACACCTCCCAGCTCAGTCCCGAGCAGGCAAATGATCCCGACTTCATGGCGACCCAGCCGACCTTTGATCCCATCAATATACGGGTGGTGAGCGAAGGCGGTCGATCCGGCCTCGATCGATTTTTTGATCTCAACGTTCCTTCAAACGTGCCCGGCGTTCCGGCTCCGGTTGTCTTTTTCTCGAATCCCGATCTGCCACAGGACGAGCTGAACCCCTTCTATCTGAACATCCCGCCGGTGGATGTCCTTCAGGTTCTCCGCGATCCATTTTTGATGGGAGAAGCACTCGACCTCTCTCTTTTCAATCTGCAGTTCGCGATTGATCAGGCACTCGGCAACGAACTCCCTCTTCTCGGTCTCGACCTCCCCAGCTACACCGTCTTTATCGAAAGCTGGCGAAGCGACTTCACTAACAGTCTTCGTGACAAACTGAGGAACAATAAGCTCAAACCAATCAATGCAACTCTCGATGCCCTCTATGAAGCGCTCGGCCCCGGGGGAGCAGGTTACCTGACCTCGCGGAGTCAAATCCGTGTCGAGACACTCGACTCATCGGAGTCGGCTACGGTCTGGGATCCCAATGACTCGAACAATTACGATCTGACCCCTGCGAACGAAGAATTTGAAGTCACCCCGTCCAGCGCGGTGAGCCTTCAATTCGCTCTCGATCTCGTCAAAGAGCTCGACACCGATGCGACCGAGGTGAACATCAACCGCATCTACCTGCCGGACGAGTTGGGTCTCGAAGTCGACACTCAGACTCAATCTCTGGATGCCAATTATGACGCAGTCGACACCACCGGAGGTGTCAATCTCCGAACCGCATTCACGCTGCACCTCGGTTTCGGGGTCGACCTTACCGACGGCTTCTACCTCTACAACCCGATCGATGACGGAGTGGGCGCTGATGAGTCTGTCATGTCGATCGAAGTCCAGGCGGTTCTTGACGGTGATATCAACACTGCCGGAGTTCAGGCCTTTACTCAGGGGGAAAGAACGAGCACCCTCCACCTCCTCAACGTCCAGATTGCCGACGCACTGACGGTTCCCGGCGGGGTAAGGCCCACGGATGCCTCTGCAGACGATCAGGGTGCCTCAGGCATCTACAGTACCTACGACTTCTATCTCAATACGGGATCCGGCGGCAACGACAACACGCGCACGACGATTCCGGACATGCAGATTCGGAATACGCTCGGACTTGATCCGACATTCAATATTCCAATCGATGCCTCGAACAATCTCAAATACGGCATCATCAGTTTCGACACCCATGGTGACACCGATATCGCCCTGCTCATTGAAGGCGGCAAATCGGGAGACTCGTTTGGAGGAGACGGCGGCATCCCTGACATTCAGACAGAGTTCTATTTTCAGGCCCGCTATGGCAGAGGCTCCGACCGCCTTTCCTATGTAACACAAGCTGTCTATGACGCCGCGAGAGAAGCGGTCGCCAATGGTAATGCAGACGAAGCTCAGCAGAGAATCGCCGACCAACCGGATTTCCGCGTTCTTCGTGATCTGATTGACGGCGCTGTCTTCGATTTCCTCAATATCACGGTCGACGCCGAGGAATTTCTCCGCGGAACGATTTTCGAGATGTTGATCAAGTTCTCGGAAGGGATCGCCCCGATTCGCCCGGTTCTCGACTTTCTTCTCACTCCGGTTCCCGGAACCGAGTGGATGGCGGAGCCTTTTGTCGTCGGTGAATTCTTAGGCCCCAAGTTCCTCATTTTTGTCAGAACCCTGACCAACATTGACGACACGATTCGTGCCCTCGGAGAAGGGGTCGGATTGTCTGAAGGCACCCCGGACTGGGCGAAACCCCGCGTCGACCTCATCCATGATGGTTTCCTCGGAATCAATACACCACGAGTCATTGGCGGCGTCGCCCGAACCGTGGGAATCAAAACTCAGTATGGTGCCAAGAGCCCGCTGACACTCGAGCGCGAGAGAATCCAGAAGTATGTGATCAACCGCCGCGTCGATGCCTACCAGAAAAAGCTCGATCGCGCCGAACGGGCTTTCCTGTCGCTTCAGGAACCCACCGAGGACCGCAAGGCATCGAAAAGTCTCCGCGAAGCATTCACGGACAAAGTATCGACCCCGAACAAGTTCAGCAAAAAGTTTGAAACCTTCCGCGACAAAGGATTCGCGCAATCAGAAGGAACCGGTCTCAAAACCAAGTTTGTCAACAAGGTCAAAGATTCGGCCAATCAGGGAATCGCCGGCTCCGACGATCGCGGCGGCCGTAGAACCCCCATTGCCAACATCTCAGGCGGCGGCTTTCGCCTCGATTACCTGAAGATTGAAAATATTGAGAAAATTCTTCTCGGTAAAGAAGCCAACCTCAGTTACCTCGAGCTACCCAAAATCGAACTGGGCGTCGCCTACAGCAGAAGCTTTCCACTGCCGGCCTTTCCTCCACTTCAGCTCACCGTGGGAGCGAGCTTCAGTATCCGCACCCACCTCAAGTTCGGTTGGGACACCCAGGGATTCTACTGGAGCACCCTCGATCTCAAAGGGAACCCAAGTCCGGCGTTCGGAATTTCAGTGGGCTTCAGTGTCGGTGTGGCATTGAACTTCGGTCTCATCGAAGCCGGTGTTCAGGCCTTTTTCAATCTGGACCTCGATTTCAACTGGAATGACGTCACGATTCCGAAAGGGACCACCATCGGCAACAGTTTCCTCGGCGCGGAGATCAGCGGCTCAGATTCATCAGCGATCGGCTACGGCAAACTGCGAGGTTCTCAAATCGACTTTTTGAAGAGCCTCCCCGGTGCCGACGGCAAGATGGGCAACCTCTTCGATGTCACTCTGACAGGAACAGTGGGTCTCACCTTTTACGTGGATCTCACGATCCCGATTCCTTTCGTGGGTCCAATCGTGAAAAGGATTCTCGCGAAAACCTTTTCCATCGAACTGTTCAAAGTCACCTTCTATGCGGAGAAACCGGGGATCCAGCTCGGGGCAGCCAATGGAGGCACCCTGACACTCCACATGGGTGAACAGTTCGCGAACCTCCGTCTCTTCGGTGATACGACGGCGCGCAACGAAGTCTTCACCTTGATCAGTCATGGCGCCGGCTCTTCCGGCGGTGAGAAAGTTCAAATTCGAGCCGTTCTCCAGGGTCAGACCTTTTTCTCAGACATCTTCGATAATATAACCAGAGTGATCGGATTTGCAGGTGGAGGACAGTCTGTCATCGATGCCTCCGATCTTCTCTACGCCACCGTGGATTTCACCGGCGGCTCCGGCAACTCGAATCTCAGAGCAGGCGCCGCGGCCGGGAGTATTCTCCGCGGAGGCACCGGCACCTCGACCCTGACAGGTGCAGCCAATGCGACGACGAGTCTCTACGGCGGCCAGGGCAACACCACCATTTACGGAGGCACCGCAGCCGACCTCATCGTTTCCGGAGCACGCTCAGATCTTCTCGTCGGCGGGGGCGGTGGCGATACCTACCAGTTCCTTGAGAACTACGGAAGAGATCGCCTCTTCGCATCCGGCGTCGGAAACATTGCTGATTTCAGCGCTGTGACCAGTGACCTTACCTTCAACCTCGGTCGACTCGTCCAGAGCGCCAAAGAGGTCAACAACACCATCTTCTTCGCCCCTGATGCGAGCGGACTCAACAGCATCGACAAATGGATCGCGGGCTCAGGAGACGACCGGTTCAACACATTCTATTTTGCTCCTGACAAAACACTCGAAATTGAAGGTGGAGCGGGAAATAATTTCTACGCCATCACTCTCGGGAATCAATTCAAGCGCTTCTACAGTGACATTGATCCGGAGGCCGACACCCTTCTCGATCGGATGGACCCGAGAAACATCGGTTACATCGATATCAAGAATACAAGCGGAGCAGGCACCACGCTGATCAAGCAAACCTTCCCTGAACGGATCAGCTACGACGTCACCTCGGTCTCCAACGGCCGCGAGCAAGTCACCATGAGCGGTATCACCCGGGTCGATCTCGACGCAGGTGACGCCACCGTTGTCTGGGGTGATCCTCTCAAGCGATGGATCGACCTCGGTGTTGGTTCGACCGTCACTGCGGGAACGGTGGAGATGCGATCCAATGTGGAAGCGGACGGGCTTACCCTGAACCTGAAGCGTGGATTCAGCATCACGAGAGCGCTCAATCTGCGCAACGACAGTGACCTCACAATCACGATTCAAAACGCGGATCCCCTCGCCAGCGCCAACCTTTTCCTCGGCTCCAACCGCGATGCGACTGATCCCTGGCTCCCCGGCATCTACAGCTCCAGCGCCAGTGTCTTCAGCACAGCCGGTGTCGATCCCGGGCTGGTCGCTCCTTCGGGAGATGGAACTGGGTTGATTCGAATCAACACGCCGACGGGAAGTGTCTTTGACGGGTCAGACGCAGCGGCACGCGCCGGAGTGATCCAGGCAGCCAACGGCGAAGTGGTCATCGAAGCGAGGGACACCGTCGGCTTCGCCTCCAATCAGGTTGTCATCAATGCACGCTACTTTGCCGCAAAGACAACCAAAGCCATCTCGACCGACGCCGAGGGAATAAACGTCGTCTCTGATCAGGACCTCCACGTCACTCTCGTCGACGGAGTTGATGGACTGAACACGGTCAGCGGCCGTATCGAACTCACTGTAAATCCCGGTAATACTCTCTACTACGGGAATATCACGGCAGGCGCAGGGCGCGATATTATCTTCAATGCAGACAGTATCGAGCAAAGCAGCGGGAGGACTTACGAAGTTCTTCGCGAGGTTCTCACCCCGGTAACGGTTCACTACAGTTTCACCTACTACGTCAAAGTTACCTACCGGATTTACTGGCCCTACCATTCCTGGCTCCACGCCTGGAACTGGTATACCACCTACACCGTTCTCGAACCGCGAACCTACTCTTCCAGCTATGAAGTGCTGCGACTTCAGGAGCAACTCGTTACCGAAACAGTTCCCGCCGGCGGCGCCGTGACCACAACAGGAGATGTTTACTTTCGAAACAACACCGATAACCTCGCTATTCGAGTCGGTGACAGTGCAACTCCCGTAGACACACTCAACATTACTTCGGATATTCTGAATACGATTTCCGATTCAGCCCGCACCATCATCATCGGACGCAACGGTGACGAGGCGATCAGAAGCGGGAAAGCTTCGGTTCTTAATCACGCCTTTGCTCAGGGGCTCATTCTCAAAGGCTCCGAGATTGATATTCTCGGAACCGGTGCAGCACGCCTCTCCTCCGCTTCAAAACTCGAGTTCGAAGCTTACGAGAGCAATGGTGCAAATGCAGGAGACGGATCGATCGAATTCGCTTCCTCGACCAACCCGATCGAAGCGCCGACCGTGTTTGCGACAGCCTTCCGCGACATCCGCGTCAAGACCGATCTCAAGTCAACTGAAGCGAACGGACTCGTCCAGCTGAACGCCGGAAGTGGTGCTTCTCAATATGGAGCTGCTGACAATTCCGGATCCATTTCCCTCGACAGCACCGCATCGATTAAAGCGCTCGAACCGGGCGGCGCCCTGATTCTCAAGAGTGGCCTCACCAGTGGCAACCTCGATCTCGATGGCGAGATTAAGGGACAAAACAGCATCAGCGTTCAGGCACGTGGAGGGTCGATCCTCATGGATCCCGGGGCGATTCTGGAAACCAATCTGCTCGAAGCTTTCGCCAAAACAGGCACAACTCTCAGAACAAAAGTCAACACCATCAGTAACGCCGAGATTCTCGGAAGCGGCATGGCATCAGGAGAGAATCTCACGATTCTTGAGCAGGACGACATTACGATCAACCTCGCCACCGTCGACGCCGGCAATATCATCATTGAAACGGGAGGCAATCTCGAGCTTGGGAAGATCGACGCAACATCGGGCTTCGACGTCACGCTCGATGCAGGCGGCAGCATTAGCGGCCTCGATCAGCTTCCAGAGGTCAATATCACCGCGAGAAGTCTCGATGCCCTCGCGGCAGGCAGTATCAACGTTTCGACGGATATCCTGAACGTCGACGCAACCACGACAGCGGCCGGCTCCATCTCAATCGATAACAACAGTGGACTCGGCTCCACTCTGAATGTTAACTCACTCACCACTGCTGACGGTCTCGTGCTCGTGGACAACGAAGGCAATCTGATCGTCGATTCAATCGTTTCAGAGACCTCAAGCGCGGCCAACTCGATCACTCTGAAAACCCGCGAATTGTTCGGCGGGAATATCGTGGTCGATGAAATCGACGCGGGCGCACTGGGATCGGTTCGCCTCGAGTCAGGAAGCGTAAGCGCGACAGGAGGAGCCACTTCAGGAGGCACCATTACTTCCGATGCTGCCGGCACAGGCCGAATCACGGCGAAAGACCTTACCGCTCTTGCAGGCGGATTCCCCGAACATCCCGGCACGGATGTCATTAATCTGAGAACCGACATCGACGACCTCATCGCCCGCGCCTTTACCGGAGGAAATCCTGACGAAACCAACTCGCGTGCCGACATCGTCATCGATGAAAGCAACGACATACGACTTCGCTGGATCAGCACCCTGTCAGGAGACATCAACATCACTGCAGCCGGAGATATTGTGCATCAGTCAGTGACCTCCCCGAACCGGGACATCACCCTCGATGCCGGCGGGTCCATCACCGCGCAACTTGATGAAGCCCTCAACGACGGCGTCGAAGATCTTGCTCCGAAACTGCGCGGCCGAAACCTGACCGCAACGGCGCAGGGAACCATTACGGCGAATACCACCGTAGACCGACTCATCGTCGAGTCGACAGGCACCGGTGGAATTACGATCACAGAAAGCGACAGCGCCCTCTTCGAGTTCATCAAAACAGCCGATGGAAACATCGAACTCACAGCCGGTGAATTTGACAGCGTCGCCAACGCAATCACCAAGGGGGGCAATGCCATTCTCGGTGTTATCCAGGCCGGCGCTACCGGTGGAGACGATGTTATGATTTCCTCCTATGGGCAGACCCGCACCTCGGGCCAGACCGATTCAGCCGGAAGCCTGCTTCCCGGTGACACCGTTGTCGCGAACGCCAAAATCACCGCAGGTCTGCTCGAAGTGGCCTCGTATGGCCGTCTCGATCTCCTCACCAATATCGACAGACTCATCGCCGACAATTTCCAAATCGGAAACATCGAAATCGTCGAGGATGATGCACTGGTCATCAGCCATCTCACTTCGAATGCGGGTTCGATCAATGTAACCACCGACGGAACTCTCACGGCACTCTTCGTCGAGTCAAAAGACGACCTTGCTCAGGCGGTCACATTCGATGTCAACCTCCACGCGCTCTCCGGCGACGTCCTCGTCGATCAAATCACGGTGGGAACGAATCACAATGACATCATCATCACTTCCGACCTCGGCAACATCGAAGAAGTGAATCCTCAGGATCTCGACGACTCTTTCCTCTCCCCTGCCATCGGCGGGTTGGATCTCATCGGAGACAACGCGGTTCTCAGCGCTCACGGTTCGATCGGCGGAATCCGCCCTCTCGAGACACGACTCAACTCTCTCGATGCGACCTCCACCAACGCAGGCAACATCGATCTCAACGAGCACGACGCGATCACCCTGACAAACGTTAAAACCGGCGACGGGAAAATCACTCTCGATGCCGGCGGCACCATCACCGCAGTCGACGTCGAGAGCGAAACCGACAACGATCTCAACGACATCCGGATTCACACTACATCCGGAGACATTCTCGTGGACCGTATTTCCGCGGGAGCCATCGAAGGAAATCTCTTTCTCGACGCCGATACCGGTAACATTGAGGAGGTATCCGCTGACGATGCCGCCACCGACCTGGTCGCCGAAAGCGCGACGATCAATGCCGCGCATTCCATCGGTGGCCAGAGCGCTCTCGAAACGGAGTTTCAAACCCTCGAAGCCCACTCGGTGAATTCAGGTAACATCGATCTGAACGAGATTGATGGAATCCTCCTTACGGACATCGACACCATGAATGGTTCGATCACCTTCGATGCCGGCGGAACAATCACAGCGCTTGACGTCGAGAGTCTCACCGATTCCGATGACAATGACATTTCGCTCCACAACACTGCCGGGGATATCCTCTTTGACCGGATCAACGCCGGCACCGCCCTGGGCGACCTCAATCTGAGATCCGACGCTGGCAACATCGACGAGCTGCTTCCCGAGGACGGTGACAATGATTTGATTGCTGATCACGCGGTCTTGAATGCCGCCCTCGGAATCGGACAGTTCCAGCCGATCGAAACGGAGTTCAATTCACTCGAGGCGCATTCACTGGTTCGCGGGAACATCGACCTCAATGAATTCGACGGGCTCGCCCTCGACAACGTAACCACCGCGGACGGCTCCATTGAGATTGACGCCAACGACGACATCGTCGCGCACTTTGTCAGCTCACTCACTGACGGGCTTCTGAACACGATTACTTTGCACAATACCGCCGGAGACATCCTCCTCGACGAGGTTCTCGCACAACGCAATCTTTCGGATGTATTTCTCACTTCGGATGCCGGAGGCATTGAATCCCTCACCGCCGGCGACACCGTTGTTGACCTCCAGGGCAACAACGCGATCCTCACGGCACATCGCTCAATCGGCGGCGTTGAAACGATCGACACCGAGTTGAACAACCTGACCGCTACGGTTCTCGCTCCGGGTGATATCAACCTTCACGAAGCCTCATCCATCACCGTGGACAGAGCGACCACTGACGACGGCAGCATTACGATGCGGGTTGAAAACAACGCCTTCATCGACTTGGCGAACACCAGGACCGACAGCGCAAGCAACGATATCCGAATCAGCGTCGGAGACACTCTCCACGTCAACCGGATCCTCTCAGGCTCCAATTCATTCACCGGACGCAATGTCGCTGCAGCCACCACCGTCTCACTCGATGCAGACAGCATCGTGGAATGGAAATCGGATGCCGGTATCGACATTCGGGCACGGGATCTCAACCTGAGCGCGACCCGTAACATCGGCACGCTGAGCGATCCTGTTGAAACGAGCGCGCGGAACATCGATTCGGCGAGTGGGTTCGGAACCAATGCACTGAACAACTACGCCACCGGAACCGTCACCGTATCCAATTTTTCCTCGACGAACGGAGCGCTCTTCTTCGAGGAGTTCAACGGAACGATCACCTTCGATTCCATCTCGGCAGGCAGCGGTAACATCACCCTTTTCCACAACGGGACGGAGAACATGATCATCAACGACCTCATTGCGGGGAACGGGGATGTCAGACTCACAGTTCGGGATGCAGGGCGCCTCCAGCTCTTCAATACCGATATTGTCGGCGACGGATTCTTCAGTGCAGATGAACTGGACTACCTCGGCGCCAACCGCTCCATCAAGGGAACCGGAACTCTCACCATCACAACCCACAACCCTGCCAACGGAATCTTTGTTGAACCTTACTCAGAGCTCCTCGACCGGGTTCGCATCCTTGAATATGACATTGTCAGGGACCGCGCAGATGGATTCGCCTTCACTTTCTTTAAAGGCAACGTCCTCTTCAGTATTCCACCGACCGGGGCCACCTCGGGCGGAGAAAGACTGTCGACTTCACTGACACTCGATGCGCCGGAAGGCTCGGTGTTCCTCTTCTCCGATCTCTTGAACGGCTCGAATGACGGCACCGGAAACGACGCTTCGGAGAGAAGGCTCCGCGCCGGGGCATTCTTCAGCAACGCCGGATTCTCCCCCGCCTCTCTTACCGGTCTGCCGGATGCGATTCGCGATCTCTTTTTCCCGGGAATGCTCCGCACCGATAATTTTGAATCCTTCTTCACCGCCTACTTCGGATATCACCCCGGCGGACTGGAAAGCCTCCTTCCGGACCTCTTCGACGACCTCTACGAGAGTCTCGAAAACAACGAAACAATCGATGAGGAAGAAGAAGATGGCGAAACCGCCTCCCTGCAGGAAGACACAACGGCACCTCAGCTCTCAGTGAGCCGGGGGGAAGCGCCGGTCATCGAACCTCAATGGGAAACTTCGGACGAAGCTCCCTCCAAAGCAGCGATCCTTCCGCTGGCAATGCTGAGCCTGTCAGGACGACTCAGGAAGCACTTTTCGGGGAAGAATCGCGAAAAAGGGAATCCTGACAAATTCTAAAGTCGGCACCAACAAGTCTCGAAATACCAGAAATTTCGTAAATGCTAATTAAAGCATTGATTTTTACACCAATCCCACTTAACAAGCCTTACGATGCCTGTGTTACCGCCGCTTAACTTCTCAAGCACCTCAGTGCTTCGTCAATCCTTCGGGCCGTTCCTCCTGCTGTTCGTGTGTATGGCCACTTCCCCGCTTCGAAGCGAGGAGATGGTACCGGTTTACGACCTTCGCCTTGCCGGTGGCGGCCAGGAAACCTATCTCGAGCTCGATGAGGCCATCGCTGCGGCCCTCCGGTCCAACCTCGAGATCCAAATCGATGCAATCGATCCGCAGCTTGAAGAGGACCGGACCCTTCAGGCCATCGGGGAGTTCGACCCGGCCTTTGAAAGCCGCTTCCGCTACGACAATCTCGACACCCCGCAAACCAGTCAGGAATTTCTCGGAACCGGCGGCGACCGGTTTGCACAGGGCCGGTTACTAACCCGGAACCGGGTCTTCACCGAGGAGAATCTCGAAGCGAAAGCGGGAATCGTGGGTCGACTCCGCTCGGGGGCGGAATACGATGTCGGAACCCGCACGAACCGGTTCATTAACGACCTCACCAACGATCCCACCGTCGGACGCTTCGACCCCGAGTATCGAACCTTCACCGGTATCACCTTTCTCCAACCGCTCCTGCAGGATTTCGGACGGGATGTCAACGAAACCAAAATCACCGTCTCCCATCGCAACAAGGAAATCGCGGATCAGGTATTCCGCCAGCGGCTCAGCGGCATCATCAAAGAGGTCATCGACGCCTACTACGACGCCTTTCTCGCCTATGAAGACGCCATGGTGAAGCGTTTCGAAGTCGAAGTCCTCCGCCGCATGGCGATGGAGAAACGGGATCAACTCGAGCGTGGAGCTGCCAGAGAACAGGACGCAGCCACGATCAAAAGCGAGCTTTCGGAAAGCTACGAACGGTTCCTCCTCGCCCGCCAGACTCTCCTCACCAAAAACGGCGACCTTCTCATGCTGATGCAGCAGGAATTTGAATTCGAATGCTACCCTGTCTTTCTGCCGATCGATGCCCCCAGCATCCACCACCCCGAGCTCAACCCGCATTCACTCGCTGCGGTGGCCCTGAAAAAGCGCCCCGAATACCTCATGGCCGTCGAGAATGCGGAGAAACTCGGACTCGTCCTCAAGTACCGGGAAAACCAGCTCCTTCCCCGGGTCGATCTCGAGGCCACGATTGGCTACAGCGGGCTCTCGGGAAGCTACGGAGCTGCCTATGATCAGTCGAGCGACGGACAGGGCCACGACTACGGCATCGGGATCGTCGTGAACGTTCCACTTGGTAACACCGAGAAAAAAGCACTCTATGCGGAAACCGCGAATCAACAGCGGCAGGCCCTCCTTCAGGTGAAACGCGAGGAACTGCAGACCAATATTCTCATCAATCGCCACATCACCTCGATTCAGACTCACAAAAAGCGGCTCCATGCCGCAAAGATGTCGACTCGAATCGAACTCGACAATCTTGAGAGCACCCGTGAAAGCCTCGAGAAGGGAACCATTTCCGAGTCCACTCTCATGAAGGTGGAGCGCGATGTCAGCGAAACACGTCTCCGCCAGTTTGCCGCCGCCGCCGACCTCCAGAAGTCTCTCGCCGATCTCTGGATCGTGAACGGCACCCTTCTGAGCCGCTACGGAGTGGAAGTCTCAGATGCCACTGAAACGGACCCCGCCAAAGCGACGACCCGATCAGTGAAAGGGCAGAGAACTCCCGCCGACCTCACCGTTATTTCCACTTCCGACACCCTCCCCCAAATCATCGCCCCCGTCGAAGAGGAACCGAAAACGCTGGAGAACCACTTGAAAAAGCTCTTCAAGAAAACCGAAAAAAGCACCCCGGCGGTCAGTGAAGAATCACAGAAGGAGACGGTCGTTGCCATTCCCGTATCGATTCCCACCGCAGACGTGAATACGACCGGAGACGAAGCGGATGCCCGTCTCGTCGCCTCCCCGGTCCAGCGCGAGGGATTGAAACGATTCTTCCAGAAGACCAAAAACTGATTTTTTACTATTTTCCCTATGAGCACCGCCGCCCCGGAACCCACCACCATCAGCCTCGAAGAGATGGCTGCCCGCTATCTCGACAACTTGCAGAGAAACTACGACATGGTCTCCTACACCCTCGCTGGATCCCGAAAGATCAGCGAAGGAGACTACGACGATTTCTCCCAGCAATTGCAGGTGATGCCCCGCCAGCCGGCACGCATGCCCTTCGACAAAGCAAAGCAGGCCTCCGAACAGTGGATTCTGCGCAACAGCCTCGCCGACGGGCTCGCCATCGTCATGCCGGTGCTCGAAGACGCGAGAACAATTTGCTCCCTGTGTGACTTCAAAGCATCCGGCAGCCAGGATCAGGAGGAACTCAATGAGATCGCGTCGAACCAGCGCGCTGATTTCCTCCAGCAGGATATCGGGAAAAAATTCTCCATCCTGAAGGAGCGCTACCAAATCAGCTGCGACGTTGAAGAACACATCCTCAGTCTCATGGAGTTCACCAAAGCGCTCATGATGAAAGACGGGATCCTCACAAAAGAGGAAGCAGCCGACGGCGAAAAACGCACTCTCAAAATCCGTTCCGTTCAGGTCGTGCAATCTGCAGACGGCCAGAGCTCTGACACCCCCGGCTCACTCAACCTGACTCGTCGAGTCGGCGATTCCGCCCGCGATATCAAGGTCGGCGAGGCGATTCATTTTTCCAAAGCCGAACACATCGGAGCGATTCTCACGATCGGAATCTTCGTGACCGACATTCTCCGCGGGATTCAAGCCTACGCGCAAAGCGTCGGCGCAGCGGACTGAAGGTTTCCGGAACAGCTCCCGAGCCCCGGGAGAACGTTGAGACAGCCCGCCCCTGCGGGCTGTTTTGGTGTACACCGGCCACTCTCCATCAGTCAGAATAGCGAACCTCTCATAACCTCACATCTCGCTAAAAGAGAAGATACCGACAGCGGGAATCGAACCCGCACGCTCGCAATGAGCAACGGATTTTAAGTCCGGTGCGTCTACCAATTCCGCCATGTCGGCATTCGGAAAGAGAGTGATGATTTTCATACACGGGAGACCCGCTCATGGCAAGCGAATCGTTTCACAACCTCGATGAGGCCACCCCGCCCCCGCGCGCGGAGATTGCAGCCCGCCTCAAGAGGATTTAGGATCGAGTGATGAAACGCAAAGCCCTGCCACTGCTCCTACTTGTCCTCCTCTTCGGATCGAGCGCCCCGGCGCAATCGGACGCAAAGAAAAAGCCGAAAAAACAGCCAGCCCCCTTTGCCTGGAGCAATCCCATGGGCGCGGCGGGGCTCGAAAAATATGGACTTCCGAAAGGCCTTTCCCACAAGACTTTCAAAAGCCCGTCGATGGGGCTCGATGTAGGCTATTTCATCTATCTTCCCGAAGGCTACAAAGCTTCGGGTAATCGCGAATACCCCGTCGTGTTTGATATACCACGCCGGCGCCCCCCCACGGGGAAGAAATCAGGAAAAATTTACAAATTTGACCACCCGGCGCGCAAAACGGGGGCAATCGCGCATACCCCGTCGTTTTTCATCTCCACGGCGGACGCCCCGGATCGGAGAAGAAGTCGATCAAGATTTCCAAGTTTCCCGACGCGGCGATCAAAGCGGGGACAATCCAACCCACCATTTACATCTTTCCTAATGGCGGCCCAATGAGCTGGTATAACTACCCTCAAAAGGAGAACGCCGCCGGTGAAGATGTCTTTGTGAAGGAACTGATTCCTCATATTGAGAAGACCTACCGCACCCGCGAGCTCGCGATCGAAGGATTCAGTCAGGGTGGTCGCGGTACCACGCGGATCATGCTGAAATATCCTGAACTCTTCGTCAGCGCGGCGCCGGGAGGATCAGGCTACGGTCCGGAGAAACACATTCAGGAAAACGAGGGATCCGAAAGTGAAAACGTCGTCTTTGCGAAAGGCTACAACACCTGGGATCTCGCGGAGAGCTACGCGAAGCGTGATGACAAAACCCGTCTCCCCATCCTCCTGTGGGTCGGCACAAAAGGGTTCAACTACGAGTTCAATCTGAAGTATTCAGAATTTCTCAAGTCGCTCGGAATTCCCCACGACTTCCTCGAAGCCCCTGAGATCGAGCATTCCGCCGCCGGGATCTACGAGATCAAAGGCGACGAGTTGATGGGCTTTCATCAAAAGCACTTCGCGAAGCCGTAGGCGCTTCGCGCTGTAAAAGGTGAAAGGTAAAAAGTCCCGATAGGCTTCGAATTGGTGCAGATCGCAGAGGAACTGCGTGAGCATTTCTCCCCGCAGGATCCCGCCGTGTGCCTCACTTCCAGCGCGATAGAAATCCTCACGGCTTCCTCTACAGCAGAGCATTCTTTATTTCTCTACTCCTTTACTCCTCTACTTCTCCCCCCCCTCAAATCAGCTGCCGCTTCTTCACATTCAAATACTGCGTCACCGTCTCTGTACAAAGCGCCTCGTGCTCGGAGATGCCGAGCTCAACGCCGAGGTGGCGGAGCTTGTTTCCGGTTTCGCGAAGTTCCTGCCACTCAAAATGCCCCGCAAGATTCTCGTAAACTTCAGAAACCGTTTCCGGCTGCTCTTTTGAGGAGAAAATCGGATTCGCCTTCTCAGGTCTCACCATATTCACGAGCACCAGATGCTGCCTGCTGATGAGCGGTAAAGCCTCGTAAAATTGCTCGGCGGTCAAAGGGTCGCTCAGATCCACTAACATGACAATCAACGCCCGGCGGGTGAGGCGCTGTCGAAGCGAGATCATGAGTTGCTCGTAATCAGGGGCAACCGGTTTCGGTTCGAGCGTGTAAAGCGCGTCGCGGATGATGTTGTAATGCGCTTTACCGTTCCGCCCGCGAATGAACCGATCCACCTTGTCGGCGAAACTGATGAATCCGAATAAATCCCCCTGCCTCTCGGCGACGGATGCCATCACGAGCGAGCAATGGAGAAATTTCTCCAACTGAGTTGTCACCATGGTATCGCCACCGGACGATTCCATGCGATACATCCAGTCCCCTTCCATCGCGTTTTCGACGGGAACATGAATCTCGCGGGCGCTGAGCCGCGAGTGATCGACAACGACGTAGACTTCCTGGGTTCGCTCGATCTGATAGGTTCTCGTGACGGGCGACTGACGGCGAGCTGTCGCTTTCCAGTCGATATCGATGTAGTCGTCTCCGGACTGATATTCCCGAAGCTGCTCGAAGTCGCGCCCCTTCCCGACCTGACGTATCACATGGCTGCCCTCATTCCCCCGGAGGAGAAACAAACTAGCGAGGCGTTTGCGCTCCAAGGCCAGATCCGGATAAATACGCAGCTCGGTTTTGAGATCGAAGCCTTTGCGGAGCATCCACCATTTCCACCTCGAGGCCGTTTCAATATGAAGCGAATCGAGAAAAAACTGTCCTCGTCGCAGCGGCGTGATGGGATAGGAAACGGTCCGCTTCTTGCCGGATTCAAAATCGGATATCGATCCGACGACCTCCCCCTCAATCCTGAACTCACCGGAAACGGCGAGCCCGTAACGAAGCACTTTCAGGGTTGCCCCCCGGTTGAAAAAAGTCACGGGAATCTCCAGCTCTCTCCCCTTCGTTCCGCGAATCAACTCAGGGATCTCACAATCCACGCCAGCGAGAAGCTTCTGCGAAGCGGCATAGTCCCAAATGGCCCCGACGAGCACTAACAAAAGCGCCCCGAGCCCGAGCAGCTTCCCGATGCCATCGAAATACACCGCCGCAGTGCAGGCCGGAACGACCACGAGAAATGCGATCCAGAGTAGTCGAATGTCAGGAACCGGACGCATCGAAATTCAGCGGAAAAGAGCGATAAGAATTTTCTACCTCGGAACCGCAACCCCTTCGAGCAGTTTGGAAATCGCCTCTTCAATCGTGACACCCTCGATCTCGTATTCGGGCCGCAAGACGAGACGATGTGAAAGGACCGGAAAGGCCATCATCCGGATATCATCGGGCGTGACGTAGTCCCTGTCCTCCAGTGCAGCGAGGGCGCGACTCGAAAGCAACAAGGCCGTCGTCGCGCGGGGGCCGGCCCCAACCTGAATGCTGTCCTGCTCGCGAGTCTGACGCACGATCTCCACGACGTAGTGCACCAACTCCTCTTTCACCGTAACGCCCTGAAGCGCTTCCTGCATCGCCTTGATACGGTCGGCGGTGAGAATCGCATTCACGGTGCCACTGTTGAGAATGTTCTCAGGGGTGTCTTTTCCAAGGGCCTGAAGCGCGAGCTGTTTCTCGGATTCCTCAGTAGGATAATCCATTTCGACACGAAGAAGGAAGCGGTCCTTTTGTGCCTCGGGCAGTGGATAGGTGCCCTCATATTCGATCGGGTTCTGCGTTGCAAACACCGTGAAGCTGTCAGGGAGTTTGTGCGTCACCCCGTCAATCGTAACGCGGCGCTCCTGCATCGCCTGAAGCAGCGCGGACTGCGTTTTTGCAGGTGCCCGGTTGATCTCATCGGCGAGAAGGAAGGAGGTAAAAACCGGCCCTTTAACGAGGTGGAAGGCACTTTCCTGCAAATTAAAAACGTTCGTTCCCGTGATGTCAGACGGCATCAGGTCGGGAGTGAACTGAATCCGGGAAAACTTGCTCCCGAGAACCCGGGCGAGGGTCCGCACCAGTAGCGTTTTGGCGACGCCGGGAACGCCCTCAATGAGAATGTGATTCCCCGTGAAAATGGCGATGAGAGCGTGATCAACGACCGTTTCCTGGCCGATAATGACTTTGGCCACCTCAGTGCGCGCTTCCGCGAGGATTGCTTTGACCGATTGCACATCCAAATCGGCAGGCGTTTCGTCGATATCGTCCATAGTAGGTGGGTTCATCGCACATAAACAGCGCCTTCGGCAAGAGTATATTCGCGAAATGAAGTCGCTTGCGTACCACGGGACTTTCGTGTTCCAGTTTCCGCACCCCGTTTATGTCAGTTCCACCCGCCCAACTTTCCCCCGAAGGGACTGATTCCTCAGCGAACCCGAAGTGGTTTATCCTCTTTCGCATTTTCTTCAACTCGCGCTTCTACTACCCGGTTTACGCCCTGATGTTCCTCGACTTCGGGCTCAGTCAGGAGCAGTTCGCGACCCTGAACCTCGCCTGGGCCATCGCCATCGTGCTTCTCGAAGTACCGAGCGGAGCACTTGCGGATCAGATCGGACGCCGCCCTCTCGTTATCGGCGCTGCCTTTCTCATGATGATCGAAATGGCGGTGATGCTGTTCATGCCCGTCGTTTCGAGAGCGGATTTTGAAGGCAATCCGGAAGCCTTCGCCTCCGCCTCGGCCCTGCTCTTCACCGTTTTTCTTTTCAATCGCGTCATTTCCGGAGCCGCCGAAGCCGCAGCGAGCGGAGCCGACGAGGCGCTCGCCTACGATTCGCTACCTGAAGAAGGCCGCGACATCCACTGGTCAAAACTGACGACGAAGCTCATGAAGATGCAGTCCGTCGCCTTCATCGTCGTGACCCTGATCGGCGCCGCCGTTTACGACCCCGCATTCATCAACCGCGTCCTCACCTTTCTCGGATTCGAGGGCTCCCTGCTCCAGAAGGAGACCCTGAAGATCCCCATCGCCCTGACCTTCGGGATGTCGCTCGCGGTGCTCTTCACGGCGCTTCGGATGAAAGAGACGGACAACTTTGTAAAACCGGAGAAGAAGCATATTTTTCACTCTACCAAAGACGCCTTCGCCCGCACCCTCAAGGCCGGGCGCTGGATCGCAGTGACTCCCGCCGCTCTCATGTTGCTGCTCACGGGACTGTTTTTCGACAGTATCATCCGGCTCTACTACACCGTCGGGTCGATCTGGCTGGAAACGATCGGGTTTGAGCCCGCGCAATTCGGAATCATCAGCGTGGCCGGGTCCCTCGCGGGAATTCTGGCGGCAGTGATCGGGGAAAAACTCATCCACACGCGGTCCCCGGGGTTCAATTTCAAGCTTCTCGGGCTTCTCGTCTTCATCGGCATTTTCAGCCTCGCCTTTCCCATTCAGTTCTGGTCCGTCGCCTTTCTGCCGACTCTCTGGATTTCAATGCGACTCCTGCACTTTTTCCTCTCCAATTACCTTAACCGGGTCACCGACGCCGAAAACCGGGCCACCGTGCTGAGTTTCCGCGGGCTTTCGATGAACCTTTCCTACGGAATTCTCACGTGGCTTTACGGGATGCAAACAGCCTACTTTCGCGGGAGAATCGACCTGCCTGAGGACGAATTCACCGATGCGATCACCCATCAGATTTTCACCTCGGCGACAAAATCGTGGTGGATTTACTTTTCCGGAGTCTTACTTTTCCTCTGGCTCTTCCGTCACTTTAAAACCGGAAAATCCTGGAACGAACTTCTGAAATGAAACCCGAAGTCACGATGATCGCGGCAATGACTGAGAACGGGGTCATCGGTTCGGAAAACGGCGGGATTCCCTGGTCCCTCCCCCGCGACAAAGAGCACTTCCGGACGAGAACGCGGAAACGCTGGCTACTCGTGGGACGAACCACCTACCTCGAGATGTCGGGCTGGTTCGAAGACCGTACCCCCATCGTCCTCACGCATAACCGCAAGTTTCAACCGGAGGCGAAAGGCCATCGCGTCGTAAACTCTGTGCCGGAAGCGATCGCACTCGCAGAGGCCAACGGAGCGCGCGAGCTCGTCGTCTGCGGCGGCAGTGCCGTTTACCATGCCGCCCTGCCCTTTGCAGACCGCCTCATTGTTACGAAAATTTCATTCGACGGCGAGGTCATCGCCCCCGTCCTTTTCCCTGAATTTCATTCAAACAAAAAGTGGAGACTGACAGAGCGTGAACGATGGAACAGTGATGCCAACAACGCCTTCAAAGCCGAATTGCTTACTTTTCAAAAAAGGCCAAATAACGGCGACGAAAATCCCCAGATTAGTTAAGGTATCTGAAATACTTTCTCACCGCTCCACGTTTGCATGACGTTATTGAAATCCACCAGCCCGCTGATGCGAGGGGTCCTGCTCATCCTTTTTGCGATGATGCTCTGTTCCTGTGGAGATAAAGCGTCCATGTCCGATCGCTTTGAAACAATCGAGACCCTCCCGCTCTGGCAGCGCGTCACCGCGATCGGCTTTGCGACGCTGATCAGTGAAGACCTCGCCTGCATCACTGCCGGTCTTCTCGCCAGCGAAGGGGTTCTCTCATTCGGCTGGGCCCTCACAGCGGGATTTCTCGGCATCTATATCGGGGATATGTTTCTCTACCTCATGGGCCGGATCGGGGGCATTGCTCTGCTCCGACGGGCTCCGTTTCGCTGGATGATCAAGGAATCGCAGATCATGCAGGCGGAATCGCTTTTCGAAGAACACGGGGCGAAGATCATTTTCTCATCGCGACTTCTCCCGGGCTCCCGCCTCCCCGTCTACGCCGCTGCCGGAGTCCTCAACTACCCGCTCTGGCGCTTCTCGCTGTTCATGTTCCTCGCCGGCGGTCTCTCCGCTGTCATTCTCGTGGGAGGTTCCCGTCATCTCGGCGAAGTGGTAATCGACTGGCTCAAGGTCTACGAGGCATGGGCGATCCCCGTGGTTGCGACTGCGGCGATTCTGATTTGGATCACGGTGAAGCTGCTTGAGATTTTTGCGACGAAACGGAGCCGACTCGTTTTTCTTGCCCGGTCCCGGAAATTTTGGAACAAAGTAAAAACACTCTTCCGCTCCGGAAAATAGTTATGCCGCAGACAATCATCTGGTTCCGCGTTTATTCCATCTTTCTCGCGCTGGTCTACCTCGCCTGCATCGCGGGAGGCGCCTTCTTTCTCACGCTCGATCCCGACGAGGCGGAAATGCCGCAATCCTTCGTCACCTTCCTGGGGTGGTTCTTTATTCTCATGAGCCTCGTCTTCGCCGTGATCTTCGGCTTCGGCGCCTTCCTCCCCCGCAAGCCCTGGGCGTGGATCTACGGGATGGTCCTCATCTGCATCGGGATGACGAGTGCGCTCTTTCTCCCCTTCTGTATTCCACTGCTGATCTTTTGGCTAAAAGAGCCCGTGAACTCGTGGTTCGGTCGAAAACGCCCTTGAGCGAAGCCTGATTTCCGTTAAAGATAGTCTCCAACCTGTTTCCCTTTTCACCGTGTCCTGGATTTCACTGGCTCTCCGCAACCTGCTTCGCAACGCCCGTCGCTCGATTACCACGATCGCCGCCGTCGCACTGGGCTACGCCGCAATCAACATTCTCGCGGGCTTCACCGCCTACATGTTCGCCAGCATCGAAGACGCGCATATCTACGAGCAGGTCAACGGACACGTTCAAATCTGGAAGAAAGGAGCCCGGGAATACGGTGGCTCCGACCCCGCTGCCTGTCTCATCAGCGAAGAGGAATTTGCCGAAATCAAAGCCTTTACCAATGAAGACGAACGCGTCCTCGTCAGCGCCGGTCTCCTCGAGATCAAAGGCAACGTCGACGTCGACGGCACTTCCGGCTTCTTCGTCGCTCAGGCGATGGTGCCCGAGGAACGCGATGCGATCCATTCGCGTTCGACCGCGTTGCGCAGTGCCGATGGAAGCACCTACGAGGGCAAGCCCATCACCAGCGAGACGCCCTTCGGCATTTCCATCACCACGGGAATGGCTGAAAATCTAGCGCTCGCGATCGACTCCCCTATCATGCTCGTTTCCCCGACGGTGAACGGACAGATGAACGCCCTCGATGCCGAAGTCATGCAAATCGCGGAGGTCGCCTCGGAAGCGCTCAACAACCGCTACATTTTCATGCCCCTCGAACTGGGTCAGGCCCTCTACGAAACCGGCGGAGTCAGCTGCGTCCGATTCATGCTCGGAGACAACACCGACACGGACGCCTTCGCCGCGAAACTGAGTGAGAAATTCGGCGAAGATCAGTGGGAGGTCATTCCCTGGTACGATGTTTCCAAATTGTATCTTCGAACCAAAAACATGTTCGATATCATCTTCGGTGTCGTCTTTGTCATCATCGCAACCATCGTAACCATGTCCGTGCTGAACACGATTGGAATGGCCGTCGTCGAACGCACCAGGGAGATCGGAACACTGCGGGCGATCGGGCTGAAACGCCCCGGAGTGGTTCGCCTTTTCGGAACGGAAAGCGCCCTCCTCGGAATCATCGGGGCCATCAGCGGCCTTCTCATCGTGCTCGTCTTCGCCTACGCCATCGCCGCGGTGAAGCCTACCTGGGAACCACCGGTCACCGCCCGGGAAATTGTCTGGGAAATTCGCATTCAACCATTTCATTTGCTTACCACCTTCGTCCTGCTCGTCATCTTCACAGCGCTTGCCGCGATTGCCCCGGCCCGACGCGCTGCCAAACAAAGTATCGTCGATTCACTCGGCCACGTATAACCCACCACTCACATTCCCATGAAAAACTCATTCTTCGCTCTCCTCATCGGAGCTCTCAGCCTCACAAGCCTACACGCCCAGGACGCCGCCCTTTTGCAAGCCGAACAGGCTCGTGGCATCATGACCGGAAACACCGGCGTTCAGTGGACCGTCAGCGTCACCGGCAACAAAAGCGCGAAATTCATCGCCACTTCTCAGGGCGGTAAAATCGTCGCCGAAGTGATCGAGCCCGCCGACGCAACCGGACGCAAGTATCTCGCGGAATCAGACGGCGACATGTGGTTCTGGAAGCCGGGCAACAGCCGCCCCGTCTCGGTTTCGAAACGTCAGCGTCTCTCCGGCGATGCCGCGATCGGTGACATCGCCTCAACCAGCTACGTCGACGGTTACAAGGTCGTCGGATCAGAAAGCGGTGAAGTCAACGGCGAGCCCGCCACCGTCTACACGATGAAAGCGAACTCTCTCGGAGACACCTACGCGAAGATCAAATACTGGGTGACCACGAACGGAAACCTCGGTAAGAAAGCTGAGTTTTACACCAAGTCCGACACGCTCCTGCGCACCTCGACAATGGAGTATAACAACAAGGCCAACGGTCGCCCCTTCCTTTCCAAGATGCAGATCCGCGACTCCAGCAAGACGATCAACATCGCCTTCAGCAACGTGAAGATCTCCAGCTTTCCCGCGAAGATGTTCACACGCGAAGCGCTCGGCGGACGCAAAGACGTCGGACCGAAAAGGTAGTCGTTTCCTGCCGCACCTTTCACGAATGTCTCTTATCAGCTCAGAACAGCGCGACTCAGCGACTGAGCTGCTCAAGGCGCTCCTGCGGATAAACACCTCCAACCCGCCGGGCAATGTCGCCCCGGCGATGGAACTCCTCCGGGAGCGATTTGAAGGCAAAGGGATCTCCTCGACTCTCGTCGGGGAAACGCCGGAACAAGTCAATCTCGTCGCGAGGATCGAGGCGCCCCCGGAGAACCGGAAACATCGCCCCCTCATTCTGAGCTGCCACCTCGACGTCGTCCCCGCCGACGAAAGTCAGTGGACCCACCCGCCCTTTTCCGCCCACGACGACGGCACCTGCATCTGGGGACGCGGAGCGATCGACATGAAGGGCTTTGCGGCGATGGCTGCCGTCACCTTCGAAACGCTCACCGCGAAGAAAGAATCTCTCAACCGCGATGTCATCTTTGTCGCTGTCTGCGACGAGGAAGCCGGAACCAAGTTCGGCTCGAAATGGCTCGTCGAAAACCGTCCCGATCTCCTCGGTAACGATCCCGAATACGTCATCAACGAGGTCGGAGGCTTCACAGTCCACCGCAAAGGGCGCCGCTTCTATCCCGTCCAGGTTGCGGAGAAGGGCGTCGCCTGGCTCCGGCTCACCGTGAAGGGCACTCCGGGCCACAGCTCCCTCCCCGGACAAAACAACGCCGCAGCCACTCTCGCCCGTGCCGTTCAGGCAATCGACGAAGCTCGCCTCCCCTGGCACCCCGGTAGGGAGGCCGCTCGATTCATCGAGGGGTTCGCCGCCCCGGAAGGAGCCATCGCCCAAAAGGTAGCCTCGCTCTTTTTGAATCCGCAACTCGGGCCGACCCTGTTGAAACTTCTCGTGACGGATAAATCCCGCCGCGCCTCGCTCGAAGCCGTCCTCAGAAACACAGCCAACCCGACACGCCTCAGTGCCGGGGAAGCCATCAACGTCATCCCCGGCGAAGCCTCTGCCGATATCGATGGCCGCCTCGCCCCGGGACAAACCGCAGAAGATCTCATTCGAGAATTGCAGGCCGTCCTCGACGAGGTGCCGCGTTGCGATTACACCCTCGAGGTGCTCGAGACGTCCCCGCCGGTTTCCTTTCCGTCTAACACGCCTCTATTCGAGGCGATCGAAGCATCACTCGAATCAGCCGACCCCGGATCCCACGTCGTCCCCTCTATCATTCAGGGATTCACCGACAGCAAAAACTACGCAACCCTCGGCGCAACCTGCTACGGATTTTACCCGCTCAAGATGCCGGAAGACCTCGACTTCGCGTCACTCTTTCACGGCCACAACGAACGCATCCCGATTGAGGGATTCCACTGGGGCATCGAAGTCCTCACAACGATGCTGACGGGGTTTCTTACGGAGGACAATTAACGGTTGCCGACCGATTGAGCGAGGTGAGGCAAACACACTTGCGGCAGGCGACCCTGCGCCAGGCGATCTGCGGCAGGCACCCCTGTTTGCCAGGCACATAAACCCAATACCTTTCGGATCGAGAAGTGGACTGAAAGTCCACCCGCACAAAGGCCGGGGCTTCAGCCCCGGTTGAGATCAAAGACTGTGTTCGCGCCCTGAAAGGTCGCCCGCAAAATTTGCCCTCTCCCAACATTCGCGATCGACCTTTCAGGCCGAAATCAACCTATCACATCGATTGCCAGCCCTGAAGAGGCTGGCCTTTGCGCGGTAGGGCTTTCAGCCCAAATCGCTATCACCGGTCCGGTCTTGAACGACCACTATACGGGAATCGCGTAAAACTGCATCGCAGTCCCTCCCCAAATCGCGGCCTGCTCATCCGGCGAAAGTTCGGCAGTCCAGAGTCTCACGCAATCGGCCCACTCACCGTAAGTCGTTCGCAGCAACGAAACCGGCCAGTCGCTTCCGAACATAAGCCGCTCCGCTCCGAAGGCATCGAGGACGACATCGAACCAGGGCCGCATCAATTCAGGCGAGGTCGTTTCACCGACGGCCACTTCGGTCACCATACCACTGACCTTGCAGGCGACCTGCTCGCGCTTCGCCAATTCCCGAATGGCACGCTCCCACTCAGCATCGACGCCCGTGGCACTGATCTTCGGCTTCGCAATATGATCGAGGACAAAACGCTGTGAGGGATTTCTGTCCACCATCTCAGTCGCTGCCGTAATCTGATCAGCGAGAATCAAAATGTCATAAGTCAGTCCAAAATCGTGAAGAGCGGCGATGCCACGGTTAAAATCCTCACGCAAACAGAATCGGCGATCCTCATTCCCCTGAAGCACCTCGCGAATCCCGACGGCCTTCTCCGACTCCGCAAACTTCCCGATGCGCTCCCAGGCATTTTCAGCCGTCAAATCAACCCACCCGACAACGCCCTTGA
The DNA here is from genome assembly GCA_029213065.1 of Verrucomicrobiales bacterium. Lineage (GTDB taxonomy): Bacteria > Verrucomicrobiota > Verrucomicrobiia > Verrucomicrobiales > DEV007 > Arctic95D-9. Next base: position 40,934 of record JARGPH010000008.1, on the reverse strand, counting down.
TGAAGTCATTGTCCCTCGCGTGCTCAAGGAGGTAAGCGTTCTCTTTCTCATCCGTCCTCGCCTGGACTGAGATCACCCCGTCAACTCCCGCCGCGGCTATCTCCGCTCCAAGCGCCTCAGGACCAAAGTCCTTTTTCAGCACTTCCATTCCCTCCCCGATCCAGCCATAATCCGCTGAATCGTAATCCCAAAAATGATGGTGCGAATCGATGATCATACCTTGAAGAAGAAAGCATCGGCAGGAAAAAGTAAATTCGAATCCTCCGAAAACGGCGCCCTTATGTCGGCACGAATGCCGCGACAGCAAAACCCAACAGGGTTAAGCCATCGACTCAACCCTGTTTAGTCTCACCTTTTAGCGCTGCGGCGGCTTCACTTCTCTTACGAGAGAGCCGTGTTTGTCGCTCATGACGAGAAGACTCAATTTCTCGACCTCATCGATTTCGTTGGTGCTCAGGCTCGTGTAATCGAGTCGTCCGCGAAGATCGGTGTAGCCGTCTTTGAAGAAGCGGACTTCCCCGTTCTTCATCTTCGCGTAGACCTTCACGTAAACGGCACTGAGCGCTTCACCGGTCTCGCCGTTGGCGACGTCGATGCGCCCGTAATTCTCCGAAATCTGGACCTTGAGCTGATTTGAATAGATCGCGACTGATTCGGTCCGACCGGCAGCGACAACCTCGACGAGGACGTTCTTGCTCTCGAAAACTTCAGGCAATGTCAGGACGATCGTATCGCCGTCTTTTGGCAGCGCTCTCCGCTCGCTCGCGTTGGGCTTGATAACACTGAACTGACTGCTCCCGCCCGAAACAAACGGCTTGCTTGAAAAGAGAAACTCGAGATCCATCTCGTAGTAATTCACAACGACCTCGTCGACGGCGCGATAGACGAGTTTGGCTTCCCGGCCGTTCGCAGTGAGGTTGATCATCGGATCGGACGCGGAAAGCTTCTCGATCTGTTCTTCGCGGGTGTCGCCTCTGCCATCTGCCTTCGCAGCGCCTTCGATTTCCTTCACATGAGAATCGATCTCCGCGAACTTCGAACGCCAACGCTCGACTGGATAGTCGAGGTAGTTTGCGGCGATTGCCTTCGCGGTTCCGACTTCGTTCTCATACATCGCCGCGTAGGCTTTGAGATAGTTAAACTGAAGCGTCGTCGTGAGATTGTCAGGGTTCACCTTCTTCAACCAGGTGAGACCTTCGCCGATGCGATCCTGAAGGAATAGATAGGCTGACACGGCAAGGGCGTCTTCATCCGTGAGTTTCGTTTTGTAACTCGCGACTTCAAGGAATTCACCATACTGCTCGCGGAATCGATCATTGAGCACCTTGCGCTCGCGGCCGAGTTGATGGCGCCTAGCGTTCACGAGTGGCGAGTATTCGAGATGCTGATACCAGTGGCGCTCAACCGGCTCCACCGAGATAAGTTCGCTCTCGATCCACAACCCACTTTGACTGAGAAATCCCTCGTTGTGCTTGAGATATTCCCCGGCAACGCCGGGAAGGTTGTGGTGAATCCCGTAGCTCCAGAGAGTGTCGTTGTAGGCGTGATGCTCGCTAATGACCTTGACGGCCGCTTTGGCGAAATCGACGTCCTCACGAACCCGCCAGGCGATCTTGCCGAGATCGATGCGCTCGAGGTTGTTGTTTTCCAGATAGTCGAGAACCTGCTTCGGCGTTCCATACTGTGAGAGGTATTCCCACGAGGCTTCGTCAACTTTGCTCAGTTGGTCGACGACACGAAACTCGATTGCATCCCCTGCCGCGATGACCTCTTCATTCTTCGAAACGCGAACGGGATAAACGGGGAAAGCCGCCTCACCCGAAGTCTTCGGAAAGTAGAATGACACTTCGATTCGCTGGGTTGAAAACGAGTTCAACTGGACGGACTCCGACTTGGTGTAATCGCTTCCCGAAACGGGAACCGCCCCCTCGGGGATCTGAACGAGGAGATCAAGGCGGTGCGTGGAAGAAGTCGGGTTGGTCACCACAATCTGACTTCCGTAAACGACGCCACGAAGAAACTCTTCAGTGACAAACTTATCAACCTGCTGGCCATCGACGTATTGGTGCCGATCATCCGAGCGGAAGTAATTCTGGCTCACCAGAATCGGAGTGCCCTCCTCCGCGCGTGCCGCTTCTTTCACTTCCTCGTGAAATACTACCAGTGGTGATTTCGCGGTGAGCTTGAGCGCATTTTCCTCGACGGTGAAGTCGTGTTCCTCGGCACTGAAAGGGAGATCGAGAACACTGAGGGCAAACATCATCTCGGTGAAGCTCCCCGTCGCTGCGGGAAACTCACGGGAGTAGAAGCCTCCTTTGCCATCCCAGCTCGCGAAGTCTTTCCAGAAACCATTCACGGTCACGAGGTCTGCGAGCTGCTGCTCGATGGGTAAATGATAGTAATTGTTCTCAGCCCATTCCTTCGTCGATTCGAGACGGCGGTAGAGGGCTTCGGAGACAGCTTCTTCACGAAGCGCGTCCATCGCCACGGCACCACGCGCCATTGGAGAACTCTTCGCCATGGCCCTATCACTCTCGACGGGAGCCGCGAACGGATCCGACGCCACTTCCGCTTCCGCGACCATAGCGCCCAGCATTTGAGGCTTGGCCGATGGCCGCAAGGTAGCTGTTACCGGAGCCGGCATCGCGCCGCCTCCTCCGGCGAATCCAAATCCACTATCTGGACTATCAGCAAACGAATCACCGTCTGCTCTTCCCGAGCTCAAATTCAACCCGCTCGAACGCCTTCCTCTGAGGGCCTGACGAAACACAAAAGCATCCTGCCCCGGATTCGGTGGAATCAGATCGTGAAGACTCCTCACGTGTTTGCCGGTCCGCGTGATTTCATCGCCACCGATGCGGCGGGCGAGGAGGATACGCTCAACAATATTGAGACGTCCGAATTTCCACGGGGCGAGGTAGGACTCCAGATTCGCTTCAACGAGATAGTGATCCATGAAGGTCTTGTCCTTCTTGTTCCCGAGGTAGGGTTGGACCACTTTTTTGAAAAAATCAGGATCCTTCTTCGAGAGGAAAAAGTTCAACTCGTGCGAGGCATACTTCGAATAGAGTTCCCTCTTTTTCGCTTCCTCCAGCTTCGGCCACCCCGTAACAAATCCGAACTCCGTAAACCAGTCATTCGGCGCGATTCCCAGTAAAGTGCTGTAGACGCCGGCGACGGTGTCATAAGTTTCCAACTCGGAGGAACGGAGATCGTCGATCGCGAGGGTGTCGCCCGTCTCCAGCAAAGTGACGTTTCGCCTCTGGGTGAAATCTTTCTCAGGGTTCAGAATTTTCTGCAGGCGGATGTCGCGCTTTTTGACTCCGCCTTCCGGCTCGGACAGTGCGAGATCCCGGCTCGATGTATTGAAAGGATTTACCGCAACGACGTGGAGATGCTGCCTGTCTTTCAGATCCGCGAGATCGACCGCTACCTTTCCATCCTCGCCGACAATAAGATTGGTGAGGACGAGCGGCTGGTTCGCGAGGAACTGAAGCGAAGGCTCAATCGACTCTCGAATCATTCCGTCATCGGCCATCCCCGCCGGCATACGAGCACCCGCAGAATCCTTCTTCTTACCGGCCTGCTTCATTTCCCGGCTGCGACTGTAGGCTTCGCCTTTCTTCGCTTCATCCGTGTCCGTGCTCGTTTCATTCAACTCCCAGGGATTCAGAATCAAACCGGGCCGGGTCAGCATGTTTCCGGGGAAACGTTTCTCGCCCCGGCGCTCAAGGATATAGCGATACTCTTCGCCGATATCACGACCCGAGACATACTGAGAGTCATTCGAGCCCCGAATGATCTCAAACGGCGACGAATTGTAGCCGAAATTCAAACTCTCGAAGGCGTCAAAGACAGGCACGTATCGCGTTGCAACGAGATGAACTCGCGCGTCCTTACCGGCGTTCGCGAGAGAAATGACAACCTTTCCGCCCTCCTTCTCAACCGATTCAATCATGAGCGGCTTCGGATTCCGCACCTGAAGATGACGGTGATCGGACAATTCGTATCCCGCAACGCTGCTGTTTGAATCCGTCACTCGAATCTGAACTGTGGTTCCCTCACGCTTCAAAACCGCGCGGTAGTCGCCGGGCTCGAGACCACTCAACTCGATCCCACCGCCAACCGCTTTGGCGAGGCCGAAGGCGTCCCGAACAACCTGATCGTTTCGAATCTCAAAAACGGCAAACTCGCTGCGACTCAACTTTTCGCCGTTCAAAGCAGTTGGAATCAAAATCGACTCGCCCGCTTTTGCGTGAATCGCTGAAGGCACTGCATCACGCCCATCCTCCAATTGCCAAACCCGCGGCATCATGCCGCCACCCACAACACCGATGGATTCAATTTCATCGAGATCGCCGAGACCGACTCGACCCGAGGCATCACTTTTCAAACTGAAATGACGCGTCAGCCCAACATCCTCGTGAACGAGCTTCACATTGACTGCCTGATCTTTAATCACCTCTCCTGCGAGCCCTAACACTTCAATCACATACTCACCATCGATCTTCGTGAGATGCGTGTCGAAGATCTGCCCCTGCTGCTCAACGCCGGCGACGGGAAAATGCCGTGAGGCAGTCACCTTGATCGGATCGCCTCCACGACTCACCGGCGGAATCTCCCCGCTCAGGGTAACGCTGACACTCTGCAACCGATTGGGAACGCGGAAGGAATGGACTGCTTCCCTGTCATTCAGAATCGGAAAATCCGGACTTTCGCTCTTCGAACTGACGCCATCGAGATCGGTCGTCGTCACCGTGATACTGACTTTCTCCACCGCAGCGAGCGACACGGGTTCACCATTCAGCGTCAGCGACGGCCGCACGATGACTTCGCTCTTTAGTCCCGGAAGCAGGGTTTCCATTTCGAGGAAAAAGCCCGCATCAAATTCATACTGCTCCCGCGGAAGGTCGATCGTCGCAAAAGAAGCCTGACCGTTTGCCTCGAGAACCACCGGGGCCCGGCCCTGCGTGGAGAACGGCAGAAGGACATCACCATTTTCGAGAGCGGTGTAGCGCTTTCCACCAAACCAGATCGCAGCGTTCTCGACCGGCTCGTTCGACTCGTCGAGCACGGTGATCAATTCGCCCCCGACAGTGCTCCGTGAAAGAAACTGGAGTTTTCCTTTCCTGACCAGGGCACGGGAACTGATTCCGTTACCGATCAACTCAACGACCCAGACGCCGCGTCGTCCTTTCATCGAGTCGAAGGAGAAACTCTCAAGATGACGTTGCATCGAACTGTGCTCATAGACAAAGCGCTGCTCTTCATTGGCGACGAGCCCGTCGAGGTTGAGATCGGTATTGATCTCGCGTTTCTCGTTAAGGTAAAAATTCAGAGCGTTGACCTCGTAAACCTTCACAAGAAGCTCTTTTACGTTTTTGATCCGCGCCGTGAGATCAACTCCCTCCGCAACAGGGTGCTCCTGCAGGTTGTCAGGGGAAAAGGCGATCTCGATTCGTTCTTTGAGCGACTGCACCTGCCCGGGGCTTAGCATCGAAAACCATTTCTCAGCATTTCCGACACCATTGAGCAGCTTCGTCTCGGCAAAGACCCGCTTGAGGTAATCCTCTTTCACAAAATTCGAAAAGGAAGTGTATTGAGCTTCCTCAACAAAGAAATGCTCAAGGTAATCGCGGACGAGCGCCTCATCGTTGCCCTGGACGGCAAGGCCGACGGGAGTCAAAAGATCGGGTCGATTCTGAATACTGATGCCCTGCCGCTGCTGGTTCCGGACATAATCCTGTCGCATGTAGGACATCGGACGCGGCAGCGACAGGTAGAGAAGAAACTCCTCCCGCGGATAGTTCCCCTGTGAACGGGCCAGCTCCAACCGTTCATACAAGACCGCTGCCCTGACATCAGCAAAAGAAGGAGAGAGCGTCGTCACATATTCCCAGACGCGATCCAGATGTGCGAGTCGCGCAGCCGGATCGGAAAGTGACTCATCTTCACCGGGCTGAATTTTGGCGAGACGTGTCGCGACGTAGGCCGGCTGCTCTTTGAGCTCGGGAATGAGCCCGACAAGTTCATCCAGTTGGCTCAGTGTTAGATTACGATGAACCGAAAACTCTCCGAAGCCACGCGACTCCTTGGTACGCAAATCAGCAGCGATCACACCGACAAGTCTCTCCGCGTCGGCATACTGAATTCTTCCGAGCAACTCCCTCCGCTGCGCCGGATTGAGGGGTGTCTCCTCACGAATAAGGCGATCGAGCCCGGAATCCGTTATTTGGCTCAAATCATTACGACGCATCGCCTCGTCGCGAAAGGCTTCCCAGGTAAATGAAGCAGGATCGAGTTTTGTCGGAAAGTCAGGCTTCGCGTCGAGCCGCTCCTGCTGATGATTGAAAGTGAGCCCGAGCTGCTTTTTCAAGTAGGCGAGAGTCAGCTGAGGATTGTCGGTGTACTGGAGAAGCGCTTCGCGATGCTCGATCTCGATGACACGCACGGTTCGACCGTGACGCTTGATCCATGGCTCAAGTAGAGCGGCAACCTCGGCGTGCTTCCCTTCCTGCTGAGCAAGAAGCGCCTTAAAATAGTAATAGTCCTCAGTTCCCGGAACGAGCTCATCAATCGCCGCAGCACGATCCTCAGCAAGAGCGAAGGTTTCAATAAATCCGATAGTTTCGTCTGAATAAGCGGGCATAAGAGCAGTGAATGAGACAACGGTTAACAAATAGAGAATGAGTGGGCGACACGATTTCATAGGTTTGCGGGGGTGAGTGATCTGATTTCACTTACCATAACGCAGTGGTGGACGAATCAGTAAGCCTGAAGTTGTAAAGAATTTGCAAGGAACCCCGAAGAAACTTTCACGAATACAGAGACGTATTCTCGCCACTGGCCGCTTTATACCCGTCTGCGAGGTTGCGTTGCCTTGGAATATCACGATATTCTGCCCCTCCCCCTCTCCCGGAGGGGATCGCTTCCGCGGCTTCAAGATGAAATTTGGAATGAACAAATACCTGACCTTAATCACCCTAATTACTTCAATCAGCCTCCCGCTGTTCGCCCAGAATGGCGATTTGAAGGAGAAAAATCCGGATCTCTTGAGCTCTGAGAACTGGAAGAAATGGGCTCCTGATCCCGTTCCGGTTCTCTCCCCCGAAGAGTCATTAAAAACGTTTAAGATCGCCGACGGATTCAAGATAGAACTCGTTGCCGCTGAACCACTCATCAAAGATCCTGTTTTTGCCGAGTGGGACTCCGAAGGCCGCCTCTGGGTCTGTGAATTCAACACCTACATGATCGACCTCGATGGTAACGGGGAAAACCAGCGCATCAGCCGCGTCGTCGTTCTCGAAGACACCGACGGTGACGGGCAGATGGACAAATCAACCCCCTTCGTCGAGGACATGATCAATCCACGGACCCTCAGCATTGTCGAGGGCGGCGTGCTCATCATCGAATCAGGGAAAATGTGGTTCTGCGAAGATACCGACGGTGATCTCGTCTGCGACAAAAAGACCGACCTCATGGAATTCGCGGTCGAAGCGAAGGAAAACATTGAACACGCCGAAAACAGTCTCCACTACTCGATCGACAACTGGATGTACAACTCCAAGACGAAACGACGGGTAAAGTGGTCGAATCAGAGCGTGATCACCTCCCCCGCCGAGGGCAGAGGTCAGTGGGGCATGGCGACAGACGCCTACGGACGTCTCTACCACAATCACAACAGCACCTGGTTCAATATCGACTGGGAAATTTATGACAAACAGTGGCCGCTCAATGGCAAAGATATGGCGGCTCCGACCAGGGATGTTTTCCCAATCCACCCGACGACGGCGCTGAACCGTGCCTATCAGAAAGGAATGCTCGACGATCGCGGCGTGCCTAAGGCGGTTACCTCAATCAGCGGTCTCGCGGTTCACAGCAATGGTGCCTTTGGTGACGAGTGGGAGGGAGCCATTTTCGGAATGTCTCCCGGGACCAACACAGTGGGAGCGTTCAAGCCGAACAAACCTTTTCCTGAAACCACCGGCTACGAACACGTCACCTATCCTGACAAGGAATGGGAGAAGCGCGAATTCCTCGCGAGCACCGATGGACGCTTTCGCCCCGTCAACGCGAGCTTCGGACCGGACGGTGCTCTTTACCTCGTCGACTTCCACCGCGGGGTCATTCAGCACAAAAAATTCCTCACTTCCTATCTTCGCAATCAATCCGAAGAACGTGAGCTGGATCTTCCCATCGGCCTCGGCCGCATCTACCGCGTCGTTCCCGACGACCACAAGCCGGTCGCTGCACCTGACGATCTCATCGCGGGACTGGCCCACCCTTACCTCTGGTGGCGTCTCAACTCACAGAAGAAGATTGTCGAAGGAAACCGCGAAGACCTAGCCAAAGACATCGCTGATCTCGCCGCTGACAAAGACGCCTCACCCTTCGCACGGGCACACGCAATGTGGGCACTCGAAGGCATCGGCAAACTGGAAGAATCTGTCGTGAAGCAGAATGCAGCCGATGCCGACTGGTTCGTCGCCATGACCGCACTCAGACTCGCCGGAACCGCAGCAGGTGCGGCCGATCTTTTTCCTGAGAGTTTTAAAACCACTGCCGCCGACATCGCGACGCACAAGCAGCCTCTCCTCGCTCGCTATGCAGAAACGCTCTCCACAAAAGGCTACCCCTCGCGTTCAGTGATTAGCTTCAAGGACAAAGAGCCGGCCTGGGTATCGAAAGACAAAGCGCTGCAGAAACAGTATCGCGATGGCCTCAAGCACTACGCAACGATCTGCGCTGCCTGCCACCAGCCTCACGGCAAGGGTCTCGAAAATCTCGCTCCAGGCCTCGTGAAAAGCGACTGGGTTCTCGGAGACAAGCACCGCATCATCGCAGTTGGCGTTCACGGCGTCATGGGAGAAATCACCGTGAACGGCAAAACAGTAACTGACGTTCCCCCGGTGATGCCTCCGCACGGATTTCTTCCAGACGATCAGCTCGCCAATATTATGACCTACGTGCGCAACGCATGGGGTAACAAGGGCGACGCGGTCACCGCAAAGGACATTGCCGATTACAAGAAAGCCCACGCAGACAGACTGGCTCCGTGGACGCAAGCCGAACTGGAAGCAGCAGAGTGAGTGTTTCAGTAGATTCACTCGACGGGCGGCTCACGATTCGGCTCGAAGTCGTCCCCGGTGATTCCGTGGCGCAACGAGTCGAACTGGCGGCCCGTTGCGGGTTCGACGGAATCGCATTCCCGGGCAGGTTTCGCAAAGAATTCGGAGAAGAAACGCTCGCATTGAAGAGCCGTCTCTCCCTCCCTGTCGAAACGGTTTCACTCGGATTCGAGGGTTCCCTTTGCAGCCCCGATCCCCAATCCCGCGCCCTCTGTTTTCGGAGCTTGGTAGAGCTCTTTGATTTCACCGCAGCACTGGGAGCGAAAAGCGTCAACATGCCCCCGATCCTGAAACAGGACGGCGTAGCGCGCTTTCCTGCCGATGCGATTGCAGAGCAGGATCAATTGCTGATCGATCAGCTCCCCGCGCTTGGCGACGAAGCCGAAAAGCGCGGGCTCCAGCTTCTCATCGAACCGGTCAATCAGTCCGAGAGCGACTATCTCAACACCGTGATCCATGCCGCCGGAATTTGCGAAAAAGTGAATCATCCCGCGATCGGCTTGACGCCTGATTTCTTCCACATGCAGAAAGAAGAAGCTGACATTCCCGCCTCGCTGATCCGCGCAGGATCGGCGATTCGACATATCCATACTGCCGAGCACAACCGCGTCGAGCCCGGACCCGGAACGCTTGATTTCAAGCCCGGATTCAAAGCCTTGAAAGCGATGCAATACACCGGTCTCGTCGAGGTCGAATGCCGAACCCTTTCCGGTGAAGCCGCCGATGTGCTTCCCAAGTCAGCGAATTATCTTCGTGAGGAGTGGGCGAATGCCTAGCTGAAGGTTGGCGCAATCCGGCGGGCGCCTCTCCCCTTGTTCTCCCGGCGCGAAAAGCGCTACCATCATGCGCAGAAGCCCTGATTAGCGGCAATCAACGCCCATGAGCGGTTCCTTTTCTCGCGATGACGTGATGGCCCCTTTAGCCGGGACCTGCTTGAATCGGTGGCCTCATGAATCATCTACTCAAAGCAGTGAAATGGAACATGGTCAAAACGGTCAAGAATCCGACCGTCGAAGACCTCCTCATAGCCGCCAGAGACTCGGGATTTGACGGGATCACCCTTTCGGCTCCCGGTGAATACTCCGTTCAGGAGGTCTGGAAGGCCCGCGACAAAGTCGATCTTCCCGTTCACAACATCAATGTGGCAGACCACTGGGGCACCCGACTTTCCGATCCCGCCCCGGCAGTGCGTCAGAGAGCACTCCGGAACACGCTCGACGCGATTCAGTTCGCGAGCGATGTCGGGGCATCGTCGATTCTACAGGTGATAGGGAAAGCCACTAACAGAGAGACTGAAAACGCCGCGCAGGTCGGAGAACGATCTGCTGAGCAACTCAAAAAAGCGATCCCGCTCGCGGCGAAAGTCGGGGTGCGTATCGCCTGTGAGAATGTGAAGAACGGATTCGCGACTTCGATTCAGGAATGGGCGGACTACCTCGATCAGTTCGACTCCCCTTTTGTGGGAGCCTTTTTCGACATTGGCAATCATGACCGCTATGACGGTGGAGCCCCTGCCTGGATTCGCGGACTCGGCTATCAGAGAATCATCAAAGTGGACGTCAAAGATCACCATCACGCGACGGAAAGGAACTGCGCGCTTTTTGAAGGTGAAGTGAAATGGGCCGATGTCAGGAAAGCGCTCAGCGAAATCAACTATCAGGGATGGTGCACCGCTGAAGTTCCCGGAGGAGACCTCGAACAACTCAAAGGCGTCGCCGAACGCATGAACAAAGCCCTCGGAATCGCGTAAACATGAAAACGTTTCTCCACCTCTCTCTCGCAACGGTCCTTGCAGTGGCCCCGACGCGATCCATCGCTGAACCCATCGATGTAGGGACGCGCCGTGAACTCTTCACCGATGGGTATCTCATCGAAAAGATGAGCGACCTCACCCAAACGCTGCACACCCCGCGCGACGAAGGCATTGCTCTCAAATTCGACAAGCCGTGGGAGGGCAAATTCAGCGCCTACGCCACGATCATCAAAAACGGTGACCTCTACCAGTTCTACTATCGCGGCCACGATGTCCACCTTCCCGATGGAAGCGATTCGGAAGTGACGGCCTACGCGGAATCAAGCGATGGAATCCAGTGGACGAAACCGAACCTGAACCAAATCGCACACAATGGAACGAAAGAGAACAACATCGTCCTTGCCGGTCACGCTCCGATCTCCCACAACTTCAGCCCCTTTCTCGATACGAATCCCAAAGCGAAACCGGACAGTCAATACAAAGCACTCGGAGGCACGAAAGAAAGCGGGCTGAAAGCCTACACCTCCCCTGATGGAAAAACGTGGTCCCCGCTTCAGAGCGATCCTGTGATACCGAACTCACTCGTCGAACCGGATTTCCCCTACTACTTTGATTCACAGAACGTCTCCTTCTGGTCCGGGGCCGAGAAGCAATACGTGTGCTTTTTCAGGGTCTTCAAAGACAAAATCCGACGCATAGCCCGGACCGATAGTGACGACTTCATGACTTGGTCGAAACCTGTTCTCATGGAGTATGAGCACAGAGGCGGAGAAGCGCCGATTGAACACCTTTACACGAGCCAAACGCACCCCTACTTCAGAGCCCCACATCTCTACGTTTCCCTCGCGGCGCGTTTCATGCCGGGACGACAGGTTCTCACCGATGCGCAGGCAAAGGAAATCGGCGTGAACCCGAGCTACTTCAAAGACACCTCTGATGCGATTTTCATGACGACACGCCCCGGAAGCGATCACTACGATCGCACCTTTCTGAGCAGCTTTGTCAGGCCCGGAATCGGCGCTCAAAACTGGGTCTCGCGAACGAACTACCCTGCCCTCAACACCGTTCAGACCGGACCGACAGAAATGTCTTTCTATCTCAATCAGGACTACGCGCAGCCCACTGCCCATCTCCATCGCTACTCACTGAGACTCGACGGCTTCGCCTCGATTCGTGGTGACTACAAGGGAGGCGAACTGATCACGAAACCGGTTCGTTTCTCCGGAGACCACCTCGAGATTAACTTTTCCACATCCGCAGCGGGTGGCGTTCGTGTCGAACTGCTCGATGAGAGCGGCACCCCGATTCCAGGCTTTTCCGAAGCGGAGGCAACGGAACAGATCGGAAACGAGATCTCCCGTCGGGTCAGCTGGAAAGCAGGGGACTCGGTCGCTTCGCTGGAAGGGAAAGCCGTCAAAATCCGGTTTCTACTCAAAGATGCAGACCTCTACTCATTCCGTTTCGGCAACTAACAGTTTCACCTAAAATACGATGAAATATACGGTTATACTCATAATCCTCAGCATCACTCTCGGCGCACAGGGAGAAGGTTGGAAAGCCGGAGCCGCGAGTCAGATCATCACTCCGGAGGAGCCTGTCTGGATGGCCGGCTACGGAGGACGCAAGGAACCGGCGGCGGGCAAACGCACCGACCTTTTTGCCAAGGCGCTCCTTCTCGAAGATAAGAACGGGCACGTCGGACTCATTCTCACACTCGACCTCGTCGGCATGGATAAAGGCTTCGCGGACCGCGTCACCGAAGCGATCTCAAAAAAACACTCACTGAGCAGAGAACAAATTGCGATCTGCACCTCACACACCCACAGCGGCCCCGTCGTCGCTCAGAATCTCAGCCCGCTTCATTACCTGTCACTGGGAGAAGATGAGCAGAAAAAGATCGATGCCTATGCTGAAGTCCTCCTCAAACATATCACTACGGTCACTGACGCCGCCTTTGCCGCTAAAGTCCCGGCCCGCCTTCAGCATGGTTCAGGGAAATGCACCTTTGCGGTCAACCGCCGCGAAAACAAGCCCTACGAGACAGTGCCGGAGAAGCGAACGAGCGGGCTCCTCAGAGGTCCCGTCGATCACGACGTTCCCGTCCTCACGGTTCGAGGCGAAGACGACAGTTTGCTCGCGATCCTTTTCGGCTACGCCTGCCACGCCACGACGCTCAGCCTCAACGAATGGAACGGTGACTACCCCGGCTACGCGCAGGCGGAACTCGAGAAAGCGTTTCCCGGATCCGTCGCCCTTTTCTGGGCGGGGTGCGGTGGAGACCAGAACCCGCTCCCGAGGAAAGAAGTTTCGCTCGCCGAAGATTACGGCGCCGATCTTGCCGCCCGGGTTGGCGATGTTATCAACGCACCAATGGGAGAGCTCGAGCCGAAGCTGTCGACTCATTACTCACTGATCGATGCGCCTCTCAAAGCGCTCCCCGGGACCGACGCTATTGAAAAAAATAAGACTTCTACGAACCGGTTCGAAGTCGCGCGGGCGAACTACCTTCAGCGAAAAATAGCGAAGGAAGGTCCTCTCAAAAAATCCTATCCCTACCCCGTCGGGAACTGGATCATCGGAAATAAAATTGATTTCGTCTTCCTCGGCGGTGAGGTCGTGATCGACTACGCGCTTCGCTTGAAACAGGAAAGAAGGGGAACGAACACCTGGGTTGCAGGCTACGCCAACGACGTCATGGCCTACATCCCGTCGCTTCGGGTTCTCAAAGAGGGAGGCTACGAAGGCGGCGAATCGAACGTCTACTACGGACTCCCCTCGCTCTGGGACGGGACGATCGAAGAAGTCATCATTTCAGCGGTTCCCGGAGTTCCTACACCGTGACACTCTGACGATGTCGTATCACATTGTCAGGGTCGATCCGCGCCTTAATCTGCTGTAACCGCCGGTACCCTTCGCCGTAGTAATCACTCCTCCAGTTCTCGAACTTCAGGGTCGGGTAATTCCGGTAGTGCCTCGTAATTCCCGCGCCCGCAATGGCCAGTCTGACACGCTCGGAAGACTCCAACAGGGCTTCACGCTGAGCATACTCGCCCGGCTTCCAATACGTTTGAGCCTCTCCCAGAAACGGAAACTCCCGATGAGGATACGCGCTGTCGGGTCCTCTCGTGATTGCGCCCCCGAGCGTGTTGACTTGAAAGATCGATCCCGGCGTCGAACGAATCTCGTGAATGATTCCTGCGCCGGCGGGTGCAATGTCATCGAAGCCGCGGTAGTAGCCGCCTGAAAAATTCCGGAACGGAAGCGGATTGGGACGCCCGTAGTAGCGCGGCAGGGCCTTCGCCAGCGCGACATGCGACGCCCCTTTGGTTCTCATCCCCAGTGAACGCAGCGCTTCCGAAGCACGGGAAAAAGCGGGACCGCCTGGCGAATGCGGAGAGGTCATGAGGACGCTCACTTGTTTGTGATTCATGACCAGTGCCGAAAAAATGGGATCGGGTAATTCCGCAGCGATCGAAAACCACTCCTTCATCAGATTCAGCATCTCAGACTCACTCGAAGGAGACGCCGTGTAGCGGACCGCACCGAGACCCTGCGGCGCAACCTGCGTCCGAAACCGCATCGACACGGCGACCCCAAAATTTCCGTTCCCGCCTCCACGGCAGGCCCAGAGCAATTCAGGATCATCCCGTGAATCGACAACCTCCCCTTTTCCCGTGACCACAGTAAGCCCCTCGAGATGATCACAGGTCAGGCCATACTGACGCGCAAAAAGTCCATACCCACCCCCGAGTGTCAATCCCCCGAGCCCCACACCACCACACGAGCCGGCAGGCAGCAAATGACCCTGCGGAAGCAGAAAATCATAGGCATTCTTCAACTTCACACCCGGCCCAGCGGTATAGATTTCACCGGTCGAACTCAGGATTTGCTGATTCATCCCCGAAAGGTCCAGAACCACACCGTCCGCATTGATGGAATGCCCGACAAAGCTGTGTCCACCACTGCGAACCGCAACCGGAAGACGATTCTCCCCTGCATACTTGACCGCCGAAGCCACTGAAGCCGGAGAGTGACATCGTGCAATCAGTCCCGGCTTCGTGCGAATCTCGGTGTTGAAAGGCACACACGCACTGGAGAAACCATTCTCCCCCGGCCGCAGCCAAAGAGGCTCGTCAGCTTGAGCATTTGTATAGGGAGAAAGAAAACTACCTATCCCGACTGCACCTGATTTTTGAAAAAAGGAACGCCTGGAATAGTTTAGTTTCATTAGAGGTTAATAAATCTAAGGAACCTAGCACCCAAAGAGACGATTGGGAAGTATCGCGACAAAGGAGACCGAGAATTTGACCCGGGGATCAAAAATGAACAAACTGTAATAATACCGTTCACTTTCCCGCTATCATTCCAGTCCATTTTGACGCATGAAACTTTTCCCGACGCTGCTTTCTCTCCTCCTTCTACTTTCCACCAGCGCCTGCCTCGCGCAGCGTCCCCCCGGCCCACCGCCCCGCGGAGGAGGTCAAGGCGGCCCCGGTGAAGGCAGACCTCCCTCCCGCGAACATACCGCGACAGAAGCAAAAGAGATCGACCTCGTTGAAGCCAATCGTCGACCACCCGCAAAATCTGAAGTCGAAGTGACGAAAGATGATGACTCTGTTACGATCGAAGCGAATGGAATTCCCGATCACAAAGTCGCGCGCTTTCCCAACAAGGGAAATCCGCACGAGATCACCGGGCAGGGCTACGACATCGAACTTCCCGCCAATCCCGAGCCTGCGCCGGAGATCACTTTTCTTCATTCCGAACCGGGACAACCGGCGCCTCGTCCAATGCAATTTGGAATCACCCTCGATGGAGTCATCATCCAACCCGACACCGCTGAATTCTGGATGGGTGATCGGGAGAAAAACTGGAACTACGAAGCCCTCGGAGGAGCCGTCGGACTCGGTCTCGACACCAACTACGCCCACGTGCAGCCCACCGGAATGTATCACTACCACGGCATTCCCACCGGCCTGATGCGCCGCCTCGGATTTACGAAAGGAGAGCACTCACCCATGATCGGATGGGCCGCCGATGGCTTTCCAATCTACGCCATGTTCGGCTACAGCGATCCCACCGTCGCCGCGGGCGAAGCGGTTGAACTGAAAACCAGCTACGCCTTAAAAGCAGGAAATCGCCCCGCCAACCCCGAAGGTCCCGGCGGCGCATACGACGGCGCTTTTGTTCAGGACTACGAATACGTGCCGGGCTCCGGCGATCTCGACGAATGCAACGGGAGGTTCTGCGTCACACCCGAATTTCCCGACGGCACCTATGCCTACTTCATGACGAGCGACTGGCCCGTCATCCCCCGGGCCTTCAAAGGAACCCCTGAAACACTGGTGGAAAAAGGAGCCGGGGGCCCCGGTGGTAACGAGCGACCTCCACGCAGGGATGATGACCGACGCCCCCCCGGTGACGGCCCTCCTCCTTTCAGCAAAGGCGGTAAAGGCGGACCTCCGCCCCGCTGATGCCGGCGCGCCTGCCTCACCGGTCGGGACCACTCTATCGGTTGAGGTGTCAGGCGAGGACCTGACGAATCACTTTTCCGTGTACGTCTGTGAGGCGTCTATCGAGCCCGTTGTGATACCAACTGAGCTTTTCATAGTCGAGCCCGAGGAGGTGCAGCACAGTTGAATAATACTCCCAAACCGAAGTCGGATTGCGCTCCGCTCTCCGGCCGAAATCATCGGTCGCACCGTAACTCGTGCCCCCTTTAACTCCCGCGCCCATCATCCAGAGCGTGAACCCGTCGGGATTGTGATCCCGTCCTGCCGTTCCCTCCTGTCGAGTCGGCATACGACCGAACTCCGTTGTCCAGAGAATGAGAGTATCATCGAGCATTCCCCGCTGCTTCAGGTCAGTGAGCAAAGCAGCGGTCGGCTGATCAAAGACCGGACAGTGCCGCTCATAATCGTGTTTAAGTGTTTTGTGAGCATCCCAGTTCAAGAGCCCGTCAACGCCACTCGCCCGCGAGGCACAGTAGAGATTCACATAGCGAACGCCCCGCTCGAGAAGCCGCCGCGAAAGAAGGCAATTCCGCGCGTAGGCCGCTTTCAGTTCATTGTTAGAGTCCGTTCCATAGAGCTGATGGATATGCTTCGGCTCGCTCGCAAAATTGCTCACCTCAGGAGCAGACATCTGCATCTTCGCAGCCAGTTCGTAGGCACTGATACGGGCCTGCAGCTCGGTCTCTTCCGGCCGCATTGAAGCGTGACGACGATTGAAAAAATCGAGCAGTCCGCGCGTTCCCCTCTCCTCGGCGGCACTGACGCCCTCCGGTCGCTCCAGATTTCGAATCGGCTGATGCGCCGCCATGACGATGGCCTGATGTCTCGCCGGAAGGAATCCGTTGCTCCAGTTCGCCTTCCCATTCGGTGGCTCACCTCGAACATCGGGCAGTGCGACATAAGTCGGAAGATTGTCGGTCAGGCTGCCGAGCGCGTAACTCGTCCACGCTCCTGCGCTGGGAAACCCCTCCGTCGCATGCCCCGTGTTCACAAAGACGCAGCCCGGTCCGTGCGTATTCGTCTTCGAGGTCATGCCATGGAAAAAGGCGATATCGTCGACGTGCTGCGCCATATGAGGGAGCATCGATGAAAACATTTTACCACTCTCACCAGCGGGCTGAAACGCCCAGGGACTTCGCATCAAGGGACCGTTCTTCCCCTGGAAAGAAACCATGTTCTCTTCACCCGGAAGTGGCTTTCCATCCATCTTTTCGAGCATCGGTTTGTGCTCCCACAAATCCATGTGCGATGCCGCGCCGGGACAAAAAATCTGAAGGACGCGCTTGGCCTTCGCGGGAAAATGAGGCTTCCCCGATCCCGGCGACCACTTCACGGTGAGATCACCCGCAGCGGAAACATACTCACCCCCGAGCAACTGGATCAGCCCTGCGCCCATGAGTCCGGTCGAGACATCTCCAAAAAATCGACGGCGGGTAAGGTCCAGTGGTGAATTCATATTGGTGAGATTCTTCAGTCCAGATAAATCAGTTCGCTTGAATTCAGGAGCGCGCGGCAAAAGGCCTCGATACCATGTTCGTTGATCACCTTTTCCGACTGTGCCAACTCCTCGGCGGCAGGAGCTCTTTGGTAAGCCAACTCGAACGCGCTCGTTACGGGATTCCCGCCACGTTTGCCGATCGCCGCAGCCAATCCCTTCGCCATATCCATCGTGAACTGATGATTCAACAAAGTGAGCGCCTGAAGCGGGGTTGTCGTTTCGGATCGCTTCGGTGTTGAGAACGAACAATCAGCCTGATCAAACTCCGTCATGAGATCCACCACTGAAGCTCTCGCATTCTGATGATAGACCGCACGGCGGTAGGTTTCAGGACCGTGTTCATCGAGAGGCTCGTAGGTGCAGACGTTATCCTGCATGAATTTGTAGAGTCGAAATCCGGGCCCTCCCATTTTCAAATCAAGCTGCCCTGACACCGCCAAAACGGTATCGCGTATTTCCTCAGCCGAGAGACGTCGCGGAGGAAACCGCCACAGCAACCGACTCTCTCCATCCACCTTGCCGGCTGCATCATTCCAGGTAGACGACTGCTGATATGCCTTCGAGAGCATCACCTCCCGGTGCATCGGCTTCAGCTTCCAACCATTTTCCTGCAATCGCCTCGCGAGAAAATCGAGCAGCTCGGGATGACTTGGTCTTCCTCCCATGTAGCCGAAGTCGTTAGGCGTCTCGACGATGCCGGTTCCGAAATGGTAGTGCCATATCCGGTTCGCAAGCACCCGGAGGGAAAGCGGGTTCTTTTCATCCACGATCCAGTCGGCAAGGGCGCTTCTTCGAGCCGCTTCATCGGCTTCGGGAGCCAATTCGTAAAGCGGTGCCACTTCACTCAGGGTGGAAAGACTCGCAGCGACAACTCGCTCCCCCTTCTTCTGCGGACTGCCTCCGAGAAAGATGTGGAACGGACCTTTCGCGTCCGCCTTGCTCCGCGTTCCCAGCCAGACGCTCGGCAGCGCCGGCACCGCGGCAATCTTCCGATCGACCGCAGCGAGATTTGATTTTGCCAGTTGAATCGCATCGGTCTCCTCCCTCGTCGCCTCTCCCCTGCGCAAACGCACCATCTCGTGAGAGGCGCTGACGGGCTTCCGATCTCGGCCGTGAGCCACCTCCCGCCACTTTTTGCCATCATCCGAAACTTCGATTCGATAGTCGGCAACAAAGGCGAATTTCCCATGAACGAAAGTCTCCTCATTCCGCCCGCTCGAAAATACGACACGATCAATTTCGGTGACTTCGGGCAATTCGATCGTCAAATCGGTTCCTGTGGAGACAAACCGAGCCCCTAACTTTCCATCAATCGCGAGTTGCGGTCCGTAGGCACCCGGAAAGTCTTCGATCGATCTCGCCGCCCCTGTCGCCGTGGCGCCATTGCTTAGCAGAGCCACATTGCGGGGGTTCTCACCGCTGGAGAAAATCTCGAACTCATCGATTCGAAAACCGGCTGCATTGTTCGGATTGGTATCGAGTGCTTCACTGACGAGACGAACAAACCGGGCCCTGACAGGAGCAAACGTTTCCTCAGTAAGGGTGCGGCTGACCTTGGGTCGGACCCACCGCTTCTCATAGTCAGGGAGCTTGCTTCGCACTCTCTTGTTCAGTTGGCCTTCGAGCTTTTTCAGCGTTGCCGCGAGCGAGACCTTCTCTGCATTGAGCGGTTTTAAGGCAGCCTCCCGTGCCGCGGTTGCTTCAGGGGAGGCAAGCGGGCGTGAGTTGTGCCGCACTCCGGAAAAAGTCGCATACAGGCTGTAATAATCGCGATGAGAAATAGGATCGAATTTGTGATCATGACAACGGGCACAGCCAATCGTCATCCCCAGAAAGGCCTCCCCCGTCGCACTGATAATTTCATCCAGCGTGTTCGCCCGAATCTGAGCAGCGGCAACGACATCCTTATTTCCGACATCATCGTAAGGACCACCTACGAGAAAAGCGCTCCCGATCTCAACCTCCGGATCGCCCGCGCCGAAAACATCGCCGGCGACATGCTCGCGGATGAATTGATCAAACGGCTTGTCGTCGTTAATCGAATCGATCACGTAATCCCGAAACGGCCACGCGTTGTCGATGATGACATTTCGCTCGTACCCCTTGCTCTCACCGAAGCGAACGACATCGAGCCAATGCCGCCCCCAGCGCTCGCCATAGCGGGGTGACGCGAGAAGCCGGTCGATCAGTTTGGGATACGCGTCAGGATCGGAATCATTGACGAACGCTGTCACATCCTCCTGCGTTGGAGGCAATCCGGTGAGATCGTAGGTCGCCCGGCGAATGAGGACGCGGCGATCCGCAGGAGGATTCATCGCGAGGCCTTCCTTCCTCAAACCCGCCTCAATGAACGCATCGATCGATTGGTGCGGTGAATCACTCAGCGGTTGATAGGCCCACCAGGATTTGTCTGACTTCGACGCCTCGTGAAGGACGAGCTCGTCAGGCCACACCGCGCCTTCGTCAATCCATGTTTTCAGCAAAGCGGCTTCGGCGTCCGTTAGCGCATCGCCCTCTTCGGGCATTTCGGGAATTTCCCCGGGCTCAGCCGGAGTGGCGACGAGATAGAGATCACTTTTTAAAGCATCGCCGCGAACAATCAGTTCACTGCCTTCTGCGAAGACGTGTCCGGCTCCGGCGAGAATGACGTCACCTTTGGCGATGTTAGGATTGTGGCAGCCAAGGCATTTCTTTTCGAGGAAGGGTTTGATCTCTTTCTCGAAATCGACGCCTTCGGCAAAAGCGCCCGGGAAAAGAAACAGAGCGGTGATCAAAGATACCCCCGCGATGTTTCTACTACCTTGCTGTGCCGGAAAATTCATCCAGCTATGAGTCTTCAGGAAATAATGAAAAGAGAC
Organism: Verrucomicrobiales bacterium; assembly: GCA_029213065.1. GTDB lineage: Bacteria > Verrucomicrobiota > Verrucomicrobiia > Verrucomicrobiales > DEV007 > Arctic95D-9. The sequence continues at coordinate 20,184 of JARGPH010000008.1, read as the reverse complement.
GAGAACGGATCGGGGGCGTATACCCGTTATACCCGGTCGCGGAATCCTGCGAAGTGGGAACGATTTTCGTTCCTCTACTGTAGAGGAAGGAGAACCCCTTCCAATCAGGCGATCTAAATTCCCTCAATACTCTCTCGAACGCCCGGTGGGTGGGAACGAGTTTCGTTCCTCTACTTTCGAGAGTCGGTCTATTCAACGCGCATGAGCACTTCGTTGCGACGCATTGGACCGGGCGTCCAGGGCGGGTCATAGCCGGCAAAGACGGGCGATCCCGAAGCGGCGAGGCCGTTGGCTTTGATGAGCGCTTTCAGCTCAGCGAGCTTCTTTTTCCGGTCCGCCGTATTGCTCCGACCGGAAAACCTGAGTGCGGCATACTTCCCTCCGGTCATGCTCTTGAGTTTCACCGAATTGTCTTTCGGAGTCGGTGCGCCTTCCCTGGCAATCTCTCCCGGGACCACAAACTGCATCTCTTTGGTCGTGCCGGAACTGTCAGCGGGCATAAAAACCGGAGTCGTCATCGCGATCTTCTGATCGGCCTCGTTGCTTCCCGAAATATACTGAAACAGTTTTCCAAAGCTGCCGTTCTGAGACTCCCCTTTCATCGGTGCCGTCACCACCGTCACTTTCGAATACAGCCTCACTTCAAACTTCCCGTCCTTCTTCTCGACGGTGTAGGAGGCCGTTTCATACCCCGCCCGACTCGTGACCACAAACGCGGTTCCAGCGACCAAAAACAGGGTGAAGCCCAACCAGAGGAGGCCTTTACGGCGGGAAAGTTTCGTTTTCATGGCAAGGGTTACGCCATGAACCTGGGAATTGGATCAGACGTGCTCCCGCGCACGGGTGATGACAACGCTGACACTGTCGCAATCGGGAAGGATAAATTTTTCCACTTCGAGGGTAACGGCGCAGACACCATCGAATTCGACTACAGCAGCGGCGAGATCCTCGGCGAGCGTTTCAATGAGCTTTCGTTCACCGGTTGCGGCGACTTCGCGGAGTTTGAGCGATACCTGGTAGTAATCGATCGTGTGCTCGATGCAGTCATCGAAGCCCTTGAACGATTTCGAAAGCGTGATTGAGGCACTCACCGCGACGCTCTGAGCCGTCGCCCGCTCCTCTTCGGGAACACCGACACGAGTGGAAAGTCGAAGGCCTTTGATGTGAATGGAATCGCTCATAAATGGAGTCTTCTACTTACCGCGATGGGCGGAAGATGACAAGCTTTTCGAACGCATCCGCACTCGAACAAACAGGGTCACGCCATCGATCCAACCCTGTTGAATGAGAGACTCAACCCTCTTCACCCCAACCGGAACCGCACTTCGCGGATGTTTTCGGCGCCGAACTGGTCCTGCATTTTCTTCAAAATCTGCCCTTTCATGCGCTCGAGCTCGTAATGCACCGTCGAATGGAGCACCTGAATGCTCAGGACTTTGTGCGTCAGGGCAACCGGTCTCGAGTTCTGGGCGACAAAGTTGTCTACGAGGTCGTTCCAGGCGTCGAAGACCTGCTCTTCGTTGAAACGATCCTTGAGCCCGAGACCTTTCATCGTCAGCTCGACGACACTTTCGATATCCCGCTCGTATTTGGAGACATCCTGAGGCTCCCAATACCCCCGCAACTCCGAAAGCGCACGGTCGCGGGTGGATCTTTTGGGACGATATCTCATGACGATCAGATTACGTATTTTTCCGCGAAAACGCCACAAAAAAAGCGGCGACCGTTTCCGGACCACCGCCTTTCAAATTTGTTTCGGATCAGACTCAGGCGTCGTTGCCGTCATTTCCGATTGCCTCTACAGGGCAACCTTCCATGGCCTCATCGCTGAGAGCACGCTCTTCATCGGTCGTCGGCTGCTTATACACATATGAGTAGCCACCGTCTTCGTTGCGTGTGAAATTATCAGGAGCCGTTTCGCGGCAAAGATCACAGTCGATGCACTGGTCATCCACGTAGAATTCACCATCAACGTTGTCTTCGTATTTGTCTTCGAGTTCTGCCATGACAGGTTTTTCTTTCTAAAGAAATGATTGCGGCCAAAACTAGGATTTCTTTTGGGTGGACGCAACCGTTTTCATCGGCTTGTTGTGAGACGTTAATCCGGACGTCCCTGTCCTCAAATCCGACGTAAGCTTTTACTATGAATCCTCACGCTACTGAATCCCAGGAAACTGACTCTGACACGGTGATCCCCTACGAGGGATGGCACGTCATGCACCTGTTCTACAACATCGAGCAATCGCAGTGGTCGCTCTTTTCAGACGAAGAGAAACTGGAGGCAAAAACGAACCTTTCCGAGCTCATCCAGGAGATCCGCTCGACCGATTCGTCTCAGGTCCTTACGTTTTCGGTGGTTTCGCCGAAAGCGGACCTCGCTTTCATGCTTCTGACAGATGACCTTCACAAAGCGAACGATTTTGAAAAGCGCATCACCCGCGCTCTCGGGCCGGATGTGCTCACCTGCGTCTACAGCTACCTCAGCATGACGGAGCTCAGCGAATACACCACGAGCGAGGAATCCTACGGAAAAGACCTCGTCGAAGAGGGCATCGAAGAAGGGAGCGACGAATTCAAAGAAAAGATCGCTGAATTCAACCGCCGCATCGCGAAATACAATCAGGACAGGCTCTATCCCAACATGCCTGACTGGCCGGTTTTCTGCTTTTACCCCATGTCAAAACGCCGTGGCGAAGTTCACAACTGGTATGGCGAAACGCACGAGCATCGCGCCAAGCTGATGGGCGGACACGCCCGTGTCGGTCGCCAATGGGCCGGAAAAATCCGCCAGCTCATCACCGGTTCCACCGGACTCGACGAAATGGAGTGGGGTGTGACACTCTTTTCCCACAACACGCAGGACATCAAAGAAATCGTTTACCAAATGCGCTTCGATGAAGTGACTGTGAAATACGGTGAATTCGGTGACTTCTACATCGGCCTGCAGCTACCTCTCGACGAGCTCTTCCGCCGCGTTGGTCTGTAAGGCTGTTCGGCAGGTGGGGGCGAGTGATCTCCCTCTCTGACCGTTCGAACATTCCAGACCATCCGTCCGCGCCCTCGGGACGCAGCTACAGCGCTCGCGCGCAATCCTGTAGGTGAGGGCCTCGACCTCGCTCTCTTACCACCCGAACGTACCACACCTTCCGTCCGCGCCCTCGGGACGCGGATACAGCGCTCGCGCGCAATCCTGTAGATGAGGGCCTCGACCTCGCTCTCTGACCACCCGGACATCCCAGACCATACGTCCGCGCCCTCGGGACGCGGCTGCGAGGCAGACTACTCAAAATAGCCCTCGACCCATCCCCGGGAACCCTGGGGTGGAATCGCGTCGGCGGTGTCGCTGCCGTCGGCAATCGTGAACGAAATCGCGAGGGGAAATTTCCCCGGAGGCGGGTCTTTGGTGTATTCACCGCGCCCTTCAAAAAGCCCGCGAACAACGATATCCATGCGGGTCACCTTGCTTCCATCGGTTTCGACGTAACCGAGCATTTCCGCGTCGTAGCTGCGCTTCCCGTCCGCAGTCGAAAGACTGACGGAACCTCTCAACTCGCCGTCTTTCAAGGTCATCGAGAGCGATCGAACTTCATCACGCGCCCACATCGGCGGTTCTCCCCTCGTGTTGTCGACAAAATGATAGCGAACCAATCGCAATTTCAATGACTCCGGCAACTCCCCTCTCACGAGCGCCTCATGTTCGGCCGCGGTGATCCAGAAATTGTCGCGGCCGAGCCCTTCCTGAAAGATTTTCTGAAACCGGTCTTCGGGCGGGTCATAGCCATGCAGCACTTTCGCATGGGCGCGCAACACAAGGCCGCCCTCCGGCGGGCGGGGATTGTATCTGCGATCCAGCTCGCCATCCGCGATGGGAGCGACATCCTGCACCACTGATGCGACCGTGAACGCGGCGTTCAACTCGCCGATGAGCCCTTCTTCACCTCCGGGACCGCGGTAGTTGTTGTAAAAGAGCAATGCCCCTGAACTCGTCGCGGCATAGAACCCCTGAGTGGTCGAACCCTCGAAATCGTGGCGCGGCCCCTGAAGCGCAATTTTCCGATAGAACTCCCCTTCGGCGTCTTTCTGGCGCCGTTGATAAGCCTGATCGATTGCGACGGGAATGAACCTCGTCTTGAGCAATTCAACGATGGCGGGATCTGCAAAAGTCGACGCACGGTCGAGCACTCCGTTGTTTCAGGTGCATCCTAAAGGGTGCCCGTCCATCGCCCAGATGAAGATCGGCTTGCCCTCCGCGGCAGCGACCCGCTGCCCTTCAAGCAGAGATATCCGCCATGGAATCTGACGCCAGGACTCAGTGCTATCCGGCTTCAACGACTCGTGAAGCGTTTCAAAATCGGACTTATCGAGTTCGGCAAATCCACTTGAGGCAGCGAGTAAGAAGCAGCCTGTCAAAACAGACACAGACAAAAGAAGATTTCGGATTTTCATCGGCAGCGAATAAGGAACTCACAGAAAGATACCACGAAATGCGCCCCGCGAAAACCGCTCACGCGCCCATAAAAACGGTGTCCAATGTTCCGATTTAGGTCCTTATGTCTGTGCCGATCAACTGTTTGACCGGAAAATCCCATGAAACGTAAATCATTTTTCATCACCCTCGCTGCGTTTGTGCTCACCCTCACGCCTGAGACTCATGCCGACGAACCCATCAGTATTTCCGGAGTCTACCCGCATCTGCGGATGTGGAACACCCACAACGAAGCCGGGACTGGAGCCGTAGTGGTTTGGCAGGGTGAACTCTGGGCGATCACCTACGCCCCGCACCAGCCAAATGGCTCGACCGACAAACTTTACCGAATCAGCCCGGATCTCAGTCAGCATATATTCGAAGGCAGCGTCGGCGGCACCCCCGCAAACCGGATGATTCACGAAGAGAGCAAGCAGCTCCTCATTGGTCCCTATCTGATTGATGCGGAGAAAAACATTCGCGTCATTCCCCCTTCGAAAATGTCCGGGAGACTCACCGGCAATGCCCGCCACCTGACAGATCCCCAAAACAAGGTCTACTACGCGACGATGGAGGAAGGGCTCTACGAAGTGGACGTGAACACCCTTGCCGTGAAAAACCTGATCAAGGACGGGCACGACAAGGATTCCCCGGGAATCGCAAGCAAGCTGCCCGGCTACCACGGGAAAGGGCTCTATTCCGGTCAGGGACGACTTCTCTACAGCAACAACGGGGAACGATCCTCCGAGGCCCTCAAAGATCCTGAAGCCATCTCCGGTGCCCTCGCGCAATGGTTTGGAAAAGGCGACTGGGAGCTGGTTCTTCGCGAGCAGTTCACTGAAATCACCGGTCCCGGAGGCATCAGCGGAAACAAAAAGCCGGAAACGGATCCGGTCTGGTCGATGGGCTGGGACGCGAGATCACTTCTTATCGCCCTCCTTGAAAACAAGAAATGGCACTTCTACCGCCTTCCCAAAGGGAGCCACAGCTACGACGGTGCCCACGGCTGGAATACGGAATGGCCGCGAATTCGTGATATCGGAGAGGAAAAATTCCTCGCGACGATGCATGGCACCTTCTGGGATTTTCCCTCCAGATTTTCACGCAGGAACTCTGCCGGAATCGCCCCGAGATCGAACTACCTGAAAGTGATCGGCGACTTTTGCCGTTGGGAGGATCGACTCGTCCTCGGATGCGACGACTCCGCTGCGGGAGAATTCCTCAACACCCGCCCCTTCAAAGCTGAACATGGAGCTCCGCGGCAGTCGAACTCCAACCTCTGGTTTATCGCTCCCGAAGACCTCGACTCTTTCGGTCCCGCAATCGGACGCGGATCGGTTTGGCTCAACGAAAAAGTCGCCGCCGGCGCGATGAGCCTCCCCTACCTCTTTTCGGGCTACGACCACCGCCTCCTCCATCTCAGCCACGGAAACGAAGACGCCGTCACTTTCACCCTCGAAGTGGACAAGGACGGCACGAACGAGTGGACTGTACTGAAGGAAATCACGGTTGAGGCAGGCGAATCCGTTTTCCATGCCTTTGAAAAAAGCGACGCGGGTGCCTGGATCCGGATCAGCCCTGACAAAGACACCGCCATGGCAACGGCCCATTTTCAGTATCGCAAAGAGGACAAACGCTCCGCTGAGAATGACGCCATCTTTGCCGGATTGGTCCCTGCCGGGGAAACGCCTGCACTGACCGGTGTGATGCAGAGTCTCGCTTATGACACACTCGGGCTGGTCGCAGCATCGAAGTCCAATCCCGATGACTACAGCTACTACGAAATCAATTCGAAACTGGAGTTCACCCCCGTCGACAGTCCTGCCGCCGCGTCGAAGCTCGCAAAAAATGTCCGGCAGCCCGAAGGCGTCATCAGCGTCGATGACGCCTCGATTCTCCTGATCGAAGACGGCCAGCGCTACCGCCTTCCCCTCAATCCGGACTATGTAAAAGAGGAAGCGGAAAGCACCGGCGAACCGGTTGCCGACCTCGAATCAATTCTCGGGAAAAGCCTCACACGTAAAGCAACTGTCAGCGCCAGCGCGGCATTCGGAGAATACGCTGCCAAATTTGCGAACGATGGAAAAATTACTGATTCATCCCGCTGGATCGGTAAAGAAGGCGAAGCCAGCTGGATCGAGTTCACCTTTGAGGAACCGGAAACGATTGCGAACCTCTGGGTTGTCTCAGGTTGGAAAAATGACGAAGGCTTTGCCGCGAGAGAGTTTGATGTTCAAACGGAAATCGACGGAGAATGGGTAACAATCGAGAACGGCGAGATCCGCGGGAATCGTTCCGTGGAAAGAGAAATTCCGCTGGCAGCACCGATCACCGCACAAAAGCTGCGCCTCCTCGCGACGAACAAAGCCCCTTTCCGCATTTACGAAATTGCCGCGTTCGATCACGTTCCGGAAATCGAACGGTATCAGATCGACGGACTCGGACCGGCGCGCATTTGCCGCGAAGTCGCGACAGAACGCGATCTGCTCAACGTTCACGGAACCGTTTACGAGCTGCCGGCGCGGAACGCTCAGGGGCTCGCCAAGGTGCGCCCCGTTGCAACGCACAATCTCGCGATTCAGGACTTCTGCTCGCACAACGGACTCCTTTTCTTCACCGGGCTCGATCCCGAGACAGAGAGCGATCACATCCTCCGAAGCCCTGACGGGAAAGCCGCGGTCTGGGCGGGTGTGATTGACGACCTCTGGAAACTCGGAAAGCCACGCGGCCTCGGAGGCCCCTGGAAGAATACCGGGGTGAAAGCGGAAACGCCTTCAGATCCCTATCTAATGACAGGGTATGACAAAAAGAGCTTCCAAATTGAATCAACGGAAGCAGCAACGATTCGTCTGGAAATGGATGTCGACGGAACCGGCGTCTGGGTTCCTTACGAATCGTTCGAAGTCAAACCGGGCGCCGTCATCGAAGGGGAATTTCCCATCGAATTCAGCGCCTACTGGATCCGTGCCATCAGTGACACTGAGACCACAGCAACGGTCCAACTTCGCTACGAATAGTGGGCGGCCTACGCCTCATTGAGAATCGCAAAAAGCTCGTCCTTCAGTTGAAGTCGCTTTTTGCGAAACGCAGTGAGGGTATCGTCGTCGGTGTTTTCAGCACCCGTCTCAACCCGATGCACGTCATGATCCACTTCATGATACTCGTCGAAAAGTCGACGAAAGTGGCTGTTGCTCACTTTCAGCTCGTGAATGGCGTCTTTGTGCTCGGGGAATTCGTGAATAAGGTCGTGTTTTTCCATATTGGTTTACCGAACTACGAAACGACTCCTTCTCTGGATACCCGGATTATTTGCTGATTTATGTAAATTACCTCATTTTCAATCTCAGCGATTTCGTATTAAGTATCACCGAACCGATTAACACCATGAGCCAGGAAGAACCCGAATCGATCTACGAAAAAATTGGAGGCGCGGAAGGTATTGCCGGACTCGTCGATGAATTCTACGAGAGCATCATGAGTGATGAGGTTTTAAAGCCTTACTTTAAACACGCCAGTGTCGGGAAAATCATCATCATGCAGAAAGAGTTCTTTGCTGCAGCTACCGGTGGCCCGCGAACCTACAGCGGGCGCCCTCTCAAAGATATCCACAAGCACATGGGGATCAGCCGGTATGAATTCGACCGCTACGTCGGTCACCTCGTTAAAGCGCTGGAAACCCGGGGAATCACCGGGGAAGACAGCCGTGAAGTCGTCGCATTGATCAACATCTACGCCGACGAGATCACGACCGACATCATCAATTGAGCGGAAAACGCAGGAGAAGCGAAACAGCCTCCCCTGCGCATAACAGAGACGTCTCCCCTCTCAGGAGAGAGCGGAATCAAGATCGGCGAGAATGTCGTCGATGTTCTCGATACCGACCGAAAGACGGATCAGACCCGGTGTGATACCACCGGCGGCCTGCTGCTCCGCGTTCATCTGGGAGTGAGTCGTTGTCGCCGGGTGGATCGCGAGAGATTTCGCATCACCGACATTGGCGAGGTGGGAGAACAGGCTCAGCTTTTCGATGAAAGCCTTACCTGCCTCGGCACCGCCTTCGATTTCGAAGACGACCATGGAACCGCCCTTGCCTTTGAGGTATTTCTGATTCTTCTCATACTCGGAATCACCTTCGAGACCGGGATAGCGAACGGACTGCACTTTGGGATGCGCCTGCAGATGCTTCGCCACCGCGAGTGAGTTTTCGCAATGGCGCTCCATCCGAAGCGGCAATGTTTCGATCCCCTGAAGCAGGAACCATGAATTGTCAGGCGAGATGCAGGCCCCGAGATTGCGAAGCGGCACTGTTCTCATGCGGAGAATGTAGGCGAGCGGAGCGAGAGGATCGGGAAGATCGTGACCCCAGCGAAGGCCGTGGTAGGAGTTGTCAGGATTGTCAAAGAGCGGGTGCTTTCCACCGGCCCAGTTAAACTTTCCGGAATCAACGACAACCCCGCCGAGCCCGGCACCATGACCGCCCATCCACTTCGTGAGGGAATGGACAACAATGTCAGCGCCATGATCGATCGGACGTGTCAGGTAGGGGGTTGAAAAGGTCGAATCGACAATGAGCGGCAAACCGTGCGAATGAGCCACATTGGCAACCGCTTCAAGATCAGTAATCTCAACAGCAGGGTTGGACACGGATTCGCAGAAGAGGGCACGGGTGTTTTCATCAATCGCATTCGCGAAGGCCTGAGGATCCTGCGAATCCACAAATCGGACTTCGATCCCCATCGAAGGAAGGATGTCGTTGAACTGCGTATAGGTGCCGCCGTAAAGATTGCGGGCGGAGACGATGTTGTCCCCTTTCTGGGCCAAATTGATGATGGAATAGAAAACACCGGCTGTTCCCGAGGCAACGCCAAGCCCCGCCATTTCGTGAGCGCCTTCGAGGAGAGCGACTCGTTTCTCGAGCACATCCGTCGTCGGGTTCATGAGCCGGGTGTAAATATTCCCGAGCTCTTTCAGCGCAAAGAGATTCGCGGCGTGCTCCGTGGAGTTAAACGTGAACGAGCTCGTACGATAGAGCGGCACCGCTCTTGAGTTGGTAACGGCATCGGGCGTGTGCCCGCCGTGTAGACAGATTGTTTCCAGTTTCATAATAAATTTGAAGCGTGAGCCTGACAAAAGGAGCGCAGCGGTGCAAGCGAAAGCCTTTCTGAAAGTTCACACAAATCAGTAGGAGAAAAGCCTCATGATACCGCATTTTTGTCCGTATAATTTCCGAACCAATCATGAAGACTTCCCGACGCCTTTTCCTTTCGCAGTCCTCCGCCGTCACAGCGGGTTTTTTCGGCCTCGACCGCTACCTGTCCACGAGCGCGAACGCTGAAACGTCTGCGAAGCCATCCTTTTCATACGGAGAACTGAAGTCTGATCCCAATGGCATTCTCGATCTCCCCGAAGGCTTTTCCTACGAAGTCATTTCACAGACAGGGAGCCGGATGTCTGACGGATACAAGGTGCCCGGAAAACCGGACGGGATGGCTGCCTTTGACCTCGGTGAAGACCGCGTTGCTCTGATTCGGAATCACGAGATCGGGCACTCGGGCTACACCACCGGCCCCTTTGATGACAACAAAACGCTCCCCGAAGACTTCGATAAATCACTGATTTATGACGGAGGCAGACACGGTGCCCAGCCCTTCGTCGGAGGAACAACCACGATTGTCTACAATCTGAAAACGCGACAGGTCGAGGAAGAGTATCTCAGCCTCGTCGGAACAGATCGCAATTGCGCAGGCGGTCCCACCCCGTGGGGAACCTGGATCACCTGCGAAGAACCCGCCGATATGACGACCGAATGGGGCGCGTTTCACGGCTACTGCTTCGAAGTTCCCGCTGACAGAAAGCCGGGCCTGACAAAGCCCGTTCCGCTGAAGGCGATGGGGCGGTTCCGCCACGAAGCGATCGCAGTCGATCCACGGACCGACATCATCTACCTGACCGAAGACAGAAACGACGGCGTTATTTACCGCTTCCTTCCCGCCGAACGCAAAAATCCCGCAGCAGGCGGAAAACTGCAGGCGCTCATGATTAAGGGCGACAAAGAAGCCGACACGAGAAACTGGCCCGGCGGGAAAAGCGCCTTTCCCATTGGAGAGCGTGTCGCGGTGGAATGGGTCGATCTCGAAGACGTCGAAGCACCCGCGGACGACCTGCGCTTGAGGGCGATCGGAAAAGGTGCCGTCATTTTCTCACGCGCCGAAGGGATGTGGTATGGCAGCCCCGAAGACGCGGGCGAACACTCGATCTACTGGGCCTGCACCGACGGAGGGGAAAAACGCTTCGGTCAGATTTTCCGCTACTTCCCGAGCGAGGCCGAAGGCACCGCCGAAGAAGCGAATGCCCCCGGGGAACTGGAACTCTATCTTGAACCCAACAATTCCGACCTTCTCAAAAGCGGTGACAACATCACGATTGCAAACTCCGGTCACCTCTACATCTGCGAGGATACCAAAGGCGCCTTCATTCGAGGCGTCACCAAAGAAGGTGAGCTCTTCAACTTCGCCAGAAATGCCTTCCCGTCAGGGGAGCTCGCGGGCGCCTGCTTCAGCCCCGACGGTCAAACCATGTTCGTGAATATCCAGACACCGGGAATCACACTCGCAATCACGGGAAAATTCGTTTCTTAAAGAAGAAAGCAAATTCAGCGAAGGGAAATCGAATCGTCGACTTCGACTTTCGGAGGCGAGGCCGGCTTGATCCAGGCGCGTCGCACGATCTCCCCGGTTCTAGCGGAAACATAGAGCGTCCCCAGCGGGACCTGAGCCTTGTTGAGAAGGCTCACCATCCAGATTGGCTCGTTGCCCTCCTCACGAATCCTCAGCTGATAGTGGGCATATTGAAATGTCCGCTGCTCCGACCGGGCAACCATCGCCACGACCTCAAATGCCTTGTCGGAGTCGATTAAAAGTCCCTCTCTGCGAAGCCGTATTTCAGGCACATTCTGGTCGGGAAGCCGGCGAAAGCTTCGCTCTGCGAGCACGGCGCCATCCACAAAAACAGACTCATGCAGCATACCGGGAGTCGCAGGATCGGCCGACAGGATCAACCACTTCCCGGGCTGGGATTCGCCGTAAAAGCCGGCCATGCCCAACACCTCTTCATTCGGAGCGAGTGTTGCGACACTCACGAACTGATCCAGCGCAGCCAACCCCGTAAGCCCCCCGTCAGACTCTGCAGGATCTGCCATCCCCGTCAAAGGCGAAGCAAAACCAAGAAGGCCTGCTACAGTCAGGATAAAAAATCTCATTTAGTGGGAAAAGTTGAACTACTGCGCTCCGCTTTTATTATATTAGGAAATTATAATAATTAAGCAATCTAAAATAGTGGACGGAGCCCATTATTTCAGCGTCCCTTTTGCGAAACCGCCCGTATTCCTGACAATGCCTATCTCAAAACCCGACAGCGCACTTCTCATCCTCGGTCACGGATCGACCGAGAATCCGGATTCATCACACCCCTCGTGGGAACACGCCGACAAAATTGCCGCGACGGGCCAGTTCGGCAGCGTTCACTGCGCGTTCTGGAAAGAGGAGCCCAGCTTTCGCCAGATCTGGCCCATGATCGAAGAAGACGAGGTCTACATCGTTCCCAACTTCATCAGCGAAGGCTATTTCACCCGCGAAGTCCTCCCGAGAGAGCTGGAAATCGAAGGCCACAACTGCGAGCGAAAAGGCAAACAGATTCACTATTGCGACCCCGTCGGGATTCACAGCAAAATGACCGACCTTCTCATCAAGCGGGCCAAAGAGATTCTCGATCCGGGCGTAGAACTTTCCGCGACAACCTTGATCATCGTCGGCCACGGCACCAATCTGAACAAAAAGTCAGTAGAGGCGATCAAGGATCAGGTCGCGGCGATCAAGGAGTCAGGCGAGCCCTTCGGCGATGTCATTGACGCCTACATGGAGGAAGCCCCTTTTATCGCCGATTGGAAAACCCTGACCGATTCCCCCATCGTCATCGTGGTTCCCTTTTTCATCGCCGACGCGCTCCACAGCTACCAGGATATCCCCGTGCTTCTCGGGATCGAATCCGAGCCGACCGAAGCCGCCAGTCAGCGCGACATTTTCAGGCAGAATCCCTACGCCATCGAGGGCCGGACCCTTTACTACAGCTCCGCGATAGGCACCGACCCCTCACTCGCTGAAGTAATCGTTGATCAAGTCGCATACTTTGACGAACATTATCGATCATGACTCTCGCAGACGCGCTCGAAAATCTACTGCCCCCTGATTCCACCTTGCGACTGGGTGAATTGCAACTGAGCCGATCCCCTGAAGGCTCCTTTCGCGCGGTCCATTCCCGCAATCGGGATTCGATGGAGAGGCTGGAAAAACTTGAGTCGCTCGCCGAACTCCGCGAGATGGCTAAATTCGACGCGAACAACGAATATCGCCCGCTCAAAACCGCGCCGACCTTGAAATGCGGGTGGGTTACCGAATGCGATGAACCTGCTGAATTCATCAAGCGACTCGACGCCATTTACCCCGGACTCTTTGCTACCTGGGTGGCCTACGATGCCGGAAAACTCGACCCGGTCTCACTGCGAACCACTCTCGACCGGCAGACCGGGATGTACCGATTTGCGGGAACGATTAACGATCAGATGGCGAACGAAATCATGCGGGAAGTCTGTTCCCCGGGCTGCATCAGAAAAATCGCCTGGCCGATTGACGACCAGTGCGCGGTGAGCCGGATCAAACCCCACAAGCGCTTCATTCCACCTGTTTGCACAGAGGCATGCACCTTCGCGGTCAGCAAAGCCCGGGAGCTGGTGAAAAAGGCCTACGACAAGGCCAATGCGCCGGATGAGAGCTGATCAACGCTCCGGAAAGCACCCGGAGCCTGCCTCAACCAGGCCTCTGTAGCCTCAGTCAGGATTCACCCCGCGCCAGAAGCGGCTCGATTTGAGATCACTGGAAGGATCTTCACTCGGAACATCATCCTGAGAAAGTCGCTCAGCATGACCGTCGATAAATGCAGCGATCAGCTTGCCTCCATCCCAGCGCTCCTCGCTGGTCTCAATCACAGACTCTCTCTCTTCAAAACGAATCACGTTCGTCTCGATGCAATCGATATACAGCATCGCATTTGGGGCAAAGACCAAATTCGACAGCGTTTTCTCCGTCAAATAGGGGTCAGAAGTATTTACCGAATCATAAATACGGTCATACTGGAGACTGGCGTTCATCGCATAGCTGTGTTTGTGCCAGTCTTCCTCGCCCGGATCCTTTTTCACAGACATCGTATTCTCGAAAAGGGTTCCTTTCAGATGGGAACCATTTTCATCAAACGTGTAGCCACCCGTGGTTTCTTCAACATCCGTTGCGCCGCTTGGGTCCTCCTCTTCGTTCTCCCTGACATTGGCCTCCTTCAGATACATTTCAGCGAAGATAACCCCGTCCAGCCAAAGCCCTGTCTCACCGACATTATAGTAAGGGGGGAAAAAGTCCTCTTCAGGAATCCCTTTCGGAGCTTCCATCCCACCGGGATACTGAGGAGAAGGCAACTTACTGCCGTTGTCAGCAGCCCAGTTGATCGTCGCCACCGCGATTTGCTTGAGGTTGTAGGTATTCTTAACCGCTTCAGCAACTTCTTTCGCTTTCCCCAGGCTGGGAACGAGAATCCCGATAAGGATGCCCAGAATAGCAATCACCACGAGGATCTCAATCATGGTGAGGCCCTTGTTCAGTTGCCGTTTAAAAGAAGAGTGTTTCATATATAGAGGAAATTTTCAGAGTGGATACGCCAATGCAGATTCCTGCTCTGGCAGGGGAAAATGTTATGAAAAACCGGTCAACCGGTCAAGAATCAATCTCCGGCAGAACCGATATTTCACCGGATCACTTTTTCGAAGGGCGAACCAGCTTCGCTCTCAAGGCCTCCGACTCTTTGTGAATAACGCACCCTTCAAGGTGATCATTGACCATTCCCATCGCCTGCATGAAGGCATACGCCGTCGTCGGGCCGAAGAATTTCCAACCCCGCTTTTTCAGATCTTTGCTCAAAGCGAGGGAGGTATCGGTGACACTGGGAATCGGATGATCATACTCACCTTTCCCAACGTGCGGCTCCCTTCCGGCCGGTTCCCACGACCAGAAATATGCGGAAAGAGAACCAAATTCCCCAACCATTTCGACGGCCCGACGCGCGTTGTTCAGCGTCGCCTCGATCTTACCGCGATGACGGATTATGCCCGCATCCTCGAGAAGCCGCGGCACCACTTTCGAATCGTCAAACTTCGCAATGGCACGGAAATCAAAATGATTAAACGCCTTTCGGAAATTCTCCCGCTTTCTCAGAATCGTGAGCCACGAAAGCCCTGACTGAAACCCCTCCAGGCAGATTTTCTCAAAGAGCCGCTGATCGTCGACCACGGGCCTTCCCCATTCCTCATCGTGATAACGGCAATACTCAGCATCCCCCGCGCCCCACCAGCAACGCAAGCGGCCATCCTCACCCGCCTTTAGATTTTCGTTTTTCTGATCACTCATGAAATAGGTTTCCAATTGGAGAAGTCATCCTATCATTCCCTATGGCCAGAGTCATCAATGACGTTCTCCTCGTGTCCCCCAACGCGCATATTCGCCCCGTATCGATCGAACTCGGAGACGACAATTGCATCGAGCAGATCCACGAAGGACACGACCCGCCCAAGGGTAGCGAGGTGATTTTTGACGGCGGCGGCGAAGTGCAGGCCATGCCCGGCTTCATCGATATCCACACCCACGGTGCCAATGGATTTGACCTCTCCAACGCAACCCTCGAGGCCGTCGAAACCATCGCCGAAGCGAAACTCGCAGAAGGGGTCACCACGTTCCTGCCGACGACCTGGACCGCTTCGCCAGAGGAAACCATCGCAATGGCAAAAGCCGCTGCCGAGTATCGCGAAAATCAGCGATTTGCCCGTGCGCCCCTTTTGCATGTCGAGGGGCCGTTTCTCAATCCCTCACAAGCCGGAGCGCAGAACCCGAAAGAAATGCGTCTTCCCAGCGTTGAGGAGATTCGGAAAATCAACGAGATCTGCCCCGTCGGAATCGTCTCACTCGCCGTCGAGCTGGAGGGCGCCGTTTCCTTCGTCCGCGAAATGCGGAGCATGGGAATCATCACCTCAGCAGCTCACAGCGCGGCCACCTACGACGAATACCGCACCGCCCGGGAAGCGGGCCTCAAACACCTCACGCATTACTGCAATCAAATGTCAGGCCTCCACCATCGCGAAGTCGGTCTAGTGGGGGCGGGACTGCTCGATGACAAAGTCATGATCGAAATCATCTGCGACACGATCCACCTGAATCCTGAGATGATCAAAATCGCATTCAAGCACCGCAGCTGCGATCAGTTGATGCTCATCACCGACTCCATCGCCGCCTCCCATCTCGGCGACGGAGTCTACCCACTTCACGACACCGAGATCATTGTTAAAAACGGTGAAGCCCGCATTCCTGAAGGCAACCTCGCGGGCTCCGTCGTGACCTTCGACGAAGCGCTTCGTCATGTCAGCCGCATCACGAAACTGACATTGAACGAACTTTCGAAAACCTGTGCCGCGAACCAGGCCCATTCACTGGGGATTCGCGACCGGGGCATGATCAAAGAGGGTTTACTCGCCGACCTGACCCTGTTGACTCCCAAACTCGAGGTCATTGCGACTTACGTGGGCGGTGAGCAGCGCTATTCCGCGTAAAGAGAAGCGCCACCTCTTTATAGTGGGTTCAAAGCCCATCATATCCGTGTCAATCCGATTCCATCTGTGAAAGCGAAGCGAATCGGTGCTCAACCACTCACCTGATGCGAGTTTTGCACAGATTGATCACCGATTTCAGGCAATTTAAACCAATCGCCTGATTCGTCAGGGCATCGCCAGCCAAGGTCGCTTCTAAGAAACACCTCTCCTCGAGTCATCTTCTTAAAACGAAGGTAACTCAGTTCACGCGGCGAAAGGTAACCCCGTTCGGGACCGGAACTCCGATCATCGGTTGAGCGACTCCCTGCGCGACCAGCTTTTCCGCGCGAATCGCCTCGAAATCAGGGCGCATCAGGTTCCCCGTCCACATGATCGCAGCCACCAGCGCGTAAAAACAGATACGACTGATGGCTCTCTCTCTGGGACTGGATCCAAGCGTGCTCACGAAGTGAATTAGAGCAGAAAACCTCCTTTCGTCCAGAAATTATTGTCATTTTTGAAAGAATTCTCATTTTTAATATTACGTTCTGAGAAAATTTCAGATCCTTTGTCGATTCGAAGCACTTGAGAGATCTCCGAAAATCCGTAGATTCCAATTGTCGTGAATACAGAATCCACCATCCAGTCGGCAACGGTCGCAGCGCCTTTTCAGGTCCTGCTCTACTACCGCTATGTGCCAATCGAAGATCCCGCGGCCTACGTGAAGTCGCACCGGGAACTCTGCGAAAATCTCAACCTCAGGGGGCGAATCATCATCGGAAAGGAAGGCATCAACGGCACTGTTTCGGGAGCGACAGAGGAGACCAACCGCTACATCGAAGAGATGAAGGCGTCCCCTCTCACCTCGGAGATGGAATTTAAAATCGATCCCTCCGACGATCACGTTTTCCCGAAACTTTCGATCAAACTTCGAACCGAAATCGTCAGCCTCGGACTCGAAGACGAATCCGACATCAACCCGAACGAGACGACCGGAGAGCGCCTTTCGCCCCGTGAATTCTATGAGGCGATGCAGGAAGATGACGTCATCATCATCGACGGCCGGAACGATTACGAAGCCGCCCTCGGGCATTTCAAAGATGCAGTCTGCCCCGATATCGGCAACTTCCGTGAATTCCCCGACTGGCTCAAAAAGAACGCGGAGGAACTGAAGGGCAAAAAGATCCTCACCTACTGCACCGGTGGAATCCGCTGCGAAAAACTTTCCGGTCTAATCCGAAACGAAGGTTTCGAAGACGTCTACCAGCTCGATGGAGGCATCGTCAAATACAGCAAGGATCCCGAAGTTCAGGGCCGTGACTTCGACGGGCTCTGCTACGTCTTTGACCAGCGGGTCGGGGTGGAAGTGAACCACACCGAAACGAGAAAGATCATCTCGCATTGCCGCTACTGCGGAGAAGAGGAACCTCACTTCGGCAACTGCAAATGGCCCGACTGCAACGAACAGATTTTCGTCTGCCCCTCCTGCCGCGAGGAACACGGCCTTTTCTGCGGAGAATCCTGCCGTGAAGAAGCCGCGAAGCCGGCTCAGGCAGATTGAGCAGGGCTGAAATTCAGCCCGCGTCTTGACACGACGCCTGAGAATCTTAAGAATCGCCGGACCCATCCAGAACCGGATGGGATTTCCTTACCCTTTCTTACTTTCTCTGCATGTCAGCCATCATCGAAACCCTCACGGCGACGCTTCAGGCCGCGCCCGACAGCTGGCAATGCAGGCTGGCGCTCGTTGAGGCCCTCATCGCCGAAGATCGAATCGACGAGGCCTCTGCCGTTCTCGAACAGGTCACGATCCTGCCCGAAGAGATCGATTCCCGGGTCATGGCGGGCCGGGCTTACGGGCTGATCAACCCGGCAAGTGGCTTTGAGGTCATCGACGCCATCCTCGCCGAAGACCCCGCCAACGCAGCGGCCCACCTCGAACGGGCCAAATTATGCTATCGCATAGGTGACCACGAGCAGGGAAAACGCCACTACTTCTCCGCCCTGACATTCAACGGACAGCTCAGCGATCCCGAACTCGCAGCCGCCTACGATTCCCCGGCCGAAACGGAAGAAGAACCTACGGAGGCCGCGCACGAAGCAGAGGAAACCGCCCCCGCCCTGCCACAACCGGCTTCGCATCCTCAGCCCCGCTCCCGGGAGGAGGTCTACTACCCCGCACCGGGAGAGTATCCCGTCATCACCCTGCGGGAAGCACTCGGCCTTCAGCCGGCCCCGCTCGTTGATCCGGCCAGCCTCCCTGCGCTACCGGGCCTGCAATACGAGGAAAACGTCACCCGCTATGAGCCGATCCACACGCCGGACGCCGACTACCGCGAAGAACTCGTCAATGTGAGCCTCCAGCCACAACCGGACAGCGAGCTGGTGACCTACAACTACCAGGCTCCCGACGAAACAATCTTTCATGCCCCCCGCAATGAAGATGAGATTTTCGTGGGAGCCTCCACGACCGAGGACGGCCACCTCATCGCCAACCTGCAGGAGGCAATACGGCGTCACCGCGAAGAGAACGAGTCCACCCTCACAGTTGCGGACCGCCGGAATAAGATTTATTCGGTCCTCGCCGGACTCGCCGCGACGGCGATCATCTGTCTTCTCATGCTGATCATAGTGACCGCCTCACCGCGGCCCTCCCCTCCTCAAATCGTCGCTTCGGCACCGGAAGAGAAGGCCGACGAGATTGAAACCCAGGTCATGACAAAACCACAAAATGTCCCCACCCCGGCCGCGCTTACCGCCGGGGCGATGGCGATGGATGTCATGACGACCACCGCCGTCTCTGATGTCACCATGCAAACCTTCGATTCCCCCGGAGTGGGCATGGGCGATTCCACCCTCGGAATGGGCTTCGGCTCCAGCATGACCTTCGGCACCGGCGGCGGATCCTCCGCGATGTTTTTCGGCAGCAAATCGAGCGGACAACGCTTCCTTTTCGTTCTCGACGCTTCCATTTCGATGCAGCCGCACCAGGTAAAATTGCGGGACGACGAACTGGAGAAAACCTTGAAGACTCTCAGAGGCGTCGACTACCACGTGATGCTTTTTGCCGGAGGTGCCTACTTCGCCGACAAGGGCTGGGGCGTGAAACCGGTTAAAGGAAAACCGCCCTTCGGTCCCACCGATTTCTTCAGCCCGGACGGTGAATACAGCTTCAAAGCAAAGAGCCTCTTCGACCATTCCCTCGCCAAAGCCGACTCCACTTTTCCCGCACCGAAATGGATCAAAGCGACCTCGTCAGCGACCCGCAAATCGATCAAGTTCGTGAAAGATTCAAAACGCTTCAGCGGCACAGACTGGGACAACGCCCTCGAACTCGCCCACCTCATGAAGCCCTCCCCCGACGTCATCTTTTTCATGTCCGACGGTCAGGACCGCGATCTCAACGTTTCCTCCATCCTGAGCAACAGCAAGCGACACGGGCGCCCCAAAATCAACTGCATCGCGATGCAGACCGCCGAGGGAAAAGAGAGTTTCGCCGAGCTTGCCAAAGGCTCAAAAGGCACCTTCACCATCGTCGACAAGGACGGTGAAGCGATCGACGGCTTCGACTACATCAAGAATCCGAAGAAGTATAAGGGGCGGTTGTAGGGCGGGCTTGACTCAGTCACTTCCACAGTGGAGCAATCTCAAAAGATCCGTATCAATCATCAGAAATCCGTGTCCATCTGTGCAAAATTCGCATCATTCGTTTTCTAGCACAAATTCGCTTCGCTCACACAGATGGAATTAAATTTACGCGGATCGGTTGGGCTTTGAAGCGTCCCTCTGTTTCGAAACGCCCCGGTTCCACCATGTCGTGGACTGATAACTTGACTGATACTTGACTAATCGCCCGCGCGGAAAATCTGGCATCTTCCGCTACGAGGCATCTAAGCAGCGGAATCTTGCAAAAAGCTCCGCTGATTGGATTTCAGGGATCCAATTCGCTTAAAATCGGGCCATCCTCCCACCAAACAAAAAAACCCCTAACTCACTGAGTTAGAGGCTTTAAAGTTAGAGTGCGGGAGCAGGATTTGAACCT
>JARGPH010000007.1:159988-174978 GCA_029213065.1 Verrucomicrobiales bacterium | reverse complement strand
TTTGTGAATGTTTTTTCACTTCTTTCAAAATCACCCCAATTTCACTCTAACAAGTATTCATTTTATGGCTTTTTCGACTCGAACGGCCCCCTCCTCCCAATCCCCTGAAGAGGCAGGTTCAGAACGCTACAATAATGGCGCGTCTGGCTTTTTTCGGCGCAATGGATTATGATTCAGCCCGGCCCTTATACCGCCCCCCATCCTTATGACCCTTCCAATCCCCAGGTGCGCCATTCCATTGCTCGGCTTCTCCTGCATTTTCATCTATGGCGCGCAGTCGCAAGACACCGGCGCAGGAAGCTCGAATCCGCCGCTTATTATCGCCCGCCCTGTCGTCGATACGCCGACACCTCCCGCCGACGGACGAGCTCCCATGCCCGCAGGCCTCAAAATCTCGACACCCGCTCCTGAGCCGGAAGATGAAATTGATCCGACAGTCGGCGTTACGACACCGATGGCTCCTGCCGCTACTGAATCGACGGCTCCGGTGGAACCGGTCGCCTCTCAGCCAAGCCCGGAATTCCTTGCGGTCCGGAACGAGGTGCTTTCCGCCTTTCCTTCGACCCGACACTTTAAAACCGTCGCCGCCGATGTCATCGCAACAATCTATCAGCAACGCGGGTTTCGCCCCCTTTGGGATCCAAAGACAGACAGCTTCCTCTTTAAAGGGGCGCTGTCCGGCAAACTTGCCGAGCACGCCTTCCCGGAACTGATGGTTTCTGATCCGGAAATCATCCTCAGCTCGATCACCGATGAGACAGTGGATAAGGGTGACCTCGCGCTGACGATTGCGTTTTGCGATGCCGCGTTACTGATTCGGATGGGAGCTGTCCCCACCGAAAGCATCTGGGAAGACTGGAACAAAGAAGACACCCCCGGTTCGGCCGACTTCAGTGTTGAGTCAATCGTGGGAGATCTCGTCACCGCGACTTCCCTGCAACCGGCAGACACGGCGCAGGCGATCGAGATCATGGCGCCGAAAAACTGGATCTATCGGGAACTGCTCAAAGCCTACCCTGCAGCGAAGGCGTCAATTCTCGAATACTCAGGTCTCCCCAATATTCCGGATCCGGCGAGTTCGGGAGTCGCACGCCCCGGCGAAGCATACCCCTACGCCCCGGCACTGGCCGCACACCTTGTTGATCGAGGCTACCTGACGATGCCTGCAGAACTAATTGCAACGCTGTCATCAATGACTCCTGAACTGACCGCAGCACTCGTCGCCTTCCAGGGCGACTACGGTTTGGATACCGATGGAATCCTCGGCTCCGGGAGCTGGCAGTATCTCAATACCAACGCCGCCGATCGTTACCGTTCTATTATTCTGAACCTCCATCGGGCCAGACTGATTCCCAACAAGATGGGAAAACGCTACGTCATCGCGAACCTTCCCTCGGCGGAGCTCTATGCCTTTGATGAAAATGACTTTCATATGAAGACGATGCGCGTGGTCCACGGGCGGGCCTCCAAGGATTCCCACCGCACCCGCATTTTTCGCGACACCATGAAGGAAGTGGTCTTCGGCCCCTATTGGAACGTACCCAAGAGTATCGCCGTAAAGGAAATTCTCCCGAAAGCACAGGAAGACTGGGGTTTCCTGAGCCGCAACCGCTACGAGATCGTGAGTTCTTTCAACCCTTACGACAAATCGAGCCACCGCCTTTCGCCCGCCAACCTCGAACTGGTCTCGCAGGGACGTCTTTTCCTGCGGCAAAAGCCGGGGCCCACTAATTCACTCGGGCGCATCAAATTCCTCTTCCCGAACTCCTTCAATATCTACATGCACGACACTCCGTCCAAAAGCTACTTTGCACGAAGCGAGCGGGACCACAGTCATGGCTGCGTCAGGGTCTCCAAACCGGAGGAGTTCGGTGAGTGGGTTCTCTCAAGCGAAGGTTGGACCGGAGAGCAGGTCAAAACGGCGATGTACGCTGACGAGCGGAAAAGCCTCGCCATCAAAACGGAGATCAACGTCTACATTATCTACCTGACGACCTTTCCCCGCCCCATCGACGGCGGAAAGATCGTTCTCGCTCCGGCCCGGGACGTCTACGAACTTGATCCGGTGCTCTCCCGCACTCTTGGAGAGGTAATCCCCTGGACGGAATAGCTCGACTCTCTCTTACAAGCCCGTCGGGTGATCAAAGAACTCCGAGGACAACCCGGGGTTCTCTCTGCACCATCGAGCCGCGAGTGCCTTCACCCCGAAGGTCTCGGTCGCGTAGTGCCCGGCATAGATCACGTTGATTCCGAGTTCCTCGGCGGCGGTGTAACTCCAATGCGGTCCCTCACCGGTAATAAAGGTATCGATACCCGTCTCCGCGATGTCAAAAATCTCCGATCCGGCACCACCGGTGATAACACCGACTTTGCGAATCTCTTTGGGACCTCCCGGACAAACGTGCGGCCGCTCTCCCGTTGCCGACTCCACACGGGCGATAAGATCGTCCCGTGTGATCTCGACATTGGCACGGAGCCCGAGATTGATCCCTTTCCACGGGAAAAACGGCATTGAGAGCCCCTTGAACCCGATCGCAGCGAGGAATTGAGCGTTGTTCCCGAACTCAAGATGGACGTCGAGCGGAATGTGCGAGCTGTAGATCGCAAGATCACTGTCGATGGCGCGCTTGAGCTTCTTGTAAAGACTGCCCTCGATCTTTTGCGCGCCCTGCCAGAAGAGCCCGTGATGCACCACCAGCAAATCAGCCTCCATATCGCAGGCCGCCTCGATCGTTGCAAGGCAGGCATCCACCGCCGCAACAATTTTGGTAACCTTCCCCGAGTTTTCCAACTGCAGCCCGTTCAAAGCCTGCGGGTAATCCGGAATCGTATCCGTCGCCAACCATCCCTCTGCGGAATCCACCAATTTTTGAAGCGCTATCATATTATAAGGGGAGGATACAGGGTCCAACCGGCAACAGCAAAGCCTCCCGTGGAAAAAATGGGACGGAATTGAAAGTTGTGATCGAATTACTTCGGTGTAGGAGTTTCGAAGGTGCCATAGCAGATAGCACGTTTTATCACATGAGAATTAAAGCATTTCCTTCACTTGTCCCCGCCGCCGGAAAAGCGGAAACCGTCGCCTCCGTCCCATACGACGTGGTGAACACCGAAGAAGCCCGCGCGCTTGCCGGTGACAATTTGCACAGCTTCCTTCGCGTCGTCCGCGCTGAGATCGAGTTCCCTGACGGCACCGATCCTTACGGAGACGAAATCTACGCGAAGTCGAAAGAGAACCTCGACAAGCTCCAGTCCGACGGCATCCTCGTGCGCGAGCCCGAGCCATGCGTTTACCTTTACCGCCAAATCATGAACGGGCACTCCCAGATCGGGATCACTCTCGCCTGCCACATTGAGGATTACGAAAACGACATCATCAAGAAGCACGAGAAGACGCGCCCGGTGAAAGAGAACGACCGCACCAAGCTGACCGACACGCTCAGTGCCAACACCGGCCCGGTCTTCCTCACATACAACGACGTCGAGACAGTAGACAGCTTCGTCGAAAACTGGATTTCAAGCCACGAGCCGACAATCGATTTCACCGATGACGTTAAAGTGCAGCACACCGTCTGGCGCGTCTCCGAAACCGAAGGTAAAGAGCTTCTCGAAGCAGTCGGTGAAGTGCCCGTTTCCTACGTCGCCGACGGCCATCACCGCAGTGCCAGTGCCGCACGCGTGGGCAAAGAGCGCCGCGATGCCAACCCCAACCACACCGGTGCGGAAAACTACAACTGGTTCCTCGCGGTCCTTTTCCCTGCGAGCCAACTCAAGGTGCTCCCCTACAACCGCGTTGTAAAAGACCTCAACGGCCTTTCCGCAGACGGATTTCTCCAGCGAATCTCGGAAAATTTCCGACTCGATTCCAACGGAAAACAGAATCCTGAATACTCCGAGTCACTCTGCGTCTACCTCGACGGAAAATGGCACACCCTCGTTTGGGACGAAGTCGATTCCGAAAGCCCCATCGATCGCCTCGATGTATCCGTCCTGCAGGATCGGATCCTTTCTCCCATTCTGGGAATCGGCGATCCACGCACCGACGAGCGAATTGACTTCATCGGTGGAATCCGCGGAACCGCCGAGCTCGAAAAGCGCGTCGACAGCGGCGAGTGGGCCGTGGCCTTCTCCATGTATCCGACCACGGTGCAGCAGCTCATCGACATCGCCGATGCCAATGAGATCATGCCTCCGAAATCCACCTGGTTCGAGCCAAAGCTCCGCTCAGGTCTTTTCGTCTACACACTGAACGACTGATTTCAGGCAATCAAACAGGGTTAGGTCCACGACCTGACCCTGTTGGGTCCACCACGCGGCCCTGTTTTGCGATTGCCCAATGAAGGCTTTCAACTGCGCTATCACACCGAGTATTGTGCTGGCCATCTGGCTTACGAGTCACTTTTTCTATGTGAACTTAAGCAATATACCGAGGAAGCCCGGAATGATGGCCGGGTTGGGCTACGGTTCCTTATTCATATTCATCCAGACGGATCCCATCTTCAATGGCTTCGGGATGTCCCACACCCAGATCTCGGCTGTGCCAAAAAAGAGAAATCCAAGAGAGACTTACCTCCCTCCAAGAAACCTCCGTAAGACGCTCCGGGGACGCACAGGGCCGAACCGTTACAATCTATCAAAAACGAACTTTGACGTGTCATTAGTCTTCCCGATTTGGCTACTGCTACCTCTATCTTTCATTCCGGCCTTAGTGATCACGATAAATAGCCGAGCTCGAAGAAGCGGCAGCTAAAGGCCAATCATTTAAAAATTAAATAATCCCCCCCTCGCAGACCGCTCCTCCTTTTGAGGACAATTTATCCATCCTCGCCAGCTTTGTGAACCCATTAATCAGTTCAGGTCACACGCGCGACTCTTTCTTCGATCGCCCGGTACATCGCCGGCAGAAGCAGCAGGGTGAGGATGGTCGATGAAATCGTGCCCCCGACGACGACAGCCGCGAGGGGTTTTTGAATTTCCGATCCCGGACCGCTCGCAAGAAGCAGTGGTACCAACCCGAGAATGGTGAGGATCGCAGTCATCATGACCGGTCTGACTCGTCTCTGAGCCCCTTCCACGACCGATTCGTGGATACTTTTCCCCTCCTCGCGGAGCTGGTTGAAAAACATCACCATGACGACTCCGTTCATGATCGCGAGCCCCAGCAATGCGATGAATCCCACCGAGGCAGGCACACTGAGATAGAACCCGGAAAAGAACAAAACGAGAATGCCTCCGATCAACGCAAACGGGATGTTAGCTAGAATCAGAATTGCCTGACGCGCTGTTCCCAGAGTGCTTAACAGAACCATAAAGATCGCCAGCAACGCGAAGGGAACTACCACCGCGAGCCTTTTACTTGCTCTCGCCTGGTTCTCAAATTGACCCGCCAGATCAATGAAATAGCCGGGCGGCAATTCCAACTTTTCACCCAGTGCTTTTTCGACGTCGGCAACAAAACCGACGACATCGCGCCCCTCCACATTTGACTCGAGAACGACGACCCGTTTTCCGTCTTCCCGATCAATCGCAGTCGGCCCGTCGACCTCCTCCAATTCGGCGATATCAGACAGAAATATGCGCTGACCGGAGGCTGTTGTGACCTGAAGATTTCTCAGCGCTTCCGCCGAGCTCCTGAGTGATTCGGGGTAACGCAGGAGAACAGGAACGCGGCGGTTTCCTTCGATGATCTCGGTTACCGTCTCGCCGGCAACGGCCTTCGAAACGAGGGCATTGACCTGCTCGACGCTCAACCCGAGTCGACCCATTTCCCGGTGCTTCAGACGAATGTTCAAATAGAGCTGACCTCCGAGCGGCGTTCGCTGGACGTCGACGGCACCCTCCACACTTGAGACGATAGCCTCGATTTCACGGGCCTTCTGATCCAGCACCTCAAAGTCATCGCCGGACAACTTGATGGCGACGGCCGAACTCACGCCTGAAATCATCTCGGAAACCCGCATGTCGATGGGTTGAGTGAACCCATAGGCAACTCCCGGGAACTCGTCGAGGATGTCCCGCAGCTTCGCATGAAGCGCCTCCATCGCAGGCTCCGGCCATTCTGAGCGGGGTGCGGTCACGAAAAACACGTCGCTTTCATTTAAGCTCATCGGATCGAGTCGAAGCTCATCCGATCCCACGCGTGACACCACCGCTTTGATCTCAGGCAATTTCATCATTTCCGCCTCGATTCTCGAATCGATCTCAAGCGACTTCGCCAACGAGATCGTGGGGAGTTTTTCGAACTGCACGACCAGCGTGCCTTCATCGAGAAAGGGAAGGAATTCTTTCCCGATCCGGAGCCCCAGAATGCCACTCACGACGAGCAATCCGACCGCAAGGATGATCGCCGTTTTGAAATTCCCGAGAACGAAACGGAGCGCAGGAGCATAGACACTCTTGATTCCCCGAATCACAAAGTTGTCACGACCACCGCCACTTTTCATGAGGAGACTGCTCAACACTGGAATGATGGTCAACGAAAGCACGAGACTCACCAGCATCGAAATCGCAATCGTCATCGCGAGAGGGCGGAAAAGTTTCCCCTCGATGCCGGTAAGACTGAGAATCGGCGACAACGACACCACGATAATGACGACGCCCGAGAGAATCGGAAGCGCCACCTCTTTCGCTGCAGCGAGAAGCGCCTTGGGCCGATGATCGGGGTCCGCCTTTTGCAAACTCGACTGAATGTTCTCCACCATCACCACTGCCGAATCGACCAGAATACCCACCGCAATCGCAATACCACCCAGCGACATGAGGTTGGCGCTCAGGCCGATTTTTTGCATGACGAGAAATGCCCCCAGCACCGTAAGCGGAAGGATCGCGCCCACCGTGATGGCACTGCGAAGATTCCCCAGAAAGAGGAGAAGAACGACGAGCACGAGGATCACCGCCTGGAGCAGGGAATTTCGCACCGTGCTCACCGCCGTATTGATCAATTCGGAACGATCATAGAACGGAACAATTTGGACGCCTTTCGGCAAAGCCGCTTTCACTTCCTCAAGCGCCGCTTTGACGGCATCAACCGTCTTACGTCCATTCGCGCCGCGTCGATTCAAGACAAGCCCTTCGACGACTTCCCCTTTTCCATTCGCGGTGACACCGCCGTATCGGGTCAAAGCACCCAACTCAACCACCGCAATATCTTTCACGAGAATCACATTTTCGCCCCGTGTTGCGACAGGCACCATCTCGATGTCTTCCATCGTTTTGAGCTGCCCCAGAGTTCCGACCAGAAGGACCTCGTCATTCCTTACAAATCGATCTCCCCCGGCGTTTCGGTTGTTGAGTTCGAGCGCCTCACTGACATCGGAAATCGAGAGGTCGAATGCCCTCAACTTCTCCGGATCAGGAATGACATGAAAGCTCTTCACCTCTCCTCCCAGCGCATTCACATCAGCGACACCGTCAACGGAAAGTAGTCGGGGCCGGATGATCCAGTCGAGAACGCTTCGCAACTCCATATTGGAATAACCTTCGCCCTCCACGAGAAACATGTAGACGTCGGACAGCGGCACCGTGATGGGCGCAAGGCCTCCCTCAACGCCTTCCGGCAAACCCGCAAGCACTTGAGAAATCCTCTCATTTACCTGTTGCCTCGCCCAGTAGATATCCGTGTCATCGGTGAAATCGATCGTCACGACGCTGAGGGCGTATTTCGTAACGGAACGCAAAACCGTCTGCCCGGAAATCCCCCGGACCTCCGTTTCGAGCGGATAGGTGACCCGTTGCTCAACTTCTTCAGGAGTCATCCCCGGTGCCGTGACAATGACCTGCACCTGGGTATTCGAAATGTCCGGAAAGGCATCGATGGGCAGCTCGCTGAATGCTCTTATCCCCGCTCCAAGAAGAACCAGTGTCAGGACAATGAAGAGAAAGCGCTGATTCAGCGCGAATTGAATTATTTTATCTAACATAACAATATTTCCCCTCTATTCCCCAACTGTCATTGCGAGATGCCCCTTGAGCTGTGCCGCGTTTTCACTCACAACCGTTTGACCGGCGGAAACCCCGCTCACGATCTCAATCCTCTCCCCGTCAGAATCGCCGACCTCCACCGAAACCGGCAGAAAGACATCGTCGTCCGACTTCACGAACACGGCTTTCCCGCCTTCAAAATCAACGACCGCGCCTGCGGGAACAGACACTCTTTCACCTCCGGAATTTTCTCCCGAAATACGAATGTTCACCGGATTCCCCGGCCGCCAGGCCCGATCCGAATTGTCCAATAAGGCGCGAATCATGACGGTGCGACTCTGTTCATCAGCAATCGGCGAAATATAGAAAACTTTCGCACCCCGCCTCTTTTCAGTGACACTGGATTCCACGAAGACTTCATCTCCTTTCGAGAGCTTTTCGACATCCCTCAACGCGGCATGGAAATCGACCCAAAGCTCCGACAAATCAGCAATCGTAAAAAGCGCATCATCGTGAGCGACGGCCGCCCCCCGTCTCAGATCCCTCTCAATAATCTCCCCGCCCTCCGGCGCCGTGATATTCAGAGAGGTGTAGTCGGACCCGTGAACATCAGCGAGAAACCTGTGTATCGTCCCTTCGTCGAACTCAAGCAGCTTGAGGGGCTGAAGCGCTTTCGCATGAGACGAGATTGCCTGGGTCAGAAGCAACTCCTTTTCCCTTACCTGCTCAGTTGAGCTCAAATTCTTTTCCGCCAGTTTCTTCTCCTGTAGAGCGGCAGCCGACGCAAACGTCATCGCTTCTTCGGCGGCAACATAGATGGAAATCAGATTGGCAAGCTCCCCGCTCTGCAGCTTGCACAGGGTATCCCCCTTTTTGACGACATCTCCGAGACTGAGAGGATCACCGACGACAATGCCGTCAATACGGGGTGTCACCTCAAAAACCCGTTTCTCATTGAGACGAACCGTCCCCGAAGCACGAAGCGTTTTTGAAACGCCCCCGGATCTCACCGGCGCGTATTTGAGATTCAAGTTGGAAACAGCAGTGGCATCGAGGTGAATATCCTGCGCTATGACTCCGCCACAGAAACCGAGCACCAGCGCAACGATAACGCTGTAGAGGGAAATGGAATAAATTTTCATATGTTTGAATGGTTGGAGATGGACCGAAGTCACCAGTCTCCGATGGGTTAAAGTTTTGATCCGGTGATCGCCTCGAGATCGACCCGGGCTGAGTGATATTTAGCGAGAGCATCGAGGCGCTGTTTTCTGACCGAGTTGAGCGCTCGACGCGCCTCGAGCAGTTCGAGGTATTTGATCCGTCCCAGAGAAAAGCCCTCCGAAACAGTTCGATACTGGTCAGCAGCGCCGGACAGCATGTCGCCGGAGATCAGTTCATATTCCATCCGCGCGGCAACGAGGCGTGCACGGGCGGAGGCAATCAACATTTCGACCTGAATTCGAGCCTGCGCGACGAGCGCTTCATTCCTCGCGATGGTCGCCTTCGCCTCGGCAATCCCTCCTTCGTTTTTATTAAAAAGCGGCAACGGAAGCGAAAAGCCCATCACCAGCGCATTGTCATCAACGGCACTGTCGCGGCGATAACCAACCCCGACACTGACGTCGGGAATTTTCTTTTTCTCTTCGAGCGTGAGCTGCGAGTCGGCAGCGGAAACACCCGCCTCAGCGCGGGCCACAAGCGGATGCGAGTCAATCGTTCCGCGAAGGTCCTCCATATCAGGAATCGCACTTCCGGGTCCAGCCAAATTACCAACTACAGAAGTAAATGAAGGCTTGGCCTCCGCCCACATCGCACTGAGCTGCTGACGGGCAAGAGTGCTTTCCAACCTCGCCGACTCACGGGCGATCTTAGCTTCATTTTTACCGAGAAGTGCCTGGCCCGAGTCGATCGCGGTGCCGCGGCCACCTTTGATCTGCTCTTTAATCGCTGCATACGCCTCTGAAGCCGTTTTGAAATCAGCCTCGGCGTTGGCTTCCGCATTCTGCGATGCGAGAACTGCGACATACCGCTTCCCTGTCTCGGCGATAATCTCACGTCGGACCACCTCGTATCCGAGCGCCTGAGCACTTTGCTCCGCCTCTGCGACAACGCCGCGCAACTTCCGTTTCTTACCGGTCTCGATCAACTGGCTCACTCCGACGTTGTAGACAGCGCTGTGAAAGCCGTCATAATCGCCGCTCCCGAGAACATCCTCGACCTCGGTTTCGAGTTCAGGATTCGGACGGGCCAGCGCCGAGATAATACGGGCGTCGGCAATACGAGTCTCCGCACCGTAAACCGCCAGAGCAGGATTTTTCTCAAGGGCCCTCGATACCGCATCGAGAAGAGTGATCGAATCAGCTCCGCGGCACTCACCGGGGAGAACATGCAGCGATAGCGTGACAGCCAGCATGAGGGAAAAATAGGAAATGTGTTTCATTATTGAATTCAAAAAAGGTTCAGAGACGACGGTAAAAAATCGTTCCAACGGGCCCGTCAGGAAGTTGGAGAAAACTCGAATCCGCCGTGAACAGGAGAGGATCAGAGGTAAGGCAGGTGCGGGAAGGTGCGCAGCCCTTTCGGACGGACACAAAAAATCCCGGACTCCGCCACGTGCGAACAGCACCGTGCAGAGAGCCGGGAATCAGATCAAAAATACGCCCGAACGGGACGTAAGGGTCCAGAAAGAGCCCCCGGGAGGCGCGCGGGAACCAGCCGGGTAACCGGCATTGCTCCCGGCGAGCTTGTAGACCGAAGGTCGACCGACCCGGGTTGCAAGCAACAGCGACGCGCTCTCAAAAACTTCAGCAGATTGGACTTCCGCCGCCTTATCAACCAATTCGTCGCAGTGGCAGGCCATCACCTGAACCTCATTTACCGGAGCGACTTCGACCGGCAAATCAATCGCGACACTGGCGTGCAATGCATCTTCGCACCCGAAAACCGTCAGAATCTGACACAGACATCCCGGCAGAATCAGATAGAGACTGACGTAAACAACGAGGATGGATCTGAGAAATGTCACGGTCTTACCGAAACGTGAGCCCTCCTTTCCCCGATGTCAACCAGCCTCTAAAGGGGAGCCTTTACACGTCGGGAAAATCAGTACCTTCGCCGTTTTCCTCCATCTTTTTGAGGACAATCGACATGTCTTCGACCGCTTCCCAAACGTGAGAAGCGACAAAAATCGGAGCTTCTCCCTGGACGGCGAGAGCGATGCTGTCACTCGGGCGGGCGTCAATTTCGATAATTTTTCGCTCTTCGAGCTCATTTTCCGCAACAATTATGAGGCGGGCAAAATAAACCGTATCGGTAAAATCGTTGATCACGGTACGCTCAACCCGGGCACCGAGCGCCGTCAAAACGTCCCCGAAGAGATCGTGGGTCTGAGGCCTCGGCTTGGGAGTGCCGTGCAGAAACATATTGATCGCGGAACCGACGGCATGATCGACGTAGATCACGAAAACCTTCTCATCATTGCCGATGAACACGGCAGATCCGGCGCTGGTCGCCAGCACGTTCTTGACCTCTACTTCTACAACCGACTTTTCCATTTAATTCGTTCATCCAACTATCGTAATTGATCCTCAAGATGGCAACCGGTGAGTGCCTTTACTTCAAATTAATTCGGGGCCGCCCCTCCTTGAAACTCACGATGCTCGCGCGCCACAGAGATGTATTTTTCCGCCCAGCCCCGAATCTCCCCCTGCTCCGCCCCTGACAAAGCACGAACTACACGCCCCGGACTCCCCATCACGAGGGACCCCGGCGGGATGATCTTCCCCCGTGGTATAAGGGATCCGGCCCCTACGATGCTTCTCGCCCCGACCACCGCCCCGTCCATAATAATGGCCCCCATGCCCACGAGGACTTCATCCTCAATCTCACAGGCATGCAGGAGCGCTTTGTGCCCCACGGTGACGTAGTTTCCGACCGTGGTGCCCCGGTCGCTCGCGAGATGGATCACCACCCCGTCCTGAATGTTGCTCCCCTCACCAACCGCAATCCTCTGAATATCAGCCCGGAGAACTGATTGATACCAAACACTGGAATGCGCTCCCAACTCGACATCGCCGATCACAACCGCCCCGGGCGCAACAAACGAAGTTTGATGAATGTTAGGATTTGTGTTAATGTGAGAGCAGATTTTCGCAGTTGCCATAAGGGAATTTGTTTCTTCTTCTATAAACATAACATAGCCCATTTTCCTTGAATTTTAAGCTTGCTAAACCTTTTTTATCTACTTACAAAGGGGGAGCATTGAATGCTTAATCCGTTGAGCTACGGAGGTTTCACGATGATTCCACCGCAAAAAACGGCTTTACATAACCACTCACTCAAACTACCAATTCGTAATGAACAAGGGAGAACTAATTGAAGCAGTCCAGAACACTCTTGGTGGAGACACCTCAAAAAAAGCAGCTGAAGAAGCTGTGAAAGCAGTGTTGGAGAACATCGCCACAGGCGTAAAGAAAGACGGTAGCGTTCAGCTCCTCGGATTCGGAACTTTTGAAGTCCGCAACCGCGCAGCACGTACCGGTCGTAACCCCAAGACGGGAGAGTCGATCAAGATCGCCGCTTCCAAGACAGTTGGCTTCAAGCCATCTTCAGCCCTCAAAGGCTCGCTTAAATAAGCGAAACGGCTGATTTTCCAGCCGTTTAAATCAGAGAAGGCGCAGCTGTTTACCCGCTGCGCTTTTTTTGTGCCCTCACGGAACCTCGCCGCCGGGCCTTTCCCGCTCAGGGCTTCCCGGGACCGTCAAGATCAATGGGCACAGGGATGGCCTCACACGATTCCCGCCAGCCTTTAAAATTCCACTGATTGGGGAAACCTGCGCACTGCACAGGCTTCACAGACTGAATGCGGCAGTCGATTCCATCGAGGAACACACATTCCCCGTTGGGACGCTCCTTCAAAGTGAGACCGACACGATTGATCCGAATATCGGTGTGTTCGGCGACGAAATCGTAAACCGTCATCCCGAGATAGGATGAGATAGCTTCAATCTCGCGGTCGGATACAGGCACTTCCCCCGGCCAGCGACAACAATTGCCGCAACGCTGACATTCGTAGCGCATTCCTTCCTCCATGTCGTAGAGACTCATAAAAACATCATCGCGATTTTATCCGGAATGTCAGGGAAATCATCGCTCAATCGCCGAAATTTTGACAAGCCTTACCTTTTTTGTCACGAATCATACGCGCTATTGGAAAAAATCCTCCTGCGTGTTAGATTTGCAGCCTTTATAAAATAGAGCCTACCGCAGAGGGTTCTCTGTAAGATCAACACGGGGCCGCTCCCCACTACTTTTCGATTCCTTCTTCCATCACATGATAGGCAAAATAATCGGCGCTTTTTCCAGCGACATCGGCATTGACCTGGGAACAGCCAACACGCTCGTTTACGTGAGAGATCACGGCATCGTTTTGCGCGAGCCCTCAGTGGTCGCGGTGAAAGCAGGCACCAACCTCGTCCTCGCGGTTGGAGACGATGCCAAACGCATGCTGGGAAGAACCCCGGGCAACATCGTCGCGATCCGCCCTCTCCGGGATGGTGTCATCGCCGACTACGAAGTGACGGAAGCGATGCTGAGACACTTCATCCGGAAAGTTCACAACCGGCGCAACTGGATCCGCCCCCGCATCGTCATCGCGGTGCCATCGGGCATCACTGAGGTCGAAAAGCGTGCCGTGAACGAATCCGCCGCCGCGGCCGGGGCACGCGAAGTGCACCTCATCGAAGAACCGATGGCCGCCGCGATCGGGGTCGGCCTGCCGGTTCAGGAAGCGGCCGCCAATATGATCGTCGACATCGGAGGTGGAACTACCGAGGTCGCTATTATTTCCCTCTACGGTCTCGTCTACAGCCGCAGCGTCCGTGTCGCGGGCGACGAACTGGACGAAGCGATCATTCAATACATGAAGCGCGCCTACAACCTCATGATCGGGGAACGCACCGCGGAAGAGATCAAAATCCGTATGGGATCCGCTTTTCCCCAGCCGAAAGAGACTTCAGTGGAGGTGAAGGGCCGGGACCTCGTGGCAGGACTTCCCAAAACGATCAAAGTGACTTCCACGGAAATTCGCGAAGCCCTCACCGATCCGCTGAACATCATTATCGAATCGATTCGAGTGACCTTGGAACGCTGCCCCCCGGAACTTTCCGCTGACCTCGTTGACCGTGGAATCATTCTTGCCGGTGGAGGGGCGCTTCTCAAAGGCCTCGATAAACTGATCTCCGAAGAAACCGGCCTTCCCGTTCATGTCGCCGATGACCCGCTCAGCGCAGTCGCCGAGGGGACCGGAAAGCTACTCGATGAGCTCGATTTCCTCAAAAAAGTCTCGCAGCCGGGTCGTCGTTAGGCATCAATGATTCTAACGTTCCTCAATGAGTCGTCTTAATATCATCTTTCTGATTGCCTTTGTGGGGCTTCTCATCTGGATCACTCTGTTCCAACCTGAGGCCGTCTCCACCATTCAACGCGGCGCGATGGTTGCATTCCGCCCCTTCATCAGAGCGTCATCAGAAGTGGAGGGCGCACTCGGATCACTCGGATCAGAAGCACTCAGCCCCGCGCAGATGCGGAAGAAGCTCTCGGAAATAGAAAGTGATCGCGACCGGTTGCAGCTCGAGGTCATTCAACTCGACGAACTCATCAACGAAAACAACCAGCTCCGGCGGGCACTTCTCTACAAGGAAAAATCACCGCTCGAACTGATTGCCGCACGTGTCATCAATCGCAAACCCTCCAACTGGTATAACACTCTCGTCATCGACAAAGGAAGCGTTGACGGAGTCGAAGTCGACAGCCCGGTGATCGTCCCGGTCGGCGAGGAAGCCGGCCTCGTCGGCAAAATCACCGAAGTCATCGGTGATCATTCCGCCGTCGTTCTCCTCCTCACCGATGAGATGTGTCAGGTTTCGGCGAAACTGGTAAAATCCCAGGAGCAGGGCATTCTCAACGGTCAGCGCGGCGCCCTCCAGACCCTGCCCAACCTTCGCCTACGTTATCTTTCCAAAGAAGCCAACGCAGAGGCAGGCACCAAGGTAATGAGCTCGGGAACCGGT
>JARGPH010000007.1:9354-159978 GCA_029213065.1 Verrucomicrobiales bacterium | reverse complement strand
CATCAGCATTGAGTCCGGCGTGATCGATTCGGAAGCCAAAGTGAGGCCCGGGGTCGATTTTGATTCACTCGTCGACGTCTTTATCATTCTCCCTGACCTGACCGGAGAGGCTGAGCCGGAAACAACCGACGCGGAAACAGAGGAACCCGAAGCAGCGACGGAGGCGGAGGCGATCGACGCTCCTGCGAAAGCGAAACCATGAAATTTTTCGCGGTCGTCATTTCATTGATCATAATCTCCTTCATTTTGCAGGAGTTTGTGCCGGTGTTTGACTGGGCCTACGGCTCACGACTCCTCATTGTCCACGCCGTTTTCTACACCATCGCCGTAGCGGTCCCCTTTCCCGCAATGCTGGGGCTTGCCATGGTCACTGGATTCATCTGGGACGCACGCTACCACCTTCCCGTCTACCCACCGGAAGCGATGCAGGGAATCTTTACCCAGGCGGAGCTTCCATTCGGATTCACGATTCTGATTTTCGGCCTCATGGGATCAATCATTCAGGGGGTTCGCCCTCTTTTCCGGCGGGGCCGCTGGGAGCTCCCCGTCTTCATGATCGGCCTCTGCACCACCCTGGGATTGCTCCTCGAATACCTCGTGATCAGCTTTCACCGCGGAGGATTGGAAATACCGGCAGAACTTTGGTGGAAATTGCTGATGACCGCCCTGTTTTCTTCTCTCATTTCCCCCTTTTTGCTGCTATTGTTGAGTCGACTTGCGGATCGCTTTCGCTACCGCATTCGAATGAAAGGCCTTAAGCGGCGCTACACTTACGATGGTGACGCACTATAGATTCCGATTGTACCTTGTCGCCCTCCTCGTGTTGGCGGGCTTCGGTGTGCTCATTTATCGCCTCTATGACATTCAGGTGGTCAAACACGACTACTACGCAGCGCGTGTTCCCGGCAGCAAATTCGAGTCCGTTCGCATCCCGGGGATTCGGGGGGAAATCAGAGACCGCGACGGCCGCACTCTCGTCGACAGCACCCCGAACTACGAACTGCGTCTCGATCTGCGCGAAATCACAGCGGCCTACCTCAAGGCGCATGGATCACTTCCGAAAACGCCCTGGAACCGCATTGACCGCTACGGCCTTCAGGAAACGAAGACTGAGACCGATATCATCAAGATCGTTGAGGAAATGGTTTTCCCCGGCTTGCAGGAGCTTGGCCTTCTCGCGGATTACAGCACCAGCGCGATGCGCGTTCACTATCGCTCCACGCGCGGGATTGTCCCCTTCACCTTCCGCCGTGATCTGAGCTTCAAGGAATTCGCCCGCTTCGCGGAAAACAATCTCGGCATTCCCGGAGTCAGCGTCGCGAGGACCGGACAGCGTCGCTACCTCTACGACTCACTTGCCTGCCACATTCTCGGCTACATGAACCTCGCCGATATCGACCAGGTTTCCGATGAGAAAAAGGGCGAGTTCAACTACTACGTGGGTGATGACTACGGTGTCATGGGGGTCGAAAAAACGATGGATCACTACCTCCAGGGAAAGGCCGGCAAACTGATCATCGAGAAGGACGAAAAAGGTAAATTTGTCGGTGAAGTGAGCCGCACGGACGCCCAGCCCGGCTCCGATGTCTACCTGACCATCGACGGACGCGTCCAAATGGTGATGGAGCAAAGCCTGCGCAAGGTGGGGCGCGGGGCCGCCGTCGCGATTGATCCGCGAAACGGGGACATTCTGGGAATCGCTTCAGTCCCCTCGTTCAATCCCAACGTCTTCATCCCGGAAGTCAGCGTGACGGACTGGCGCCGTTACAATGATGACCCCACCAGCCCGATGTTCAGTCGCGCGATCAATCCCTATGCCCCCGGTTCGACCTGCAAAATTCCGATCGCCCTCGCCGGGTGTCTCTCCGATTCGTGGAAGCATCGATTCCCCTGCGGCGGCGGCGCCCAGTATGGCAACAAGTTCATGAAATGCTGGCACTCCGGACACGGAAGTGTCGACGTCAGCACGGCGATCAAGGTGAGCTGTAACGGATTCTTTTACCGCTACGCCAACCATACCGGGATTCGAAACATCCAGACGATGACAACCCTTCTCGGGATGGGCAGGAAAACCGGGATTCGAATCACAGGAGAGAACGCGGGGAACATTCCCAACCCCGAATGGCTTCGCATGCAGGGCCTTCTCTGGAGCGATGCCTTCACCGCCCTGACCTCAATCGGTCAGGGTGCGACCGAAGCGACGCCTCTTCAAATGGCATCAGTGACGGCGTCGCTTGCCAGCGGGGGAAAAGTCTACCAGCCGAGGATTATCAAAAAAGTCGCCGAGAAAAATGGGAAAGTGGTTTGGGAGGAACCACCGCTGCTGAAGCATGACCTCACCAAAGAGGGCCTCACCGCCGAGCAGGTCGAAACCGTGAAACGCGGCATGTGGCGTGTCGTCAACGAAGCCGGGGGAACCGCCGGTCGCGCCCGGTCCGAAATGACAGTGCTTTCCGGAAAAACCGGCACAGCACAGACCGCCAATCCAAAGCAGCCGACCAATGCCTGGTTCATCTCCTTTGCCCCTTACGATAATCCCACCATCGCCGTATGCGTCTTCGTGGAAAACGGCAACTCCGGCGGCGGAGCCGCTTCGCCGATCGCGAAAAACATCATCGACAACGCCTTTACTCTCGACCAGGGACGGGAAATGGAAATAGTCTCCATCCCCGAAGCGATTGGCCGCAATGACAGGGTCATGAGCGTCGCCTTTAACGACACCGACCTCGCAGCCTTCGGGCAGGACGAAGAGGAGTCTGAATCAGCAGTGGATGTGGCCGCCTTTGTGCCGGACTCTTTGCAAACAAGAACTTATCGACCGTTGAGCGGCAGTGTTGCTCAACCGTCGATCAAACGATCTTCCGACAGCCGTGGCAGAGTCGGCAGCATGAATTCTAAACCAAAACCCAAATTCCAGCCGTTTAAATGGCTAACCAGGAGACGTAGATGAGAACTCATTCCGTCTATCACTTCCTATTCCGTCCGGAGCGCAGTCACGGCAGTTCCGTATTCTTTTTTCAACTTCGATCTTTAATCTCATCATGTTTAGCAAAATCCGTAAGTTTTTCGGTCCAAAAAAATTAGCAGAAGGAAACAAAATTGTAGTCAATTGCGAAAAATTAGAGACCCGGGTAGCCCTACTCGAGCACGGCTCTCTGGAAGAATATACCGTGGAACGGGCCAACGACGACAACATCGTCGGCTCGGTTTTCAAAGGTATCATTCGCAATATCGAACCGGGCCTCAGTGCCATGTTCGTTGACATCGGTCTCGAAAAGAACGCATTCCTCCACTTCTGGGATGCGATTCCGGAAGCACTCGATTCCGGCCTTGAGGAAATCCAACGCGGCAAAGGCGGCGGTGGAAACCAGGGGCGGGGCGGCAAAGGCAAGCAGCGCAAAGGCCGCATCCAGTCGAAAGACATCCCCGGCCTTTACCCGGTCGGATCCGAAGTTCTCGTGCAGGTCACGAAAGGACCGATCGGAACGAAGGGCCCCCGTATCACCACTAACATTTCGCTTCCGGGCCGCTACATGGTACTGATGCCGCGCAATGACCAACTCGGTATTTCCCGTAAGATCGAGGATCCAAAAGAACGCGCAAGGCTCCGCAAAATTATGAGCGAGAAGCTCACCGTTCCGGAAAAGATGGGCGTGATTCTCCGCACGGTATCCTCCGGCCAGAAAGTCCGATACTTCGTAAGAGACCTCGCCATCCTCGTTGAGGAATGGAGAGAAGTGGAGGAGAAAGCGGCAACCTGCAAAGCACCAGCTTGTGTTTTCCAGGAGCCGGATCTCATCGAGCGGACGGTTCGTGATTTTCTCACCGACGAAATCGACGAAGTCCTCTGCGACAACGCCGAGGCAGCCGAGCGCATGAGAGACCTCATCGGCGTGATCTCCCGCCGTTCACGCGGACGCATTCAGCATTTTCAGACGAATACACCGATTTTTGAAAAACTGGGAATTCAGCGCCAGATCGATAATGCTTTCTTCCGTCAAGTATGGCTCCCCAGCGGCGGCTATCTCGTCATCGACGAAACCGAGGCACTCATCGCCATCGATGTGAACACCGGTCGCGCCAAGACGAAGGACAAAATGATCCTCCAAACCAATATCGAAGCCGCCGAAGAAGTGGCACGTCAGCTGAGACTTCGGAACATCGGCGGACTGATCGTTGTCGACTTGATCGACATGAAATCCCGTCGCGACCAGATGGCGGTCTACAAGGTCATGCGTGAAGGTCTCAAGAATGACAAGGCGAAGACACACGTGCTTCAGATTTCCCAGCTGGGACTGATGGAGATGACACGCCAGCGACTTCACGAAAGCCTTAATATCACCGTGAACGAACCCTGCCACTTCTGTCAGGGCCGCGGACTGGTCAAGAGTGCCGAGTCAATGAGCGTGGAGCTTCAGCGCCGTATCAACGGAACCCTCGCCAAGAGTGAGAATCAGGGCCGCGAGCTTCTTGTTATCGTCCACCCGGATGTGATGGAGCGGCTTCGCACCCACGACGGCGAGCTTTTCGCGGAGCTTGAGCGCCGCCACAATGCACGCCTCACGTTCCGAAGCGATGCCTCCTACTACCGCGAGCAGGTTGTCATCGCGGATGCAAAAACACAGAAAGAGATTCGCGAGTAGTCGCGTCCCTCTCCGTGAGAATAATTCAAATGAAGAGCCGGCAATGCGGAAGCGTTGCCGGTTTTTTCGTCCTCCCTCACAACCCCTCCGATGGTGGAGTGGCAGTTGGCTTATCCCCTCCGCGCACTTCAAGGGACTTCAAAAAGACCGAAGCGCCGACCCCGGCAATGACTTTGAGATCCATCGACATTTCCAATTCCGATTGGGTCTCATGATGCACGAGCAGCTCATCCCCCACCCGGACCGTAACGCCCAGCGGGTGAATCTCCATTTTCACCGGCACATAGATTTCACCGATCACGAAGGGGTTCCCCACCAGACTGGTTGTAACCGCCTCGGCCGCATCCGTATCGAACAAACTCACAAGCCCGAGCCGGCCGTCACTGAGAAGACTGACCCGGAGCCTCCAGCGGCCCACCTGCAGATACACGCCCTCCCCTTCGCTCGCGACAAGCAACTGAAACTCCATCGTCTGACGATTGATCGAAGGGGTCTTCATTTTCGCAATTGCCTGCTCATCCTCACTATTGTTCACGACATGGAGAGCACCGCGCCTCACTTCCCAGGGCCCTTCGAGCTCCCACAGACTTGAAACACCTTCACCGAAGGTTTCGAACGTAAGAATGGGGGCATCAACTCCACCGGGCCTGAACCCTTCCGGCAACCGCCGATGAATGCATTCCAAATACTGAATAGAGCTGAGTGGATTGCCGACCACCTCCGGATGAATCGCATTCAGATTCGCCCCCTTCCGGTTCCAGTAATCCGGAAGAATCGAATGATCACGATTTCCCAACGACATTGAGCTTGAGAACTTTTCGGAGTAGAGCGCGTAATCCACCTCCCGTTCCGAAATCCAACGGGACATCGCTTCGACAAACCGTGGATTGTCATTTCCGCCCCGGATTTCATCCTTCGGAAAGCAATCCCCCCGAACGACACCCCACTCACTGATCGCGAAACCTTTTCCCTTCGCCTTCGCGAAGTCATAGAGAGCCGAGAGATTTGAAACCGAATCAGAGAGAACTTGCCCGGTAGAGGCATCCCGCACCACTCCATAGGCCTTCTCCTCCCAGTTCCACCGCTGCAATGAAAACCAATCCTGCGCCGGCGCTTCGCTTTCATATTGCTGCCGGTAATACCGCTCCGACTGATCAAGAGCAACCACACTGACAAGATCGACGAATGCGTCGCCGGGCCACGCCACCTCGACAGGATCAAATTCCCCCTCATTCCCCTCCAGGGTGCTGGACCAGACCCATTTGAAGTCCGCCCCCTCAACGCTCATCATCGTCTCGTGAATCTGCTTCCAAAACGCCTTAAACGACGGCCAGTTCTCCGGGGTGTCGCGGATTCCCCACCGTGAGCGATCCGATTCGACCCCAAAGCCGGGAGCGGGACGAAGGTGAGCACCGCCCCACCCACTCCGGACCAGGGTCTCTGCGAGATCGCGAAAGTGCTCGTTAAACTCCCCTTCCGCTCCGGCGGTCCAGCGATCCTCGATTTCCCGATATGGCACGCCCTCTCCTGCAGCTACCTCCGGGAAGAGCGGAATCGAAAACTCCATGAGTAAATCACCCTGCTCGATCCCCTCCTTGTGATCCCGCAACGCAGTTTCCCACGCAGTCAGGGTAGTCGCGATAGCTGAGTCAGGGTCTTTCGCTGAAAAATCATCCCAGGTTCGGGCGGATAAATTTTCACCGACCGCTCTGACCCGGTCACCGGTCCACTTTTCCCACTGGAGAAATTTATCAGTAGCGCCATCGCCGGTGAGAAGCCCGAAACGGGTCTTCTCATCCGCGACGAGATTGGTCACCGAGACCGCGAGAAGGAATATCGCGGCGCTCCGGAAGAGTATTCTTCCCACGGTGAAAGTGTGTTTTGTCCGGATTGGCTTCATGTTCGTATCGCTGTCGGTTTCAGAGGCACCTCAAGGCCCATGCATCCAGCTGAACGCGGCGGCACACCTCTATTAAATCTCCTATCAGTCTAAAAATTATGACAATAATTCAAATTTTCAATAAAATTCGCATCTTTGATTCCCACCGAAGATAATTTTACTGAATGAGATTTATTCAGCCTCTCGCGCATTCCGGGGAAACGAACGAACGCTTTGGGGAATTTCTTGTCGAACCGTCTTAAATCGGAGATAATCCACCTAACCAACGGGGTGCAAACGTCTTGTAAACAGAAGCGAAGCGTCGTTCGAGATGTTCGCAGAAGCGCCCTCAGTCCCACTCGGCTTACCATGAAATTCAAGGCTATCATCACCCTCTCCTGCCTCCTGTTTCTATTTTCGGCCTTCCTGCCCGCAGAAGCCCAACTGAGACGCCCCGGCTTTGTGACAATCGAGCGGGAGGACCGGAGCAAAAGCAAACTGATCCCTGAAAAAGGGGCCATCTACCTCGACGGCATGGTTGCTGACAAAGTCGTCGTGAGAATTTCAAAGACGGCCCCCATTTATTCGACCCTCTCCGCTGACCGCTGGATGGGGAACTTGCTTGAAAATCAAAACGCCGAGCTCCTCGCGGTAAGTGAGAAAGCCTATCGCGTCAGAGGAAAAGCAAAACAGGGACAAGTCGCCGGCTGGGTCAGTAAAGCCGCCGTGACAGGCCTTCCTGAGTCATTTGAGGCGAATCTGAAACACTACTACGAACGCTATCAGGTCGTCGAGGAACTGATCGAAAACCATCAGGTGGCATTGGGGATGACAGTGGATGAAGTCATTGCCTCGATTGGCCCTCCTGACAAAAGAAGCTCGAAAGTCGACACCGAAGGCCGCACCGATTCGCTCGAGTATATTTCCTATGAGCGGGTTCCCCAAACCGCGATTGGATACGACTCGTTTGGCCATCCCGTTCCTGTCACCCAATACGTGGAAGTCGAATCCGGTCGCGTCACGATTGATCTCACAAATAACACGGTGAGCTCCATCGAAGAGTCAGAGGGCATCGATCTCGCCAACAATGCGATCAACGTGCCTATGCCGGTTTACCTCTTTTAGTTTCGCGGTAAAGCCCCTCCCCAATCAGGCTCCTCACGCTATTACGCGAAGAAATCGCCTCGATTTCGCCAATCCCCGCGTAACGTCTTTTGACAACAAGGCCGGAAGGTATCTCATTACCTGTGTCGTCAATTTGCGACACCACCAAAGGCAACGATCTACAAAAATCTCATTATGGCACACGAATTACCTGAACTCTCATTCGCTAAAGACGCTCTCGAGCCGCACATCGACGCGACAACGATGGAAATCCATCACGGAAAGCACCACGCAACCTACATCGCGAACCTCAACGGAGCGATCGACGGCAAGGCAGATCTCGAATCAAAAAGCATTTTGGAGCTGATCTCAGATCTTGACTCCGTGCCTGAAGATATCCGCGGTGCGGTTCGCAACAATGGCGGTGGGCACGCAAACCACACACTTTTCTGGGAAATCCTCAGCCCTGACGGTGGAGCTCCCTCTGCAGAGCTCTCAGCCGCGATCGACGCCGCTTTCGGATCACTCGACGGACTCAAAGAAGCGTTCAAGAAGGCAGCGCTGACTCGCTTCGGTTCAGGTTGGGCCTGGGTCTGCGTTAAAGCCGACGGAACCCTCGCGGTGACAAGCACCCCCAATCAGGACAACCCTCTCATGGGTGATGCCGCCGGCTGCTGCGGATGCACCCCCATCATCGGGCTCGATGTCTGGGAGCACGCCTACTACCTCAACTACCAGAATCGCCGTCCGGATTACGCTGATGCTTTCTGGAACGTCGTTAACTGGAATGCTGTAAACGACAAGTTCGAAGCCGCCAAAGGGTAACCTTTCCAACTCGCTGATTCAGCGATTTGAGCGGGCTGTTAACGCAGCCCGCTTTTTTGTGTACGAATCACTCCGAATGGTCTCCAAATTGCTTTGATTTAACTGAATTTCAGGTAAAACAGATCAAAGAATTTAACTCACTTACAACAGAATGCTTAAAGGATAAGGGTTTGAAGGAAAATTGCGATTACGATTCAGTTTAATCTTGAACAACCACAACATATTGTGCATGTTGTTCTCCCAACACCCAGATATGGTGTTTTTACAATACCATCTGAGTTGGATTAAATCGTTCAAATTCCTGTTATTTTGGGTATTCGCCAGTCGATAGCAATACTCAAAATTCTAGAAAGTTGCCTGATTTTAATCCAGGAAGCAATCTCGATTATTTCTTGGCCAACCCGTCCCGAATACCGCAACATCCCACCTTAATTCACCCTTATATGGATAAAACATTCACCATTGGAGATCGTAAATTCGTCCTCGACCAGGACAAAGCTGAAGAAGCTTACGCTGCCAAAAAGATTATCAACGGTCGCAAGACCTTTGCCTTCAATCTCCTCCCATTGAAATATCAGTGGGCCTATGACCTTTATCGCACGATGAAGGCAAACCATTGGGAGCCCGAAGATATCCAGATGCAAAAGGATATCGAGCAGTGGCAGGGCAGTGAGCTCAGCGAGAGCGAACGTTGGATCATCCGTATGGGAATCGGTTACTTCTCTGCAG
Source organism: Verrucomicrobiales bacterium (assembly GCA_029213065.1). Classification (GTDB taxonomy): domain Bacteria; phylum Verrucomicrobiota; class Verrucomicrobiia; order Verrucomicrobiales; family DEV007; genus Arctic95D-9. The sequence goes on along the minus strand of JARGPH010000007.1, from coordinate 150,798 downwards.
CGGAAGGCATCGTCGGTGACAACATCATCCATGTGGTTCGTGAACTCGTGACCGCTCCTGAGTTGAAACTCATTCTCGGTCGTCACGCCCACGAAGAAAATATCCACGCGGACAGCCTTCTCTACATGATCAGCAGTCTCGGAATCAACCCGCATGAGTGCGAGTCTATGTTCGAGCAGATCCCGACGATCAAGGCTAAGAATGAATTCGTGACACGCACCTCGCACGCCCTTCGTCGCGATATCGATCTCACTGACCCGGCCAATAAGAAGGCCCTCGCCCGCAACATTTTTGTGTTCGGTCAGTGCATGGAGGGAACCCAGTTTTACGGTCTCTTCGGCATGATTCTGAGCCTCTATCGTCAAAACAAATTCCCCGGCATCGGACAGATGTTCCGCTACACACTCAGGGACGAGTCCAACCACATCGAAGTGTTCAGAAATCTTTTCATGGATCTCATCAGTGAGAACATGGAAATCTGGACGGCTGAGTTCAAAGAGGAACTCACCGAAACGATGCGTGAAGCCGTTACCCTCGAAAAAGATTTCATCAATGATTGCCTGCCCGTCAGTGCCGTCGGCCTCAGTGCTGCCGAGTTCTGCCAGTACATTGATTTCATCGCAGATCGAAGACTTGAAGGCGTAGGCCTCAAGCCGCTCAACCCGGGCGTGAAGAACCCCTTCCCCTGGCTCGCCGAAACGATGGATATCAAGAAGGAGGCAAACTTCTTCGAGCAACGCGTTACCGACTACCAGAAGTCATCCTCACTTGCATCCGTCGACGACGACGATCTTTAAGCCACTCTACCAATTTTCAACGAGGTTGAGTGACTGACAATAATCTATCGCTCAACGTTGTTGGATCCCGCAATTTGCTTTCCCCGCCTGCAGATTGTCCCCGTCCGAACCCGTATCCCACATCCCCACAATATTGTATAATGATTGATCGAAATTTTATTGAGCATGACCTTGAGCTGCAGCGCTGCGCTGCAACTCCCGAGGAAATGAAACCCCGCTTCAACTGGAGTGACGGCAGCATTCATTCAGATTTTCCTGAATCCCGAATCATCGTTCAGGTTGGCAACGAAAAAACAAATCTCAGCGTGGAAAGAATCGCGGAAACCGTCGGTAAAGCGGTCACCGATCTCGCACTTTCACGCAAGCAGGACGATATTTACAATGATCGCAACCGTCAGCTCGTTGCCAACATCGTAAAATCGGTCACTGAAATGCTCTCAAACAAAGAGCAGAACGAAGACAGCGACGGCGCGATTCTTTTGTCAGCCGAAGAACTCTCCAGCATCATCGAAGTCGCGCTCGTGAAGCAGAATGCGCACGATGTCGCGAAGAGCCTGCTCCACAGACGCAAATCAGCGAACGCAAATCGCACCGCAGTTCCCACCGGGGAGAAACCGCTTTGTCGCGTGATCCGGCGCAATGGCGAAGTGGTCGCCTGGAACCCCAATAAAATTGAAGTCGCAGTGCGAAGCTCCTTCCTTTCACAGGGAATGGATTCGACACCGGCTCGTGAAATCTCCAATGCGATCACAGCACGTATCGCGCGGAGCGGTCAGGAATTCATCCGCATCGAAGAGCTTCAGGACCGGGTCCAGGAGGAACTGATGCGCCAGGGACATTTCAAAGTGGCCGAGTCCTACATTCTCTATCGTGCTCATCGCTCCGGTCTTCGCTCCGTTGAGGAGATTGCTGAAACAGAGGCTGAAGAGTCCACTCAGGAATCGATGATCGTCCTGAAACGCAAGGACGGCACGAGCGATCTCTGGGATGGAGCGGATCTCCGCAAGAGAATCGAGTTCGCAAGGACAGGTCTCGATCTCTGTCTCACTCCAGAGCAGATTGAGCAGGAACTGAGACGTGCCTTTTTCAACGAAATGACTGAGGCAGACCTCAAAAACACGGTCATTCTCAATGCGAAAACGCTGATCGAGAAAGACGGCGATTTTGCCAAGTTCGCCGGACGTATTCTTCTTACCTACATCTACGGTGAAGTGCTGAACTGGGATATCACCCGGGATGGAGTCGAATCGCTCACCGCTTTTCACCGTCGCGCTTTCAAAGAAAACCTCGTAAGGGGTGTTGAAATCGAGCGCATTGCGCCACGCCTTCTCGAATACAATCTCGATCGTCTTGCCGACGCCATCAACCCCACCTACGATCTCGACTTCGATTACCTCGGTATTCAAACTCTCTACGATCGTTACCTCATTATCAACAAAACGGGCGGCGATCACAGCAGACTTGAAACACCGCAGCTCTTCTGGATGCGTGTTGCGATGGGCCTGATGATCGACGAGGAGGGCGACGCCGAAGCGAAAATCATCGATCTCTATCGACTCTACTCGAGCCGTCGTTTCTGTTCTTCAACGCCGACACTGTTCAACGCGGGAACTCTCCACAGCCAGCTTTCCTCCTGCTACCTTTACAAGGTCGATGACAGCATCGAGTCCATCATGCAACGTGGAATCGCTGACAACGCCTACCTTTCCAAATGGGCCGGCGGTCTTGGCGGCTCGTGGACTTCCGTTCGTGGAACCGGCAGCTACATCAAGGGAACCAACGGCGAGAGCCAGGGCGTTATCCCCTTCCTGAAGCTTCACAATGATCAGCTTGTCGCAGTGAACCAGGGCGGTAAGCGTCGCGGTTCCGGTTGCGCCTATCTTGAGAGCTGGCACAACGACATCACCGACTTCCTTGAGCTTCGGAAAAACACCGGAGACGAGCGTCGCAGGGCACATGACATGAACACCGCGAACTGGATTCCGGATCTCTTCATGAAGCGTATGGAAGCCCGCGAGAACTGGACCCTCTTCCGCTCCAACGAAGTGCCGGATCTTCACGATCTCTACGGGAAAGCTTTCGAAGAGCGCTACATCCACTACGAAGCGGAAGTAGCAGCCGGACGTATCAGCGGCCGCGAAGTTCCCGCCATTGATTTGTGGAAATCGATGCTGAAGATGATCTTCGAAACCGGTCATCCATGGATCACCTTCAAAGACCCCTGCAACGTTCGCAGCCCGCAGGATCATGCGGGCGTGATTCACAGCTCGAACCTTTGCACCGAGATCACACTCAACACTTCGGAAGACGAAACGGCGGTTTGCAACCTCGGTTCGGTGGTCCTCGATTCACACATCAAAGACGACGGGTCACTCGATCTCGAGAAACTCCGCGAAACGATTCGCATCGCAGTTCGCGCCCTCGACAACGTCATCGACATCAACTTCTACCCGACTCCGTCGGCCAAGAACGCCAACAGTCGCCACCGCCCTGTCGGTCTCGGTGTCATGGGAGTTCAAAACGCACTCTTCCTTCGTGACACCCCGTTTGCGAGTGAGGCGGCAGTTGAGTTCAACGATGAATTCATGGAGGCCATCGCCTACTTCGCCTACGAAGCTTCAAGTGATCTTGCGGCCGAGCGGGGCAGCTACTCCTCCTACGAGGGTTCGAAGTGGAGCCGCGGTCTCCTTCCGGTTGACACCGTTGACCTCCTCGAAGAGCAACGCGGTCAGGCGATCGAAGTTCCCCGTGGCGGAAAAATGGACTGGGACAGTCTCCGCGCGAAAATCCAGAAACAGGGAATGCGAAACAGTAACGTTCTCGCAATCGCCCCGACGGCGACGATTTCGAACATCATGGGGAGCACCCCCTGTATCGAGCCCACCTTCAAGAACCTCTTCGTGAAAGGAAACCTTTCCGGCGACTTCATCGTTCTGAACACACACCTCGTTCGCGACTTGAAAGCACTCGGTCTCTGGGGCGAGGAGATGGTCGAGCGACTCAAGTATTTCGACGGTGAGCTTGCTGACATCGATAACATTCCTCCGCATCTCAAAGAGAAGTATGCAACGGCGTTTTCGATCGAATACACCTGGTTCATCGAAGCCGCGGCCCGCCGCCAGAAATGGATCGATCAGTCTCAGTCGGTGAACCTGTTCCTCGCAACACCCGACCTCAAGACGCTTTCCCACATGTATCGCGCGGCCTGGCACAAAGGCCTCAAGACAACTTACTACCTCCGCACCCAGGCGGCTTCCAACATTGAAAAGGCAACCGCCAACTCAAATAAGGAAGTCCGGATTGGACAGGATGCTCCCAAGAAGGAGTTTACCGAAGCGGAGCAGAAAGCCTGCTCTCTCGAGGCCCTCATGAACGGCGAAGAGTGCGAGGCATGTCAGTGATTTCATAACAGTTCCTTTGTGGAAATGCAGAAAAGGGCGCGTCGGTTTTCCGGTGCGCCCTTTTTATGTTCTGCAGAGAAGGCTCGAATAGTGTTGATTCCATTTTTCTTTTGTTTCATTCTTCTGCCATGAGCAACGTCGAGGAACAAAAGAAAACGCCAGTTGGAAAAATCATCGGATGCGGCTGCCTCGCCCTCCTCGTAATCGCCATCCTCGGCGGAACGGGAATATTTTTTGGTGTCACCAAAATGCTCAAGTCCAATGCGCCATACAACGATGCGATTGCTGCAGTCGAATCCAATCCCGCCGCGGTCGCTGCTCTCGGAGAACCCATCAAACCCGGCCTGTTCCCCTCTGGCAGTATCAGCATCAATAACGGCGAGGGTGAAGTCGATTTTCAAATTCCCGTTTCCGGCCCCAAGGGCAAAGGAAGTATTCATGTTCGAGGTGAAAAGCCCGCAGGTGCCCCGGCTTGGGTCTATGACACGCGCGAACTCAAAGTCGAGGGTCAACCCGAGCCCATTCCGCTCGGGAAATAGGACTCGCCCGGAATAATCAGACTTCACCTCCCCTAAACGCCCCTCTCGGTTTTTCTCAGGAGAACCGGCTGTTTTCCGGCCGAAGAATTCGCTTCCGGCGCGAAGCAGCGCCGTATTCAGCCCCGGCGGCTGTTGAGAAAGCACGATTATCTGCTTAAAAGATAGGTTTTGACTATTTTACCGCCAATGATATAATTACCATAAATTTAGTGATTTTTGAAAATTATTCCAACATTACCCGGCGAATCAGAGGGATCCGCTGAGAGAGGTCAATTGGCTTTCGAGGTACTCGACCTTTTCAAGAGAGAAGCATTCTCATTTTGGCAGTGGGATCAGTCTTCCAACCTCTTGACGGTACCCGGCTTCTTTACCGGCTCGTCCCTGGAGGACTGGATCATTCGAATTCATCCCCGCGACCAGGCGGCTTTCTCCCAATTTCTCGACCACCTCATCGACACGAGTGAATCGCCTTCAAGCGTCACCTACCGGATCCGCCAGGGCTCCGGGAATGAATGGACCGAAGTGAGACAGACAGCTGACCCGGGAGCAGGCTCTTCAACCAATAATCATTGCTGTCTGATCGAACTCGTTTCCGCAGAGGCCCCTTACGCCACTTCACTGGACAAGGTTGAAGGCGAATTGAATCAAGGGTTTGTCGACCAAATCGTCGAATACCAAACCCTCGCAAGCATGGGCAAACTGGCAGGGGGAATCGCTCACGACTTCAACAACGTGCTCACCGTAATTCAGGGCCACACGATGCTGCTGGAGCAATCACTAAGTGCTTCAAAGCGTCACGAGACAGAGTCCCTGGAATTACTCAAAGAAGCGACCGATCAAGCGGCGGGACTGGCAAAGCAATTGCTGAGAGTTGGCAATCAAAAGCAAACCGTTCTCGAGAACTGTGATTTAAACCAGATCATCGGGAACTTCATGACGATGATCAGGCGCATGATCGAGGAGACGATCGAACTCGATATGGATATCGAACCCCATATTGGAATGGTGAAAGCCGACCCTATTATGCTGGGTCAAGTCCTCATGAATTTGATGCTCAACGCACGGGATGCCGTTTCCCAATCCGGCGGCAAAATCACAATAAAAACGCAATCGACAAAAATCGACGGAGAGGACGGCCCGCTCTCTTTGGGACACTATGTTGAACTTTCAATCACTGACAACGGAGTTGGTATCCCGAAAGACACGCTCTCAAAAATCTTTACCCCATACTTTTCCACTAAAGGCAGGGGCACAGGATTGGGCCTCGCGAATGTCGCCAACATTGTCGAAGAACATGGTGGCACCATCGATGTAACAAGCACCGAAGGAAAAGGCTCGACCTTTACGATTCTTCTACCGATTTCGTCGGCATCATTGTTGGACGCCGACAGGGCAACTCCCCCTGCTGAGGATCTCTTTAAGGGAGCGAAGAAGAAAATCCTGGAGGGCACTAAGATTCTCCTCGTTGAAGATGAATCGGCGGTGAGGATGCTGGTTCGCAAACTTCTCGAAATGCTCGGCTGCACCGTCGTCGAAGCCGAATCAGGTCGCAAGGCACTCGAACTCTGGCCGGATATCCAGGATGAAATTGCACTCGTCGTATCCGACGTTGTCATGCCGGAAGGCGTTTCCGGCTGGGACCTCGCCCGCGAACTGCGAAAGAAGCGGCCAGAGGTGGGAATCCTCCTCACGAGCGGCTACTGCGAAAGTCCTGAAGATCACAATATGGGCGGTGATTCCCACGTCGCGTTTCTCCAGAAGCCCTACGCCTCGAGCAATCTCGAAACGACGCTTTCAGCTCTGCTCGCCAGTTAAACCGGCGAAGCGCGTCAGAAAAGCTCGAAGTCGATCAGATCATCGCCCACTTCGGGTTTTGCCGCCGTGTCGATTTCCCGGTTCTTTGTCACCAGTACTGCGATTGATTGATTTTCCTCCACCTGATCGACTTTAATCCAACCGAGAATGTCTTCACCACGTCGCACCGCAAAGCGCTGATCCTTTTTAACCCCCTGCCCGATGCCGGCATTGAAAGTTACAAGGCCCCAGTCTTTGTCATAACCAGTGACCCGCGCGAGAGCGGGCGCCATACGAACCTGATCCCTCATCCGACTCAACCTCTCCTCCACATCAGGATTACCCCCGGGAGGATTCTCCACTGCATCACGGAGAAAATCAGGAAGTTCCGCGGTGATTTCCGCAGCTTTGGGCTCAGCTTCTCTCGCCAGTCGATCAACGTCGCCGGTGATCTCATTGTAACGCGCATCGGTTCTCGCGGCCTGTTCCTTCACTTGATCCATCGAATTCCGAAGCTGATCCATTTCAGGGTCACGGGGCCGGGGCAATGAAGACTGCGCGCTGTTTGCCGCCGCGCCTTCAGGAGCCGGCGCCAGATACTGCTGTTGCGGCTGTTGTGGCTGAGGTTGACGGACCTGTTGTTGCTGAGCAGGCTGCTGAATCGTCTGCTGCGCGTAATTCTGAGACGTATTCTGCGGAAGTGGTTGCTGCTGCTGAAAATTCTGCTGCCCCTGCTGGACGGGATAGTACCCGTTCCGCTGCATCAGTCGCTGCTCCTTCTCCGCGAACTCCTTTTCAAGACTGGTTCGCACGTAGTCGCGATAGCTCATCGCACACACGATCAGCAACAAAACGGCTGCTGCTCCCAGGGCGATCATTGGGGTATGATTCACCTGCCTCCTCTCTCCAATCTCATCTGGACCCATCATTATGCCCGCAGTTTACTACACGGAATCGATTCAGCCAATCCCTCTCTTTCGAATTCGGCACCCTTCAATCCTCCCTTCAAAAGGAATTTCAATGCATCAAATAGGGTCGTCGATACGGAAGTCGTCTCGTCATCACACCCGGAGGTTTGCACGCCAAACCCGTCGTGTAGAGAAAATCCCTCACCACTAATTCCCGGTGAGGAGGGTGGGCCAAAGCGTGCGCGGGATGGTATCGCGGCCAGTGGTTGGGCCAGTATTGCACGGGAGCACGGCAGTAATTCGGCATCGTCTGATAAATCTGATAAACCGGCCGGATCAAATAAGTCAAATAAATGGGAGAGGAAACCGGAGCCACTTTTTCCTCCACGACCTGCTCGGAACTTTCAGTCTTCAACTCCGCGCCTGTATCCGCCGGCTCATAAAGCATTCGAAGATTCATCGGCAACTCCGAAAAGCTCAGCTTCGCGATTCCCGCCTCATGCCGGAACATCAATCCGTGAGCGTCAGCATCGAGGACGAAAATCTTTTCGTAGGTGCGACCATGCGTTGTCTTGAGTCGATCAAAATCAAAAACCTCCTCGTCAGCGAGACTTGAGAATCCAATCATCGAGATCGCTCCCATCACAGCAGCGTATTTGAGAAAATTCATAATAATAAGACTCAAATACAATATTCATGGAAGGTAAAGCCAAAAATGAAGGGAATTCGGAGGACTGTTCCCACTGAGAACGACAAAGAATCCGTGCTATAGTCAGCGAAACACCCAAAGACTCCATGCCTGAAGACAAATCTCATCTCCGCGACAAACTCACTGATTCCCAGTATCACGTGACCTGCAACGGCGGCACAGAGCCCCCGTTCGACAACGAATACTGGGACCACAAAGGGGAAGGCGTTTATGTCGACGTCATCAGCGGAAAGCCTCTTTTTTCCTCAGAGGCTAAATTCGACAGCGGCACCGGGTGGCCCAGTTTCTTCGACGTGATCGACACAGACGAAGTCATCGAAGTTGAGGACACGAGCCACGGAATGCGTCGAGTTGAAGTGCGCTCAAAAACGGGCGACGCCCATCTCGGGCATGTCTTCCCCGACGGCCCCGAGCCTACGGGGCTGCGCTACTGCATCAATTCGGCAGCCCTGCGCTTTGTTCCTGCAGAAGAACAAGCGGGAGACTGAGAGCCGCCGCGTAAGGGTCGCTTACTCCGATTTCTCGAACTTCTTTTTCGCTTCGGAAAAAGACGCGTCGAGTGACTTGTATTTTGCGGCATCGTAACCGGTGGTTTTAACCGCGGCAAAAATCGCCTCTTTTCCGGGAGCTTTCGCGGAATCGACTTCGATGATCGCTGTCTTCGACGCAAAATCGACATGAACGGCGGTGACACCTTCCACTTTCTTCAGAGCCTCGGTGACGGACCAGGAACAACCCGCACACTTCATCGCCGGCACCTCACACTGAACGGTCTGAGAAGACGGACCCGCCTGAGCGGTCTCGAACAGAAAGAGAAGTGAAAGAATCGCGGAGAGTGAGTAGATCAGTTTCATTGTGTATTATGTTAGTTTGAAGGAGAGGGAGCAGAAGACTCCGGGGGAGAAGGATAGGGTTCGCGGCGAATTTGCATGACAATCCGGGCGACATCGGCAGTCACCCCGGGTGAAAGCCCGTTCACGTAGGCTCGCACTTTACCATTTTTATCCACGATCGCCATTCGATCTGTATGGATCAACGATTCGGAAAGGAGCTTTCCCGCATCGATCGGATTACGGGTCACCGGAAGCAGGAAACTGTTCAGAACCAGACTGTCGATCTCAGCGGAATCGCCGGTAAGAAAGTTCCACCGCTCCGAATCCGCGTGCCAGCGCTCCGAGTATTTTTCCAAACGTTCCGGTGTGTCTGTTTGGGGATCGACCGAAAAAGAAACGAAAGCGACATCGTCAAAATCTTTCAATTGCATCTGAAGTTCAGCAAGCCGCGAGGAGAGAACGAGGCACTCTGCTGCGCAGGAAGTGAAGATAAAATTGGCGATCCAGATCTTGCCTTTCATGTCTTCCAGATTCAACGACTCGCCCGACTGGTTGGTGAACGCAAAGTCGGCAACCTCTCGAAACTCGCCGACGATCACCCCGCTCGTGGAAGCCTTCTTCTCGCAGGAAATCAGACACAGCGCCGCCGCCAGTGCGACGAGTTGTTGGCAACAGGCTGAGAAGTTCATGAATCCGACTTTTTTATTTCGAGGATGAGATCGTCAACCGACCACGTTTCATCCGTGTAGAGGGCGCGAATAACGCCGTCGCGATCAAGAACCAGCGTGCGAAGATTGTGCTGCAAAGTTCCATTTGATTCACCAAACCGCAAGCCGACCCGGGACGCAATCGAGTCGATCACCTCTGATTCAGGTGTCGAAAGTAAACTCCAGGATTGCCCCGCTTTGTGCCCGTATCCCGCCCCCCAGGTTTTCATGATCTCAGACGAATCGTGCTCACTGTCAAAAGAGATTGTGAGAAGCCGATACGACTTCGGAGCTTCAGGATCTGCATCGAGTTTCTCCCTGACAGTGGCAAAATGATTCATCATCCTCGGGCAGTATTCCGGAACCGGACAACGGGAAAAAACGAAGGTAACCGCCACCGGCATACCCCGAAAATCGGAGAAACGAACCGCCTTGCCTGTTTCATCAACAAATTCGTAATCCGGCAGTTCATCGCCGACGCCGAGTAGTTTGGACGAATCAGCCCTTTCCTCCAGAGTGATCGGCCCGCGCTCCCCTGTCGCAACCACATTCGTCGCCCAGGAATCCGTCTCCGTGACGTGAAAGTCAAGAGTCACCTCCATCCCCGGTTCGAGGCCGTCAAAGAGAGACGGGTCCAGAACCCGGAACGGCATCACCATCCGCGGCATAAAACCCGGAATCTCCTCGTGATCAATCAGCAACATCGATGGGTCATCCATCCGCTTCTGAACGACGCCACGAACCGGATAGACTGTCTCCTCTGCTTCATTGTCGGCCGCCCCTTCGTTCCGCCCGCAGCCGGAAAACAGGATCACGATAAGCGTAACCAGCGGTAGCACGGGTAATAATCCTGGTCTTTTCATTTCCCTTTCTTTGCACTGAGACGACCCACGCCGTTGCGGCTTTCAAACCAATCAAGGCACACTCGCAAGTCTGCCATACATCAAATCTGCTCCCGCCCCGCGAATTGCCAATGCGGCAAATTGCCGCATTCCCGCCTTAAGATTCAGGAGGTTGCTTCGCGAGCTTGCGCTGAAGCGTCCGGCGATCAATTCCGAGTCGTTTCGCCGCCTGCGAAATATTGCCGTCAGAGTCGTGGAGAATCCGTTGAATATGCTCCCATTCGACCCGTGCGAGACTGGGGGAATCACCGCTCTTCCCGCGGGTTCCATAGACCGATTTCCCGCTCAACGCACCAATGATGGAATCAATCCCCGCAGGCTTCAGCAAATAATCATCCGCCCCGAGCCGAAGCGCCTCCATTGATTCGGGAATGCTTCCGTAGCCGGTGAGAACGACAATTCGTGAATCCTGACAATGCGCCCTCAACTCCGGGATCAGCTTCATCCCGTGACTGCGCCCCAACCGCATATCGAGGAGTATGCCGTCAGGCGGCCCATGCGCTTCAACCCGTTCAAGGGCGACCGCTCCCGAGACAGCCTCGAGAACACAAAACCCGCGCGCCTTAAGAGCGAGTCCAACTGTGGTTCTAAAGCTTTCGTCATCTTCGATTAGCAACGCTGTCTTCATGATCGTCCGCGAGTTACTCCAACCTTTCGGAAGTTGATACAGATAACGGCAACCGCAACCGAACCGCGGCACCTCCGCTACTCCGATTTTCGATTGTTACGTCCCCGCCCTGAGAGGTTACGAGTCGACGAACAAAGAAGAGCCCCAGGCCAAGCCCCTCATCACGGGTCGTAAAAAACGGTTCAGCCCAGTGGAGGAGCGTTTCGCTGTCAAAACCCGCGCCCTCATCGAGGACCTCAAAAACAACAAAACCGCTTTCCCTGAAAACCTCAAAGTTCACAGCCCGGTCCTCCGGAGACGACAGAAGCGCATTTCGCAAAACGACGAGAAGGGCTTCGCTCATCCCCGCCGACCGGATCAAGCCATCCAGTTTATCCTCTATCGAAACAACAATCCGGGATCGCTGCTTTTCCGAAAACTGGAGAAGCGTATCTTCGACAAGCCGCCCCACCTCCGCATCGGGAGCCGCCCCCTCGACCGCTTCCTGCCCCACATCGCGCAACCGGTGTAAGACCTGCTCGCAACGCGCCGACTCCCGCTGGATCGTCGCGGCGAGGCTGTCCTCGTCAGCGTCTCGCGCCAACTCCGAAGCCGCAATCGAGATCGTCCCGAGCGGTGTTGCGAGCTCATGGGCAAATCCTGTGGCAAGTGTCGCGACAGAAAGAAACCGATCCTGAGCTTCCAGCTTCTGATGCAGCCTCTCCCGCTCCTGTCGCAGCGCCAGGGACTGCCAGCGAACCGCCACAATCAGAATCAGGATTGTAGCCCCCGCGAGAATCAGGGCCACCAATCGGCCCAGCGCGACAACTTCCTTCGCCGGGTCCGCACCGCTTTTCAAAACAAGCGGCTCGTGGTAGAACCAGAGAACCCCGCAGGCGATCACCGCCGCAATCGTCAACCCGGCGATTCCCTCGTATCGCAACGCCACGGTTACAACGGTGAGCTGCACCAGGTAGAAGATGGCGAATGGATTGTCGAGTCCTCCGAGTCCGTAGAGCAGCAAGGTCAGGCTGATCAGATCCCAGAGCGCCACGTGAAAAATAGCACTCCCCAGCTCCCCTTTGACCACCCGGTTCCACCATTCGAGAAGAGCGTTTGAAAACAGAGTGAACCCGAGAACGGGCAAGCAGACCGACCAGGGAATCAGAATATCAAAGCGCTCCGCGATGAGGAGTGTCAGACTCTGCCCCACGAGCGCAATCCAGCGCAGGGAGAGAAATAAACGGGAGGATAGCTGCCCCTGAACCCAGACCTCATCGACACCGAAGCACGTTCGCCACCGGCGGAATCGCCGCCCCCGAGGTGGCTGGTAGACTGAATCATTTCCCATTAATGAAACAATGGGGCCAAAATCCACTTTTTCCATCCTCTGCGGCAAATTGCCGCGGCGACAATCCTCAACCTTTATGCTACAGAGTTGGAATGAGTCTAAAAGTTTCTCTCTCCACGTTACTGATCGCCGTTAGCAGCCTTGCAAACCATGCCGCTGTCGCTGATGCCCCTACTCCCGCTTCCTACGCGCTTTGCATGGCTTGTCACGGCCCTGATGGCAAAGGAATCCCTGCCGGAGCCCTTCTCATGGCCCCGTCATTGCACGGGTCGGCTCTCGTGAATGCCGGAGACGGTGAGCTTCTTGCTTCCGTCATTCTCACTGGCATTGTGAAGGAAGATCAGAAGTATCTCGGAATGATGGCACCACTCGCCGCAGCCCTGAACTCAGCCCAGCTTACCGAGGTGATGAACTACCTCAGACAGAATTTTGACAACAAGGCTGAGCCCGTCACTGAAGAGCAGGTCCAGGGCTGGATCACCAAGTATGCCGGACAACCATCCCGGAAACGCGCCGATCTGGAAGCTCTCGCAGCGCCCTGATCCCCTTGTGGAATACCGCCTCCCGCGCCCCGGGAGACTCAAGAGGGTCAGGTCGATGACCTGACAGGGTTGAGTCAGGCGCGGGGATGCGATTCCTCGTACACACGCTTCATACGCTCGATCGAGACGTGCGTGTAGATCTGAGTCGTTGAAAGACTCGCGTGGCCCAACAGGGTCTGTACACTTCTCAAATCGGCCCCGTTGTCGAGCAAGTGGGTCGCGAAGCTGTGCCGCAGTTTGTGAGGACTCACGTTCACGGGAATATCACTGAGCGCGTGATATTTTTTAAACACATTTGAAATCGCCCGCGGGGTAAGTCGTTTTCGAAGTTTTGAGATGAAAAGCGCACCGCCCATGACCCGGGCCTCATTCCGGTATCGGTGAATCGCTTCCGCCGCGAGATTGCCAACCGGGCAGACGCGTTCTTTACTGCCCTTTCCGACGACGCGGACGCACTCATTGTGCAAATCAAAGTCTTCGACGTTCATCGCCGCGAGCTCGGCGAGTCGCACTCCGGAGCTGTAAAAAAGTTCCAGAATCGCCGCGTCCCGTGCCGCGGTCCAAACCGGAGCCTGCTTCGGTTGATCAACCTGAAAGGGCTTCTCAAGCAATTCGGTGACCTGCTTGATATTGAGAACCACCGGCAGCTTCTTTTCAATCTTGGGAAGCTGAACCTCGGCAATCGGATTGACCTTGAAGCCGCACCGCCGGTTCAAAAATTTGTAGAAGCTCCTCAAGGCAGCAAAGTGGAGCCGGACCGTCGAACGCGCCCAGCCACTTTTCATGCAGTCGTATAGATAATCGCGGAAATCATCCGCGTCCGCCGCCTCCCAGCCGCGAAACGGTGAAGTCCCCTCCACGTATCGCGCGAGCGCGTGGTGGTAGTTTGAAAGAGTTCTCGGAGAACAGTTTTTCTCCACAGAGAGGTATTCCATGAAGGCATCCACGCGGGAATCTTCCCAATGAGGAGATTCCCCGGCCTTTTTCGAACCCTCCGGCATCCTCGACCTGCCGGGGGCTAGTTCACCGATGTTCCGTAGCCCTTGGGCCAGAAATGGTGACCTCTGAAACTGAGGGAGGAACTGAGCGCACCCTCATCGCTTGCCGGATAATTGGGAAGCTTGACGCTTTGCTCGAAAATGGAGCGAAACCCGCTCGCATCCGACCAGCCGAGGGCGATGCGATAGTTTCTGTCTTCGGCCAGGAGTGGCACGATAAAGTGGCCGGACTCACGATGCAAAATGATCATTTCCTCCGCATCTGAATCTATCCCGTTGATTTGCAGGCAGAGACGGGTTTTTGAATGAATCGGCTGACGCTCGCTGGTGAGATCCCAATACACCACCGCCGTGTCGCAATTTCGCGGAATAACCGAGAAGGAGTCGTCGTAGGATGAGGCGTTTTCTTCTGGTGAAATGACGGATTTGGCGACGGCTTCCATAGCAAAATTAAAATAGTTAGGGAAAGTTAATCATTTAATTTATGAATTACCAGATCTTTTAGAAGGAATTTCCATATTTTTTACGTCTTTTTAGCTTTTCGGTGAAAATTTCGCCTTTTCCACTCTAATAAACGGAGCCATTTGAGAAATCTCAGCTCACTGCTATCGTCAAAACCACACCCATGCTCACCAAGAGAATCATCCCCTGTCTCGACGTCACTGACGGCCGCGTTGTCAAAGGAACCAATTTTGTAAATCTTCGTGATGCCGGCGATCCCGTCGATTGCGCAGTCGAATACAACCGTCAGGGAGCCGATGAGCTTGTCTTTCTCGACATCACTGCGTCCTCAGACAAACGCAAAACGATGGTCGACGTGGTTCGGGAGACCGCAGAGCGCTGCTTTATGCCCGTCACTGTTGGCGGGGGGATTCGCACGGTCGAAGACATGCGGGAAATGCTCATGGCAGGAGCTGACAAAGTGGGTATGAATACCGCCGCGGTCAGCAATCCGGATATGATCTCAGCCGGCTCGAAAGCGTTCGGTGCGCAGTGCATTGTCGTGGCAATGGACGCGAAGCGCCGCGCCGATGGTCCGGGCTGGGAAATATTCACGCACGGAGGGAGAACCCCGACCGGCAAAGATGCGGTGGAATGGGCCAAAGAAGTCTACGAGCGCGGAGCCGGTGAGATTTTGCTCACGAGCATGGACGCAGATGGAACCAAGGCAGGCTACGATATCGAACTGACCGCGGCGATCAGTGACGCCGTATCGATCCCCGTGATCGCAAGCGGAGGCGCGGGAAATCTCGATCACATGGTGGAAGTGTTAGACAAGGGCAAAGCGGATGCGGTTCTTGCTGCGAGTATTTTCCACTTCGGGGAATACACCGTTTCCGATGTGAAGAATTACCTCGCGAAGTTTGACATCCCGGTCCGCCCGGGGAAGTAGCCGACCTGCCATAGTTCGAACCGGGATCGGACAGGGAGGAAGTTTTACGAAACTTTTACGACGCCTCTACACGGAGTTCACACACTGTTCTGAGAAAGCGCTACGGTCATACACCATGACCAAATACACGCTCCCGGCCGCCGTCCTTCTCACCTTTCTGCTTCTCAGTTCTGGAACTCTGTCCGCCGATGAGCCCTCACCACTGGAGGGAAACTGGGTCAACACCGATCCTGAGACGCAGAGTGCTCCCGGAATCGAGATCGAAATCGACGACGATGGGAAGGGCACATTTTTCTGGTGGGGGAAAACCCACCCGGAGGATTCCAGATACGGTCCTTTCGATCTGAAACTTTACGGGAAAAGCGTAGGCGACCATCAGCCGCCGGCCTTCGGAACCGCAGTCCACAAAACGAACTTTTCAAAAATCCTCTTCACCCTCGAACTGGATGGAGGCTATCTGAAAGTGCAGATGTTTACCGAGTTCACCGATGACTCAGGAAGAAAGCCATATTGTAACCGGCTCACTTTCAAAAAAGGTTAGCCCCCCGCCCTAACACCTGAAGGTATCTTCGTCAGGAGCTCCGGCCTCATCACGATTGCAAAAGCCATTCGCGGCGAGGTGATTCAAGGCATGATAAACTTGCTCGATGTCACTCTCGCCGAGATTGGACGCCATCGCCGCGGCAGTGACGCCGCTTGAACCTGTCTCAGCGAGGTGATTTTTCACCCGTGAAAGGAGATCGAGAAAATCGCCGGCGGCTTTCTTACCCGCTTCAACGCCCGGTTGGTGATAGGCATTGATGTTCACGAGACTGGCGTAAAACGAAACAGCCCGCTCGAACAGACCGATGAGCATACCCAGCGAACGGGAATCGACTTTGTCGAGGGAGAGAGTCAGGGAGAGACGCCCGCTTTCGTAGAGGGCATCGCGGGTTCCGCGCAGAAATCCCTGCAGGTAATCGGCACTCGTTGCCCCCATATCATCGACTTGCATCGACTCGCCGGAACGGGTCTGCCGAACTTCGATGAAGGTCGCAAAAAAGTTATTCAAACCATCGCGGAGCTGCTGCACGTAGGCGTGCTGATCGGTGGAACCCTTGTTTCCATAGACGGCAATCCCCTGATTTACCCGCTTCTCGTTTCCGAGCTCGAACTCTTTCCCGAGCGATTCCATAACGAGCTGCTGGAGGTATTTGCTCATGAGATCAAGGCGGTCACTGTAAGGCAAGATCACCATGTCTTTTTTCCCGACACCATCACCGGCGTGATACCACATCAAAGCAAGAATCATCGAGGCGTTGACCGCAGGATCAGCGACACGGGTCTTCGCGTCCATCTGCGCAGCACCTTCGAGGAAACCATCGATGTCGAGCCCGAGCAGCGCAGAGGGAAGAAGGCCCACAGCGCTCATGATTGAAGTCCGGCCACCGATCCAGTCCGACATCGGAATCCGGGTGATCCATCCTTCCGCCCCGGCGTGTTTGTCGAGCTTGCTCCCCTCTCCCGTGACAGCGACAGCGTGCTTGGAGAAATCGAGCCCACGCGCCTTGAACGCAGCTTCTGTTTCGAGCATTCCATTCCGGGTTTCGGCCGTCCCCCCGGACTTTGAAATCACAATGACGAGCGTCTCAGCGAGACCCGCACCGAGCTCTGCAACGACGTCATCAATACCGCCCGGATCAGTGTTATCGAGGAAACGGATATCGAGAGGTGCATTTGGAGGAAGCAACGCTTTTGAAATCAGTTGAGGCCCCAGAGCGGAGCCACCAATGCCAACGAGAAGAATATGACGGAAGGTCTTATTGTTGGGAGCCGTAATCTCACCGGACAGAACGGCGGAAGCAAAGTCCTTCACTTTCGCGTTCACCGCTTCAATCCACTTGCCTTCCTCTTCAGGGGCAATCGCCGTATTTCTCAACCAGTAGTGACCAACCGCACGACCTTCGTCCGGGTTCATGATGTCGCCCCTCTCGATTGCGACAAGATCAGCAAAAGCCCGGTCAATTTTTGACTGCATCTCACTCGACCATTCCGCCGGCGCATCCATACGGCTGTAATCGAGGGCGAAACCCAGCTCAGGGTAACGAATAACGGAATTTTTGTAGGTGTCCCAAGTGCTCATGATTTGTGCTTTTATGATCGACAGACCATCCCCTTTGGCAAAGGGTTTCGCTATGAAAAAAATTCAATCGCTGGTTATAATCGTTTCACTTGCCATCGCTGCTTCGCTCACTCTTCAGAGCGCCAATGCAGAGGAAACCTTCCGCCATTTCGTTTCATTCCAGTTCAAAGAGGACACCACTGAACATCAGTATATGGAGATCATTGGTGAATTCATGGAGCTTAAAAACAAGATTGATACAATCGTCGACATCGAATGGGGAACCTCTGAGAACATCGAACCGCTCAACGACGGCTTCACACATTCCTTTCTCGTTACCTTTAGAAACAAGGAAGGTCTCGAAGTTTACCTGCCACATCCCGAGCACAAAAAATTCGTCGAATTGATTAAACCACGCCTCGAAAAAGTGTTCGTATTTGACTACACCCCTCGCGACTAGGTTGGTGATTCATTATTGTTGCGCAGAGCCATTGATTAACGATGCCGGAGTCATCCACCGATCTCATCATTCTACATGATGAGCTTAACGATGACTTCTGCAATGCCGGGAAGCTCCCCCTCCCCTGGAAAGCGAGACTGGTCAGAGAGCGAGACTCGGAAACACCGGGACTCCGGTTCTACACCGGGAGTGTTTCGACTCTTGAGAAACGTTATCTCGAATCCATCGAGCAGCGGGTTCGACTCGCCAATGCGGCAGAGAAGCGCGACAGAAAACCGGCTCTCTCATTCAACTTCAGTATCGAAAAAGCCGGGGCTGAGCTCGCCTGCAACTACATCGACGGGGAACCCATCATGGAGTTCGTCCCGCGGCAGAACAAACTCGAAAGCGGAAGCGCGATCAAGCTGCTCCTCGATCTCGCCGGCAATCTGAAAGTCTTTGTCGACTACCCGAGAATACTCTCCAACATCCGGCTGCAGGATTTCGCAGTCTATGCGGAAGACGGAATTAGACTGCGTGCCCGCCTCAGGATCGCCTACGCAGTGTTGCGGGAGGAGTCCCCCATGAGCGATTTCCGCCTCTGGGAATTCTGGAGAGATGAGCTGACCCGCTTCATTTCCAATTCGCTTCTCTTTTCCAGCAGCGCATCGAGGCGCGACCGTAAGAATCCCCTCACCGCTCTGACACGGAAAATGAGCGCGCTTTTCAAATCATTCGCTCAACACAGCGAACTGAACCTCCCTCAAAAATTCGGACAACTTGAATCCCTTCTTCGTCAGGAGCTCAAAGACCTTGAACAAAAACTCCCCACACAGATCCCGAGAATTCTGACTGAATTCGAGTTCCCGAGAACCTCAGTAACCAGCCTGATTCGAAAGGAATACACGAAGGCCGCCGGCGATGATGCGTCGTTTAAAATCTCGACCAGCCAGATTCAGGAATCCTTTTCAGGCTTTGTTGCCTTGGGGAGATCACCGGCTGCGAAAGGTGCCGCCGACACCGTGATATACTTCACCACTCCCGAACACTGGTTCTCTCATTCCGTCATTGAGACCATCAATCGCAAAATGACGATCCCGTTTCTCAAGACGCACCACAATGGAATCCGGATCCGCTCAATGACATGCGAAGCGGAATACACCAGCCTCGTTTCTGACGGGGAATTCGGGATCCCGCTGCCCTCTCTGATGATGGCGAAGTCGGGAATAGCACCCGAAGAAGCGCTTTCTATCCTTCATCGGATTCATCGCGCCATTGCCCAGTTCGAGACCGCCGACTTTCCACTGGAACTCCGATCCCCCTGGCAAATTCAACTGCACTTCGACACCGCGGAAAGTAAGCCTCGATGGCAAAGTGTGTTGGAAGAGAATTTCGAGAAGTGGCCCGCCTGGGATATCCGCATCCGCGTGGAAACCCCACCCGAACACTATCTCACGCGAAACAGTTGGCATTCAATCCTCGAACGCCTCAGCTCCAAATTTTTCCCGTCGCTGGCCGCCTGGATGTTTGACTGGAAACGATTCACCTGGATCAACGATCACAGCGGAAGTCTCGATGACGAGCCCTTCAACTGGGAGTCAAAAATGAATACACTGCTCCAAATGGCGGGAACTCATTTGAACGAAAAGGATGCCCCTCAGCGACAGAAGTTCCTCCAGCTGGCGGAGGAAGTCATGACGATACCGTAGCGCAATTCGTTCTTAAAAGACGATGCCCGGAAGCCGGTAAAAGCCCCGCCCGTCGTTTCGCAGAACCTAGTTTTGCCAGTTTGTGATGTGACGGGACTGTTCCTCCTCTGAAATGGGATCAGCATCTGTGATCGACCAGATATCATAGGTCGGATTATAAGTCTTCCTCTCATCCACCGTGATGTTCGGCGGCTGAGCCAGATAACGAATAGGGTTGCCGTAGGAATCAACCACCATGAAAGCACCACCGATGCTGATAGCTCGGGGCTCTTTCGAATTCTTATTGCCCTCGTAATCCAACTTGTTCACGTAAATCTTCTCGTCTTTGTTCGTTTCATCGACAGCAGAACCGGTCTCCCCCCAATCTCCGGAGAGATGTTTGTAGAGCACTTTCGCGCCTTCAATTCCACTCGAATCGCGAGCATCAGCACTGGTGCCGGTAGGCGGATTCTGAGGATAAGCCCCGTTATCGATCTGATAACGCGAAAGTCCCGATTCCAGCTCTGCAATAAACGCCTCCACTTTCCCCCGGTTGATTCTGGTTTGAATTCCGGGCAATGAGCCGATGAGGAGTCCTGCGAGAACCACCATGATGGCAACCACGACCATCAGCTCAATCAAGCTGAAGCCGCGTGAGCCTTTTGAACGACGAGTCAATTTCATTTTATCAGTGTAGCAAGGCGGGATTCACTATGTCAATACATTGTAAAACATTCACCGGCTTTTCTTTTCCTCAGATTAGCCAGCCGCATTGTTCATTTCTGTGATGATAGAGATCATCGGCATGAAAAGGGCAACCACGATCGTTCCGACAATTCCTGCAAGAAAGACAATCATGATGGGCTCGATCATCGCCGTCATTGCATCAACAGCGTTATCGACTTCATCATCGTAAACGTCGGCGATCTTAAGAAGCATGTCAGGCAACTGACCGGTCTCTTCGCCAACATCGACCATACTGATAACCATGGGAGGGAAGATCTTACTCGCCTCGAGCGGGGCGACCACTGATTCACCTTCACGAACCGCTTCGTGAACCTTGTCAATCGCATCCGAGATGACAACATTTCCTGCCGTATCCCGTGTGATATTAAGCGCCTGAAGAATTGGAACACCACTGGTGACGAGCGTTCCGAGAGTTCGGGTAAAGCGGGAAATACCACCTTTGAGAGCAACGGGACCAAACACGGGAATAAACAGCTTCCAGCGATCGATAATTTTGCGACCACCCTTGGTTTTACTGAAGGCAATCCAGGCCGCGTAGAAGACGGCGGAACCCACCACGATAATGATCATGTTCCCCTGCACGAAGCGGGAAATCCCGATCACAAACTGAGTAATTCCGGGCAACGGCTTGTCCCCGAGCATCTCCGCGAAAATCTTCTCGAATCGTGGAACGATGACCGCCATGAGGAAGATCAAAATCGCAACAGCGATCACGATCACGATGATCGGATAAACCATCGCCGCAACAATCCGGTTCTTCAGCTTTTGAGCCTTTTCCTGATACTCAGCCAGACGAATCAGAACCAGCTCAAGAACACCGCCGAGCTCGCCGGCCTTCACCATGTTCACATAAAGTTTATCGAAGATTTTCGGATGCTGTCCGAGACTTTCCGAGAAAGTGGAACCACCCGCAACGGAATCGGCAAGGTGATTAATCGTTCCTGCCATGACCCGGTTTTTCTCCTGTTTTCCGAGAACGGAAAGCCCACGCAGAAGGGGAAGACCTGCATCAACCAGAGTCGCGAGCTGGCGCGTGAAAATCATGAGGATTTTACCCTTCACCTTGCCACCGGCACCGCTGCCCTTCTTACCGTTCGCTTTCTGCCCCTTTTTCGCTTTCCGCTTCGCAGAGCCTGAGACGCCGCCCTTTCCGGCAGCAGCCACTTGAGTCGGATAGAGACCGCTCTTCCTCAGCTGACCGATGGCATCCGCCTCGTCCTTCGCGCTGATCGATCCAGTCGTCTCTTCGCCCTTCGCATCGAGAGCAATGTATTCAAAATTCGCCATAGCGTATCTGTTAGTGTCTTAACGTTTAAATTTCCTAAGATTAGTCACTCCACGACATTGATGTCGATGGAAAAAAGCGATCACTGCTGATCAAGTGTATTTCAACACCTCTTCAATGGTCGTGATCCCTTCAAAAATATTTCTAATACCATCCTCACGGAGAGTCTTCATCCCGAGTTCCTCCGCCTTCTTCTTAATCACAACCGTCGCGGCCCGCTGAGCAATCAGCTCCCGAATCGCATTGGACATGTCGAGCAGCTCGAAGAGCCCCTGACGCCCTCTGTAACCGGTGTCGTTACAGGCGTCACAGCCTTGACCGGTATAAAACTCGTTCGCACCGATATCAGCCTGAGACAGCCCCAACTGGGCAAGCACGGCAGCAGTGGGCTTGTAGGCGACCTTACAATCGGGACAAATCCGCCTCAAAAGTCGCTGACCTAAAATCCCCTCAAGTGTCGCCGAAACCATGAAAGGCTCGCACCCCATATCAATCAAACGGGTAACCGCACCGGGCGAATCATTCGTGTGAAGCGTGGAAAGGACAAGGTGACCGGTCAGGGAAGCCTGAATCGCGATCTGCGCCGTCTCAAGGTCACGCATCTCCCCCACCAGGATTCTGTCAGGATCCTGACGAAGGAAGGCTCGCAGCACCTTGGCGAAGCTCATCCCGATAGATTCCTGAACCGGAACCTGCATGATACCATCGATGTCATACTCCACGGGATCCTCAGCCGTGAGCAGCTTGGAGTCCTCCGTGTTAATCTTGCGAAGACACGCATAGAGCGTTGTTGTCTTCCCTGCACCGGTCGGCCCCGTACAGATAAAGATGCCGTTGGGCTTATGAATCGCGTCTATGACATATTCGTAAATGTGCGGCTGAAGGTTCAGCGCCTCGAGATCAAGGTTTACGTTGGATCGATCGAGAACCCGCAAAACGACACTCTCACCGAAAACCGTCGGCATACACGAAACACGCATATCGATCGGCTGGCCATTGACCTCCTGAGTGATACGGCCATCCTGTGGAATACGCGTTTCTGCAATATTCAGTCCCGACATCACCTTGATACGGGAGGTGATCGCCTGTTTCAAATGCTGCGGCGGAGGCGCCATCTCATAGAGAGCACCATCGACACGATAGCGAATTTTAAAATCGTCCTCAAACGGCTCAAAGTGAATATCGGAAGCCTTCTCTTTAATCGCCTGGAAAAGAACCAAATCCACGTAACGAATAATCGGAGCTGAGTTTGACTCCTCCTCAAGATCATCTTCCGAAAGGGCCGCGACCTCAGCTCGAATTGAGGCAAGCGCATCACTTTCACCGGCCCCGGGCCCGGGGCCACCGTCGGCAGCATCACCACCTCCGTAGTAACAACGCTGAATCAACTCGGCAATTTGCTCAGGCGGAGCAACTGCGGGAATGATCTGCTGATTCAATGAGAAACCGAGTTCCTCCAGATTCTGAGGATCAAGCGGGTTCGCGATCGCGACCTGGAGCCCGCCCTCAAGAAACTGAATCGGCATTGCCTGATAAAGCTTCGCTGTTCCCGCGGGAACAGAACGCAAAACCACTTCCTCCGGCTCAAATTCACTGAGGTCATAATACTCGCCTCCAATATCCTGAGCGACCAACTGAAAGAGCTGATCTCTCTGAATGATTCCCATCTCCTCCACCGCAAAGGTGATATCCTTCCCGCTCTCGTGAGCGGCTACGATGTAGTCACCTCGCTGCGATTCGTCTATCAGTCCTCTTGAAATCAAGAGATCGATTACACTGTCTACCGTCATATAACGTAGTTAAAAATTTAAAGTTTGTTCCCCCCGAATTAATCCTCGTCTCCCATCGTCACCCGAAGGACCTCCTCAGCGGTGGTAATACCAGCCAGCACCTTCCTTACGCCATCCTCACGGAGCGTCCGCATCCCCAGTTCACGCGCTCTTTTGCGCAACACATTCGAGGAAGCATCATCATTGATCAGCAGCCGGATCTCCTCTTCGATATTAAACACTTCGAAAAGACCTTTTCGTCCCTTATACCCCGTCATCCGACAGGTCCGGCACCCGGCGCCTGCTCGAATCTGAGCCTTGGAAAGCTGTTCAGAAGACAAACGCAAAGCATTCACTTCTTTCGGCGTAATCTCTGCGTCCTCACCACAATCGGGGCAAATGTTCCTGACAAGACGCTGAGCGAGAACGGAACGCACCGCACTCGCAATAAGAAATTTCTTCACTCCGATGTCTGCAAGTCGAGCGACCGATGAGGGAGCGTCATTGGTGTGAAGAGTACTGAAAACCAAGTGACCGGTGAGACTGGCGTTGATCGCAATCGAAGCCGTTTCAAGATCTCGAATCTCCCCGATCATGATGATGTTCGGCGCCTGTCGCAGAATCGCCCGCAGCGCCGCTGCGAAGCTCATCCCAATGGACTCCTTCACCTGAACCTGATTGATGCCCGAGAGCAGATACTCAACCGGATCCTCCACCGTGATGATCTTGCGATCCGGTTTGTTGATCGTATTCAAACACGCGTAGAGCGTCGTCGTCTTACCTGAACCCGTTGGACCGGTAACGAGAATGATACCATCAGGCAACCTGATCAGCTCCTCCATATTGGCCTGATCATCAGTGAAAAAGCCCAGCTGGGGAAGACCGAGAGTCAGTGAACTCTTATCGAGAATACGCATGACAACGCTCTCGCCACAACTCGTGGGGACTGTCGAAACACGAAGATCAAGGTCGCCACTGCCAAACTTGGCCTGGATTCGGCCATCCTGAGGAATACGCTTCTCAGCAATGGACATCGTTCCGGTCATGATCTTGATCCGGCTGACGATAGAAGGAAGCAATCGGGGGGGGTGACTCTGAACTTTGTGCAGAGCGCCGTCAATTCGATACCGGACTCGCAATTCCTCCTCGAGAGGCTCGATATGAATATCGGAAGCACGATTTTGATAGGCCTCCTGAAGAATCTGATAGACCATCTTGATGATGGGGGCATCACCGCCCTCTCCCTCAGCCTCGACCATTGAAATCGCATTTGAATCCAATTTTGCGAGCTGATCCGAATCGAGCTCAGCCTGATAGAAATCAAGCTGCCGCTGTCTGATCGCGGAATCGGAAGCGACCACGAATTCGGGCTCTACCGAAAGCACGTGCCTGACCGAATCCAGAGAGTCAAAGTCGAGCGGATCAGTCACCGCAATGACGAGACTACCACTACCATATGCGATGGGGACGATCTTGAAGCGAACCGCCGAATCAGCAGGAACCTGCGTGGCCACCGATGGATCAATTTCCATCTTGGATAACTCCACGTATTCCATACCGGAGTTGACTGCCAAAATCTCAGCAATTTTCTCGTCGGTGACGAGACCGAGAGAGATAAGTCCCTCTAAAACGGATTCCTGGTTTTTCTTCTTATGATTGACGTCCTCGAGGGCCGCCTCATCAAAAACATTCGCTTCACGCAGGAGGTCAAGGAGGTAGGTTTCGTTGGAGTACAAGGGAGGAGAGTTGTTTGCGATGGTATTTTAAAAAGCCCCAATGAAGGAGCTCAATTCAGTAAATCACCCGGGTCTGCTGGTCGAAGCACACGTCGGGTCAGTGAAGCTAGAGGAATTGACTCACGACGTGAAGTAAAAAAATGACGAAACTACAAATTCGTTACCGGATTTTTTTGAAAATCACGTGATATGCGCCCGCAGCCCGGTTTCACGCCGTCAAAACCGCCTCTACCAGTGATTCCACTATTTCAAACGGTAGTCATAATCACCGCCTGACAAGGCAACATCTGGCGGAAAATGAGCATTCTCAAAAAAGTCGTATCCCTCCTTGAGATTGATCCAGAAATCCAGCCACTTCGAGTTCCTTTTAAACTCCGAATCCATCCGCTTGTCATCCATCCGGAAAGGAAAAACATTCACCCTGAAAAAACGCTGACCATTGGCGACCGCCGCAGCGGCCAGCGTGTAGACCTCTTCCATTCCTTTTTTAGGAACCGCAAACGCACCCGCGGCGCGATTCCCCCCGTGGATCATCAGATTCCCCCCCGTCCTTCCGTGGTATTTATCGTAATCATTCGGGTAACCCAGATCCAATCCGAGATGGTGCTGAGTCTCCGGAATGAAGCGTGACGGGGAAACATAATAAAACCCTTCAGGCGCCTGGCCGTCGCCTTCTCGTATTTTAGGGCCGATCTTCCCCTCCACGTCGCTCATTCGATACACCTTGAAAAGCGTGTAGGAACGCTCCCCTTCCGGTCGCATCCACACCTCCAGTTCCCGTTCCTCTTTGAAGAGGCGCAGGAAAACAGGATCCCCGACCTTGAGATCAATTCTCTTCAACCCGGCGTCGAGTCGGGAGCGGGTGCTTTCCATGATCGATAGCGAACGGGAAGTCGTGGGAACCTTGCTCGCGTTTAGCATAGCAAATCCACCCGTTGAAGAACCACCCAGCGAAGGCGGAAACAATCCCTGCAAAAGTCGAACCGTCGTCGTCGCCACAGGATAGCGCGGCAACCCGGATGCGGTATCACCCCGGCCTGCGGGAGGACCCACCTTCGGCTTCTCATCCGGCACGACAGAGTCTCCGGCGACCTTTGACTTCAATCCATCCACCGCAGAATAAAGACGCCCCGCGCGCTCCTGATCAGATTTCACGTTCAGCCAATCCTGCACCAACCAGGGAGCCGCCGCCCCCAGGCCCGTCCGCAAAAACATTTAAAAAGTTTAGTTAAGTTTTTATAATAATCAAGAACTCAATACTTCATTTTCCGTTTCGCAATTTCGACCGATCCACCGCATTGACGCTTGGAATTAACGAATTCGTTTCTACTTTGAAGTTATGTCGCAAACTGATTCATCATCCCCCGCCGCCATCGGTGTCATCGGCGGCTCCGGCCTCTACGAACTTGAAGGCCTCACCGACGTCGAAGAATTGACGATCGAGACACCCTTTGGCCCGCCTTCTGACGCGATCATCTCAGGAACGCTCAACGGCCGGAAAGTCTGCTTTCTTCCGAGACATGGTAAAGGACACCGCATCCTCCCGACCGAACTGAACCACCGGGCCAACATCTGGGCCCTGCGCTCACTGAATGTACGCTGGATTATCGCCGTCACCGCAGTGGGCTCACTTCGCGAGGAATACCCTCCCCGGGACATCGTTCTTCCCGACCAGTTTTTCGATCGAACCAGCCAGAGAGCCAACAATACCTTCTTCGGGAAAGGCATTGTAGCGCACATCTCCTTCGCGGACCCCATCTCGGAATCCCTGCGGGCCCTCTTGAAATCTGCTGCAACCGACTGCGGAAAGAACGTTCACGACGGCGGCACCTATGTCTGCATGGACGGCCCGGCTTTTTCAACCCGCGCGGAATCAGAAACCAATCGCAAACTCGGATTCGATGTCATCGGCATGACCAATCTCCCCGAAGCGAAGCTTGCCCGCGAGGCTGAAATCGCCCTCGCGACACTGGCGATGATCACCGATTACGACTGTTGGAAAATCGAGGAAGAGGCCGTCAATGCCCACGCTGTGATCGAGCACGTTCAGGCCAATGCCGCCAGCGCTAAAGCCATTTTAGAGAAGGTAATCCCCCAAATACCGGAACACCCCACCTGGCCGGAACACAGCTCACTCGACACCGCTCTGTTCACTCCGGCTGAATTCTGGCCTCAGGAAACTACCGAAAATCTGCGCCCCATTCTCAAAAGATTTATAAAAAGTTAACCTTTCTTTCAATTTTGCGTTGCAGTTTTATAAAACTTTCTTAAACTTGAGGACCTCCCCCTTCAACAGCAGCCCTGCAATTTTGAAAAATCTCCGTTTCATTCTCGTTCCTTCGTTGTCCATCCTCCTCCTTGCTTCTCTTCTCACTGGCTGCCAGGGCTTAGGGAAGAAGAAGGACGCTGAATCGCTTCCCAATTCGGGAGCGGTCGGAGATACCCCGGGGCAACGCCCACCTCTCCCCACCTCCATCGGAACGAAGGATTCCTACTCGAGCGTCAGCACCAACCTGCCATTCCTTGCTCTCACCTTTGATGACGGCCCCCACCCGACAAACACTCCCAGGCTTCTCGATATCCTGAAGGCCCGTGACGTCAAGGCCACCTTCTACGTGGTTGGCACGAACGCAAAGCGCTATCCAGAGATTCTGCGTCGGATCATCTCTGAAGGACACGAAATCGGGAATCACACCATCACACACGGTGACCTCAAGAAGATGTCTGAGGCCCAGGTCCGCAAGGAGCTAACCGATTCCCATCAGACGATCCTTTCAGCAACCGGTGTGGCACCGAGAACAATGCGCCCCCCTTACGGATCGATCACCCAGGCTCAGAAAACCTGGATTCGTCGCGAGTTCAATTATCCATCCATTCTCTGGTCGGTGGATCCGGAGGACTGGAAACGTCCCGGCTCATCCGTCGTCGCATCGCGACTCGTTTCAGGAGCAAAGCCCGGTGGGATTCTGCTCGTTCACGACATTCACGCCCCCACCATTGACGCGATCCCTTCAGCGGTTGACCAACTGAAGCAGAAAGGGTTTCAATTTGTAACCGTGACGCAGCTCATCGCGATGGAGAACGCCAACTGATTGCGGTAAATTCGCCGCCCAGCCCTGTCGTTTTACCGGCAGAGCCCATCACGCTTCCTGCAGCGAAATAATGGCGCTCGCTCCTCCCGGGCTGCCTCCCCGACGATTACTCCCCCCAAAAGAATCGGACAGCCGAAGCGCTCTGACACAGTCGTTTTTCAAAGGTCACCGACTTGCTTTAAAATGGCAGTCCTCTACAGTCGGGCACTGCCATCATGACTCTTTTCCTCGCCTCCGTCGTTCTCGGAATCGTCCCGATGGTCATTTACGCCCTCATCGTATGGCGTCTCGACAGGTGGGAAAAAGAGCCATTTCCCCTCATGCTGGCCGCTTTCTGCTGGGGAGCCATCCCCTCCGTGCTTTTCGCCATCATCGCTCAGAATGTCTTGAGTTTCCCTGTCCTCCCTGCAGAGGGCGAACCGGTTTCCATAATGACCGAACTCTATCAGGCCAGCCTCGTCGCCCCCGTCACTGAGGAACTACTGAAGGGCCTCGGCGTCTGGCTCATTCTTGTCCTCTTTCGCAAAGAAGTCGACTCCATCCTCGATGGCCTGATCTACGGCAGCATGGTCGGATTCGGATTCTCGGCGATTGAAAACATCCTCTACTTTTCAGGCCAACCCGATGCAGCAAGCCTCATGCTCCTCTTTTTCATGAGAGCGTTTATCTTCGGAATGCTGCACGCTCTGTTCACCGGACTGACCGGTGTCGGCTTTGCCCTCGGCAAGTTCTCAGGAAGACCGGCCATGAAAATCCTCTGGCCGCTCCTCGGATTGTCCCTCGCCATTTTCACCCACGCTCTGCACAACTATTTCGCGACCCTCGGCGGGGAAAACATTGCCTACGCCGTGCTCGGGATCAGCCTCGGAACGATCTGGTTCGCCGTCACTGTCGTGGTGTGCCTCATACACGAGAACCGCTGGATTCGCATCCAGCTCTCCTCCGAAGTCGCCGACGGCGTCCTCTACGCAGAGCAGGCACTCGACGCCGCCGCCTTCTGGACAAGAAGCAGCCTCAGCGTATTCAATCAGGGATTCAAAACCGTGTTTCAACGAAAGCGCCTTCTCCACCAGGCCACCGAACTCGCTTACAAGAAGCAGCGCATCCTGAATCTGGGCTCCAATCCCGAAAGAGAGGACGACGTCATCAAACTGAGAGAAGACGTCCGCCGGTTGAGCAGGCTCGATCCACTCGTGATTTCCGGAACAATTCAACCGGGTCGACTGCTCCCCCCTCCCCTGCCTCCCGTGCGTATCCTCCCACCTCCGATACCGCGATCCGGCCCCCTAATCTGAGACGCAACCCTGTTGCCTCAACCGGCAAACCCTGTCTAGATTTACACATGGCGGGACTTCAGGTGCACTTGAAGATTCGCCCGGTTCGAATTCAGACACTGCTTTGCAATGACATCCTCCGAGATCATCAGGCCATCGACCCGCTGGAGCTTTCTGATTCTCATCGTCGCGACGCTTGCCGTCTACGCACTCGGAAATCATGGCCTCATTGAACCGGACGAAGGCCGCTACGCTAACATGGCATTGGAGTGGACTGAATTCGGCGAACACAACTGGCTCGACCCGGTCCTGAGCGATGTAGGGCACTTCGACAAGCCGCCCCTGATCTACTGGGTCACCGGTATTTCATTGCTCACTTTTGGTGAAACAGATTTAGCAGCACGACTTCCCGCACTCCTCGGTGGCATCCTTACACTGGTAGGCGTGGGGTTGATCGCCTTTCGTAAAGGGGGAGAAAAAGCCGCGTTCTGGGCCGTAGCAGCCTGCGCCACGACCATTCAATTCTGGGCCATGTCCCGATTTCTCTCTCCTGACATTCTACTATGTGGATTCTACACTCTGGGCACCGCTCTTGTCCTGCAGAAAAAAGGATGGCTCTGGTTTGTCGGAGCCCTCTTCTGGGCACTGGCATGGTGGACCAAGGCAACGGCGGCCCTCGTTCCCCTCGGGGCCATTACCGGAGCGCTTCTGATCTGTGGCGAAAAAGATCTTCTTTCGAGGCTGCGACCTCTTCGCCTCCTTCTCGTCATTCTTCTTCTCGGCAGCCCGTGGTACATCATCATGATGAACCGGCACGAAGAACTATTCTCCTTTTTCTTTGTCCGGGAAGTGGCAGGGCGAATCACCGGTCACGAAGACGGTAGAACCGGCTTTTTCGGTTTTCACTTCGCCGTCGCCTCGGTTGTCTGGCTCCCCTGGTGGCCGTTCTGGATCATTCGTTGCCGCCAACTCAAAGACACCTGGAAGAATCTCAGTTGGAACGAACGCAGACTCAAGCTTCCCTGGGAGATTGTCGCAGCAACCCTCGTCCTTGTGATCTTTTCCTGCGTCTCCTCTAAACTCATCACCTATTCATTACCCGGAGTCCCGCTGATTGCCGCCTGGACCGGATTGATGATTTCAGAGCAGTCTGAGGCGTTCCGCAAAAAGTGCGTAATCCTTTTCTTCGCCGCCGGGATCACACTGCTTATCGCCGGAACCCTGATGCCCCGGTTCGAGGACCAGGTGGGGAGAAGCTCCAGCATCCGGAAAGCGGTCGCCATTGCAAAAGAACAAGGAGCCGACTTTCTAATCAGCGACCGGTTTCGCCCGAGTTTGGAATTCTACTTTGGAGAGAACGTTTGGTATATTACCGAAACCGACCTCACCCAGGCGAAAGATGTCGCCGGCCAGTTCATAGCAGCGCATTTTGTACTTCCGGATGATCTACCGGGTCGAGTCGAACAACTCGATGGAGATATTTGGTTTCTGGATCTTGCCAACCGCACCTATGATTGGGAGCCGGGACTCACGGCGTCCTCCATTAAAAAAATAGAAGCAGGCGACCTTACCCTCTGGCACCTCAAGGCACCCGGTCCAAACTGATCCCGCTCGGATACTCTTTCGAGTTAAAGGCCGCGATGGCATTGCGGGTTTGACGGAGACCGTGATCTCCCAAACAATGGGAAGATGACACGTTCGTTCTCAGTGATTCTCCTGACCGCTATTCTGAGCGTCGGAGCAGTCGTCGGCGACGACGAATTGTCGAACCTTGAGAGCTTTTTCGAATCGCATTGCGTCGAATGCCACGATGACGACGTCAGCAAAGGCGGGCTCAATCTCTACAATGTTGATCCGGGCTCCATTTCCGGAATAAGTGACGTCGGTCAGTGGACTCACATCTTCGACCGCGTCAAAAACGGCGAAATGCCCCCCGAAAAGAAACGGGGCGACCTGTCAGCCGAAGACGTCGCCTTGTTTCTCGAAACCCTGGCCCCTCGTCTCGATAAGGCGGATCGGGAGCTTCGTGAAGTGGTTCAGAGAAGACTCAACCGGATCGAGTATGAGCATACCATACAGGATCTCCTCGGGATCGATATCGAGCTCAAACAACACCTCCCCCCCGACCAGAAGGCCGGGGGATTCGACAACAATGGCGCCGCCCTCGCGATCTCTTCAGAACTGATTGAGAGCTATCTGAAAACCGCCCGCATCGCCCTCGACGCCGCACTCATCGACGGACCACGCCCCGAAACGGAATCGATCATCAACACTCTGGCCGAAGAGCCGAAACCCTATTTCGGAAAGCAATACGGTTACCACGATGGATTTGTCTTCTCCTACCTGACAGACCGACAAAGCTACAGTAAAATTTCAACACGGAAAACCCGGATCACAAAACCCGGAAGGTACCGGTTCCGCTTCTCAGCCGTCGCGAGGAACACAGAGAGAAAAGAAGTCTTCTCGGTCATGAAATCCGGACCTGAATCCGCAGATCAAATTCTCGGCTACTTCGAGGTGGGAACCCGGCCGGAGCCCTTCGAACTCGAAACACGACTAGCCCCAAACGAATCGATTCAGTTCTTCGCCCTTGGATTGCCTACCTGGGGAAAAGATCCCGACCTGAACGGGTTCACCGGAATTGGATTCAGCGAAGTGGAGATCACCGGACCACTCGCTGAAGAATGGCCGCCGCCAAGCCACCGAAACCTCGTTGGAACGATCGATCTCGCCACACTCTCCGATGACCAAGCCCGGAACATTCTGCGAAAGTTAGCGACAGGTGCCTTTCGCCGTCCCGTCACAGATCCTGAGCTGCTCCGATACACCGCCCTTTTCGAACGGCAAAAACAGTCGGGGCTTTCAGCGGGCGAAAGCCTGCGCACCGCAATGGAGGCCATCCTCTGTTCCACCAACTTCCTCACCCTCAGCGAAACCGGCGGTGACGGTTTCATCTCCGACTACGAACTGGCATCGCGACTGTCCTATTTCATCAGGAGCAGTGGCCCTGACAAACAACTACTGGACCTTGCCGAATCAGGAACCCTGAGCGCACCCGGAAGAATCGAGCAGGAGCTCGACCGTCTCCTCAACAACCCGAAGAGCGAACGCTTCATCAAACATTTCACCGGCCAGTGGCTCGGTCTCAGAAAAATCAACGAAACCACTCCCGACTCCAATTTGTATAAAGAGTTCGACGAACTCCTCCAAACCGCAATGGTTGAAGAAGGAGAATCCTTTTTCCGAAAAGTGCTCCACGATGACCTGCCGGTTCGGAATTTTCTCGATTCGGATTTCATCATCGCCAACGAACGCCTTGCCGAACACTACGGGATCTCCGGTGTAAGCGGCCTCGCGATGAGACCGGTCCCCCTCCCTCCCGGGAGCGTTCGCGGAGGGCTCCTCACTCAGGCGGGCATCCTCAAAGTGACCGCGAACGGCACGAACACTTCACCGGTTCTCCGGGGCGTCTGGGTCCTCGAAAACATCCTAGGACACCACGTTCCGCCACCACCTCCTAACATTGCCGGAATCGAACCGGACATCCGCGAGGCGACAACCGTGCGTGAGCAACTCGATCTCCACCGCAACAATGAAAGTTGCCGATCCTGCCACCAGTATATCGACCCGCCGGGATTCGCCCTCGAAAGCTTCGATCCCATCGGAGGCTTCCGTGAAAACTATCTGCAGTTCATTCCCACCCCCGGCAAAAGCTGGGGCAAAGTAATCCAGGCAAAAGAAGTCGACGCCTCGGGCGAGCTCAGCAGCGGGGAAACGTTCAAGGAAATCCGTGAATTCAAAGCCCTCCTTCTCAAAGACGAGGAGCGCTTCCTTCGATGCCTCACCGATCGCCTTCTCACCTATGGCCTTGGGCGCGAACTGGGATTTTCAGATCGCCAAGCCGTCGAGACACTTGTCGAGCAGGCACAAAACCGGGGCGGTGGATTAAAGACCCTCCTCAAACTCATCGTCGGAAGCGACCTCTTCAGAACCCCCTAGAAGAATCCATGATCAAAAGAAGACAGTTTCTGAGAGGCGCCGGGATCAGCCTCGCCCTTCCCGCATTGGACCTCTACGCTGAAAAGACACCGGAATCGCCCAAGCGCATCGTCTGCATCAACATGCCCCTCGGATTCCACCCCCCGAACTTTTTCCCCATCGATGCAGGGACAGGGTACCAACTCAGCCCCTATCTGACACCAGTCGAAGACCTCAGAGATCGCTTCACCGTGATTTCCGGAGTGAGCCACCCCGAGGTCGACGGCGGACATGAAGCTGAAGCAAGTTTTTTGACAGCGGCTCCTCATCCCGCCTCACGGGGTTTTAAAAACACGGTCTCCCTCGATCAGTATATCGCCGGCAAGATCGGCGAGGTGACACGCCATGCATCTCTCACCGTGGGACGGGAGCGCATCTCCTGGACCGCCACCGGCGTCGAAGTGCCCGGCGAGTCCCGTCCCGATCAGCTTTTCGCGAAGCTCTTTCTCAGCGGAAGTCAGACCGAAATCAGCAGACAAAAACAACAGCTCCAGAGCGGGCACAGCATTCTCGATGTCGTCAGAGCCGAAGCCGAGTCAGTCGCGAAGCGGGCGAGCCGCCTCGACCGGGAAAAGCTCGATCAGTATTTCACCGCCGTCCGCGAAACCGAAAGCCGCCTCACGAAGGCACAGAAGTGGCTCGACACCCCCAAGCCGGCAGTGCCCGAACCAGCCCCGAAAGGCGCTCCCCGCTCCGACGTCAAAAACTGGCTCCGCGAACATTTCCAGGTAATCCGCCTCGCCCTCCAAACCGACTCCACCCGGGTCGTCGCGATGGCCGGAGCAGGACATAGCCAGGTTCCGCCCCTCCCGGGCGTCACGATGGGATATCACGCCCTCACTCACCACGGCCAAAATCCCGAGATGATCAGTCAGCTTGAAATCATCGAACGGGAAATGATCCACGAATGGGCCGAGTTCATCCGCGCCCTCCAATCGACTCCCGATGGTGAGGGAACCCTTCTCGATACCACCCAGATCATGATGGGCAGCAACCTCGGAAGCGCGAGCGGACACATCACCAAAGACCTTCCCATCCTCCTCGCCGGAGGAAGTTGGAAGCACGGCCAACACCTCAAATTCGAAGGCGAAGAGAACTATCCCTTCGCGAACCTCTTCGTCAGCATGATGCAGCAAATGGGCCTCGAGGAGGAAACCTTCGCCACCGGAAAAAGCACCATGACCGGATTAGCTTGAAGGCGAATGCGCCCCTGGACATCTGCGCCTGTTAACTCGTCCCTGTTAACTTACGGTCGCTTACCTGTCCACTTGCCTCCGTTCGTTTCCGATTTGGCACCTCCCCACGTGCCTACCAGTTTCGATCCATCCGCGGAGAGCGAAAAGACGCCCGAACCCCACTCTGCGTTTGGCTGTTTCCAGGTGAAGTGAAACTTCCCTTCCTTGACCACCCCCTGAATTGTCCCGGAGAATTTCCCGGTATATTTTCCATTCAGCTCACCCTCACCCTCACCCTCACCCTCACCCTCACCCTCACCCTCACCCTCAGCCTCAGCCTCAGCCTCTTCAATAAATAGCAATCCCCAGTTCGTTTCCCAAGTCCCTGTAAAAGTGGGTTCATCGGCGAAAGAGGAGGAAGAGACGAGAAAGAGGGCGAACAGAACGGCTGACAGGATTCTCATGGTGTTTTGAGCCTAACTCATGAGGTCGAAGTCGGGCAAGTAAACTTTGGCACAGTGGAGCGCCAGGCGTGCCGCTCAATTGGGCACGTAACTTGTTAAATGGATTCCCCTGCACCCGAACGCTTCAAGCCATAGGAAATAGTTACAGAGACGATGCCTCCACTCACCACTGAAAACCTCTACAGCAAAGTCGAATACTGGCTGATGTAGCTTTGCCACTGCATCGGACGCATTGCGTAGACGCCCTGACTGTGTCGACCGACACCTGGATCGAAAATCTCCCAGCCGAATTCAGAGGTGCGACGCCCGTAGTCAGCACGATGAATCCAGGAGCCGTATTCGTCTTTCCGCCAAATCACGGGATCGGTTCCGGGAACGGTTTCGGCGCATTCCCAGACGCTTGCGATCACTTCGAGGTCGTAGGCGGCCCTCGCAGGAATGCTTTGGGGCTCGTCGGAGCGGTTCACGGATTCTTTGCTTCCCGAGTTTCCCTCAGATCCGCCATTGTCACAGCAATCGGTGGAGGAAGAGGAACTGATGCCTCGCGATTCCTCCCCGTCGAGTTGCTCTCTCCACTGCGGAAATTCTGAATCGCTTTTGTCGTAAAACATAACTGCTAATTTGAACAGTTATTGTATCCAGTTTTTTCGGGAGTGCTAGAAGATTGTTGAGAGTTTTTTTGAGAAGGGGGAAGACTCATCCCGCGCGACAGCCGATACCACTCGCCGGGCGCTCGCCGCCACATTTCTCAGGCGAGGGTTTATGATTCTTTTTCGTTATCGTTATCTTTTTCTTTATCTCAGGCAGAGCCCATGCGGAGCACGGAACCCGTCGATTTCCGGGCGGTAGAAAAGGATAAGGATAAAGTTAAAGAAAAAGGATTCGGGAGACGCCCAACACACTAATCCTGCGGGTGGTAAGATTGGAGAGGCTCAACGCCCATGGGTGTTTCGATGAGAGACTTGATCGAACGAAGGCTTGCCTGCGCCCCGCGCATCGTTGTGATGATGGGGACACGGTTGGCGAGGGCTCCGCTTCGGATGCGCACTTCATCACGACGGGGAATCCGTCCGCCCGGTGTGTTGATGACCATGGCGATCTCGCCGTTTTTGATCATGTCGAGAACGTTGGGACGACCTTCGGCAAGTTTGTGGAGTCGGGTCACGGGAACGCCGGCTTCTTTGATCCGCTTCGCCGTTCCGGAAGTCGAGTAAATCGTAAATCCGAGCTCGCTGAATTGGCGGGCCAACTCAATCGCTTCCTCTTTGTGCGAATCTTTAACGCTGATGAACATTTTGCCACTGAGCGGAAGCGCCGAAGAGGCGGCCATCTGCGCTTTGGCGTAGGCTTTACCGAGATCAGCATCGATTCCCATGACCTCACCGGTCGATTTCATTTCAGGCCCGAGGCTGATGTCGATGCCGGGGAATTTAGCAAAAGGAAAAACGGCTTCTTTGACCGAGTAATGCTCCGGATAAACGGGTTCGGTGAAACCGAGGTCGACGAGTTTCTCACCGGCCATGACTTTGGCGGCGAGCTTCGCGAGGGGAACCCCGATTGCTTTGGAAACAAACGGGACGGTTCGTGAGGCCCGAGGGTTCACTTCGATGACGTAGAGTTCTTCGTCTTTGACCGCGAACTGAATGTTCATGAGGCCACGCACGCCGAGCTCTTTGGCAAGGTCTTTGGCTGCGTCGGAAATTTTCACCCGCATCGGATCGCTGAGGGAGAAGGATGGAATCACACAGGCGCTGTCGCCGCTGTGAATGCCTGCTTCCTCAATATGCTCCATGATCGATCCCACCACGGTGGTGTCGCCATCGGAAATACAGTCGACGTCGACTTCGGTGGCGTCTTCGAGGAACCGGTCGATGAGGACAGGACGGGCCGGACTGACGTCGACGGCGTTCTGCATGTAGTGGCTCAGTTCTTCGTCAGTGTAGACGATCATCATGGCGCGACCGCCGAGAACGAAAGAGGGACGCACGAGAACGGGGTAACCGATCCGCTGCGCGATCACGACGGCTTCCTCAGGAGAAACCGCGGTTCCGGCAGGTGCCTGCTGGAGGCCGAGCTTGTCGAGGAGGGCGGAGAAAAATTTCCGGTCCTCGGCGAGTTCGATGTTTTTCGGAGAGGTTCCGATGATGTTGCAGCCGTGCTCTTCCAGATCCGCAGCGAGGTTGAGTGGGGTTTGACCACCGAACTGAACGATGATGCCCCAGGCTTCCTCTTCCTCGTAAATGTTGAGAACGTCCTCAAGGGTAAGCGGCTCGAAGTAGAGTTTGTCACTGGTATCGTAATCGGTCGAAACAGTTTCGGGATTCGAGTTCACCATGATGGTTTCAAACCCGATCTCTTTCAGTGCGAATGCGGCGTGGACACAGCAGTAATCAAATTCGATCCCCTGTCCGATCCGGTTGGGACCGCCACCGAGAATCATGACCTTTTTCTTGTCGCTCTTGCGAGTCTCGTTCTCGATTCCGTAGGTGGAATAGTAGTAAGGAGTGTAGGCCTCGAACTCAGCGGCACAGGTGTCGACGAGTCGGTAAGTCGGAATGACGCCGGCTGCTTTTCGTGCCGCGCGCACTTCGTCATGCGTTGTCCCGGTGATGTGCGCGAGCTGCATATCGGAATAGCCGAGTCGCTTTGCACGGAGAAAGTCGAGTCCTTCGAGATCGGTGCCCAATCCTTTCTCGGCTTCGAGGAGGTCTTCGATGTTGCGAAGGAACCAGGGATCGATTGCGGAGAGGTCAAAAATTTCCTCGAGGGTGAGACCGGCTTCGAAGGCGAGGCGCACGAAGAAAATCCGCTCGGCATTCGGTGTCGCGAGGCGCTCGCGAATGTAGCTGATGTCAGGATTGCCGTCTTTGCCATCGGCACCGAGGCCGAAGCGACCAACCTCGAGAGAGCGCAGTGCTTTCTGGAGTGACTCTTTAAAGGTCCGGCCAATTGCCATGGCTTCACCGACACTCTTCATCTGAGTGGTGAGAGTGGGGTCCGCATCGGCAAATTTCTCGAAGGTGAAACGGGGAAGTTTCACAACACAGTAATCGATCGTCGGCTCAAAGCTCGCGGGAGTCTCGCGAGTGATGTCGTTCGGGATCTCGTCGAGGGTGTAACCGACGGCGAGCTTGGCTGCGATTTTCGCGATGGGGAATCCGGTCGCTTTCGAGGCGAGTGCCGAGGAGCGGGAAACCCGCGGATTCATCTCGATGACGATCATACGACCGTTCTCGGGATTGATCGAAAACTGGATATTGGATCCTCCTGTTTCGACGCCGATTTCACGGATGACGGCGAATGAGGCATCACGCATGAGCTGATACTCGCGATCGGTCAGAGTCTGGGCGGGAGCCACTGTGATCGAATCACCGGTGTGCACGCCCATGGGATCGAAGTTCTCAATCGAACAAATCACGACGCAGTTGTCGGCGTGGTCACGCATGACTTCCATCTCGTATTCTTTCCAGCCGAGGAGGGATTCGTCGATCTGGACTTCATCCACGGGAGAGAGATCGATGCCGCGTCGGCAGATCGTTTCGAGTTCTTCGCGGTTATAGGCGATTCCTCCACCAGTCCCACCGAGGGTGTAAGCGGGACGGATAATGAGCGGGTAGGTTCCGATCTCAGCCGCAATATCAAAACACTCGCTCATGGTGCTGCCAACGCCGGAACGCGGCATGTCGAGCCCGATCTTCATCATGGCATCTTTGAAGAGCTGCCTGTCTTCGCCTTTTTCAATCGCGTCCGCGTTTGCCCCGATCAGCTTTACGCCGGATTTTTCGAGGTAACCGGATCGAACCAGATCCATCGCTGTATTGAGAGCGGTCTGACCGCCAAGAGTGGGAAGGAGCGCATCGGGCTTCTCTTTCTCAATGATCTTTTCCACGACCTCCGCGGTGATCGGCTCTACGTAGTTTTTCGAGGCGAATTCCGGATCTGTCATGATCGTGGCCGTATTGGAATTTAAGAGAACGACCGTATAGCCTTCTTCCTGAAGAGCTTTACAGGCCTGAACCCCGGAGTAATCAAATTCGCATCCCTGCCCAATAACAATGGGGCCCGAACCGATCAGAAGAATTTTGTGAATCGAAGTGTCACGCGGCATATTCCTGAGTGTAAAATTTCTCACCGTTTGCATGGCCCGGGCGAGGTTGCAACGATGGATAGCGATTTTTCCTCATTGATCGACGATTCTTTTGTCGTTTGGGAAGCCCGCCACGGTCTGACTTACCTAAGTTTCCGCTTGAATTCGCCTCCAAATCCTTCAATGATGCAGCAACCACACGACAGGATATGAGACGCTTTACTTTTGCTTTTTTGGCTCTGACTTTCTTTTTTGGCTCATCGGCTTTGGCTGAGCAATATGCCAAAATTAAACCGGAACTGAAATGTCATTACCCGCGTAAGGACATGAGTTTCTGCAAGGTTTTCCCTAACTTCTCTCTCCGTCACAAAATCTGCAATCCTGCTCCGGGAGAGCTCGGAAACATCGAATGGTGCCGCGAGGATGTCACGATCACAGAGCGCGATGACTGCGGCAACTACGAGACCTACGAAGCGGTCGTGATCACCTACCGACCCGTCTACGCGAATGGAGCCTGGGGTAAAAAATTCCAGCGGACCTACCGCAAAGAAGCAACGCTTGTCACTCCCGCACTCGTCTCCAAGTGAGTTGAACCGGAGCGAATTCACCGCTTCGAAAAACACGTCGATGGAATTCGACCTCACCGGCGAGCACTCACGTTACGCCTACAAACTTCTCGCGGGGCTTGTCACACCCCGACCCATCGCCTGGGTCACGACCCTGAACGAGGACGGTTCAGTTAACGCCGCACCCTTCAGCTTTTTCAACGTCTTCGGAACGAGACCACCCATCCTCGGGTTTGCGCCCGGAGACAAAGAACCGGGCATCCCCAAGGACACCGCGCGGAACATCCGGCGAACCGGCGAGTTCGTCGTCAATCTCGTCGACGAAGCCTGCGCGGAGCAGATGAACCTCACTTCAAGTGAAGTCGCCGCAGGGGTGAGTGAAGTGGAATTGGCAGAATTAAAAACCGAACCGGGCGTTTCGATCAAGGTTCCCCGCATCGCCTCTGCACCCGTTGCGCTGGAGTGTCGCGAGTGGTCGACCCTTGAGATCGGCCAAAATCGACTCGTGATCGGATTGATTGATCGTGTCTTCACAGAGGACGGCGTCCTTGATCCTGAGACACTTCTCGTGAATCCGGAGGCCTTTGCCCCGATCGGCCGGATGGAGGTTCCCTCAGGTTACTGCCGGACTGCGGACCGTTTTGAGATGAAACGGCCCGATTAAAGCGACGCTCATATCCGCGAAATAATTAGTTTGGCAAAGTGAAATAATTCGCTTCACTATCTATAGAGTTTATAGCTAAATTCTATCCACTCCTGCTCGACGCCCGCTTTGCCCAACAGCCCCACAGAACTGCCCGGAAAAAATTATTTCCAAACACGCGAAAAGCTCAGTGAGACAATCTCACTTTTGAACGAGCTCGGGAGCGATTGCGGCGTCGATCCGGCGAGGCTGTCACTTCTTCAAAACCTCATGGCGAACCTGGAGGATCCGTTTCTCTTTGTCGTCGCCGGTGAAGTCAACGCAGGGAAGTCAACTTTGCTGAACGCACTTTTCGGAGAGGACTTTTGCAAGTCCGACGTTATTCCCACGACGGAGCGGATCGCGTTTTTCAAACACGGGGCCGAGTCGCACGAGTTCGATTT
The DNA here is from genome assembly GCA_029213065.1 of Verrucomicrobiales bacterium. Classification (GTDB taxonomy): domain Bacteria; phylum Verrucomicrobiota; class Verrucomicrobiia; order Verrucomicrobiales; family DEV007; genus Arctic95D-9. The sequence goes on along the minus strand of JARGPH010000007.1, from coordinate 109,770 downwards.
TTCCGACGAGATCATCGAGGTTTTCCGACCGAACGCGTTCCTCAAAGATTTCAACATCGTCGATACCCCGGGAACGAACTCGATTGAGTCGAAGCACCAGCAGATCACCGAACAGTTCCTGCCGATGGCGGATCTCGTGCTCTTTGTCTTTTCGGTAACGAATCCGTGGGGAGCGACAACCTGGGATTTCCTCGACCGAATCCATCACCAGTGGAAAAAGAAGATCGTTTTTGTTCTCCAGCAGTGCGACCTGCGAACCGAGGAGGAAGTTTCCGCCATTTTGGAGCACCTCCAAACGACAGCCCATCACCGCTTCGGGCAGCATTTCCCGACCTTTGCGATTTCCGCGAAGCAGGCCTTCCTTGCGAAAACCTCAGGACTGAAGAACGAGGAGCTCTCGGAGACGAGCCAGATCGGCGGCCTCGAACGCTACATTTCAGGCGTCGTCGAATCTTCGGAACCCCGACTCATCAAACTGATCCACGCGTGGAGAGCCTCCTGCTATGTCCTCAATGACATTAAGGAAAAGCTCGGCGCTGCCTCGGAGATCATCCGGGCCGACAGCGAACTGCTGAGCGAACTTGAGCCGGCGAGCGCCGCGCAGCAGATGCGAACCCTGAAAAAGTGTGAACCCCTTTTCGAAGCGTTCGACCAGAGCTTCATGGCAGCCGGACTGCAGGCAGAGCCCCTTCTCGAATCCGAGTTCAGCGTGATGTCCGCGCTGATCCCGCAGCGACAGCGCTCCGAGGAGATCGAAGGATTGATTTTCGCGACGACGATGAAAGCGGTCCGCCGCAGCATCGGATCGGGCGCAGGCGCAGTGGAAGAGGACGTGCAGCACTTCTGGGAACGCGTCGGCGACGAGATGCAGGCAGCCTTCAACCTCGAACTGAGCGTGGGAGAGGAAGGAAGCCCCGATTGGACGGAATCGAGGAGCAAGCTCGAAGAGAAAGTCGAAGCAGCTACCTCGAAAGCACTTCGTGATCTACAACTCAAAGATCAACTCGGCCTCCTTTTTTCACGCCGAAGCAAATTGATCTGGGGATTCATTTTCTCTGCGATTATCGCCTCACTCGGGGGAGTCATTCTCATGATGCTGGATCTCGCACCGTGGAATGCGGTCAGCTTCGGTGTCGCCGCGCTCTGTCTGGCGCTCGGTGCGGTTGTCGGAGCCCGCTCGGTCAAGACGACGCGCGAGTTTTACACGACGACAATTGAAACCCATCGCAAAAAAGTCGCCGAAGCCCAGCGAGCCGCCTTTTCCGAAGGAACCGCTGCTTTCTACCACGACTTTGTAGCCCTTTTTGAGCCGCTTCGAAATGTCTGTCGCGAGCACCGCGAAAAATATGAGCCTCAGCTCAAAGTGATCACCGTAGCGGAAAAAACTCTCGCGGAACTGGAGCATATTCTTGCACCGGTGGAGAAAGCGCTTAATTCTCGTAAGTAGCCGAACCCGGCTGAGAAACGGTGTCTGGAAAAATTAACATCATTGCGCGACGAAACGGCGTCGGCCTCGATCGCGATGTCGATCTCCTGCACGACGTGCTCAGCGCGGCCGGATTTGAAGTCACGATCAGCCACTGCCGGGGCATCTCCCCTTTCCGCCACCTCTTTCCCCGGAAGGCAGAATTTGACGCCAACCTCTTCGTTGAACGAATCTTTCCCCGCTGGTTCGGAAGTGCCCCCGTCAATATCGTGATCCCCAATCAGGAACGCTTTCCGAAACGCCACCTCCCTCTTCTTAGACGGATGGATCACGTCCTCGCGAAAACCGCCCACGGAGATGAGATTTTCTCAAGACACGTGCCTGAGACGCATCTCGTCCGATTCTCCTCGCCCGACCTTTTCGACCCGGCCGTTTCAAAAAACGAGTCCCACTCCTGTCTTCATCTGGCGGGACGAAGCACCCTGAAGGGAACGGAAACAGTTCTCGCGCTCTGGAAAAAACACCCGGAATGGCCGCAACTGACGCTGATCCAGTGCAGGGAGAACGCACCCGAATCAGTGCCTGACAATGTCACGCTGCTCACCGATTACCTGAGCGATGAGGAAATCCGGCGTCATCTCAATGCGAATCCGATTCACCTCTGCCCGTCGCTTTCCGAGGGATGGGGCCACTACATCGTCGAAGCGATGAGCTGCGGAGCCGTCGTCGTAACCACGGACGGGCCTCCCATGAACGAGCTCATCACCGAAAAGAGAGGCGTCACAGTGCCCTTTCACAAAAGCGAACCGCGACACCTCGGGACGAACTTCTTCGTCGATCCCGACGCGCTCGAATCGAAGCTTGAGGCCCTTTTCAAAAGCCCGCCCGAATCGTTGAAGAAAACAGGCGACGCTGCGAAGGAGTGGTTCGCCTCCAATGATCAGCAATTTCGTGAAACACTCGCCCGGACCGTGAAAGGAATCCTGCACCCATGAGCGATCCGGCAAAGAGACTCGAAGACGTGGAGCTGATTCTCGGCAATTCGAACCGGCGTTTCTCCGGGGTGACCTCGACCATGCTCCAGGTGCTGCAACACCAGCAGCAATTCATGAAACTGGCGGTGCTCGGAGAACACCACCTCCCCGAAGGCGTACCCGTAGTGACGTTTCGGGGATTGATCCGCCTTTGCCGCGATCCGCTCCCGGACGGTCGTCCCCGGATTTTCCACGCCCGCCGCAACAACGAGATGATTCAGGCCCTGCTCCTCAAGCGCATTTTCGGAGCAAAGATCAAAATCGTCTTCACCTCAACGGCGCAGCGTTATCACTCCGGTTTCACGAGGTGGCTTATGGGGCAAATGGATGAGGTCATCAGCACCTGCACCGCGGCGGCGTCATACCTCCGCACACCGCCGGCATTGCTGGTCCCTCACGGCATCGACCTCGCGACATACTTTCCCTCGGAAGACCGAGAAGCCGACTGGAACCAGTTGGGACTTCCCGGAAAAAAAGGCATCGGCATCTTTGGTCGCGTCCGCGAACAGAAGGGCGTCGACCTCCTCGTTCGCGCAGCGCTCCCGCTTCTGAATGCTCACCCGGACTACACCGTCGTGATCTGCGGGGAAACCACGCCCGATCAGAAACTCTTTCAGGAAAAGCTCATTTCAGAAACCAAAGCGGCGGGGCTTGAAGATCGATTCGCCTTTCTCGGGAAGCGCCCCTTTGAAGAAATCCCGCTTCTCTTCCGCTCCATGACGATTGTCGCGGCTCTGAGCCGAAACGAAGGCTTCGGGCTCACCGTTCCCGAAGCGATGGCGAGCGGAACCGCCGTGCTCGCCTCGGAAGCGGGTGCCTGGAAAGACATCGTCGATGACGGCATTGACGGCCGGATTGTTCCCTGCGACGACCTCGACGCGACGCAAAAGGCTCTCGGGGATATGCTGGAATCACCCGACGAGCTCGAAACGATGGGGCGGAAAGGTCGACTCAAGATCGAGCAGCATTACACGATCGAACGCGAAGCAAAGGCGCTCTGCGATTTTTTCAAAGCAACTGCAGCAAGCTGAGTCGGGAGGCTTACTTCTTAAGAACCCTCGTTGCCCCGTCGACCGGTGAAATGGACTTCACCGAAACTTCGACCTCACGCTCCTGTCCCAACCAGTCCATGAGGACCGCAACCCGGTCCCCGTTCAGGCTGATCCGGCTCACGATCGTGGTCATCCCTTTGAGGACGCCCTCATCGATCACGACCTCGTCGCCCTCGTTGATGGAGGTTTCGAGAACGCGAACCGATCCATCCTCCTCGGGAAACTCTCCCTGAAGCGCAGTGATCAAGGCATCTTCGATCGTGGGATAGCGATCCGCAAATCGAAGCACCCCGGTGACATTCGTGGTCGCATTGACGGTCCTGAGATCCTCAATGAGATTAAACTTCGCGAAGATATACCCGGGGAAGAGCGCCTCAACAAACCAGGCCTTCCCCCGCCGCGTCGCCTTTTCATAGCGAATTCGGGGGCAGAAAACTTCCTCCAGTTTGGCGTAGGTGAGAAGATTCCGAGCCGCAACGTGCTCGGTTTTCGGCTTTGTCCGGACGCAAAACCAGCCACTTTCGGCCTCTTGACTGGATTGTAACATAGAAAAAAACAGGGGGGAACGGCTACTATAGAGCCTCAGCAATCAGGTTCAACAGACGGTTTTCCTGTCACGCAGGACTTCTTGCAGAATGGGAAATCTGCCTTTATCAGTTCGCTGGAATGCTTCCCCCCTCCGGCATCGGCCTCATGCATTATGTCTACTCCGATAGAACCGAAAAAAACGGCTCGCGCGCTTGATCTCGCTAAAACTTCGTCGGACGACCTCGCCGAAGATCGCAGCGATGTTTTCAAACGTCTTCTCAGCTACATCCGCCCCTATCGGACACGGCTGGCCTGGGGAATTTTCTGCGGGATTATGGCGGGCGTCTTCAACGGGGTCCTTCTCCTTGTCTGCAAATCCGTTTTCACGGTGGTCCTGCCGGGAGCCCAGGGAGAACCGATTCCCGATAAGTATTATCCGTTCAAAGACCTGCCTGTCTTCACCGATTTCACGATCACGCCGCCGCCGATTCCGGAATGGCTTTTCGTGCTTCTCGTCTGCCTCAGCATTCCGGTCCTGTTTCTGATCCGCGGCATCTTCTACTTTCTGCATCAATACTGCATGCTCTGGATCAACATGCGGGTTCTCTATCGCCTCCGTGATGAGTCCTTTTCCAGCCTCCTCAAGCAATCGCTCTCGTTCTTCAACCACGTGAAGCAGGGCGAGATTATTCAGACCGTCGCCAACCAGACCCGGACCACGGCCGATGCTGCGAGTCAGCTTCTCAGCGCCCTGATCCAGCATCCCGCCGGGATTATTTCCATCATTGCCATTGTCGTGATCATGGATCCCATCTACACCCTGGGGGCACTCGTCGTCTTCCCTCTCTGCATCGTTCCCGTTGCCCTGATCAGTCGCAGGGTCAGGAAAGCAGGCGGACGCGAGGAAGAGGAATCGGAGGGTCTCATGGTGACCCTGCACGAGAGTTTTGCCGGTATCCGCCTCGTCAAAGCCAATGGACGGGAGGATTTTCAGCGTGAGCAATTCAACCGCGCGAGTCGGAGAATCGTGAAATTCATCATCCGCTGGCGCAAGGCGATGGAAATCTCCAGCCCCATGGTCGAAATCGTGGGATCACTCGGTGTCGCCATCGGGATGGCTTATGCCTGGTGGACGCAAATGGCGCCGGAAACCTTTTTAACCCTGAACCTCGGGCTCATGAGCATCTACCCGCATGCGAAAGCGCTCAGCCGGATGCAAATCCAGCTTCAGAAGTGTTTCGTAGCAGCTCGAAAAGTCTTCGGCTACATCGATGCCTCACCGGAAATTCAGGATCCGATCAATCCCGTCGCAGTCGAAAAATGCCGGGGCAACCTCGAGATGCAGGATGTCGCTTTCTCCTACACCGGCGATCGCAACGCGCTCAACGGCGTCTCCATGAAATTCGAAGAGGGCAAAAAATACGCTCTCGTCGGCCAGAGCGGCTCCGGCAAATCGACGATGCTCTCTCTTCTCCTCCGGTTCTACGACCCCGAAAGCGGCGGCATCGAACTCGACGGCGTCGACATCAGAAACCTCAAACAGGTTTCGCTGCGCAACCAGATCGGTCTCGTGAGTCAGGACACCTTCCTTTTCCACGACACAATCCGGAACAACATCCGCTACGGCAAGCTCGACGCGACCGATAAGGAGATCGAAGAAGCCGCGAAGAACGCCTTCGCCCACGACTTCATCATGGAGCAGGCCAACGGCTACGAAACCATGCTCGGCGACAAAGGCTGCACCCTTTCCGGCGGACAGCAGCAGCGTATCTCCATTGCCCGGGCGATCCTCAGGAATCCACCTATCCTCTTCTTCGACGAAGCGACCTCCGCACTCGATTCCGAATCCGAACGCGGCATCCAGAAAGCCCTCGATAAGCTATCGAAAGGGAAGACAGTCATCGCTATCGCCCACCGACTCTCCACGATCCTCGATTCCGATGAAATCGTCGTGATGAAGGAAGGCAGGATCGTCGATGCAGCGCCTCACGAGACCCTCATCAAGCGCTGCCCCGAATACAAACAGCTCTACGATCTGCAATTTTCGGAAAATTCGAAATCCTGATTCGCTGTTGCGTCAACGCTCAAAGCTGGCACAGTCTCCCACCTCCTAATTTTGAGTGGATATGACCGCTCTATTAGTCTCTAAATGAAAGCCTACGAAATTTTTCAGGAACTTAAGCCGGAGACAGCAGCGTCTGTCTTTCAATATCTTCGCGACGAACAGCGTGAAGTTTACACCGCGTCACTTTCCTCACTCGCCGCAAATCGAAAACTCCGCCCTGTCTTTATTCAGCGGAAACCGGCTCCTGCTCAGATCGAGTGGCTCGTTAAAAATGTGAAACTTCGCGGCTCCGGCGAGATCGCCGAACACGTCATCCAACTGTGGCTCATGAAAGGCCACCAGGATGTCCTCGTTGGTTTCCTCGACGGTCTTGGCATCGAGCACGACGGCGAAGGCGCTGCTGACGATATCCCTGACGAGTTCGACAAGAAGAAGCTGAAAAGCACTGTCGAAAAACTCCTCAAGGACCACGATGCTGAAATCGTAAAAGCTTACATTCACGTTTTCCAGCTCCAACGCTACGAGGGATGGCCTGAAATCACCGAGTTGATTGCAGCGACTCCTGAACTCCAGTTTGGCGAGCCCCCTCCGGCTCAAACCCCTGACGCGACGGAAGAGCCTGAAGCGGAAAAGGCTGAAGACGCCGCTCCGGCAGAAAAAGCACCCGCTAAAACGGCAGCGACCAAAAAAGCGGCCGCTGCCAAACCTAAGAAATCAGGTGACGAGGAGAAGTAATTCCCCCGATGAAAAGCGCTTACGAACTTGCGATGGAACGGCTTGAGGAGTCCTCTCCTCAGGCGAAAATCTCCGACGAACAAAAGGCGGAGATTGCGGCCATTGATGAAAAGTTCAGAGCGAAAATGGCCGAGCGGGAAGTCTTTCTCGCCGACCTTCTCATGAAAGCGCGGATGGAAGGCAACTATCATGAGATGACCCAGCTCGAAACGCAAAAGGCCCGCGAGATCGCGAGCCTCAAAGCGGATTGCGAAGCAGCGAAGGAGAAGGTCCGCGCTTCCCAGTAGGCCTCGCTCAGGCTGAATCTCAACTGAGCCTTCCCTATACGGTCGGCGAGTAGTCTCCCCCACCGGAGACGAAGGGCGGCAAATCGAAGTTGGTGCAGTAGTTTTTTTGGCGGGAACACCTACTTTCCCCCATTTCACTGAAGAGGGTATGATCACTGATCAAACCCTATTGATGAAACCACTCTGCCTTTTTTTCACGCTCCTGCTTTTCATTGCCGCACACGCCTCCACTGCCCCTCTTTCCGCAGCGGAACCGTTCACGGTCTATGCTCCCAGTCGCGAGAGCAATCAAATTTGGGAAGTCCGCGCGACCCCGGGAAAAGACGGCCTCGCTCTTGAGGCAGGGAAAAACATCCCCCTCGATTTCTCCCCCGCCACGATCACTGCCCATCCTCTCACGAAAAAACTCTACGTCACCTCGACCCGCCCCGTCAAAAATGTCTCCGGCGGCGTCACCGTCGACTTCACTACCGGGAAAGCCGTGATCCACCCATTCGCTGCGGAGAACAGCTATTCCTATCTCAGCCTCGACCGGAAAAACCAATTCCTCCTCGGATGCAACTACGGCGAAGGGATCGTCGATGTTTACTCTCTGGATGCTGACGGCAACCCGACCGCCCGCGTCGCGACTCTCAACGAAGGCAGAAAGAACGCGCACTGTGTCCTCCCGACGCCCGACAACCGCTTCATCTACATTCCCTACGTGAAGGAAACGAACGCTCTCTATCAATACCACTTCAATGAGGACACCGGCGCACTTTCCGCACTGGAGAAACTCAACGCGGAACCGCCCGAAGGCACCGGACCACGTCACCTCGCCTACCACCCCACCCTGCCGATCCAGTATTTCAGCAACGAACAACAGCTCGGAGTCTCGGTGTATGATCGAGCCGAAGACGGACAGCTCACGATCAAGCAGGTCTGCGACCTCACCGGTCCGACACCTCCGGAGGATGGCGTCAGTTCCTCCGATATTGTCATCACCGCCGACGGCCGATTTCTTTTCGCGGGGATTCGCGGCCACAAGCACGACTTCGATTTCATCTCCCGCTACCGAATACTGGATGACGGAACCGTGAAACATCTCGGACTCACCCCCGCCGACAAAATCCCCTGGGGGCTCGCTCTATCACCTGACGGCACCTACCTCCTCGCGACCGGGTTCGAAGCGGGGACCCTCATGGCTTTTTCCATCACCGAACAGGGCGATCTCAAGCGCGCCGGAACCTTTGCCTGGGATGCAAAAATCTCTGATCTGATCGCCTGGTAAACGTCAACCGCCCCCGCTCTGAGCATGAACCCCCGTCTTTTCACTGTCGCTCTGTTCCTTTCCCTTCCGCTCCTCTCCATCGCGGAAGATTGGCCTCACTGGCGCGGCCCCGCCTTCGACGGGACCTCAAAGGAGAGCGTTCCCGAAACGCTTCCGGAGAAGCTGCCCGTCGCGTGGGAGGCCAAAGTCGGCATCGGATTCAGCACCGTTTCCGTCGTCGGAGACCGCGTTCTCACGATGGGAAACGCAGATGCGAAGGACACCGTTTGGTGCCTCAGTGCGGAAAGCGGAAAAGTTCTCTGGAAGCACCGCTACGACTGCGATCTCGCGGACCGCTACTACGAAGGAGGCCCGACCGCGACCCCTACGATTCACGAAGGCAAAGTCTACACCCTCAGCAAAATGGGCCACGCCCGGTGCCTCGATCTCGAAAGCGGAAAACCACTGTGGACACGGGACCTCGTCGCTGATCACGGGTTCGAGCTGCCCGAATGGAGTTTTTCGAGCTCCGCGTATATCGATGGACCGCGCGTCCTCTACAATGTGGGACGCGGTGGCCTTGCTCTCTCTGCCGAGACCGGCGAAACCCTCTGGATGCCTGATACCGGGACTTCCGGTTATGCGACGGTGGTTCCCTACGCGTCGAACCGGGCCGAACCGAATCATCTCCTTTTTTCCGCGAAAGCACTGATTTCCTTCGATTCGAAAACCGGTGAGCAGCACTGGAGCTTCCCCTGGAAATCGAGCCGCGATGTCAACGCCGCCGATCCCATCGTCACCCCGGAAGGCATCGTCGTTTCATCGAGCGGCGGCACGAGGATGCTGCAACCGACTGCCGCGGGAGAGACTCCTGAAGTCCTCTGGGAGCAGCATGATCTGAAGTGGTATTTCAACGCCGGAGTCGTCATCGACGATCACATTTATTCCATACATGGAACCACTCACAAGCCAACCGAACTGATCTGCACCGAACTCAAAACCGGCAAAACGATCTGGGCCGAAGAGGGCTTCGGGAACGGTGCCGTCACCGCAGCAGGAGACACCGTCTTCCTCTTTGACAAGGGAAGCCTCATCCTGTTCCGCGCCTCGCCCGATGGCTACAAACCGCTCCTCGAGCAAAAGCTCGCCGAAGGAAAATGCTGGACCGTCCCCGTCCTCGCAAATGGACAAGTCTACTGCAGCACTGCTGAGGGAGATCTCATTGCGGTGAAACTGGAAAGCGCTGCGCCCTGACTCTCGCTGAATTCATTTTTTCGCAGTCACGCCAGTGACAAATTCAAGAGGAGAGGCAAGGTTCGGGCATGCTCGAGTCCAATCGAATCACCCTTTTATCTCTCTTCAAAATTGCTTCCCTCCTTTCTCTGACCGTGTTGTTTTCGACAGCATTGGAAGCTAAGGACGAAGATTTCGATCCCGGTCGTCTCACACCGACGACACTCGCTGCCGGCCTGATCCGCCCGATGGAGCTGGAAGTCGCCCCTGATGGACGCGTCTTTTTTATCGAGATTGATGGGAAGCTTCGGATTTTTCACCCTGATTCACAGAAAATCACCGAGGCAGGAACGCTCGAAGTAGCGACGCAGCAGGAAAACGGGCTCATCGGAATCGCGCTCGATCCCGACTTTGCGGAGAACCAGCACATTTTTCTCCAGTATTCGCCCCCGAATTTTTCAGGACAACACGTGAGCCGGTTCACGATGAAGGGCGACACCCTCGACCTCTCATCCGAGAAACAGTTACTCAAATTTGAAGAGCAGCGCCTCCAATGCTGCCACCACGCAGGATCACTCGAGTTCGGCCCAGACGGCTGCCTCTTTATCGCCACCGGCGACAACACCCATCCCGGAGGAGATTCAAAAGGCTTCGCTCCCATTGATGAGCGCCCCGACCGCATGCCCTGGGATGCGCAAAAATCGGCTTCGAACAAGTTCAGCTACAACGGCAAGGTCCTCCGGATTAAGCCGAAAATCGATGGCACTTACGAAGTCCCCGAGGGAAACCTTTTCCCAAAAGACGGCTCCGAAGGCATACCGGAAATCTACGTGATGGGTTGCCGCAACCCCTGGCGCATCAGCGTTGATGAGGAGACCGGCTACCTTTACTGGGGCGAAGTCGGCCCCGATGCGGGCACTCCCGGCGATCGTGGACCGGCCGGTCACGATGAGATCAATCAGGCCCGCAAGCCGGGGAATTTCGGGTGGCCTTATTTCGTCGGACCCAATCTCGCCTACCCCGATGTGAACTTTGAAACGGGGGAAATCGGAGCAAACCAATCGCCCGACGCGCCGGTGAACAATTCGCCGAACAGCAAAGGCGTTCAGACATTGCCGCCGGCTCAACCGGCTTTCGTTTACTACCATCGCAATGAAACCGAAGATTTCCCGATGCTTGGCACGGGAGGGAGAACCGCCTGCGCCGGCCCTGTCTATCACTACGACAAAGACCTGAAAAGCCCCACCAAGTTCCCCGAGCATTTCGACAAGACTTTGTTCATCTACGAATGGTCACGACACTGGATTTTCGGAGTGAAACTCGACGCCGAATCCGATATCGATTCGCTGGAGGAATTCATGCCGGACTATGGCTTTGTCAGGCCCGTAGACATGGACTTCGGTCCTGACGGCTCGCTTTACGTGATCGAATACGGCGAGACCTGGGGAGTGAACGCTGACTGCAAACTCATCCGGATCGACTACATCCGCGGGAACCGCCCTCCGAAGATCAAGCTCACCGCGAAAGACGCCGTTGGCAAACCACCGCTTGATGTTGCCTTTTCCAGCGAGGGAACTGTCGATCCCGATGGCGACGCCCTCTCTTATGAATGGAAGATCGTTCCCGGCAGCGACTCATTCAAAGACGAACGGGCCAACCCGACCCTCGCTTTCGGGACGATCGGTTCCTACCAGGCGGTCCTCACCGTTACCGACGAACACGGCGCCTCGGCAACCGCTTCCACACCCGTCCTCGTTGGAAACGACCCGCCGTCTGTTGAGTTCAAATCGCCGCAGGACGGCGACTTCTACGATTTCGGAAAACCGATTTCGTGGGATCTCTCAGTGAGCGATCCGGAAGACGGCGAGCCCGTTTCCGAACGTGTGAAGATCTTCCATCAGCTCATCCCCGGAAACTTCAAAGACACCGAGGCCTCCCTCACCGGAGCGGAAACACTTCCCCCCGGACTCGAACTGATGAAGAAAAGCGACTGCTTCAATTGTCATGTCGTAGACCGCAAACTGGTGGGTCCTTCCTATCTCGAAGTCGCCGCGAAATACAAAGATCAGGAGCACGCCCTCGACGAAGTCGCGAAGCGTATCGTGACCGGCTCCAGCGGGATCTGGGGAGAAATACCGATGATCCCCCACCCCCAACACGGGATCGAGCAATCCCGCCAAATGGCCGAATGGATTTTCTCGCTTGGAGAAGAGGAATCCGGCTCAGTCCTTTCGGGATTGACCGGTGAATTCAGCATCGCGAAACCGAAGAAATCGGACAAACAAAAAGGCCCCGGTGTTCTCGTGATCGAAGCAAGCTACCTCGACGGAGGAGCGCCTCCCATTGCCCCCTTGAGCGGCAGCCACAGCATCCGACTCCGCAACTCAACCCTCCTGCCAGCCGAAGCAGATGCCTTCGAGGGACTGAGCCTTTCCGGAACCCGGGCGGGGGCAATCATGGACAAGGGATGGCTCAAATTTTCGGGAGTCAACCTGACTGACAGAACCAAAGCGAGCGTCACCTACTCATCGGGCGGCCCCGGGGGAACCATTGAAATTCGACACGGATCGGCAGACGGCGAACTCCTCGGCAGCATAGAGGCGGCGCCCACGAAAGATTGGAACAAGCAGAAGACACTCACCTTTGATATCAAGCCAGCGCCCTCGCGCGGCGACCTTTACATTCGTTTTGCCAATCCCGGCAAAGCACACCTCATGAATTTAGACTCGATCACACTTGATCGCTGATTCCCTTCTGTTGTCTAATCAGTGCCCATCCTCAGTCTCATGCCTCAAGAACCCGACGACTCCATCGCCCTCCTTATCGATGCGGACAATGCTCCCGCTGCGAAGATCGATTTCATCATCACCGAACTCGCGACCCACGGGATCGTCAACATCCGAAGGGCCTACGGCAACTGGGTGAAACGGGGGCTCTCGGGATGGACCAAAGTGCTGCACGAAAATGCAATCGAACCGGTGCAGCTCTTCGACATGGTGAAGGGAAAGAACGGGACCGACATGAAATTGCTCATCGATGCGATGGACATGCTCTACACGAAAGACGTGCAGACCTTCGCGGTGGTTTCCTCCGATTGCGATTTCACCCCACTCTGTATTCGAATCCGCGCCGAGGGCAAACAGGTCATCGGCTTCGGCGGCCAGAACACACCGGCTCCGTTTATCAACGCCTGCACCCGCTTTCTCTATCTCGACGATGACGCCGCTGCAGCGGAAGTTCGCAAAAACACCAAAGTCTCTGGCAACCAGCTCAAAGGAAACACCAAGCTGATGAACACGCTCCGCAGTGCGGTCGATGCCGCGGCCGACGACGATGGCTGGGCAACCCTCGGGCCGGTCGGAGCCTACATCGCGAACCAGGGCCCCTTCGATCACCGCACCTACGGATTCAGTAAGCTCACCGACCTTTTCAAGGCGATTGACCGCTTTGAAATGAGAAAGGTCAAACACGGAACTCAACAGGTCTATCAAGTCCGCCAAAAATCTGCCAAACCATGAAAATTCTGACTCTTTCAGCTCTGCTTTTTCTCACCCCCGCGATTGGCTTCTCAGACGAGCCACCGAAGTACGAGTGGGATGAGGTGGAGATCGACGAGATCGAAATCGGCTACGGCCTCGCCCTCAGAGACGTCGACGGTGATAAGGACATCGATATCATCCTCGCCGACAAATCAACGGTGCAGTGGTATGCGAATCCCGGCTGGGAAAAACACATCATCGCCCGGGACCTCACCGAACGTGACAATGTCTGCATCGCAGCGCAGGATATCGATGGCGACGGAAAATGTGAGATCGCTATCGGTGGGCAGTGGAATTTCAAAGAGACGATCAAGGATGGCGCGGTCACCTACCTCGTCGCGCCGGAGGACCGGACTCAGGCGTGGACGCCGATTTCACTTCAACACGATCCCAGCACCCACCGGATGCACTGGATCAAGGGAGCCGACGATTCCTACACCCTCATCGTGAAGCCGCTCCGCGGAAAGGGCACTCTCGACGGCGTCGGGAAAGGGCTGCGAATCCTCGAGTATTTCAAACCGGAAGATCCCACCAGCGAGTGGAAAACCCGCGTCGTCGGAGACCAGCTCCACCTCTCCCACAATTTCCATCCCGTGAACTGGGACGACGATCCCGAGGAAGAACTCATCGTCGCCGCGAAAGAAGGCGTTTGGTATTTTGATAGAGTCGATGGCAAATGGGAAACCCGACAGCTCACCGAAGATTTCGCCGGTGAACTCCGTGACGGGAAACTTCCCGGGGGACGCCGCTTCATCGCGACGGTCGAACCGATGCACGGAACCCGCTCTGCCGTGTATCTTGAGCCCGAAGACGGCAAAGGTCTCTGGGAGCAGAGTTCGATTCTCAGTGACGCGCTTGTCGATGGTCACGCCGTCGCGATCGACGATTACCTCGGGATCGGATCTGACCAGATTGTCGTGGGATGGCGGGCGATGCACCCGAAAGAACCTAAGAGCGATCCGGGGATCAAGTTTTTCACCCCACTCGATGACTCGGGCACAAAATGGCGCGAACACCAAATTTCCGCCGAAGAAGTCGCGGTCGAAGACATCAAGTCAGCCGACCTCAACGGGGATGGCAAAGCCGACATCGTTGCAGCGGCAAGGCAGACGAAGAACCTGAAGATTTTCTTCAGCAAATAGAGGCACGCCGGGATTCCGCTTAACCGTGGAGAGTCGCAGTCCCCTGCGACTGCGATCAGCCCTCACTCGCCCGATCTTACGCTACAGTCGGAAAGGATTCCGCTCCTCCCCTGAGAATTGCAGCGGCGACGACGAGATCACCCGGAACGGTGATCTTCAAATTGGGCTCGGTATTTTCGACGAGACTGACGGATACCCCGATCGCTTCCATCGCGGAGACCTCGTCTGTCACTATCTCTCCGTCAGCGAGCACTTTGGCGTAGGCCTTTCGAAGCAGCTCACGCTGAAAAATCTGGGGGGTCTCCATCGCCCAGAGATTCTCACGGGAAACAGCACCGCACACTTCGAGATCGTCATTGCCACGCTTCAGCGTATCAGCGACGCGGTGCGCCAGGGTCGCCGCTCCAACACGGGAAGCTTCGTTCGCACAGCGGGCAATCGCCGCCGCAGAGACAAGCGGACGAGCCCCGTCGTGAACCGCAACGAGGTCAAAATCATCTCCGACGCGCTCCAGGCCGGCACTCACCGAAAGATGGCGTTCCGCCCCTCCCTCAATCGTTCCGGCGAACCGGTTGATTTCGAGCCGCGCTGCGGTCGCTTCGATCGCGTCGAATTTCTCCGGATTGGTCACCACCCAAATCTCGCCAACCTCGGGACAGGCTTGAAAGACGAGGAGCGATCTTGTGAGAACGGATTCACCGTCGAGATCGGCCTCCAGCTTGTCAAAGCCCATGCGACGGCTGCTTCCAGCCGCGACAATGATCGCCGAAATTTTCATGCGGTAACGGCTCGAATCGCTGATCAGCTGAGCTTGGCCATCACCGCCTGAGAAAGCGTTTTCCCGTCAGCGCGCCCGGCGGTCTGCTCCTGAACCAGTTTCATGACCTGGCCCATTTCCTTGCGGGAAGTGGCACCGACCTCTGCGATCGCGGCATCGATAATCGCGGCAATTTTCTCTTCACTGAGAGGCTCAGGCAAATAACCGTTCAAAACCGCCATCTCCTCTTTTTCTTTCTCAGCAAGCTCAGGACGCCCCGCGGACTCGTATTGCTCAATGGAGTCCTGACGCTTTTTGACCTCTTTCCGGATCACTGCGACCAATTCGGTGTCGCTCAGTTCGGCATCGGCACCGCCTTTTTCGATGGCGGCGTTTTTGATCGATGACTTCAGCATACGGATCGTTCCGAGAGCAACGGCGTTTTTCTCACGCATCGCTGTCTTCATATCTTCCGTAATCTGTTGGGATAGTTCGCTCATGGGGTAAAGTAGCAACGATCCTAACTTTCGCGAGACGTGAAAAAAGAAACTTCTTCCCCTCAAACCCGCCCTTCCTTGAACCTTCCCGGACGCCTCTGGAAGATCGCGATGGGCGCCTTCATCATCGCGATCGCCTGGGTTCTCGTGCAATACCTGTGGCAGTCGCACGAGCGCGCCGCCCTCATGGACGCCTGGAAAGAAGTGCCCTGCACGATCACGAAACGGGAGGTCGACGATTCCCATCTCAATCAGCGGGGAATGACCAAATATCTCATGGTCGTCGCCTACGATTATGAGTTCGACGGAAGCAAATTCGAAGGCACACGGATCAAGCGCCTCCCGACCGAAGCAAGTGACCCGAGAAAACTCAAAAAGTACATCGAAGCCTATCCTGAAGGCACCCAGACCACCTGCTATGTCAATCCGGAGGCTCCGTCAGAAGCGGTCTTGAAAAAAGACTCGAAAGCAGCCCTCTACGCGATCTGGTTTCCCTTTCTGTTCATCTTCGGCGGCCTCGGGATGATTTTCTCAGCCCTCTTCCGGAAAAATTGAGGGCGAGGGCCTAAGAGGATACTCCCATTTCAAAACCTCCCGGAACCTTCGTAATCGCCCCGTAATCGGAGGTGTTGATGATTCCCGATACCACGTTCGCGAGTTGATCGGGATCATCTTCGCACTGCTTCACGATGCTCGTCCCGATTTTTAAAGGTGCGAGCTCAAGTGGCAGATCTGTCAGCGCGACTTTGACCTGCCCCAATTCATCACGGTCTGCCTCGATCTCGAAGTCGATCTCGGTTTCAAATGAGACGGTGAGCTTGCCTTCCTTCACTTCCCCAAATTCCAGCGCAATCACATCCGCCGGATTCCGCATCCCGAAGGCGAGGACTCCTGCATCAATCGATCCGGGTTTCGGCATCCAGGGAAATTCATACTTCGATCCCGCCAGAGCCTTCCAGCTATCAACCGGAACGATAATATTGCTCGCCCGGAAAAACGGCTTCACCAACTCATCGTCGAGCTCAACCTCTGCAAATTCGATCTCTATAAAAAAACCCAACTGAGGCTTACCTCCCGTGTCAGGAGACTCCGAAAGCAATTGACCCAAGGTGCTGGAAACAGGCTGAAAAGATGCGCTCATAATATCGTGCATTTGCTTACCCTGCTCCGGCGGGGAATCAACTCAATTGGGGGGACGTATCTGAAAATCGCGCCCCGAGACACACTCTAAGTCCTCCCCTATAGTTCACTATGGAAACAGGAATTCTTCTGGATCGCTACTTTACCGGCCACGAAACCGGCTCCCATCATCCGGAAGCCCCGGGACGAATCCTTGCCATCGCCGATGCCCTCGAATCATCCCCTCTCATTGCCGACCTCCATCGAATCGCCGACCGCTCGCTCAATGACGATGAAGTCCTCCTCGCCCACACCGACAAGTATCTCAAAACCGTGCTCAGGGAAATTGACGGAAAGGGCCCCGGACAACTCAGCACGGGTGACACGAATTTCGGCCCCCACTCCCTCGAAGTCGCCCGGCGTGCCGCAGGTGGCCTGCTCAACGCCGTCGACGATGTCGTCAAAGGCGCTTACGACAACGCCTTCTGCGCGGTTCGCCCGCCGGGCCACCATGCCACGCCTGACCGCGGAATGGGATTCTGCATTTTCAACAACGCCGCCATCGCCACCCGCTACGCTCAGAAAGCGCACGGACTCGAACGGGTTGCGGTCATCGATTGGGATGTCCATCACGGCAACGGGACCCAGGATATTTTCTACGAAGACGGAAGCGTTTTTTACTTCTCCACTCATCAATCGCCCTGGTATCCGGGAACGGGATCGAAGGACGAAACCGGCGCGGGTAAGGGGCGCGGGACGACCTTGAACGCCCCTCTTCCCGCCGGCTCGGGGATGAAGGAAATCGGCGCAGTCTTTCGCGGGGCCTTTACGAAGAAAATGGCTGATTTCAAACCGGATCTCGTCATCATCTCAGCCGGCTTCGACAGCCGTGAGGGAGATCCCCTCGGTCAACTCACCCTGACCGACGACGATTTTGGATCACTCACCGGCATCCTCCTCGATATCGCAGGGGAATACGCGGGCGGAAAACTCGTTTCCGTTCTCGAAGGCGGTTACAATCAAGAAGGCCTTGCCAAAGCCGTCGCAAGGCACGTCAAAGCGCTCAAGGCATAGCGCTACTTCGGGTAGAGAGAGGCGTCCCATTCGCGTCAGGTTGCGGGGTGTTCTCAATAGGCTGAAAGCCCGGTTAGCAAATTCTTATCCAGGGGCCGGTGAGAGAGGCGTCCCCGCCGATCCGAGAACTATGATCAGCGTTGTCCTATGGAATGCTCAAACCAAACTTCGGCAGCGAAGCGACAGGGCGGGAATTTTCATTGCATCGGACCACGCGGCTCATCGGGACGATTCGCCCTACCCGAAACCTATTTGAGTTCAACCTGACCAAGTCACACCCGGCGGCTATCATTCCGCGGACGGGGTGTAGTATTCACGAATCACCTTCTCAACTTCCTCCGCTGTCGGAACGGATTTTCCATCTTCGTGAATCCCGTCAGCGATCGCGAACATCGCCTTCGGAAGCGACTTTTCTTTTGTCGCTTTCGCGAGACTGAACGCACTTTCCCCGGCCTCAACCCCGTCCCAGAATTTCACCACCATCGCCCAGAACTCTTTGGTGGAATCCCAATACGCTTTCGCTTTCGTAAAATCAGCGTCATCCACTCTGTCGTAGTAATTGAGGCCATCTTCACGGGCGATGAACTTGACCAACTCACCCGACTCGGAGATGACTTTCTTGAGATTGTCCTGACCGTGAACCCAACCGGCGGGAGTAATCGCATGACGGTTCACACCGAGCAGGATCTCGTAATCATCACGCTTCGTGTATTCTCGTCGCGGAAGGGGACGAGCGGTAGGCAATGACTCCCAGCGCGAATAACCGCCGGAATGATCCCACGCTCCGTAGCTCTCGTATCGGGGACTGTCGTCGACCTGAGTCACCAACTGGCTCCAGGTGCCTTTTACCAGTTCAGGATCCAGCGTTTTCACGATCCATTGATTACGGCCCTGAAACTCCACAATCCGGGTATCTTCCCAGGTCCAGACCTGCCGCCAATGCTTCACGACCCGGTTCCCGGAAAGCAGAATGTGCTGAAGCGCAATTTTAGTGGGCGTGTCTTCAACGACCAGAACCAGCTCATTCGCATCTTCGTTGTATTCCTCCGTGAGCTCGTAGCCTTCCTGAAGAGCGACCTCCTCTTTGAAGTTAAACGTCACTTCATACTCGCCTGCCATCGCCAGAATCGCCTCACGGTCGGCATCCGGCGGCCCCGAAGTTTCTTCACTGGAGTATCCGTAGAGGCATACCGCAGAGGCAATTACCCCCAATCCCAAAATGAAGAGGCGATCTAATGTCGTAACGTTTCTCATGATTATCCGGAGAACTTTGTGTGTTGAGATCCATTAGCGTTCAATCGAACCTCCTTCCCCAGCCGGAATTGCCCGCACTCTTTCATTCTCCTCGAAGACGTGATTGTGGATTCATGACCGAATGTGTTGCCATGCATCCATGTCGATGCGCGCCACACTCATTCCGCTAGCGGTTTCACTTTTCTTACTCGTTCCCTCCCTCTCCCATGCCTGGGATGGCGAGACTGCCTTTTCAATCCCCCGTTGTGAGGTAATCCCGATGGCCAACAAAGAGGTCTCGATGCGAATCGATGGTCTCGAGAAGCTCCGGTGGCACTTCGGTGAAAACTACCCGCGGCCCTATGTTTTCCCATTCAACGGCCCTTCCGGAGAATCACTCACTCGCATGGGGCATCCCGGAGCACCCGATCACGATCACCATCAGTCGATCTGGTTCGCCCACCATATTGTCGACGGAATCAGCTTCTGGTCGAACAGCTCGAAAGCCACGATCCGACAGAAGCAATGGTATCGCTATGAAGATGGCGCCGACGAAGCGGTCATGGCGGCGCTCCTCGGCTGGTACGACGAGGATGGGAACGAAATAGCAGAGCAGGATCTCGTTCTCGCTCTCCGTCCCGTCGGGGATGAAGACCATGCTCTCGAAGTTCAACTCACGATGAGGCCCGCAGAAGGTCGCGAGAGTGTGAATTTTGAGAAAACCAACTTCGGACTTTTTGCGGTTCGGGTCGCCAAATCGCTTTCGAATCGCTTCGGCGACGGCAACCTCACGAACAGTGACGGCGTCGTCGGTGAGAAAGACATTTTTGGAAAAGCCTCCAAATGGATGGATTACTCCGGCTCCGTCATTACCGGCGAAGGGGAAGACCGGAACTCAGTCACCGAGGGCATCACCTACTTTGATCACCCCGGGAATCCGCGCTACCCGTCGAAATGGCATGTGCGATCCGACGGCTGGATGGGTGCCGCCTTCTGCCTCGATGAGGGCTTTGTTGCGACCGCGGAAAAGCCCCTGACACTGCGCTACCTCCTCCATGCCCACTCCGGTGCCTATGATGCGGTTAAAGCAGAAAAAGTCGCCGATGACTTCGGAAAGCGCGCCCCCTTCGCAATCACAAAAGCCAAAAAATCGGCCCACCAATACGAGGCTTCAAGAGAGGCTGTCGGCCCCGCCGCACTGGAACTGATCGAATCCAAACGCATTTGGGACAAGGCACCACACAACGCTTTCACCGACCTGCTTTTCCACAAAGGGAAATGGTATTGTGTCTTCCGTGAAGGCAGCGCGCACGTTTCCCCCGATGGATCGATCCGCGTGATCACCTCGACCGACGGGGAAAACTGGGAATCGCTCGCCCTCATCACGCACGACATCGAGGATCTACGCGACGCCAAAATCACGGTAACTCCCGATGGGAACCTCATGATCAATGGAGCGGGAATGCAGGCGGAGGAGGAAATTCGATACCATTCTTTCTCATGGTTCTCGAACGATGATGGAAAAACGTGGAGCAAAGAACACCCCATCGGCGATCCCGGATTCTGGCTCTGGCGGGCTCAGTGGCACAAAGGAAAGAGCTACACAATGGGCTACGAAACGAACCGTGACCGCGAGCAGAGAACGACCCGCTTTTACCGCAGCGACGACGGTAAAACCTACGAGACACTCATTCCAAAAGTGAACCTCCCCAACGGCGTCGGCGAGGACACGATTCTTTTCCTCGAAGACGACTCCGCGCTCTGCCTCTTTCGCCATGAAACGGGAGACAAAATGGCCTATCTCGGAAAATCCAAACCGCCCTACGATCAATGGGACTGGACCTCGATGAACAAGCGGATAGGAGGCCCTAACATGATCCAACTCCCCGACGGAAGAATCATTGCCGCGGTAAGACTTTACGACAAAAAGGCGCGAACCTCGCTTTGCTGGCTCGACCCGAAAACAGCGACCCTGACCGAATGCCTGAAACTTCCTTCCGGCGGCGACACCAGCTACGCGGGACTGGTCCTCAAAGACGGCCTTCTCTGGGTCAGTTATTACTCCTCACACGAAGAAAAAACCTGCATCTACCTCGCCAAGGTGAAACTCTGAAACCCAACAGGGTTAAGTCGATGACCTGACCCTGTTGAATTTAAGACCGAACATTGCAGAACAGGTTTGCAACCTGTTTACGAAGCCCGGCCCGGAGGATCACAGGGCGACTTCAACCACTTCGAAGCAGTGTCTACTTATCCGTCGCTCTTCGCTTTCGACTTCTTTGCACGGCTCGCCTTCAAGCGCCGCTCCAGATCGCGCAGATACTCCCAACGCTCCTGAGGAATCGAAAAGCTGCCGCTGACTCGTTGATCAAAATTGTTTATTGTCATCAACGCCACCCTCGATCCATCGCAGGGCGTCGCTCGCGACTGAATGCGCCGATCTCGCGGTGAAGTGACTATATTGTATATCGCCGTCATTTTAGCGCACTTGAGCGCAAGCAGGGAATCGCTTCCGCGCTAGGTCTATTCATGCGGCAGACAGCACTTCCCCTTCCCCCGTTTTCGCCACCTTCCTCAATGAGGCCGGGAAGCCGCTCAGTTTACTCGCGGCAACCGGAGCCTCCCGCCCATCGCCTCTACCCAAACATACGGGAAATTTTCGATCAGTTAATACACTTTGAAAACTCCATCCTCGTCGTCAGAGCCCGGAGAATTTCCTGCAGTCGAATCACTTCCTTCGGTCCCTTCCGCCCCGTCGCCCCCGATCGGAGCGGGACTGTTTTCACCGATGAAGTCAGCGGCCTCACCATTGACATGAATGCGGTCGACGATGTCTTCCTTCTCGGAGAAGGCTCATCAGGCCCCTCGATTGAGATTCTGTTCAGAGAAGATGGTTTCGCGGTCTCGATCGAACCGGACAACTCGGCCTATAGCGACTTCATCTTAAGGCACCTCATCGAAAGTTACGCCTCCTCCAAAATCGCCCCGGCAGTCTTGCGAAACGCCGGAGCGGGGGCATGGCTCGATGAATGGCAGCACGTTCACAGCCGCGGCACGCTCCACCGGGATGCATTGAACTGTTTCACCGCTGCATTTGAGGGACGGGGATTTCGATTCCGCGCCAGTGGCGAAACGCTCAGTGATTTCCCCGATTCCGATATCCACCGCATCACGGCCCGTGACGGTCGAACTCATATTTTCGCTGACAACACGGTGATTAATTACCCTAACCAAAACAAAACGCTCCACTCTCATGCAAGAAATTGAATACATTTATCGGCTCGGCGGCTGCCAACAGAAATTCATCGAAAGCCTCGGGTCGATTGGGCCGGTTTACCTCCAGGCAAGAAACAGGGGCGGCGGACTGGGACGACGCCTGAATCAGTTCCAACCGCTTCTCATTCCGGACATGACCTACGCGGTCGATCCCGATTCCGGCCTCGCCTTCTCCCTCGATGAGTATGTCTCATCGCATTTTATCAATCAGGAATTTCCCGAGCTTTGCGAGCGAATCGACTTTGAATTCGGGTGTTTCCCGGCTGGTCTTTCACTTGTTTCCATGCCGGAACTTCCCGGAGCAGGCGGAATCGCCGATTTCGTCCGCGATCAGCAATGCGTGCCTATCAGCGATGATGAACTGGTGCAATGGAGGGAGGAGCTCGGTTATGAATTCGGGATGTGTGAATGCTGTCAGGAAGCGGCTGCGAAACGCGGCAGGAATCCGGAGGCTCATGCGCTCCACACCCTTTTCTCAGAGGTGATCGAGAATGGCGACTCCATTCGAATCCAGCTCTTCTCGGAGCACGTCGACTTCGTCAGCAGGCTTTCCCCGAAACGCCTTGATGTAAAACCCGGCTACCTCGTCCTCACGGATACCTTTGAATTCAGCATCCTCCATCTCAACATGGAATTGGTTCATGCCGTTCAGATCGGGGTGAAGCGCATCGACGACGAACTCAGCTCCATCGCTTCGATTTACGACTCCCACGGCAACATGAACTTCCAGTTCACCACACCCGGTCGTGAAGCGGCGGCCCGCTGGGATCGCATCTTCAGCGAATCACCTCAGGACTCCTGAACCGGAGCCTGACATGCCCACTCTCTTCCGTATTCCAAGACAGGAGAGGACGTGGCGGTTCACCACGCAAGGCGGCACCTACAACAGGCTCTCCGCTCACTTCCGTCCGTTACTTTCGTAGCGTGAAGGCAGCATTCCTTTCTCCTGCTGAAACGCTTTGCTGAAGTGACTGAGACTCTGATAGCCCACCTCGACAGCCGCTTCGCTGACGTTGTATTTCCCCGTCGAAAGGAGTTCAGCTGCTTTCTCGATGCGCGCTTTTCGCACATACTGGAGAATCGTGTAACCCTCGCACTCAGAGAAAGTCCGGCTCAGATAATGCGGGCTGCATCCGACGTAGCGGGCCGCCGCTTTCAGATCAAGCGACTCATCGAGGTTTGCGAGAATGTACGATTTCGTCTTCGCGACCCTTTCCTGTCCCAGTCTTTTCTGACGGGTGCAGAAAAACTGCTCTCCGGATTCCGGTGCGTGATAAAAACACAGGGCGATGACATCGCGGATCCGCCCCTCATTCCACAGATGGACCGCCTTACCGGAGACAGGAGGATTCCTCAAATCGGAAAAGATCCGCTCACTGATCAATTTCGACATCAAAGTCTGAACAGGATTGAACTTCCGTCCCTCTTCGAAGACAAGATTTGAAAGCTCGGTCGTCAATTCCGAGCTCGAGCTTCGAAGAGTGCTCTGAATCAGCCTTGTTTCGAAACCGAAAACGAGAAAGTCGCTCTGCCCCGGCCCGCCCCACTCAAATGTCAAAGTGCCACCCTTCTCATTCCTCAGAAAAAGGATATGCCCTGCTTCGATGGATAGAAAGGGACCGCCATCCTTGAGGACATGCAGAATGCCACTCTGATGCAACACACAGATCAGCTGATCCGACTCGATAGGAAGCGAAGTAACACCGCTATCGATAGCGGCACCATCAAATGCCCACACAGGAGAACGATTGATAGTGCCGAAAAGAGTCCCGGTCGTTTCCAAAGGAGCATTCAACCTCTTATTGAGACACTATCTCATTAATAAATCAAGTCGCTCGATTAGCGTTCTTTTGTCATCCTTTTAGCGCTAATCCCGATCCGGGAGGCAGGATCGGCTCGAATTGACCACCTACAGGGCGACCATCTTCGTCCAGATGCGGACGATTTTGGACTTCGCATCCCAGGAGCTACCGGAGTAATTGTTGATAAAAACCGCGAAAGCGTAGCGCTTTCCGGAACGGGCGTTCACGTAGCCCGCGTAGGTTTTGACGCGATCGAGAGTCCCGCTTTTGGCCCGCACCCGCCCTTCAGCTGATGTGCCGCCACCGATGCTCTTTAAAGTGCCGGATCGACCCGCCACGGGAAGGGAATCATGAAAGGCGGCGAAATCCTCCCCCTTCGCGGCGTGATAATGAATCAACGCCATTTGCTTCGCTGTGACCGTGTTGGAGCGCGAAAGCCCGCAGCCATCAGCCATGTAGAAACCGGTCATATCGATCCCCTTGCCGGCCCAATGCTCAGTGACGGCATCAGAGGCGGCGAGGGTGGTGCCCTTGTTTTTCGCCTTCAATCCAATGGCGCGGTGCATGCACTCGGCCCGCAGATTCACCGATTTATGATTCGTCAGAACCATGAGCGACTTGAGCGAATCCGATGACTGCTCGTGAATCACTTTCCGCGCCGCAAGTGACTCGCCCGCGACCATCATGAGTCGGACCGTGGTCGGCTCTCCGGTGACCTCAAGCCCCCCCTGATTGAGATGCTTTGTGAAGGCGCGCGCGCAAAAGAATGCCGGGTCGGGAAGTGCCCCCTTAATCGTGAAGGAGCTGCTGCCCGCAGGGACGGAACCTCTCAGGTAAAAAACCTTCCCGTAAGGCACGCCGTAAATGTAGCCCTGATCTCCCGAACCGGAACTGCCGACACGCATTTCATTGATAAACTCAACCTCGGGCAGTTTCGGATCTGTCCCGATAAACGCGGCAAGACCTCCCACCTTCGAGGTGCGGAAAGAACAGAAAAACTGATTCTGGTGGAAGGTGAGACCGCAGGCGCCCGCTCCGTAATAGTTGCCAATGTCATTCCACTGCCAGGAATCGGGGATCAGTTTCGTCCCGAAGATGGAAGCATCCCCCACGACGGAACCTTCCACCTTTTTTACCCCGGCCTTCGCAAGCGCACCCTGCCAAACCGCAAAGGTTCGCGAAATCTGAGAATCACCGAGGGTGGGGTCGCCACCTCCGCGGATCACGACATTGCCTTTCAGGGTTCCGTCTTCACCGAGAACGCCGGCAGTCTGTAATTCGGTTTTAAAGCGGTAGTCACTCCCGAGGATTTCATTCGCCGTCGCGGTAGTGATCGCCTTCATCGTCGACGCCGGAACGAGCCCCTGATCAATTTGATATCCGAAGGCATCACCCGGCTCACCATCGAGCGGAACGAGACAAACCCCGATCGAAGCGGTGCGGGTTCCCTTTTCCTTCTGGATCGCCGAAACTAACTCGGAGAGTGAATCATCGGCTGCCCCGGGAACAGAAAACCCCAGAAGCAGGCAGGAAAGAAAAACTTGGAATCGCATTTGTTAAAGAAACCTTAAATACCGCGGCATTCAATCCCGAACTGGTTCAAAACTCCAGCCTTCGTCTTCGTGAGAACCTTTGAGAACGGCACCACCGGAGCGACTGGCAAGTTCTTCAAGAGCGGAGGGCGCAACGCCAAACTCAAAAGGAATCCGAATGTACAGTTTCACCCCGGAGTTCAGAATCCCCTCTGACAAAACCTCCAGATCGACGCCAAACTTCCCGTAGT
This sequence comes from Verrucomicrobiales bacterium, assembly GCA_029213065.1. Classification (GTDB taxonomy): domain Bacteria; phylum Verrucomicrobiota; class Verrucomicrobiia; order Verrucomicrobiales; family DEV007; genus Arctic95D-9. Next base: position 83,939 of record JARGPH010000007.1, on the reverse strand, counting down.
CACCTTTGCCCCAATAGCCGTTCGTGAACCAGTAAATCGCCTCGGGATGATGCTGAGTGATCAGTTCAGCAAGACCGGCGATGTGTGGATCAGCAGTTCCCCCGGGCGGCCGGTTCCGGCTGGTCAATTCGGCCATGCGATTCAGGTAGACACGGTCGGAGCCCGCTGCTGCTTCGTTGTGTTGGCGAACTTCATGCAGAATTCGCTCGAAGTCTTCCATGTAACCGGAGACATAGCGGGGAAGTCCTTTACCATCGAATTCCTTGAACCGAAGGACATCCTTTTCGAGGAACCCGAAGCTGAAAAGCACTCCGAGTTTCTCAAGGGCGATCCCTTGAAGATCCGCTTCGATCGAGGGCCGCTCAGAGAGAGCTTCAAATACGGCAGCATCCCGCACCTTCTTCGACCCGGAATCAAAAAAGGGAATCAAGGTGGCGTCTGAAATCCAGCGCCGCCCCGAAATCGAAGGCAACCATTCTTCATCCGACCGCATCCAATTCAATCCATGCTTCGCCTCGAGCCTCCCTGCCCACGAGATGTCGAAATGAACCTCACTTGATTCAATCTGCATTCGCTTTGCGATGGCACTGCTGCGAATCCTGAACGGAAACCCGAATTGAGCCTGAGAATTCAGAGGCGGTGTCTGCCACGATCGGATCACGATCCCTCCGGTCGCTTCCAACATCTCATACCAGTCACCGGGACGACTCGCGGGATCGAGCCTGTCTTCATCCGCCGACGGAGGGAACGAGACCCAATCCGCTCCTGCAACCAACTGCTCCTGCCAGGCATTTCGAATCACAAGTGTTCTACTATCCGACGCTTCATCCTCATTGAGCAATTCGGTAAGCGCCCCCATCCCTGCGGGCGTTTGCATCCCTTTCATTGAAGTGATCCAGTAAACCGTGTCGACCTCCTTTTCCCTGAAAAGCTTCTGCATCGCATAGAGATTGTTGCGACTCGCCCCCACGGAGAATGAGCCCTCTTTGTCGAGCCCCGCCCCGTCGACCTCGGTGTATTTGACCAGTGGTTGCCCAGCTTCCTGAAGCCGACGATTTAAAATCCGAATCTCCTTCCTTGCCTGAGGAACGAGGAATCCCATCTCCGGCGACGTATCGAGAACAACGCCCAGTTTCGCGGGCGCTTCCTGCCCCTGCACGGCAGCACCCAAACCGGCAGCGATTATCAACAGCCACCATGGATTCGCCCGTGAATCCCCGCGCCCCGAAACAGAATGCATCGCCGGTGACTCAAACCGGAATTTACTTCTTCTCCTCATCCACTCCCGGAGGCGGCCCGTCGCGCCAGTTGATGTAAGGCGGCCCCACTTCAAAAATACGAATATCATTCGGCCAGAGCTTCTCCTCCCGCGGTGCCACCGGAATATCCCACGACTCATTGGCGACCCGTATCGTGCGGCCCTTGCGAAGCCCTTCAAACATTTCGTAAATGTGAAACCGAATTTCAAGACCGCTGCTCCCCGTCGGCGGATTCCCGATTCGCTTCACCTCCACGATCGTCGCAGGCTTCTTGTCGTTGATGTCATAAATGCGCAGCGACGGCTCCGCTGCCCTCACCACGATCCGCTTTGTCGCCGCGAGCTCTTCAATCAGTTCCGTTGCGATCCCTGCGTGCAGTTGAATCGTGACATCACCCTCGGCGCCTTTCCCGGGCGTGTGCTCCGTCTTCATCACCTTTGCCCCGACGCCCCGCAATTTGGCATGAGCGAGGTAACGTCCTCTCTGAATCTTTTCAGCCTGCTGACAACTCGCTTCATCAATCCAGATATCACGGGCGAGCGCATCCTGCTTCTGCGTTCCCAGAAGAGAGACCCAGCCCAGATTCATTTGAACGACCTGACCGACTGCGAGATCATCAATCTCCGCGTAGCCACTTCCTTTCCAGCAGCGGGTTCCCTCATTGAGACGGATCGTCGCTTCCCCGACCATTCCTTTGAGAACCCCCGCCTGCACTTCGCCTGTCTCCAGAGAAACACGCTCGACCACGATCTGATTCTTCCCGTCGACGATCTCTTTCACTTTCCAACCGGATCCGTTGCGCCGGTAAAAAGTGAAATCATCTTCGAGCAAAAAGACTCTGGAGTATTTTGACTCTACCGATCTCAAGTCCGGTCGGGGCATATTCCCCGACGCGTATCCGGACTCCGGAGGCGTCACTTCAAAGTCCCCTTCCGGCCCCAAATAGAACTCGCCATGGAGATGAGTTCCAATCGGAACGTCCCGAAGCTCGGCGGGAGCGCCATTCATATAGATCGCCCCGTATGGGAGCATTCGAAACTCGTGCGGTAAATCCCAGAAATACTTATTGATCGTCCCGTCCCGGTCGAGTCTGAGAATCCCCCGCCGGTTAACGTGCTCGACGAGGGTAATCTCTCCACCAAAATACTTCGCGCTCCCGGGATCGGGAAACACTTCATCCAGAGCAATCCGCGGATCGTCCTTCTTCTCGTCCGCTGACAACGGCACCAGGACCGCACTCACTCCCACCAACACTACCGCAGCAAAATTCCTCATGACGCTTTCCTTTATGCCTCGATCTCTGAAAGGGGCTTCACACTGTCGGCAAAGCTTTCCACTTCGACGTCCATCTTTTGAGCCAGCGTCACTAACAAATTACTAACACGGGCATCACTGTTCACCGGGCGGGAGCAAATCTGGTAGTGCGCTTTCGGCTCACTGAGATTATAGCCATCGAAATGCCCTTTGTTAAAATCAACATGTCGGCCGTGCTTAAGGCCGAGCTTTTTCCCTCCGGCAACGAGGGTGGGGACGTTCGCGTTTCCGTGACTGTGTCCGTAAGCCATTCCGCTGCCATACATCGCGATGGTCGAATCGAGTAACGTTCCATTTTCGTCCTCGACCTCCGCGAGACGGTCCAGCAGATAGCCGAACTGCTCGAAGTTGAAGGCGTCGCTCTGCGTGAGCCGGTCCAGCTGATCCGCATCGCCGTTGTGGTGAGATAGCGCGTGCCTCGTCTGATTGATCCCCAGCTCAGGGATGGGAAGCCCCTTGCCCTCGTCCCCGGAACTGAAGGTGATCACCCGTGTCACATCAGTTTCAAAGGCAAGTATCATGAGATCATACATCGTCCGGAAATAGTCTCCGGGATCGCCCTGCGAAACCGCTCTCGTAATCTTACGCCGTGATTCATCGTCAATTTCCGGACGGGGTATATCGAGCCACTCGTTGGAACGCTCCGTTCGAATCTCCACTTCGCGAACCGAGGTCAAATACTGATCCAGCCGGGTTCTGTCCTCGCTCCCTATTTGACGTTCCAGCTCCTTCGCCTCACTGAGCACCGCATCGAGAATACTTCCCTGACGAGCCAACCCGGCCCGCTCTTTTTCGATCCCGCCCTCGGGGGCTTCAAAGAGCCTCGCAAAAATCTGCGCCGGTTTCGTCTCCGCCGGCAGCTGAATTCCATCACGATTGTAGGAAAGTGATCGACCGGTGTTGCTCAACTGCAACGACGAGAACCGCGTAAAAGGGGCCGTTTTTTCAGCAATCAACTGGTCGAGCGAAACACTGTTCCGCTTGCCCGGCCCGATCTCCCCACCCGTCAGCCAGATCGACTGACAGCCGTGGTGATGCCCCAGCCCGTGCGGGTGATGCAGCCCTGAAATAGGCGTAATGTTAGCTCGGTGCTTTTCAAGCGGCTTAAGGCTCCGGCTGAAAGTATAATCAGCGCCGTCCTCAAGAATCTGGTAGTCGAGAGTATTGACGCCATTGGGCAGGTAGATGAAAACGCTGCGCTTCGGCTTCGGCCCTGCCGCCCTGCCCGCCGCCCGGAGCGGTCGCATGCAATCAAGCATCGGAAGCGCGATCGACGCCCCAAGCCCCCGCAAAAGATGCCGGCGTGAGAGAAGCCATTTTTCGGATTGAATATTCATAGGAAATGAGAGACCACAGATGAACGCGGATCGACACGGATTATTAATAATTGATTACTCGCTTCCAAGTTACTTTTGGATGTTTAAAATTTACGATCAGTCCAACTTCAAAACCCGAAATCTTAAGGTAATTGATGACCTGGCCGAGCTCGCTGTCAGAAATTGATTCAATGGTTTTCACCTCAACGATGATATTTCCGAACGCGATCAGATCCGGAATATACTCTCCCACAACCACGTCCTTAAAGACGACATCAAACCGCTTTTGCTGCTCAACAGGAATCTCCCGAAGAGCCATTTCAACCACGAGCGCATTCTCGTAGGGCTTCTCGAGGAGACCATGACCGAGGGAATTGGCCACTTCAAAGGCACAACTCAATATCTCACCTGTCTCTTTTTCAAATTTCATGATGCCCTGATCCGCGTCAATCTGTGTTCATCCGTGGTTCACCTCTTCAGGAACAATTCTGACATCACCAACTCCCGCACGAGACTCCGCAACCGGTAGTCGTCCTTTTTCGCCTTCTCGACGATTGCCTTCATTTCCGCAGCGTCATCAAATGCCATGCGCCGGCGCAGCGCGTAGGTCGCCAGTTTCTCAACCAGGGTATGAGCAAACTCCTTTTCTCTTCCTGCAAGGAGCTGCTTGAACTCATCGACATCGGCGAACGATTTGCCATCAGGAAGGGTTCCGCTCGCGTCGACGGGAGGATTCGCGCCTGTCCCTTTTTGAACGATCTCTTCAGTCCGCCAGCGACCGATCGCATCGTAGTTGTCAAAGGCAAGCCCGAGGGGATCGATCCTCGCATGACAACTCGCGCAGCTGGAATCGGCAATGTGCGCCGCCAGCTTCTGACGAATCGTGGCCTTGGGCTCATCAATCGGATTGGGAGCAATTGCATCAACGTTAGGGGGCGGCGGAGGCGGGGTCTTTCCGAAAATCACCTCAGACACCCAGATTCCGCGATGCACCGGACGATGCCGCGTCCCGTCGGATGTCAGCGAAAGAATCGAACCATGCGTGAGAATGCCACCGCGCTTGTCCTCCGGCTTGAGAGACACCTTTTGAAAACCGGCCTGCTTCGGCGCTGGCAATCCGTAGTGATCAGCAAGACGCGGATTGAGCATCGTCCAGCTCGAGTCAATCAGCTCGCCTATGGGAGAATTTTCTTTGAAAACCTGCTCAAAGTATTTCGTGGTTTCCAGCACCATGCTTTGCTCAAGCCACTTGTCGTAATCGGGATACAACTTTTCATCGGGCGGAAACATCCCCACTTTCTGCAGCTGCAACCACTGGTGAGGAAACGACTCAGTGAATCGTTGAATTTTCGGGTCGGCAATGATCCGGTCAAATTCCGCAGAGAGAACCTCGGGTTGATTCAATTCCCCGGTCCGGGCGAGTTCAAAAAGAGCCGCGTCCGGCATCGAACCCCAGAGAAAATAGGACAGGCGGGAGGCGAGCTCAAAACCGTTCAATTCCTGACGTTTCCCGCCGGCGGTGCCTTCGACGAGATAATTGAAATTCTTCGAGGCCAACAGCCCTAACATACCCGCCTTATATGCCTGACGGAACTCCGCACCGGACTCGATCTGCTGATTAATAATCGCGAGGTAGCGCCCCAGCTCAGAATCCGTCACCGGTCTCCGCCAGGCCCGTTCAGCAAAAGTCCGCAATGCGGCTTTCACTTTTTGCGGGTCGTTCTCCGCCGGAAAAATCCCTTCGCGTTTTTTGAGATCCTCCGGCTTTGAGATTGGCCCCTCCCATTCAATCCAGTCAAAGATCAAAAAGGGATAGAGTGGTTTGCCCTCATCATCGGTCATTTTGCGCTGCCAGGGAGCACGCGCCTTCGGATCGTCCAGAGTCGTGAAAACAAAATCGCCGGGACGACCGGAACGCCCCGAATTGGAAGGACCCGGCACCTCGTTATTAATCGAAATATCGACCTGACCATCCGGAAGGTAAGTCTCAAATTCAAAGATAACCGGCTCGTCTTCCGGCGCGAGAACATCCGTCTCGAAAATCATCCGATCGAGTTTCTTCGAGTACAGGGTCATGTGAGGAGGACGGGATCCCTCCGGAGTCAGCCCACTCACCTTGATCCTCGCTCGATATAAACCGGGGCTGTGCCCATGACCTCCGTGCGGGCGCAGGTAGCTCAATTTATGATCTGCCCAGATCAGGGTGCGAACGTGCTCCGCCACGCCAATCTCAGTGAGTTCTTTTACTTTTGCGCGGTTATGCCAATCGATCTCAAGTGCGGTTCGGTGCGTTTCCAGCTTCCTTGGCTCTTTGTCAGGGAAAGCCCTGTCGATCACCGCCGAGGCAGCTTTCAAATACTTTTCAACATGCGAGGGCGACAGCGAAAGCTCCGAACCGAGCCGCTCAATTCCATGCCACTCCGGGTCCTCCGAAAACGCTCCCGGAGCCCGCGTGTCGTACTCGACTCCGAGAAGATCATAGATCGTATTCGAATATTCCTCACGACTGAGCCGATAATGCTCCACAGGCGCGCGCTTCGCGAGCCGAACCGCTTCCCCCTCGCGGATGCGGTCAGTGAGCCAACCGACCACGAAATCCGACTCTTCCGGGCTTGGCAGAACCTCCTCATCATCCGGCGGCATCTCACCTGCACCCATACGGGTAACGACTTCGAACCAGAGATCCGTATCCCGGCCACTTTGAAAATCCCGCGACAGGGTGTCGATCCGAAAATCCCCCTTCTGCTTATCCTCGCCGTGGCATCGGATACAATGCTCTTTGAAAAACGGCTCAACAGCATCGGCGACGGGATCAGCCTTGTCCTCCGCCGTAAGCGAAACCGTTAAAAACGAGATCAAAAAAAGTAGCCTGAAAAAATTCATTGGTGTCCCGAGACACTGGACTCCTCTCGCAAAATGTCATTCCGCGAGATCACGTAACCACTTTTCGCCCCTCTGCTCTAGCGGTTCAGGACTCCCGACTACTATTGACACTTCCCCCGCTTTCAGAGACAATACTATATGTCCCAACCTATTTTGGTAGTGGATGACTCACTGGTGAACCGGACTGTCGCCGAAACAAAACTCACCGACGCCGGGTTTGAAGTCGTTCTCGCTAACGACGGTGCAGAAGCTCTTGAGATCCTCCATTTAGATAGTGATGACCAGCATCCGCCGGTCATGGCCGTGCTCCTGGACATCATGATGCCGGACATTGACGGCATGGAGGTGCTCGACCACATCCGTAAGCGGTGGAGCAGCATTCAGTTACCCGTGATCATGGCCACGGCAAAGGACGAGCGGGAAGACGTCCTCGCCGCACTCGAAGCCGGGGCCAATGATTTCGTCTCAAAACCTCTCGATCTTCAAATTCTCCTCGCGAGGCTCAATTCCCACCTCGCACTGAAGAAAACACACGAGGAACTGAAGCGGGCCCAGCAATCACTCGTAAATGCCGCGCGAATCGAATCTGTCGGTCTTCTCGCCGCGGGAGTGGCACACGAAATCCGGAACCCTCTCGGCCGAATCGAAATGGCCGCGGCGGGATTCGAAACGCTCCTCGGCAGTCTCGCGGAATCTGATCAGGAAACGGGAAAAATCATTACCGATACGATTCGTGATTCGGTCAAAGCGGCAGACCTCATCGTGAAAGAGCTGATGCGGGCTTCAGCTGACCAGCAACTCGAATTAATTCCCACAGATCTCAACGCGGAAATCAAAACTCTCGCGAAGGAGTTTCGCACGCAACTCAGTGAAGCTGAAGTAAAAGTCTCCTTCCAGTTGGATAAGTCGATCCCTCTCGTGCCGCTGGCCTCGGAGGAGTTTCGCCGTGGACTCGGCGAGATTGTCGAGAATGCAATTCAGGCGATGAAGGTTGAAGGAGGAGATGATCGAACCCTGACATTTCAATCAGAACTGTCAAACCTTTCAGGCATTGGCTCCAACGAGGGAGCACGCTCCGGAAACCGGATGCGGGACGGAGACGAAGTCGTCGCCCTCCACATCATCGACTCGGGGCCGGGGTTATCCAAAGGCGACGTAGACCGGGTCTTTGATGCGTTCTTCACAACACGGGCAACCGGAGTCGGAACCGGCCTCGGACTGACCGTAACCCGTAAAATCGTCGATCTTCACAAAGGCATCATCCGGGTATCCGGCAGGGAGGATGGAGAGAACGGCCTGCGGGTCAGTCTCTATTTTAAGACCGGCAAAGGAATTCGCACACACGTCTGAGAGACGCTCACTCCGCGCGCCCCAACTTTCGCTGCATCGCCGAGTAGAGTCTTTCGATCGCCTCCTCGGGCGATTCCATCATCATCCCCTCTTTAATCTTGCTGGCAAAGAGACCGAAGGCAAAAGGTGACACAGCAGGCACCTCGACCAACTCCCACTGCCTCCCGCCGACGTCCTTGAGAAAAGTTTTCGCGCGTTCGACATCGAGGAAGGTGTGCTTCGCTTCGTGCAACGCCTGGCGCATCAGGGGGTGATCCGGCTCATGCTGAGAAAGGACCTTAAAGAGAATCTCAGAACTCCAGCGAATCTGTTTCATCTTGCGCTCTCCCCCGGGGAGATTGCGCGGAATCATGAGACCGGTCTGGGCGATCCCTGAGAACTGCCACTTCATCAACTGGGAACCTTCAAGACCGTCATTGAGATCTTTGTCAGGATCGCCTTTTTCAAAAAGCTCTTTCCAATCTTCGACCTCGAGCGCCTGAAAAGATTTCAAGCTGAGGAGAAAGCCGTAATCATCAATCGTCACGAGAGTGTTCCCGCCGACCGCCTCCTTGAGCCGGCGACTGATGATGCGGGAAAGGGCATCATTGGCACTTCGCCCGATGAGACTGTGGAAGAAAAAATGAACCCGCTCCTCCTCCGCTTCCTCCGGATCTTCAAACCGCTCGATCAAAAACCGTTTCTCCGTCGGGATCTTTGAGAGCAGCATCTGATTCTCAAAATGATCAATGATCGCAAGCGCATTGGTTTGCGAGATTGACCATTCCTCTACGAGCCAGTCAGCGAGATCGTCCCTCGACTCAACAGCAACATTCATGCGACGGTCCATCTCGGTGCGGAGTCGCGCGACCTCATTCGCGATCCCCGAAGCGAGTGGCATCTTATTCGCATTCCAGCTCGGAACCGTCGGCATCCTTCCCGCCGCGTTCTCCACCGTCACTTCAGTGGGAGAGCTATCGATCAACTTGACGGTTTTTCCTGCCAATACAAAAACATCCCCCGGCTTGAGCCCCTTCACGAAGCGCTCCTCAACCGAGCCGAGGCGCCGACGATTCAGGAGAACGCTCACCATCCCGTCGGCGTGAATCGTTCCCACATTGACGAGATACTCCCGCTCGACCTTTTTCGAGACGGTGTGAAAAGCGCCGTCTTTTTCGATGATCTTGCCGAAGGTTTCGCGGTACTGATTCTGCAGGGATCGACCACCTCCCTCGAGATACTCGATAATGCGATCGAGCAATTCGCGATCCAGATTTCGAAACGGCCAGGCCGCGCGAATGGTTTCGAAAGCCTCCTCAGCAGTGACACCGTCGTCCATCGCCATTCCCATGAGATGCTGAATGATGACATCAGGCGCATAGTCCAGCATTTCAATGGGATCGAGCTTCCGCTCGTGAGTGAGCCGCGCGCAGACGACGCACTCGATGAGATCGTTGATGTTCGTCGCGACGAGAACCCCGTGGCTCATTTGATCAATCGAATGCCCTGAGCGGCCCACACGTTGAAGCGCCCGCGAAATTCCCTTCGGAGTGCTCACCATGATCACCGTGTCGATGTGACCGATATCAATTCCCAGTTCAAGACTGGTCGAGCAAACCACCGCTCGCAGTTCCCCCATTTTGAGCCTGTCCTCAACTTCCTGACGAATGTCCCTGTCCAGAGAGGAATGGTGCGCCTCGATCACCGCATTCAGTTTCGGGAGCGCCAGCTTCAGTCGGTGAGCAATGCGCTCGGCGCCGGATCTCGTGTTTGTAAAAATGAGCGTCGCCCGGTTTTTGTCGACGATGGCCGCGATGTCAGTGATCACTCGCGTTGCGGTGTAACCCGCAGGCGGATAGGCATGCTTCCGGATCGGTGTGAGCACTTCGATGATGGACTGCCGCCCCAACGCCGCTTCGCGCAGATGACACTTCGGCCCCGATCCACTCAGGTATTGCCCGACCACATCCATCGGAGCCACCGTCGCCGAGAGCCCAATGCGGCAGAGCGGCTCCTTTGCTTTGCGCAAACGTTCCAGCCTTTCGAGCGAAACGGTGAGATGCACACCCCGCTTGTTCTCCGCGAAAGCGTGTAGCTCGTCAACGATGACAAATTCACATCGCTCAAGAGCATCGCGATACCCCTTTTGCGGGAGCACAATCGCAAGACTCTCCGGCGTTGTGATCAAAATATGCGGCGGCTTGCGGCGCTGCTTCTGGCGCTCCGAGGCAGAGGTATCGCCCGTCCGCATCCCCACGGTGATGACATCCTGCAATCCGAGACCTTCGAGTGGACCGCGGAGATTTTTCTCAATGTCGTATGCCAGCGCCCGCAGCGGAGACACATAAACGCAGCGAATCCCGTGCGGCTTCAGCTCACCGGCAAAATGCTCACGCGCAAGTCGATCAATGATCCCGAGAAACCCCGCAAGTGTCTTCCCCGAACCCGTCGGCGAAGAGAGAAGAACCGATTCCTTTCGCGCAATGTCAGGAATACAAAGCCGCTGCGCCTCGGTCGGTTTCCGAAATGTCTTACGGAACCACTTCCCCACCGTCGGGTGCAAGCTGTCATAAAAAGCGCGGTCAGAGTTCACGCTATTGGATACGATTTTCGAGAGGTGGCCGCAAGTGGGAACCTGATGAGAAAAGGCTGCATCATACCCTGTCAGGTCCTGGACCCAACAGGGTTAGATCGCACCATGAAACTTAAAAAGATAGACGCTCCTTACCAGGAGGCGTTTTCAATAAAAATGCCTTTTGGCAAAAGGCATCTACCTCAGACCATTCATCGACTCACTCGGCCCCCGCCTTCACGAAGTGCTGCCACTCGGGCTGTTCGAGGATGGTGCCGAGAATATCGTGAGTGACTTTGATCGGGGTCTGGTTCGCGTTGATGTCGGCGCGCCGGTCGGAGTAATACTCGAGAAGTTCTTTGGTCTCTTCCTCGTAGGTCTGGATGCGGCGCTTGATCGTTTCTTCGCTCGCGTCGTCCATGCGCCCCTCCTTGAGGGAACGCTTCCGAATCCGGGTGATGAGCTCCTCGCGATTGGGGCAGGAGAGGTGAAAGAGCTGCACCACTTCAATGTGCTCTTCGAGCAACCTCGCCTGGCTCACACTGCGGGGAATCCCGTCGAGGATGAGCACATCGATGTCCGGCTTGAACATGTGTAAATCGGCACGCGCATCGATCTGGGTTTTAAAATAGCGAACCGTCAACTCGTCGGGAACGAGCTCCCCTTTTCGCGAGTAGGAGACAAATTCCTGCCCGATCGGAGTTCTCGTGTCCATCGAACGAAAGGCGTCGCCCATCGAGAAATGATAGAAACGCGGGATGATTCCGAGAATGCCTCCCTGAGTGCCTTTCCCGCAACCGGGGGCGCCCATGAAAATCACGGCTTTGTATTTGTCAGGGCGTTCGCCAATCATATTCTGTCAATGGATCGAAAAAGGGAATTACACTATCGAATTCCTTAGAAAAGCGTAACATTATTGTAAATTTTTCCCGAAGCTATGCCTTTCAGCCCTTTTCTTGCGTCCCGCTACCTCAAACCGAAGCGGACGTTTGTCTCCATCATCACCGTTATTTCGATTCTCGGCGTAGCTCTCGGCGTCTGGCTTCTCGCTGTCGTGATCGCCGTTTTCACCGGCTACGGGGAGCGAATTAAGGACAGTATTCTCGGATTCGAGCCCCACCTTGTCGTCGGAGCGGGCGGCATTATCGACAATTGGCCCGAGCCCTACGAAATACTGAAGGAGGTCGAGGGCGTCACCTCGCTATCTCCTTTCGTCACCGGCCAGGTCATCATGGAGGTCACGAACGAGCGCGGCACTTTCCGAAAAGCACCGATGATTCGCGGAATCCTTCCTCCTGAAGGCGACGAGCTGGAGCGGATGAGAGGGAAGCTCGCGCAGCGCCAGGATCCTGAATTCCCCACCGATCTTGAGAAAACCGTCCCGCGTGGAGATTTTGATGTGAATGGCTTCTACTCAGCCGTGGTGGGAGATGGCCTTGCTGAAGCCCACGGGATTGAGGTCGGCGATACGATCCTTCTCTATTCCACAGCCGACGTGACGAGACTGCTCGATTCACTGGATCGCGCCGAGGATTCCGATTCGGAGACAAAGAGAAAGGAAGGACTCAACGAAATTCGTGAAATGACCGCTCCGCAGGAGGTCACCGTCACGGGGATCTTTGACTCGGGGCATTGGGATTTTGACAGCAACATCGTTTTTGTTCATCTCGAAACGGCGCAGGTCCTTTACAATTTTGACCTCGATCAGTGCCACGGGATCGGCGTGAGAACGGTTGACGGCTTCAGGGCGAATGAATTTCAGAAAACCTTCCACGAGCTCCTTCCGGAAAAGTATCAGGCAGTGACCTGGTCGGAGATGAACAAGCTCATCTTTGATGCCGTAGCAGCGGAGCGGCAGGCGATGTATCTGATCCTTTTCATGATCATGATCGTGGGCGGATTCACGATCATGAACACAATGATCACGGTGACTTTTCAGAAACGGTCCGAGATTGGCCTCCTCAAGGCCCTCGGTGCACGCGAAGGCCAGATCGCGTGGGTTTTCCTCTTTCAGGGGGTCCTCGTGGGCGTCGTCGGCGTCGTTGTCGGCCTTCTCATGGCCGAATTCACTCTTCATTTTAGAAATCACATGGCCGGCTGGATTGGAAGCACCTTCGGGGTCGATATCTTCTCGGAGGCTATTTACAAAGTCGATGGAGGCCTTCCCGCTAAGAAAACGCCGGAGGATTTTGCGATCATTTCGATCGGAGCCTTCCTCGCCTGCACGTTTGCTTCATTGATTCCGGCCATGATCGCCGCGAAGATGCAACCTGCCAAGGCACTGCGCAGCGAGTAATTCCCGCAGTCTCCCTCCGCCGGTTGGCGTCTCATACCCCCCCCTTTTTACTATACATGGACTTTTATCTTTCGATCGGAGGCACGAAGAAGGGCCCCTACTCTATCTTCAAAGTCTCAGAGCTCATAGAGAGCAAAGAAGTGACCGATGACACCCTCGTCTGGCACGTCGGCATGACCGGCTGGAAGCCTCTCAAAGACGTCCCCGCGCTGGAGAACGTGTTCGAACACGTGAAGCCGAAAGAAACCACTCCTCCGGAAAAGGAAACCTACGAAATGCCTCCGGTCCCGGAAGAGACTCCGGACAGTTCGGGTGCCGCCACAGCGACGATGGAGGCTTCGCCCGTCCACATTGCGACCAACGTAAGGCCGTTCCTGCGCTTCTGGGCGAGGATGTTCGATTACACGCTCGTCTCCGTGATTGTATTCTTGCTCTCCGATGTAGCGATGCCCCAACCGCTTGAGGGCGAATCCGTCAACGATCTCCTGACCCGCTACATTGCCGAGATGCAAAAGCCGGAAGCACTCCTCCTCGCTCGAACCCAGTTTTTCGCGATGATTGGATGGCATTTCCTCGAGGGAATTCTCCTGCACGTGCTCGGAACAACCCCGGGAAAGGCGCTTTTCGGGATTCGAGTGAGGCAACTTGATGGCTCGAGACTACAGCCACTCAAATCAGTAGGGAGATCATTCTACATATACCTATTAGGCGTTGGCTTTTATCAAGTTCCGTTTATTCTGATCGGCATGGTGTTCAGCTTTTTCAGGCTGATGTCGACCGGAGACTGTCTCTGGGATCAACATCTCGGAAACAAAGTCGAATATACGAAACTTGGTGGTGTCAGGATAATGCTGGCCATTGGCGCATTTTTCGTTTTAATCATGTTACAATCACTTAAATTTTCATGAGTCGAAATTGTTCCATCGTACTTCACGCCCACGTCCCATGGGTGAAGCACCCCAATGTCGAGCACTGTCTCGAAGAAGACTGGTTGCACAGTGCGATCGTCGAAACCCACCTCCCCCTGCTGGAGATGCTCTTCCGCCTCCGAAGTGAAGAGGTCCCTTTTCATCTGACTCTCAACCTGTCCCCCACGCTTCTCGCGATGATGAGTGATCGTTCACTCAAGCGGAGAACCCTCGCCTACCTCGACCGGACCCTCCGCCTTTGTCGCGACGAGGTCGAAAGAGGCGACATCACCGGTTTCGGCAAACTCGCCGAAATGTATGAAGATCGCTTCTTCCGCTTTCGCTCCCTTTTCGTCGACGAATGGCAGGGTGATCTCATCAAAGCCTTTGCCGATCTCCGCGACAGTGGTCACCTTGAGCTCACCGCGAGCGCAGCGACCCACGGCCTGCTCCCTCTTCACCTGCGGGTTCCCGAAACGGTCCAGGCGCAGGTCAGAGCCGGGATTCGTCAGTATGTTCAGTCTTTCGGACGCATGCCCCGCGGCTTCTGGCTGCCTGAGTGCGCTTACGCTCCCGCGTTGAGCCGCCTTCTCAAAGGAGAGGGAATCGATTGGACCCTCGTCGAAGAACACGGCCTCACCACTTCCCCTCAGGCCGCGGACGAATTTCCTTTCGTTCCCGGAATCACTGCCGACGATCTCATGGTCTTCGGACGGGATCAGGCGAGCAGCAGCGAAATCTGGAACGCCGACGAAGGCTTCCCCGGCGACAGCCGCTACCGCGATTTCCTTCGTGATATCGGTCTCGAAGCGCCTCCCGAATACCTCGCCGATTACCTCGGAAAAAGCAATGAACGCCAGTTCACGGGGATCAAGTATTACCGCTCGGAACGCGACGGCGACAACAGCCTCCCCTACGATACCGATCTCGCATCCAAAGCGCTCGAAGAGCATTCGGTTCGTTTCGTGAGCAGCCGGGGCGCGCAGCTCGCAGCCCTCGAAGCAAGCGGTGTCGAAAATCCGAACATCGTCTGCGCCTTCGACGCCGATCTCTTCGGGCACTGGTGGTATGAAGGGACCGAGTTCCTCGAAAGAATTTTCCGGAAAACGGCAGCACGTGAGGACTTTGCTTTCACGACTCCGTCCAAATACCTTGCGGCCAATGATGAACAGGAGTGGCCTTTCGCATCGCCTGTTTCCTCATCCTGGGGTGAAGGCGGTTACTTTGAAACGTGGACAAATGAGCAGAACAGCTGGGTTCAAGCCGAGCTTCAGAAACGGTCGGAGCGCCTTGCCCGGTTTGTAAAACTGTTCGAAACCAACCGCAGCGAATACTCAGACGAAGCGATCGCACGGTATCAGAGATGCATTCAGTTACTGACACGCGAACTGTTGCTCTCGCAATCGAGCGACTGGGGATTTCTGATGTTGAACGAAGCCTCGAGAGACTACGCAGAAGGCCGCACCAACGGGCACCTCGAAAACTTTGACCGCGTCTGGAATCTCATGACCAAGGGTGGAAATGATGAAGAGCTCTCAGACATCGAAGCGATGAATCCGATTTTTGCGGATCTGCCGTGGAATCTTTTTGAACCGTATCAGTAATTTCCGGAGAACGAGCTGATGGCGGAAAATTACGTCTATTTTGATCTGGAAACCCAGCGCTCCGCGAATGATGTCGGAGGCTGGGATCGCAAGGCTGACATGAAAATGTCCGTCGGCGTGACCTACAGCACCGCCAAGGGCGCCTACATGATCTACGACGAATCCAACGTCCAGGCGCTCATTGACGAACTGTGTGAGGCCGACCTCGTGATCGGCTACAACCACATCTACTTCGACTACGAAGTGCTCATGGGATACACGATTCTCGATCTCAAAGAGCAGACCACGAATCTCGATCTCATGCTCGACCTCGAGAAAGAGATCCAGCATCGCCCCAAACTCGATGCGGTCGCGGAGTCTTCACTCGGCGAAAGCAAAACGGCCGTGGGAACCGATGCGATCAAATGGTGGCAGGAGGGCCGCATCATGGACATCGCCGAATACTGCTGTTTCGACGTAAAAGTGACCAAGATGGTCCACGAATTCGGCGTCAAACACGGGATCATCAAATACAAGAACCGCTTCAACCAGTCTCTCGAGATTCCGGTTCAGTGGTCCCTCCCAAGCTGATCTCGCCCGCTCTTCGCAGAGCCCCTTTTCTTTTTCGCCATCCCTATCTTCTCTCTGATCGCCTCGAAATCGACCGCAGTCGCCAGCCCGGCTTGAGACAGAGAGAAATTGATAGCAATTAGAAAATGGATGAGACTTTCTCATGCCCTCAATGACTATCTTCAAGGGTAGGTGACAGGAGAATCACTGGACAGTTTCACGATTCTCTTTCACGATGAGGGATGGCCAATCAACTTGAGCAACTGAAGCAGTTCACCACCGTCGTAGCAGATACCGGAGACTTTGAGTCGATGGTTGAGTATCAGCCGCAGGACGCCACCACGAACCCTTCCCTCATCCTCAAAGCCTCTCAGCAGGAGCAATACGCATCACTCGTCGACGAGGCGGTTGTCGAAGGGAAGAGATCTTCACTGAACGGTTCCGCACTAACTGAGGCGATCATCGACAAAGTGCTGATCGCCTTCGGAAAAGAAATCCTCAATATCGTCCCCGGTCGCGTTTCCACCGAAGTCGACGCCCGTCTTTCCTTCGACGAAGCCGGAACCATCGCGAAAGCGCACGACATCATCGACCTTTACAAAGAAGCCGGGATCGACCGCGAGCGCGTTCTCATCAAGATCGCCTCGACCTGGGAAGGGATTCAGGCCGCGACGAAGCTGCAGAAAGAAGGCATCAACTGCAACCTCACCCTCATGTTCTCGCTCGCTCAGGCGGTTGCCTGTGCCGAAGGCGGCATCAAACTGATCTCGCCTTTCGTTGGCCGCATTTACGATTGGTATAAAAAATCAACCGGCAACGAATACACCGGAGCTGATGATCCCGGCGTGCAATCCGTGCAGGAAATTTACAACTACTACCGCAAGTTCGGCTACGACACCGAAGTGATGGGCGCGAGCTTCCGCAATACCGGCCAGATCATCGAACTGGCAGGCTGTGACCTCCTCACGATCGGAACCGGTCTCCTCGAAGAGCTCCAGAACACCGAGGGCACCCTCGAGAAGAAGCTCGACGCAAGCGAAGCGGCCAACGCCGATATCGAACGCCTCGAAATCGACGAAAAGACCTTCCGTTTCCTTCTCAACGAAGACGCCATGGCGACCGAGAAAACCGCCGAAGGAATCCGCGCCTTCTCAGCCGACATCGTCAAGATGGAAGCCCTCGTGGAATCGAAGCTTTAAGCGCGAAGCGCCGTAAAAAGGTGGAAAAGTAAGGAAGTGAGAAGGTAGGGAGTCTGCGACTCATCACGATAGGGGCAATCTCGCTCCGAGAGATTAAGCAGAGCCTATCCGACCTTCTTACTTTCCTACCTGATTACTTTCCCACAGCGCAAAGCGACACGCTTGCGTGATCGCTTTATCGCGCTACCGTCCACGCGCTATGACCTCAAGTGAAATACGGCAATCGTTTCTCGACTTTTTCGAAGAGAAAAAGCACACCATCGTGCCTTCAGCATCGTTGATGCCGACCTCTCCGAACCTGCTCTTCACGAACGCGGGAATGAACCAGTTCATCCCCTATTTCCTCGGGAGCGAAGCGGCGCCGTATGATCCCCCACGCGCCGCAGACACACAGAAATGCATCCGCGCCGGAGGAAAACACAACGACCTTGAGGATGTCGGCTACGACACCTATCACCACACTCTCTTCGAGATGCTGGGGAACTGGTCGTTCGGCAACTATTTCAAAGAGGAAGCGATCAACTGGGCCTGGGAGCTCCTCACAGAGCGATGGAAACTTCCCGCTGAGCGTCTTTACGCGACCGTCTATGCCCCCGCCGACGGCGATCCCGCTGAATTTGATCAGGAAGCGCACGACTTCTGGGCCGCGATTTTTGAAAAAGCCGGACTCGATCCGAAAATCCACATCGTCAACGGCAACAAGAAGGACAACTTCTGGATGATGGGCGAGACCGGTCCCTGCGGCCCCTGCTCGGAGCTACACATCGACCTTACGCCCGAGGGCGACACCAAGGGCAGCCTCGTCAACGCCGACGACTCACGCTGCATTGAGATCTGGAACCTCGTTTTCATTCAGTTCAACGCGAACGAAGACGGCACCTTCCGTCCCCTTCCGGCCTGTCACGTCGATACCGGCATGGGATTCGAGCGCGTTTGCTCCATCATTCAGTGCACCAAAGGGCTCACCGATTTCAGCACCCTCGCCTCGAACTACGACACCGACGTCTTTTCCCCGATTTTTGAAAAACTCTCGGCGCTCACCGGAAAGAAATACACCTCTACGGTTCCTCAGGACGGCAACCGGGGCGGACTCTCCGAGCAGGAGCAAATCGACATCGCCTTTCGTGTCATCGGAGATCACATCCGCACGACCAGTTTCGCGATCGCAGACGGGATCGAACCCGGAAACGGAGGTCGCAACTACGTGATCCGCAACATTCTCCGACGCGCGGTCCGCTTTGGCCGTATCCTCGGATTCGATGCCGAGAGCGCGTTCCTCCATCAGCTCGTTCCCGTTCTCGTCGAGCAAATGGGCAGCGTCTTTCCCGAGCTTGCCGCTCGTCAGGAAAAAATCGAAGCCGTTCTTCTCGCTGAAGAGGAACAATTCAACCGCACTCTCGACCGCGGCCTCAAGCTCTTCAATGACGCCGCGGACAAAGTCAAAACGGGCGAGAATTTCCCCGCTGCCACTGTCGTGAAACTCTGGGAGACCTTTGGATTTCCCACCGACCTGACCCAACTCCTCCTCGACGAGCGTTCCATCGCCGCCGATGAGGACGAAGTCGAACGCCTCGTCGAAGCGCACAAAAACACCGGGGCAGAAGGTCAAACCACCAGCGTCGTCGAAGCCGTTTCCATCGAGACCAAAGTCGCTACCGAATTCGTCGGATTCGAACACGACGAGACCGAAGCAACCATCGTCGAGTGGATCGAAAACGACGCCGGCATTTTCGCGATCGTCGACAAGAGCCCCTTCTACATTGAGAAAGGCGGACAGCAGGGCGACATCGGCGAGATGATTTCCGACGGAGAGTCGATTCCTGTGCTCAGTGCCATCGGAGTCGGCGAAGCCACCGTGCTCCAGGTCGAAAAGAAGATCGCTGCCGAAACAGTAACCCTCAAAGTCGACACCGAACGCCGCCGCGGCATCGAGAAGCACCACACCGCGACGCACCTCTTTCACTGGGCCCTTCACGAAGTAGTCGACCCCGATGCCACTCAGCAGGGATCGCTCGTTGCTCCTGACCGTCTCCGCTTTGACTTCAATTCCAAAGCGCTCACAGGCGAGCAGCTCTCCGAGATCGAAGCGAAGGTCAATCAGTGCATTGTCGACGACAGTGCCGTCGCTATTTCTGAAGTCCCGCAAGCAGCGATCAAGGACAACCCGAAGATCATGCAGTTCTTCGGCGACAAATACGGAGACCTCGTCCGCGTAGTTCAAATCGGCGGAGAAGCCGGAAAATTCGACGGCTACTCAATGGAACTTTGCGGCGGGACCCACGTCCCCGCGACCGGTTCAATCGGCTTTTTCAAAGTGAAGAGCGAAGGCGCTGTCGCCGCCGGGATTCGTCGGATCGAAGCGGTTTGCGGAAGCGCCGCGGCCGAATTGATTCACGATCAAACGGAAGCCGTCTCCACCGAAGTCAGCGAAGCGGCCGCCAAGCTCGAGGGAGCGAACCTCAAACTGAAGTCACTCGGAAAAGAAGCCGTAGCCGTTGAGAGCGTCGGCGATCTCGCCGGAGACATCACCGCCGCACTGGAGAAAGGCGATCTCGCCTCAGCCAATGGCGCGTTGATCCGTTTCGAGTCCTATCGCGACACCCTCAAAACCGCCGCTGTCGACGCTGAGAAAACGGTGAAGAAAGCCTCCGCCGGTGCCGCCGCCGCGATCGCCTCACAGTGGTATGACGACACCCTCGCCTCCCTCGAAGGCAAGACCTACGCAGGAATCCTTCCCGGTGATTCCCCCGCTCTCCTCCAGGAGGCGATGAACGTGATCAATGCGCGTCAGTTCAGCGGTGCTGTCGCCGTTGCGCTCGTCGCAGATGGAACGGTTCACCTTGGCGCGGTCGTTTCAAAGGACGCCACCGATCAATACAAGGCCGGTGACATCGTCCGCGAAGCGCTCGCCGTCGCCGGAGGCAAAGGCGGTGGCAAACCCGGGATGGCCCGTGGAGCCGCACAAAACGCAGCCGATCAGGTCGATGCGATTGTCGCGAAGGCGGCAGAGCTGTTGGGGTAACAGGCATCAGCTGGTGATTCTGAAAGTGAATCGCCAGCTCAATACCGCCCTGTTTTGCTGAGTTACAGTTCCCCCCCGTCGAATCTCGTTCAGCTACCAATCGGTGAACGATTGCAGCGCACGGCGGAATCCCCACTGAGCCGGAGGCTCGAAAGAATGTAGCGCGGTGTGAAGCGCAGCGAAACGCCGGGGTGAACATCTGAAATCGAAACACGGCCCTGAAAGGGTCGCAGAAGCTCTCCGCGCGATTCTGCGCCCCCGCGAGGGGCAGCATGCTTTTCGCGATCCGAATCCCGGTGGTTTCACCACCGGCTGAGATTCTTATGAACCTCCGGTTCAAACCGGATTGACAGAAAGAAGCGAAACCAAATAACGTCTACCTCTATGCCACTCATTCAAATTCGCACGAACGCTTCGCTTTCGAACGAGCAGACCAACGCTCTCTTGAGAGAGGCCACGACCATCACCGCCCGCGAACTCGGCAAGCCTGAGTCCATCATGATGGCGACGGCTTCGGCCGGAGCCGCGATGCTCTTTGGAGGAACCGACGGGCCGACCGCCCTTTTCGAAATCGAAGGGATCGAACTTTCATCCGGGCCTGCGAACGCTCTTTGCCTCGCTCTTTCAGATCTCGCTGAAAGTCATCTGCAGGTCCCCGCAGATCGTGTCTTCGTGAAACTCACCAACGTCCCTCGCGGCAACTGGGCGGGAAACCGGAAGGTGTATTGATTCTCAACAGCCCCGCTGATCAGGCGGCAAGGCGACGACGGCCTTGATCAGGTTTCGGATCTCATCACGCCCCAGCGCCTCAAATTTAGCAGCGGAACTGAAACGGAGACAGCACTTGCCGCAGTTCAGCGAGGGATGCCGTTGCTTGAACGGAGCCATCGCAGCGGGCGGGATATAGAGGCTCACGTAGTTTTTCTGAGCTGCCAGATTCGCAATATCTCCGAAGACGAGCATCCCGTATTCGATTCCCTCTTCCGCATCGGGAGCGACTTCGACGATCAATTCACGAATCGCCAGGAAAAGGGATTTCTGCGGCTCGTCGATCGAGGCGATATAAGCTTCGGGAGAGGAATCATCGCGCTTCATACCCTCACTTATCTCACAAGCCTGTAAGGAATAGCAGCAAAAAACGACTGAATAGAAGGAAGCAATTCTTCCTCAACTATTATGAAGACAATCGAACTTACCTCCGAAAATTTCGACAAGACCCTTGCCGACACGACGCTCCCCGTTCTCGTGGACTTCCACGCCCAGTGGTGCGGCCCCTGCAAAATGCTCGCTCCGGTTCTTGAGCAACTCGCTGAAGAAAAGGACGGCGAAGCGATTATCGCCAAGGTCGATATCGATGCAGCAAAAGACCTCGCAGCCCGCTTTGAAGTGCGATCGGTCCCGACCCTGATCGTTTTTAAAGACGGCGAAGCGGTCGTGGGAACCCGCGGCGCACAACCCAAAGCAGCCCTCGCATCCTTAATTGAGCAGGCGGCTGCCGGATCTGTCGAATCCTGATTTTTCTCGACTTCCCTCCTGAACAAACCGGCCGGCTTCGCAAGAGGCCGCCGGTTTTTTCGTGCACAGAAGAAACGCCCCCATGGAGAGGCGCGCTTCCAGCCGCCTGTCTAGACTCCCGCCAGGACCTCCGCACCGAGTCTCCGCTGGCAGCAGGATGCAGCCACTCCTTGAATACTACCGCCGTCCCTTCAGCAAAAACGAAAGCCCGTAAACGACCGAAGCAACAAGAACGATGAACGGCCCCGTCGGCGTATCGAGTGCGAAACTGACCGCAAGTCCTCCCGCGTTGTAGACAAGCGCCAGCCCCAGCGCGATGAGCATGACGACCCACATGTGACGCGAAAATCGCGAAGCGGTCGCGGCGGGCAACACCAGCAGAGCGAGCGACAAAATAATTCCCGCGACCCTGACCAGCAGAACCATGCTGATCGCGGTGATCATAAGAAGGAGAAGGTAATAGAAATCGGAGGAAATACCCCGTAAGCGCGCAAACTCCTCATCAAAACACACCGCAACCAGCTTGTGATAAAACAAGCCAACGAGTGTTAAAATGATCGCAGCCAGCACCACCGTCGCGATGACATCACTCTTCGAGGTGAGGAGGATGTCTCCGAAAATGTAGCTCTCGAGATTCACCGCTTTGCCGGGAGCGTAGTGAATAAAGAGCAACCCCGCTGCCATCCCGAAGGCCCAGATGGCACCGATGATGGTGTCCTCCCGCTCACTCGTCCGGAGACTGACCCAACCGATCACCCCTGCGGAAAGGAGCGCCGCAATGACCGCTCCGACCATGGGGGTGAGCCAGGCGAGCTCATAGACACGACTGAAGTAAATCGAGGCCCCGATTCCACCGAGAATGCTGTGGGCTATCGCCGCCGCGATGTAGCCGATACGACGGGTCACGACAAACGTCCCCACAACCCCGAAGGTGAGACTGGAGACGATTCCCGCAAGAAGCGCGTAGCGGATCAGCGGCACATTTTGAATAGCTTCAAGAAACTCAGTCATGCTGACAGGCGGAATGATCTCCCTGAACGTGGCGGGTGCGGCGGTCGTGTTCGAGACGTCTTCGACCACTGTAAATTTCTTTGATCGTGTCACCCGAAAGCGGAAGAGAATGACGGTGAACACGATGATTCACACAGAGAACGGAGTCTCCTATCAATGACACAATATCGAGATCGTGTGTCACCACGAGAATGGTCATTTTTTTGCGAAGCTCGACCAGTGTCTCGAGAAACTGTTCCTCCACCGAAAGATCAACGTTCGCAGTCGGCTCATCGAGCAGTAGCAGCTCCGGTTCACAGGCGAGGGCCCGCGCAATCATGACACGCTGTCGCTGACCTCCGGAAAGATCGGAAAAAGGGCGCTGCGCGATATCAGCCAACCCGACCTCATCCAGCGACTCCATCGCCACAGCCCGGCACTCCCTGGAAAAACGTCCCACGCGGAGACGATCGAGCCTCCCCATGAGAACGATATCGAGAGCCGAGATCGGAAACATCCGGTCGAACTGCATCGACTGCGGCACGTATCCGATGCGGGAGCGGGCCTTCTCGCAGGACTCCCCGAATATCCGCAAAGATCCCCGTCCGGGATCAAGCAGCCCGAGGAGTATTTTCAGCAAAGTCGATTTGCCCCCGCCATTCGGGCCGATCACGCAAAGCGACTCCCCTTCCGTTACTTCAAAGGAGACCTCCTCGAGCACCCACGGCTTTCCATAGCGAAAACAGAGGTCGTCGCATTGGACGACAATCCGCTTCTCTGCCAATTCGTTATCAGGAGTGCTCACCCCGTCACTTAACAGGGTTTGGTGAAAGACTCAACAGGGTTGAATGGCTCTTGTGAATAATAAGCCCTAGTGGGAATGCTTGCTGCTGGAAGTCCAGGAGTTGATTTTGTAGTGCGAATCCTTACCGAGCGCTTTCGAAGCCTCCGACTTGGAGATCGCTTTAGATCCATTCGTTACCACGGTCAAAACATGGGAACCCTCGGACTTCTTCACGATTTTGATGGTCTTGACCCCTTTAATCTTCGCAATCGAGGAGGCAATGGTGCGTTTGCAACCATCACAGTCGATACCGCTGAGGCTCCCTGTGTAGGTGACAACTGAATCTGCGTGGAGTTGGCCCACAAATCCCAGAACGACAATCGCGAAAACAGTAATAATCTTTTGCATTTACCATAAGATTAATACACATTTATGAACTAATCAAGTTAATGCATAAAAATTGCATTAACAATTTGCAATTCGTTTGCATTAGCAGCATGATCTGCGATTTCCCTATGAATTCACTTCCACATCAGTTCCGGGCATTCGCAAAGGTTGCGCCCCTTGTCCTCGCTTCTACCTGTCTCCTGACGCCCGCCTCTGCTGAGGAGGAAGTCTTCGAATACGAAGCAGGTGGTTTCAACGCCGTCATGGGCGACAACGCCAACATCGGCGGCTTCATTTTTCCTGAATTATACGCCGCCGGCACCTGGGGTGTTTTCGATGGCAGCACAGGAGCGGAAGACTACGCGACCGGTGGGCACGATCCGCAGAATGATCTCGGAATCCAGAGTATTGAGATGCATCTCGGAATCAATCTCGATGATGTCGTCACCGGTATGATCGCGGGATTCGGCCACATGGGTGCGGAAGGCGTCTGGGAAGCCGAACTCGAAGAAGCATTTCTTCACTACTGGATCACCGACAATATCGCAATCGGCGGCGGCCAGTTTCTGAGCCGGTTCGGATTTCAAGCAACCAATCACGCCCACGACTGGCAATTCGTGAACCAAAACCTCGTCAACAGCCGCGTCCTCAACGAAGGCGAACTGATCGTTCACGGCGGAGAGATTCTATTCAAAACACCTGGAAACGGCGGCCTTCTCACTCTTGGAGGCGGAGGGGTGCGCTCTCACTCCCACAATCATGATCACGGGCACGATGACCACGAAGACGATCATGATGAGCACGATCACGACGACGAGCACGACGACGATCATGATGACCACGACGACGATCATGACGAGCACGATCATGAAGAAGGTGAACATCACTTCGAGGCAGATGACGCGGGATTCGCCAACTTCATCGTTTCCGCCGACTACCGTTTCCGCCTTCCCTTTGATGACAGCGTCGTGCTGTCAACTTCACTCGCCTTTGGTGAAAACGGATTCAATCGCGACACCACCGCCTACGGATTCGGTTTCCAGAAAGTCTGGAATGGCCATGACCACGGAGCTGGCCCTGAATTTTGCAGCGAGGCCCTTATGCTTCAATCCGAGTTTATCGGTCGCAAGGTCAACGCTTATGACGAAGACGGGGATTCTTTGAGTTTCGATGACTACGGTATCTCAACAAGCCTCCTCTACGGTTTGAGTGACAAGGCGACACTCTCCCTTCGCCACGATTGGATCACCGGCGTCGAAATCGCCGAACTATCAGAGTCTCAGCGCATCTCAGCCGCCCTCACCGCATTTGTTGATCCGGGTCAGCGAATTCGCACTCGAATTCAGTATGACTACACCATGAACGACGACATCGGCGGCGAGCACGCGGCGTGGCTTCAGGTTCAGATTCAGTGGGGTGGCCTCGGAGGCAGCCACGCGAATCACGCCCACTGATCTGTGGGACAGCACGATCACTTAAAGTGTCCTATCGCGGGCGAAGATATTTCTCCTCCGCATAGGGCATTTTCTTTTTATTCTTTCCGCTGCAGGGATAGCCGATCCGGTCGCCCGAACAAGATCCCGATTGGCAGACGGCTGCGAATGGAAGCGTCAAGGCGGAAAGTATGAGGAGGCAAAGCAGGACTCTCATGCCTCCGAATTGCGGTTGCTCCGACACAGAGGGCCAGCTTTCCGATTGACGCCCTATCCGGGCCATCGCCATAGTAGTGACGATGAAAATGGCACTTTTCTTATCGCTCGCGTTCTTCACCCTCGCAGGATGCACCACAAACGATACTGATTCCGGCGGTGGCGGATACTATTCCACAGAGCCGGTGAGACCGGTCGACCGCGCCGTCAATCTCCAGAATCAACTGGGCGCGTCTTCCAGATCGCTTTACTGAGCGGGAATCCTGCGCAGGAATCCTACTCTTCTTCGAGCATGATCTCCGGAAGCCCCTCCGGAGGCGCAGGCTGTGAAGCGAGGAACTTCTCGACCCAGGCGATGTTGTAATCGCCTGAACGGAAAGCGTTGTGCTTCAAGATTGACGCCTGAAAAGGAATCGTCGTCTTAATGCCTTTAATCACAAACTCATTGAGAGAGCGGATCATGCGGGCAATCGCGATTTCGCGCGTCGCGCCGGTCACGATCAGCTTGGCGATCATTGAATCGTAATTCGGCGGCACCTCGTAGCCGCTGTAGACGTGCGTATCAACACGCACACCACGACCACCGGGAGCGTAAAATAGATTAATCTTGCCGGGGCTCGGTGCGAAATTGTTGTAGGGATCTTCAGCGTTGATACGGCACTCGATGGAGTGGCCGCGCGGCTCGCTGTAGACGACGTGATCAGAAAGCGGGTGCCCTGCAGCGATGCGGATCTGCTCCTTGATGAGATCACAACCTCGAACTTCCTCGGTAATGGGATGTTCCACCTGAATCCGGGTGTTCATCTCCATGAAGTAGAAATTTTCGTTATCATCAACGAGATACTCGATCGTTCCGCAGTTCTCGTATCCGATATTTTTGACAAGTGTCTCGGACGCTTCAGCCATGCGCTGGCGAAGCTCGTCACTGAGGAGTGGAGACGGGGTCTCTTCGATAATTTTCTGGTTCCGGCGCTGCATCGAGCAATCGCGCTCACCGAGTTCTTTCACGTTTCCGTGACTGTCAGCGACAATCTGAAACTCGACGTGGTGAGGGTTCTCAACGAGATGCTCGATGTAAACATCCGGGTTGCCGAAACAAGCCTGGGCTTCCTGACGAGCCGCATGAAAAGCGCTCACAAAACTCGCCTTGTTCAGGGCGGGACGCATCCCGCGACCACCGCCACCGGCGCTGGCTTTGATCATGACGGGATAACCGATTTCATCAGCCGCTTTGATCGCCTCCTCTTCTGAATCGACAATCCCATCCGTCCCGGGAGTCACCGGGACACCGTATTTGGTCGCGGTGGCACGGGCCTGATTCTTGTCACCCATCATCTTGATGATCTCGGCTGACGGTCCGATGAACTTCACATTGCAGCTCTCACAGAGTTCGGCGAAGCGCGGGTTTTCAGAAAGAAACCCGTAACCCGGGTGGATCGCGTCGACGTTGGCAATCTCGGCAGCCGACAGAATCGCTTCCATCTTCAGATACGAGTCAGCACTCGCCGCCGGCCCGATGCAGATCGCATCATCAGCGAGGTGCACGTGCATCGAATCCGCATCCGCTTCGGAATAAATCGCAGTGGTCCGAACTCCGAGTTCTTTTGCTGCGCGAATGACACGGAGGGCAATTTCCCCCCGGTTGGCTACGAGAATATTTTTAAACATGACGTCTGGCTCCCGATGGATGGGGTTCTAATCAGCTTGATAGCCGCCGATCAGGATGTTTTGACACGGAAAAGCGCTTCCCCGTACTGAACCGCAGTTCCGCTCTCGATAAGGATCTCGACGATTTCACCGGAAATCTCGGCCTGAATTTCATTCATCACCTTCATCGCCTCTACGATGCAGACAGGTGTATCAGCGGAAACTTTCGAGCCGACTTTCACAAAATCATCCGAATCCGGTGACGGCGCCGCATAGAAAGTTCCCACCATCGGAGAAGTGATTTCCTCCACTCCGGCAGGAAGCCCGGACGGGTCAAGCGCAGCAGCAGGAGCAGCGACACCGGCAGCAGGGGCCGGTGCAGGAGCTGCATACTGAGGAGCCGGAGCGCTGGCCATCAGTTGCTGAATAGCCTGCATATCAACGTCGCCCCCTTTTTTCAATTCGAGCTTAGTTTCGTCCTGCTCAAGTTTGAACTGGGAAAGCCCATGTTCGTCCATGAGCTCTACAATTTTTTTAATTTCTTTGAAGTCCAATGCGATCCCTCTCAGTTAAGTTACAATTTGCGACTGGCGCGCCGTATTCTCACGTAAATAGTGACAGGACGCCAGCGCTAAAATCAGCCCGATAGAATACGCATCTGAGCGTTTCGTCAAGTGCGACCGTTGCTTATCGCCGCCATTACCGCTTCAATTTCGAAGTGAGTATTGTAGAAATGGGGGCTGAGACGCAAATACGGCACCCCCGCACGGTCATGACGGAAGCTGAGAATGATCCCTTTTTCGAGCAAATACGGGTAAAGCGACTCGATCCTCTTCGGATTGGCGGGGTCAGTGAAGGAGGTAATTCCTGACGCATTGATGCCCGTCTCAGGGCCGGCAACCGAAAAGCCCATCGATCGGAGCCCCCCGCAAATCGCCGCCTTCAACTCGAGGAGACGGGCCGCGACCGCGGAAATCCCGATGCCATTCAGCATATCGAGCGAGGCTTTCATTCCCACGAGGCCCTGAGCATTCAACACACCGGGTTCGTAACGCCGGCCTCCGGGTTCAAAATCGACCGCATCCTGAGCAATAAAGTTCGGTGATTTCACATTCCAGGCCCCGAGAAGACTCGGCTCCAGCTCTTCAAATCGATTTTTATCCACGTAGACAATCCCCGCGGTCATTGGCCCGAGCATCCACTTATGGGAATCGGCACTCATGAAATCAACGTCCTTTGCCAACGTCTCAAAGGCACAACAGGTCTGAATCGCGTCGAGGCAGAAAAGCGCTCCGTGTTTGCGAGCGAGAACACCGATCGCTTCGGTATCAAGCCGGAAACCGGTCAGGAAATTATTCGATGCGAGCGCAAGGAGGCGGGTTTTCGGCGTCATCGCCGCTTCGACCAGCTCAGGAGTGATCGCCCCGGTTTCAGCGGGTTGGAGATAAACGACTTTGACGCCTTTTCGCTCGAGAAATTTCCAGGGATATACGTTCGCCGGATAGTCATCGAGATAGGTAATGATCTCGTCGCCTTCATTCCAGGAAATCCCGTTGGCAACGAGACTCAAGCCCAGACTCGTCGGCCCGAGCAGAGCGATTTCATCCGGACTGCTCTGGATAAGATTGGCGGCGGAAACACGCACCTTATCCATGTCCTTAAGGAGGACTTTGGAATAATCAAGCTCCCCCGTGGCAGAGGCACGATTGAACTCGTCCATCGCGCTGATGGCAACCTGCGGAATCGCAGTGACTGCCGCATGAGCCATGAAAATACGATCACGGCAGGCGGGAAAAGCCTCCTGACGAAAAGATTCGTCGGATTCGAGACGGGTAATAAGTTCGGACATATCGGATTAGACGCGGCGGGCGCGCTCACCTTCCTCAATCAATTCCCAAAACTGCTTTGAGCCGGCCAGCTCCTCATCATCCTCAACCGGCAGATTGGCGCGGTAGAGGAAATCCTGGAAAGTATTTTTGCTCAAAACACGATGCACGATGACCGACTGATGATCATCGGACACTTCAAAATAGATCCGGACATCACTCGCGCGGTAGCGATAAAGACTTTTCCCATCGCGCTGAATCTCACCAAACGGCGCATCGGCAGGATGATCTTCGATCCCTTCAAGATCCTCAGGACGGACCTGAAATTCACTCAAGACCTCCAACTGCTCAAGGGTGGACAGTTGTGAGATCTCGGCTGCACTGATTTCGTTAAAAATTACCTGGAACACGCGCCAATCTTCCCTCGAACCGGCGTCTGAAACAATGGAAATCTTTGAGTAAATGCAAAGCCTCAGTGAAAGCGGGTGGGAATCCGCCAGTCCCTCGCAATCGATCGAATCCCCCCCCGGCAATGATCCCGGAAGGCGCTCGCATTCGTCTCTCGCCCCGGCCCGTTACACGCGATCAGTTCTAAAAATTAGATTGAGCCCCCTCCCCGCGCTCCGATACCCTCGGGAATGCAAAAAAAGAACCGCCGCTACGGGATCGAACGTCGTCAGTTTCTCAGCTACCTCGCCACCGTTTCGGCAATCCCCTATCTTCCGGACTACGCCTCAGGCCAGATTCTCGAGTCCCCCACTTTTTCCTCCGATCCGTTTACCCTCGGTGTTGCCTCCGGCGATCCCGAGCCGGATGGGGTCGTGATTTGGACGCGGCTCGCGCCGAACCCGCTCGATGGAGGCGGCATGCCATCAGAACCTGTCCGGGTCCGGTGGGAAGTCGCTGAAGACGAAGCATTCACTCAGATTTCACAGAAGGGAAACGCCCTTGCGATGCCGCAACTGGGCCACTCAGTCCATGTCGAGGTGGAGAAACTGAAGCCTCATCGCTGGTACTATTACCGATTTCACACTGGCAATGAAACGAGCCCGACCGGCCGCACCCGAACGGCACCACCGCGAAATGCGAGCCCGGACAAAATGCGCTTTGCTTTCACCTCCTGCCAGCATTTCGAAACGGGGTATTTCAACGGCTACCCGCACATGGCAGAAGAAGACCTCGATCTCGTCGTTCATCTCGGCGACTACATTTATGAGTACGGAGGCATCGACAACAAACCGCGAAAGCACATCGGAAAGGAAGTCGAAACTCTCGCCGAATACCGAATCCGCTACTCACAGTACCGCCTCGATAAGGAACTCCAGGAAGCTCACCGCCTTTTTCCCTGGCTCGTGACCTGGGACGATCACGAGTTTGATAACAACTGCGCCAACCTCGTCTCAGAGGAGGAGGGCATTTCACCCGAGGCATTTCTGGCTCGCCGTATGAACGCTTATCAAACCTACTACGAATTCATGCCGCTTCGCCGCAGGTCATTTCCTCAGGGGCCCAAGATGAAACTCTACCGGGAATGCCAATTCGGAACCCTCGCCAATTTTCACGTCCTCGACACCCGCCAGTACCGGACCGACCAGCCAAACGGCGATCATCAAAAACCGATGGAGGGAAAAGTTTTCGACCCGAAGGCCACCATGCTCGGAAAAGCCCAGGAGCAATGGCTCATGAAAAACCTCCTCCAGTCTCCCTCGACCTGGAACGTGCTCGCGCAGCAAGTCATGATGGCTCCTCTGAACCGGGGAGAAGGAGAAGACAAACGCTACTCAATGGATCAATGGCCCGGGTATGAAGTGAGCCGCCGACGCCTCCTCCAGTTTTTCCACGACAGGCAAATCCCCAATCCCATCGTCCTCACCGGCGACATCCACCTCAACTGGGTGAACGACCTGCAATTGAACTTTGAAGATCCCAAATCACCACTCGTGGGAACCGAATTCGTAGGCACCTCGATGACCTCGGCAGGCAATGGTGGCAACGTCATCCCCGAATACGAGAGAGCAGCCGCGCAGAATGATTTTGTGAAATGGTACAATTCAAATCGCGGCTACGTCTCCTGCGAACTCACGCCGAAACTCTGGACCTCATACTTCCGCACCGTTGCCTATGTCGACAAACCCGGCGCACCGATGGAGACCAAGGCAACCTACACCGTCGAAAATGGAAAACCCGGCGCGAAGCGGGCCTGACCTCAACAGCCCGTCACCATCCAGATAAAAACCAGGAGAACAAACACGGCTACGACCCACCAGAATTTCTCTTTGGGCGTTTTCCGACTCCGCCCCGAACCGAATTCCCTTTCGACAAAGTCGTCGTAGTCGAAATCGTCATCCCCGTCCACGCCGATGCCGTCGTAGATCGCTGAGCGCAACCACTTGCCATTCTCCTTACGAGCGCCGCAGGCATGACAGCCGCGCGCATTCGGAGAGACGTCAGCGTCGCATTCAGGGCATTTGAAATCGGAGGAGGTCATTGAAACTTTCAGCGAGTATAGATTCAGATTTTTTCCGATTTCGCAAGAACTCCATCAGGAGAGGAAAGCCCAAACACTACGCCTCAGACAGCACTTCCATGACATCGGGACGCGCCGCCACAATTCGCAACAAAGCAGCAGCAGCCCCACTGGGAACTATGGCACCAGTTTCCCACTTGCGCAGAGTGGAGACACTGACGCAAAGCCTTTGAGCAAATGCCTCCTGAGTGAGGTCGAGACGATGACGCAGGCGCGCCACATCGTTCTTTGCCGCCCAGGCTCTCCGGGCATGAGCACGCTCTTGTTCCGGCTCTAACTCGCCTCGAACAAGGTTACCATCCGCATCCTCAGTGTATTGAACAACCCGCGCCGCCACGGATTCACCGCGAACGATGGCGTCTCCTTCAGCCTTGAGTTGTTCGAGTTCTTTTTTGGTCATGATTTTTTACTTTCTTCAATAAGGTTTTTGATTTCATCTTTGCTCAAATCCGATTTGTAATTCTTGCCGTAAGCGGCCAGAAGGATGATTTGATCATCAGAAATCTTGAGGAGATAAATCACTCTGCTGCCACCGCGCTTCCCCATCCCCTTAGCAGCGAAGCGCATCTTACGAAGTCCCGACCCACCGGGAATCACATCGCCAATCGTTGGGTTGCGTAGCAGGGCAATTCCCAGTGCTTGTAATTCCTCTTCCGTAAAAAGTTTTCCAGCATCAGAGAGGAAGCGGCGGGAGTAGCGAAACAGGAATTTCATCCTCTGGGAAATGTACCCGCAAAGATCTCACTTCTCAATTTAAAAGTAGCCTTTAAGGCTACTTTCTTACTGATCTAAAATCACTTGCGAGAGACCACAACCTTACGAAACACGGCTTATTCTCTGAGAGGATCTCCTCCGACAAGATAAGAATGCTTCCCATCACCCCACAAAAAAAGCCGGAGCATCTCTGCCCCGGCTTTTTCGAAATTAATCTAACGAATTAGACACTAGCTGTAAGAAGCCTGTGAACCTTTGATGTCACGCTTCTTGAGCCATGGCATGAGGTTACGGAGACGCTTACCGACCTTCTCGATCTGGTGCTGTGAACCTTCTTTGCGAAGCTCTTTGAAGTTTTTACAACCTGTCTCGGACTCTTTGATCCACTCTTTGGCGAACTTGCCGGACTGGATATTCTTGAGAGCACGCTCCATTTTCTTCTTCACAGAAGCATCGATGATGGTAGGACCGGTTTTGACATCACCCCACTCTGCAGTGTCGGAGATTGAGAAACGCATTCCGCCGATTCCTGACTCGTTGATGAGATCAACCGTGAGCTTGAGCTCGTGAAGACACTCGAAGTAGGCCATCTCAGGCTGGTATCCCGCTTCCACGAGAACTTCGAAACCGGCTGTGATGAGCTGGCTGACACCACCGC
Source organism: Verrucomicrobiales bacterium (assembly GCA_029213065.1). Classification (GTDB taxonomy): domain Bacteria; phylum Verrucomicrobiota; class Verrucomicrobiia; order Verrucomicrobiales; family DEV007; genus Arctic95D-9. The sequence goes on along the minus strand of JARGPH010000007.1, from coordinate 50,991 downwards.
AAAGAACGGTCTGCTCTCCGAAAAGGTCAGTTTCAGTTTCTTCTTCGAAAGTGGTTTCGAAAACGCCGGCACGGGTGCCGCCGATTCCTTTGGCCCATGCGAGAGCGATTTTCTTCGCCTGACGATCCTTGTTCTGGTGGATCGCGATGAGAGAAGGAACTCCTTTGCCCTCAACGAACTGACGACGAACGATGTGTCCAGGTCCTTTAGGAGCAACCATGATCACGTTGACGTTTGGATCCACTTCGATGGTTTTGAAGTGAACCGCGAAGCCGTGTGAGAAAAGAAGTGTCTTACCTTTTTCGAGGTGAGGAGCGATGTCACTGTTGTAAATCGCTGCGATTTTCGTATCAGGAGTCGCGATGAAAATCACGTCCGCTGCTTTGACAGCATCAGCTGTGTCCATGACTTCGAAGCCGTATTCCTCAGCCACTGCACGTGATTTGCTTTTTGCGTAGAGGCCGATGATGACCTTCACTCCGCTGTCTTTCAAGTTGAGGGCGTGTGCGTGACCCTGTGATCCGAAACCGATCACTGCACAGGTCTTGTCTTTAAGCACTGCCAAGTCCGCGTCTTTGTCTGTATAGATTTTTGCTGCCATTTCTACGATTTTGTAAGGCGCGTAGGTTCCGCTCAAACAGGAGAATGGTCAACATGTATTGTAAGCGGTACATAAGGAGCAACTTCGCTACGACAACTTCAGCGCAAAAGGCACTCCCGTTTTTCTGCTTCTTGACGGTTCGGCAACTCTTCGCGACTGTCTCAGATGGATCTCACAAAAACCGCATTTGGATCATGGAGTGGTGGCCGCTTCATGCACTTTGGGCAGCGCATCGAAGAAGACCGCTGGGTCAAGCTTGCCCGCCAGGCCTACGACGAAGGTGTTCGCACTTTCCTCACCTCAGACGTCTACGGAATCGGGCAGGGAGATGAACTCCTCGGTAAAGCTCTCGAAGGCATCGACCGCGACAACTACTGCCTCGTCGCCATGATCGGGCACGACATTTACGACGGCCAGCGCGCCGGCGCCAAAGGCTACGCCCGCTTCACCCATCCCGAACTCCGCGGCCCCGACGGCTACGAGGAATACCTCGAGCGCGCCACGAAGAAATGCGCTGACCGCTGCGGAACCGATCACTTCGACATCGTGATGCTGCACAACCCCGACTCGATCGGCTACTCCAGCCCCGACGTCTGGAAAGCCATGAAAACGCTTCGCGGAAAAGGGCTCACTGAGAACACCGGAATCGCACCCGGGCCTGCAAATGGCTTCGCAATCGACATGGCGTATTGCATGGAAAATTTCCATTCGGAAATTGATTCGGCGATGATCATCTTGAATCCGATGGAGCCATGGCCCGGCCGCTACGTGCTCCCGATCGCTCAGGAATTCGACATCGACATTCTCGCTCGCGTCGTTGATTTCGGCGGCATTTTCCACGACGACGTCAAGCCCGGTCACTTTTTCAAAGACGGTGACCACCGAACCTATCGCCCTGAAGGATGGATCGAGCACGGAAACGAGAAGCTCGAGAAAATGCGCCCCATCGCCGAGAAGCACGGTCTCACGATGCTTCAGCTTGCCTGCGCGTGGGACCTCAGTCAGGCGCCGGTGAAGTCAGTCGGCCCGACCTTTGTTCAGGAAGCCGGAGACGACGCCCGCCCCATCGAAGACAAGATCAGCGAATTCGCGGCGCTTCCCGATGTGACGTTGTCCGCCGAGGAAGTCGAGGAGATTCGCAAAATCGGCGACAACGAAGGCTGCATGGTCCTCAAAGGAGCGAGCACGCGTCACGAGGGCATCGAACCTCAGCCCGATCACTGGCCGATGCGCCCCGAGCTTGAGCCGATGCTCGCGAAGTGGAATCTCGACGCAGCCTGGTAGGCGACGCAAAGAGTAGAGGAACGAAACTCGTTCCGCATCTCAGCCTATCCAGCCGGAGCCCCTGAGGGAAGGAGTCCTCCTTCCTCTACGGACTTTGCGCATCAAAACTTCAAAACGGCTGTCACCGGATAATGATCCGAGGGCAGCCGCTTCTCTTTTCGATAGCGATCGATTGCCGCTGACTTCACTTCGAACGAAGGCGAGCAGACAACCCAGTCGATCCGCTTCCCGTTATCCTTTTCGGCGAAGCCGGTAAAAGTGCCTTCATTCTCAGGCACGACCTCGGGATTGAGATGGCGAAAGGTGTCGACGAATTTTCCGTCATCTCCAATCAGCGCAAGATGCGGAGGGCTCGCGTCGACGCAGTTGAAGTCTCCCGTGATGACGAACGGGGTTTCCCCCGCAATTTCGGGGAGGCGCTTGCGAATCAGTTTCGCCGATTCCTCACGGGCCAACTCACCTTTGTGGTCAAAATGGGTGTTCGCGTAGACGAGTTCTTTCCCTGAATCCTTCACCTTGAGACGCACCCAGCTGACAATGCGGGGCAGACTCGAATCCCAGCTTTTCGAAGCAACGACTTCCGGCGCTTCACTGAGCCAGAACGTTCCCGCGTCCAGTTTTTCAAATCGACTTTTCAGGAAAAAGATCGCACAGGATTCACCGCCATCCGGCGTGCGGGGAACCGAATACACTTGATACTCCGGTAACTTCTCAGCGAGATAGTCGACCTGAAAATCAACCGACTCCTGCAAGCCCAGTAAATCCGGTGAAGTGCGCGAAATCGTTTCCGCGACCAACTCTTTTCGGTGAGGCCAGGAATTGTCACCGTCGTTCGCGGTTCCAAAACGAATGTTGAAAGACATCACCGAAAGATCTTCGGCGAGCAGAGGCGTCGTGCAGAGACAGAGAAACAGGAGGAACGTTTTAATCATGATCGAAGAGATTCAACCGGTCACACCGGGTTCCAACAAGTCCCTGAACCCGTCCCCGAACTCCGGCGTGGCGGCGAGTGGACGACGAAGCCTGTCCAGATGACGGCCACGCCGCACGGAGGTTAATGCGCACTCCACTCGCCGCCACATTCCTATTCCTCCAGCATCCGCTTCGCGAGGCGGTAACCTTCGACATCAGCGTTTTCGCTCATGTCGTGGAAGAGGTTGTCCACTTTGCCACGGGACGACTTGTTGAAGAATCGAACCGTTTCGACGAGATCGTCGCGATCTGCTTTTCCGGCTTCGATCAACTGCTTTGCGTAGCCCATCGAGGCGCTCATCGCGAAGAGCTCCGCACCGCCCTCAACGAAGCGACCGAGCAAAACCTGCTTCTTCTCCAGCTTCGGTCCATAGCGGAGCATCGAATGGAAAAGCTTCCGTGCGAGCTTCTTGCTCAACGCGCGCACTTTGCGGGCATCACCTCCAAACTCGGGCAAGGCATCCCCGACGCCTCCGAACGAAGGCAACCACAGCATCGGATACCAACGGCCATAGAACCAGGCCGAACGCATCGCCGCTTTGACCCGGTCACCCATCGGCAGCATCGAATTCAAAACGGGACCGCCCACTTTCAAATGAGGATCGAGCGCTTCACGGGCGATGAGAAGTCGCATGATCTCACTCGAACCTTCGAAGATCGTATTGATCCGGCTGTCGCGCAGAAAGCGCTCAACCGGAACCGGTTCGTCCCCACGGGCAGCGAGCGACTGAGCGGTTTCGTATCCGCGACCGCCGCGGACCTGCATCGTCTCATTGACGATGTCCCAGCCTTTTTCGGTTCCCCACATCTTAGCGAATGCGGCTTCAATCCGAATGTCGGACTTCTTATCGCGGTCGACTAACAAGGACACATATCGAACCATTGCCTCGATCGCAAACGTGTCGGCTTTCATCGCCGCGAGCTTTTGAGCGATCGCATCGTGACGCCCCACCGGCGCACCCCACTGGACACGTCGTCCCGCCCAGGCCACAGACCATTCGAGGCATCGCTTACCCAGGCCGACACAGGCCGCGGGCAGGGTAATCCGCCCGGTGTTCAGAGTTGTGAGCGCTACCTTCAACCCCCGCCCTTCCGCAAGGACGAGATTCTCCCTTGGAACAACCACATCGGTGAAAGTAATCACCGCATTGTAGAGAGCCTTCAGCCCCATAAAATGACAGCGCCGGGTTACTTCCACACCGGGCGTATCCATCTCGATGATGAATGCGCTGATCTTAGGCTTCGCCGGATCGGAGTCCGCCATTCTCGCCATCAGGATGATGACACCGGCCTTAACGCCGTTCGTGCACCAGAGCTTTTCACCGTTGATAATGTAGTCACCCGAATCGGGATCAACCGTCGCGGTCGTCTCGATCTTGGCTGGATCCGAACCCACGTTTGGCTCGGTGAGGGCAAATGCCGAAATCTCCCCTTTCGCACAACGGGGCAAAAACTTCTGTTTCTGCGCTTCGGTGCCGAAAACAATCAGCGGCTGAGGCACTCCGATCGACTGGTGAGCCGAAAGCAGCGCAGTGAGGTTCCCGCAATATTTCCCGAGCACCATCGCGGCGCGTGAGTAATTCGTCTGGGAAAGACCGAGCCCGCCATAGCGACGGGGAATCTTAATTCCGAAGGCGCCCAGATCGGCGAGCCCTTTGATGACTTCATCCGGAATCTCACCGGTACGGTCGATCTCATCGGGATCGACGTTCTCCTTGAGGAAGGTCTCGAGCCTTTCGAGGAAGGCGTCGCCCTGATCCTCGTCCTCGACCGTTTGAGCGGGAAAAGGAAACATCGATTTGAAATGAGGATTCCCCATAAAAAGCGAGCTTCCGAAGCTTCCGACCTCCCCCGCCTCGACGCGCGAATCCTCGGCCAGCTCCAGAGCAGCACGCTCCTCTGCCGACATTTTCGAGGTATCGATGACGCCTCCGGAAGACTTGTCATTTTTGTCATTCGCTACTTTTTTCATTTCACAGATTCCTTTCCAGTTTCAGGGTTTTTCTGCCGCGGGCATATTCAAGCGGTCCACCCCGGAAGGGGGCAAAACCGGTTCCCATGACCATGGCAAAATCGATATCGTCGGCATCGAGGGCGATACCTTCGTCCAAACAGAGCGCCGCTTCCCTCGACATGAGACCTGCGAGCTGTTCGGCGATCGCGCTTCGACTCAGCGCGACCGGAGGCAAATCCGGCTTCATGACCACAACCGGCTCTCCCTTTTCGTAGGGGTAGAATCCACGACCGGATTTCTTACCGAGATTTCCGGAGGCGAGATGCCCCTTGATGCAAACCGGGAGGGCAAATCGAGCCCCGAACGATTCTCCCATCGTCGCCGCGACGTGAGAGGCCACATCGAGGCCGACTTCATCAAGGAGGCGCAACGGCCCCATCGGCATTCCAAAATCGAGCATCGCCTTATCGATGTAAGCAGGCGTGTAGCCCTTATCGACCAGCTTCCCGGCTTCAATCAGATAAGGCATCAAAATACGGTTCACGAGGAATCCAGGCGAGTCTTTGACCACGACAGGGAGCTTCCCGATACCGCGGACGAATGAGAGAACCCGCTCGACCACTTCGGGAGAAGTCCATTCTGTCACGACTACCTCGACCAGTTTCATCCGGCTCACCGGATTGAAAAAATGCAGTCCGATGATCCGCTCCGGATGAGTCACGCCGTCGGCCTCACACAGTTCCGAAATCGGAAGGGCCGAGGTATTCGTCGCGAGGATCGTTTCATCCGAAGCACGCGCGCAGAGATCAGCGAAGATCTTTTTCTTAATCTCCAGATTCTCCACTGCCGCCTCAACGACGAGATCGCAACGGCTCAACGGAACCGCCTCCGCCGAGGGCGTGATGAGATCCATTTTTCTCATCGCTTCGTGTTTCGTCAGGATCCGCTTGCGAACCGCTCCGCTGAAAAGCTTCCTCACCGATTCCATTCCCGCAGCCACTTTGCCGCGATCAATGTCACGAAGAATCACAGAGGCGCCCCGTGCCGCGAACCATTGCGCTATCCCCGAACCCATCACACCGGCGCCGATCACAGCCGTTCGGGTAACGGGAGGAAGCGCATCACGATTCACTTTCGGATCGTAGCGGAACTTCTTCGAGCGCTCCTGTAACCGGAAGAGGCGCATCAAATTGCGAGCTTCACCCGAGCGGGCGAGTTTCATGACCGCTTCCCGCTCGCGTTTCAATGAGCGATCGACGGGACCATTTCCACCCCGGCCCGCCACTGCAATAGCGGCTTCCTGAGCCGGGTAGTTCCCCCGTGTTTTTCGGAGTAGATTGCGACGGGCAAAGCCGCGAATGACAGCACTCGAAAGGGGATTGTTCGTCAGGAAAAATGACTTCCTCGACACGGCCGGGCCACCCGCCATTTTCACGGCAGCGGCATTGAGGCGCTCGCGGGGAACAACCCGGTCAACGATCCCGACACTCTTCGCGTGTTTGGCAGCGTAAGCTTTCCCGCTCAGGATCGCGGCAAGCGCTTTGGGGAGCCCGATCAATCGCGGCAATCTCGTGGAACCTCCCCAGGCGGGTATGATCCCCAGGAGTGTTTCGGGCAAACCGATTTTGGTAACTTTGTCATCACTCGCGATTCGAGCATCACAGGCGAGCGCCAGCTCCAGACCGCCACCGAGACAGGCACCATGAATCGCCGCAACCGTCGGCATCGGCAAGGCGGCAATGCGCTGAAACACCTGCTGTCCTTTGACGATGAGATGCTCAAGCAACTCTTCGTTTGCACTTGCAAGGGAATCGAGATCGGCGCCGGCAATGAAAACTTTCGGCTTTGCGCTCCGGAAGACCACTGCGTCGGGTTCGATTCGCTCAACCGCATTAAGCGCTATATCGAGCTGATCCAGTGTCGCCTCATCAAAGATGTTGGCCGCTTTGTCAGGATTATCAAAGATCACCTCGGCAATATTCCGGTTCGTTAACTCGATATGGATCCCATGCTTCTCCTGACGACGGCCCGCAGACGGTCCGCCCTTCTCTTCGGGTGATTTCTCTCTCAGTATTTCTGTTTCCATTTTTCTATCCGGGTTAACTTAAAGGGTTTCCAACCACGCCGCCGCACCCTGGCCGCCTCCGATGCAGAGACTGACGAGGCCGCTCTTTTCCTTGCGGCGTTTCAGTTCGAGTAAAGTGGTGAGAACGAGACGCGCTCCGGTCGCTCCCACGGGGTGCCCGAGGGCGATTGCCCCTCCATTCGGATTGAGCCGCCCCTGCGGAAGTTCAAGGCCGTCGAATGCCGGCGTCTTGAGAAGTTTCTCCACCGCTATGACCTGCGCCGCGAACGCCTCGTTCACCTCCACGACCGCCGCGTCATGAGGACGGAGACCTGTTCTTTCGTGCAGATTCCGAATCGCGAAAGCAGGACCAAGCCCCATTCGTTTCGGATCACATCCACTGTAGGCAAAATCGACGAGACGTCCGAGAGGGGTGAGACCCAACTTCTCAGCCCGCTCCTCTGTCATCACGAGCATGGCGACCGCACCGTCCGTAATTTGAGAACTGTTTCCCGCCGTGACCGTTCCGGTTCCACGTTCGAAGACCGGATTGAGTTTCCCGAGGGCCTCCATCGACTGCGCTTCGCGTATGCCATTGTCCGCCTCTGCAAACGTTCCGCCGGGCAAGTAGACCGGGCAGATTTCCTCTTTAAAGTGTTCACGGGCCGCCGCTGCTTTGCGATGGGATTCGAGGGCAAAGTAATCCTGATCGTCGCGGGATATTTCAAAGTCTCTCGCCAACAGCTCCGCTGTCTCACCCATATTCATTCCCGAGACGGGGTCGGTGAGACCGAGCTTGAGCCCGATCACGGGGGCAAAATCTGAAGGATTGAATTTCAGTGCCGCAGCCACCCTGCCGCCCGCAGATTTCATCCGCGATAATGCGTTGAATTTGGCAGCCGCGACAGCTGAAAAGAACAAAGGAATACGTGACATATTTTCCGTTCCGCCAACGATAAAAATTTCTCCCCGACCTGCCGCGATTCTTTCAGCGGCAACAGTGAGGGCCTCAAGCCCGCTCCCGCAGTTCCGGTGAACCGTCACCGCAGGGACTGATTCGGGTATCCCTGCTCTCAGTGCGATGACCCGGGCAATATTTGCCGCATCAGCCGGTTGGGAAACGCAGCCGAAGACAGTCTCATCAATCAAAGCAGGATCGATCCCAACCCGACCTAAGAGGGTTTGGACCACAACCTTACCCTGTTCAGTCGCATCAAGTGACGCGAGGTCGGTGCCCATTTTTAAAAAGGGAGTTCTCACGCCATCGACAATGACGAGTGATTTTTTCGATCGGTTAGTGTCTTGTAAATTCATGATTTGATAGTGGTGGTTGCAGTCGTCATATCCGGAGCCGCTTTAAGCTCCCGATGATCGACGACCTTTTCCTCTTTGAGCGCCTTGCCGACGCCGTGTCTACGGCGAAGGTCTTCAGCATCGTGAAATTCGATCCGGTTCGGGTGAATCTCAGTCGCCGCCGCGAAGCGTCGGTTGATACTCTCGATGAGCTTGTCTCGCTCCCCGCGCCTCGAAGGCGCGACGTGAACGACGATCTCGTCGCATTCGAGTGGATCATCGTTCCGCTTCCGGAGTTCGATCTGCCAGGTCCCGACCGCGTCGAGATCATCGAGAACGTGTTCCAGTTCGTTGAAATTCACGAGAGTGCCTTTCACCTTTCCGATATTGAGACGCCGGATATCGCTGACCCGGGAGATTCTTCCCACGAGCCTCGGAACAACCCGCCCGCATCCGGGGCAGGGTTCATAGACGAGCCCACCTGAAATGAGATCACCGGTGCGATAGCGGAGAACGACACTTCCCCGGCTGTCGAGCGGAGTGAAAACAATCTCTCCGGGCTCGCCATCGCCGACCACTTTTCCTGTCTCCGGATCGACGACTTCGACGATGCCCAGATCAGGGTAAAGGTGGTAGCCGGTTGGCTCATCCAAATCCCCGGCAGGGCATTCCGGCCAGGCCATCTTCGCTTCGGTGAATCCGTAGGTCGCCATGACCTCGACATTGCCTGAACCGAGATTCGCACAAAGCGCTTTAAGTTTGCGACGGAGGCCGTCAGGGACCTTCTCACCACCGAGAACAATTCGACGAATGTCAGGAACTTCGTGCCCCTCCTCCACCGCGACCTGGAGGACGTGGTAAATGAAAGTCGGCATTCCGATGAGAGCATTCGGCTTGATCTTTCCGAGGAGGCGAACGTTTCCATCCGTCCCCATCACTTTTCCACCCCCGGTTGAAAGAGTGAAAGTGTTGTAGCCGAGTCCGGCATAGTGCGCCTGCCAGAAGGCGAGATGCGGAGCAAAGGGGAAGAGATTGAAATGTTTGAAATCCTTCCGGGAATCGCAAACTTCCATGAGTCGACGCCCCGTCATTTCGAGATTGTCCAAATCATACTGCGAGTAGAGAAACGGAACCGGCTCGGCGGAGCGGCCTGTCGTGCTCGTCATGAGAATAGGACGATACTCTTTTTCAAAATCGGATTTCACGCGGGCACGGCCGCGCGTGATCGCTTTGAGAACCGTGGAAGGTCGTTTCGAAAGCACCTTTTCATCGGGGACGAGAATAAAATCCCGCGTCAACGGCGTTCCATCGACTTCGGAAATCAAAGTGCGTTTGGAGCTGAAGGGGAGACGGGCGAGATCCTCAAGCGAGTCTATCGAATGGGGATCAACCTCCGCTTCCGCAAAGCGCTTCCGGTAGTATTCGGAAAACGGAACGACGTGATTGGTGAGAAAGGAATGCAATCGCCGCCCCTGCAGATCTCTCATTTCGTCCCTGCCGAGAGAGTCCCAGCAGTTGGTGAGTCGGTCATTTTTTATACGCATGTCAGTTCCTCCATATTCGGGTTGAGACCGCCTGCCGATTCCACCGGCACGCTAAGAAGTTTCCGAATCTCAGGGAGCGCCGCCTCAGCCGCTTCTCTTCCGATCTCGATGTAGTCGCGGTAGCGATGGTAATCGTGCCAACCTGCCGTGTTGCTGATCGCGGGTATATAGACATCGGCGACGGCCGCGCTTCGATCGACGAGGCGCATCTGCGATCCCATCGCAGCGTTGCGAAGAATGTCGAGCAGGTTGCCCCGGGCGAAATAATTGAGGTGCTGGTTCAACCAGCGAAGACCCTGGCGAATCCACCCGGGGTTCTCCTTTTTGTTTCGACTGACCTTCAGCGCCCCCACCGGTGGAAGCACATTGACTCCAATAACGTAATCGAGATCAAAGTATTCTTTAGCGAGACGGACAGGGAAGGGATCACAGACGCCGCCGTCGATGTATTCGATACCATTGCGCTCAACGGGAACGACCACTCCCGGAACGGCGAGACTCGCGAGAATGGCGGAGGAAACCTCGCCGTCATCCAGCAAGGCGCGTTTCAAACTGTCCAACTCAGTCGCCACGGCAAGGAAAGGCGTCTTCAGATCACTGAATTCTTTTCCGTCCAAAGTGGTATCGAGGCGACCGTGAATCGCCCGCCCCCGAATGAACCCTTTTCGAGGTGGAAAGACCGGATCGACCAATTTCCAGAGATCGCGTTTTCCGGGAATCTTTGAAGCGAGCAATTCGAGCTCGATGCCCGAAAGACCTGAGGCCCAGAGACCACCGACGTAGGCACCCATGCTCGTTCCGACGATGGCATCGACTGGGATATTATTCTCCTCAAGGACTTGAATGACGCCGATGTGAGCGAGCCCTCTCGCACCGCCGGAGGAAAGGGCTATCCCGATACGGGGACGATCTCTGTCCGGTTCGGGTTTGGGATTCTCCTCGTTGCATCGGGAGAATCTGAAGAAATGTAATAAGGCTGCCATGTTCGTGTCGCGTGAGTGGCGACGGCAGCCTTTAAAGGGTTTCGGGGTGTCCTCGTGATCCCGACCCATTGCAGTCGGGACTTAGGAAGGAGGCTCATCTGTGAGTATCTCGATCTTTGTTTCAGGGCACCTCGACTCCAATGCGGGCGGCAAATCGCCGAGGTTTGTTTTATCTATTCTATTATGATTGGGGTTAAACTTCTGCGCTTCACGATGGAAGCGCCGTTATATAAATAGACAGCCCTCCGCAGAATTCGTTCAATCAATAAGATACAAAAGTTGCCATTATGGACACATCGAGAAAGTAGCATGGGTTTTCAATCCGTACGTTGAGCCTATCCGCCACTGCCTCCGCCCCGATAGGCAGAGAATACGGGTTGAAAACCCATCTTACTTCAGATGATCAACTCCTGACACTCTGGCAAGAGTCAGGGTCATCGGGGCTCCTGCCCGAATGACATAAGATGGCAGGTAAACTCTTTCCTCTGCGCGCAGTGACCGGCTTTGGCGCCCCGCCGTCGCACCGCGGCGCAACGGGAAGATTAAGAGTAGGATTATGAAAAAGAAAAAGGGAGCAGCTACGCCAAAACCCCGTCGATCAAATGCCCGTGGACATCGGTGAGACGCATGTCGCGGCCGCTGAAGCGGAAGGTGCTCTGGGTGTGTTCGATTCCCAAGAGATGCAACATTGTCGCGTGAAGGTCGTGAATCTCGTAGCGATCACGGACGGCCTTGTAACCGAACTCGTCGGTCTCGCCGACGCAGGCGCCGCCTTTGATTCCGGCTCCGGCCATCCAGATTGTGAAGCCGAACGGATTGTGGTCGCGACCGTCGCCCCCCTGGGCGAAGGGGGTCCGGCCGAACTCTCCCGCCCAGACCACGAGAGTCGAATCGAGAAGCCCCTGCCGTTTTAAATCCGTGATGAGCCCGGCAATGGGTTGATCGACCGTCTTGCAGTTTTTGTCATGACCATCGACGAGATTTTTGTGCTGATCCCATCGGTCCCCGTTTCCTGACGGACAGGTCAACTCGATGAAGCGCACCCCCCGCTCAACCAGCCTTCGCGCGAGAAGACACTGCAACCCGAAGGTCTTCGTGTTCTCAAAGTCAGCATCCAAGCCGTAAAGCTTTTTCACCGCATCGGATTCGCCTCGCAGATCCATCAGATCCGGCACCGCCGTCTGCATGCGGAAGGCCGTCTCGTAATTCTGAATCGCAGCCTCAATCTGAGGATCGGGATAGGCCTCTCGAACCGCCCCGCCATCAAGCTCCCTGAGTAAATCGAGTTTTCGAATCTGCTCCTCCGCCGTTTTCTCCTGACGGTGAATATTCGCAATCGGCTCCGCCTTCGGGAGAAAAACGGACCCCTGATAACTCGCCGGCAAAAAGCCTGAGCCGAAACAATCCAATCCGCCGGGAGGAATCAGCCCGCCATTGAGGACCACGAAGCCGGGTAGATTCTGATTTTCCGTCCCGAGCCCGTATCCAGTCCACGCTCCCATGCTGGGGCGACCTTGAAAGGCACTGCCAGTGTGGAGAAAATAATTCGCGAAGGTGTGCTCCGAAAATTTCGAGGTCATCGACTTCACAAAGGCGAGTTCATCGATCACTTCCGACTGAGCGAGATGGGGAAACAAATCGCTGACCCAGTTTCCGCTCTCTCCGCGCTGTTTGAAATCCCATTGCGCCTCAAGGACCTTCCCCACATTGTCAAACTGGGTCGGCGCGAGTTTACCGATCACCTCGCGGGGATCCTGACCGTTGTATTTTTTGAGCAACGGTTTGTAGTCAAAGGTGTCGACCTGGGAGGGCCCGCCATCCATGTAGAGGAAAATAACGTTCCTCGCTTTGGCGGGAAAATGAGGAACCTTGGGCGCGAGTGGATTCACGATGGCACCCGATGCTGAATCCGCCATGAGCGCCTGGAGAGCGACTCCGCCGAACCCCATCGCGCCGCGACGCAACATCTCACGCCTCGACAAAGGTTGATGTTCAAATTTTCCGCAATGCATCAATTCAGATTCGTTTAATTAGTGTATGAAGATGAACTCCTTCATGTTCATGACGACGTGTACCAGATCAGCAAGAGCGTCGACCTTCGTCGCCCCGCCTTCGACCTCGCTCTTCAAAAACTGTTCAAGATGCTCCCTTTCCGATTCACGCGGATCACGCCCTAACGCTGACAGAAATATTCTGCGAATCACCTCACTGTGATCCGCTTTGGACTGATCCAGTTTTTCCGCCCACTTCCGGCTCTGCTCGACGACAAAGGGATCGTTCATCAAAACAAGGGCCTGTGCCGGAACATTCGAAACACTGCGCCGCCCCTTTGGTCCGAACGGGCCCGGGACATCAAAGGTGAGCATAAACGGCGAAAGGAAATTCCGGTAAACCGCACCGTAGACACTGCGTCGACCGTCTCCGTCGAGCGGCCCGCTTTTCTTCCCTCCACGCCCCGTCATGAACCGCGTTTTATAAGTGGGAACCGACGGTCCTGACAACCTTGCATCCAGCTCCCCTGACACAGCAAGAATACTATCCCTGATCGCCTCACCGGGAAGACGCTTCACCGGCATTTTTGAAAGAAGAAGGTTGTCGGGATCAACCCCGGCGAAATAACCGGGCGAGACATCCGGGTTCAATTCCGATGACTGCCGGTAAGTCGACGAAAGAACGATTTCCCGGACCAGTGTTTTAATCGACCAGCCTTTCTCTACAAATTCAGAGGCGAGAAAATCCAGTAACTCAGGATGCGTCGGCGCTGTTCCCATGGGACCAAAATCATCGACCGAAGCAACCAGCCCCCTTCCGAAAAGATAATGCCAGACCCGGTTCACGATGACCCGTGAAGTGAGAGGATTGTCAGGGTCGGCGACTTTATTTGCGAAGAACAATCGATCCCCCGTTTCACCACCGAGGGCTTCGAGAAACCGGCCCGGCACTTCCTTTCCGGGGCTGTTGTGACTTCCCCTCACATAAACATGCGCACTCTCGGGAGTCCCCTGCGCCATCGCGACGGCGAACTCAGGTTTTGGCAGCGCGGCTTCCAACTCGAGGCCCTCTTTCACGAGCTTGATAGCCGCAGCGGGGAGAGCGGATTGACTCCCCGTAAGAGGCAACTCCGGAGCATCCTTCGAAGAGGAGAATCGAATTTCATCAATGATCAGCGAGCCATTACCCGCGTCCGAAAATTCCAGATACGCTTTGTGACCACCGTATTTTGCCAACTCGGACCTCATCGTGATCCAATTGTATTCACCCTCCGTATCGAGATTCTTCCTCACCGTCCCGTTGAATAGAAGACCACTGAATCTCGCCATCTGGTAATTATCGATGATCACCCGAATCTCCTTCGCCCTGCCTCGCACGAGAAGGTGAATGAACTCACTTTCGATCGTAAAAGTCGGCGAACGGAGAATCCCCACCTGCTTTTCTCCGTAGAGTCCGCTATCCACTTTACCCGGAGCGCTCACAGAATCCCCAGCACTGAAGCGAATACCGGGTTTCGAACCGGTTCCGCTGAAGGCAACGCCTGAAGTGCTCCAACCCGCCGGGATCTTCCCGTCGGAGAACGATTCATAAACGGTCTCGCCGTCGCGTATCGGAGCCACTTTCTCAGGAGACGTCACTTCCGGGTCAATCAGGGCATCCGCCTTCTCCTTCAAGGCGGAAAGTTTCGAACGCGTCTTCTCACGCATCCGACCGGGGTCAAGAGGCACCTCCTGCCGCGCGCTCCCATGCAGGTAGGATGTCAGCGCATAATAATCAGCCGTCGAGATCGCATCGAACTTGTGATCGTGACAGCGTGCGCAAGCCACGGTGAGCCCGAGAAAAGTTTTCCCGAAAACATCAATCTGATTGTCCATGATGTCGGCTTCATTCCCGAGCACATCAGTAGGGGCGTGAGTCGCTTCGTGGAAATACCAGAATCCAGTCCCCTGCACCGATTCATTCACTTCGTTCTCAGGATTCCGTCGCGGCTTCTCTAACAAATCACCCGCGATGTGCTCGATGATGAAATCGTTGTAGGGAACATCGGCGTTGAAGGCTCGAATCAAATAGTCCCGATAACGATAGGCATTCGCGATAGGGTAATCAAACTCGTGCCCGTAAGTCTCCGCATAGCGCACCAGATCCATCCAGTGACGCGCCCACTTTTCCCCGAAATGAGGCGAAGCAAGGAGCTCATCGACCACTGCCTCGCGAGCTCCCTCAGAGGTGTCGTTTAAAAATGCGGTCTGTTGCTCCTGCGTCGGAGGCAACCCGATGATGTCGAAATAAACCCGTCTCAACCAGGTCTGCCGGTCCGCTTCCTCAGCCGGCTCGAGCCCCGCATCCTCGACCCGCTTCAGAATGAATCGATCGAGATCACTTCGCGGCCAGTCCGATTGGGTGACCTGTGGCAACTCGGGCTTCTCAACGGGACGCCAACTCCAGTGTTCCTCAAAGCGCTGTTTCAAATCAAAGCTTTCACCCGCCGCTTCGCCATCGCGCTCCGGCACCGGCTCCTCCGGCCACGGGGCTCCCGCAGTGACCCAGTTTTCAAAGTCCTTCACCACTTCCTCTGAAAGCTTCTCCTTCGGAGGCATTTGCAAATCCTCGTTGTGATAGCGAATCGATTCGATGAGGAGACTCTGTTCGATATCCCCCGGAACAATTGCCGCCCCCGTTTCACCACCGGCCAGCAAATGCTCACGGTGATCGACCTGAAGCCCGCCTTTGAGCTTCTCGGAATCGGCGGCATGACATTTGTAGCATTTCTCCGCAAGGACCGGACGGATCTTCTTTTCGAAAAACTCGAGGTCATCTCCCCGCAATTCAGCCGCGCCGAAAAGACACATCACTGCCAGAATGGCGGAAGCGCGATGGAGGGTAAAATCAATCATGAAAACCGGAGGCTTACTGATCGTGCTCAAAGGCAAAAGGGCTCGTCCCTCGCCGATGTGACCAATCAGGGTAAGAAAGCTACCTCAACGGCCTGCGCATTGACACCACTGCATGGGCGCGTGATCGCGCTGATTGATCGCCATTTTGCGCGCCGTTCCCCCCGCAGAACCTGAAACCTATTGAATCCTCGCGAGGTAAGTTCCCGGGGTCATTTTAAAAGCCATCTCACAGGCCGCGCAGCACACTTTCACTTCCTGCCCCTTATGAACGAAGCTCATCGGCGTTCCTCTCGCGTCGAGCTTTTCACCGGTTACGAGACAGGTATCCCGGGGGTACGATTTCACGCCGGATGAAACGGAAGGAGACTCGTTTGTCGATGCAGCGGTAGACGTCTGCGCGGAATCGGCAACTCCCGGAGCAGCGGAGTCCGTCGTTTCACATGAGGTAAATCCAAAAGCAAAAAGGAAAGCAACAAAGAGATATTTCATAATCACAGCGGGTAAAGGTCCTCCTCAATGATACTACTTTGTTTCCACCTTGCGAGCCCCCATTGCACCATCACGGCGCAAAGGAACGCGCTTTCCACTGGAAAAACTGCCCCGCCCGCATTACAACCGAGCCATGTCACCGGAAGAAAAAGCCAACGAACTCGGAATCGATCTCTCACCTCAGGAAGCAGGATACCTGAATCTCTGTATCCGCAGCGGAAACCAGCTCATCACCTCGGGCCACGTCAGTGACCTCAAGGGGATTCTCGGAAAAGGCGTCAGCGTCGAAGAGGGTTACGAAGCCGCCAAAAACTGCTGCGAGAAAATCCTCCGCTCCGTCCACAACGAACACGGCACCATCAACGGTCTCCGTGTCATTAAACTCCTCGGAATGGTCTATTCAGATCAGAGCTTCACCGATCAGCATCTCGTCATCAACGGGGCATCGGACCTTCTCCACGAACTTTACGGCAAAGACGGTGACGGCTACCACGCCCGCAGCGCGGTCGGTTTCTCCGCCCTCCCCACCGGAGTCGCCGTTGAGGTCGAGGCCGTTTTTGAAATTCTCTAAGCAGGCGCCCCTCCACTCCTACTCCGACTCCTCATGCAAATCGATATCTATTGCGGCGGACTTTTCCAAACAAACGGCTACCTCTTTGAAGCCAATGGTAAAGCATGGCTCTTCGATGCTCCCGAGGGAGTGAGCGAGTGGATTGAGTCCAAAAACATCAAGCTCGATGGCATCATTTTGACCCATCAGCATCACGACCACGTCATCGGAGCAGGTGCTGCTCAGGTCCAGTCGGACTGTCCGATTTGGGCCTGGTCGGAACCTTCCGAAGAACTCACTCTCGCGAAGCGCCTTGAAGAAATGACGGGCGTTCCCTGCGAGCTGGAACCTTACCGGGTCGACCACCTTCTCGAAGGTGAAACCACGCTCAGGCTCGAAGAACTCGAACTCGAATTGTATCACGTTCCGGGTCACTCACCGGACAGCGTTTGCTTCCGTATCGCCGGCCAACCCGTCATGTTCGGCGGGGACGTTCTTTTTAAACAGGGCATCGGACGCACCGATTTCCCCAACGGCAGCCACGAGCAACTCATCAACGGGATCAAAGAAAAGCTCTGGCCGCTGCCCGACGAAACACACGTGCTTCCCGGCCACGGTCCCACCACCACAATCGGTGAGGAAAAGGCGACCAACCCGTATTTGCAGGCTTAAACCACCTGACCCGTCACTTCTTCTTTTTCTTCTCGACGAAGGGCTCGATAAATTTCCGCACCTCGAGATCCTGTCGATCCGAGGTGGAGGCGAGAAGAAAGACCGTCGTTCGCCTCGTCTTTTTCGTCTGCCACACCGAGCTGTAGACGACACCTTCCTTTCCCTTTTCGGTTGAGAAGAAACGCACTTCGAAATTCCCGTTCTCATCTCCGCCATCAGAAACGATCGTGGTTTTTCCCTGCGCCAGATTAATGCGACTACCTCCTATCTTTCCCACAAACGGAACCGTGGAAAGATTGAGGATGCGATAGGCACCGGCCGGCATTTTTCCCGGATCATTGTTAATCGGAATGATCCTGTAGGCCTCATCATCAGCTCCCTCAATTTTCTCAAAGAGGAGAAGGACACGGCTCACCCCGGAAGGCAGAGTAACGCGGGAAACGATCTTCCTGTCGCCACCGGAGAACCCCTCCGGATTCGCGGTCGGGCGGAAAAAGATCATTTCCTGCGGTCCTTCGTATTCAATCGGAATGCCGAACCCGCGGCTGTAAACCGTTGTCCGGGCAAGCCCCTCTTTCGATAGGTAGTGAAGATCTGAAACGACGCCGGAGAGAGATAAAGTCAGAATCTCCGCCTTCACGAAGCCGTCCTGCTCCTGCGCGTGACTTGAGAGGGCAACCGCGAGGATCACGACGAGAAGTCGCACTATCTTGGAAATTTTTTGAAACGGGGACATCGAACAATTAAAACAAAGAAACTAGAGATCCTCCTCTCTCAGCCAACGGAAAGAAATAACACGAAAGCGTCTTCCAAAATAGGTCCGCCCTTTCGCTGTGTAAAAACTATCCACATCCTCCGGCGATTGGATCAAATTTCGTGCCTCAGAAATACCCGCATCAAGCGGCTCAAGCGGTTCCGGGAGACGCTGCACGATCGCTTCACACCAAACTCTCGCGGTGGGCACCTCGACACCTCCACTGCTTCCCGGCGTTACCACTCTGTCCCCATACGTGCGAATCCGAAAGGTGTCAGAACGTGCCGTCAAGGTAGGGGCGAGAGCCTGCAGAATATCACCCTGCAGCAGGTATCCCGGAAATCCGGTTCCCTGCGTAGCTGCTTCCGGAACATCGTGGAACTCATTTCCCGGATCCGGGATCGGAGCCACCGGTGAGGCAATTCCGGGATCGATCGCGGCGTTGATCGAATCGACCCGATCCAAAGCAGACTGCAGGGCACCCGAGAGCCGGGTGTCATCTTGCGGAGCTGACGACGAATCCAAATCGACGAGAGATCGATTCACAAAATCCGCCATCGAGCGAAACGGCCCCCTCATTTTCACCTGACGCACGATCTCTACCGCCAACTCATCAATCGCATTGGAATCAAGCTCCCGGTAACCCCTCCAATAGGACTCGTCCGATGGACTTTGACTCGAATGGAACGCTCCACCAAACGGACGCACAAACCGGCTGAAGACAACCTTTCCCCTCTCCTCTTTTAAATAACTTCCGGTGTGCACATCATATTCAGGTATCACCAAATCGCTCATCGAGTGCAGCACCGCTTTCCACGCTTCAACCGAGGTGGAGTTCACATTGAAAGCCCCCTCGACAAGAAACCTCGCTCCCAGCACCCGGTATGCTTCATCGTCACCTACCGCAGCCCCGAAGTCGTCCCCCTCGAGGCTTTCGTCAGGATCGTACAATCGGTAACGGGAATTAGGGAGAGGCTGGGCGGCCTTGAGATCAGCGAACTGCTGCACCACGTCAGAATACTCAAAGGTCGAGAAGAACCAGGAATCCCAGAGCACTTCGTTCACGAGATAGGACAAATCAAAGACATCAAGCTTTTTGGTTTCGTATCCAATCCCATTGTCATCGTGATCCGCAAAATCACGCACTTCAGTTTGATCGAGCGGTATCCTGACATTCTGATAAGAATTTCCGACCACGAAAGAGGGCTCGTTATTGTAACGCCCGATATTGGCATGCTGCAATTGCCCGACACTGACGAGAGGTTCGCGTGGCACGTCGAAGAGGATGAGATGATTCTGACCTCCCGCTCCGATCGCATTCCCCCCGAAAGCACGATACCGGTCGAGGCCATCCGCCTCCGGTTCAACATTCCCCGGAGGAAGAAGCGCCCTTTCGGCCCCGTCATTAAGCCACCCCATCGAACGCCAGCCCCGGTCTTCAACGGAGCCATCCCACCTTGAGCTCGCCGCGATCGCGCGGACGTTGCTGTCGATAAAATTGCGATGCCCGAGATCATCCTCCCGACTTGTCCTCATCGTGTAGGACCACGCGGCAAGATGTGCAGGTTCCTCGAGATGGCGTGCCGCTTGAAACGGGGGGATCGCATCTCCCGGCGCCGGCACCACTGCCGGACCGGACTCATCATCCGCTTTCCAGAGGTTATTCATTCTCACACTGGAGCTCTCGACCGCACTGGATGCGGAACCAACGCTCTCACCATACTTGATCGCCATGAAAGTATTGTGCTTCTGGAGATCTTTAAGCGCCCCGGACCAGCCCTCACTCGCAGGAGGGGCGACGAGACCCACCTCTTCGATCTCAACGGATTGACTTCCGGTAACTCGAAGGGCCGGGCCCGCAGCCTTCCTGTAGGCAGGTGGCGTCTCCGGCAAAGCGATTCGAAAAGCCCCGTTGTCACTCCACCTCGGAACGAGCGTCACTCGCTGCGAAAGTGACCGACGCGTATCGATCGTGAACAACCGCATCTCACCCGGTTGAAGGTTCACCTGCTGAGTATTCAGCGAAAACCAGGGGGTATCATTGTTCCACAACCGATAGAGATCATACCGGCGAGTAGTCCCGTTAACTTTCAAATCCAGATACACCGAAATTTCCCAGTCAAAGCGGTAAATTCTATCAGTGAATGCGATATTGTGAGGATTCCAGATTCCGATGACGGGTTGGATCTCGAGATCAATTTCATAGAGGTCCTCTTCATCGTCACCCGCCCCGGTAGTCCCCACCTTTCGTGATCGCAGCCGCACATTCATTTGCGCCCGCGACAGAACCGGTGAGACAGGACTGTTGCGCTGGTAGTAATCATACTTCGCGCTGGCCCCGTTGGCATGCTTGTAAGGATTGAAAGCATACTGGCGCATCCGAACCGCACAGCGGGGATGGGGAAGAAACGGAAAATGCGTCTCCGGCTCTCTGTAGAGCAGGAAATACTCACGCAGATTGCCCCAGTTCGGACCACCGACCCAGGCACCTTCAGAAGGATACTCCTTCGTCGCTGTCTCAAGAATTTCAGGCACGAGGTAGAAATCATTCAACCTCGAAAGATCCAGTTTATAGACGTCTTCCTTCGACACTGCGGTGGTTGATATCACCCCGGTCTTCTCAGCTCCGAAAAGACGTTCGAAAACTTCATCATTTTCGAAAGCCAAAGTCAGATCCTGCTTTAACCCGCCCTTCCTAAGATCCGTCAAAAGACCGGTGCTCAACGTCGTCAAATCGTGAAGTTTCTCACGCGCGACATCACTCCCCGGCGCCGCACCGGAAGCCTGCAACAACTCGATCTCCTCCAGACTCGTGACCGAGTCGAGGCGTTCATCGTTGGTATTGAGATCAGGGAGCACAGCCTCGCTCCCCACCCGCTGGGCAAGTCGCAAACGGTTCGATTTCGCCTCGTCAGATGAATCGTTCCGAAAAGGATCCCTTATATCGACGCGAGCCTTCACGCCCTCATCTCCAACCCAGTAGGCGTAGTGCCCCCTCCGCACCGCATCCGCATCGGCGGGAACATCCTGCCTTTCCACAAGAACCTGACGCGCCGGGGAATTCGTCGTCTCTTTGACAAGCTCGAGGACATCGGGATCACCCGGATCGAGCGGATTAAGGGGATCCAGATACCCCGCCGGATAGGCAACGGTGGTTTCATTGAGATCGAATTTCTCATTTCCACTAACCAGAAAAGCGCCGACGGATTCGTTCGATCGCCCCGCCTCAGTCGAGCTCCAAATACCGGTCCAATGAGGATTGGGAACAGCGCTCTCCTCAAGAAGCGAAGCCGATCCCGAGACCGCCTGATCCGGTCCCGCGTAGCGCTGCAATTCACCCATCGCGAGATCCAGCGCATAGAGGGCATTGGCCCGCGCCGCCGCCAGCTCGCGATCACTTGAAACCTTACTACCCTCCTTCATCCGGAGGCTCAGGAGAGCGACCACGAGCATGACCGCCAACACCAACAATAGCAAAGTGGTGATCAGCGCAAATCCCCTGCGCGACTGACAATGTCGATTAAATATCATACTTGATCTCACCGATTGTCCCCGGGAACTTCACTTCCTCCACATACTCATTCCCGTAGCGGGTAAGAATTTCAGGTATTGGCAGGGTTCCCTTCTGCAACACTTCCAGCCCGGTCTCATCCAACAAAAGGAGCCTCACCGTGACGCTTTCCAACGTCGTTCCGGCGACATCGACCGGTTTTCCATCAACCACCAAAGCCTCTCCGCCACTCGCATTATTCAGGCACTCAACGATGACACTTTTCCCGTCCGAATCCCTGAGATGAAACGTAAGATTCGCTTCGATCACCTTCTCAGCAAGAAACCAGTCATCATCGAGGACCTCATCCAGCCGGGTGTACCAAGCCGCCTCAAGATCCTCCGCACCGAGATGCTCAATCGTGTCCTCCGGGGAAAAGACACATCGATACATCACCGGGCGATCCTCATTGCCACCCATCGGATCGTGAACCCCGAGCCGGTAGGCAATTGTCACCACCTTCCCCTGCCCGTCCAGCGGTTGAGCCAGAAGGAGAATCAGAAAACCCTGATTCACCCCGCCCGGGTTCGGCTTCCTGATTCTAAGCCACTGCGAACCATCCCCTTTTCTGACAACTGATCTCAAATCCTGAGCCAGGTAATCGAGCGCAACACCCGCCTCAGTATTCAGCAAAAAGCGCGAAGAACCGCGCGTCCATTGATTCGAAACCGTTGTAACGATCATCGCGAGAAGGACCATGACGGACATCGTCACCGCGACCGAGACGAGCAACTCGATCAGAGTTGTCGCCCTCACTGAACACCAATTCTTACCTTGGGGATTCCTCATCTTGTAATCGACACCGGCACCCTGAGAACCCGGTTCACTTCCACCCACTCCCCCTCATTTTCACCGGGCAGGGGATCAATAAAAAACTCCAGCGCCATACTGAATCCGGGTGACAACAACTTATCAGGTGGCGGGAGGGGAGCCGGCGCCGCGCCATTGGCAAGCAACTGTGAAATCCGTATTCGGAACACACCTCCTTCACGAAATTCGAGATCCTTCTTCAAAAGCGGGTCATCGCCACGACGGAAACCTCTCCGGAGACGGCTCCCCTCCCCGCGCTCCGGCTCAGCCGATCCATCACTGCGCAGCGATTCAGGATTCGCCGAGTACTGATACGAGTAATACGGCGCTGTCTGACCCTTCAACATCTCATAAGCCTCTTCAAAAGGAATCTCCTGAAGCTTCGACTTCACAAATCCGAGATTCTCAATCGCCTCCTCCCTGTTCCGATTCTCACTGGAGAAGGTGTTCGATTGCCCCAGCATTCCAATGATACTCAAAGCCCCGATACTGACGATCCCGACAGCAAGCACTGCCTCTATCATCATCGAAGCCCTTTCGACAGGTCCGGTTTCCTGACGCATCACTTCAGAACCTCCTCAATATCATCCGCCTTCCGGAAGTAAAGAAGGCGTGCATTCCTGCTGATCCGGAAACCCCGCACCGCATCGGGGTCGGGAATGAAAATGCGCCCTCCTGCCGCATTACCCGAAGCGATCACAAAATTTCTCCCCCGTTCCCCCATCGTGCCATCCGCCCCGATCTCATAGTAGCGCCAGAAATGCGGCGTCTCCCGGCCGACCGCATACTCCATCCTCAGGGTCGCAGCGTCCGGTGAACTCGCGTCAAAAACCACATCGGGCGGCAAAAGAAGCGGAGTCCCCTCCACCTCCCAAGTCCCGTTCCCGGCTCCCACGGCCCGAATCAACTTCTGCCTGAAATAGCCCGAATTCCCCGGCTTATCATGAATCATGACCCGGACAGGACGTCCCAGTGTCACCGCCCGGGACCGGGCCACTTCAAAGAAAGCCCCTGCATTGCGCGCCGCCGTATCGAGGCTCACCGAGCGCGCGGTCAGTAACGCCGGGACACTCATCGCGAGGAGCAATCCCATCACTCCCAACACGACCATCAACTCCAGCAGAGAGAATCCGCTGCAGTTATTCGATACCCGGGAATTGGAATGAATGAACGACATTAATCGAGGTCAGCAGTCATACTGTAGGAAGTTGGAAAAAAAAGACACCGAAATCCGGTATCAGTTGGGGCCTCCCTCCAATCACGCTCTCACACCCTGTAGGCGATCGCCGCGACTTCGCTCTTCGATCATTCGAACACGCCGATTTCCTCACGGAAAAAGGCATACCGCTGCTACCACCGGCTAATCTCACCGATTCCGACCCGACACAAAAAAAGGGCGACTCATTGAGCCGCCCACTTTGGATGGCACTCCCCGAAAGAGTGCCGTCATCGACGTGGCCGATTAGAATTTGATCTGGACTCCGACGGCAACCTGATGGGATTGGAGCTCGTCAAAAGTGACGTCACCGGCTCCGGTTTGGAGAGTGAATTCGTCGAGTGATCCGAACCGGTATTCAGCGAACAACTCGGCGCGCGGACTGAGGTCCATTTTGACACCGCCAATGAGCTGATAGAGGAATGCGGAATCATCGTCGTTGACGCGTCCGCCGGTGTAGGCAAAGTCCGCGTCGGCAAAGCCGGCACCGATTCCAACGCCGACATAGGGTGTGATCCGGTTATCCGGTCCGAATTCGTAGATCAGGTTGATCGCCACCTGTGAATAGGTCAGATCTCCGGAAAAGACGCCCTGGCGGGTTCCATTGACGCCGAGTTCGTCGAGGTCGGCTTCACCGGAAGCACCCTCAATTTCGAGAGAGAGCGCGGGGGTCAGTTCATAGCCCAGGGTTCCGCCTGCGATCCAGCCAGTATCGAACTCAGCATCGATCGCCGCGGCTCCCGTGCCATTGATGTCATCGAGAAAGAGGACACCACCAAAGCCCTCGAAGTAAAAACCGGTCTCGACCGGGGACGACGTGATAATCGCTTTCGACGGCAGGCTGTAGTCACCGGCATTGGCTAAGGGTGACAGAAAAACTCCGCCGAGGAGGGCAAGGAGAGAGGACTTCAAGATCAGGCTTGGTTTCATAACGTATTTTTTTGGATTTCAGGTTTGGGTTTGTATTCGCTGTTCGACGGAATAATCATAAAACAGACAAGTCTGTCCGTTTTATGCTATGTATGAGTCGAGGACAGCGGGAAATGCTTAACGATTATTTTTTAACGATTGAAAGCGCTTCAATCCCACGGCTCGATGCAGGCGGCTCGCTGGCTTTTACCGCGAGAGGATTGTGACGCATCCACCAGAGTCGGGCGATCATCGCGAGGATGTCACGACCGGCACGAATCGCGCCGCGGAGGTTGCCGGAAATCTTGGGTTCTCCGGCGGTGCGTGGCCGGTAGCGAACTGGAACCTCGGTGATGATGAGTTCCGCCTCAATCGCGCGAACTTGCATCTCGATGTTCCAGCCGAAGCCGCGGTCGCGCAAGGCGAGCCGCTCGAAGGCTTCGCGCTCCACGACCCTGAGCGAACCCATATCCCGATAGACAGGGGCGGCCCAGCCAACCGCGATGAGGAGCGAGGAAAGTCGATTCCCAAAGCGTTGCGGCCCCGTAAGATGTCGGCGGGACTCTGAATGTCGGGTCCGGTCACCAACGATGAGATCAGCTCCGCTCTCCATCGCCGCGGAAAGATTTTGCGCCGACTTTTCATCGAGGAAATCACTGCCGTCGGCGGATGCGAAGAGGATCCACTCCGCATCACGGGGAAGGTGCTGCGCCCCCGTCCATGCGGCGGCTCCGTATCCTCGATGCTCCTCCCGGACGACTTGTGCTCCGGCGGCGCGGGCACGGAGGGAAGTGGCATCGCGGCTTCCATTGTCGACCACGATAACCGTATCGGCTCCCCAATCCTTCCAATGACGGACGGCAGCACCGACTGACTCCTCCTCGTCCAGCGCCGGCATCACGACGGCAATACCGCGAGGCAACCGGGTCCTGAGATTGATAGGCGGGGCGATCAGTTTAGGTGAGGAAAATCTCATCGAAGGTAAAGAGGAAACGGAGAGGGATTCTATTCCCAAAAATGTTTATGAAGTTTTCCGGGAATAGATTCGGGGCGGTTCCCCTCTCCCTCATAGCGGACCGATTCCCGGGCTCTCCCGCTGCCTGATTTTTCCGGTAAGTGGGGAGAGTTGAGACGGCCGGCCGCTTTTCTCTCATTTGAAATTTCAATCCATCGAAAACATCATCATGAAATCCAGAATCATCCAATCCACTTTCTTCCCCGGCGCGCTTGCCATCTTGAGCGGACTCGGCTTCCTCGTCGCGTGTCAATCGACTCCGACCTCCGACACAACGATCTCCGAGCCAGTTCCCCCGTCGAGCCCGGAAAAAGCACCCGTATCCAGCTCTCCTCAAGGTTCCAGCACCACGAGACCTCAGGGCTCCGGGTCCTCGTCTTCCGTCCCCTCCTACACAGCACCACAGGGATCAGGATCGACAATGCCACAAGGGTCGGGCACCTCCGTTCCTCAAGGATCCGGCTCCCGCTAAATTTAATTCTTTGGATTGGGAACATGAAGCACCCCCAATTCAAAACTCCGGACGCCCGCTCCTTCCTGCGGGCGTTCGGGGTCATCTCCGTTTTTCTCTGGACGGGGATCGCGCTGATCTCGCGTGAATTCGCCTACGGAACGACTTCAGAAGATCGGCCTTTCGGATTGCTCGCCGCGACCGTTGCGATCAGTTTCGTATTCTATCTCGGCGCCATCTCGTTGGGCTGCAAAAAAAACGGAAAATGGATTCACGGCATCGAGGTAATACTCTTTGCAGTGTTGATGCGACTGCCGCTGCTGCTCTTCTCGCATCCGGTTCAGGAAATCGACTACTATCGTTATTTGTGGGACGGACGCGTCGCCGCGGAAGGTGTCTCGCCCTATCAATTTCCACCAGCGGCGCTCGACCGGTTTCGCGCTCCTGTTGATGAAACAGTGGGCGAGGTATCGGAGTTAAACAGGGTCCCGGAATCCGCAGCGAAGCTCCTCACTCTTCTCGAGCGATCCGAGCACGTCGAAACGATCTTTCTGAGAATCGACCATCGCGAGGTGCCGACGGTCTACCCAGTCGTCGCAGAAGCCGTTTTCGCGACGGCAGCGTTCATGACACCGGAAAAGGCTTCGATCTTTGTGCAAATGGCAGTGTTGCGGGGACTCATCACGCTCTTCGATATCGCGACGATTGTTCTCCTTATCCTTTTAGCGAAGCGACTGCGACTGCCCGTCGGTTTCGTGATTTTATATGCGTGGTGCCCACTCGTTCTCAAGGAATTTGCCAACGCCTCGCACATGGATGCGATACCGGTATTTTTCACGGTGGCGTCACTTTTCGCACTGCTCTACCCGGAGCGATCACCGGACCGGCGGGAGTATCTCGATGAATTCAACAAGGGAGGGCCCTCGATTCGAAGACGGGGCGGCGAAGCGGTTTGGATCGCGGCATCCTCCATTCTCCTCGTCCTCGCCATTTTTGCGAAATGGTATCCTCTCATCGTCGTTCCCGTTTTCGCTTCGTATGCCTGGAGTCGCCTCCGATGGAAAAGCCTCGTCGCGGCGGTTCCGGGGATCGTCGTCGCAGTTGCCCTTCTTGCGCTTACCCTCGGGCCCGGTCCCGACCGGGAAAACGAGCGCAGTGAAGCGGACAGAGCAGACGCGGTCGAGACAAGTTCCGGCCTCCGCACTTTTCTGACGCGCTGGGAAATGAACGATCTCATCTTCAGCCTGGTGCGGGAAAACCTGCGCCCCGTCGATGAGGGCGAAGCCTCACTAACAAGACCAGAACCATGGTATGCCGTTACACCCAACGCGTGGCGACTGGGGTGGCATCAAGCAGTCAGGAATCTGGAAACCCGCCTCGACGGGAAGGTATCGATCCCGTTGCCGGATTTCGTCGGGGCTCAGCTCGTCTGCGGTATTTTACTGCTTCTAATCATCGCGTGGACGTCACTCCGAAAATGGGACGGGGACAACACCGACGCGATCGATTTGGGAAGAAGGCTCTTCATCGTCTTTGCTGCAAGCTGGTTACTCTCCGCGACCCAGAATCCCTGGTATTGGACTTGGGGGCTGCCCTTCATCGGCTTCGCCCGGTCGAAAGTGTGGTCGTTCGTATCGGGAATTTCACTGCTCTACTATGCCCGCTTCTGGCTCATCTATCAGTTTCCCGAACCGTTTTTTCAAAACTACACCGGACAACGCTTCTTCGATGAAATCGTGATCTGGTTCGAACACGGCCCCGTCTTACTGGCGCTGGCAGCGGTAGCGGGCTATCGACTCCGGTCCCGATTTCGGGGAAAGAAACTCGCCCGAATGAAACTTTCCGGGAATAAAGAGACGGCCGAAGCTCTCTCTTCTTCTGAATCCTAAACTAAATTCCTTATGAACTTATCTTCTCGAATTCGTATTTCAGCATCTATCATGAGCATTGCTGCAGGGCTTTCCCTCGCACCGGGCAGAGGTGAAGCCGCCGACGGCGCGCCGCACTTTGAGCATGATTTTGAAAAAGCCTCCGCAGTAGCAAAAAAGGAGAACAAACCGCTCATCGTGATTTTCTCCGCCTCATGGTGTCCTCCCTGTCAGCAAATGAAAAAGGAGGTCTACCCAAGCAAAACGGTAACGCCCTATCACGATTCTTTTGTGTGGGCCTACCTTGATGCCGATGAGGACAAGAACAGTGCGCTCGCGGGCAAGTTCGGCGTCTCCGGAATTCCACACCTTGCCTTCCTCCGCTCAGACGGATCTCCGATAGGACAATTCGCAGGAGCCGTTTCTCCGGACCAATTTGTCGGAATTCTCGACAACGTTCTAGCCGATGCGAAGAAACCCGCCGGCAGTGGTTCGAAACAAGGCAGTGGATCCAAGCAAGGCAGCGGTTCGAAACAGGGCAGCGGCTCGAAGCAGGGATCGGGCAAGAGCTCCTGAATTCTTTCGACAGAACGATCACATCCGGAAAAATCCCGAAGGAAGCAACCAATCCAAAATGAACCGTTCCTTCCTTCCTTTCATCGGCTTGAGCCAATCCGGATTTCTATTGTTACTCTTCCTCCTCGTGCTTCCGGAAGGAAGCCGGGCGAGAAACGGTTTCAATTTGACCAAAGCGATCATACCGATCGATGAAATCTTCCAGGGAGGCCCTCCACGGGACGGAATCCCCTCCATCGACGCGCCGGCCTTTGAGAAGGTCGACGAAGCGGATTGGCTGAAGGATGAAGATCTCATTGTCGCGGTCGAAGTCGGGGACGAACAGCGCGCCTACCCACTCCGCATTCTCGTCTGGCACGAAATCGTGAACGACACCGTCGGTGGAACGCCGCTCGCAATCACCTATTGCCCGCTCTGTGGCACCGCGATGACCTTTTCAAGAGTTTACGATGGGAAAACACTCACCTTTGGCGTCTCCGGTTTACTCTACCAAAGCGACGTTCTCATGTATGACCGCGAAACCGAATCACTCTGGTCGCAGTTGGCGATGAAGAGCCTAAGCGGTAAATTCGTGGAGGAGGAACTGAAGTGGATCCCGTCGCGGCTGCAGACATGGAAGTCGTGGAAGGCCGAACATCCCCGGGGAAAGGTTCTCTCCCGCAAAACCGGGTTTCAGCGCGACTACGACCGGATGCCCTACGAGGGATACGAGGATCGACCGGAAACCATATTCCCCGTGCCTGAACATCGCAAAGAATTGGGCAACAAGGAATGGATTCTCGGGGTGCGTCATGGTGACGCCTCAATCGCTCTCCCCGAGAAATCACTTACCTCCGTCGCTGAAAATGGATCTTCAGAAGTGGAAATCGAAGTGGGCGGGAAAGGACTCCTCATTCAATACAAGGTCGATTCCCGGGCGGCAAAAGTGACAGATCGAGCGACCGGTAACGAGTTGCCCGTCGTGCATGTCTATTGGTTCGCGTGGCAGGCATTCTATCCGGACACGACGCTGTGGCAGCCCTGAGGGCGATAGATGGAATCCCTTCTCCCGCAGTATTGGCGAGGCCTTTAGAAAAAAATGTTCGAAACTTGTTAAGAGTGGATACTCATGAGGGGACTAAGAAAGCGATCGAACGATTCGATTTCACTTTCGCCGTCCCATGACAGACCCAAATCCGCCCCGCTCGAGAACGCTGAGTCAATCCGTTCTCGAGCACCTTGTCGAAGAACATTATGCCAACCTGTATCGGTTCGCCCTCAGCCTGACACGTAACGAAGCCGAGGCGGCCGATCTCACTCAGCAGACTTACTTCACCCTCTCAACTAGAGGTGGTCAGATCCGGGATTTGAAAAAAGCCAAAGCCTGGCTCTTCACAACCTTGCGACGCGAATTCCTCAGCCTGCGAAAGCAAAGCGGACGGTTCATTTCCATCGACGAGGAAAATGCTCCGGAGCCAGTGGCAGCAGAAACAATCGAAAATGATGCGGCGCAGGCGACAGACGCAGCGTTCGTGATGGAGGCGCTCAAAGGAGTGCGGGAAGTCTTTCGTGAACCGCTGGCATTATTTTATCTTGAGTCCCTGAGCTACCGCGAAATTTCTAAAATCCTCGAAGTGCCGATCGGAACCGTGATGTCCCGTCTCTCGCGCGGCAAGAGCGAACTGAGGGGAAGGCTCTCTGAAACGCTGTCCCGCAACGAACGTCCCGACACTGAAACAGCAGAGAACCGGTGGTCGACCGCGATGAGACAATCCGGTAATTTCATCCACTCGGTTGTCACCAAAGACTGTCATTCCCATTCACGCTGCCTCGTCCCTCTCGGGTAGTCTCGCTTCCTCTGCGCTTAAAAACGGCTCGAATAAGAATCTTAAAAAAGTCATTAATTTTTTCCCGACGCCGACGACTCACCAGAACAGCTAAGCGCCCTATCCTCCCATGCCATCTATCACACCTGAACGACTCATGACCGAAGCAGATCGACTATTCGCTTACGCGCTGAAACGGGTGAACGATCGCCAACAAGCGGAAGACCTCGTCCAGGACGTGCTCGTGGCGGCCTGGGAAAATCGTGAAAACTTCGAAGGTCGCTCAAAACTGGGAACCTGGCTCGTTGGCATTATGCGATTCAAAATACTCGATCACTATCGGTCGAAACGTCGCACTCCCACTGAAATGAGGGCTGAACCGGCCGACCTCGACGGCTGGGGCAATGACCCACTCGATTCTCTCTTCGACGGAAAAGGCGCCTGGAAAAGTGATCCGAACTTCGGAATGAAATCGGTGTCCAACACACCAGCTGACGACGCGAATCGCAGCGACATCTTTTTATACATACAAAAATGCATGGAGGGATTGCCCGAGCGCCTCAGCATGCTGTTTTCGATGCGGGAAATTGATCAGCTCTCCGTCGCTGAAGCTGCCGCAGCGGCAGGCGTCACCACTGGAAGCGCTGCCGTATTACTCACCCGGGCCCGTCATCAAATGCGGGCCTGCCTCCAAAGTCATTGTATCGAACCATCATGAGTTGCTCCTCCAAAAGCCACCCCAAGCCACCGCGCAGTTATCGTCTGATGCAGGCGATCTTAGGACCGGTGATGAAACCAATGAGACTGTCCTGTCGTGACTTTGCCGAACTGTGTTCGCTGAAGCTCGACCGTCCCCTGACATTCTCAGAATCTCTGCGTTACCACTTTCATGCCTTGATGTGCGGTGTATGCCGACGCCTTCCGAGGCAGTTCGACGCGATCCGGGATGCGATGGACACCTGCTACGTGTGTTCAGAGACCGAGGCCGACATCGCTGAAAAAGAACTCGGGGCGGTCAGTGACACCGAAGAAGCGCCACTCGGCAATGACGCCCGCATGCGGATTCTCGAACGGATTGAAGGCTCCGGCTTTCCCGGAAAGGAAGCTAAATGAGGAAGGGGCAACGAGAGTCCTTCGAGGCGCGACAGGTTCAAGACGATGGGAAACGGTCGTCGGACAGGATGCGCCGGAGGGATGTCCTCGCTCTCGGCGCGGTCGGCGCCGCATCAATGTTAGGAACCTCATGTCTACCCGGGATGAGGCATCAGCACCTCGGCGAAATCTACAGTTCTGCGGCGCGAAGACACGGACCGAATCGAAATCCTATCATCGTCATTCCGGGGATCCTCGGTTCGCGACTCACCGATTCGGAGACAGAGGAAACGGTGTGGGGACTGCTCGGTGGTGGCTACATTCGGAAGCAGTTTGAGCACCTCGCATTCCCCATGAAAAAGGGTCGCTCTCTTGCCGATCTCACTGACACGACCGTTCCCGGAGATGTCCTCGATCGCCTCGGCGTCCGGGTCGGTGCCACCCTCCAGGTAAAGGCCTACGCGCAACTTCTCAGCGCTCTCGGTGTCGGCGGATATCGTGACGAAACACTCGGACGAGCCGGAGCGGTTGACTACGGAGACGAGCATTTCACCTGCTTCCAGTTTGGCTACGACTGGCGCAGGTCCTCAGCAGAAAACGCCCGGCGACTCGACCGGTTCATTCAGGAAAAAAAGATCTATGTCGAGAACGAGAATCGCCGCCGATTCGGCAGGACAAACCCGGTTCGTTTTGATCTCGTCGCTCACTCCATGGGCGGTCTCGTGGCGCGGTATTACCTGCGCCACGGATCGGCCCCTCTCCCGAAAAACGGGGGACTCCCACCAATAACCTGGGCCGGAGCCAGACATGTGGAAAAGACGATCCTCGTCGGGACACCGAACGGCGGCTCTTCACTCGCCGCTGACCAACTCACCAACGGTTGGCGCCCCGCTGTCATTCTACAGGAATTTCCACCCGCACTCCTCGCGACGATGCCTTCGATTTACGAACTCCTTCCCCGAAGTCGTGAAGGAAAGGTTCTCGGGCCTGGCGGCGCGCCGGTCGACCTCCTCGATCCCGAGCAATGGGTGAATCGCGAACTGGGATTGTTCGGCCCCGGGCAGGACAAATCCCTCGAACGCTTACTACCTGCCACGACCTCATCGAACGAGCGGAGCGTGATCGCCCGGGATCATCTCGAAAAATGTCTCGCCAACGCCGACCAATTTCACCGGACCCTCGATCGCCCTGCGAAACTCCCCGCACACACTCGACTCTATCTCTTCGCCGGAGACGCCACGGATACGACCGACGTCGTCGAGATCACTGGACCCGGTTCCCTGAAAATGAAATCCACCGCCTTGGGAGACGGAACCGTGACCCGAAATTCGGCACTGCGCTCGACCAAAGCCCCCACCGGGGATTCGCCTTATTCGTCTCCCGTGGATTGGACCCATGCCACTTTCATCGCCGCGGATCACCTCGGTCTCACGAGCGACCCCACCTTTACCGATAATGTCCTCCATCTCTTGCTGGAGGCCTGAGGGCTATCCTTTTCCCGGGCATTCGATGACAGATTCCGTCCTGTTTACATGCGGTCAGTTTGTGCATGCCGAGAAGGAAGTGCAGGATGAAGTCGAACAGCCAAAATATTTTTAATGCGACCGTTTCCCAGACGACTCGGATAATTCCGCGGAAACTGGATTTCCTTTCCTTAATCTGATAGAAGCCTTGGTATGTTCTCTGAAACCGACGGAAGCCGAAAGGCGATTGGCGACATTCATGTGTTGTTCCACGAAGGGCTCTACCACCTTTTCCACCTCGTCCTACCGAACCACGATTTCATTGCCCATGCGGTGAGCACGGATGCGATCCACTGGCGGCGGGTCCGCAATTCGATTTTCCTCGGCGATCCCGGGAGCTGGGACGACCTGATGCTCTGGACGATGCATGTTTCACCAGACCCCCACAAGGCAGGTGCATGGCGAATGTTTTATACCGGACTATCCCGTCGGGAGCGGGGTGTCTACCAGCGGGTGGGACTCGCAGTCAGTGACGACCTTTACGTTTGGAAAAAACAGGCGGTTCACTGGGAGGATGGTCGTGGTCCCAACGACCCCGATCTCGTGAAAAAAGCACGCCGAAAATCACTGCGCGACGACCCCGACGAAATCGCCGCATTGATAGACATTGAGAGCTGCTATCCGATTTCACCGTCACCGGACCATTACGAATCAGATTTGGAGGAAGGGCGGCATCTGGTAAGCTTCCGCGATCCGTTTTTCTTCGAAGACGACGGTCGCGGCATTCTGCTGGTGGCGGCCAGGGTCAAAGACGGCCCCATTGTCCGGCGGGGTTGTGTCGCTATTTATTCGGAAGTGCGGCCTTATCATTTCGAGGCGGAGCCGGCATTGCTCCACCCGGGGCTTTATGACGATCTGGAAGTTCCGAATATCGTTGTCATTGGTGACGAGCGCTATCTGATCGCCAGCATCCGGGAAGACGCAAAGATCCGATACTGGCACGCGAGTTCCGAATGTTCCGACTGGCGGAGCTATCATGACAACGTGCTGATGCCCCAGGGAAACTATGCCGGACGCGTCTGCGAGGACAATAACGGCTGGTTGCTGTGGTGCTTCTTCGCCATGAACCGTGCAGACCGCACCGCGAACAACCTGATGCCGCCCCCGAAGCGCCTCTGCCGGACTGACGACGGAATTCTCTACCTGCGGACGTTCGAGGGATTTGAGGAATGGGTCGAAGACGCCGTGGAGCTGAAAGAACCTTCCCTCCTGAAAGAGACACGGGGCCACAAGATCGAACAGACCGATGATGGATGGGAACTGCAGAGTGAGTTCGGGTTCCAGGCATTTCTCCTTGATGGACCGCTGCCGGATTTCCGTCTGGACTGCCATCTCGCGATCGATGGCAAGGGCAAGTGCGGTTTCGTTTTCCGCATCGATGAGGAGAGCCACGACGGATATTACCTATCCCTCGATCTTCTCAAGGGTATCGCCCAGTTGCGTTCCTGGGGGACCGGATGGGAACAGGATGGCGAGCACATGATGAGTTTCAAAACGCTACAGTCGGGAAACTGGGTGGCACGCGGCGCATGTGGAGAGGATTTTTCCCTCCTGGCCTTCGGCAGTTATATCGAACTTTCCATCGGAGGGCGTATTGTGCTTTCACTTGCCGACCTTGATTTCAACAAAGGCCATCTCGGAATCTATGCGGACTCGTGCAGCCTCTCACTTACCAACGTAAAACTCCACCCGATGCGCGAACCCGAACAACGGGACGGCCAGCTCATCGGAAGCTGACAGTTCTTCAGTCCTCCAGATGATAGAGCAGAAGGTAGGCGAAAACGAGGTGCAGCAGCTGCGAGGGAAGTATCGCCCAGTTTTCAATCAGGCCGGTACCCACCATGAGGACGCCCATCAGTAAACCGACCACGGCGAGGCCGTATCGGACAAGGGGGCGGCCCGCCAAAATCATCACGCCCGCTCCTGCTTCCACGAATGGGATGATATAGGCCAAGGCGAGCGCCGGAAAACCGGCAACGATGGTCTCGTCAAACTGGCCCGAGAGGCCTTCGGCAAACGCCGACAGTTTGGGGAATCGCACCGCTCCGTGAACCAAAATTGACGCCCCAAAGGCAAGTCGAGCCATGTGATAGGCCATCGCCTGATTGCTCATCTTCGTAATTTTTTTGATCATCGTTATTTTTGAACTGGTGAGAGTTTGTTTTTTTAAGAACTGCTTGCCTGGCTCAAGCTGCCAATGCTGCGACCTCCGCGAGAAGTGTTTCGGGCTCGGCGCGCTCGGTCAGATCAACACTGGCAAAGGCATAACGAATCGTCATCTCGCTGTCGACGACGTAGCTGGCGGGAACGGGAACTTCGTAGCGATCGTCTTCATTTAAAATGTCGAGCCGGATTCCGAAGGCTTCGTAAACCTTGCGAATTTCGTCACCGAGCGGGTAGACAAGCCCGAATCGACGAGCGACTTCGTTGCCGCGATCGGAGAGATTAATGAACCCACCGGCTGCTTCCTCTGGAATTTCGTTGGTCTCGTTGACCTGCGGACTGATCGCCAAAATCGATGCGCCGCGTGATTGAAATTGCGGCAGTTTTTCGAGCAGTAATTGAAATTCCATCGTACAAAAGTGGCACCAGGATCCGCGATAGAAATTCAGGATAACGGGACCTTCTTTCACCTTTTCGCTGAGCCTGATCGTTAAGCCATCCGGGCTTTGGAGTTCGAAATCGTCTACTTTTTGACCAATCACGGGACTTTTGGAAAGAATCCCGGATTTGAGGACTTCTTCCGATTTATCAGCAAACAGCCGTAGGACTTCCGGAGGATACTCCGCAGCGTGCTTCTTTGCCCAAAGCTCAATTTTCTCGCGAAGCGGGGCGGAAGGTTCACCGTGATTTTCTTGCATGGCCATGTCGGTTGGGTCCTGAGCCTTTAGTCGCGAGGGGGCGGATTTTCTTACAACCAGATCATGAAAATTGACTCCGGTTCGCTCCTGACTCTTTTTCAAACTTACCGAACCTTCCGGCAGCATTTCGGTGCCCGGTGATTCAAGGGATTTCCGTTCTACGGATTTTGGTTAACGGCTTCCGCTGCGGAGCGACTCAGTTAGTGAGCCCCGCGAATAAAGTCGTTCCCGCAGGCCCCTAATCACTAACCCACTTCTAAAAAAGTATGAAGACATCCGAAAATGACATGGATCCCCCCGTTCGCCTCACTTCAACTGATCTTGATCGGGCCGTGCCGGCTGCCGAAGCCGATTCCGCCCACGATCCGTTAACGTGCAACGAAGTGGATTGCTATATTTCCACCAACGAGTTTGACACCTCACCGCATCCCAAGTTCGACATCGACGAAGTCATTCTCGACATCGACAGAATCATGACCCCTGAAGATTCATGAATTTGCGGTGTGCCTCCGGAAGATTTTGGCAGAAGTGCGAGAACGCTTTTCTTCAGCAGCATGCCATTCTCTGGGCCGCGCTCTCACGAACCGGCAATGTTCTCGTGATGGTGAACGTGAGCCTGTTTTTCCTGACCGGTCAGGTGACTGATGGAGGATACCGCTTCCCGGTTTATTCACTGGGCTTGCTCGCGATAGCGACACTGATGATTTTGCTGCCCCTGGGATGGCACGACCGGCTCTGGTATTACCTCGTCATCCTGTGCGTGCAGGCAGGGTCCGGCTGGTTGCTCGGCGCCAGTGTCGTCTATTGGCTCAACCATTCCATAGCCAACTGATCGAGAGAATTCTCAGGCACTGATTGAAGAGGGTTTCATCAATGACTCAACCCTCTTCAGGCTGCGGGATCGGCGGCGTTTCAGAAAAAGTGATTTCTTTGTTAATGGTCGCGTCGCGCGGTCGACATAGACGGAACCAATCGATAACCAAAAGCAAGTCAGCTCGATCCAATATGAACCAGTCCCAGTCTGTCACACCCGAACACGCTACCCACGACCGCTACGCAGCCGCGGCGGCGGTCTCCGAAGCCGGCCTCTGTTGCCCCGTGGAATACGATCCGAAGTATCTCGAAATCATTCCCGATGAGGTCGTCGAAAAAGACTACGGCTGCGGGGATCCGTCCCAATACCTCCTTCCCGGTGAAACCGTGCTCGATCTCGGGAGTGGCACCGGCAAGATCTGCTTTATCGCATCTCAGGTGGTCGGAGCCGGGGGCAAGGTCATCGGCATCGACATGACCGATGATATGCTGGAAGTCGCCCGTCGAAATGCACCGATCGTGGCGGAAAAGACAGGCTACGCCAATGTCGAGTTCCGCAAAGGCCGGATCCAGGACCTCGCTCTGGATTTGGAAATTCTCGACACCGAACTGAAGAAGCGGCCGATCAATGACGTCACCTCGTTTTTGTCCGCCGATGCATTGGCGGAGGAGCTGCGGGTCAAACACCCGCTCGTTGATTCCGATTCGGTTGATGTGGTGGTCTCCAACTGCGTCCTGAACCTTGTCGAATCCAACCAGAAGAGACGTCTCTTCGAAGAAATATTCAGAGTCTTAAAACTGGGCGGTCGCGCCGTGATTTCCGATATCGTCAGCGATGAAGAAGTCAGCGAGGAAATGCAGAATGATCCCTATCTCTGGAGCGGCTGCATCAGCGGAGCACTCACCGAGGACGGATTCCTGCAGGCCTTCGTCGATGCCGGGTTCTACGGAATCGAAATTCTGAAGCGGGACCCGGAACCATGGCAAACCGTCGAAGGGATCGAGTTCCGCAGCGTCACGATTCAAGCGTGGAAAGGTAAACAGGGTCCCTGCTTTGAGCGCAATCAGGCAGTAGTCTACCGGGGACCCTTTTCGGAAGTGAAGGATGACGATGGTCATGTCATGGAGCGAGGCAAGCGCTACGCCGTCTGCGACAAAACGTTCAACCTCTATCGTAAAGCTCCTTACCTGGGCCATTTCGAAATGGTCGAACCACGGGAAGAGATTCCGCCAAACGAAGCCTTACCGTTCGAATGTGACGGAATGCGACTTCGCCATCCGAAAGAAACCAAGGGTGAAGAATACGATCTCACCTCTGACCCCTCCCAGTGCTGCGACGGCGGCTCCTGCTGCTGATCGAAACGATATGGCTGTTGTGCCCCAACCTAAAAACCCGGTGATTCATCCCGGGGAAGAAAAGCAACAGGCTCGAGACGCTTCGGCACTCGGGCCTAAGTTGGTATCGACCCTCCGCGGTCCACTTGCGGCAGTCGCGCAGCTGCTTTCGATAGGATACCTCGCATTGATTTCGCTCTTGTCTTCGCTTTCCGGTGCCGGCTTGCTCTTTTTCCCCGAGCTCGCGGCATTGGCTTACGATGGATATGCGCGGCCACGGGGAACCTGGGCATCGGCTCTCGGCTTCCTGACATTCACACCTGTTCTCACCGCAATTGTCGGAGTCGCGATCACGAACTGGTTGCCCTTCGGTATCGTTTCCATCCTCCTCGTGACAGTCCTCTGTGTCTTCATCGTGCAGATCCTTCGTTCACCGGTGGCTCCAGCGATTTCGGCGGGTATTCTGCCTCTCATGACCGGACTGGGAAGCTGGTGGTATCCGCCTGCGATACTGTGTGGAACCGGTGCCCTGGCTTTGTCCCTTTTCGTCTGGAAGCGTTTCGCGATCCCGCGAATGCCGCATCTGGAAGCGAGCGAACGGGAACGAGTCGACGATCAGCTGGAGAGAATTCCGAGACGGTGGGATTGGATTCCGGCGTTGTTGATCTTCGTCACAGGAGTGTCTGCTCTCGTCGTGCTCACCGGGGAACGTATGATCCTCTACCCGCCGCTTGTCGTGATCGCGTTCGAGATGTTCGCGCACCCGCACATCTGTCCCTGGGCCCGTCGTCCCGCCCGATTTCCGCTCGCGGCATTTCTCTCTGCCCTCGTCGGAACTGCCGCGGTTATCACCTTAGGTCCCGGAGTCGTCGCGACTCTACTTTCGATGGCGGCGGGGATTCTCATTCTCCGCGCCTTTGACCTGCACATGCCACCGGCTCTCGCGATTGGATTGATCCCGCAAATTCTGGAGAAACCGGGATGGAACTACCCTCTCGCTGTCTTGGGGGGAAGCATCGTTCTCGCCTTCGTATTTCTCTCCTACCGCTCCGTGCTTCGTCGCAATTGGGGCGGTCGCCGTCGCTCTCCTTCAGAAACGGGAAATTGCGCCTAGCGACTAACTGAATCTGGTTCCGTCAGGATAGAAAAACAGTCTCCTCGATTCACTTCTCACCTCTCCCGGCCCTAATTAATATCGACATCATGAAAACACCATCTCTAACCAAATTTGGATTCTGCGCAGTCTTTCTGGCTGTCCTGATTGTGAAAAGCCCGGCATCTGCGGAACCCGCCGAGATCAAAACGGCGATCACGGCAATCCGATCCCACGAGTTTCACCCGACCTCGGGAGGCTTCACCAAAGACCGGACTCTGAAAAAAGCAGGTGTCGCCGATCTTGCCGATATCGATTGGAAAGTGCGCACCCTCGCTCTGCGCGACATGGTGCAGGCCGGCACGAAGGGTATTCCCGCTCTGATTGATGCCCTCGACGACGACAATGTTCATGTTCGCTATCTCGCGGCGAGGGCTCTCGGTGTGCAGCGGGCCACAGCCGCGGTCCCGCAGTTGGAGCGTCTCCTCCGCGAGGATCCCGATTCCACGGTGCGTTCACAAGCGGCCATCGCCCTTTCCCAGATCGGAGAGAAATCGAGTCTCGAGACGATGCAGGCAGCGTTGGAAAAAGACGGCGATCGGGATGTAAAGCTTCAGGCCGAAATCGCGATCCACGCGCTCAAGCATGGCAAGACCGCCACGCCCGAGCTTGCGCCCGCCTTTGCAGGACTCGACGAAGCCGACTTCGGGATTGCCAAAGTCGGAGAAAAGGCCCCCGATTTCAGTCTCACCGATACGGAGGGCAACCCATGGAAGCTCAGTGATTTCGCCGGTGAAAATCCCGTCGTTCTCGTTTGGATCTTCTCGGTCTGGTGCCCGGTCTGTCATGGGGAATTCAACGACCTCATGAATCTGCGCGAAGAGTTCGATGCCGCCGGTATTAAAGTTGTCACCCTCGAATGCCACGACGATTTCGCGGCCCGGGTCATGGTGGGGAAAGAGCTGGCACCGGAACACTGGTTTTCACGTCAATCTTTCCGGAAGGGCTACACCGAAAAAGTCTGGTGGCCGCATCTCGCGGATCGTGCCGCCGCAGTTGGCGTGAAGTATGACGTCCAGCCCATGACCTTCGCCGTTCACGCCGAATACATCAATCGGCCCACCGTTGCCATTGTCGATAAGGACGGCGTTCTGCGCTTTCTCTATCAGGGGACTTACTGGGGCGACCGACCCAGCATTCATGAAGTCCTCGAAATGACCAAAAGCGGTCACTACCAATACAACGCTCCCAAACGCCTCAAACTGCCCTAACCGGCACACAAATCGATGAATCTATTCCAGAACCAACTCCAATTTCATCAAGTTCCGCTCAGGCGCGGCACTTTCGAAACACTCCAGATCAACGTCGGGCGAAAGTGCAACCAGACCTGCACCCACTGCCACGTTGATGCAGGTCCACATCGCACCGAGATGATGGACGAAGCGACCGCTCATCGCGTCGGCGCGTGGATCGAGGAACACAAGCCCGCCACCGTCGACATCACCGGAGGCGCGCCGGAGTTGAGCGAGTTCTTCAACTACTTCGTCGAGACCGCCCGCAGCGTGGGAGCACACGTGATCGACCGGAACAACCTCACGATCATTGAGACCAAATCTCATGCCTATCTGCCCGAATACCTCGCGAAGCATGAGGTGGAAGTCGTCGCCTCGCTGCCCTGCTACCTCGAGGAAAACGTGGACGAGCAACGCGGCGATGGTGTCTTCGTCAAAAGCATCAGTGCTCTCCGCAAACTGAACGCAGTGGGCTACGGGACGAAACTGCCCCTCACATTAGTCTACAATCCCATCGGCCCCAAGCTCCCGCCGAGCCAGGGTGAACTCGAAGCGGAATACAAAGTAGAGCTGCGACGACGCTACGGGATTGAGTTCACACGGCTCTTCACGATCACCAATTTACCGATCGCGCGCTTCGCCACTGATCTGCGCGAGCACGGGAACTGGGATTCCTACCTCGAGCTGCTCGCGAACAGTTTCAATCCCGCCACGGTCGATGACCTCATGTGCCGCAGCACCATCAACATCGGCATGGCGGGCGAGGTCTTCGATTGCGACTTCAATCAGATGCTTAAAATGCAGCAGCGAAATGGCAAAGACCTCTTTCTCTGGGATGTCACCCCGCAAAGCATCGAGCAATACCCCATCCTCACCGCTAATCATTGCCTCGGATGCACCGCCGGAGCCGGGAGCGGTTGTGGCGGGGCGCTTGAGAGTGGCAACGATTGGGAAGGTATTCTTTAAGCTTGTCGCCGAACACCGAATCCCACTTTGCGGTAAAGGCGACTTCCCTTCCGGTGTGGATCTCTACACGATATACACGAACGCTGAACTCGTCCCTGCGCAGATGCCGCCGACCATTTCTCTCAAAAATAATTCATGAAAATCAGACACGCCCTCACCGGACTTCTCGCATTGATCGCCTTATCAGCCTGCACCACCCCGACGCGGCAGCACATGCGCCTCGCGAATTCACAGCTGGAGGAATCCCAGCAGAAAATGGCGGCCGGGGAATGGACAGAGGCAATCGCGCTCGCTGAAGCGGCCGGGGCCGAGGTG
This sequence comes from Verrucomicrobiales bacterium, assembly GCA_029213065.1. Classification (GTDB taxonomy): domain Bacteria; phylum Verrucomicrobiota; class Verrucomicrobiia; order Verrucomicrobiales; family DEV007; genus Arctic95D-9. The sequence continues at coordinate 9,454 of JARGPH010000007.1, read as the reverse complement.
AAGCTCGGGATCGAGGCGCGTCCAATTCGCAAAGCTGCCGGAGGCGGGGATCTCGACATGTCTCCCCTTTTCGACGCGTGGATGAACGGGCCTTTCAGCG
>JARGPH010000007.1:0-9254 GCA_029213065.1 Verrucomicrobiales bacterium | reverse complement strand
AATCCGTCTCCCGGGAGCGCTCCGCCTCGACGAACTGACGCATGAAGCGTTGGTCGATCCGGTCTTTCCACCAAAGGGGCCGGGGGAGGGGATCTCGACATGTCTCCCCTTTTCGACGCGTGGATGAACGGGCCTTTCAGCGGGTTGGTCAGTGCCCTCGGAGCCAACGAGACCGAGCAGGCAACGGCAGCTTATGCGGCGACTCGTCAACAATGCGCCAGTTGTCACGTTGCCGTCGGACGACCTTCCATCGTCATCTCGGGTTTGTGAGTCAAGAGGGCTGAGTCGTCGACCTAACCCTCTTCAGAAGTGAGCGCAAAAAGCCAAAATCACTTCGACTACCGGGAGATCTCTTTGGGTGGGGAGAGGCGTCCCTGCCGATCCGCGTGGTCCTGTATAACGCCCGAACCACAGCACAGCTTCACAACGAAGTGACGGGGTAAGGTTCTATCATCCCGGACCACGGTGGCTCATCGGGACGATTCGCCCTACCCAAAGTCACTTTTTGCGCTCGCATCTCTTCAATCCGTCTCCCGGGAGCGCTCCGCCTCGACGAACTGACGCATGAAGCGTTGGTCAATCCTGTCCTTCCACCACCACGCAATGCGGGAGTGCAGGGTCGGGAGCCAAGGCCGGGAAACGACAGCGCGCCCGTCCGCCGTCCCAATGAGACTGAGGATGTGCCGCTGTGGTTCATAGGAGCCGAGCGGATTCCCGGCCCACGCCGCCCGCAAATTGGCTTCGAGGGGCGCGGCCATGCGCACCGCGTAGACTCCCGACTTGGGCAGCGGCGTATCCTCGATCGAGGCGACATCACCGGCCGCGAAAACTCCCCGCCGTCCCAGGCACTCCAGGGTCGGGCCAACCCGGAGAAAGCCTTTCTCATTGAGCTCAAGACCCGTCTCCTGCAGCCACTTCGGTGGAGCCGGTTGTGTCACCCAAAAGACAAAATCGCTTTCCAGGGATGAACCATCATCGAGTCGGGTTTGCTTCTCCATCACTTCGACGACGCGCTTCCCGAGTCGCGTCGTGACACCGCGCGCAGCAAGCAGATTCGTGAAGCGTCGCCGGACGCGATCGTTGTGCCCCGGAAGAAGGTGGTCACCACCGTGGACGAGATCGAAACGGGTCGATTCGGGGAGTTGCGATTGCATTGCTAGGGTCAGCTCGACACCACCGGCCCCTCCGCCCACGACGATGATGCGAAGCGGGTCTCCCTCCGGAGGAATCTGCGCAGCCGCTTCGCGAACACGAGCCCAGCCCTCGAGTAATCTCGGCACCGGCTTCGACGGAATCGCCCATTGCTGCGCCCCGGTAACCGCGTCGAGTTTCGGCGCGCTGCCGACATTGAAGGAGATAAAATCGGGACGCAGATCGAGGGCCTCACCGTCTTCCTGTTGTAGAATACCGGTCTCCGGCTCATACCCACTGACATGAGCCGAAACGAAGTCGGCGCCGGCATAGCGACAGAGTCTCGGAAGATCGATGTGCATCTCATCATCCTCATAGATTCCGGCGACACGTCCCGGCAGCATTCCTGAATAAGGAGCCGACTCCACATCACTGATGAGAGTGATGCGACAGTTTGGCAGAGGCGTCTTTCCTAAAGCGAGGAGAACGAGCGCGTGAGTGTGGCCACCGCCGACGAAAACGAGGTGACGTTGGGCTGAATGTGAGGGCGTCTTCATGAAATAACATTTATCCGGTTAAGAGTCATCATGCTTTAGACGACCCAGCTTACATGACAAGATCCCTATATTCTATGATACTCGCGGCAACTGCGATTCTCTTTGTTTCAGCAGCGGGAGAGGCACGCGCCTTCGACCACAGTCACTCCGCCTTCACCTCAGTGCTCAAGCAACACGTCAAGGGCGGCACCTTCGATTACAAAGCTCTCAAATACGATCCCAAAGGCATCGAATCCTACCTCGGCAGCCTTGCCGCAGTGAAGGAAACAGAGTTCAACGGCTGGAGTGAAAAACAGCAGATTGCATTTCTCGCGAACCTCTACAACGCGGCGACCTTGAAACTCGTCATCGACCACTACCCGGTTACGAGCATTAAAAAAATTGGAGGAACCTTCTCCAGCCCGTGGAAACAAAAGGTCGTCAATCTTTTCGGGAGCAAGACGACTCTCGATCACATCGAACACGGTCTCCTCCGCGTGAACTACAAAGAACCACGGGTCCACTTTGCGGTGAACTGCGCTTCTGTAGGTTGCCCCAATCTCCGCGCCGAGGCGTTTCAAGCCAACCGGCTCGATGCCCAGCTCGACGAACAGGCGAGGATCTTCCTCGCCGATAAATCCCGCAACCGTGTCGAAGGCGACACCCTCTACCTCTCCCCGATCTTTGACTGGTTCGCGGGCGATTTCACCGGGAACGGAACGGTCGCGGAGTTCGTGGCCCCCTACTTCTCCGGTGCTGATCGCAAGGCAATTGCAGCGGGCGGATTGAAGGTCAAATACACCGACTACAACTGGTCGCTCAACAAGCCCTGATCGATTGCGCGATTCGTCGAAGATGATTTACAACAGGAGCTCGACTTAAAAAAACATTTGCTGCCCGCAGCCTCCACTGTCCTCAAATTGGCGAAGCGATTTACGCTCCGTCAGTTTGAGGCGTTGGAGGCTCGTCGCGTTCAGGAGTGCCGGTCGACGTTGCCGGGCTTCTAGACTTGCTGCCCTTTCTCAACGACACCGCGATGTGATTCAGAGCATCCGTTCCAATCGCTGAAGGACTTACTCACAGCCAAAGGGCGAACGAGGCAAAATCCTAGAAGAAACAGAAAACGGGACTTCGTCGAACGCGAAAGACAGCAGCGGCTGCCAACCTATCCAGCGTTGTTCTGCACCGTGATACCGCTGACTGCTGCTCTCTGTCCTTACTTCTGACATTTCCTCTGGATCCAATAACGGAATGAGAAAAGAAATGTTGCCGGACCCTCCGAACTCTGTTACTCCGAACTCCAAAGGCCGCGCTGATTGAATCGGTTCGATCCCAGCCCTGCAAGGTCTGGGCTTTTTACGGACGGACTTTCAGCCCGTTTCAAATTCTCTTACCTTCCGAACTTCTGGCGGCCGGACTCATGGATTTCTGGCTTGAGTCAAGGAATGCTGGCCCCGAAAGACGATCGAACTCTTTGAGCAAGGCCGCGCGTCGCTCTGGCGAGATCTGGACGCGACCTCGCGAGTCTAACTTCAACAGTTCGTGTCCGGCGTCAGAGTCGGGATCCTTTGAATATGTCATAGGTTCAAAGCCTCCGACGTATTCAATGCCAAGTTCAATGGGGGCTGGATTTGACGCTTACCACTAAACCACGTGCTGAATTTAAGGAAGTTCTGCATCGCACAGCATACAAGAAAGTCGCTTAATGCAGTGCCATTCCTGCCTGCCCCCTTTTTTGCCTCGCCGGTGCAAAAAAGAATGGTCACGTACTACAGCGCCATTCTCAATTTACCTCTTTCTATACTTTTTACGTCTGAATTGTAAAAGATTGATCTCAACGCCAGTCGCCAGAGAGAACAAATGCACCCCACAACCAGGGAGCAGTGCGGTGGTGGTCTTCTATGGTTGGGTTAGTGCTTTTGATTTCCTCTCCAGCGGGAAGAAGAAGTTCCTTAGTAAGATCAATAGGGCGTTCTGTAAGCGTAGCGTTCGGAAATCGGCGTTCGATTTCTTTGCGTCTTTCTTTTATCGCATTTGGGTTATTTAGAAGCCATATTTGAGAATGACGAAGTGCCTCAAGCGCGCTCATTTCGTGCATCCAAAGATTTTTGTAAAACCGCTCCATCAAAACGCTTGTTGCTGCATCATCCACGCTCCAATGCGAAGCAATCACTGTGCGAGCACCTGCAAGGTGAAAGGCTCGGCGCAAACCAATGACTCCTTCACCTTTTTCAAACTTCCCCTGACCTGAGTCGCAGGCACTTAGCACAACAAGGTCAGTCTTTTGTAAGTCCATATTTTTGACTTCAGCAGAGTTCAAAATTCCATCTTCCGTCCTCATGCCATCCGGTAGCTCAACCGAACCATTCACCGCTCCGGCGAGAGCAACTCCTGTCCAAAAGTCAGGCATCATCTGCAAAATTTGGTATTCTTCCTGATATTCATCCTGCAAATGAAAGTCGGTAACCTCTTCGAGGTCTTGTTCTAACCGGTTCTGGATTTTCGCCATATGCCTTCGGATTCGCGACTCTGGAGGCATAAACGTGCCGTGGGTTGCAAAGTGTAAATAGCGGGGAAGGAGGCGGCTTGTCTCCTTCTTGATTCGACTTTCGGTAGGTTCATCTCCTGTCAACAGGATTGATTCTATGCCGAAACAGTGGCGAAATAATCGATCGATTTCTTCTACTTCGAGCAGAGAACCGTTGATAGAGTTTAAGCTATTACGAAAACCCTCATCGACTAATGAAACTTGTCCCACGCTATCTGCTGCTTCAGGTTCGACCTTATCTCGACTGATGTCGAAGCTTACGCCTCCTATGGCCAATAATCGACCTTCCTTATTCGTCTCCACGGGGTCATCCTCAAGAGCCATTACCGCATCCGCAACTGATTCGACGGTAGCCACAGCATGCTTCTCTAAAAGATACGTACCTGATCGATCGAGCGGCAGTGCACCTAAGGAGATTCCGTGAAGTACGCCGTCAGCCACGAACACTACCGTATCACCCGATTGTATTAGCTGAGATACTGGCTCCCAAATGAGTTTTCGCAGCTTTTGTCCTGCATCATTGACGCGATCTTCGCGTGCAACAATGGCTTGGCGCCAAGCAGCGACAACTTCACTGATTGGCTGCATTGCCCCCAAGGAGACCGCTTGTACCTCCTCCCCTGAGCGAGTTACAAAAGCAATTAAGCGCCTTTCTACCTCAAATGGGCCAGGTATTTCTTCGGGCGGAATCAAATGAGAATACTCAAGAAAATCGATAACTACCGTGCTGGCCGGAATCTTCGCTTGCAACCTCACAGGATCTAACCTTTTAAACTCTTCAGACACGTTTTGACCAAATCGCTTTTCTAAGTCTTCCAACTGAAACAAAGTATGCTGGGCCCTTGCGGTGTTCATCTCAATAATTTCAGCGGATAATTGAATCCTCAGCGCAGCAATATCTGGCGATAAATTGGTGGTCTGAGTAATTGGTTCAGTTGCAAGCCTTTCTTGCCGACGACGCTGCCATGCTCCTGCTTTCCAATCCAAAACGCCAGAATAACAATCGCCAATTTCTTCCGGTGGAGTTACACTGATCAGCACATCAAGTCCGACCCTCAATCTTTGCAGATAGAGAATTTGTTGCCTTTGACTCATACCGATAAATGAAGCATGGAGATGACTTCGGGCTATTTCCAACGATTCAGAGAAACGATCACGAGCAGCCTCTTTCTCGCCTTGCTCAAAATGCCAAAAACCGAGGTTACTTAAACTAGTAGCATGCCTTGGGTGTGGTTTATCACTTTTAATACTTTTCGAAATTTCGATTATTTCAATAAGAAGGGGTAGGGCTTCCTCATACCTTCCTAACTTTTGATAAAGTGATGCTAGCCCACTTATGACGGCTGAATAATTAGGGTGTTGGTCACCGATTACGCGTCTACTGATTTCACGAGCGCTCGCGTAGGTTGCCAGCGATTCCGAATAATTGCCTTGCGATTCATAGATCCTTGCGAGCAGAGATAAGCTCCATGCGTAGTTGTGATGTTCCCTACCGTATGTATGTTCGAAGATTTCGAGAGACTGGAGAACCAAAGGTTCCGCCTCAGAAAAGTTACCGTTGTAGTAATAGAATTCGGCAAGGCGATTCAGGCTGATCGCGTAAAACGGATGTTGCTCCCCCACTGCTTCCTCATATATTTTGCGCGATTCGATGAATCTCACCTCAGCCTGTAGGTCATTGCCCTGTGCATTATACAGTGCAGCGAGCTCATTGATGCTTTGAGCATAGTCGAGATGTGCTTCACCCAAAGTTCGCCGTCGAATGTCAATAACTCTGAGATAGATCCGCTCGGCTTCGGGATAATTTGCTATTGAACCATAGACCCTTGCGAGATTGTTCAAGGCACTCGCGAAATCTGGGTGATTTTCGGACAAAACGCGTTCCTGGATTGCAGAAACCTGAATGTAAAGGCTCAATGCTTGATTTTCTCTTCCCTGATACTCGTAAACACCTGCCAGGTTGTTGAGGCCTGCTGCATAGCGAGGGTGTTCTTCGCCAAATGAACGCTTAATTATTTCGAGAGATTCCTGAATTCTCAGTTCGGCTTGCTCGAATTCACCTATATCCATATGAATTTGTGCTAGATTATTTATGCAGACTGCGTAATTAGGGTGATCCTCTCCCAATGTGTCCTTAGTTATTACAATAGCTTGGAGGAGAGAAAGTTTAGACTTTCCGTAGTCCGCTTTCGCTCGATAAAATTCGGCGAGGTTTGTGAGATGATTGGCGTAACTTGGATGTTTTGCGCCTAAATTGTGCTCATAGCCGCTAAGTGCCTCGAGATAAAGCGGCTCAGCTTTTTCTAGAAGACCTTGAAGTTTATAGTAAACTGCAAGGTTCCCAATAGTCAGAATGTAATCGAGGTGCTTCTTACCGAGGACACGACCTTGAATTTCGGCGCACTTCTCAGCAGTAGTCGTTGCTTCGGCTAAATGGCCTTCTTCCTGTAACCGAATTCTGCGAAACTCGAGCTTCGCCGCTTCTGCTAGATCTTGTTGGTCTGAGTCGGAGTGAACCAGTCGACTGTTGAGATGCTCTAAGTCCAAACGGCAATCTACAATGCTGTGATGTCCATCTAGTTGGTCTGATTTGACTACCTTAATCCGTTCTTCAAGAATCGCTTTCGCTCTTTCGACTTGGCCACTTCGCTCATAAAGTCCTGAGAGGAGTTTGAGTGTTGTCAGTAATACATCGGAAGAAGATTCAACAAATTCTTGTTCAATGGGAACGATCTTCTCGACTTCGAAAATTGCTTCCGCTAGATCTCCTTTCTCTGCGTATCTCTTTGCCCGAATCCACCGACTAGATCTAAGGTCGGTGAGAATACCCCGCCGGGCTTTTATGGTCTGCTCGGGGGTGTAGTTCTCTCTTTTCTCGATTTCTGGCAATGATAGAAGAAGATGTTCAAGCAGCTCGACGCTAGGCGGGTGGCTTTGACCATTGATCACCGGTGAATCGACTAAGCTGAGGATCACGAAGAGAAATAATGTAGTGAAGAATCGGTTCATGTTCTCAAATTCTCTATTTGGCAAAACGTTTCAAGGAGGAGGAGGAGGAGGAGCGCTAGCTTTACTTGTTTTTTTTGCTGTCGTTTGCAAACGTGATCCCGCAAACTAGATCAAAATTCGAATCAAGCTGACGAAAAATCTTACTGCGTAGCTTGATAAACGGATCTTGCAGAGGCGCAGAGGATGTAAAATCCGCCCCGCGAATTTCGATGGTCTCGGCATCGAATTCAAAAATCATATTGTTAGGCCGAAACGGTTGAGGTGGTAAATTGGCGAGTAGGCTGCGAATGTTGACATCCCTTGAGAGCGGTTCCTCTCGGGCAAGCAGTATAAGTGTTTCCATACCTCGAGTTGGCGTTATGGGCCAACCTCTATTCGCAATCGCGGGAAGGCTTAAAGTGATTGTCTTAGACTCTGATTTTGGAATTTTTTCCCAATGCCCGTCCTCCCAGGGAAACACTGGACTCAAATTACCGTCCGGCTCAATCCAGATCAGATAACAGTATGCAGATCGATTGAGCTCCGCTTGTAGGCGAACGCTATCTCCCGACTGAAGCGGCAATGCGCGGAAGTCTTTTGTCACGCTCAAACCCTTTCGACGATCAACATTCTCATTCCAAACTAACAATTCGAGACTTTCGCAACGCAACTCATTACCAGCGAGCAAACTCGCCTGGGCATGAGGGGTTTGTTCGAGCGATTCGTTAATGGTAACGAAAGTTCCTACTATGCCGAACACCAGTCCAAACAATGCAAAAATTGGATGTCGAACAATCCAGCTGGCCCATGCGTGTTCAGCGCCTTGGGCATCGCGGAGTGCCTGTTTTAAGTCTTTTGCTGTGCGGTATCGGTCGGCTGGATCTTTCTGTAAACATTTCAAACATACGTTTTCAATTCGAAGTGAGAGCTTTGGGTTCCTTTGACGTGGTGGTATTGGCTGTTTACCTTCAATCTGATTCAACAGATCACTACGTGATTCACCGCAAAATGGAAGTTGGCCAGTTACGGCTTCGTAGAGGATCACGCCTAGTGCCCATATATCAGCACGACCATCAGCGGTTTCGGAATTGTTAATGATTTGCTCGGGCGCCAAGTAAAACAATTCACTAGAGATGTCTGACTTAGAGTCTACCGATTCAGTTCTTCCGAAACTTGTGACCCATGCTTTCAAATCCAAGTCAATTAATAAGTTGGATGGTGTCAAATTTTGGTGGGTTATATCAGACTCGTGCGCATAAGCGATGGCTGAGACAATATCCCTAAGCCATCGCAAAGTTTTCCGAATAGCTTGATAATCTGGTGGAGAAGAGACCTTTGGCTTCGTAATTGGCACAATAGCGTCGATACTGGATTCGAATTCCCTTGAGTTTCTTGATATACCTAGTGCCTGATCAAAAGTTTGGCACTTTATCGCCTTCATCACAATATATGGAGATCCATCTTCTGTTTGATCAATCTCATAAACAGGAATAATGTGGGAGTGCTTGAGTTTTGCTTGTGCTGTTGCGCCATGAAGGAACTGATTCTTCAAGTTTTCGGAGTCTCCCCCCCCATCGGAGAAGATTTTTATTGTGATATTTTGGTCTTTCTCTTCATCGCGGGCAAGAACTACTAGACTGATATCACCGCGCGCGAGCTGTTTCAGAACCCGGTAGCGACCTATATTGCTTAACATATTTTAAGAAGGTGTCTTAGATAATTTGTTTAAATCTGCCATCGAGAGAACCGCGAGGTTTCTCTTACTCACGAGTGAGAGGCCCTTTCTAGGATAGGTGTATAGGCCTTAAGAGCAAGATCCGAACTGCCAAAAAGTTTTCAAGGGGTCAGTCATTTCAAGGTACCAGGCGACATTTCTTGACTCAAGCCAGAGATCCATGCGTCCGGAACCCGGAAGGTATGAGAATTTGAAACGGGCTGAAAGTCCGTCCGTAAAAAGCCCAAATTTTCGGGGCCAGCATTTCTTTAAACGGGGTCAGGTATGAACCGGGCACATGGGTAACATTTAAACCGGAGACATGGGTAACAGTTAA
>JARGPH010000065.1 GCA_029213065.1 Verrucomicrobiales bacterium | reverse complement strand
CACAACCATTCTGGACAAAGCGAATCAACTCTCTGAACTCATCCGGAAAGGCAAGTAACACCACCGCACATGGCTGACGGGTGATCTCAGCCCTCCGGCGGCGAGGGGTCGGCAGCTTCATCCAGTCACTGCAAAAGGGATCAACAGTCATCTTCTGGATCTCTTTCTTCCTCTGACAGTGGAGTGTCAATATTTGACTGTTGACCGATTTATACGGAAATTCGGGGTCAGGTGCTCTCGGCACGGACTCGGGATCGAGTTTCCGTGACCAAACGTCAAGGAATCTTGCCTGCCCCCATAACCCAGTGGTTCTCGAAAGCCCTGCCGAAGAACGGTGCTCTTCCTGCCGCCCTTCTACGATTCAAGCGGCACAAATACAGGCGACATTTACCTGCGCGACCACAGGACGAAGCCAATGATAGCGAGAGCCAGGAGTAGGAGAAAAATCCGACCGGATTTGCTTTTCGTAGCGTTGCAGAGGAGTCAGAGCATTATCACAAGCATCCGCCCTTTCCCGGGAAAAGACAAGCCTTCCTGCCCTTCGGCGATGGAGGCTTTCGGGGAGATCGGATGTCCCATTCAGTCAAAAAAGTTGCCTGACCGGGGAAACGAGAAACTCTTCCCGGACGGCATTTCCGCTGCCCCAACCATCCCAACCTTGACCATTGCGGGCCGCTGTTTTTAGATTCTTCCGATATGCCGGATTTGGGTTTTAGGAAGAAGGACTATAGAGCAGCGCTTTGTGGCATGTGCCTGCTTACCATTTTGTTGGCATTCCAGCCTTTCGCAAGATCAGCTGACCTTCCGGAGAATGTCTTACGTCGCGAATTTCAGCTTCCGTCTACCGGAAATACGATCTGGATCTACCTGCCCGCCGACTACAAAGGCCGAAAACTCCCGTGCGTTTTGGTGGCTCCGGCAGGGAGCAGGCTCTACCATGGCATGGGTCTGGGCGAACTCAGCACGCCGGAGCATATTCCTTACGTCGAAGCTGGATTTGCCGTTATTGCCTACGAATTGAGCGGACAGCTGCCCGATGACTCCGACGGGGAAACAGAAAAAGCGATTCAAGGCTTCGTTAACGCAAAAGGCGGCGTACTCGATGCCGCGGCCGCACTGAAATTTGCGACAAGTAGAATTTCAGTAATCGATGCAGAGTGAATCTATGCCGCCGGCCACAGTTCCGCCGCCACCACCGCTCTCGCTCTGGCCCACTCATCGGATCGTATCAAGGGCGTGGCCGTCTACGCTCCCCCACTGGACCCGCACGCGCATCTCGCTGCGGCCATGGACGAACTCAACAATTACAGCGAAGACTTCGAAACTTTTCTTGATGAATTCTCTCCCACCAGAAACGCAGCTAACGTGAAATGCCCGGTTCTACTCTTCTACGCCGAAGATGACGACCTGATTGAGAGCGCCACTGTCCATGACTACGCGCAAAAACTGATTTCGGCGGGTGTCCAGGCGTCTGTGGTTCGCACCGATTCAGGAGGGCACTATCTCCCAATGATCGAAGAAGGCATCGATCTTGGGATTGAGTGGTTACGCAGAATCGACACGGGCGAGCCGCTGGACGATATGATTTCTGAACTGGAAGAGATGGATGCGCAAACCACTCTCTCCGGAGAAACGAGTGACGGTGGCGAATACGCAGGCGAAGCGGTAAAAATTAAGCTCGGAAGCGGATTCAAATTTTCCCGTTCCGACGCAAATGGAGAGGATGAGTTTTCTATCAGCTGGAAGACTACGGACGATAAAGATGTGAATCTTCATTTCCGCCGCCATGGAGAACCGGCGGAGGAAGATCTGCGCAAGGCGGCCGCTTCCCTTGCTGCCAGCAAGGGGCCTCTCCCCTCGGGAAACTCGGAACAGGAACTGGGAAACCAACTCGCCCCCCTGGAATTGCAGCGTGGTGTTTTCGAAGGGTTCAGACTTTCCGAAAGTGACGAGAGTTCGGAAACGGATGTAAGAAAAGAGCACTTCTTCCTATTTGCCCACAATGAACTCTGGCACTCCACTCTGACCGGACATCCCGAAGCCGCCGGGGAAGCTCTCGAAGTAATCGAGTCCTTCCGCAGCGCTTCCACCGAAAATCTCTCCTGGAAAAGAATCTATGCGGTGAACTGGGATTCACCTCTGCATCGCGTGGGCTACGCTCCGTCAACAGGTGGGCAGTCGGCCCCTTCCAATATTCTCAAAGGTGATCCGAAGGTAAAACCCAACATCGGGTCCATGAGCGGGCCTGTTCTGGAACTGGGCATTACGAAAGAGACGGAAGTCGCGAATCCAACCGCGAAGAACGAAATTCGTTACGACCAGGTAGACTTTACTTTACCGGACGAATCGGATGCCATCCGGCTCAGCACGGACTTGTATTTCGAGGCGTCTGAAAATCAGGAAACACGCTACGACCTCACCATATTCATCGAAATCAACGGTGCCGAGGCGGTACTATTCGGAGCAGATGGTACCGCGATGACTCGTGGCTTCGGTGGCCTCGTTCGGGACCGGCTGAAATACCCGGTGGGCGAAGTGTTCCCTTTCCAGGCGATGATTCACTGCAAGGAGGGATGGGTGGAATTCCTGGTCAATGGGGAGACTCTCTTTTCATCACCTTTCCGGGGCGGCCAGTTGGACCCTTCCCGGATTCGAATCAGCTACGGCGGAACACTCGGACGGACGCTTACGGTAGGGCTAGACAACTTCGTCGTCGAGTCCGGCTCGGTGAATCGAAGTGCGACAGAGTAGTGTGATCTGAAGCAGAACGGTGAGTGAAAATTAAAATCAATTCTCAGCGACCTACCCTGGAAGCATTCCAGGCAGTTCCGCTTACCTTATTCTTCCATTGGAAACCGCAAGCGAAGGAATAAGTTATCTTCGTTGAGAGTATCGAGCGGAACCCGATTGAAAATGAGCCGTTCACCGTATTCCGTCACAACGGAATCTTGAGCCGGGCGTCTACAGGCTGGAACCTGACGGAACCGGAATTCGGAGCAACGACATCTTGAATGACCGTAGTTCGGATACTTCGCCCGTGGAACTCCGAATCAAGTCTCGTCAACAGGCTGTAGTCGAGTAAAGTTTACCTTCTGTCCCGCGCCAAAACCGATCAGGAATTATGAAACATTGGATACTCACGATAGCGGCCGTCGCGAGCATTCATACGGTGGTGCTCGCAGAAGTCCGCACCTGGACCTCGACCGAGGGAGCCATGCTCCAAGCTGAGTTTGTGAGTCAAAGCGGCGACTCAGTCTCGGTGAAGCGGGCAGACGGAAGCATAGTGGCTCTTCCAATCAATCGGCTATCAGAATCGGATCAAAAGTGGGTCAGGGAGCAGCGGGACACCCCTCCTGCAAATGCTGTCTACTCCGAAATTTGGGGAAAGGACGGTGAGCGTTGGAATCCCGAGGACGAAACCCTGATCGATTTTTCATTCGCGGGTTATCATGAGGGCAAGAATGATTTTCCCGAGTGGGAAGAGGGAACCGATGTCAGTGATTTCGGTGCGGTCGGAGATGGGAAGACCGATGATGCCGGGGCATTCAAGAAAGCGATGGCGGCGTGTGGCGAGAAACAGGCCGTGTTCATTCCCAACGGGACGTACAAACTGATGGACTGGATCGGCGTGGACGAGATGATCGACAAATGGGTGAAGCCGACGCCCAAGAGCCACTTTGTATTGCGTGGCGAAAGCCGGGAAGGCGTCACGATACTGCTAGGCACCGGACTGGAGAAAATTCATTCCTGGCCCCAAACCACAGGACACGGGAGACCGACATCGCAGTGGTCCTGGTCCGGTGGATTCCTCTGGTTTCAAGACGGAAGGGAAGTAGGGGTGGAGAATTTGACGATCCGGGGCGACGGCGGAACCTATGACTCGCACTGGAATGAACACGGATACAACGCCATCTTTTTCCGGGACATAGAGAATGGATGGGTCCGCAACGTGACTCTGATTGATGTCGATTGCGGGATACTCACGAACAACGGGAAACACATCACGATCGAGAATGTGTTATTCACCAGTTCCAAAGCTCGCCCCAGCGTGAGCGCCTTCGAAGACAACCAGGGCGTTTCCGGTCATCACGCGATCAATTTCGGCGCAGGGTCTTCCTGGTGCGTGGCCGACAAAATCACCTTTGAAAACCGGTTTCATCACGAACTCGGCGTGAACGGCGAGACCAACCACTGCGTTTACTCAAATTGCACGGGACCCAACCTGCATTTTGATTTCCACACGCATGAGGACAATATCCCTCACATTCTTTTCACTCAAATTGATGCAGGTGAGGGCGATCTAGTATGGCGGAATAATTTTTACGGAGCCTGTAGCGGAGGAACATTCTGGAATATCAAGGGGAGGAAACTTGCCCTTCCCAAGAAGGAATCGTGGGTGACTCACCCAATGCTGGCGGAGGAAATGAAAACACTCTTCGTCGGGTGGGAAGGAAAGCTTCCCACCGATCAAGTGGTGGGGCGACCATGGTTTGAGAAAATCGATCCGGACGCACTATACCCGCAGAATATCTATCACGCTCAGCGGTCGAAAAGGTTCGGCATCGGATCCAGGAAGACGGGAAATTGAGCTATGTTCGCGAACCGCATGGGTGCTACGTAGGTCTTCGATCGGCGTACCATAGTGCGCTTCAGCCAGGATTCGAAGGTGCCGCCCCTTCAAGCTGTCCAGCAGGAGCAAAGCTGCCAATGCCGCACTCACCGCCGACTCACTTCTTCTTGGCTTTTGCTTTCGCCTTCGCCTTGCCTTTCGACTTCACGAAACCCGTCTCTGTCTTCACCGGATCGCTATCGTCCCACTTTTCGAGCCAGGCTTCGAGCGCGCCCCGCAGTCGCTCCTGTACTTCGGCGAATTCGGGATTGCCGACGAGGTTGGTCAACTCCGCGGGATCGGACTCGCGATCGTAAAGCGCCCACCCGGGGCGATGGTGAAGACGCTCGACCAACTGCTTTTGAAAGGGCTCGCCTTCCTTCCGCATCTTCACCACCCACGAGGCGGCCGGGTCGAGTTCCCCCTTC
>JARGPH010000046.1 GCA_029213065.1 Verrucomicrobiales bacterium | reverse complement strand
CGGAGGACCGGTTTGCGGCATGCGAATCAGTTCTCTCGGAGGAGGAGCGTTTGCGCGCTGACAGTTTTCATTTCGAGAAAGACCGCAGGCAGTATGTGGTTGCGAGAGGGTCGCTCCGTCATCTCCTCGGTTCGCTTCTGAGCATCGAAGCAGGGGCGGTCGAGTTTGCCTACGGCAGTTTCGGGAAGCCTTTTTTAAAGGCAGAAGCGGGGGCAGGCGGGGCGTATCGCTTTAATCTCGCCCACAGTGGGACCCACATTCTTATCGGCGTGTCACCGAATCTGGAAATCGGAGTGGATCTCGAAGCGCTCTCGCCGGGGGACGTTAGAATGGCTCCTTTGATCCGGAATATATGCACCCCGAACGAGGCGGCGTGGGTGAAGGAGCTTGATGGGCAGGCGAAGGAGCTCGCTCTCAGTCGGCTCTGGACTGCGAAAGAGGCAATTCTCAAGGCGATAGGATCGGGCTTTCAGATTCCACCCGATCAGGTCGAGATAGTTGAGCCCGTTCTTCAGGGCCTTCGCGGTTCTTACCGAACCAGAATATTGGCGAAGCAGAACAGGAAGGTCGTTGACGTTTTTCCGATGCCGGAGTTTGAGAGCGAACGCGGTTGCTCAGCGTCATTCGCAATAGCGGGCGCTGCGGTGGATAGGGGATCAGTTCCTGTCGATCGCAGAGGCGCTCTCTGGGATTAAGGGGGAGAGCGGAAGATCCTCTTTCCGGGGCTCGATTTGAGTGCCTTCATGCCACTCATTGAACGAGGTGATCACGATGGTTTTCAGGTCCGGGTCTGTCTGGCGACGGGCGAGATCGAGAAACGCCTTCAGGGTTGAGCCGGGGGCTGATTGAGGACTCAGCGAGCGGGGAATCACGTAGTAGTCTCCGGAGGCATCACGGGCGTCGAAGCCGGGTAGAACCCCGGGAATGAATCCCACTTTCAGAGACTTCGCGATCTCCCGGTAGTTGGCGTAGACCGCTTCGGTTTCTTCGAGGAAAATGTTCCAGTCACTGAGTTCGGCGAAGTGCGCGGGACCGTGCATATTGTAGGCCGTGATGGCATCGAAGCATGAAATTCGGTGTGTGTCAGGGGCACCCCAGAAGACTTCGTCTCCGATGAGGAACGGGTTAAATCCCTGTGCCTGCGCTGCGGTTCGGGCGAGGGCTATCGCGTTTTCGTAGTCTCCGGTGAAGGTTCGGGAAAGGTATAGGTAGAGAACAGGCCGACCGTTGATTTTCAGGTAGTTGGGTTGGTTGAAGTAGTGCCGGGCGAGGTAGTCAAAATCCTCAACCAGTTGTCTCGTATTCTGAGGGAGGTCGAAATTGATACCCTTGTCAGGATCGAATGAGAGTGTCCCGGGGCTTTCGTAAAAGAGGCAGAGCTTCGGAGCTGCCGGGGCAGAGCTTTCAAGGGCGGGTCCTACATGGTGTCTCAGGGTTTCGTCCTCCCAGCTTCCCCGGCCCCACCACGAGCAGATCCAGTGATCGATCCCGAGTTGTTTCGACCATTCGATGTGGTTCACGAGTGTTTTTGCGGAGCGGGATGAATACTCACCCAGGGCCGGTTTGAGCCCCTGCGAAAGTCCGTTGTAGCCGTCTTCCCAGTGGCGTCCGTCGCTGTGATACCACGGGTAGTAGTAGGCACCAAGAGAGAGGTCTTCGCCTTTGGCCGTGGCGCATCCAGTCGCAATGAGGATGTACGCGACTGTGAGTCCTTTTTTGATCACGAGAGAGCGGTGGTAGCAGCTTGCGAAAGAGCCGCCGTTTCCTTTGGCTTTTTCTCTTTTTCAGCGCCTTCGATGCCTTCGAGAAATTCAGTCATTTCCTTCAGGAAGCGGTCCGTTGAAAATCTCTCTGCATTGGCGCGGATCGTTTCTCTATTCCATTCCACCGCATCGAATCTCGCGATCGCCTCGATGACCGATTCGGGCGTTTGTTCGCTGAAGAACACCCCGGTTTTGCCATCAACGACGGTCTCGAGGGCTCCGCCCCCGTGAAAGGCGATGATCGGTTTCCCGCAAGCCTGAGCCTCCACCGGGGTAATCCCGAAATCTTCGAGACCGGGGAAAATGAACCCCTGACAAGTAGCCATTTTCTCTGTCACGACATCGTCGGGAGCACGTCCGAGGAACTCGACGGTGTCGCCGGCGAGTGCTTCCAACCGCGGGCGGTCGGGACCGTCACCGATGATGACGAGACGTCTTCCTGCCTTCGTAAACGCCTCGACAGCGAGGTCGATTCGCTTGTAGGACACGAGACGCGAGACGATGAGGTGAAAGTCTTCGCTGCGATTGCCCACCGTAAAGCGATTGACATCGACGGGAGGACAGATCACGACGCTATCCCTGCCGTAACACTCTTTGATCCTCTTCTGCACGTTGACAGAGTTGGCGATAAAGTAGTCGATTTTCTGCGCCTGCCTCCAGTCATGGCGTCGGTAGAGGGGCATCAGCTTGCGGACGAATTTGCGAAGGAGGGGATTGCTGATCTCGTTTCTCAGGTACTCATCCGGGTTCCAGAAGTAGCGTGGCGGTGTGTGGCAGTAGCAGACAAAGGTGCTCCCTTTCGACTTGGGGAGGCACTTCGCGAAACTGCTCGAGCTGATCCAGACAAGGCTGTCTTTCGGGACCTTCAGAGATTTGAAAGCAAGCGGGTAGAGGAAGAACAGCATTTTATGGAGCTTCTCGATCCCGGGAATCATCTGCATCCAGCTGTTGTGAACACGGTCGGTTCGAAAGACCGGGAAGAGACTTTCCCCGGTGGTAACGCTCGTATAGATCTGCGCGTCGGGCCAGGCTTTCGCCATGACTTCCACGACGCGCTCGGCCCCACCCATTTGGATGAGGAAGTCGTGAGCGAGAGCGATATTGGATTTTAGAGAAGTGAGAGGGGACATTTTGAGGTGGGATTTCAGCGGGCTGATTTGGGAGGAAAAATGGTTTGAACCACCGTATCAAAAATGATGCAGAGATCGAGGAGAGGGGACCAGTGACGGAGGTAGAAGTGATCGAATCTGACGCGTTGTCTCACTTTGCGCTCGGTATCGGTTTCGCCGCGGCATCCTTTCACCTGTGCCAGCCCGGTGATTCCCGGCTTGGCAAACTGACGAACGGGGTAGCTCTTGACGATTTCTGCGAACTTCTCATCGTGATCAATGAAATGGGGGCGGGGACCGACAATGCTCATCTCGCCTTTGAGGACGTTGAAGAACTGGGGCATTTCATCGAGGCTGCTCTTGCGAAGGAAATCGCCGCCTTTGAAGATTCTCGGATCGTTCACCTTCGCCTGAACGCCGGGCATGTCATTGACCTTCATGGACCGGAACTTCAGCATCTCGAAGATTTCGCCATCTCGTCCCGTTCTCTGCTGCGTGTAGAAGAGGGGGCCGGGAGAAAAGAGTCGATGGAGAATCCAGACACCTGCACAGAGAATGGGAAGCACTAACACGGTGACAAGTCCTGACGCAAAGACATCGAAGGCGCGTTTGATGCCACGGTTCAAAGGGTCTTCAAGTGCTTCCTGCCAGTTCGTTAGATAGGTGTGTGAACCCGACTGGTGAGAGTCAATATTACCGCCGAACCGTTCCTTTTGATCCTCCACCCAGATCAGTCTCATTCCCTGCGAGTCACAGATTTCCTGCAGTGATTTCACGAGTGAGGGATTGTTATCAAGCCCCAGGGCAACAACGAGTTTGGCGTGGTAGGAGCGGCAGATCTGACGGATGTTGTCGAAGTCTCCCAGAAAGGGGAAACTGGGAATATCGATCGCGGCAGCGCCTCCGTAGGGGACGTAGCCAAGTAGCTCGGCGCCGGGAAGGTTCCCTGTCATCTGGAGGACGTTTTCTCTCTCGATTTTCGATGGCGGAGCAACAACGATGGTATTGGCGTGCCGACTCCGGGAGCTGAAGAGACGTCGTTGAAGAATCCGGTGCCCGACCTGATTCATCCAGGCGATCCACGAGGAATAGAGAAGCATGAAGGTCGCCAGAAACACTCTGGACAGGGCGGGATCCTTGCTCATGACAATGACGCCGAAGATCGCGACAAGAGCGAAAAGAATCTCCCGCTGCGTGATGTTCCATATTTGGGCACGGGAAACACCGCAGAGAGAGCGGGAGGATTTGTCACGAATCGCCATCTCGAGAAACGCGGCGAACGGAATCAGAAGTGAAATGTAGTGATAATTGCTGGGAAGCAGCTCCTCGCCATAAACGAGGAAGTGCAGCGCCCAGACAAGGCCCCAGAAAATCATGAGGCCGCCCGCGAGTTTCAAAACAAAGTGAAGTCGAATCACTCCATGGTAACGGCTCGTAATCATAAATTAATTTAGTGGTGTTAATTATCTATAAGGAGAATCAAAAGTGATAATAAGATCAAATTTGTATTGTAATTAGAGGAAATGCAACTAATTTAACGACGAATATTAGAAATTTGATAATTTCTGTCCCTTCGTTCCCGCATGAATTCGACTTCTCTTTCTACAACTCCTGTTATGTCTCCGGCAGCTCGCACAGAGCCCTGGGATATGGTTGAAGTGCCGCCACTCCTCGATTTCAAGGATTTGGCCAGCATCGTTAAGCGACGGTTCTGGTGGCTTGTTGCCATCCCGTTTCTCTGTGTTGTCCTCACAATCGTGTATCTCTTCACGATCGCGGTGCCTCTCTATTCGAGTTCCGCACTGATCTACGTCGATCCCAAGTTTGAGAAAACGCTGCAGATCGAAAACATTCAGGCTTCCTCTTCAGATTTGGATTCTCTCAATTCGCTGGAGAAAGCGATCACTTCCGATTCGATGATTGTGCGGGTGGTAAACAAATTGAACCTCCGTGACGAGCCTGACTTTATGCCGAAGTCACTCCGCAAGAGGATTGCAGAAGGGAAAACCGTCTCGGATTCCCGCCTTCTCTCTTCAATACGTGACAAGCGCGTCAGTGCCTCTTTGATTCGGCCGACCCGTCTCCTTAAGCTAACCGTTCTCGATCCCAGCCCGGAGCGTGCAAAACTGATCGCGGAAACTTTTGTTTCAGAGTTTGAGCTCTTTCTCGCCGAGCAAAAGCGCAATGAGGCCGGTATTTCTGAGAAAGGACTGAGGCTTCAAGCGGAAGAGGCATACGAGCGGGCCCTCGAGTCGGAGAAGCAGCTGGAAGCGTTCAGAAGTGCCAATCCCGAGTTCACAGTCGAGCAGGATCACGAACTCTTTGCGGAACGCCTCAGTAAAGTGGGCCAGGATCTGAATTCAGCGACGGCGAGAGTCCTCGATTTGAAAAGTCGTGTCGGAACACTCGCGTCGATTGATCCCGCCCTTGAGCCGATTCGGGTCATTGAGGCAGGCGGATTCTCCGGGTTGAAGCAGGTTTCCGATGTAATGGGGCAACGCTCAACGGCGAACTCGAACTTTGCGATCGCAAAATCAAAATTCACCGAGTCACACCCGAGTTACCTGCAGGCAAAACTTCAGGTTGAGAATGCGGACGAGGAGCTGAAGAATCTTGCCACTGAGTTGAAAGCGGCGCTCGATTCCTCGCTCGATGCTGCGGAGTATAACGAGAAGCTTCTCAAGGCGGAGGTGAGCGAGTTGCAGGGAGTGCTTTCTAAAGTGAAATCCGCGAGTTCGAAATTCCGTGCCATTCAGCAGAAGGTTGAGACGGAGTGGCTCGTTCATCAGAATCTTCAGGCGAGAATAGGGGAAACATCGCTTTCCACTGAAAAGTCGTCAGCTATCACCACGGTGATGTCGGCTCCGATTGTCCCTCACAAACCTGCTAAACCCGGCAAAACCATTTCGGTTCTCATCGCCGGCGTTCTCGGGTCTTTTCTCAGTGTCGGACTCGTCGGTATTGACCTGCTCAGGGGGCGGCCGTATGTCGACGGGCGTCAGGCCGAAGAGTATCTCAACGTGAAAACCATCGCCCGGATTCCCGCCCCCGGCGTGGGATCGGAGAATGACCAGCAGCTCATGAGCGAACTTTCCAAAGTATTCTATTCGCCCGAGCACCGGCAGGCGAGGTTCGTGCACGTCTCATCCGTGTCTGAATGTCAGGAAGGTCTGAGGACTTCGGCATGCCTTGCCGCGGTCTCGGCACGACACGGGTGCAGCACGCTTCTTATCTCCGTGCTGGCGGGAACCAACTCGAATGAGCTCGTTTCATTCGTTCCCCGGGAATCGAATACCGAGAATCTGTTTACCCTGACACTTACAGCCGATTTCCTTGTCGCACCGAACAGTGCCTGGCAGCTCATCGGTCCACATTGTCAGAATTTTGAACGTATCGTCATCGAAAGCACTGCGGTGAAGCAGGATTCTCAGGTGCCCGCAGTCTTGACTTCGTTTGCCGATTCGAATCTGCTCATCGTCTCAACAGAGCGCGATACGAGGAAGGAAACCAACCACGTTGTGACAAGGCTTGCCGGCTGTGCCCGTGCCCCGCTCTCCTTGATCATGCAGGGCTGAAAATCGCCAGTTCCGGTTCCATGAATTCCGTAAAATCAGAGGTCATGCCCGCTATCGTTGACGGGAAATTCAAACTTCCTCCGCTATTCCAGAGGTTCTTTCGTGTCTTTCTTCCTCCGGGGATTCGGCTTTCGGGGGCGGCGGTGCAGTTCCTGAGCACAGTGCTCATAGCTCGATTTCTCGGGGATGAGGGAAGTTCCACCTTCTTTTTCTGGTCTGCTGTTCTCACGTCCTTCGCGATCGTGGCAACCTTCGGGCTCGAACATCTCGTCCTGAGAAATGTCCCGCGCCTTAAAGCGGCGGGGGACCCTGACAAACTGACAGGATACCTTACGACGATTCGCGGAATCAGCCTGACCCTTTCCCTGGCAATTGGCATCGGCCTGATTCTGTATGCTTATCTCAAAGGGGGAGCGGATGGGATTCATTTTCACGTTTGGTATTTTCTTCTTCCGCTCACTCTCGGGGCGATGGCGATGTGTGTCGTCAACGGGGAAGCGCTCAAGGGGCTCTCCAAGCCGGCCTCCGGGGTTTTCTTCGGGCATTTTGTTCCGGTCAGTCTCTTTTGTTTCCTGATCGTTATCAACCTCACCCACCTCAGTTCGCCGCTGCTCCTGACCATCTATGCGAGTGCTTACGTGATTGCCGTAGCGGTTGTTCGCTTCGGACCGACCCGCCTTGTGAGGGGGCGTATATTCTCTGTGCCTGACTGGAACACGTCGCGTCCCGCTCTTTCCGAAGGACTTCCGATCTTTTCATCCAATGCACTGGGTGCCCTCTGCTATGTCGTCCCTCTCGCCGTTCTGGAATTTTCGCGTTCGCCGGCAGAGATTTCCCATCTCACGACTTCTTTCCGGGTCAGTATCCTTCTATCAGTGCTCGCTACAGCCATACACGGCGTCTTTGCTCCGCAACTCTCCTGCGCTGCTGATTTGAAGGGGAATCTCAAGGGGGTTTTTAAGGTTTATGCCAAATCGACCTTTTTCACCTTCGGCATTCTACTCGTGCCCGCTATGGTTGGAATCCTCTTTCCGGAGTGGGTCATGTCTGTTTTCGGGGATGATTTTCGTGAGGGAGCGGTGACGCTCAGATGGCTTCTCATCAGCAGTCTCGTTTCCATGTTCATCGGACCGGTCCATCAGCTCCTTGTCATGACCGGAAATACCCGGTTTCTGGCGGTGTCAGGGGTTTTTAAGCTTTTTATCACCGTTGCGATCTCGATGTTGCTGATTCCGATTTACGGAGGAATAGGAATGGCCATTGCGATCATGGCGAGTTACCTTCTCGAGGAAGTGGTTGGGATTATATGGGTGTTTGTTAGTTTATTCCGCGAAACCAAAACAATAGAGGAAAATTGAGTTCTCGACGGCATCAACTCAGTGGCGGCCCCGGTCTCCTGCTGAATCTCCCGTGGTGGTACCGGCCCTCCCGGTTCCTGCTCGGGGTTTCGCTTCCCGCTCTTCTGCTATTCGCCAATGCCGACAGCACACTGTCACTCTCCTCAGCTCAACTCTTTTACGGGAGTCGGGATACGGTGCTCGGGATTCTGGCGATACTGGTTCTCGCGGCAGGAGCACTGCTGGGGGAGACCGGTGTCTTTTCCCGCCTGGTTCCGCGCCACTGGGTGAAATCGGGAAACCAGCTCGTTGAGGGGACACGGTTTCACGGTCGAATCAGTGAGGCGTTTCTTACCGAGAAATTTGATAAGATTCTCCTCGTCGTTTTTCTGGTTTCCCACCTGATCTTTTTTCGTGGTTTCTTCCTCAATCCCGGAATGGCGATGAGCGTTCTCGGCGGCGATGTCGAGCTGAAGCACACCTTCAAAACGATACCGGGGGTCACGACCTGGACTCAGGTTTCACTGGTTCTTGCGGCCTTGCGCGGGCTTCGCTGGGGCGGTGTTCTTCCGGGGAATGTGAAGTTGATCTCCGCATTTCACCTTGTCTTCTTCGGGACGCTCTTCATCCGCGCGATGCTCTGGTCGGAGCGACTCGCGCTTATTGAAGGCGTCGTTCCTTTCTTCCTGTGCGCGTTGCCGAAAGTGATCCGACTGACAGGGCCCTGGATGCGGACGCTCATGAAGTTCTTTCCCCTGATCGTTCCCGTGCTTCTCTTAGTCGTCTTTACCGTCTTTGAATACTTCCGGTCGTGGCAGTACTATGGAGCTCAGCACGGAAGCCTGTTTCAGTTCGGGTGGCTGCGGCTTTTCACCTATTATTTTGAGGCGATGAACACGGGCTCGGCCACTCTCGGTATCTCGGGCTTCTACGACGGGCTGACCTTTCCGATTTCGGAGGATGAGTATGAGTACATCTACAAAGGGCTGTATCTGGCGAGCCTCGATGTCGAGTTCAACAATCCCTCGGGAATCTGGTATCTGGCGACTTACACGGGCAATGTCCTCTTCTTTCCTCTCTTAGCCGCTTTGGGAGCATTCTACGGGGTGGTCTGGAAGGCCTTCCGGGAAGGGCGGATTTTCGGGCTGTTTTTCCCGATCAACTTTCTCGGGCTCATGGAGATCATTCGAATTCACTACTGGTTCGGTACGAACAGGGTGGTGCCGACGACATTGGTGATCTGCCTCCTCGTTGTCTGGGCTGTTTTTCTGCCCCGCCGATTGAGATTCCGTTCGAGGCCCTCGCTTGATCCATCCTCAGTGCGCCCCGCCCCATGAGCCGTCCTCTCACCCTGAATGCCCGGTTTCGCCACCGTCCTGTCACCGGAGTGGAACGCTTCGCGATCGAGGTGGTGAAACGCCTTCCCGCGAGAACAGGCGCGGAAGTGGCGGAGATAGAGCCATCAGCACCGTTGGCGGGGCTGCGTGGTCATGCCTGGGAGCAGTGGGTTCTTCCCCGGAAGATTGAAACGGGATCGACTTTGTTTTCCCCGTGCAACACGGGTCCTCTCACTGTCAGGAATCAGCTCGTTGTGATTCACGATGCCGCCGTCTGGGACCACCCTGAGGCCTTCAGCTGTCAGTTTGGAACGCTCTACCGCCAACTCCTGCCCGCGCTTGCGAAACGCGTTGCCGCGGTAGGAACGGTCTCCGAATTCTCGCGCGGACGTCTTTCCCGCTACCTGGGCATCTCCGAAGAGAGGATTCATGTCCTCGGCAACGCTGCCTCATCCTCGTTTCAGCCTCCGGTCCAGCCGAAGGCGGTGGCCACACCGACAATACTCTGCGTCGGATCACTCGATCCGAGAAAGAATTTCAACCGGCTCGTCGATGCCTGGATTCAGTTGTCTGACTCCGGAAAACTGCCGGAGGATGCCAGGCTCAAGATCATTGGTTCTGCAAAACCCACCAATTTCTCCGGATTTGAAGCAAAGGACTTTCCGGGAATCTCCTGGTTGGGCCGGGTCAGCGATGAAGCGTTGATCGAGCACTATCAAAGCGCAACGGCTTTCGTCTTTCCGAGTTTTTACGAGGGATTTGGTCTTCCGCCTCTCGAAGCGATGGCCTGCGGATGTCCGGTTCTGCTCTCTCATGCGGCAAGCCTTCCCGAAGTGGGGGGCATTGAGTTCAACGGGCGGACCGGGGACGATTCAGAAGGCGCTGTGTTCTACTTTGATCCATTGAGCATCAATGATATAGCAGATTCTCTCGTTCGTGTCCTTGAGATGGCGCCGTCTCTCGTCCTCCAGATGAGCAGAAACGCGATAGCGCATGCCTCCGGTTTCTCATGGGATTCTGTCGCTGACAGAACGAGGGCCGCTCTGCCGGATTCCTGAGTGAGATACCCGGTGAAATTGCGACGGTCCCATAAATGATGCGCCCGTTCATTGAGCGCTGAAGACGGTTACATCGAGTGATTGAGCGGAGACCTCCCCGGGAGGAATTGGTATTTCCATAATTTTAAGAGAGTTAGCTCCCGGGAGATCAGGAACTTAAGAGGAGAGTCCCCCCCGTCCTCCCTGAGCCGGGAAAGTCGATCCGCTTCCCGAAACTTCCGTTTTGCGGGTTGAAAAACTCCGCGATTACCTGGTCACGATGGTGTATCCCCCTGGGTAGGGGGATGGTAAATTGAACATGTCTCTATAGGTGTTTGAAGTCGCCCTTTGCGTGTCTGGTAATCGGTGGTTAACTCGCGGTGGATGATGCGTTTGTGCTTCTGATGTTTTTTCTCAGGTGAGTAATATCTAGTTGTTTAATTAATATAAGTTAACTAAATGTATGACGCAGACAGAGTTTTTGGTTGACTCCGGATTTTGATTTTCGAAAACGTTTCCTGTGTTTCTGTTAGTTATGCGGAATGCTCCGGTTTGATGTCGTTGCTCAACCGGTGTCTTCATGCAGCCGCTGCTGTGTCTTTCTTCGCAATGTATTTGCTTCGATAGTTCTGTAACCCGCTTACTGAAAGGTTGTTATAGATTTTTCCGATGGTTGATAGATGTGGATTCAGGTGAGGATATTCACTCCCGATTGCCGCTTTGTCCGCGGGATTTCGATTCTTCTAAAACGTCGAAACAAAAATGTAACCTGGACGGTTTTTTCGTTCAAATCCCTTTGTTGAGAACCGTTTATAGAGATCGGTGTTGTTGATTTTTACTAGGCAATTGTGATTTTGGTGAAAAATAATATGACATTTCTCTATTACGGGTTTCAATTAACCAATGAAATTAGTTGACGGATTTTTTTGTCAGCTGATGGATGCACAACGAAACACACGGTATTCGATTTTTCGCTATTACGGCTCCGCCCATTTCTCCCCGGGAACGAGTAGTGAAAACAGATCGATATAGTCGGATACCTGTAATCTGAATTTTTCTCGAAACACTCATGAAACGTACTACGTCCTCACGTCGTAAACGCTGGTTTTTTGCCCGCTCAATGGCTCGCGCCTATCAGGAATGGTTGGAACGCCGCACTCGATCCGGTAAGAAGCCCGCAAGGAAAGCCACGCAACGCCCGCTATTTGCCGAAGCGCTTGAGCCGAGGGTTCTCTTTTCAGGTACCCCCGTTCCGGTAGAGGATATGGAGACGGGTCAGGAGGATCAGGGTGCTGCCATGGCGCAGACAGCTGAACTGTTGGATTCTAGTATCGATGGCATCGAAGCGTTCTCATTCGATGAGAATGAAGAGATTAACTTTACCGAGGCAGACCTCGAACGTTTAGCGAGCGAGGCAGCTTCACGCTGGGAAGCCTCCGGTCTGACTGAGGATCAGATCGCAGCGCTTGAAGAGATCAATTACGTAGTCACTGATCTGGAGGGATCGGCGCTTGCCTACGCAGAGGGGAGTTCGATTTACATCGACAACGATGCAGCCGGTTACGATTGGTTCGTCGATGAGACTGAGTGGCTTGATGAGGAGTTTGTAGCCTACGATGGGTATTTGGAGGCGATCACGGATTCCGCCATGGAAGGGATTGACCTTCTAACTGCCATCATGCACGAGCAGGGGCACATTCTCGGGCTGGAGGATGAAATGGATGCCGACGAGATCGATGGCCTTCTTGCATTCAAGATAGGAGAAGGCGTTCGCAGGCTCCCTGAGTCGGGAGCTGCTGAAGGGGCCACGCCATTTTCTCTGGAGGGAACACAGTTTCTCAGTGCTGCGCCGGATTTTTCAGGTGCGGTTGAACGTTATCATCAGGACTCGGAAAGTGGCTTTGAAGGGTTCAATACCGGGCCGACTTCCTGGTCGGGCTCGATTGCAGTTGTTCCTTCAGGAACGGACGGGGTTCCTTCTTTAAACGGAGCTTCACATGCTGTCTTTACTCAGACGGACGAAGCGGGCGGCTTGACCGGGCCGTTTACGCGCTTCGACGGTTACCGTTCCGATCTGGGCGGTGGGATCGCAACTGAGGTCAGTATTTACCTCGATCCAAGCAGCCTCGCGGCGGGTGAGGGATTTGAGTTTTCTGTTGCTTCCAACCGGGATTCCGGCGGGCACCTTCGCGATTTTGTATTTCACGTTACTAAAGATACCAGCAGTGGTGAGCTGCTTGTCGGTTCGTCAAACAACGCAAATACAGTTCCATACTTTCATCCCCGCGAAGATCTTGAAGCGATCAATCATGCAGCGATAGGTTCGGCCGGGTGGTATACTTTTGAGCATATCTTTTACGAGAATTCAGGGGGAAGTCTCGATGTCGAGATGAACGTTCTCGATTCAGGCGATAATCTGATATTTACAGAGGTTCGTAATAATCAAAACGATACGGAGTTCGGGGGGAATCGCTATTTGTGGTTTACTGGTATTCAGGTGGATAAGGGTATCGCGATTGATCAAGTGTCATTGCGAACAATCGACTCCAGCCCGGTGCAGCTCTTTTCGGGCAATAGCACATCACACCACGATTCAATTCAATCAGCGATTGACGCGGCTTCCGAAGGCGATCGCATAGAAATCGCTGCCGGAACCTACAATGAGAGTATTAATCTCACCAAAGCGGTATCTCTCGTCGGGGCTGGTGCAGGTCAAACGATTATCACGCCTCTCAGTGGAAGTGGAATCGAGATTACGGGAGATCTCGGAACTGATGCCACCGCGAACATCGAGGGAATCGAGTTTAAAGGATCGGTCGACGGCTCCGGAATCGATTTTGCCAACACGGCTATTCTGGGAACGCTCAACATCAGCAACAGCAAGTTTGAAGCGAATTTCCGCAATGGTGTCGAAATAGGAGGTTCAGGGGACCTTCTGGATCTGGATAACGTGATTATCACCAATTCTGAATTTGTCGGGAACGGTGAACCTCAACCGGGTGGGACGAAAGGGGATGGCGATATTCTTCTCTATCAGTACAATGGTGATGCCACGATTTCCAATGTCACCATCACCGGCCAGGACCGGGGGAATGGGCCTGCTGATAATGCGATCCAGCTGCGTTCAACAGGTGTCATGGGTGCCGTAAATTTGACCAACGTTTCAATTGCGGGGGTCTATCAGAAAGTCGGTTTGGCCATTTATAGTTTCGACAATATTGACAATCTTTCCGCTTCAGGGGTTACGGTTTCGGCCGACACTGGGTGGAATACTCCGGTGAATTTTGACGGCATCGGTGGCAGTGTTGACGTGACTGGTCTAGGTATTGCTGTGAGCGCTGCTTCGGGAGAAATCTCGATTCAGGGCAACGCTGGAGCCAATACTCTTGTCAGCGGAGAGGAAGGGGCATTTCTCCGTGGACACGCGGGGGATGATGTTTTCACCGGTAACGGTGGCGACGATACTATCATCGGTGATGAGACTGATACGCCTGATTCGGGAATCGATACGGCGGTGTTTAAAGGTAATTTCGCTGACTTTGAAATTTCTCCTGACGGAGACACCATCACGATATCCGATCTTAATGCAGAGGATGGCGATGAAGGTACTGATACCTTGTACGGGGTTGAAAAACTGCAGTTTGCAGACGTCACGATCAGTGTCGCTTCGATTGGTGATTTGAGTGACGGACCGTCGGTGCGACAGGCGGTTGAAGATCAGGTCGCCGCCAATCCCGGAGAACCTGTTGCAATCAATGGCACCTCGTCGAATGACACGATCGTGATCGATCTGACTTCAGGGAATTGGCTTCCTGATCGTTTGATTATTAACGGCGGTGCTCAGGGTGTTGGTGGAATGGATACTTTGGTCATTATCGATACAAGTGGGAATGCGATCACCTACACTCCTGACACGACTACCTTCGGAACCGGGGAGATCGTGATCGATGGTAAAACGATCGAGTTTTCTGACTTCGAGCCAGTAGACTTCGACATCATCGGTGGAGGTGTCTTCACTTTGAATCTTCCAAGTGGGGACGATGTCATTGATATCACTTCAGGTACACTGGCCTCTGCAGCGGATGCCGCACTTATCCTCTCAGGAACCACAGGTGGAGTCGCCTTTGAACAGGCCCACGTGCGTGGAGCGACCGAAATCGTGATCAATACAGATGCGATTACGGACGGAACCGATTCCATCACGGTGACCAGCGCTGATGGTGGTCACAACAATGGTGCGCTTACGATTAACACCGGCAGCGACGAGGGTGATTCTATCACCGTAAATGGCCCGATTGATTTCGGTGCCGGCACCGTCACTCTCACGGCTCCTACCCTGAATCTCGATGCTGATATTGTAGCGGGAACAATTGCCGGATCCGTGAATACCGTGAATGTCACTGCAACCGGCAGTATTCAGGATGGTATTGATTTGGTTTCAGTTGGTGGAACGGTGAACGTAGCTGCGGGGACTTACGTTGAGGATATTACGATTGGTAAGACAATCGATCTTCGCGGAGATGACGCAACCACGACCACTGTCAGCGGTGCGATCGGCGGAGAGGGTGCAACGGTTCGAATTGCTGCTTCGGATGTAGAAGTCAGTGGCTTTACGATCACCAGAGAGGGCAACACTGTCGCCGATTGGCTCAATGTGAATGGAGTCCTCAACAGTGCGGGTGGGATTGCCATTCAGGGGCAGGGCGTGACGAACGCGATGATTCACGACAACCTGATTACCGGCAACCGGACAGGGATTGACGTGAACAACAGCAACGGGCACACGATCCGTAACAATGTCATCGACAACAACCGGACGGGACTACTCTTCCGCAATCAGACTGACAATCTTCTCGTTACGCAGAACGCGATTACGAACAACTGGACCGTGGGAATCCTTTTTCTCGATGCAAGTGGAGGGACTAATTCTCCTGTCCAGTCGGCTCTGAATTCCAGCTTCAACAACAATAACATTTCAGGCAACTGGTATGGTCAGATTGTGGACCGCCAGGAGGGAGGAAGCTTACCGGCAGCCGGAACTACCAATTTGAAAGACTTCAGTGGGAACTACTTCGGAACCGATTCCCCGGTGGTTTCCACCTCCGGCAGTGTCGAGCCCGGCTATGCTGATTTGATTCCCCAGATTTTTGGAGGAACTGCCACCGCTCCTGCTCCGGGTACTCATCCTGACATTCTCGGTGCGGCCTCGGCTAACTTTGATTTCAACGCGTACCTGACTTCGGGAGCCGATACGGACGTTGAGGCAACTCCGGGTTGGGGAACCTATGGTTTCCAGGGCGATTTCTCCGAGTTGGTAGTCACGGCGGACGGAGCACAAACCGGTGGTTCAGGTAGGATCGCTGAAGCGATCGATGCGGTGAATGAAGGTGGAAAAGTAATCGTCATGCCGGGAACTTATGGTTCCACGACTCTGGACAAGAACGTCGATCTCGTCGGGGCGGGCGATGGAGCGGATCCATTGTCGAATACAATCATCGACGGCACCCTCACGGTGACGGCGAGTGGGAGTCATGGCGATCAACTTCTCATCTCGGGAATTCGAGTGATCAAGAGTGGTGCAGGGAGCGGCGATCTCGTTAACCTTGCACATGGAAGCGATGCCTCTTTCCTCACGTTTCAGGATTTCACCGCCTACGGAAACGGGGACACCTATGGGGTGAATATTCGTTCTGAGGCTCACCAGAGCCTGGAGTTTGACGGTGTGACGCTTTCGGGTAACAAGGTCGGGCTTCGAGTCGCCACTGAGGCAGGGGTCGACGGTCTGACAATTCTCAACAGCGTGATCAGTGATAATAGCGAGGGCATTACAGTCAATGCGAAGAAAGGCGCTACGACATCAGATGAGTTCACCAATGTTCTGATCAAAGACACGGCGATTGAGGGGAACACCAGAAAAGGCATTTACGTTGAAAAGCTGAATGAAGCGACGTTCGACAATCTCACGATTCTCAATAACGGCACCGATGCGACGAATAACGGCAATACGGGGATCGAACTCAATCTGAAGTATGCCGACTACGCGAATATCGCGATTTCCAATTCGATATTCGATGGTTCCGGTAGGGCGCTGAAGAGCGCGACCGGTTCATCTGCGTTGTCGGTGAAGGCACGGGATAACGGGAGTTATGGAGGTGGGGACGAAGCGACCTTGAATGGTGTCACCATCACCGGAAACACCTTTCTCAACGGTGGGGGAGCTGAAGGAGCCACCGCGATTCGTCTCGGAGAGGCCGGGCAGGGGAACGCAGGACCGGGCGGTGTCATTGTTTCGGGGAACATCTTCAATGACGGAAGCTACGAAACGTTGTTCAACAATACCACGCAGGAAGCATTCGATACCGTCGCATTTGTTGCGGATAATACGATTGCCGGTGGAACGATCACCAGTGAATCAGGCGTCTGGCAGACAATCGAAGATGCGATCAATGGTTCCGTAGCCGGCGACACGATCACGATTCCGGCGGGGACTTACGATAGCTTTGTTCTAAACAAAGATGTCAACATCGCGGGTGCCGGGGATGGAACGGATCCTCTCACTAATACGATCATCAACGGTGGGATTGAAATCAGCGCGAGTGGGAACCCGGGGGACAGGATTACTGTTTCCGGGGTTCGTCTGACTGGCGCGAATGACGGTATCTCGGTTACATCCGGTGCCTCTCATATTGAGCTTTCCGATGTGACGTCGGACGGGAATACGAGAGCAGGTCTTAATGTCGCTGGCACGGGACACGTCGATCTCGTCCTTGATGGGGTGACGCTTTCAAACAACAACGTTGGCTATCGGATGGGCACAGCCGATGAGCTGGATGGTCTCCTTATTGTTGACAGTTTCCTGACCGATAACAATCAGGGTATGTTTGTTGCTGCTGATCCTACTTCAACGACCAATGAGGATGCTTTCACGAACGTCACGATTCGTGACACCGTTGTTCAAGGGAATGCGATCAAGGGATTTTATTTTGAGAAGCTCGACAATGCGCTGTTCGACAATGTCACTATCCTGAACAACGGGATAGATGGAGCCTACGGTTACAACGGCGGGATTGACATCAATCTGAAATACGGAAGCTTCGAGAGTATTCAGATCACAGACTCGACGTTTGATGGGTCCGGTCTTGCAACCACAAATGCCCTGGGATCAGCTGCTTTGGCAATCAAAGCGCGGGATGATGGTGGCTACGGCGGAGCTAAGTCAGCAACGTTGACGACGGTGATACTCACGGGGAACTCTTTTATCAATGGTGGTGGAGCTGAGGGAGGCACTGCGATCCGATTTGGTGAGGCTGGTAAGAATAACGCCGGCCCGAGTGGCGTTACGATTACAGGGAACAACTTCGACTCCAGTTTTGACACAGTGGTTCATAATGCTACCGGAGTGTCATATTCTGCTGCAACATTCGTGGCCGACAACACTCTGGCGGCAGGGCCGACGATCACCGATGATGCCGGTGGTGTATGGTATGATCTCGGAGCAGCGGTCAACGCTGCTGCTGAGGGCGCTACGCTGACCTTGGAGGCTGGAACCTTTCATACAGACGAACAGGTCGTGATTGATAAGGATTTAACGATTGTGGGTGCTGGTGCTTCATCGACAACTGTCGAAGCTGGATTCGACACCGACCAGAATGGGAACGGGCGAGGATGGTTTCTGGTCAATTCCGGAATCGAATTGAATGTTGAGGGGATGACCTTTGATGGTGACGGTCACAAGATTTGGCAGGCGTTTCGACATCTGGGGACAGGATCATTTGATCAAGTTGCTTTCGAAAATATCAAGTATCAGACTTCAGGGCAGCCATATGCAGGTACTGCAATCGCTGCATTCGGGGGCGTAGGTCCAGTTGATGTTACGAATTCCAGTTTCTCCGAGATTGGCCGAATTGGGGTGCATTATTTTGGTAGCGGAACGACTGGAACCTTCAGCGGCAATACCTACACGGGTAAAGGCGACGGTGACTGGATCGACTACGCGCTCGACATTGGTGCAGGTGCTGTGGCAACGGTATCCGGTAACACCATTTCGGGCAATACGGGCATTGCTGACTCTGACGGATCGAATTCGGCGGGCGTTCTCGTGTCAACATTCTATGGCGCCGGAAGCGACGCGACGATTGAGAATAATTTTATCACCGGAAATACAATTGGTGTTGCTGTTGGTTTTGACGGAACGGATTCCAGTTCTGTGACGGTGAACGACAACGATCTTAGCGGGAATGAATACGCCATTTCCTCAACCAACCCAACGGTAGACGCCAGTGGAAACTGGTATGGAACGATAGTTTCAGATGATGTCGCAGACTTGATTGCCGGTAATGTTCTTTACACTCCTTTCCTCGCTGATGGCGCGGATACCGATGGTGATGCAAGCAATGGCTTCCAGGGCGACCAGACCAATCTGATTTTTGCTCCTGCTGCGGATGGTGAATTGGTTGTCAGCTACAACTCAATGACTGGCAAAGTTGAAACCCGGGACGGAAGCGGCAACCTGCTTAGCAGCACGTTGCTTGCGGGATTGACGACTCTGACCTTTGATGGAGATTCCGAGGATAACGTATTCACGATCGATTTAGCGGGTGATGATTCCTGGATTCCGGCCGGAGGTATCTTTGTTAATGGTAACGGAGAGGGTGCAAACGGCGATCTCTTGCGTCTCATCGGTTCAGGGAATGAGGAAATCGTTTACACACCGGATGCGGTTGATTTTGGAAATGGTGTATTGGATCTGGGATCCGGTAAACTGATTACCTTCACGGGCCTTGAGCCGGTGGATGTCGACGGTGCGTTGAGTTTCGAACTTTCCTTGCCGAATGGTGCTGACGATGTGCTTCTCACGGAGGGGCAGCTCAGTGGTGGCGGCATGGAAGATGCCATCGTGATTTCAGGGACGAGTAATCTCGTTCCTTTTGAAGTGGCTCATGTTCGCAATACAGGCTCAATCACGATTGATACGACTGCTGTCGCAGGCACTGACAACATCAAGGTCGCCCGGATTTACAACAGCCACGGCAACGGTGATCTGACGATCAATACCGGCACGGAAGACGGTGACACCGTCACGATTGGTTACGACGAGCCTGGCACGAGCAATGATCGCGTCCGCATCGGTGGTAATTTGTCGATCACGAGCGCGAACGTTGTCTTTGCCAATCAGTTTGAATCTACGGGAGGCGCAGGCAATGAGGTGGTTACGATTGTGACCGATAATCTCGAAGTAGGCAATACAATCGCTACGACAAACAGTGACCTGTCGATCACTCAGATGACCGCGGGTCGGACGGTCGGCCTCGGAGACAGTGCGAGTGGAGATTTGAATCTCAGCAGCACAGAATTGGGACGCCTTTCGATCTCAGGCGCTGATAGTAAGATTATCATTGGCGATGCCGATACCGGTGCGATCGAGATCAACGATGCCACCTTGGACCGGAATATGGAGATCACGGGAGCCTCGATTCTCGTGGCCGATTTTATGAACGGGACGAACCGGAGTGTCTCGTTGACGGCGACTTCGGGAGCGGTGACGAGCTCGGATCCCGGAGCGGATCTCGACATCCGTTCGGGTTCATTGGTGATTTCTTCCGCAGCGGGAGTTGGCACGGCCACGAATGCGCTCGACACGCAGGTGATTCAATTCGACGCGCAGACTGCCGCTGGTGATATCAATGTCTCCAATACAGGGACCAACGATCTGCAAATCGGTGATGCCACCGGTGCGTTCTCGGGACTGACTACAGCAGGTGGAGCAATCACCTTGAGTTCAGAAAGTCGAATTCTCGTTCGCGGGAATGGAGTTAATGCAAACGGCGGAAACATCTCACTTTTTAATGCTGTTTCTTCCGGAGGTTTGAATGGAATCGAACTGCGTTCCGACGTTGTCACGACCGGTAGTGGAACGATTTCTCTGACAGGTCTCAGCACCAGCGGTACCGCGGTGGAGTTGGAGGATGGAGTTTCTCTCACGAGCGTGAACGGAGACATCACCATCAACGG
Source organism: Verrucomicrobiales bacterium (assembly GCA_029213065.1). Classification (GTDB taxonomy): domain Bacteria; phylum Verrucomicrobiota; class Verrucomicrobiia; order Verrucomicrobiales; family DEV007; genus Arctic95D-9. Next base: position 14,356 of record JARGPH010000046.1, on the reverse strand, counting down.
AACGACCACGACGGGAGCAATTGGCGTCGATGCTCGAGGAGAGACCGGAGGCGTGATTGCTGCATCCGGTGCAGGCGATATCAGTATCACTGGTAGCGGAAATATGGGAACCCTTCTCGTATCCGGTGTTGAAGCCAGTGGCGGCGTGATCAGCATCTATGGAACTGGAAACAGTGATGATGGCGTTCGCATCCGGCGCACCGATGTCATCACCACCGGAGCGGGAACCATCACGATTAATGGAACCAGCGACGGCGGAGCGACAGATCAAGGGGTCGACATCGATCTCGACGGGGGAGAAATCACGACAGGTTCGGGTGCGATTTCTATTTCCGGGGTAGCTAATAACGTCGGCGATGATGGCATCTATTTCGCCGACGGGACCATATCAACGAACGGCAACGTGACGTTCATTGGTACCGGCGGGAGTCATTCCAATGCAGAAGGGGTCAACATCAATGTGGGTACTAAAGTGGACGCAGGCGGTGTCTTCACTGTTACCGGAACCTCGGCGGGCGGCGCAGGGATTTACCTCAATGCCAGCGATGGCGGTGTTGCGAGTATCACGGGTGCCACGATCACTCTTGATGGAACCAGCACAGGCGACGGCGCAGTCGGTGAAGATCGCGGGGTCGACATTCGCAATACCACGATCACTCCGACAGCGGGGGGCAATGTATCGATTACCGGCGACTCCGCCGCACACAACGGGGTCTTCTTTCGCAACAGTGATGTTACTGTCGCCGACTCGGGGACACTCGTGATCGTGGGCACCACCACCGGGGTCGAAGCCGGTGTAATGGTTGAGAGCAACAGCCACCTTTTGAGTGCGGACGGCAATCTCTCGATGTCCGGATCGGCCACAAATGGGATAGGGGTTAATGTGATTGGTGGAGCGGACTTGAAAGTTACCGGGGGTGGTAACATTCTGGTTACCGGAACCGGCGGTGCCGATCCGGGTGACTACGGGGTTTACGTCTCGGGGAACAACAGTGCCACGTTTTTGACCACCACCGGAGACATCGTCGTCACCGGCACATCGCAGGAAGGCATTTTCCTGCATCGGAGTGCGGAAATTCATTCGACCGCAGGTAACATCACGCTTGCGGCAGACCAATTGGAGATCGACGGCAATCCGGTCGGCGAAGACATCGTCGAAGCCTTTGGCGGAGCGATTCGTATTCAGGGAGCCACTGATTCCAGTGATATCGGACTGGGTGCCGGTGCCACGGGCGATTTGCTCGTGGATATCGGGTTGATCAATTCGTTGAATCCGGCAACAGCCCTGATCATCGGCAGCGAGACGGGAACCGGAACTGTTGACGTTGATGCGCTCGATCTCAGCGATCCGGCTTATGACTACGGTGTCGAAGTGATTGGCGGATCGGTTTCTGTTGAGGACCTGAATGTCGGAGCCGCGAATGATCTCAAAGTGACGGCGCGCACCGGTGGTATTACCGGTGTCGGTGGAGGTAACGATCTCCAGGCGGAGAATGTGACGCTGATCACCCTTGCGGGTGACATTGGTGTCAGTGGCACCGGAGTGGTTGTCGACGGGGCAACGCTAACGACACTGACGGCAGGAAATCAATTTCTCACCACCGTAAATGGAATCGCCGTGAGCGGCATCAATGCGGCCGGCGCTACGGTGACGTTTGAGAGCGGAGAGTTCGAACTTCCGACAGATAATGTCATCAACAACAGCGATGCGATCGTTATCGAAGACGGCGCAACTCTTGATGCCGATTCTGCAGAAACGGTTGCTTCGGTAACGGTGAAAAATGGCGGTGTCCTCAAGGGTGACGGTGCCTTGACGGCGGCAATCTATGTCGAAAGCGGCGGCAAGTTCACTCCGGGTGAAACCGATGCAGTGGGCACGATCTCGGTGACCGAACTTCAGGCGGGCGACGGCGCGTATATCTTCGATGTAACCGACGCTTCAACCTACGATCAGATCAATTTCACAGGTGATCTCGATGTTGCCAGCATTGGAAGCTTGCTGTTCTCCAACACTGCGAGTGGTTATACACCGGTCGCGAACGATGAGTTCGTAGTCATCCTCAACGATGGCACTGATGTGGCCGTCGACGACCTGTTCGACGGGCTGAGCAGCGGAGATCAAATCAGCCCAAACTTTCTTGGCAGTGGACTCGAGGCCTACATCTCCTACACCGGCGGTGACGGGAACGATGTTGTCATTACGGTGAAAGGCCCCCTTGCTCCGGTTCTTACGGCAAACGATGACACCGTCGTCATCAGCCTTGATCCGTCGGACTCGACCAGCCTGGTCACGACTGTCAACGGCGTGGTGCAAAGTCGCCGTCCGGCGGCCAGCGTGACTGACATCAACATTGATGCACTGGAGGGTAACGATCTCGTCACGATCGACTACAGCAATGGCGATCCATTGGCAAATATCACAGGGAGTGTCAACTACGAGGGCAACGACGACTCCGACACCTTGCGTTTCCTTGGTTCGGGTGGCGAGGTAGCTACCTACACTCCGAGTGCGACTACCTTTGGCTCAGGAGAAGTGATCATCACCAGCGGTGGTGATACGAGCACGATCAACTTCACGGGTCTCGAGCCGGTTGAGTATGATAATTTCATGACGGTCACGGTTGCTACGACCGGCAACGACGATGCCCTGACGATTTCTGAAGGCACAGGTCCTTCCGGGGATGCTCTGGTCGTAGGGGGGACCATTGATGGTGGAACGCTGATCGAGACAGCAGTTATTTCCAACACGATTAATGTCATCATCAATACGTCAACTGGTACCGCCGACGGCAACGACTCAGTGACGATCAACGAGGTGGACAACGACCACAATGTCACCAACCTTACTGTAATCACCGGTGAGAGCGGCAATGATGTCGTTACTCTCGCAGGTAACGCAACCTTCTCCGGCGATGTGTCGATTCAGAGCGGAGATGTGTCGCTCGACAGTGGTGCGGGGACTGCGATTCTGACCGCAGCGAACGTGACCTTTGCCCAGCAGGAAAATTCCTCAATTGGTGTCGGCGATACAACCGGCGGACTCCATTTGAGCGCGTCGGAGCTGACCGACAATCTCAGCATCAGCGGAACGGTGACGATCGGACGCACGGACTCAACGCTTGGAGGCACCCCCTTCCGGATCGGTGACCTCGATTTGACCGGATCGGGCTACGATCTAACTCTACTTAGCGGTGGCCGAATTCACCAGACAGGTAGCGTCGTGGTAGACGGCTCGGTGCGCATCGAAGCGAACACTAACGATCTAGGTGGCACTGGATACGATAATAACAACGCTGCCCACACCCTGACGTTGAACAATCCCGGAGCGAGCTTCGAACTCGTCACCAACGAAAATGGCGGTTCAGCCAATTCTATACTCCCGGGCATCATCACGGGGATTGATGGAAGCGTCACGGTCACTCATCACAGCGGTGGCACCCTGACCACCCGCGATATCACCGCCACGGGAAGCGGCAATGTCGTGATCGATGCCGACGATGCACTCAGCGTCACCGGAGTCGTCGATGCGGGTAGCGGACTGATTGATTTGGATGCCAATACTGACGCGGACGGAGCGCAAAGCATCGATATGGCAACCACGGCAGCGCTGCATACCACCAACACGACTGCGGATGCAATCACCCTCACGGTGAATGATTCCGGAGTTGGCACCGGCGGCAGTGGTTCTATCAATCTTGCCGGAGAAATGTCGACCGGAGCCGGGGGTAAGGTTTCGGTAACCGCAGTGAGTGATTCGGGCAACAATCAGACCTATATCTTCGTCAGTGATCTCGAAGTGACCAACGCTGATATACAGCTGGATGCCAGTGACTGGATTCGAATCATTGCTGGCCAAACTCTCGAATTGCTTGGCGACGGCACCTTCACTGCCAATGCGGCATTGGATGCCAGTGGAAATCAGGGGTTCAACATGCAAGCCGGTGCAACGATTTCGGTGGCGAATTCGACCGCTGATGCGGTGAAGATTAATGTCCTCGGCGGGACGGCAGGTGCGGATTTGGAAAACGTCACAGTAGGTGACGGCGGAACCATCACCGTCGACGTCGACGGGACGGGTACCCTGCAGCATCGCGATGGCTCCACGATTGACGCGGTAGGCAATGGTGAGGTCAACGTGATTCTGGATGCAGTCGGCGCAATCACGTTGTCGGGCACCGTGAACGCAGGGAACGGCAAAATCAACGCCCGTGCGAACAGCGACGGATCAGGAAATGAAAGCCTCACCGTTCATTCGACGGCGTCGCTCAACAGCACCAATACCGATAATGATGCCATCTCCCTTGTCACCAATACGACAGGCGGAACCGGCAGTGGTAACTTAAGCTTGTCAGGTAATCTCAACAGTGCCGGTGGCATTGCGGTTTCAAACCTGACCGGTAACGGCATTCCAGCTAACCAAACCAATATTTTCTTCTCCGGGAACACTGACATTTCTCTTGGAGCTGGTAAGGAGATAACCTTGGATTCTGAAGACATGATCCGGATTTTCAGTGGTCAGACCGTGACTCTCACCGGTGGCGGAAAATTGGTTGCTGAAGCCGGACAGGATGGCACGGGAAGCCAGGGGTTTGATATGCAGTCCGGTGCGTCGATTGTTACTGACAGTACTTTGTCAGATGCCGTAACCATTACTGTTTTGAATGCCAATGGCGGCAATGCAGGCATCACGCTGGGATCCATTACGACAGGCGACGGTGCCGGTGTCGACGTAGACTTAAACGGTGCCGGGACGCTGCGCCTCAGTGATGACGGTGTGATCGCTTCGAACGGAGGAGCCGGGGATGTCGCAGTGAATCTAGACTCGGAAGGATCTCTGCACCTCGAAGGTGTGATCAACACCGGAGGTTCAAAACTCCTGGCCATAGCGAACAGCGACGGTAGCGGAACTGAATTTCTGCTGCTTCACGACACGGTTGAACTGATATCCACCAACACCGATGCGGACGCGATTTCGCTTCGCGCCAACGCTGATGGAGCGAGCGATGGAAGAGGGGATCTGACATTGGCGGGAATCATTACATCCGGTGGTGGCGTTCAGGCATCAACGCTTGGTGGCAATGGAGCCGATAGTGCCAACCTTTTCGTCAACGACGTCACCGTGACTCTTGGCGGGGCGACTCAGCAACTTGTCCTCAACTCTGAGGACTACGTGAGAATCAATACGAATCAAACTCTCACCATGATCGGTAGCGGCGATCTGGTCGTCAATGCCGGGCAGGACGGTGCCGGGGCTCAGGGCTTCGACATGGATCCCGGATCTGCGATCGTGACCGATTCGACGAGTGCGAACGCCGTCGATATCAACGTGAACCATGTGCTCGCGACAGGGAACGCCGGTGCGAATATCGCCAATATTACCACAGGATCCGGCGCAACGGTCGACATCGATGTCGACGGCGAGGGGCCGATCTCACAGTTGGCCGGAACGACGATCCAGGCTGCCGGAGCTGGCGATGTCACCGTTCAGGTGGACGGAGAGGCAGCAGTCACGCTGGAAGGAACGATTCTCGCGGGAGCTTCGACTATCTCGGTGATCGCTAACAGCGATGGAGATGGGGTTAGTAATTTGCTCCTCAACGACGCAGTGCTGACTACCTCGAATACCGGTGCCAATGCGATTCATCTCGCGGTTAATAATGCGGGCATCGGGACTGGCTCCGGAGATGTGCTCCTGAGTGGGAATTTGACAACCGGTGACGGTGGAACCGTGGCTGTGTCGAACCTGAGCAACGACGGCGGTGGGGCTGCCAACATCATCATTGATACGACGACTTTCGATGTTGGAAGCGGATTGATCGACATCGACAGTCACGATCTTGTGCGCATCGATGCCAACGAAACGCTCACGGTGAACGGTCAGGGCCGCCTGCATATTGCCGCCAACCTCGACGGGGATGGCGCCCAGATTTTCACAATGCAATCCGGTGCCGGCATCGTTTCCGACAGCACCGATCCGGACGCAGTGCGGATTGAAGTCAATACGCCGACCGGTGGAACTGGCGTTGCCAACCTCGCAGATATTACGGTCGGCAACGGAGGTGGGATCACGGTGATCAATCATCAGGCACGCATCGACACGTCCACCGGCACAACTCTAACCGCCACCAGCGGAACGGTCGACTTGCGCGGGACCGACCTTGCATTGGATGGCAGTGTCAGCGCCGCCGGGGGCGTGGTGACCGTTTCGCGTAGCACGACGGGCACCATCGGGGTCTTCCAGGGAAGCACCTTTGGCGACATGCGTATCAGACAGGACGAGCTGGCTCGAATCACGGCACAGGATCTCCATATCGGTGATCCGGATTCAGCGGACAATAACACCGCGCTGATTCGCGTCGATGGCGCGGACGACAGCGTCGGTGTTGCGGGAGTGACTTATCTTCACGCACAGTCCGATTCGGATTCTGATGTCGAATTCCGGGGTAGCAATGTCTTTAATGAATTGCACGTCGATGCCGCTGACGAAATCATCACGGTAGCAGGCGCGGTCGTCAGCACTGCTTCGAATGATGGCACGATTACAATCGTCGCTGCTGATGCGGTCATTGATGCCACTTCCTCGATCGACTCCGGTGCAGGTGAAGTTTTCATCCGTCCTCAGGATGACACTTCAACAATTGGACTTGGAGGCGGAGCTGGCGACTTGAATCTCGATGATGATGAGCTGGCGACGCTGGCTTCATCTAACAAAATCACCATCGGTACAGCGACGACCGGAAGCGGTGCCGTCGATATCGACGCGGTTGATCTCGGCACAGGTGACTACGATCTCGAAGTCATCGGTGGCAGCATTTCTGTCGAAGGTCTTGATACGGATGACAAAAATACGACGTTAACGGCCAATACGGGTGATATCACTAACGGTGGTGGCACGACTTCGGTCACGGCAGCTGTGGTGACACTGAACGCCGGAGCCGGTGCGATTGGAGCCTCCGGTGATGCGGTTGTCGTCGATGCAGACGCGATCGCTACCGACACGGCAGCCGGTAGCGGGAATCAGTTCCTTGAAGCAGTTGGAAACGTGACCGTGAACTCGTTCGATGCGGGGGCGGGCGCTGTCGAAATCAGCGCCGGTGAATTTGATCTTGCGAACGATGATGTCGTTAATGATGCCTCAAGCATCGTGATCGAAGACTCCGCAACGCTCGACGCGGACAGCAGCGAAACACTCGCCGCGATCACCGTGAAATTGGGTGGAACACTCAAGGGCTCGAACGGTGTCCTCAACACCACCGTCACGCTCGAAGACGACGGCATTCTCGCGCCGGGAGACAATGGCGGTGGCACGCTCACACTGACCAATCTCATTCTCGCTGGTGACTACCAGTTCGACCGCGACGGTGACCTTCTCAACGTTACCGGTATGGTTACTCTTTCTGCCGGCAGTGATCTCGTCATTGATGAAATCGTGGCGGGAGTAGCGACACTGGGCAGCGAGATCCTCGTGATTGATAATCAGGGCGCGAATGCCGTCGCCGGAATCTTCGGCACCTACGGCCAGGGCGATGTCATCACCGCTGGAGACGGCGATGAATACACGATTTCCTACATCGGAGGCGACGGTAACAACGTTGTTCTCTACGCCGGTGCCGCTGAGACCAATGTCGGGTTTGACTCGATGACCGGCACTCTCACGATCACGGACATCAATACCGAGACAGCCGATGCACTCGAGATTTCCTACGTCGGTGGTGCCAATCCTTACTACGAAATCAAAGATCCAAATGTGGTCCTTTCGACGACAGGATTCAGTGGTGGTGACATCACTCGTCCCGATGCCTTCACGGTGCGCGTCGATGCCTCTCTCGTGACGAGCATCAACGTGGTCACGGAGAATGGTACTCCCGGCACGGTTGATACCGTCAACATCAACAGTTTGCCCGCATCGCTTGCGGGAGATCTTTCGGTCGCTGCTGAAACCATCAACCTGAACACCGCGACGGTAACCGCAGGTGGTGATGTGACCTTTACCGGTGGCGTCAACCTCGGACAGGATACGGTAATCGAGGGCAATGATATCACCTTTGATGCCACCATCGACGGGGCTCAGGCGCTGACAGTGAACAGCACCGGGACCGGTGTGACTTCATTTAACGATGCAGTCGGCGGCACTACGAAGCTGACCACACTCGTTACCAATGCCGACGGTTCGGTAAATATCGGCGCTGATATCGCGACGACCGGCGCGCAGACCTACAACGATGCCATGGTCGTAACCGCGGATGTGGAACTTTCCGGTGTGAATGTCGTAGTTGCCAATACAGTCGATCTGCAGACTTTCACTCTCTCTATGATAGCCACTGGTGCAGGAAACGCACTGCAGGGCGCTATCACCGGCACGGGAGGGCTACTGCTTGAAAGTTCGGGTGGAACGATCACGCTTGAAGGCGCCAGTGATTATTCGGGCGGTACAGAAGTTCGTCAGGGAACGATTGCGGTTAAGGACAGCGACGCGTTTGGAACAGGCCTGGTCACAGTCAAGAATTACTACCGAACTCCGATCATCGACCTGATCGACGGACTCGATATCGAGAACGACTTCCTCTTCCACAACTGGGGGAGCGTAAAACAACTTCGACTGGTGGGTGCCGGCTCAGCGAGCGCCGAGATCAGCGGGAACATTGAGATCGCCGAGACAGGTGAGACAAACGTTCAGTTTATCACTGGAGAGAACGACACCCTAACCTTGTCTGGTGACATCAGTGGGTCTGGAGCGAACCGGGCAATCAACATCGCCAAAGACGGTAGCACGACCGAAGCTGGCTCCGTTACCCTGTCCGGGAACAACACGATCGGTTCTATTTATCTGCGAGACAGTGGCACGACGGTTCGTGCTGAGAGCGATACTGCGCTTGGCTCTAATTTCATTTTCGACAACGATGATACCACTCTCGAGCTTGCGGCAGGTGTGAATCTCGCTGCATCCAGCACGATCACGGTGAATCCTACCGGTGGCAGCAAGACGATTCGTCTTGAAGATGCCGGCGCGACTACTGCGTCCATCAACAGCAATATTGTCGTTGATGAGACCGGCGCCGGCTTTGTTTTCGACGTGATTGCAGGATCGGGTGATACACTGACCCTCGGTGGCGAGATTTCCGGCGACGGTGCGATCGAATTTAATTCAAGAGGAACCGTTGTTGTCACAGAAGCGAATAGCTACACGGGGGGAACACGGCTCTGGTCGGGAACACTGGTCGTGGAAGACAATCTCGCTCTCGGTAGCGGCAGTGTGAGACTTGAGGATGGTTATATCAATCCTACGCTTCGCCTCACCGATGGCATCAACCTTGCCAATAACATTGTGATTGGAACGATTGGGGACGGCAAGTCGATCGAATTGGATGACTCAGGCGTCAGTTCCGCGACGGTTTCCGGCACGATCAGCTTGAACGAGAACAGCGGTGGTGCTCGCCTCGCATTCCGCACGGGTGATAGTGACAGTCTCACCGTTGCGGGTCCGATCGTGAACACCGGTGGTATTGAGACGATCGGCAGTGGAGCGGTCATCTTGACAACTGCAAGCAGCTACGGCGGGCCGACTTCGGTGATCTCGGGAACGTTGTTGGTGAATGCAGACAACAGCGGCGCGACTGGTCTCGTCTCTGTAGAAAGCGGCGGCATCCTCGGCGGAACGGGCACCGTCGGTGGCGACACAACGATTCAAGCAGGTGGGTCTCTTGAACCCGGCGTCGATGGCACTGGAACACTCAGCTTTGCGGGTGATCTCACGATCGCCGATGAGCTGGAGTTTGAAATCAACGGCAACACTTCGGCTGACCTGGTCAACGTTGCCGGAACCGTTACGCTTGGCGCGGATTCGATCCTTGATGTCGATGCCCTGGCAGGAACGCCGGGCAATGGCAACACGATCACCGTGATCGAAAATGCCGGGGCGTTGCCGGTCTCGGGAACCTTTAATGGCCTCCTCGAAGGGGCAAACGTCTCGGACGGAACCAATGACTACGTGATCACCTATGTGGGTGATGATGGCAATGATGTGCTCCTTTTTGCGGGCGCGGCGGAGACTAATGTCGACCTGACCGGTGGTGTCCTCACGATCACCGATATCAACAGCGACAGCCTCGATAATCTGACAATCAGTTACAATGCCGGAACCGGCGAGTATGAAATCACCGATGCCTCATTGAATCTGACCACGACCGGTTTTGCTGCCGGTGAAATGACTCGTCCGAATGCGAACTCGGTCTTCGTATCCGGTGTCGTGAATTCGATTGTCGTCGTGACAGCTAATACAGGCGGTGATGCCAGCGATGATATTGTCTCAGTCGATATCGATTCCCTGCCAGCCAATCTCACCGGCAATCTCACGGTGAATGCGGAGACGATCAATCTGTCCAGCAGTGTCGCTGCCGACGGGAATGTCTTGTTGAATGGTGATGTCGTCCTTGGTGGCGCGACTACGATTGCGGCGGCTAACGCGACCTTTACTGGTAAAGTCGATGGCGCTGAGACGCTCGAAGTGAACAGCGCCGGCACAACCACCTTCGGCGGCGTTGTCGGAGGCGATACAGCACTGACTTCACTGACAACGGATGCCGATGGCACGACTTCGATCGGGGCTGACATCACCACGACGGGAAATGCTGTTTTTGGAGACAGCGTCAATCTTGCAGGCGATTCAGTGATCACAGCAAACGATGTGACTTTCGCTAACACCGTGAATGGCGCGCAGGCACTTACTGTAAATTCCACGGGTAGCGGTGTTACTACCTTCACCGCCGAGGTCGGAGGCACGACAGCATTGTCCTCACTGACTACGAACAGCGACGGAAGCCTCGCGCTTGCAGTCGATATCACGGCAACGGGTGACGTTTCACTCAACGATGTCGTTACTCTCGGTGCCGACGTCGTAATCGAAGGCGGCAACGTGACCTTTGGAAATACGATCGACGGGGCGCATGCCCTGACGGTGAACAGTGTCGGCAGTGGAGTAACCACTTTCAGCGGGATTGTCGGTGGAGGAACCGCGTTGACCTCATTAACCACGAACGCGGATGGAACCGTGAGTGTTGCTGCCGACGTCACGACGACAGGCGATCAAAGCTACAACGATGCTTTGGCATTGACCGCAGATGCTACTCTAACGGCTGAAGATGTCATTTTCGCAAACACTGTCGATCTGGGTGCCAACGAACTGATCCTTGATGTCAGCGGAACCGACAGCATCGCCAGCGCAGCGATTAGTGGTGCCGGAGGCTCTTTGTTCAAGGAAGGTGTGGGAACGCTCACTATCACTACAGCAGGCACTTACTCCGGCGCGACGAGATTGGGCGAAGGTCTTATGATTGTTCAAGCCAGTGGTGGCTTGGGCACAAGTGGTGTGACGATTCGGGATTCAGACTCAGCGACCACTGGTGATCCCGTTTTGCAATTGAGCAACGGCGTGAACCTCGCCAATAACTTCATCATCAGCAACACCAGAGATGGTAAGACGATTCAGGTGGTGGACTCGGGTAACGCCTCTGCGGAAATCTCAGGAAACATTGACATCAGGGAAAGCACCCTGGGCGATTTCAAAGTGATTACCGGTGCCGGGGATACATTGACTTTGTCCGGTGATATCGAGGGCGTGGGGCGCATCACCGTGCTCAATAATGGCAACAACACTAACGTTGGGACATTGGTTCTCTCCGGTGAAAACAGTCTCTTGCTGGGGGGCGTCATTCTCGCTGACAGTGGCACCACTGTTCGCGCAGCAAGCAACACAGCGCTCGGTGCAGAGATGATCTTTGACAGCGGTTCTACCACTTTGGAGGTTGCTCCAAATATCATCGTTGCGGCTACGACGACGATTACCGCGAATGCCAATGGTGGTGTGAAGACAATCAGCTTCGCCGAGGCCGGAACGAATACTGCAGAAATCGCAGCGGCTATTATCAATAATGAAGACTTGGCCGAGAATTTTGATATCATCACCGGGACTGATGACACACTCACGATTTCCGGCGATATCAGCGGCAATCAAATCAACATTGAGCGCAACGCCGCCGGTGACGAGGGCACCGTGGAGTTGTCCGGTAACAATACGCACAGCAACACTCAGATTGAGGTCAATTCGACGGTAGTTGTTTCCAGTAATACAGGGCTGGGGGCATTGGGCACGTTGGGCGCGACCAATGCGACGATCAATATCGTTGGGGGGATCGACGTTCAATCTGATATTGATGTATCGGATAACGGAACCAGTAAATTCCTTCAAGTCGTAGGTGCGTTGGGAACTACGGCAACGGTGTCCGGAACCATCACCACCTCGGAAAGCAACGAGAATCACTTCAACCTGGCAGCCCCTCAAAATGGCTCACTGACGATTGATGGCAAGATCACGGGGACGGGATCCGTCGATGCGCATACCGGCGGCCCCGTTATTTTTACCAATAATACCAATGACTATTCCGGAGTCACTCGTGTGACCTTCGGGACTCTCTTGATCAATGGAGACAACAGTCTCGCAACCGGAGAAGTGAAAGTTACCAGCGGTGGTAACCTTGGTGGCACCGGCACGGTCGGCGGCTTGACTACAGTGAGTAACAACGGTGACCTTCTTCCCGGCGTCGGTGGTGTCGGCACTTTGACTTTTGAAAACGGAGTTACTTTCGAAGCCGGTAGCACGTTCTTCGTCGATGTCGACGGAACTGCGGCAGGCAGCGCTGATGTCATCGACATCGATGGCGATCTCGATATCTCCGGAGCGACGTTTAATTTTTCAGAACTGGTTGCAGCGGACGATGCGGAATACCTCATCGCGAGCTACACGGGCACCCTGACCGGTGCAACTTTCGCAGCGGTCTCAGGTATTCCTACCGGATACGGTGTCGAAATCGATACGACGGATAAAACGATCAAACTCGTTGAGCTTGCTATCGTTGTCACTGAGAGTGGCGGATCTACAGATGTGACCGAAGGAGGCACGACAGACGAAGTCTACGTCAGTCTCAATGCCTTTCCCGGATCGGATGTTACGGTCACGGTGACTCCCGATATCGACATCGACCTGGGGGCAGGGAAAGGCGTCGCGGTGAATCTGACATTCACCTCCACCAACGGAACGACGCCGCAGTTGGTGACGGTGACAGCATTTGACGACGCCCTCATTGAAGGACCACACATTGCCTCGATCGACTTTACCAGCGCGGGACTCGATACCGTCGAAATCGACGACATCGCCGTGACTGACAATGATGTCGCGAAATGGTCGCTCACTCAGAGTGGATCGCCGGTGACGGAGGGGGATGACGTGACTTACACGCTGAGCCTTGATGCACCGTTTGACGAAAACGAGACCGGCACGGTGCAGATCAATTTGGCGGACGGCACCGGCGCTGACAAAACCAACAGTGCCGATTATGAGGCGTTCGCGGCAGCAGTCACGACAGCAGTCGGTGCCTATTCAGGCCCCGGCTCCCTCGCATTTGATTCGGGCTCAGGAGTCATCACCTACACGGGTGGTGCCGGCGGCACGAGCATGACGGACCTCGTCATCAACCTTGAGGCGACCGACGATATTCTCGTCGAAGGACCTGAAGAATTCTCAGTGACCATTTCCAACGCGAACAGCATCACGGGCGGTGATGTCCAACTCGGTATGGCCACGACGGTGACAACGACGATCATTGACAATGACACCGCGACCTGGTCGATCACCGGCGGGGGCAACGTCAATGAAGGCGCCACTGGCAGTTACACGATCAGTCTCGACGGCATTCTTCAGACGGCTGAAAATGCCTCCGTGGATATCACACTCGGTGCGCCCGGTGATACCGCTGACAGCGATGATTACGATACCAATACCAACTTCGTCAACGCGCTCCACGCTGCCGTTTCGGGGCGGACAGACCTGAGCTGGGATGGCATGACCCTCACCTACACCGGCGACGGAAATGCCATGGCCGACATCGTCTTCAGCTTCGATACCGAGCACGACGCCGTCGTCGAGGCCGATGAAACTTTCGACATCGTTCTCAGCAATGCCACTTCGACCACCGGATCCGACATTGTTCTCTCGGGCACCGAAGCAGCCGTCACAACCACCATCATCGACGACGACACCGCTGCGGTGACGATTGAAGATGTCAGCGTTTCCGAGGACGGAACGATGACTTTCACCGCGACCCTGGACAACGCGGTTCAGGATGGCTTCACGGTCAACGTTGATTTTGCTGCGGGGACAGCCGCTGGAGGGGGAGTCGATTTCACAAGCACAACTCAGCTTCTGACATTCACAGGCGGTGCCGGTGAAACACAGACTTTCACGGTAGCGCTTAAGGACGATGATATCGTCGAAGCTGACGAGAACTTCACCCTCACGCTGAGT
>JARGPH010000045.1:14595-34558 GCA_029213065.1 Verrucomicrobiales bacterium | reverse complement strand
ATAGCGGAATCGTGGTTTTCGGCCGCTACGATATGAGAGGGAGACAAGGAGTGGCGTGCTTCCAGCCGCCAGCATAGCTACTGCACGGAGTCTACGCAGGCAGCAAGATGCAGCCTCTCCGTGTTGAACATGAATCGCGTGAGAAATGTTCTTATGAAATTTGGCCGGACCTCAACCTCTTCGCGAGCAATTCTCTTCGTTTCAGATACGCCGCCTCGGCTTTAGCCAATTCCTTCGCTTTTGTAAACTCCAGTCGGGAAAATACCGCGAGGATCACTGCAACCGCTGATGCGATGAGAATGTAGAATCCCCGTTCGAGATAAGACCTCTCCCAGGGGACGAATAGAAAGAGTGCGATAATGCTGAGAAAGAACGGAACCCCGAGCATGATGACGCACCCACGCAACTTTCGAGGGGCCTTGAGGTTGCCATAGCGGCCCCGGATTAAATACTGCTCCCGCTCTTTTTCCCACACCCGGTCGAGTGCTGCCAGTTTCGGGTGGTGGGGCGTATCAGACACGGCCTGGGTCGACGGGAATGGATTTTACCCCATCAATCCGAAGATCAGTCCGGGGGCGAAGCCGGCAGCGATAATCGCGACGATGAGAGCAATCATGGTGACCCGTGAGAGCGGGCTGATGGCGATCGCCGAGGTGTCGTCGTTTTTCTCAGTGGGAGAGAGATACATCGAAGCGGCAATTTTCAGGTAGTAGTAGAAACCGGCGCCGGCTCCGATCAGTCCGACGATAACGAGAAGCCATTCTTTCTGCTGAATAGCGAGGAGGAAAACGTTTACTTTGCCCCAAAATCCGGCAGTGAGCGGAATACCGGCGAGAGAGGCCATTGCGATGAGAAGCGCGAAAGCAAGGAATGGAGAGCGCTTCGCGAGTCCGCGGTAAGAGTCGATTTCTTCGCTGACCTGCACTTTGCGCATCGTGCTCATGACGAGGAAGGCGAGCAGAGTCATGAGAAGGTAGGCTCCGAGGTAGAAGGCAATCACGGTGACAGGAGTCAGCTTGGAACCTTCGACAAGCTTGTCAGGAGCGGAGGCGAGAGCCATCATGAGAAAGCCGGCGTGGGCGATACTTGAGTAGGCGAGGAGTCGCTTGAAGTTTTTCTGCGGGATCGCTGAAAAGTTACCGAAGAGAAGTGTCAGGGCCGCGACGACGGTGAGAACCATGGTCACTTTGCCAACGATGGGTTCGCTCGCGAGGAATGGTGTCGCGAGACGGAGGAAAACGATGAAGCCGGCGGCTTTCGATCCTACCGAAAGGAAGGCGGTGATTGGTGTCGGGGCGCCCTGATAGACGTCGGGGATCCAGAGGTGGAACGGTGCCGCACCGACTTTGAAGGCGCTCGCCATGAGGATGAGTGCGAAAGCGAATAGCGCGGCGGTCGTGTTGATATCCGGCTTTGCGAGAGCGGTTGTGATTTCGGCGAGATCCATGCTCCCGGTGATACCGAAGAGCCAGGCAAATCCGTAAACGAGGAAGCCGGTTGAGAGCGCTCCGAGGATGAGATATTTCACTCCGGCTTCGAGGGAGCCGACGTTTCGTCTCAGGTAGGTGACGAGGATGTAGAAGGTGATCGTAACGGCTTCGAGCGAAACGAAGATGCTGACGAGGTTGTTGGCGGATGCCATCCACATGAGGCCGGCGCAGGCGAACATGGGGAGCGCGAAGAACTCACCGAGTCCGGATTGCGGGTGAGCGCCTTTCTCGGGCTTTGCGGTTTGGTCGACGACCACAGGGCTGTAGTCGACTGCCATGACGAGAACGATCAAGGTAGTGAGAACGGCGATGCCTTTGAAGAACAGGGCGGTTGTATCGTTGGCACTGTAGAACTGCCAGAAAGCGGCGTCGGTGTTTTCGGGGCCTTTGACCTGAAAGAGGAGGAGAAAGACAACACTGAGACCGAGCATGCCGATCCAGGCGATGGAACGTTTGTCCTCCAGTTTGACGAACGCGTCGACCATGAGCATGACGAGTCCGAGGGCGACAACGATGATTTCGAGAAAGTAAACCGGCATGGTTGTTTCGCGCTTTCGCGCGGTAAAAGGTTAAAAGTAAAAGGTGAAAAGTAAGGAGTGTTTCGACTTAACAGGGTCTGGTCGATGACCTAACCCTGTTGGATTTTAAATTCAGCCTGCTTTGATGAGGAGGATGCCTTCGACGGCGGGGCGGATAAACTGGTTCAGTGTTTCGGGAATGAAGCCGACGAGTAAAAGGGTGATCACGAGAAGCAGGACAGGAATGCGGACGGCCCAGGTGATGTCGGCTCCGGTTTCGAGTTTTGCCGGCTTCGGCCCCATGAAGAGGTGACGGTAGGCGCGGAGCATGTAGACCGCGGAAATAACGACTCCCCAGAGGGCGATGATCGTGGCCCAGCGGAGCCAGCCGATTGTTTCTCCTTCTCCCTGAAATGCACCGAAGAACACCGCGACTTCTGCGGCGAAGTTCGCGAAGCCGGGAAGTCCCGCGGAAGCGAAGGCGGCGAATCCGAACATGAGTCCGAGTTTGGGAAGTGATTTGGCGACACCGCCGAGTTCGTCGAAACGGAGAGTTCCGAAGCGGTCACGCATCCAGCCGGCGAGGGCGAAGAGGAGCGCGATGGAAATGCCGTGAGCGAACATGAGAAGAACCGCACCGGAAAGTCCGAGGGCATTGCCTGCGGCGACTCCGAGGAAGATGTAACCCATGTGCATGACGCTCGAATAACCGAGCATACGATCGAGGCTTTTCTGAGCGACGGTGACGAGTCCAAGATAAATGATGTTTCCGAGGAGGAGCACGAGGATCACGTTCAGATACATTTCAGCTCCGGCGGGAACGAGCGGCATCGCGATACGAATGAGACCGTAGAGACCGAACTTTTTGAGAACGCCTGCGTGAAGCATTGCCACGGGAGTGGGCGCTTCAGAATAAGCAGGAGCGGCCCAGCTGTGGAAGGGGAAGAGAGAAACAAGAACTCCGAATCCGACGAGGAGAAGCGGGAAGATCCATTTTTGGGAATCGACGGCGATGCCGGTCTCCGGGTTCTTCGCGAGAGCGATGAGATCAGCGACTGCGAAGGTGGAACCTCCGAGGGCGACGACGGCAGCGATCAGTCCGACGAGGAGAATCAAGCTACCGACTCCGAGGAAAATGGTGATCGTCCAGGCGGTTTTAACGCGATTTTCACCATGACCGAAAATACCGATCATGAGGAAGGTCGGGATCAGAGCGAGCTCGTGGAAGGCGTAAAGGAAGAACAGATCCGTGGAACAGAACGCTCCGATCGCACCGCCGCCGATGAGGAGCAGGGAGGCGTAGTAGAGTTTTGCGCTGCCTTTTTTAATGGCGCTTTCCTGTGGTGCAATCCAAACCGCCGCGACCATGACGATGGCGGAGAGAAGAAGGAGAACGAGGCTGATGCCGTCGAGACCGAAAGCGAGGCTCAGTTTCGGAAAGCCCGGCAGATCGAGGAGGGCACGGGAACTGAGCATCTGCATCGTCCCTTCAACGGAAGGTGCGAAACAAATTGCAGTAACGAGGCTGGCAAAGAGCACGGCGATGGATACTCCAAGGGCAGTGGCTCGTGCGGGAGCGCCCAGACCGATCACAAGAGCGGCGAGAAGCGGCAGGAAGACGATGATTTCTAAAATACTCACGGCGAAAATAGGGAAAAGGTTTCGATCAGAGAATGAGGAAGAAGATGAGGGCGACTACGGCGGCTCCGAACATGAAGGCGTAGGCCTGAACGTTGCCGACCTGGAAAACGCGAAGGAACGATCCGGCCATCATCGCTCCGACGGCGGGAGCGCGGGCGACGACAGGATCAATGATGAAGCGGTCTGCGATGTCGAGAAACGCGGCGACGGCATCCTGGAAAACGCGGACGATGCCGTTGTAGATTTCGTCGATGTAAAACTTATCGCGGAAAAGCGGGATGCTGATGGGGTCTTCGTCTTTTCCTTTGTAGAGGAAGACGGCGGCACCGACTCCGACGATGAGACCGACGAGGGATAGAATCGCGGTGAGACCGATGTGACTGAAAAGGTGTCCGATATCAGCGTGGCCATTCGCCTGGAACGGACCGGAGATAAAGCTGTAGGCGGAAAAGATCGCCATGAACGCGAGAATCGCGAGGGGGATCCACATGATCGGACCGACCTCTTTGGCGTGGTCGGCGTCGCCGGTGCGGCTCTTGCCGGTGAAGGCGACAATGACGAGGCGCGTCATGTAGAACGGGGTGAGAAAGGCAACGATCATGCCGCAGACGTAGGGAAGCATTTTCCCTTCGTGGAGAGCAGTTTCGAGGATGACTTCTTTACTCCAGAAGCCACTCGTGAAGGGAACTGCGATAAGTGCTGCGGTTCCGATCGCAAAGGTCCAGAAGGTGATCGGCATCTTCTTGCGAAGGCCACCCATGTCCCAGATGTCCTGGCGGTGGTGGCAGGCGTAAATGACGGCACCTGATCCGAGGAAGAGGAGCGCCTTGAAGAAAGCGTGGGTGTAGAGGTGGAACATGCCGGCTTCGCTGCCGCCGTGTCCGATTCCCTGCGCCATGACCATGTAGCCGAGCTGCGAGAGCGTCGAGTAAGCGAGGATGCGCTTGATGTCGTTTTGCTGCAGCGCCATGAGAGCGGCGACGAGCGCGGTGAGAGCACCGATCGTGGAAATTACCGTGGCGGCGAGTTCCGTGATGTCGACGATGAAGGAAACGCGGGCGAGCATGAAGACACCTGCTGCAACCATTGTGGCAGCGTGGATCAGTGCGGAAACCGGCGTAGGGCCTTCCATCGCGTCGGGAAGCCAGACGTGAAGGGGAAGTTGGGCAGATTTACCGATCGCTCCGCAGAAAACGCAGATCATTGCGATGTTGAGAAGGGTGAGATTTTTCACTCCGCCGACCGCTTCTTTGATTTCCTCAAAGTAGATTGATCCCGTGAGAACCCAGACGAGGAGGATGCCGATCATGAAACCGAAGTCACCGATACGGTTGGTGAGGAAGGCTTTTTTCGCTGCGTCGGCGGCGGATTCCTTGTGAAACCAGTGACCGATGAGGATGTAGGAACTGACACCTACAAGTTCCCAGAAGATAAACATCATCACGAAATTGTTCGCGAGGACAATGCCGGTCATGGAAAACATGAAGAGTGAAAGGCCGGCGAAGTAGCGTGCTTTCCCCTTGTCGTCTTTCATGTAGGCGAGTGAGAAGAGGTGAACGAGGAAGCCGATCAGGGTCACGATCAGCATCATTCCCTTGCTGAGTTTGTTCAGGGTCAGTCCGATATCGACCGTGAAATTGCCGTCATCGAGCTGGATCCAATGGAAGGGCATTGCGGTGCCGTCATCACCCGATGCTAGCATGATACACATGACGAGGGTGAAAAGAGCGGAGCCTGTCGAAACCAGCGAACTAAGTCCTGACCAGCGTTTGAGTCCAAGGAGGATCGATGCCGCCACGAGAAGTGGTAGCAGAAGAACGGCCCAGGCGAGTGTATTTACGTCCATGTAAAAAAGGTCACTAAAGTGGTCAGAATTTCATCGAATTGATCTTCGTCACATCCGTGGTTTCACGGTTGCGGAAGAGGGCAACGATAATGGCAAGCCCGACCGCGACTTCAGCAGCCGCGACGGTGATGATAAAGAAAAGAAGGACGTGGCCGTCGTAATCAGGCTGTCCGTCCTGCAAATTGAAGCGGGAGAAGGCAACGAGGGTGAGGTTGGCCGCCGCGAGCATGAGCTCGAGGCACATGAAGATCACAATCAAATTGCGACGCAGGAGAACTCCGGAAAGTCCGATCGCGAAGAGGATTCCGCTGACGAAGAGGAAGTGGTTGAGGGTGAGTTCCATGGCTGGGGCGCTGTCGCGCCGTAAAAGGTTAAAGGTAAAAAGTAAAAGGTCGGATGGGCTTTGCTGGTCGCTTTATTTGAGCTCCTTCTTGGAAAGGACGACGACGCCTACGGTGGCGACGAGGAGGAGGATGGCTACGATTTGGATGGGGAACCAGTAAGTGCTGAACAGGAGTTCGCCGACCTGGTGGGTGTCGCTTGTGCCGGGGCCTTCGAGGGCGGTGAGTTTCGGGATCGTGGCTTCGCCCGGGGCGAAACGCTTCAGGACAACAGCGAGGAGGGCGATAAAGGCAACCGCGATACCGCCGGCTCCGAGGAAGCTGAAGAAAGGAAAGCGTCGCTTCTCTTCGTCTTCAACATTGATGAGCATGATGATGAAAAGGAACAGCACCATAATCGCTCCCGCGTAGACGAGGATTTGCAGAACTCCCACGAGGTAAGCGTTTAGCTGAATGAAAAGCGCAGCCAATCCGAGGAATGAAAGGATCATCGAGAACGCCGAAGAAACCGGGTTGCGGTAAACGACGACTCCAATGCCGCCAATCAAAGCAAAAGCAGCAAAAATGTAGAATAGAAAGGTCATGTCAGTGAATTACTTGAGCTCGTTCCATTTGTTGACGAGACCATCCCGTTTCCCGCCGATTTCATACAAACGCTCTTTGTCGTGAACCATTTCGGCGCGGCTCGTGCCGGTGATGGCGTAATCTTTTCGGAGGAAGATGGCCTGCTCGGGGCAGACTTCTTCGCAGAGGCCACAGTAAATGCAGCGAATCATGTCGATGTCGAAGGCTTTTGGTCGTTTCTCGACTTTCGCCCACTTGTCGTCGCTCGGAATTTCTTCGGGCTTGATCGTGATAGCCCGTGGCGGGCAGATGAATTCACAGAGCTGGCAGGCGACGCAGCGTTCTCTGTCCTGCTCGTCGGTGACGAGGGCAGGGGCTCCACGGTAATGTTCGGGAAGATGCTCATCCCATTTCTCTTCGGGATACTGCATCGTGACCTTTGTCTTGCCGGAAAGGTTTCGGATGAGGTGACCGAGTGTCACACGCATGCCCGAGAGAAGTGCGGGCAGGTAAAGCTGCTCCCACCATTTCAGTTTTGGACGTTCAACGACTTTTGCCATGGAGATGAAAGAGTTAGTGGGGATCAAGCGAGCCCCCAGAGGAGTAATGCGGTGAGGACAACGTTAAAGAGGGCGATCTCGAAGAAGAAAACCCAACCGAGTCGCATGAGCTGATCATAGCGGAAACGAGGGAGAGTCCAGCGGACAACGATAAAGAAAAGAATGAAGGCGATCACTTTGGCGAAAAAGGTGCCGATGTGAACGGCTCCGACCCAGAGTGGGACTTCGGCGTCGGCACTCTCCGGTGTGAGCCAGCCGAAGGGAAGACTCCAGCCTCCGAAGAACAGCGTTACGGCGAGACCGGAACCAATGATCATCGCGGCGTATTCCCCGAGAAAGAAGAGCGCGAATTTCATCGAGCTGTATTCAGTGTGGTAACCGGCGACGAGCTCGGTTTCACATTCAGGAAGGTCAAAGGGAAGACGGTTCGTTTCCGCGAACATCGATACCGTGAAAATGATGAAGGAGATGAATAGCGGGATTGCGAGGAGGAAGCCCTTCACGCTGAGGCCTTCACCCCAGAGCGGAAGCAGCGCCCAGCCGTTTTGCGCCTGCTGCATGACGATGTTCCCGAGGTTGAGTTCCCCGTAGATCATGACGAGAGGAACCACGGAAAGACCGAGGGAGATCTCGTAGGAGATCATCTGGCTGGTGGCACGGATTCCGCCGAGAAAAGGGTATTTGGAGTTCGAAGACCAACCTGCGAGAACGATTCCGTAAACAGTGAGTGAGGCGATCGCAAAAACGAAGAGCGGTCCGACGTCGAGGTCGGCGATGACCATTTTTTCACCGAACAGCTGGCTGCCGAAGGGGAGCACGGCGCAGGTCAGGAGGGCCGGCACCATCGTCAGTGCGGGAGCGAGCCAGAAGTAGCCTTTGCGGACGTGGTCCGGGGTGAAGTCCTCTTTGAGAAGGAATTTGATGCCGTCGGCGACTGCCTGAAGCAATCCAAACGGGCCAACCCGGTTCGGGCCGACCCGGTCCTGCATCGCGGCACTGACGCGACGTTCTGCCCACACGGACATTGCGACCAGCGGAAGCGTGGTGAGGAACACGAATACGACGACCTTGATTGCCGCTGCGATGATGATTTGCCAATCCATGGGTTACAAAATTCGAATTATCCAACAACGAGTCCGCTCGCGATGCGCTCTTTCTCGCGCTCGATCAGTGGGATGGTCTCGCCTGTTTCGATGAGTGGTAGTCCGAGGTCGCCGATTTGTTCCCAGCTGATGCCGGAGAATTCGGAGACTTGCTCAGCGAGTTGTTTGAAAAGGTCGGTTGCCGCGTAGATGCCGTTGCCGCCACCGGTTGCCTGGATGAGATCGCGCACGATTTCCCACGGCTCCAGGGTCGCGCCGGGACCGTCCACCACTTTGTTGAGACGCTGAAGGCGACCCGTCACGTTGATCATCGTTCCGGATTTCTCCGCCCAGCAGGCGCCGGGGAGAACCACGTCAGCCAGATCCGCGGTCGGATTGGCGAGCGGGTAAGTCGTGAGGAGAAAGTCGAGCTTGCCGAGGAGTTCCCCTGAGAAACCGGCGTCGCCGACGAGGTTTTCCTGAAGCACGATAAGGCCTTTGATTCTGCCCTGCTCGATTCCTTCGCGAATCGCGTCGAGTTGTGATCCGGGATCGTCGAGTCCGAGAATGAGTTTCACCCCGTTCGTGTTCGGATTGCGGTCAGCAGCGATGAGATAGCCGTCATTTTCCTCGATGCGGGGGACGGTATCAACGTGGCCTGCGTCGAGATGCTTCACGAGGCGGTTGGTGATGAGCAGTTCCTCATTCGTCATCCGTGCCGAAGCAATCACAGCGATTTCGCTGCCCTTGAGAGCGCTGAGTTTGTCAGCGGACTTCGTGAGTGCTTCACTCCAGGTGGCAGGACGGTGATGGTCTCCGTCGAGCACGAGTGGTTCGGTGAGACGCGCTTCACTCTCAATCCAGTGGAAATTGAGGCGGTGCGAGTCAGGCATCCAGTCGGAGTTCACGTCGTTGTTCTGACGTGGCGTGATCCGGTAAATCTTGCCCTGGCGGGTGAAAACAGTGGTGTTCGCGCCCGTCGCGCAGTTTACGTCGATGGTGTTGGTCTCCTTCATGAACCAGACTCGCATCTGGAAGCGGAAGTCGTTCGAAGTCAGTGCTCCGACCGGACAAATATCGACGGTGTTCATCGAATAGTTGTTCGCCAGTTCGCGACCGGGATAGACGGTGAGAACGGTGTGGCTGCCTCGATCGGTGAATCCGAGGACTGGATCGTCAGCGATTTCATCAGTGAAGCGAACGCAGCGGCTGCACATGATGCAACGCTCGTCATCGAGGCGGATGCGTGGACCCACTTCGACGTTTTTCGGCTTCTTCACCTTCTGCTCACGGAAACGCGACTCGCCTTTTCCGTGCTCAACGCTGAATTCCTGCAAGCTGCACTCCCCGGCCTGATCACAGATCGGGCAATCGAGCGGGTGGTTTGCCAAAAGTAGTTCCATGACCCCTTCGCGGCAGCCTTCGGTGAGCGGTCCGGTCGTTTTGATCCCCATGTTCGGCCCGATCGTGTTCGCACAGGCGATGACGGGGCGGGGCATCCATGAAATAGGAAGGTGACCGTCCTCATCGGGTTCGGCCGGCTCAGCTCCGGGCGCAGGGCGCGGAGGCATTCCCATTTCGACGAGACACATGCGGCAGTTGCCGGGTGAGGTCAGTTTGGGGTGGTAACAATAATGTGGCACTTCGACCCCGGCCTGTTTGCAGGCCTCGATCATGCGCGTTCCTTTGGGGAACTTGTGCCAGACGCCGTCAATTTGGACGTCGAGAAGATCTGTCTTTTCCTCGCTCATTTGATTAGAGATTGGCAGCAGCAGTAAAGGTTTCAGCGTTCACTACGACGCCTTCGAGTTCCGGGTTCGTATCCGCAACGAGTTCGTCCCGGAACTTTTCAACAAAGCTTTCCGTCGGCCAGGATGAAGCTTCACCGAAAGCGCAAATGGTGCGTCCGTCGATGTTGCGGGCGACGCTGTCGAGCGTGTCGATGTCGGCAGGGCTTGCCTTGCCGGCGACGACTCGATCGGTGATTTTTTTCATCCAAAGCGATCCCTCACGACACGGGGTGCACTGTCCGCAGGACTCGTGGGCGTAGAAATTGTTGATGTTGTTGAGGACCCAGCTGATCGAGCGGCTGTCGTCGATCACGATGACTCCGCCGGAACCGGCCATGGAGCCACAGGCGGCGAGTGAGTCGAAATCCATCGGGATGTCCCAGATCGAAATCTCTTTGGCGTCGTCGCCGCGCCCAATCGTAAATTTCTCATCGGCGCGGAGCACTTTTGCGGAGGAGCCACCGGGGATGACCGCTTTGAGTTCGCGTCCGTCTTTGAGCCCGCCGCAAATGTCGTTGATGAGCTCGCCCATGGTGACGTGTCCGACCTGCACTTCGTAGTAGCCGGGCTTTTTGACGTCACCGCTCACGCAAAGGATTCGTGTGCCGGTGTTATTCGGTTTTCCGGTCTGTGACCATTTCTCGGAACCGATCTCCATGATGTGTTTCACATGGCAGAGGGTTTCGACGTTGTTCACGATCGTGGGGCAGAGGTAAAGCCCCATCGCTGCGGGGAAATACGGTGGTTTGATTCGTGGATAAGGGCGTTTCCCCTCGAGTGACTCGATGAGACCGGTTTCCTCGCCGCAAATGTAAGCACCTGCGCCGCGGTGGACGTAAATTTCAAGATCGAAGCCTGATCCCTGAATGTCTTTTCCGAGGAAGCCCTTCTTGTGAGCCTCTTCGATCGCCTTTTCGAGAATCTGAGCGCCTTCAGGAAACTCCTCACGGATGTAGATGTAGGCGAGGTGCGCTCCGACTGCGAAACAGGAGATCGCCATGCCCTCGATGAGCTGGTGCGGATCCTGGTGAATGATGTAG
The DNA here is from genome assembly GCA_029213065.1 of Verrucomicrobiales bacterium. Lineage (GTDB taxonomy): Bacteria > Verrucomicrobiota > Verrucomicrobiia > Verrucomicrobiales > DEV007 > Arctic95D-9. The sequence continues at coordinate 23,686 of JARGPH010000045.1, read as the reverse complement.
CGGTCCTTGAAGGTGCCCGGCTCGGATTCATCCGCGTTGCAGATCAGGTAGACCGGCTTTTCGTTGGTCGGAGGAATGAAGCCCCATTTCACGCCGGCAGGGAAACCCGCTCCACCGCGTCCGCGAAGACCGGCTTTCTTCACCTCGTCGGTGACTTCGCCCGGCTTGAGCGTGAGCGCTTTCTTGAGCTGGTCGTAACCACCTTCGCTCAAATACATGTCCATGGACGGATCCCAGCCTTCACGGTCGACGTTTTTAAAAACGACGCGGTGTTCTCTCGGATGCGGCTCGCGGCCTTCTTTGTAAATCACGCGGCTCATGGATCAGGGATATTGGCTGAGAAGTGAATCGACATCGGAGACGGCTTCGTGGAAGTCATCTTCGACAAGGCAGACAGGACCGCTTCCGCAGCTGGCGAGGCACTCTGCGAATTCGATGCTGAATTTCCCGTCAGGACTGACGGCGATAGGATTGTGATGGGTCACCCCGGAGCGATCGATCCCGGTTTTTTCGCAGATGCTCTCCATCAACTCGTAGCTGCCTGCCATCGCGCAACTGAGGGTACGGCAGACGCGGATGTGATACTTGCCGGGTGCTTCCTGGCGAAATCCGGGATAAAAAGTAACGACCTCGAGCACCTTGATCGGCTCCAGCTCGAGCTTTGCAGCAGTCCATTCGACAGCGTCCTCGGAGAGAAAGCCAAAATGATGTTGCAGCGCGTGGAGCACGGGAAGCACAGCCGATCGCTTGCTCACCGGATAATGGGTGATGCGTTCGTCGATCTCTTTTTCCAGATCTGAGGGGACTTCGAAGGACATTTTCTTAGAGTAGAAAGTAGTGAGTAGAAAGGAGGCGTGGCTTGAGGCGCTATTCTTAGGTTTTTTATCGGTCACATTCTCCCATCACGAAGTCGAGGCTTCCGAGGATGGAGACGGAGTCACTCATCATGCTTCCCGGGAGGAGTTTGCTGAGAATGCTCAAGTTAACGAATGACGGTGCGCGGATTTTGAGGCGATACGGGACACCACCACCTTTGGAGTGGATGTAGAATCCCAGTTCACCTTTCGGGTTTTCCGCTCCGAAATACACTTCGCCGGCAGGGGCATCGAGGCCCTCTGTCACGAGGATAAAGTGGTGGATGAGCTCTTCCATGCTCATGAGAACGCGCTCCTTCTCGGGAAGGCGTTCTTTACAGTCGGCGACGTTGATCGGACCATCGGGAAGTCCAGCCACTGCCTGCTTGAGAATGCTGGTACTCTGTTTCATCTCCTCCATGCGGACGAGGTAGCGATCGTAGCTGTCACCGACGCTGCCGACAGGGATCTCGAAATCGTAGCGCTCGTAATCGAGGTAGGGATTCGCCTTTCTGACGTCGTGATCGACACCGGAACCACGAAGGTTCGGACCGCTCAGACCCCAGGCAATGGCGTCTTCTTTCGAGATCACGCCGACATCGCGGGTTCGGTCGAGGAAGATCTTGTTCCGGTTCAGGAGCGTTTCAACCTCATCGAGGCAGGCGAGAAGCTCGTCGCAGAACTTGAGGAGAGAATCGGTGAAGCCTTCAGGCAAATCACGGATCTGGCCGCCAACACGGGTGTAGCTCGTTGTGAAACGCGCCCCGGTGAGCTGTTCGCAGAGATTGTAGACCGTTTCACGCTGAGTGAAGGTGTAGAGGAAAACCGTCATCGCTCCCACATCCATCGCGTAGGCACCCAGTCCGAGGAGGTGAGCGGAGATCCGTGACATCTCGCAGCAGATCGTGCGAATCGCCTGACCGCGGGCGGGGAGTTCCCAGCCCATCAGTTTTTCAACGGCGCAGGCGTAGGCGACGTTGTTGGCCAGGGGCGCGAGGTAATCAAGGCGGTCTGTGTAGGGCACAAACTGGTTGTACTGCATGTTCTCCGCGATCTTTTCGTCGCCGCGGTGAAGAAAGCCGATGTCGGGATCGGCTTTGGTGATCACTTCGCCGTCCATTTCGAGGACGAGACGGAGCACTCCATGAGTAGCCGGGTGGGATGGGCCCATGTTAAGGACCAGCTTTTCACCGACCAAATCATCAGTGGTTTGCTGATAGCCTTCGAGTTCCGAGGAACGGCTTGCCGTATCCTTTATTTCAATTTCCCGGGTTGTCTTCGACATGGCAGTTTCGAGTCGCTCGTGAGGGTGTTACGGAGCACTAAAAAATCGACTATCGGTGCGCCGTTTTAAAGGGTCAAGGTGACTTTGTGAAAAATTTCACAAAGTCGGGTGCCCTCTTATGCGTTATAATTGCATTAGCTGTTTGTAGTCGAAAAAACTGATTTTTTTGAGCATTATTTGCACCATGGAAAACCAAAAAACTATTGAAGAGGATTCAAAGGAGTCCCGGAGCGTCGGAAAAGGGATCGTCGTCGGGGTTCTCGGAGCCTTGAGTGCCGTGTATCTCTTCAATCCCACAGCTGGAGTTATCGAGCTGATTCCCGACAATTTTCCGGTCATCGGCAACCTCGACGAGGCTGCTGCGGCGGCGCTGCTGATCAGCTGTCTGGCCTATTTCGGGCTGGATATCGGAAGTATCTTCGGGAAGAAAAAGTCCAAAGAGGACTCTGATATCATCGATATCGACGTGGAGTAGATGATTGGGGGCGTTTTCGAGCGTCCCTGCAGGACGCGGTAGATACTGCGTTTCAGATCCCCGGATTGAAATCCGGGGCTGGGATCGAAGGTGCTTTCAGCACCTGGCTTTTCGAGGTCCGATCTAAGGGTGGGATTGTGGCGCTCAGGTCGGTGCGCAAGACCTGAGCGCACGACTGGGGATGCTGAAGGCATCGGCGGTAAAAGCCCCGGATTTCAATCCGGGATTACGAACAGATCCATCACCAGCGTCCTGAAGGGACGCTCGAAAGCTTTCCCATGGTGTTCCCGGGTTGTTTTCAAATGCGGGATTGCTCTACTCAACCCTGTTGGGTCGAACAGGCAACAGGGTTGAGTGGCATAAGGAGGGGCGATGAGAAAACGCTGACGGAATGAAACTTTTTTCCGCGGCGCTTCGATCACGCCAAGAGCTTCTTCACGACCTTGCCATGCACATCGGTGAGACGGAAGTCCCGTCCCTGGAAGCGATAAGTCAATTCCTCGTGATCGAATCCGAAGAGATGCAGGATCGTCGCGTGGAGATCGTGGATGTGAACGGGATCTTTTTCGACGCCCCAACCGATTTCGTCGGTCGAGCCGAGGGTTTGCCCACCTTTGATACCGCCGCCGGCCATCCACATGCTGAATGAATAAGGGTGATGGTCCCGTCCTGTCACGGTTTTGAAACCGGAGCGGTTTTCCCCGAGAGGTGTGCGACCGAATTCTCCGCCCCAGACCACAAGTGTTTCGTCCAGAAGACCACGATCCTTCAAATCTTGAAGCAACGCCGCGACGGGCTGATCTGAGATTTTCGCGTTCTTTGCCAATTCTGAATCGAGCTTGCTGTGTTGATCCCAGGTCGAGAGGAACAGCGTTACGAAGCGGGTCCCGCGTTCAACGAGTCGGCGGGCGAGAAGGCAATTTCGGGCGTAGGAAGCTTGAAAGCCGGTTTTGTCCTCCCGGTTCAATCCGTAAGCTTCTTTGGTTGCTTCGGTTTCGTCGGACAGGTCGATCAATTCAGGCGCGGCCGACTGCATCCGGTAGGCGAGTTCGTAATTTTTGATCCGGCTCGCGATTTCCGGATTCGCCGTCTCGCTGAATCGCTGACGGTTCAGGTCATTGACCGCTTCGATGGTGCGGCGCTGCATCTCCGGTGAGATTTTGTCGGGATTAGCCAAATTGAGAACCGGGCTTCCCTCGTTGCGAAAAAGCGCTCCCGAGTAATTGGAAGGCAAAAAGCCACTCGACCAGCTCGCTGCTCCGCCGGGGAGTCCACGGCCGAGCGTGGTCATCGCGACGTATCCGGGAAGGTCTTTCGACGAGCTTCCCAGTCCGTAATTTAACCACGACCCGAGAGTCGGTGCACCGCGAAACGGTGTTCCCGTCAGCATGAGGAGCTGACCGGGGAGGTGATTGAACTGATCGCAGTACATCGAGCGGATCAGAGCGATGTCATCGGCGTGATCGCTGAGATGTGGAAGCAGGTCTGACATGTCCATCCCGCACTGACCGTATTTCTTAAAAGTGCGGGGGCTGCCGAGAAGTCTTGCGGTTTCCTTTTCGGTGAAGGCGAATTTCACTCCTTCGAGGAGTGACTCCGGCATCGCCTGCCCGTCCATTTCGTTGAGTTTCGGCTTCGGGTCGAAGAGGTCCATCTGGCTGGGGCCTCCCTCCATGAAAAGATAAATGCAGCGCTTTGCCTTCGGTGCAAAATGCGGAGCCTGAAATGAGTCGTCGGCAAGAAGTCCGTCATCCCGCAGCATCGAGGCGAGCGCGAGTGAACCGATCCCGCTCGATAGAAATCGACGGCGGGAAGCCATTTCGTGGAACTGTTGGGGATTAATCACGGGTAATAAATTCGTTGAGGTTCATGATGACGCGCGTCGTTGCGATCATCGCCAGTTCCGGATTTTTTGATTCGTCGAGAAGGTCGTAGTGAGCTGAGGAAAGGGTCGCAAGTTCGCCGGGATTCGGATCGCGATTGAGGCAACGTTGAAACGTATCGGTGATTGCTGCGTCGGCGTCGTCGCCGTGCTTCCGGTAAAGTTCCTTTCCGAGAGCGTCGGCACATTCGAAAAAGACGGGATCATTTAAGAGTGTCAGGGCCTGCATCGGTGTGTTCGTGACTTCGCGGCGACTGCATGATGAACTGGTGTCCGGGGCATCAAACGCGGTGAGCATCGGGTAGAGCACGGTTCGCTTCAGGAAGATATACATGCCGCGACGGTAGCGATTGGGGCCTTTGCTTTCGGGCCATTTTACGCTTCGACCGACATCACTGACGAATGAAGGCAGGGGAGGATGAACCGAGGGGCCGCCCACCGTCGGCGTGAAGAGTCCGCTGGCGACGAGGTGGATGTCGCGCACCGTTTCCGCATTGACGCGGACGCTGTTCTGCCGCCAGAGAAGATCGTTGGGACGGTCCGGATATGTGTTCGTCGATGACTGACGATAGGTATCTGACATCACGATTTCGCGAATGAGCTTTTTGCGGCTCCAGCCGGAATCACGAAATGACGACGCGAGCCAGTCGAGCAGGAGTGGGTGCGAAGGGCGCGCGCCGTGAGTCCCAAAGTCATCCGGCGTTGCGACGATTCCGGTTCCGAAAAGTTTCTGCCAAATCTGGTTCACGGTGACGCGTGGGGTCAGTGGGTTGTCGTCAGCAAAAAGCCACCTCGCGAGAGCGAGTCGTGGCGGCTCTCCTTCCGCAATCGTGAGCGGGTGCATCGCCGCTGGAACTCCCGGAGTGACTTCTTCTCCGTGGCGGGTGTAGTCTCCCCGGATGTGAACGTGCGTCTTTCGCCATTCCTTTTCAGGCAGAATCGACAGCGCCTGAGCTTTCGGTGTCGGCTTCGATGGTTCCTTTTCGTCCTTCTTTTTCTCAATCGTCGTGATCGGCCATTCTTTATCGAGTTTGACCGAGATATCAGAGTCCTTCGTATTGTTGAAGAAAGCGTAAAACTGGAAGAACTCCTCATGCGAAATCGCGTCGTGTTTGTGGTCGTGGCATTCTGCGCATGCCATCGTGAGACCCAGCCAGGCGTTTCCGGTTGTCGCGGCGCGGTCGACGACCTGCTTGGTTCGGGCGAGTTCCTTATCGAGGCCGGCTTCAGTGTTTTTGAGATTGTTGCGATGAAAACCAGTCGCGATTTTCTGGCTTTGTGAGGCGTTTGGAAGAAGGTCTCCGGCAAGTTGTTCGATCGAGAATTGGTCAAAAGGTTGGTCGCTGTTGATTGAGTTGATGACCCAGTCGCGGTAGATCCAGGCCCAGTGGCGAAGGGTGTCGCCGAGGTAGCCGTCGCTTTCAGCGTAACGCGCAATGTCGAGCCAGTGCTTCGCCCATTGTTCGCCGAAATGAGGTGAGCCGAGAAGCGCATCGACTTTGTCTGCCCAGGCCGATTGCGGGTCGGTCTTCCACGCCTTTTGGAACGCGGTCATCTCTTCAGGTGTTGGAGGCAGTCCAGTCAGATCGAGGTGTGCACGTCGCAGAAGAATGTGCGGGGGCGCTTCGGGTGAAGGTTTGAAATTCGCTTCTTTCAGCTTCGCGAGAACGAACGCGTCGATCGGGTTTTGGGAACCGGAGGCAGGAGGAGTCGGATTCTGAATCGGTTGGTAGGCCCAGTGATCGTCCGCTATCACCGGAGTGATTAAGCCAATCATGAGGATCGCTTTCGCTATGAGGTGTCCGGCTTTCATCTTAGGCGAGAATGTCAGTGGCAACGTTTCCGTGTACATCGGTTAGGCGGTAATCCCGACCGGCGTGTTCAAAAGTGAGGCGCTCGTGATCAACTCCGAGGAGGTGCAGAATCGTCGCGTGGATGTCGTGGACGTGCATCGGCTTGTCGACTGCTTTGAATCCAAACTCATCGCTCGCTCCGTGAGAGTAGCCGCCTTTGACTCCGCCGCCGGCCATCCACATGCAAAAGCCGTGCGGGTTGTGATCGCGACCGTCCGCGTTTTCACTCACAGGGGTGCGTCCGAATTCTCCTCCCCAGACGACGAGGGTGTCCTCGAGCATGCCGCGTTGTTTCAAATCTTCGAGCAAGGCGGCGATTGGTTGGTCGATGTCTTTGGCGAGAGCGCGTGTCTTTTTATCGTGACCACTGTGAGTGTCCCACGGTTGTCCGTTGCCGTAGTAGACCTGGGTGAATCGCACGCCGCGCTCCGCCATGCGCCGGGCGAGAAGGCAGCCGTTCGCAAAATGTCCTTCGCCGTAGGCCTCGCGGGTTTTCGCGTTCTCCTGTTTGAGGTCGAAAGCGTCGTGTGCCGATGATTGCATCCGGTAGGCGGTTTCCATCGCTTCGATACGGCCCTCGAGTTGGAGATCGTTGCCGCCGCGAATTTTCGAGTGGTTCTGATTGAGAAGTTGGAGGAGGTCGAGTCGTTTCCGCTGGCCTCCCGGGTTTTCGTCGGGATCGCGAAGCCAGGGAATCATCGATCTGGGGTCGAGGTCGGAATGATTGATGTAGAGGCCTGCGTGTTTCGCGGGGAGAAATGCGTTGTTCCAGAGGATCGAAAAGCGAACCGGTTTTCCGGGACAAAGAACAACGTAGCCGGGCAGATCCTGGCTTTCATTTCCGAGTCCGTAGGAGGTCCATGCGCCCATGCTGGGAACGCGCGGCGTCATCGTGCCGTTGTTCATCAGGAGCAGGGCGGGGCCGTGATTGGGATTGTCGGTGTAGCAGGATTTCAGAATGCAAAGGTCATCGGCGTGCTTCGCCGTCATCGGCAACAGCTCACTGACGGGGAGTCCGCTTTTCCCGTGATGGCTGAATTGATAGGGGACTTCCATGAGTCCGCCTGTGGGACGCTCGGTGCGCAGGTCGGCTCCGGCAGGACGTTGGCCGGCGTATTTGGTCAGGGCCGGTTTGGGATCGAAGAAGTCAGGCCCGAAAGGTCCGCCGTTCATGAAGAGATGGATGACTCTCTTCGCCCGCGGAGCGAAATGTGGCTTCGTCAGAACTCCTCCGTTGTTTCCGAGTGCGGAGATCACCCCCAGTGAGCCCAGACCTCCTCCGAGGGAGGCGAGGGCACTGCGGCGGGTCATGGGATTCGGGGTGATCATCTTCTAATCTACAAATAAAAACTCATTGCTCGCGAGCAGGACCCGCGCGTACTCGGCGAGGCTCGCCTCTTCGATAAACTGCGCCCCTGCTTCTCTCTCCATTGCGGTGGGTTCGCGTTGGAAAAGCCGTTCGTAGGCTTGGTCGATTGTATTGGTCCCGCCCTCGAGTTGGGCTGCTACTTCGGCGGCACGGGCTTTCACAAAGGGGCTGTTGATCGCAAAGAGCGACTGGAGAGGCGAGATCGTTTCGTCTCGTTTCGGGCTGTGAGCCGCAGGGTCGGGGAAATCGTGAACCTGAAGCATCTTATTCAAATTGCGGCGATCAATCTTCCCGTAGAGGGTCCGTCGCAGATTCTTTTCATCGGAGAGGTCGAGCGGTTCGCCGCCGATGGTCTTATTCAGTGTTCCTGACACTGCCAGAAGCGAGTCGCGCCACGATTCTACGTCGAGTTTGCGGCGGGTCATTCGTGAGTAAAGTTCGTTGTCAGGATCGAGCTGTTCGGATTCCGGTGCGAGGGAGCTTTGCTGCCAAGTCGCCGAATTCAGGATCTCCCGATGGAGCCATTTGAAAGACCAGCCGTTCTTGATGAATTGTCCGGCGAGATCGTCGAGCAGCTCGGGGTGGGTCGGTTTGTCGCCCATCTTGCCGAGGTCGCTCGGGGTGTCGACGAGGCCGCGTCCGAAGTGTTGCTTCCAGACGCGATTGACGATGACCCGTGCGAAAAGCGGTTCGGCATCTTCGATCATCGCCTCAGCGAGCTCGAGTCGTCCACTGCCTTTCGTGAACCGACGCGGTTCTCCCGATTCACTGGGGAAGATGGAAAGAAACCGGCGTGGTATCACCTCGCCGACATCGTTCGGGTTGCCGCGTTTCTGGAGCTCGAGGTCGCGTGCTTTCCCCATCTGAAAATCGAGATCGGTGCCGTGGCCTTTCTCTTTCGGTTTCACAAACAGCGCGGCCTCGACGACCCCGTTCGCCGTCGCCATGTCGTAGTGTGGAGTGGCCTTCTTGAGGGCTGCGATCTCGGCAGTGAGTTTGGCTGTCTGCGCGTCGAGATCTTCAGGCTTCGGTTTTTTCTTTTTGAGGGCAGCGATTTTCTTATCGATTCCGGCGACCTTTTCACGGGCGGATTTGACGGGGACCCAGAGGTCTTCGCTCATGAGGGGGCGTTCGGAAAGTTTGACGCTCGCGAAGACGCCGGCCAATGCGTAGTAATCGGCTGCGGAGACGGGATCGGACTTGTGGTCGTGGCAGCGGGCGCAGGCGAGTGTGAGCCCGAGGAAGGTTCGCCCGAGGACATCGACCCGCTCTTCCCATTCGTCGGCGACAGTGGTTTTAATGATCTCGGGCGGGAGCTGCAGTTCTTTCCAGTAAGTGGGGCTGAGTCCGAGAAAACCGAGTGCAACGGAATC
>JARGPH010000045.1:0-14585 GCA_029213065.1 Verrucomicrobiales bacterium | reverse complement strand
TTCGGGGCCGGTTTCGGGCATCAAATCAGTCGCGAGTTGCCGTTTCACAAAGTCGGGGTAGGGCATGTCGCTATTCAGTGCCTCGACGACCCAGTCGCGGTAACGGTAGGCGCCGGCGGTTGAATTCAGCCAGGATGCTGTCGTGTCGGTGTAACGCGCGAGGTCGAGCCAGTGCCGAGCCCAGCGCACGCCGTATTGTGGATTTGCGAGGGCATCGTCGATCTGTTCTTCGATACTTATGCCGGTTGATTCGGGCGGAATTCCGATCAGGTCAAAGCTGAGTCGTCTTGAAAGGGTTCGCGCATCAGCGCGCGGGGACGGGGCGAGCCCTTCTTCCTCGAGTTTGTGAAGAATGAAATAATCGATGCGACTCCTCGGCCATGAGGTGTCTTTCACTGATGGAAGTGAATCGACTTTCGCGAGCGGGCGAAATGTCCACGGCAACTCCTTTCCCGCCACTGGGTGGGTAGTGAGCAAAAACAGGATTCCCGCGATAGCTGAAAACAGCTGATTCATAAGGAGAAAGCTATCTTTGCGATTTGATTCGAACAATGGCGGATCAGCGGCATCTGTTCCCGCATTCCCGTAGGCTGTAATCTTGACCTTCTGTCTCTCAATCGGGAATCTGAGGGGATATGAAGTTGGGGCTTTTACTTTCTGTGGTCGGGGTGGCGTATGGCTGGGGGGCGAAGGTGGCGGCGTCAGAGATGGTTTTTCTGGAAGCGGGAAAACAGGTCGCTATCGCTGAGGCCAGTGGAGAATGGAAAGCCGTCGACGGTTTTCTCGTTGCAGAGGGTGCCGGCTCAAAGCTGATCGCCGGAAAGCAGATCGGTCCCGGTGACTTCGCGGTTCGAGCGGAGATGGCGCTGGAGAAAATGGATGGATCCGCCGCTGTTTTTAAAATCGGCGGCAGCTACTTTGGTTTTGAAGGCGGGCACGGGAAGATCTTTCTGACCGGTGCGCTTTTTGATGATGCAAAAGGAACTCCGATCGGTGATCCTGAGGAATTCATGAGGGATGGCGAAGTGTTTCTTTTTGAAGTCGCCAGGAAAGGCAACACGCTGCGCTTTCAGATCGACGGGAAACTCGTTCATGAGCGAACCGTTCATGCGGATGCCGTCGGGGAAATCGGTTTCATGCCGGGGCGGGCAAAAATGAAAGTAAGGGGCTTCAGCGCCTCGGGAAATCTTGCCGATGAGTTTGTGATTCCACTGGATCCGCCGTATCGCGTTAAGGAGATCAGCGGGGTTGATAAAAACCGGCTTCTTCCTCCCGGTCCGGGAAATGCAAGGAACAGTGAGGGGGATTTTATTCAGCTGAAGGACGGGCGGATTTTATTTGTTTACACCTATTTCACCGGAGGCGGGAGTGATCATGCCGCTGGACATCTTGCGGGGCGGTATTCATCCGATGGGGGAAAGACGTGGACGAAAGACGACATTGTTGTCGTGCCGCAGAGTGGCGGTTTTAATGACATGTCAGTGTCGTTGCTGCGACTGCAGGACGGAAGGGTCGCGCTTTTCTATCTTCGTAAAAATTCGATGGTCGATTGCCGTCCTGTTGTGAGGTTCTCGAGCGATGAAGCAAAGACCTGGAGCGATCCGATTGAGTGCATCACGGATGAAATTGCCTACTACGTGCTCAACAATGATCGTGTCATCCAGCTGGAGGGCGGGCGTCTCATTTTTGCGGTTTCGCTGCACAATAAGGAAAGCTACGAAAAGATGGACGGGAATGGACTCGTCATGTCCTACTACTCGGATGACGCCGGGCAAACCTGGAAGCGCAACTCCACGATATTGGCTCCGAAAAAACCGGATGGGAGTCGTTGGATCGCGCAGGAACCGGGAGTGGTGGAGTTGAAGGACGGGCGAGTTATGATGTTCATTCGTTCGAACGCCGGCGTGCAGTTGGTCTCGTATTCAGAGGACAAGGGCGAGACGTGGTCGGAGCCGGTAAAATCCGCGTTGCAGTCTCCGGTTTCGCCGGCAACGATTGAGCGGATACCGTCGACGGGGGATTTACTCGTGGCGTGGAACAATCACGACAACATCGACGAGTCTTTGAAAGGAAGGCGCACTCCTTTTTCGGTGGCATTGTCGAAGGATGAGGGCAAAACGTGGACGGGATTCAAGACGCTCGAAGATGATCCGAATGGCTGGTATTGCTACACCGCGATGACCTTCGTGGACGATTATGTCGTTCTCGGGCACTGCGCCGGTGACAGAAGGCGGGGAGGGTTGAACCTGACTCAGGTGACTCGATTTCCCGTGGGCTGGTTGTATGAGAAGGATTAGAATTTTATGATAACACGGCGCAGGTTTATTCACTCTTCAGCGGCAACGCTCGCGGTAGGCTCCGCCGGAGGCGCGGAAGAGAATGCGGCTCTGTTTGCGGTCGGTTTGATCGCCGACGCTCAATACGTCGATGCCGATCCCGGCGGGATTCGGCATTACCGAAACAGTATTAAAAAGCTCGGAAGCGCCGTTAAATCGATCAATGAAGCTGAGGTCGACTTTTCGATTCATCTAGGTGATTTGATTGACAGGGACTTTGCGAGCTTTGACGCCATTCTTGAGCCGCTCAACGAACTGAAATCGCCTGTTGTTCAGATTCCAGGGAATCATGATTTTTCGGTTCCCGATCATAAAAAGCCCGAAGTGTTCGGTAAGCTGGGAATGACGAAGCCGTATCATTCATTCTCCAAAGGTGGCTTCCGGTTTGTTTTTCTCGATGGAACGGAGATCAGCACGTTTGCTCATCCGCGTGACTCTGATGTGTATAAAGAAGCCAGTGAAATTTTGAAGGAGTTTGAAGCGCAGGGTCGCAAAAATGCCAAGTCATGGAACGGGACAATCAGCGAGGTTCAGCTGGTGTGGTTGAAAGGGGAACTGGCTTCCGCAAAATCCGCTCACGAGAAAGTCATTATTTCCTGCCATTACCCCATTCTCCCTGATAACTCGCACAACCTCTGGAACGACAGGGAGGTCCTCGCTGTGATCGATCAGTTTCCCGGCACAGTCGCAGCGTGGTTCAACGGGCACAACCACGCCGGCAACTATGCGGAACGAAACGGGGTCCACTACGTAACCGTTCAAGGTATGGTTGATACGGAAGACGAGAATGCCTTCGCGGTCCTCGAAGTGTCTCCGGAAATGCTGACGATCCGCGGGAGCGGGCGGGTTCCGGGCCGGGAGTTGAAGATTGCCTGAGTCTCACCTGCGGCAATGTCTCCTGAACATCCCCTTCGATGCCTTAAGGCACAAAAGTAAGCCGATCGTCCCTTCAACCCTGTTGGCAGGGGGATCCAACCCTATTGAACGTCGCGGCCCATTTCGACGGCGGCGTTCGCGGCGGCCTGTGCGCCGCTTTTAAGGTAAGGTTGCTCCGCACCGCCTGCCGCAGCGGCGTGGATACGGGGCATGTAGGGATCGGGGTTTGCGTCGAATGCTTTCACACAGGGGTGGCAGCAGAAGAGAACTTCCTGACCCTGATAGACGCGTCGAAGAGTTCGTTTTCCTTCGAGCGGTTTGTTGATCACTGCGCAGGTATCAAACGGGTAAGGCTTGATAGAGGCGTTTGCTTCAGAGTTCGTCGCGCAACTGATTAGAGAGACCGCGAATGCTGAAGAGAGAAAGAGACAGAGCAGTGCTTTCATAGGCTTAGTTAAGCATGCTGGCGTCATTTACCGAATTCAAGCAGATTCAATGGCTCATTTTGGTTGCAGAACCTGGTGATTCCCGTTTCTATTAGCTTTTTCCAAATTGAGTCTCCGAATTAATTAGATGGCAGTTATAAAGGTCGCATGCCCCAAGTGTGGGCAAAAAGTATCCGGTGATGAAAGTTTCATCGGAACCGAGGTAGAGTGCCCTATTTGTTCATCCGCGATTCGTTTTCCGGGGGAGCTTGCTGCTTTCAGCGGTGCCGTGCTCCCCAAAACTGAATCTGCTAAGGAGGAGGTGCCCTCGACTCATATTCCGGTCCCGCCCGAGAAGCCGAAGGGATATGACGATACCAGTGAAGTCGGGCACGATGTGGTTCAGAGAAGACCTGAGGACGAGGGCGAGTCGTCTGACGGCGAAAAGGAAAAGGCTTCGAAATCCCCGCGGGAGAGACGGAGAAAACGCACCGGTTCCAAAAAGGAGGGGAATTCTAAAGAGGAGGAGGAAGACGATTATGACGAGCTTCCCCCGTCTCCGATTTTCGGGGCGGTTTCCATCGTTTCGGCAGTGTTGACGGTGGTTTCGTGTTTCAGTCTGGGGATCATTTTTGCTCCTATCGCTATCATATCCGGTCACGTTGCTCTGGCGAAGGCGCGACACAGTCCGGTGCAACCTGCTCCGGGTCACACCCTTGGCGCGATTGGGCTGATGGTTGGCTATGTCAGCCTCGCGATCACGATTATCCTGCTCGCCGTTGCCGCCTTTTTCGGAGAGGATATTCGCGACTATTTTCAGTCGTTGGAATAATTCCGGTAAGGGTCGGAATTTAGTTCGTAAAACCGTATTGATCGCGTTGTGTGATCAGGTTGTTCCTTGCATTTCGGCTGGTTTCGCTTACCGCTCCGCAGGTCACTTTAGCTGAATTATAATAATTTCAGCCATTTTGATATTGAAGATTTCTTAAATAATAGGAAACTAAACAAATACCAGAGACATGCTAGAAACGACGATTATTAATGTACGCGCCCGGGAGATCGTAGATTCCCGCGGAAATCCTACCGTCGAGGTGGATGTTGAGCTTGAAGGCGGAGCAATTGGTCGCGCAGCGGTTCCAAGTGGAGCGAGCACCGGAGAGCATGAGGCCTGGGAGCTTCGTGACGGAGACAAAGATCGCTACCTTGGAAAAGGGGTGCTTAAAGCGGTTGCGGGAGTAAACGAAAAGATTTGCGCTGAATTGATTGGTCTCGATGCGACTGAGCAGACCGTGGTTGATAAAACCATGTTTGATCTTGATGGCACGGCCAACAAAAAAGAGCTGGGAGCGAATGCGATTCTCGGCGTTTCCCTTGCGACGGCCCATGCGGCGGCGAATCAGCTTGGGCTTCCTCTTTACAAGTACATCGGCGGTCCGAACGCCAAGGTGCTTCCTGTTCCGATGATGAACATCATCAACGGTGGTTCTCACTCAGATGCTCCGATCGACTTTCAGGAGTTCATGATTATGCCAAAAGGGGCTTCCAGTTTCCGCGAGGCGCTTCGCCAGGGTGCTGAGATTTTCCACGCACTTAAGAAAGTGCTTCACGACCGCGGTCTTTCCACTGCGGTGGGTGACGAGGGTGGTTTCGCTCCTAAACTTGATTCAGCTGACGACGCTCTCAAAGTGATCGAGCAGGCGGTTGATAAGGCGGGTTACAAGTTCGGTGAGGACATCTTCGTTGCTCTGGACGTGGCTTCTTCCGAGTTTTACGACAAAGAAAAAGGCAAGTATGTCTTCCACAAGTCGGACAATTCCGAGAAGTCAGCGGAAGAGCTCGTTGATTACTACCTCGATCTTCAGTCCCGCTACCCCATTCTCTCGATTGAGGACGGTTGCGACGAGAACGACTGGGATGGCTGGAAAGTGATCACGGAGAAAATGGGTGACAAAACTCAGCTCGTTGGAGACGATCTTTTTGTAACCAATACAGATTACCTCCAGAAGGGAATCGACCTCGGTGTTGCCAACTCAATCCTCGTGAAAGTGAACCAGATCGGTTCACTCACGGAGACACTTGACGCGGTTGAACTTGCGAAAGAAAACCGCTACACCAGCGTGATCAGCCACCGTTCCGGTGAGACTGAGGACAGCACGATCGCCGACATCGCCGTGGCGACGAATGCAGGACAAATCAAGACCGGTTCATTGAGCCGTTCAGACCGGATCGCAAAATACAACCAGCTCCTTCGTATTGAAGAGGAGCTTGGTGATGATGCGATTTACGGCGGAAAACTCCGCTTCTAATCAAGCTTCGAGGCGCCGGGTGATAGTCATCCGGCGCTTCCTTTTAAACTATGCGTGACCCCGAATTTCAGGACAACCTTGAGATGCCTCTCCATATCGAAGGAGCGGCTGGAAAAACACGCACCGACCTGTGGCGCCGCCTTTCGCGAGTCATGGAGGTCGTTATTTATCTGCTACTGCTCGTCGCAGTGGTGAAACTGTTCGGTCCCGAGTGGGACAGGCAGGATGAGCTTCAATCCGAGAAGAATCGTCTCGTCGCGATTCGCGAGGGCAAAAACGAGCGCGTTCAGCGTTTGCGTCAGGAGCATCGCCTCCTCAAGACTGACAAAGAATTTCTCGAGACAATCGCCCGTGATCGTCTCAACCTTCAGCGCGAAGGGGAATACATCATCCGGATCGACCGCGGCGGAAAGTAGGTTTTTGTTTGCTTGCCGCCGCTTTTGGTTTTTTCTGCAGATCCCCGGGGCTTTCCCCAATTCTATTTTCAAGCTCATGATTCAATGATATCGTGAGGCATGGCATCGGCTGTGACATATATCCCTCATTACACGAGGGCTGACTATCTCAACTGGGAGGGTGATTGGGAGCTCTGGGACGGGATTCCTGTTTCGATGTCACCATCGCCAAATTTCTTTCATCAATCGATTGGAGCCAATTTGTTGGTGCAGTTTTCGAATCAGCTGAATTTGGCGCCTTGTGACAAACGGTGTCAGGCGGTGTATGAACTGGACTGGCAGGTAGCGGACTCAACTATCGTGCGACCGGATCTCATGGTGGTTTGCGAGAGGCCCGAAAATCAGTGGATTGAAGAGCCTCCTGCGATGATCGTGGAGATTCTTTCCCCTTCGACTCGCGAAAAAGATCTTGTTTCGAAGCGTGAGCTGTATGCGGCCAATGGAGTAACGTTTTATCTCATTGTTGATCCCGAGAATAAATCTGTCGTTCTTTTGCAGTTGGATGAGGAGGGGACCTACCGGGAGGTAAGCCCCGATCAGCCTTTTACGATTCACTCCAACTGTTCTCTGCAGATTTCACAGGAAGAGCTGTTCGGTTAGGCTGTTTTGTCTCTCCGCATCGTCAAAATCGCCAGCTCCGGTGGACAGAGAAATCTCACGGGGAGATTCAGGGTTCCGATTCCACGGGTAACGAAGAGAGAGGAATTTTCGTTCCGGTAGTGGCCGTAGGGATATTTTCTCCCGAATTCAGGTAGAAGAAGCGGGCCGTAGAAGGGGGCTCTTACCTGGCCACCGTGGGTGTGGCCTGACACCTGCAGAACCGTTCGCGGGTCTTTGTAGTAGTCGAAGGTGTCCGGTTCGTGCCATCCGGAGAGGATGGGTTTTTCCGGATCGAGATCTTTGACCGTGAATTCGATATCAGGGCTGCCTCCCCAATAGCTGTCCAGTCCGGCAATGGCGAATTCTCCGCAATCGATCGCACGGTTTCTGAGCAGTTGTACTCCCGCCTTTTCCAGCAGGTTGGGTATGGCGAGGTCGAAGTGCCAGCAATCGTGATTTCCCATGACCCCGAAGGTTCCGAACCTGGGTCTGAGGTGACTGAGTTCTTCACAGAGCGGCTCCATCGCCCCGACTTGGTCGGAAATGTAATCACCCACGAGGATGACAGCATCGACCGGTTCTTCGTTAACCACTTTCACTGCGGAGGCAATGAGACTGCGGCTGCCCCAGTCATCAAAGTGAAAGTCACCCATCACCGCAATCTTCAAGCCATCGAGATGGTTGTAGCGACTCGCGAGAGGAATATCGGTGCGGGTAATGTCGAGCCAATGGCGCTCGATGAGGCTGCCGTAACCGAATGCCGCAACCGGCGAGCCGTAAAAGGCGAGACGGGCTAAAAGGTTTCTTCTGGAAATTTTCATGCGCTACACTGGCATCTCCAAGTGAAGCGTAATTGGAGGGATGATGAAAACGAGGTGAAATCTCAGTTCGTTTCGATTTTCCAACCAACCTCGTCGCAAATCGCCCGGGTTCGTTCGAGTCCGGTTTTTGCGGTTTCGAGAGGGTCGCGGTCCCACCAGTCTTTGTTGAAAAGCTCGAGGCTGATCCACTTGTCGTAACCTTTCTCTTTGATCGCCGTCAGTTCCGATTTCAAATCAATGACGCCGTCTCCGACCATAACCCGATCCGAATCGAGCTGCTCGCCGCTCGGGATTCCAGGCGCAGCATCGTTGATGTGGTAGTGGGAGATTCGCTCGAGTGGCAACGCTTTGATGTCATCCAGAGTCGTCTTGTTGTTCCAGTTGTGGAAGGCGTCGAGGATGGTGCATCCGTCGGCAGCACCGCACTCGTCGAGCACGGCGACGGCGTCGGGAAGATTGTTGAGGCTTTTAAAGGGACTGATGTATTCGAGGACCGCCTGCACTCCGGTGTCGCGTCCGATCGCGAGAAGATCGGAATAGCCGCGGTGCAGTCCTTCGATCCCGGGGCGTTCGACGGGCGGGGTGCAGATCATGAGCGGTGCCTTTATCCGCGCCGCAAGTTCGAAACGCCGTTTTGCCTCATCAAGCGCGAGTTCGTATTCGCGTCCTTCGGTTTCGCCCCAGTTGCGCACCGCGATGCAGGCAGGCACTTCGAGACCGTGATCGGTGAGGGCTTTTTCCACATCGGAAATCTCACCGCCGCGACCGACGTGCTCGTAAAGATCAACCGCCCAGAGTTCGATCCCCGAGTAGCCCGCCTCGCCGGTCACTCGAATTTTATCGAGCAACGGTGTCGTTTTGATCGTTGATGAATTGAGCGCGAGTTTCATGAGAGAATTTCCACGATGCGAGCCATGGGGACAAAATTCCCTACAAGGGGCTGACTGAGATCTTCCTGGCTCTGCTGCCAATTGGCAAAAATGCCTTCATCGGTGGTGAGGGTTGCGATGTAGCGGGAGCAGCCGGTTCCGTGAGGGGAGACAAAGAGCGCTTTTTCGGTGGAAAGGCTCACGATTTCACTGAGATCGGAATCGTTACCAACGGCGATGCCGCCGATTTCCTCGCAGGACCAACCGCGCGGACGGGACGATGCCGTCGGGTTTTCGTCAAGCTGGCGAAGGCTTTCGCAGCTGTCGTAGAAATAGAGGGAGAGTCCCGGGGCGTCGGCGAATTCACCGGCCTGCGGAACAGCGAGGCGCTCTGTGACGCGCGCTGCCGCGATGTCCCAGACGGGGCCGCGATGGAGCATCTCGCTGGTGATTGGTTCGTAGCTTGATGATCCCTTCTTGCGGAGCAGCGCTGCGGTGCCGCTGCTGGACCAGGTGAAAGGGTGCGTGCAGTAACCGAGGACGAGATCGCCGTTCGGAAGATCAAATACCCAGGGGTCTTTGCAGTGGAGGCGTTCAGGATTGTCCGCGCCGAAGGGGATGATTTCCTCAATGTTGGACGGGCTCAGATTCTCAACCGAGTCGGCGTGAATGCGATCAATGCTCCAGACTCCGGCGCCCGGTTTCTGAAAGTCGATGATCCGCTCAGGGTATCTGGCGTCTTTTTCCGTGGAGATGAAAAGCTCGATGCCGTCATCAGTGAGGTGAAGGGCGACACCTTCGATCGAAACCACTCCCATTCCGCTGTGGGCGAGGTCCTGTTTGGAGAAGGAGAGAATTTTCTCAAATTGGCCGTCTACCGTTGGAGCGCGAAAAACAGCGAGTTCGAGTCCGCGTTCACCGGCTCCGACCCCGGTGCGGGAGTCGCCGTAGTTGCGATAGCGGCCGCAAATGAGAATCGATCCGTCGCGGTCCTGAATGACGTTGCCGCCGCCGAACCAGTAGCCGGTACTGCGATCCTGCGGCTCCACGAGAATGCGGGCCTTTTCTTGATTCACCAGTTCGCTCGCGAGTGTGGTGAGCTTTTCCTTTTGAGTAGCTGTTAGCATGAGTGTTTCTTTAAAGAGTTTGTTCGGTAACGAATTCAAAGAGAAGGTGCTCGAGTGGTTCGTCGGTGGGGGTGAGGCGGTAACGGGCGCCGTGCTTGGTGCAGATAGTGCGCACCGCATCGAGATGTTCGTTGAGCCGTTCCCGGTAGTCGTTTCCGGCAACGGCGGGATCGATGTAGAGGTCCTTCCCGGATTCGGCATCACGGAAATGGGTCGCCTTCTGGAAATTAAAATCGATCTCGCGTCGATCAAGGGTCTGGAAAATGGCGATGTCGTGACCGCCTGCGGCAAAGTAGCCGATTTGTCTCTCGAGATCTTCGAGTGGTGCCAGGAAATCCGAAATAAGAATGACAAGGCAGCGCTTGCGAATCAGCTCGTGGAGGCCTTTCATCGCCGCGCCGAGGTTCGTGCCCTCGCCGGAGGGTGCGTGCTCCAGATTCAGCATGAGCCGTCGCAGCTGGCCGGGACGGTTGCGGGCCGGAATGTGCTGATCGATGTGCTGATCAAATGTCGTGAGGCCCACGGCGTCGTTTTGTCCCATTAAAAAATAGGCCAGTGTCGCGGTGAGAGTGGAAGCGTAGTCGGCCTTGGTGTATTCCCCGGAGCCGTAGGTCATCGAGCGGCTTTGATCGACGAGGAGATGGGCGCGGAGATTGGTTTCGTCCTCGAACTTTTTGATGTAGGCCCGGTCGCTTCGTGCCATCACCTTCCAGTCGATGAAACGCGGATCGTCGCCGCGGACGTAGGGGCGGTATTCGCTGAATTCGACCGAAAATCCGTGAAAGGGCGACTTGTGAAGTCCCTTCCAGAAACCTTCCATGACCATTCTGGCCCGCAATTCCAGCGACTTCACCCTCATGAGGGCGGCGGGATCGAGAAAGTCAGTCGCGGTGGAAGGCATCGCTTGAGTTCAGAAAAGGGGAAAGGCTCGCCTTAAACGGTTTCTTTCGTTGTCTCGATGATTTTGGCGATGACGTCATCGACTGTGATTCCCTCCGCCTCGGCGCGGTAATTGGTGAGAATGCGATGGCGCATCACGGGGCTTGCCATCGCGCGGATGTCGTCAAAAGTGACATGGGTGCGGTCGTCGAGAATGGCGCGGGTTTTTCCTCCGAGAACGAGTGCCTGCCCCGCGCGGGTTCCGGCTCCCCAGTTGACCCACTCATTGACATAGTCGCTGGAGTTGGGTTGCTTAGGACGTGAATTCGAAGCCAGTCTCACCGCGTATCGAACCACTTCCTCTGCAATCGGAACCCGTCTCACCACTTCGTGACAGCGAACGAGATCCTCGCCGGAGAAGACGGCGTTTACCGGCTCGCTGCCGGTTCCGGTGGTCTGAGTGACCACGGCCACTTCTTCGTCTTCAGATAGATAATCGATCACGATGTTAAACATGAAACGATCCAGCTGCGCTTCGGGAAGGGGATAGGTGCCCTCCATCTCAATGGGGTTTTGCGTCGCGAGGACGAAAAATGGTTTGTCGAGCTGGAGGCTTTGGCCGGCGACAGAGACCTGTTTCTCCTGCATCGCTTCAAGAAGTGCTGCCTGGGTCTTCGGAGGGGTCCGGTTGATCTCATCCGCGAGAATGAGGTTGGCGAAGATGGGGCCCTTGCTGAAAACGAGATCGCGCTTGCCGTCAGCGGTTTCCTCGAGAATTTCAGTTCCTGTAATGTCGGAAGGCATCAGATCGGGGGTGAACTGAATTCGATTGAAGCTAAGATCGAAAACCTGCCCCAGAGTGCTTACTAAAAGCGTTTTTGCCAAACCGGGGGCACCGGTAATGAGACAGTGGCCGCCGGAGAGCAGCGCGATGAGCATCTGCTCGACGACATCTTCCTGCCCGATGATGACTTTGCGAAGTTCATTGCCGATCAGTTCCCTTGCCGTTCTAAGCTTTTCAGCAATTTCCTGTTCGGAATCGATCGGGGCGGAATCAGTAGGGGAAATGGGTTCAGTCATAGGCTCGATGCGGCACTGTAGCGGGTAGATGGCCGGTAGGGAAATCCAAAAATATGGCTGGAAAGCGTCTAAGTTGATCGCGGGGAATCTCGTATCCCGAATCCGAAAGGGCCCGTTTACACGCACGCAACTGAATAAGTCGTTGCATTCCCCTCGAATCAGCCTAGATTCCGCCCGCTATGGCACGTACCGCTGGAAAAGCAAAAACACGAAAAGGAGTCGCCAAAAGGTTTAAGGTGACTGGCACCGGTAGAGTTCTACGTCGGAAACAGGGGAAAAGACACCTGAACCGCCGTAAGAATGCTAAGCGTTTGCGTCGTCTCGGTCAGTCAACATTGGCTGCACCCTGTGACGAGAAGAACATTAAAATGGATCTTCCTTTCTGCGGCAAGTAAGCCGTTGAAAGTGTAAGCACTAGTAAACACTACCAACGAATCGACTAAATCGGTTCACAGCTGAGTTGACTGGGATCGCGGCGAAAACGCCTACCGATCTCTAAAGAGAAAGTGAGTCAGCCAGCTGAAATAAAAATAACAACTATCTCAGAGGAAATAAAAGAAAATGCCACGTGCAACTAACGCGCCCGCTTCACGCAAGCGCAGAAAACGTATCCTGAATAAAGCGAAAGGCTTCCGCGGTTCCCGCTCGAAGCTCTATCGTACCGCAAAAGATTCCGTCACTAAAGCTCAGCAGTGGGCGACTCGTGACCGGAAGAACCGCAAGCGTACATTCCGCAGTCTCTGGATTCAGCGTATTGGCGCTGGAGCCCGTATCAACGGAATGACCTACTCGCGTTTCATGGAGGGCCTGAAGGCTGCTGAGATCGATCTCGATCGTAAAGTGCTTTCGGATCTCGCGATTCACGACGCTGAAGCCTTTGCAGCTCTCGCCAAGAAATCGGCGGAGGCTCTGGAGGAAAAAGCGAAAAAGTCTGCGTAAAGCAGTCTTAAATTAACTTTATCAAAGCCGGACAGTTCGCTCAGCGAGCGTCCGGCTTTTTTCTTTTCGAAATCCCGATTTTTTAGCCGCAAAAAAGCGCAAAAGACGCAAAAGAACTTCCGCTCTGAGTCACTTGACCCTGTTGGGTGTATGATCTAACCCTGTTTGATGGCGAGTGGTCGGCTGGCTTTTGTCCGGCAAGATGAAACTCCACTCACTGGCGCTCGCCGCCACACAAGGAAGCGATTCTTTACTCCTCTACTTCTATACTACTTTACTCCTTTTTTTAAATGCTTGCTGAACTGGAATCGATCAAAACCGAAGCTCTCGCCGAAATTGAGGGCATTACCGATGACACCTCGCTCGAGGCTGCCCGTGTCGGGTATTTGGGAAAAAAGGGGAAGCTCACTGCCGCGAGCGCCGGAATGCGTGATGTTCCTAAAGAGCAGAAAAAAGACGTCGGTCAGAAGCTCAACGAGGTGCGCACTGCGATCACGGGAGCTCTCGACGAGAAAGTGGCGACCCTTACCGCAGCTCGCGATGCAAAAAGGTTCGATTCAGTTGATCCCACCTTGCCATCACGTCCTTTGCCGAAAGGCGGGCTTCATCCGCTCACACACGTTCTCGACGAGGCTGTCGGAATTCTCCGTCGCATGGGGTTCGCTCTCGCAGAGGGACCTGAGATCGAAACGGAGTGGCATTGCTTCGATGCTCTCAACACGCCCGAGGATCATCCAGCTCGCAACGAGCGGGACACGTTTTACTTTGAAAACGGAAAGCTTCTGAGAACACACACCTCATCCGTTCAGATTCGGACAATGGAGAAGCTGGTTCCGCCCGTGCGAATCATCGCTCCCGGGAGTGCCTTTCGTCGTGATGAAATCGACGCGACGCACCTCAGCGCTTTCCATCAGCTCGAAGGGTTATACGTCGATAAAGGCGTAACCCTTGCGGACCTCAAGGGCGCGCTCGAATACTTCTTCCGCGAGCTTTTCGGCTCGAAAACTGAAGTGCGTTTCCGTCCTCACTTTTTCCCTTTCACCGAACCCAGCTTCGAAGTGGATCTCAAGCTTCACGCCACCGGAAAAGCCGCCAAGTGGATTGAGATCGCCGGTTGCGGCATGGTCGATCCGGCTGTTTTTACCGAAGTCGGCGGAAAGCGTGGTGACGCAGCCTACGACCCCTCCGAAATCAGCGGATTCGCCTTCGGCATGGGAATCGACCGCCTCGCCATGATTATGTATGGCATCCCCGATCTGCGTTTGCTGATCGAGAATGACGTGAGGTTTCTGGAGCAGTTTTCGTGAGGGGGATAGGGATTTAGGCGGATTGGCCCTGAATCGATCGATGGATATTGGGTTTTAGATTTTGGATATTGGTTTTTTGCCTGGATTGGAAATGTAATGAGTTATCGGACGCTTCAGATCTGGCAGGAGGCTGTAGTGCTTTCGACTGAAGTTCATCGGATGACCTTGGAGAATTTGCCGAAATTTGAATTGTATGAACAAGGTTCGCAGATCCGACGAAGCGTAAAATCGATTCGGGCAAACATCGTGGAAGGATATGGCCGCAGACGCTACAAAGCTGACTACATTCGATTTCTCACCTATGCGTTCGCATCATGTCTCGAAACGGAAGATCACCTCGAAACGCTTCACGAATCAGGATCACTGAAAGAACGTGAAATTTTCGAAAGCCTTTACGATAAAACCCAAATTCTCGGACGGAAGCTTAACAAATTTATTCAAGCTGTTGAAGAGCAGCATCAGGCATAGCCCAACGCCCAACGCCCAACGCCCAACGCCCAACGCCCAACGCCCAAGATCCAAGATCCAAGATCCAAGATCCAAGATCCAAGATCCAAGATCCAAG
>JARGPH010000006.1:181959-188933 GCA_029213065.1 Verrucomicrobiales bacterium | reverse complement strand
CTTGGAGAGAAGCCCCCCCATACTGTGCCCCACAATCACCATATCACGGGGTGAAGCGCCAGCCGCGGCACGAAACGCCTTCATCTCATGCAATGACTCGCGAAACTTTGAAGCCAGAAACGGAATCGGCGCACCGGTAGGGTATCCGAATGTCCAGAATTCGTAACGTTCCCGCAAATCCTCGTGCTCGTATATCCGGTTCAAGGTGATATCCCAGGTGGTGGGACTGGAATAAATTCCATGCACAAGCACGCAGACCTGTTTCGATGGATCAAAAGGTGAGATCCGATACAGCCCCATTCGGTCAGCGTATTTCTCAAACTGGAACAAAGCCGGCAAATCCAGAAATTGAAACTGCCGATCCTGAAAGTCCCGCGCGAATGCCGCAGTGTAGTTCGCTGACAATGGAAAGCTGCGGCCACCCGTCAACAAGTCACCCCCCCTCGTCGGATCCCGCAACTCAAGCACAGGATTCATCGGGTTATCGAGATTCAGAATGCCGGTCACCGGATACCACAATCCGGTTTCAGGAACCATTGGATCGAAGTCCGACTGTCTCTGTCGCACCAGAAGAGACGCTCCAACTCCCTCCACTATCGTGTTTTCACGAAACCCCCTCTTCACCCGGATAAAGTCAGCCGGAATGAGCTGATCGATCAAGTCGATCGCAGGAACGTTGATCGGCTCAACCTGAACACGAACATTCCCCTGATTGGTTTGAATCATGGCGAGGGAGCCTTTCTGAGTCGCCCAGTTCTCAGTCAATCCGACGACAGTCCCTCTGACCGCTTCGTTGTATTTCTTAACCGAGTCTCCGTTGAGAATCTCTCCCGAGCGAATTTGCTGCCAGGTTGCCGTCGCGGCACTGAGCGAAACAGGTCCTTTTGGCGCCGCATTCCAGTTCTCCTGAACCTTAACCCTGAGGGCACAACTGGAGGTCACCCCCGCCAGTATGACGGCGCAGATAACTAAATTCCCCCTCTGGATTAATTTGCCCATCTCAATTGCTTCGCCAACCAACACCAATTGATACGATACGTCTGAAAAAGTTTTCTAAAATTTTTCCTCGAATTCTTTCATCCAGCAGGCATAACATACGGTGCACGTGTTAGCGTGAAACGAACTGACAAGGTTCATTCGACAATACTATTCACCTATTCCGACTTTTCCTGATTTATGAATTTCGCATGCCCTTCCTGCAACATCACCCTCCAAGCGGAGCCGGATTTCGCCGGTAAAATGGTCAAATGCCCCGGATGTAGCACAAAAATTCAAATTCCGGACGACTTTGGCCATGAAGCCGAGGATGCAGGGGAGCACATGGCGGACGAGCACTACAACAGCCTTCCGGAGCTCGACCTGAACTCCGCGCCGGTGGGCCCGCACCCTTCTCACGTGAATCTCTGGATCGCCGGCGGCATTGGTGTGATGGCGACGCTGGTCTGGTATGTCATCATGCACCTCCTTCCCGAAGGAAACTACCTTGCCGACCTTTTCACAAAGCGGGGCAAAATTCAGTATGCGACCAGTTTGCTGATGTTCTGGTGTTTGGGGATTCTCGTCCTCAAGGCAATCAACATCCGGAAACAGCGACGTGCCATGCTCATTCAGGCCCTTCCCACTGACATCGATCTCGAGATCACGCCGAATAATCTCAAAGATTTTCACGACCACATTATCAACTTTCCGAAGCCGCTTCGTAACACCTATATTGTGAATCGTATCCGCAAAGCGCTCGAATTCTTTTACGTTCGCCAGAATAATCCGGAGGTAGCGGAAATGATCTCGTCCCAGTCGGAAGTCGATGCCGCAAAGGTCAGCGGTAGCTATTCCATGGTGAAAGTGTTCCTCTGGGCGATCCCCATCATGGGTTTCATCGGAACCGTTGTCGGTATCGGTGGTGCTATTGGAGGTTTCGGGGCTGTTCTCGGTGCCGGCGACGGCGGCGATATGACAGCGATCCAGGAGCCCCTCACCCAGGTTTTGGGTGATATGGGTGTCGCGTTCGATACCACGCTTCTCGCTCTCGTCTTCAGTATTATCCTGAGTTTCCCTGCCAGTGCCCTTCAAAATCAGGAGGATGACCTCGTCACTGATATTGATGAATACTGCATCGACAATCTCCTCAAGCGCCTCAACGACGGAGGAGCCGCATCGAACGTCGGATCCGACGCTTCACTGCTCAAGGCAATCGGCGATGCCATGGCGAACAATCAGAAAGACATTATGGGACGTTTCGAAAACGTTCAGAAGGGAATGTCCACGAGCCTTTCAGAACAGATCGAGCAGCACGGCAAGATCGCCGAAGCCGTTGAAAAGCAGCTCGAGGGAATGGACAAGCGCGCCAAAGACTACGAATCCAAACTCGACGAAGAATTCTTCGGATCACTCGACAAAATGCGCGTCCAGTCCGTTGGCGCTATCGAAAATCAGATTGGATCACTTTCTGAAGGAATCAAGAATCTCAACGAAGTGCTCAAAGATCTCAACGGAAAGCAAATCGTAGTGAAGAAAAAAGGACTCTTCGGTCGATAGGCTTCTGAACGCGCTCACAAGCCCGCTTGTGACTGCCCCCTCCTTCCTTAGAGCAACATTCCGAGAATTCGCCCCGCATGGCCAAAAGAAAAAAAGACGACGGAGCCTCAGTGAACCTTTTCCCGTTCCTGAGTATTCTCGTGTGTATTATTGGCTGCCTCACCCTCATCATCGTCGTCGTCAATCTCATGGCGATGAACAAGGCAGAGGGGCAAACTCCCGAAGAAGTGGAGCGCGCTCAGGAGTTCATGATGGTGAAAAAGGAGAAGGAGAACGAGCAGAAAGAGCTCGAGAAAATGAAGCAGCTCATTGAGCAGCTCATTCAACAGAACAAGGAAACGATCACGGCACGCGACAAGTTGGCGAAACTCAAAGAGATGTTCGATAACCAGGAGGAAATCGACGCGAGTCGCGAAGAGCTCATCGCCAAATTCAATGTTCTCTCACAAACCAACAAAAAGCTGGCGAAGGACAAAATCGCTCTCGATGAAGCGATCAAGATCAAAGAGGAAGAGATCGCGAAACGGAAGCTTCCTCCCGAAGCGGCAGCCTTGCGCGTCCGTCCCAGCGGCAGCAGCACCAACACGAAACCCCATTTCGTGGAGATCAGCGGTGCCGGTATTTACCTTCACAAATCCCTAACCGAGGAGCCGGAGGCCATTCCAATTGCCTCGATCAATCAGAGCGAGGCATTCATCAAACTCCTCGATCTCGTGGCGGGCGATTCATCTCAAAGCCTCATTTTTCTCGTTCGGGGAAATGAGGCCGCAGCAGGAGCGTATGCTAAAGTGAACGGAGTGGTCTCCGCTTACAACCGGGGTAAAGAAAAGAAAGCGATCCCGGGGAAACTGCCACTCCCAAGCGAAGGCAAGGTTGACCTGAGCGTTTTTGCTAAATTTATGGAGCCCTGAGAGAGAAGCTTCCCACAACTATTTAAAACATGGCGAGAAGACCGAGACAGGATGAAGAGAGGAGCATGGACTCCCTCATGGATGCGATGACCAATGTCGTCGGGGTGCTCCTATTGATTCTCATTGTTTCGAGTCTCACGATTTCAGCGGAGGTGAAGAAGATTGTTGAGAACCTCCCCGAAGTCAGTGTGGAAGAACTCGAAGCGATGAAAGTCAGTCGCAAGAAGACCCTTGATAACCTCAAGGACCTTGAGCGCACTCATCAGACGACCATCGACAATTTGCCCTCCGATGAAGAAGCGGCGCAACTCATCGCAGATCTCGAAGAGTTCGAGAAAGACAATGAAGAACTCGCTGAGAAGACCTCCGACATTGAAGAGTGGAATGCGAAGGTAGAAGAAGAGGAAGCGAAGAAAGAGGAACAGGACAAGCTCGTCCTTGAAGCGGACAAGAGAGACCGGGAGCTGGCTGCGATCCTCGCTCAAACCCCCGAAGCGGAAGTTAAAATCGCGAAAGAGATCACGATGCCGAATCCGAGAATGGCCGACGAAGATTCACGCGCCATGTATATCGTCTGCAAATTCGGAAAACTCTATTTCGTCGGTGATCCCTACGAGCACGTCCTCAAAATTCGTGACGTAATCGATCAGAACTTCAAAGATCTCGCCTACACCGGCAAATCGATCGGATCTTACACCTACACGATTAAAGACACCTCCCGCAACGACAACGGAAACCTCGAATCACTCACTGAGAAAGTGAGATTGAGCCGCCGCGAAAGAGAAGCGCTCGCGGCCTGGGAGGCCATGAAAGTCACCGTAGCCAATCGTGAGGGCGTCATGGGGAAAGAGGCCTCCATCCTCCAGAAAATTGTTGGCGCCGACGATGAAGCGGTAGTCCCGGTTGCTAAATTCCGTTTTGATCTCAAAAAGATTACTGACTTTTTCGGCGAAGGAAAATTCGGTCCTAAAGATTTCAAATACTTCATTACCAAAGGAAACGGAGACCGCATCAAACTGGATCTTGAACCGAGAGAGGCAGATGGAGGCTGGACACCCGATCAGTTTCTCGGAGCGAACTCCGAATTCGAACAACTTTGTAAACAGGCGGCAACAAACCGGCGCACCCTCTTTTACTACTACGTAGCCCCCGACAGCTTCGAAACCTATCTCCAGGCCCGCGCCAAATCAGAGCAATTCCGCGTCCCTGCCGGTTGGTCGGTCTGGGATGGCACTAAGCTGGCTCCCTCAGGCAAGCCGATTCGGGAAACGGTCCGCTACAACCTCGATATCCTCCCCGATGCCGAGTACATTCAGCTGGCCACTTCACTCGGCGGCAACATGGTGCAAATGCTCAATAAAGAATATTCCGAGTTCACCACGACTGTGGCGGCCGCCGTACCAAAGGAAATTACCACACCGGAGGAGAAAAAGACCTTCATCGATAAACTCACCAAAGAACGCTACGAGTGGGATGCATCCCGCTTCCAGAGTTACACCTACGATATTTTCAGAACGGCACTCGCCGCTCAGGAAGTCTCCGGAGAGAAAGTTGTCTCTCTTGAAATTCACCCTCCCGAAATTCCACATATCAGAATATTTACAGCGGCGAATCCTCCAAGTGCTCCCGCGCCTCCTCCGAAGCCGCAACCTAACAAGCCCAAGCCCAAACCGACAACGGGCAGTCCCGGGCTCATCCTCGACTAGGCAATCGTTTCAGAGCGTTGCACGCAACGCTGCGAGCTCTGAAATCCGATCGAGGTATCATTTCAACGGTGCGGCTCGTCGAACGGAGTTCAAGAGCAGTGCCACTGCTTGTGTCACAGGAAGAGGCGAAAGACGACAGGCAGGAACGCCGTCGACGAGTGCAAAGTGAGCTCTCAATGAATACACCCCGGGGTGATTCCGAAACTCTCCGGAGCTACGCATCCGGGAAAACAACACCGGGGAAATTAGATTCCCGGGTTGCTCAGAGGACCTACTCGCCGCGGTCCTCGTCGAGTTCGAGCTTTGCGATCTCCGACATAATCCGGTTGGCGATTGCCTGATAACGGTCCTTCGTGCTCAGTTCAGTACTTTCAATCAGGTCGGAAAGATCAATTAATTCCCCGGCGACGAGAGTGACGGGGTGCCTGCTGATCTTGTTGCTTCCCCGTGGGAGAACTTTTTCAGCCCCGAAAAGTCGCACGGGAAGAACAGGCACCTTGGACTTGCAGACGATCATTCCGACACCCGGCTCGCCCTCTTCCTTCAGCTTGCCATCACGGGACCTCTCGCCCTCGGGAAAAATCAAAACCTTTTCATCGGCCTTCAGCAAACCGATAACCTTTTTCAAAATGGACAGCTCCGGCTTGTCCTGATTCACCGGAATCGCATTAACGCGGGAAAAGATAAAATTGGAAACGTGATGATCAAAAAGAGTCTTCCTCGCAAAATAGTAAATGGGTTGCTTATAAGCCGCCCCGATGAAAGGAGGGTCGATAAAACTCACGTGATTGCTTGCGATGATCATACCGCCTTCGACCTGCTCAAGCGCTTCGCGGTTTTGAACCCGATAGGAACAGACCACCTTACCGAACAATCGCGAGAGCGTGTGCCCCATCCAGTACCAAAAATTCATGCTTTCTTAATATCAGTTATTCCTCGTGTTTGAATATCGCTTCTCCCTCGCGTTTCCCGGAGGATTTGTCAACGCCTTGCCCCCGGCGTCTCGATACCAATTCACTGATCTCCCCGTAGTGCGAAACGATCCCGGCCGGTTTTGCCTCACTTTCCAGAATAACGGATTCGACGCGGGATTCGACCTCGTCAGAGATCTCCCTGTGCCGGGACTCCCGCCAGACACTGAAGCAGCGCCTCAGCAGTTCGTTACCCGGCACACTCCGGCGAAGCAATCTCACGAGCCCGGAACGCGAGTGTTCGCCCCACACCGCGCCGCCACTGGAGATCAACCCGCGATCCATCAAATCACTGCCAGGCGCGAGCGAAGAGGCCGACCTCCATGCCCAGAGACCGACAAAGATAAGCATACCGACAAAAAAGCCATGGAGTCGGTAGCGGCGAATCAACTTCATCGCCCCTCCCGTCTCCCGGGTTCCGTGAATCGTTTCATCAAAAACAACATCGGTTTTTCCTCCAAGAAGCCAGAGCAAAAACGGGGCACCTCCGGAGTCATGCAATGCCTCATTGCTCGCAAAAAAGCTGTCCGTCGCAAAGACAACACTCCCCTTTCCCCACTTCCGCTCAATCACGACCGGCTCCTGCTTCACTCGCAGCACTTCACTCCAGGCATCCCCCTCCAGTTCAGCCCGATACTGTGATCGCCAACGCGGGGGATTCGCCAGCAGAGGCTCTCCGCGATACGACTTTCCAACTCGACTTTTCCATCCCTTATCCGGTCTCTCAAATTCATCGAGAGAAGCAATATCAAACTCCAGCTCTTCGGTAAGCCGCTGACCTTCCATCGCCACGATCTGCTCTTCGATTTTTCGAAGTTCATCCTCGTCCTCATCCGCCCCGCTCTGATCTT
>JARGPH010000006.1:175907-181859 GCA_029213065.1 Verrucomicrobiales bacterium | reverse complement strand
TATCTTTATCTTTATCTTTATCTTTATCTTTATCTTTATCTTTATCTTTATCTTTATCTTTCGCCTCCGCTTCCTCCGACTCACTCTTCGACCGTTCCTGATGCCTCTTTTTCCGCGAGGCCTCGTCCCGCAGTTGCCTCCGCCGCTCGATCCAACCGTCCTCTTCAGGACGATAAACCTCCGGGACCAGTCCGGGATTCATTGCTATGACAAGCCGCGCTCCGCCTTTTACCGCTTCGAGGACCGGTGAGTTTTCAGGAGCCCGAAGATTCTCAAAACTCTCTCTCGGGTATCCCAGTAACAGCAAAACGGAATCCTCATCAAGCCCTCTGAGTGAATTCAAATGCTTAATATTGCGCCGAACCTCAACGCCCTCCATCGCTTCAAGTGACTCATAAAAGACACTGGTTCCCAATGGGTCAGGTCGGAAGCTCGCGTAATGCGGGTAGATCCCCCCTTCAGCGAAACGCCTCTCCAGAATAGCAGTAAACCCGGCGATCAGGAGAACGACGAGGACTGCCAATCCAGCAAGAATGATGTTCTTTCTATTTAACATTACTGTCCGGCCGCCACCATGCCTGTCCCTTCTCCGATCTTTCCGGGCAACTCCCTTCTCGACTCCTTCACAATCTGTTCGTGATTGCTGAGAAACGTCTCCACTTCCGCTTCACTCAATTCGTGCGTCCCGTACCAGCTGCGCTCAAACTGCCTCACATTTTCATCGAAGGCCGGAATCAGCTCCCCTTTCCCGCGCAATCTTCTTTCCAGCTCGCGCCGGTAATCACGGTTCGATTTGAATCGCGCAATCTTCAAGATCCGGCTCTCTCCCAACTGGGCGAGTGAAGCGAGAAAAAGGGCACGCACCCCGAGGCGTCGATCACCACCCGCCAGCTGTTCCCTCGCGAGCTTCATCCACTCATTTTCCGGCAACTGCGAAGCAATAATATCCTCGCTCTCCAAATCGATGAATCCGCCGACGCCCTCGTTATCCACTTCAACCGGTGCTTCAGAGCGATGCTTACGATAGAGCGCGACAAAAACCCACACGATCAATCCGAGAACGATCAAGACGAGAGCGAGAGACATGGTCGAACCGATCTCTTTGAAAAATTTAATGTTCTTCGTCTTGTCGGCATTGGCTGACTCCGACTGATTATTCATCAGCTTCTCGATCCAATCTTCGATCAGCTCACCCAACGCCTCCACCAGTTCCCGCGTCGATTCCGCAACCTCCTGCAATCGACTCGCGAGCCAGGACTGTTCCGCGCTTCGCTCCGCTTCAAGCACTTCGCGCCGGGGAAGCTGCCACTGATACTTCTTCTGCTCCAAGGTCGTTGAGATGGCCTC
Source organism: Verrucomicrobiales bacterium (assembly GCA_029213065.1). GTDB lineage: Bacteria > Verrucomicrobiota > Verrucomicrobiia > Verrucomicrobiales > DEV007 > Arctic95D-9. Next base: position 180,512 of record JARGPH010000006.1, on the reverse strand, counting down.
CCCAAACTCAGCCGATTGACGCTCCGCCGCATCCTCAGATAAAACATTCCCGGAACTGAGGGCGAAAGAAATCACTAACACGATACTCAAAGCAGCACTCTTCAACTGCCCCTGCCGAAGCCCCCTCGCTTCGGTTAGCCTGCTCAGTAAATCCTCGCCGGTGCTGCGCGTTCGAGCCTGAAAACACCGGATCGTGTAGGCGGCCTTGATTAGCGGAGCGACAGCGAGGTAGGTCAGGAGAAGTGATCCCAGAAAAAACGTCGTATTCGCAGTCGCCGCGATCGGGCTCAGGGTGAAGACACTCTCGATTCCGAAAATCGCTTTGGCGAAAGTCGGGACGAGAATCGCCGTTCCGACCACATTCACCCACATGAAGAGCGAGACAACCCCGAGGACAATGAGAATGCCATGGTTCTGGGCCCATTGATAAGCGGAAAGCCGCAAACTCCCACTCCAAAGGCTTCGCAATGCCCCGTCAGTGTCCTCCCCCCGGAATGCGAGGACGCTCAAGTTCTCACGGGCCGCAATGATCCATCCCAGTGGCACCACCGTCACCAGTCCAAAGACGAGAAGCGGACCTTGAATCGAATGCAGAAAAAGCAACGCGGCAACTCTGCGAAACCTCAGCCCCGCCCTGACAGCCGCCTCTTTTTGAGGGCTCAGCGAATTCCAGAGTCCTTCACAAAAACGAGCCTGAGACACCCTCATCCAGACATAAAGAAGAACCATGATACCGGCAACAAAGGCAGCGTCCTCCCTCGCTAATCCGCTGCGGCTCATATCGGCAGTGAAATAGAGCAGACCAATCACGAAGGGAATCGTCCCGAAATAAAAATGCCAATAGAGCTTCAAATCGATTTCTCTCAGGAGACAGAACGCCTCCTCTAAGACCTGGATGGCTCCGCTTTCGTTTTCAGAACGACGTTTTCTACGACTCGATTTTCTCATCGCCACTACTCCCAAATCGTACCGTCGTGAAATTCATCCGGCAAATCGCTCAGAAAACCGGAGACATAATAGAACGCAAGCCAGCAAAGTATCAAAGCCACTGCCAATTGCAGGACCGCCCAAAAGGGAAAATGCCGCTTCGTTCTCTCTTTCCTCGCAACGTCCGCCTCATTGCTGAGACACGAAGCACAAATCATCTTCCCTTCATGCTCGGTAATACATTCGGGACAATAGAAATCGGCACACTGTGGACACCTTGCCGCGGCAAGTCTCCCGGGATGGAGGGCGCAAATCGTTTTCGAAAGCCCCTTACTCATCCCCACCCTCAGTTACGCTTTCCCCGTCGGCTCCACGAACCATTTCACCGGAGCGTTTAATCTGAGTGGACCATTTCATGGTCTTCAAGATTCCCACGATCGATACGACGAGAAATCCCAACCCAAGCAAAAGAAAAGCGCCGTATCCGACCATGCCACCTTCCGAAGCCACCGCAGTGTAGGCCTCGAGGGGCCCCGTGATGCCAATCGTGTAGGCTGGATTCTGAGTCGCCACAATCAGAAAATACACCGCACCTGAACCCAGAAAGAGAAACAACAAACCGAGAAGACTCCACAAGCCGATTCGAATCGGCTCCGGTGTCGGCTTCCTCACAGAACCGATCAGGGAAAAAGTGAGCAACAAACTCACCCCTAAAATTAAAACGAGAAGGACACCTGTCGTCACGACGCTTTCAAGGTGCAGCGCCGCCAGAGCAACGAGACCGAACATCGCAAACCCGATAAAGGTAGGGATGGTGAGCCTGCCGATCTGGAAGAAATCACGTTCTCCCGAAGCCGTTGCAGCAACGACCGATTCAGCCCCCGTGCCGGCTCTCGGCTCATCGAGCTCTTTCTGGCTTTCACGAATCCGGGCATCTAACTGAGCCACAATCTCCTTCGCTCGATGATACCGGTTCAAAGGCCTCAGCCTCTCCCGGGAGATGGATGTCCTTATCTCGCAAACGCAGGTGGGACCCAAAATGAGGTGCCGCAAAAGGAGAGCCAGCGAGAGAAGTGAGCCAATCGTCAACGCGGACACCACCACAGCAAGCCCCGTGTTGTAATCATCAATCAGACCCAGAATCAAGGCGATGACGGCAGAGAAAAAAACAAAACCACCACCGTAGAGAATCCCTTTTCCGAGGCGCGAAGTCCTCGCAATCGAGAGTGCTTGAATCTCCGAATATTTGTAGCGCTTGTACTCCTCGCTCAGGGGAATGAGGAGCCCGCGCCCCCTAACATAAACAAGATGATCGCCACCCTTCCAGAGACTGGAAAGTCCCCAAAGCTCTTTGGCCAAACGCTCATAACTGTCAAATGAAGCACTCAAATTATAAGAGTGAAGTATGAGGCAAACGAAGCTGCGGGCAAGCTTCCTAAGCTAAAAATTACCGCGAAAACTTATCGGGGAGGAAAGCGATCACGTCGCCTCACGGTGGAATGGATATGCAGCCATCATGATCGCCATGTCCCTGACCGTCCGCGACAATCCGACAAACACCGCCCTCGCCACGAGATGGTGCCCGACGTTCAACTCAGCGAGATGCGGCACCTCCATGAGCCGCGGCAAATTCATCAGGGTGATTCCATGGCCGGCGTTGATTTGAAGCCCCCTGCTATGCCCCAGAAGTGCGGCCGACTTGAGCAATTCCAGTTCAGCCTCCCCGCCCGGGACGGAGGCATTGGCGAAAGCCCCCGTATGAAGCTCGATCATATCCGCCCCCATCGCCGCAGCCGCCTCAACTTGTTGCAGCTCAGGATCGACGAAAAGGCTCACTTTGGTTCCCTGATCCTGAAGGGCCTTGACTGTCTTCGCGAGCGAAGAATCAGCGTTCGCGACATCAAGCCCCCCTTCAGTTGTAACCTCTTCACGGTTCTCCGGCACGAGACAGACAAAGTCGGGCTTCACCTCAAGAGCTACTTTCAGAATCTCAGGAGTATTCCCCATCTCAAGATTCAATTTGGTATGAATCCCCTTCTTCAGTTCAAAGACATCCCTGTCCTGAATGTGACGTCGATCCGCCCGGAGATGAACCGTGATCGAATCGGCACCCGCCGCTTCAACCTCATGGGCGGCCGCGAGAATGGAAGGCTCTTCATTGTGCGCACCCGGCATTGAGGAATACCGGGCCTGCCGCAGCGTCGCGACGTGGTCAATGTTCACACCGAGCTTTAAAACTCGCTGAGGAAGGGTGGCTGAATCGTTCATAACTTAATTTAAGGGGCAAAATTCAATAGGACACAAAAAAAGCGGCACCGATCACCGGACGCCGCATTTTGTCAGTCGCGCCGGAAGACGCTACCAAAGTAACATCTTAGTGCTTGATCGTTACCGAAGTGCCGACACCTACTTTGGAAAAAATCAGGGGCTGAATGGCAGGGGGAACGCGAATACATCCGTGGCTTGCAGGATATCCGGGCACATAACCGATGTGCATTCCGATACCGCCGTTAATTCTCATCCAGTAGGGCATCTCCGCCCCGATAAAACGTGAAGCACCACCCGGACGTCTGCGGCTGTCACCGCTGCTGCTAACCGTCGAACCACTGGAATTGACCCAGTGTCCATAAAGGGTCGAACGCTTCGCGACAACTTTCTCTTTAATCCGGAACGTTCCGGGAGAAGTGCTGTGGCCTGATTTTCCTGTAGATACCTGAGTCTCAATCACGAGCTCATCACGACCTCCAACCGAACGATAGACCCGGGCGCGTTGCTCGCTGATATCAATTTCGATCTTCGCATTGGAAGGATCCAGAGAGGGAAGGAGACGCTGATTCACCTCGATATAGTGTCCTTCGCTCTTGTATTGGCTGGGAGTGTTGACTGAAAGGCGTGAGAAAAAACCGCCTCCGCTTCTGCGATTCGCGACTGCAGCCACTTCGTTCGATTCACGATTCTCACGGTCGAGTGCCGCTTTGCGCTTCGCGGCAATTTTGGCGGCACGGGCTCTTTCCTTTTCCTTTTTTGCCTCTGCGAGCTTCTGCTTACGCTCAGCTTCTGCAGTTGCTTTGTCTTTAAGTTTTTGTTCGGCAAGCGCTTTCTTCTCTGCCTCTTCAGCACGCTTCGCTGCTTCCTCCTCTTTCTTAGCCTTGGCAAGCTTACGAGCCTCAGCTTCATCCGCCCGCTTCTGAGCCGCTTCCTCTTTCTTCTTCGCCGCGGCAAGTTTGCGAGCTTCGAGCGCATCCGCTTTCTTCTTAGCGGCTTCCTCTTTCGCCTTCTCAGCTAACTTGGCTTCCTTCTCTTTCGCTGCTGCGGCCTTTGCCTCTTCACGCTTCTTCTTCGCTTCCTCCATCCGCGTAGCCCAATCAGATTTCTCTTCCGTTTTCACAGAAGTCTTTTTGGATTTTTCAGAATCGCCCGTTGCAGCAGGACGTGAGAACAATGCCGCTTCCTGATCGACTGAACAGGAGCTCAGCGCGAGAGCACTGAAAGTGGCGATAAATACTACCCCGAGTAGATTTGATTTCATGAGAGTGGACAGAAATTGAAGACCACCAAGAATCCGCTCTTTCAACGTTCCGTCAATTTCTTAGTGAAAAAATCGCCTAATTTTTCCACCGCAAAAACGTGCCCTGTTTTTCTGAATTCGAAGAGAAGAATCAGAATTTCCAGAGATCG
>JARGPH010000006.1:0-175897 GCA_029213065.1 Verrucomicrobiales bacterium | reverse complement strand
TTCACTCTTTAAGGATCAGAGTATTCGAATCAGGGAGCAACCTCCCGTGATCGGATAAACCGGAACCCTCAGCCCGGAGGCGACTGCAATCGCCGTCTCCCGTCTCTCTCTATAGAGAAGAGGTCTCGGTTCCGCCGACCTCCGGCGCAGTGCCGGTTCCCTCTTCCGGGAGAATATGATCGATCAAGCGTTGAATCCCGTCTCCGGCAAATTCGCTCTGAGGGTAGATCTGTCGGGCCGTGAGGAACCAGGCCAGACTGGATCCGTGTTGATTCCGCGCCTCCTGATTTTCGGCATTTTTCAACGCCTTCACGAAAGTGGCCACGTCCGTCGCGAGATCCGACCGCTTCGCACTCAAATCGACATCGTCAGGGAATTTCTGAAAGGTATGCTCAACGATTTCCCAGGCGGCGTAGTCGTTCCCCGCTTTCTTCAAAGTTTCAGCCTGCTTGAGAACCGTCTCGATTTCCTGAATGTTGCCCACAATCTGATTGAGAGCCTCCTGACGATCCGTGTCATCCACCGTCGCGGCGATGAAGCGCGCTTTGTTATCAAAAATCTGACGATAGCTGCGCGTTCCCAGAAGCCGGTCAAACTCAAGCTTGGCCTGCTGCTGCACATCCGCCGAATCAGCGATGAGATTAAACTGTTCCGCGAGGAGCGGGTTTGTCGGCCAGATCATGGCTGCAGCCTGAATGTTCTCCTCGTATTTTTCCTCATCGCCCTGAAGCGCAGCGTTCTTGGCCGCACGAATCCTCATGTTGCTGGTGAGGCGGGCGGTCCCGATCGCAGCGGTGGGTTTGGAATAATCAAAGTCGCCCGCCTGCGTTTTCATTTCATTGACCAGCTCTTCAGCGAGAGTGTAATCCTTCACCTCGATCGCGTTGATCAGCTGAAACGCATTCTGCGCGTAGCCAAGCACCTCACGCTTGCGCTCTCTCGGAACACTCTGCACCGCAGGCAAGTGCTCACCGGTCACGAAGGCCTGCTGCAACTGGCGCATCGCTCCGTCGACCTCTTTAGAATCAAGAAGGAACTGAAACGATTCCACCGACTGGTTCGTGTCCCGAATCGCCTCGTTGGCGAATGCGTCGAGAGTTGTAATCGTGGGGTTGAAACCGATCGTTTTACTGAAAGACTGTTCGACCTCGGATCCTTCTTCGAATTGCAGGCGTCCCGCTCCGTCTTTAAAAAATTCCGTGTAGAACCGGGCTCCCATCACGACGTGTTCGAAGCGACGCTGCATAAAGAACTGCACGATAAGCGCCTGAAACTCCAGCTTTGCCTCGACCTCGGAAAGCTCCATCTTCGCTTTATTCGCCACCCTTGTCGCCTCCACCTCGGCGATTCGCTGAATGTAGCGTTGAATATGTCCCGCGTTCGCAGGATCCTCCACCGCCTGACTTTCACCGTTGGGATCATCACTCAATTTGCGCTCCTTGTTTCCCGCATTGCCTTTTCCCCAGGTGTCGAAATTCCAGTCAAGACGCCGGCGCTGCTGCTCAAGCTGGGAATTGAGTTCCTTCAACTGGCCCACTGAACGCTGTGCCAGGTAAACACGATAGACCGCATTGGCGAGGGACTCACAGAGACGGGCATCCTGAGGAAAGGCGGCCGTTCTCTGCAGCATCGCAACCGCACGGGGAAACTTCTGTCCGTCGCGATTGTGAGGGGAAAGTGTGTCGAGGATATCACGAATCGAATCGCGGTAGGCAACATCCTGTTCGGAAGTAGCCGCCTCGGCATTGAGGTATTTCTCAAAACGAGCCCGGAAGACGCGGTTGTCATTCACATTGAAACTCTTCCCGTCGAACGCAAATACATCGGTAGTCGGATCAAAGTAAGGCATGTCATTACCCGCCATCTGCTGGTTCCCCTGCGGCTGACTCTGATTAACTATCGTCGTGTTATTCGACTGCGGGGCGCCGCCGCCGCTACCACCGCCGCCACCTGCGGGCGGAGTGTACACTTGCGCGTCGACGAGGCTGCCGGTAACCAGCAACGCGGACACGAGCAGAAAAATCCGGGTCAGTATCTTCATAGTTTATGGGGGTTAGTCGGTTATTCGACCGATTCAGCAACAAGGGTTCCGTCGCGATCAACACGAACAACCATGATCATCTCAGTGCCACGCTCGATGTTCACATTACTGAATTCTTCAGGCACCAGAACCGGCACCGGGATCGTATCCATCGAATCCGAAGCTTCAAAACTGATCAAACGGCCCCGGTCAGCAGTCCAGCGCAGCGTTTCTTCAACGCGCCCTTCCACCTGATAGACATTGCCCCTGAGACTGTTCGCGTTGTTGCGATAGGTTGTCAGATTGAGGGCTGAGACATTCCCCGAAACGCGCTTTTTGCCGCTTTCTCCGCCACCTCCAATGAGGCCTCCGGCGATCAACTTAATCAGCAAAGCAGCTATTACCAAAAATCCTATTATCGCCACCGCTATTCCGGCGATTTGTCCCACATTGATTCCTGAGCTTGCTCTTCTTGGCATGATGATTCGATAATCGATTGCTAAACCTTTGGCAAGATATCACAGCATCTTTCCCATTAGGAGTAGAATCTATTACCACAGAAAGCCTGTTAAGTGACAGAATCGCGAAACGAAAAATGACGAAATTGTAATAATTGAATCAGCCATCATTGCCCTCCCGCGAGGATCAGATACCGGCTTAACATCTCAACATTTCCGGCAAAAACAGCGCTGTTGATATACGCTTCCCCATTGGCAAATTTCGGCTGCCCCGTCAATAGCTCACCGTCGTATCGGCTCACCCATCGTCCCTCGGAATCGAGTGAGTCCAGAATCGCTTTGACCCCGTCCTGCGTCACCGGCGACTCGAAGACACGATCAGGATCTTCGCCTCTCGTCGCGGCGCGATAGGCATCCTTGATCAAATCCAACTCCGGTGCCGTCTTCCAACCATAGTGATCAGGCAGGTTGGAATCATCAAACGTCGGCGAATAAACTTTCCCACTGCGTTCCATATAGAGAGGCCGGTTCGTCTCCATTTCGTAGTAGCGGGCGAGACGCCCGTCAGGCAGGAGCGAACTCTCAAGATACTTCACCCCGGCAACCACCGGCGCCATATAGGATTCATCCCCGGTGTAATGGGCAATCCGAAGAAGGGTTTTCATCGCATCCTCCGACTCACGACCACTCACCGCCGGAGGCTCAAACGCCCGCGCCCAGATCGGATGCATCTCAGGTCCATATTGCTGAGCCCAACCCCGCTGCGGCTCAGGCAACTGAGCTGAAATCAAAAAATGCCCCAACTTCTCCAGAGCGGCGCGATACTCCGGCTTCCCATAGACACGGTCCGCCTCAATGAGGAGCCTCGAAACCGTTCCTGCGAGACCGTCGTTCAGGGTGTATTGATCCCAATACTCTTTAATCCGTCCTTCGGTTCTCCAATCGTAGTCAGGAAACGAAGCCGGCATCTCCCCCTGCGTTTTAACTGGGCCCAGCCAGACCTGCGGAAATGCCCCGTTGGGAAACTGAGCAGCCAACAGCCTCGGAAGGGCATACTCAACCGCCCCGTGAATTTCCTCATCTTCAAAATTGAGCGCCTCATCCAATCGGATCAGGAAAGTGAGAGCCTCCTGGGTGATCCCGTCATCAAGAGTTGAGTAGTTCTTCCCCCGCCCCTTTCCGTTGCGATACTGATCCACCCGCGGCCCCTTCGAATCAAAGTCGATCGAGTTGCGCCAACCACCCGACTCCAACTGCCCGTATACAAGAGCCCGTCCCGCATCCGTCGCGGCCTTTAGAAAAAACTTCTGCCCCGTCGCTTTGTAAGCGGACAAATAAGCCATCCCCACCGTCGGCGTTCCCGGGGACTGTACCCAGATCTCAGTCGAAGAGGCTTTTCCCTCGCCGAGCCGACGCGAAAAATCGGGAGAGACATAGTAAACGTAGCCACCCTCGACAGCCACTTCACCATGGAAATACACCGCGGCCTTCAACAGCGCTGCATTGACCTCATCGGCTGAGGGAGCCCCCTGACAAACGCCCCAACCCAGCCCTGAGGCGAGTGAACCGATCAATAGTGTTCTCACAGTCATTCTTCAATGCACCAGAGTGCTTCATGGGTTCGGATAAAAAGTTGCCCGTCAGCAGGAGCAATCGAGGAATTGGTATGCTCAGCCAAATCACTCTGAGCGATCACCTTGAAACCTTCCGGCGAAGCCTCGAAGACAACGGAATCCCCCGCCTGACTCAGGGTGTAAATGTGATCACCGGCGAGAACAAAGGAGCCCCATGACTTCCCCGCCCCGGGGAGACGGCTCTTCCAAATGGTCTTTCCGGTTTTCATATCGTCACAGAAAACGATCCCGCCGGCATCCTGATAGTAGAGTTTGCCGCCCTTTGCGACACCCGTCCCGATCCCTCCGTTGTGGCGAACCTCCTGCCAGAGCCGGTGCGAAGCGGTGACATCACCATTGCCGCCAACTTTGACGCCGATCGAATTTCCGTGGTAACCGCCCATCGCCACGACGATTCCGTCGTCGTAAACCGGCGAGGTGTAGACAAGTGGATTTAAACCCTCACAGGTCCACAAAACCTCTCCTCCGAGCGGGTCGAAAGCCTTCAACTCCTGCGGAAAGCTCATGATCAATTCGACCCGGTCCGCCGTCTCCACGACGATAGGAGTGCTGAAAGATCCAATCACTCCCTTTTCGCTGCGGTCACTGAAACCGTCGGTTCGTTTCTCCGGGTTCCAGGCCGGCTCTTCCCATTTCCAAACCGTCTCTCCCGTTTCTTTGTTAAGAGCATAAAGCACCGCGTTCTCCGCCGGCCCGTGATAGTGAATCACGAGGTCTTCATAAATAACCGGTGAACTGGAGTTTCCCCAGACATGGTCGATGGCCCCGAAATCCCGCTTCCACAGTTCCGTTCCCTCATGATCATACGCGGCCACCCCGGCGGAACCGTGAGAAACAACGACGAAGTTCTCCTCGACCGCCGGAGACGCCGAGCAAAAAGGATTCGACCGGTGGGTGCGCTCATCCTCAGTGTAGATGATTCCCTTCTGCCAGAGGAGCGAGCCATCGGCCTGACTGAAACACATCAGGTTCCTCGACTTGTCCGCGCTGAGCGGCTGAGTCACGAAAACCTTCCCTCCGAAAACAACCGGGGTGGAATTCCCCGCTTCCGGCAAATCGATCCGCCACTTCACGTTTTTCTCCGCCCCCCATTCCAGCGGCAGATCCGGTTCAGACACTTTTCCCGATCCGAGAATATCCCCCCGCCAGGAAGGCCACACATCAGCCCGGGCTGACAAAACAGAACCGCAAAACAAGACAAGAAGGCAAATCAATCGAACCGGAATCATCGTGAAAAAATACCCAATTCGCCCCCACCTGCGCAAGCGAAACAGAATCCGCATTCGAGGCAGCCGGGACGGGGCGCCCCCGGTGGATGCACCCAACAGGGTTAGGTCATTGACCTGACAGGGTATCATCGTCAAAAGGGCAGCACCACAGCTCCCCCGCCCGCCAACTGCAGACTCTCAGCGCTCCGATTACCCCTTTCTCCGCGGGAAAACCTTTCTCTCACTCACGAGAGCGGAAAGCCTGCGAGCTTTTCCGATACCGGCTCTACTCCCCGCCCGAAGCCGCTTCAGTTCCCCGATGGAGCGAACTGACCGCCGACTTCATTCGATGAGGCGGGACGGAGATTCTTTGTCTGAATGACGCCCTCGGCGCCACCTTGAGCGAGCACCGATGCCCACTGCTCACCCGGCTTCAGCATTTGCACAACCGTTCCGGCAGGGAGCGCCCGCACTTCCGACTGCATCCGGTCAGCGCCATAAACCATGAATTGAGCAGTGGAAGTGACCACATACATGCTGTTACCGGAACTGTTCACCGTCGTCGTCGTTGGAATTCCAGGCGAACCGCCCGTTGCCGCCTTCGTGATTTTGGGAATCGAAAGATTGGGTTTCGGCAGAGAAAAACCACTGCGCTCCTTCTCCATGGTCTGACCGGGAAGCTCAATACTACCCGTCGAAGAAGGTGCCGCCTCAGCATCGCGAGCGACATCAGCAGCCGTGTAGCCGCCTCCCAGATTTCCAGTCGGAGTGCTCTGAACCGCACCGGCAGGGAAAAGACTCGCATCGATCGTGCCCACCGTAGTCTCCGACTCCTTTTTCTTTCCGCCAAAACTGAAAAGCCCGCCCCCGCGTGAAGAGGATGCTGACGAATTCCCCCCGCCACGCAGGCGACTGAAAAAACCTGTTTTCTCCTCCTCTGTATCAGGGAGAGAACTTGAAAAAGAAACTTCGGAAGGCTGCGAAGGAGGCGTATCCGCTGCCGTGGGAGCCTCGGACTTGTTCACCGGGGAATACCCATCGACAAGTGCCGCACCGGAAATACGCGGGATCGTTCCCGGCTTGGTCGGGGCCGTCGAAACCTGCTGCGGCTGAGGCTGAGATCTCGGCGCCGGGGCAGTGTTCGACTGACTGAAGCTCGGCTCATTGCCGGCCTCCGAAACCGGAGCGCTTTCCTGAGAATCGCCATTGTCGCGCCCGCCGCCGACAAACGGAAGACGCGGCACCGGAATATTCGGTAAACTGATATTGCTGAGCATCCCCCCTTCGGATGATTTCTTGCGCCCGAAAAGCCCGCGTTTCTGTTCCGACGCCGCAGCAGCCTCCCGCTCCTCTTCGGCAATAATCGCGGTCAGGAAAGCATCGGGAACGTTACGCTCCACTTTGACATTTCCCGTCGAAGTCTTCCAGGTCGACATGTCATTCGAGCTCACCTTGTTGTAAGCCGTCGCAGCGCGCTCCCACTTCATCCGGTTCGCCATTTCGCGCTTCATCAACTTCACTTCGCGCGCCGACTCGATCGCTTTGACCCGGTTGCGCTCTTCAATACTGCGATCCGCAGTGCGGGACATCGAAGCCGCAGTCGCCTCACCCATCGCTCCCTGAGCAGAGGTTCTCACCTGAATCATCTCGGCCTGACGGTTTGTCATCCCCGGGTTGATCGCCGTCGGGACTCCCGTCGTCATTCCCGCCTCCGCTGACGGATCAGCGGCATAGCTGGCTGCGGAAGGCGCCTGAGCAAACACTGAACCTCCCGTTAGAAGGTGGACCACAGGTATTGCAAAAGCCACGCGGAGGGTCACAGCTTTCGACCTGATTGAAATGATAAATCGATCAATCATGATTTTCGTGAATGAAAATTTTTAAAAAAGTAACGGCAAAGCAGCGATTCGTCCACCAAAGCATTAAAAACTTATCATTCTCAAACCTGCGAAAAGCAGTCAGGGCGGTTCCTCAAGCGGAGTCGTTTGTGTTTCACTACCTATAACGCAATTGCATTTACACCCCTTAGTATTTTTGATACGATAACGGGCAAATCGACTTACCTGCGGTCAAATTCCGACACAATCGAAGCGCATCCCAATGCCTCAGATTCCCCGTCCATCCCCCCGGTGGGCAGGAATAAAGCTCGCAGTCTTCAATGCCAAACTACCCGAAAGACCATGATCAAACCCACCTCACTCCTTGTCTTACCGCTCCTCGTATTGTCTCTCCTGATCCCCTGCGGCGTGACTCACGCACAGAGTTTCAAGGCGGCGTATGACGAAGGCGTCCGTCTCTACGACGCCGGGAACTACGAAGAAGCTCTCGCCCGTTTCGAAATCGCGGTTCGCGCCAACCCGCGATCCCCCCACGCCCGCAGCTACATGATCAAAAGCAAAACGGCGGTCGCACAGGGACTCGGTTCGAAGAAAAGCATGGAAAAAGATCTCGCGAAAATCATCATTCCCCAAATCAATTTCGAAGACGCCCCTATTGGCGACGTCCTTCAGTATCTCGCGGCCCGCACCGAGGAACTCACTCAGGGAAAACTGCGACCCAATATCATTTACAAAGGCAGCCCCGAACAGCGGCAGAACACCCTCATTACCCTGTCCGTTCGAAATGTTCCCGTGACTGAGGCACTTCGCTACGTCGGCCAGATAAGCCGCACCCATTTCAAATACGAAGAACACGCCGTCGTCGCCGATCCGAACTGGGTCGCTCCACCGAATCCGAAACTTCAGGCCGCTGAAAAAGCCGCCGCCGAGGCGAATACCGACGTCTTCAGCCAGCCTGCGAAAAACGTCTTCGACTGACCGGTTTCCGCACAGACACGTCGAAAAAATTTGCAGACCTCTCAGCAGTCGCTGTTAATAGCGGGCTTGAGCGCAGAACCAAAACCAGTAGCCGTCATCACCGGCGGCGGAGGAGATCTCGCAATTGTGCTTGCCGCACAATTCGCGGCCGCAGGCTTCCACGTCCTCGCACCGGGACGCCGGGAGCTCGATGTGACCTCATCGCAATCCGTGGAGGCCTTTTTTGCTCCGCTGGAGCGAGTCGATCTCCTCATCAACAACGCCGGGATCACCCGCGACAGGTTGTTTCTCAAACAGTCCCCTGCTGAGTGGGACGCCGTGATCGATACCAATCTCAAAGGCGCCCAACTCTGCTCCCAGGCCGCCGCCGCCCTCATGATGCGGGCCCGCTGCGGTCATATTGTAAACGTTGGTTCGTATTCAGCGGTCAAACCACCCCTCGGCCAGGCTGCCTACGCCGCCTCCAAAGCCGGGCTTATCGGACTGACCAAAAGCTACGCCCTTGAACTCGGAAAACGAAACATCCGCAGCAACTGTGTCCTTCCCGGTTTCCTCGAAACCCGCATGACCGCCCCACTCTCAGACGCGGTCAAAGAAGCGGCCAGAGCGGGGCATGCCCTCAAAAGATTCAACACCGTCGAAGAGGCCGCCCGTTTTATCGTCTTCCTCCAGAGCTCCCCTCACATCTCCGGGCAGGTATTTCAGCTCGATTCGCGGGTCTAAACGTTTGAATCGGACGCAAATCCGAAAAAAATACACCGAGTTGCACAGAGATTGTTGAAAATCAAAATCATCCGTGTAGATTCGCGCCGACCTTTGAGTGTTTCACGTCGAAATCCTCAATCACTTTATGGAGAGGTGGCAGAGTGGTCGAATGCGTCGGTCTTGAAAACCGAAGTGCCGCAAGGTACCGTGGGTTCGAATCCCACCCTCTCTATTTTTTAAACGAAAAAGGCACCCGGTTAAACGGGTGCCTTTTTCGTTTAACCGGGTAAGACAGGTTCGAACAGGAAAACTGACGGCACCAGTTCGTCGCGAAGTGAGCCTTGCGAACCGTATCCCATTTCACTCAACACCAATGCCACGCAGTGCGTTCTCCGCACCTTGGCCGGTGAACGGAGAACGCACTGCGGTCGTAACCTTTCGCGATGGCCCGCGAACTGACTCTCATTTTCCCCCACCAGTTGTTTAATCCTCATCCGGCGATAGCTCTTGATCGTGAGATCAGGTTGATCGAGGACACCTTGTTCTTTGGCGATCCGCACGCGAGCCCGGGACGATTTCATCGTCAGAAGATTCTTCTTCACCGGGCATCGATTCGTGCCTTTTCCGGGAAACTCCGCTCCGATGGGTACGAAACGGAGATCATCCCCTACTCGCGCGAGCGGACTGTCACTCACATCCTCGAAACGCTGGTCGAAGAGGGATTCGAGGAGTTTCACGTCTGCGAATGCCACGACTTCCTCCTCGAGAAACGCCTTCGCCGATTCATTGACGCTCACGACGGGATCCGCCTCACGGTTCACCCTTCGCCCATGTTCCTGACCCCGCGCGACTGGGCGGAGGCGCATTTTGAAAGCCGGAAGAAGCCCTTCATGGCGAAGTTCTACGAAGCGCAGCGACAACGCATGAACCTGCTCCTCGACGCCGACGGCAATCCCGTCGGCGGGCGGTGGAGCTTTGATGAGGAGAACCGGAAACCGATGCCGAAACGCGGAGGACTCGACATTCCCCCGGACCCCGCAGCGACGCTGACCGCGGAGGTAAAAGCCATCATTGAGGAAGTCGGGGATGACCCTGAATTTTCAGACTTTCCCGGGAACGAAAAGACCTTCGCTTATCCGGTCACACATGAGGCCGCGGAGAAATGGCTCGAAGACTTCCTGACGCGGCGCTTTGACCGCTTCGGTCCCTACGAAGACGCCATCGCCGCACATGAGCGGATCCTCTTTCACAGTGTTCTCACCCCAATGTTGAACACCGGGCTTCTCACACCCGACCGCGTCCTCGAGAAGGCCCTCGCCTTTGCCGAAGCGAACGATACGCCGCTCAATTCTCTCGAAGGGTTCGTTCGCCAACTCATCGGTTGGCGGGAGTTCATGCAGCTCATGTATACCCGCCACGGAGTGACCATGCGGACCCGCAATTTCTTCGGGCACACTCGCGATATCCCCCGCTCGTTCTGGACCGGAGAAACCGGGATCCCCCCGATCGACACAACCATTCGCCGAATTCACGACCACGCCTACGCGCATCACATTGAGAGACTCATGCTCCTCGGGAACTTCATGTTGCTGTGCCGTTTCGATCCCGTCCAGGTAAACGACTGGTTCATGGAACTGTTCATCGACGCCTACGACTGGGTCATGGTTCCCAACGTTTTCGGGATGAGCCAATTCGCCGACGGCGGGCTCTTCACGACGAAGCCCTACCTTTCCGGGAGCCACTACGTTCGCAAAATGTCAGACTTCAAAAAAGGCGACTGGTGCGAAATTTGGGACGGACTCTTCTGGCGTTTCATCGCCGGCAACGAGGAATTTTTTCGCGGACAATACCGGCTCAGCATGATGGTCCGGAATCTCGATAAAATGGACGATGACAAAAAATCCCGACTTTTCAAGAAAGCGGAAACTTTTCTGAGCGACCTCTGAGAGCCCCGCTTTCCCCCGGCCCTATCCGTCCTGACAAGCCTGCCGAAAAAGAATTCCCCGTCACCCGCCCCCTGTCCTTCCGGAAAAATGAATACCGCTGGCAGCCCGGCCGTCTTCCTTCCGGAGACTATCACTATTGCAGCTGATTCTCCCAATAGACTCAACAAAACAACTATAATGAAAACAATATTGAAAGTAGCAGCTATCGGAGCCCTCGCATTGGGCATGAGCACCACCTCATCCCACGCCGGAGACAGAAAAGGCAAAGTCATCTATTCGATTGCCCGCATCGTCGCCGGAGCCCATCATTCGAACCGTCACGGCGGTCATCATTCCAGCCACAGCAGCCACAGCTCACGACACGGCGGGCATCACTCCAGCCACAGCAGCCACAGCAGCCACAGCAGCCACAGCTCACGACACGGCGGGCATCATTCCGGCCACAGCAGCCACGGTTCAGGACATGGAAGTCACGGATCAAGCCACGGCGGTCACAGCAGTCACGGTTCCGGACACGGCAGTCACGGATCGAGCCACAGCGGTCATGGCTCAAGCCATGGTGGGCACCGCGGCCATGGTCATTAATTGATCAGAACGTCCCCATCAGCGGGCATTACCCCCTAACACAATAAGAAGCATCGATATATCATCGGTGTTTTTTATTGTACCGGTCGCGCGACTCCGCCCTCATCTCCCGAATGTTTGAACAATGCTAGTTTCTCGTCGCAGCCTCACTTGTCCCGGTAAGCGAGAAGCCTCAGCGAATTAAAAACCACGAGCAGGGTGGAGCCTTCGTGGAAAATCACCGCGATTCCCATTTTCAAACCGAGGAGGGTTAAGGGAATCAAAATCGCAACCATGCCGAGACTGAACCAGAGATTCTGCTTAATGATTCGGCTCGTCTTCCGACTGAGCCCGACCGCGAACGGCAGGTGATCGAGGTCATCCGCCATCAGGGCCACATCGGCGGTCTCGAGTGCGACATCGGAGCCTGCCGCACCCATCGCAATGCCGACGGTGGCATTGGCCATCGCAGGGGCATCATTGACCCCGTCACCGATCATGGCGACTTCCTCTTTCCCGCGCAGCTTTTTGATCGCGGCAACCTTGTCATCCGGCATGAGGTCTCCCCACGCTTCGTCAAGCCCCACTTCTTTCGCAATCGCTGAAGCGACTTTCTGATTGTCACCGGAAATCATGATGATGCGTTTGATTCCGAGATCGCGGAGTTTCGCGATCACTCCGCGAGCAGACTCGCGTGGCGTATCCATCAAACCGAGCACGCCGAGATAGCGATCGCCACGTCGAACAATCATCGTGGTCCGCCCGCCGGATTCAAGAGTCTCTGCCGCCTCGCGAATCACCCCGGGAAGCGAAGCCCCGCCGACTTCGGCGAACAGTTCACCTTTTCCGATATGGATGATATTTCCTCCAATCACAGCACTGACGCCACGCCCCGTAATGCTCTGACTGTGAGACGCCACTTCGCCACCTCGCCGCCCGAGTCTTTCAGTTCCGTCCCGGACCACGGCTGCCGCAAGCGGGTGATCACTGAGTTGCTCGACGGCGATGGCGGTGTCGAGCAATTCCGAATCATCGATTCCCTCCGCAGCGACCACATCCGTAAGCCTCGGCCTGCCCTCGGTAAGGGTGCCGGTCTTATCGAAAGCAATCGCACCGAGCTGACCGAGATTCTCAAGAGGAGCGCCGCCTTTTACAAGAACGCCTCCGCGGGCCGCTCGCGCCACCCCGCTGAGGACAGCGGAGGGCGTCGAAATGGCGAGAGCACACGGACTCGCCGCAACGAGCACGGCCATAGCACGGTAAAAGGATTCAGCGAAAGTCTCATCAACCACGAGCCAGACGAAGAGCAGAAGAACCACGAAGATAAGAACTGCGGGAACAAAAACCCGCTCGACGCGGTTGGTGAACTGCTGGGTTGGCGACTGCCGGGTCTCCGCCTCGCGCACCATTTCAACCACCCGTGCGAGGGTCGACTCGCCGGCCAACTTCGTCACCTCCATCTCGAGAGATCCGCTTTGGTTGATCGATCCGGCAAAGAGCCGATGAGAGGAATCGAGTGCCCCGCTCTCTTTCGCCGCAGCCAGAGGATCGGCCACGGGGAATTTGTCGACGGGAAGGCTCTCCCCCGTAATCGGAGCCTGATCAACACTGCTCTCACCTTTCACGACAAAGCCGTCGGCGGGGACCCGTTCATCGGGCTTGATCACGACAATATCCCCGCGAATCAATTCCTCGACGCTCACTTCCATGAGAGAATCGCCTTTCCGGACGAGGGCGGTTTTGGGTGCAATCTTACCGAGAGCTTCGATCTCACGCCGTGCCCGCCCCATCGCGTAATGCTCAAGGGAATGTCCCAGACTGAAGAGGAACAACAGCAGCGCTCCTTCCGCCCATTCGCCGAGCGTCGCGGCACCAATCGCAGCGACGACCATGAGAAAATCGATTTCGAACTCCCCCTGACCGATACTCTCGATGGCTTCTTTAACGGCGAACCATCCCCCGAAAAGATAAGCCGCCGCGAAAATAATTATTGGAATGAGAGGATCAAAACCATCGAGGCGCCCGAGAAGAAACCCGGTAGTAAGAAGCGCTCCGCAAGCCAGCGAAAAGATCAATTCCGTCTTTTCTCCGAAAATCAAATTCCCGTGCTCGTGTCCGTGATGATGAGGCTCCGTGTCGTCGCTCATAAAAGTTCAATACAAAGAGTAATCTTCATTGGGTCAAAGGCAGCTCAATCCGGCAGACGGTCCCTCTCCCCTGCTCACTCTCGATCTGGATATCCCCCTGATGCGCGAGGACGACTGATTTCACGATCGCCATACCGAGGCCGGTTCCATTTGATTTTCCATGGGTGACAAACGGTTCAAAAATCCGGGGCAGAATGTCCTCCGGAATGCCACACCCGGTGTCTTCGATCTCAATGTGAACCCGGCCACCGTGTTCGTGAACCCGCAGCGTCAGGGTGCCGCCTTTTTTCATCGCTTCGACGGCATTTTTGATGATGTTAATGAGCAACCGGATCATACGGTTCCGATCGACCACGATCTCCCCCTCGTAGCCGATCTCCCTGACCACTTTGATGCCCGACTCCTCCAGATTACCGAACGTTTGATTCGCAATCGCCTCAAGTAGATCAGGCACTGCAACGGGGCTGAATTTCAGATTCGTTTCCCCCTTCGAGTAGTCGAGCACCTCCTGGATCATGACCTGCATCTGCTCAGCCGCATCACCCGTCAATTCCCCCATCGTCACCATCTGTTCGATATCGACATTCGACTTCATATACTGACTTGCCAGCGTAATCGTCGCGATGGGGTTTCGAAAGTCATGCACCATTGAACCCATCATTGTTCCAATCAGACTGAGCCGCTCGGAATCGATCAACTCATTGATGAAATGGGTATTTGCTGACTTCAGCTCGGAGGCGATCAGTTGAGCGAAATGAATCGCGACCTCCGGTGAATGTCTCAGCAATGAGTATAGTCCCGCCTGACCGACAGCCCCCAGAACCGTCGCCCCCTTCGCCGTCGCCCGGGCGGTTCTCTGCTGCTCGTCTACCTGCAACAAAGCCGTTTCGCCGAAAAATTCTCCAGGCTCTTTCACCGCAAGCACTTCCTGCTTTCCGCCGCGGCCTCTCTTGGAAATTTCAACGGCACCGGACACGACGAGAAACATATTTTTCGCCTCCGCACCTTCCTCGAAAAGCACTTCCCCATCTTTGAGGACCCGTTCTTCGATCGGGATTTCCAATTGGTCGAGTTCTTCTTCAGAGAGCCTTCCGAAGAATGCGTTTCTCTTGTATTTATCGTCCATGAAAAGCGAGGTGATTGAATTTGAAGCCAAATGGCGACGCATCCGACTTTCAAGGAGTAAAAAAGGCGAAGACTGACAGGTAAAGCGATACTTTCCCCTCCCAACGACTCCGCAGCAGGAATCGGGTGGCGAACTATACCGCAAGCTATCATACTCCTTTCATGAATGACTACAAACGGATCGAGGAAGTGATTCGCTTCCTCGATCAACATCATCTTTCCCAGCCTTCGGTAGCGCAAATGGCGGCTGTAGCGGGACTGAGCGAGTCACGATTGCACCGGCTTTTCCAGCGATGGGCCGGAACCACTCCAAAGGCTTTCTTAAAATGCCTCACGATCGAGCACGCCAAAAATCTCCTCGATCAATCCCTACCGGTTCTGGATGCCGCGCTCGATTCAGGGCTTTCAGGCCCCGGGCGACTTCATGACCTGTTCGTCACCATGCACGCCCTTTCGCCCGGGGAATACAAGGCAAAGGGTGAAGGCGTCACCGTCACGTTCGGCAGCGCTGAAAGCCCCTTCGGTCTCTGTCACATCGCCTCGACAAAAAGAGGAATCTGTCACCTCGAGTTCAGCGATAAGGAGACTACCGCAATCTCTCTGCCGGGCTGCTGGAGCAAAGCATCGCTGAGACGGGATGACGCCTCAGCGAAACGGCTCGTGACTGCGATCTTCAAGGCAGATAAATCGGCCAGCGAACCGTTGAACCTCCTCGTCCATGGGACGGCCTTTCAATTGAAAGTCTGGAGAGCGCTTTTGAAGATTCCGGAAGGGCAGCTCTCCAGCTACGGTAGACTCGCCGAAAACATCGGAGCACCCGGAGCCTCCCGCGCCGTGGGAACGGCCTGCGGCGCAAACCCCATCGCCTACCTCATCCCCTGCCACCGGGTCATCCAACAGACCGGCGTCGTCAAAGGCTACCGGTGGGGTGAGACGCGAAAGAAGGCGCTCCTGGTTTACGAATCAGCGGAAGGCAATCGGTAATCCCCCGGGAGAACTACGAGAGAGGATCCGCCCCGTCGGCGATTGCTTCAGCGCGGTCCGCTTGAGCTTGCCCCGCTATCGCGGGAAGCTCGCACTCGCGAATCCACCCCTTCGCAACCGCGTGAACCGCGATGGCATTGCTCTCCTCTGTCAGAATGAGATCGACACCGACCTCATCAGCCTTTTCAGCGAGCTTTTCCACATCGGCATCGCGATGGGTCTCAGTGACGTCACGGATGTAAACTGCGAGAATTCGCCCGGGGAATTCATCGAGAATATCCGTGTAGATTTCCGGATCCTGCTGCCCGCTGTCGCCAATGAGAATGAACTGCAGCTCAGGGTAGAAATTCAAGACGCGGCGAATCGCTCCCTTTTTATGTGAGTGATGACCGCTCATGAGGAACTTTTCATCATCGATGCCCCAATCGGTCATGAAAAGAGGTCCACGCGGGATCGACCGCAATTCGAAAATCCCGGTGAGGAGCCCATACACATTCCAGGGCGAACTCGTGATGTAGAAAAACGGATTTCGCCCCCGACCGTCAATCCCCCTCGCGAGCGCCGCGTAGAGCGCGGAGACGCCGTTGAAGACAACTCTGGTATGCGCATTCCCGAGGAGAGTATTTTTCGCCATCTCGAACAGGTCTGTGGCGCCGGTGTGAATCACGGTATCATCGATATCGCTGATGATCCCGAATTCACTTCCCGGAGACGGCAACTGCACGACAGCCCGTGCCGTAACCGGATCTTCTCCCACCGGATCAAGCAGAGTCAGTTCCACGTCCTCCCACATCGCCGCACTTACAGACTCGATTCCGGTAGGCACCTCGATAGAAAAATAGCCTTCCTGATCCGCCTCTCCCGAAACAACGACATCCCGAAACCGCGCCTCAAGCCGTGCATGAGGGACCTCGTCGGTGAACCAGTTTCGCGTCATGTTGAGAAAGTTACGCCACTCGCTGTCGGAAGCACCTGCTTCGGGGAGATTTCGCTGTCGGAGAACCCGACCGCTCACTCGCAGTGAATTGGCATCCCCGTAGCCGAGGTATGTCTGAATGCGCAGGGGAACACTCGAACCGGCGAGACGCTCGATGCCGTATTTCACGGAATCCAGTTCGGACTCAATTAGATGAACGATCTTTTTCCACATGACCCAGCCTAACAGTTCCAAAGCACCGCCTTCAAGTCACGTTTCAGCTCGTATCCGAAATCCTCAACGGCATTGGAGGTGCGAAGACGATGCGACGTCACGCGTATTCGGCTCTTTCCACCGACTTGCTATCGTGGCATTCTGGAGAGGAATATGTCATTCAGATGCACCATCAACCGTCTCGTATTCTGCGGGATGTTCTCATCCAGTCACTGCCTCCTCGCAGTCGACTTCGAGAAAGAGGTGCGCCCAATTTTTGTGAATCACTGCTTCGACTGTCACGATTCGAAAACTCTCAAAGGAGGCATCGGGCTGGAGACATTTTACCACATGAGCCAGGGGACAGATGCGGGTGATCCGCTTTTTGTTCCCGGCAAACCGGACCACTCGGTTTTACTCCACGTCGTGAAAGAAGCTGATCCGGAGAAACGAATGCCACGGAAAAGCGATGCACTTTCGGCTCAGGATATCGCAACCCTCACCCACTGGATCGCTGAGGGTGCCGCCTGGCCGGATGACGGGTGGCGTCCGCCGAAACACTGGTCCTACAACGCCCCGACGAAGGCCGAACTTTCACCTAGCGGATCGGCACTTCTCGAGGGGCGCGATCCCAATGAGATCGATCACTTCGTTGCCGCAAGACTCGCAGCGGAAAACCTGACATTCAACCAACCAGCCGAACCGGCCCGCCTCCTTCGACGCGCCTTTCTCGATACGATCGGACTCCCCCCGACTCCCGCGCAGGTCGATCATTTCCTGGCGGACCCGACTTTCTCAAACTATTCAAAGATCATCGATGAGCTTCTCGCTTCCCCCGCCTTCGGCGAAAAGTGGGCGGTGCAATGGCTCGATCTTGCGCGCTACGCCGACTCCGAAGGCTATCAGCGCGACTCCCCGCGCAGCATGTGGCCGTGGCGCGACTGGGTCATCGAGGCGATCAACGCCGACATGCCATTTGATCAGTTCAGCATCGAACAGCTCGCCGGCGACCTCCTTCCCGGAGCAACTGAATCACAAAAAGTGGCGACCGGTTTCCATCGCAACGCTCCCATGAATCTCGAGGCGGGCACCGATCCAAACGAAGATCACTACAAACGGAACGTCGACCGGCTCAACACCACATCGACGATCTGGCTCGGCTCGACGGTTGCCTGCGCACAGTGTCACAATCACAAATACGATCCCATCTCAGCCCGCGAGTACTACGAACTCTATGCCTTCTTCAACAACACCCCGATGGAGTCGAAACAGAAAGGCTCGGAAATGGGAATGTCCGCGATGACTCACATCGGACCCACCATGCAGGTAAGCAAAACGGAGATCGATTTAGAAAACGAAAAGAAGATCGCAATCGAATACCGCGTCTACCTTGGAAAAATCCGGGCCGATCTCATCGAGCAGGTCGACCGGAAAATTCAGGAAGCCCCCGACGGCCGGGAGTCCCTGCCCGAAGAAGTCGTGAAGATCCTCGACTCGGAAAAGGAAATGTCATTGGCTCAATGCAAAGTCATTTCAAAGAACGTCGCTCCCCGTGACACACTCATGGCAGTGCGACTCGAGAACGCTCAAATCATGGAGGCCCGTCTCAAACTACTCCGTGAGAAAGAGGTGCGCATTCTCGAGGAGATGAAAGAGCCGAGAAAAACCTTCATCGCGAAACGGGGGGATTTCCTCGCACCGGGGGAACAGGTTCATCCGGCGACGCCCGCAGCCCTCCACCACTTTCCCGACGAGTTCCCACGCAACCGCCTTGGTCTTGCGAAGTGGCTGGTGTCGCCCGACAACCCGCTCGTGGCCCGTGCCTTTGTAAACCGGCTCTGGATCGAAATCTTCGGGCAGGGAATCGTCACGACTCCGGAGGAATTCGGAAGTCAGGGGGAGCTTCCGACCCACCCTGAGTTGCTCGACTGGATGGCGGTTACCTTCATAGAAACGGATCACTGGTCTCTGAAACAATCGCTCCGCCGCATTCTGCTTTCCGCGACCTACCGTCAGTCCATCACCGTGAATCCTGACTTCGCGACGATCGATCCGGGAAACCAGCTTCTCTGGCGTCACCCCGGACACCGGCTCAGCGCTGAAACGATTCGCGATCAGGCCCTCGCCATCAGCGGCCTTCTTTCAAGAAAACAACTCGGCGTCCATGTCCGCCCTCCCCAACCCCGGACATTCTGGAGAAAGACCGCCGGCGCTTCGGAAACCTACTACATTCCCTCCCGCGGAGAGAACGCCTACCGCCGCGGCGTCTACACCCTCTGGCGCCGTAATGCACACTACCCCAGCTTCGCGAACTTCGACGCCCCGGACCGGAGCGCCTGCGTCGTGAAGCGGGATATCTCGAACACCCCTCTTCAGGCACTCACCCTTCTCAACGACCCGGTCTATGTCGAAATGGCAAACGCCTTCGCCGACCGCATCAGCAAAGAGGGCGGAAAGTCGCTCGACGAACAGATCACCTGGGCTTTCCGAACCGCTCTCTCACGCGAGCCGCGGGAAACGGAAAGGCAGCTTCTGAGCTCAGCCTTTGAATCAGTGTTAGGCGACAGTAAGTCAAAGCCGGAAGCCTACCGCGAGATCGCGACAATACTGCTAAACCTTCACGAAACGATCAATCGCAGTTGAACCACCGGCATGACTGATTTTCTCAAACAACTTTCAGATCGCCGCCGCTTTCTCTCGCGGACCGGATCGGGAATCGGCTCGCTCGCGCTCACGTCGCTGCTCGGCAGGGAGACGAAAGCGGAGATACCGAAAGCATTTCAGGCGGTCGCCCCGCAGGCACGCAGCGTGATCTTCTTCCACATGACCGGGGCTCCGTCGCACCTTGATCTCTTCGACGACAAACCGGTTTTGCGGGAATACGATCGTAAACTTGCCCCGGAGGAACTTTTCGAAGGGAAGCGATTTTCATTCCTTCGCGGGCATCCCAAACTGCTGGGTTCACCTTTTGAATTCACAAAGCACGGACTCAGTGGAAATGAACTTTCATCACTTCTCCCCCACCTTGGATCGGTTGCCGATGAAATGTGCATCATCAAATCGATGCACACGACCGAGTTCAATCACGGGCCGGCTCAGCTCATGTTTCACACCGGCCTCAACCGTCAGGGAAATCCCTCGATCGGCTCATGGACCACCTACGGACTCGGAAGCGACTCGGAGAACCTTCCCGCTTACGTCGTTTTTCTGACAGGGAACACTCCCGGAGCAGGAGCGAATCTCTGGAAATCCGGATTTCTTCCCAGCGTTCATCAAGGGGTCCAACTTCGCGGCACCGGCGATCCCGTCCTCTACCTGAACAACCCGAAAGGAACTTCACCGGAAGAACGAAGACGAACCCTCGACAGCATCGAAGCACTGAACCGGGAGAATTTTGAGCTGGTCGGCGACCCCGAAATTCAGACGCGAATCGACCAGTATGAAATGGCCTTCCGAATGCAATCCTCCGTTCCCGACCTCGTCGACCTTTCGGGTGAAAGCGCCGCGACGCTCGAACTTTACGGCAAAGGCGAGTTCGCTTCACAATGCCTCAAAGCGAGAAGACTGGTGGAACGCGGGGTGCGCTTCGTCGAACTTTTCAACGGCGACTGGGACACTCACAGCAACCAGGAGAACCGACTCAAGACCAACTGCAGGAATGTAGACCAGCCCATCGCCGCGCTGATCAAAGACCTCAAGCAACGGGGCCTACTCGACCAGACTCTCGTCGTCTGGGGAGCCGAGTTTGGAAGAACCCCCATGCTGCAGGGAGACGAGAGTCCCGCAAAATGCGGAAGAGACCACCAGAAGGACGCCTTCTCGATCTGGATGGCCGGCGGCGGCGTCAAGGGCGGTATCACCTTCGGAAAGACCAACGATCTTGGAAATGAAGTGGCTGAGAATCCCGTCGAAGTGCGCGACATGCACGCCACCATGATGCATCTCCTCGGGATCAATCACGAACGACTGACCTACCGCTTTCAAGGGCTCGATCAGCGTCTCACCGGCGTCGAGGAAGCGCATGTCATCAAAGACATCCTCGCTTAACCCCAATTCTTCAATCCACCGAAACGATCCCCTGACGAATCGCCTCGGCGGTCGCCTGGGCGCGGTCATTCACCCCGAGCTTTCTGAAGACATGGCTCATGTGCCGCTTCACGGTGTCTTCGGCAATACCCAGATCTGAGGCGATCTCTTTGTTGGCCTTCCCCTGCGCAACCCTCGCCAGAATTTCACGCTCACGTTGCGTAATGTTAGGACCGAGATCGCGCTCTGCAAGCGAGGCTGCCAATCCTTCAGGAAGGTAGGTTCCGCC
Organism: Verrucomicrobiales bacterium; assembly: GCA_029213065.1. GTDB lineage: Bacteria > Verrucomicrobiota > Verrucomicrobiia > Verrucomicrobiales > DEV007 > Arctic95D-9. The sequence goes on along the minus strand of JARGPH010000006.1, from coordinate 154,846 downwards.
GGAAGCCACTGTTTCCAGGGCGGCGATCAATTCACTTCGTTCCGCTGTTTTCTGCAAATACCCGAGCACCCCGGTATCGAGCGCAGTCTGAATCTCGTCATCACGGGCGAATGTGGAGAACATCAAAATTTTTGCCGAGGAGTCAAACTCGAGGATCTGCTCGGAGGTCTCAATCCCGTTCCACCCCGGAAGCTGCAGATCCATAAGGACGACATGAGGGGACTTCTCCTGAAACAATTTAAATCCCTCCTCCCCGCTCTCGGCTTCTCCGACAACTTCAAGATTTCCCTCCATTTCCAATGAGGCGACAAGCCCGCTCCGGACCACGAAATGGTCATCAATCAAGAGAAGTCGAATGCAATCAGGTGAACTCATAATGTTTTCAAAGGCATGCGAACTTCCACCATGGTTCCTCCGGAACCGGATGCGTTCCACTCAATCTCCGCCTCAATTTTCCGTGCCCGCTCTCTCATCCCCATGCAACCGAAATGCCCGCTTTTCCCTCTCGTCTCGAAACCGAAGTCAAAACCCGAGCCATCGTCTGAAATTGCCAGAATGAGTTGCTCCCCCTCGACTCGAACATCAATTTCAACGCTCTCCGCCCCCGAGTGCTTCATCGCATTGGTAACGGATTCCCGCGCGATCATCTTCAAATGGTGAACGACGCGGGAGGGATACAGCAGAGATTCCTCTTCGCTCTGCGCTGACAATGTAATCTTTGGCCCCACTTCACCAGTCACGGAATCAACCAACTCAGCCAATGCTTCGGACAGAGACATTGTCCCGCCCGGACTTTCCCGCAAATCAACAACGAGGCTTCTCGTCTCATTCTGAATTCGGGAAACGAGGCCGCGCGAGCCTTTGATAAATCCTAACACTTTCTCATTCTTTGAACTTGCACCTGCGGCGTCGAGCCTCAGAGAGAGCCCGGCGAGATCCTGCTCAAGAGTATCATGAAACTCGCGGGCGATACGTTGTCGCTCTTCAAGAACCGCTTCATTTTCAATCTTCGAGCGCAGGGCCATCGTTTGATTTTTTACCTGACGCCTCAACAAAAACACCCAGGAGAGAGCTGCCACACCAATGGCGATCAAACCGACGAGAGCGATGACAAGGCGGCGCGGAGTCCACCATCCCGGTGCCTCGACAACCCGGAGGTCGTCGATCGACCTGAGACGCAGAACAACCTGTTCCGGCGCGGACCGGTATTCCCCGGATCGCCTCGTTTTCTCGACCACCCCGATTCCTGTGACCTCCACTTTCGCACCACGAGCGAGATTGGTATCAATTTCCAAGGAGGTCGCCTGAATAATACTATCCCCATCTTTCAGGACGATTCGATATCCGGAGTCGCTTCGAAACCAGTCCACGATAAGCGCACTGAACGTAACCAGCTCGCTGTCAAAGTTCCCTTTAAGAACCTCAGAAACAGAAACTTTCTCTGGCATCAGTGGCGCTCCCGCAACCGGTTCTTCGAGAATGACAGAATCGACCAGGGTGGCGGTGTAACGATTCATCTCCGGAAACCCTGCCAAAACCACCTTATCACCCAACTTTACAGCGGGCTCACCGGGGACGACCCGAACCGCGATTCCCGTGTCCCCGCTCCTGAGATAAATCGTTCCTCCCGGAAACACCCCTGTCACAAAGCCGCGCAGAGAGACCCGCTTCAATTCCTGCCCCCCGACCGCAAAGGTCATCACATCCTCGGGAGTCACGACAGGCAGGTCCTGCGGCTCCGGCCCGGCTTCGAGAATTTCGATGTCGCTCCAACCGGCACAACGCAGATAAGGACGAACCAACTGACGACGATGGTTGATGTCACCCGCAGCGAGTCCAACCGCCCTGACTTTCGCACCAATATAATGACTTTCACCAATCGGAAGAGAATCCACTTTCACCTCGATGATCCGTGAGCCCAGAGTCACCGTCATCAACGAAGTTCCCTCATTGTCAGGAACAATCGTCCTCACGATCCCCTCCACCATGACCCGCTGATAATGGAGACGCCCGGATTGCAATTCTTCGAACTGCACAGGCGGGGCGGGCGGTAGCACTCCCTCACCCACCACCTCAAACGTTGCCGATTCAATTCCGGGCAGGTAGAGCCCGGGGGAGGTTCGCCCCCGGACATGGACCATATCCCCGACCGCCGGTGGCACTCTCCCCTGAAGCCGGAAAAACGTGGCCGAGGTTTCGTCCTGAATAAAGACAGTCCCCGGAAAGTCGGTGAAAATCACCACCCCTGTAAGATCCACCGGAATGCCCGAATCGGCCCGCTCGAAATCAAGCGAACGCACAGCAAGAGCGCTTTTAAGCGTTTCGCCGTTTGCACTGCCCGCAGCCAGGCCAAGAGCAAGAGTCAGCAGGCAAAAAGACTTCATCCACGCAACTGAGGCCTCACTTACTCTGAGGCGACTGCAGTACGCCTGTTGAGAAACTCCAGCATCACCTTCCGCGCCCCTTCGGTCTGGAATGCGGGCCCTCCATGTCCAGCCCCCTCGATCACGACTAGCTGAGCAGGCACTTCAACCGCATCATACGCCTTCACCAGGGTGTAGCTTTGCTGCAGCGGAACGAGAGGATCCTGATCGCCATGGAGAATCAAAATCGGCGCATCGTCTTCAGTGACATGAGTGACGGGGCTCGCCGCTTTTGCTTTCTCAGGAACTTCCTGAAGCGTTCCCCCCACCAGTTTACTCTCATACGAATCGGGAGCATTGGCATCGAGTTTCACAGGAAGGGTGCGTTGCTCCTGCATTGTCAGCAGTTCGGTCGGACCGAACCAGTCAATGACACCATCAATATCATCTCCGGAATCTTTCGGGTCACCAGTCGTTCCCAGCATCGCGACGAGATGTCCTCCCGCAGAGCTTCCCCAAACGACAATCCGGTTCGCATCGATTCCAAATTCGGCCCCGTTCTTTTTGAGCCATTGAATCCCCGCCTTGCAGTCATCAAGCTGAGCCGGAAACGGCGCGACATCGGTCAAGCGGTAGCCAATACTGGCGAGAGCATAACCTTCCTCCAAAACCCACGAGCAATTACCGGTGCCGTCTTTGGACCCTTTCGCCCATCCTCCCCCGTGAATCCAAACGACGAGCGGCAGCTTCTTTGACTTGTCTTCACGCGCCGGAATATAGAGATCCAGCTTCTGGCGATCATCTCCGCCATCAACATAAGCGAGATCAAAATACTCGGTCACCGCGACCGGAAGTTCTTCCTCCTCCTGAGCAACACAAGCGGTGCCGAATCCTAAAACCAGCACACCTGCCAAGACGCCTTGAAAATTCACATTCATCTCCCGTATAACAACAACACTTCTCCCCGCTTGCACGTAAAAAATGACGACCTATTCGTGGGATCATTTCGTCGAGTTGACCACTTGCCCGCGCCCTCCGCATTCGATACCATCACCGACCCATGAGAACATTGACTCTCCTCGCCATCTTCATCGCCGGCTGCACTTTTACGATCGCAGAGGAGCGCCCTAACATCCTCGTGATTCTTTCCGACGATATGGGGTATTCCGACATCGGATGTTACGGCGGCGAAATCAAGACACCCAACCTCGACGGACTTGCGAGAAAAGGGCTCCGCTTCACTCAGTTTTACAACACCGGCCGCTGCTGTCCGACGCGCGGGTCTCTACTGACTGGTCTTTATCCGCATCAATCCGGGATCGGCCACATGATGAGCGACTACGGCATTCCCTCCTACCGGGGCGAACTCAACCGCCAGTGCCTGACACTCGCCGAAGCGGCAAAGCTCGCCGGATACCGCACTTACATGGCGGGCAAATGGCACGTCACTCCCTACAACGGAAATAAGATCGCCGGGCCCGACCGCTCGAACTGGCCCCTGCAACGGGGCTTTGACCGGTTTTTCGGAACGATCCACGGAGCCGGTTCCTTTTTCGATCCCAACTCACTGACCCGTGACAACGAGTATATCACGCCCGGGACCAATCCCGATTACCACCCGGAGGAATTTTACTACACCGATGCAATCTCCGACCACTCCGTTCTCTATATCCGGGATCATGCCGAAAGCCACGCGGATGAACCGTTTCTTCACTACGTCGCCTACACCGCGGCCCACTGGCCGATGCACGCCCTTCCTGAAGACATCGCCAAATACGAGGGAAAATACGATGACGGATACGCTCCGGTGAGGGAGGCCCGCTTGAAGAAACTCAAAAGACTGGGACTGCGCTCAGAACGGTGGGAACCGGCACCGCTCGTCGGCGACTGGGACAAAGTGGAACTCAAAGAGTGGGAGTCCGCCTGCATGGAAGTCTATGCCGCGATGATCGACAATATGGATCAGGGCATCGGACGTATTGTCAGCGCTCTCAAAGAAACCGGCCAGTATGAGAACACCCTGATTCTCTTCATGCAGGACAATGGCGGCTGCGCCGAAACATTCGGGCGGGATGAACGCGTTGGCCCTCTCGAACGCCCTGACAAACCCACTCTGGAGCCGATCAAAGCGGATGAGATTCAAAGCGAAATGATTCCGCCGCAGTCCCGCGACGGCTACCCCTTGCGGCGCGGCGCGGGCGTCATGCCCGGCTTTCCCGAAACGCAGATCGGCTACGGGCTTAACTGGGCCAATGTTTCCAACACGCCTTTCCGCGAGTACAAGCACTACGTTCATGAAGGTGGAATCGCGACGCCGTTGATCGCCCACTGGCCCGCGGGTATCGCAAAAACGGGGGAGAAATTCCGTTCCACAGAACAGGGAAATCTTCACGACAGCCCAACACACCTGATCGACATCATGGCCACAGTCGTGGACCTCGGGAAGATTGAGTATCCACTCACGCAGGGCGACGAAAAAATCACACCACTCGAAGGCATCTCGCTGAAACCCGCTCTTGAAGGAAAAGCCCTTCCGAGAGAGGAACCGATCTTTTTCGAACACGAAGGCAATCGCGCGGTTCGTGATGGAAAATGGAAACTCGTCGCCAAAGGCATCAAGGGAGACTGGGAACTTTACGACATGGAGGCGGATCGCGCCGAGATGAACAACCTCATTGAATCTCACAGAGAAATCGCCGATCGGCTCGTCACTGAATACGACGAATGGGCAACACGAGCCGGAGTCGTTCCTTTCAGATCATGGAAAATAAAAGGTTCCACCGAAACGAGCTTTTCGATGAAGCCAGGTGATGCTCTCTACGGACCCGACGCCCCCGCCATCGCCAATCGCGGCTTCACTCTCACTGCGACTGTTTCGGGGGAATCCGCAGACGGCGTCATCGTCTGTCAGGGAGGTTCATCGATAGGATGGTCCCTCTTCGTTGCCAAAGACCGGGTTCAGTTTTGGGTCCGGAACCATGGGAACCTTCAGACCCTCTCCACGGGCTACGACTCCAGCCGTAAAAATCAGATCAAGGTAAAGATCGAACACAAAGAAGCGACAATAAGCCTCAACGGAAAAGTCGAGGTGACGCTCGATCAAAAAGCATTCATCAAAGAGCAACCACAGGACGGGCTTGACGTTGGCCTCGACAAAGGAGGAATGGTCGGCCCCTACGATGCGAAGAACGAGTTCTCAGGAACGATTCACTCTCTTGAATTGAATCTGGATTAAGCGGCAACAAATCCCTCAAGAGTCTCGCGAAGTCGCGTCTTCAGCGCCTCGATCTCACCCTCTTGATACGCTTTCGAATCCGGGTGCGCCCAGACCGGACCGGGCCACGCGGGATCGCCCGAACTGCGCCCTAACACGTGCAGATGAAACTGCGGCACAATGTTACCAATCGATGCAACGTTGATTTTCTCGACCTTGTCATCCCCTTTCAAAAAAGCGGAAAGCGTATTGATATCCGTCAGCAGAAGCTGCTGCAACTCCATCGGCAAATCAACCCACTCGGTGTAATCACCGTGCGGCACGACAATGAACCAGGGATAGAGGGCATTGCCATTCAACAACAGAGCCCCCGAAGGAATTTCACCGAGGTAAGTCGAGCTTTTCAAAAATCGTTCCAGTGCTGCTGCCATCGCTATCGTTTTAAGTGGTAAACCTCAACCACGACCCGGCGGGCCCGCTTCAAAGCCTCTTCCTTTTCGCGCTTTCCCATGCCACGCCTCACTGATTTCGAATCACCTTTCGCTGTGATCTCCGCGGTAACTTCATCGGCAATTTCGCCCTCGAAAATGAGGCTCCGGACCTTCTCAGCGCGCTCAAGACTGAGCTTGCGATTCAATTCGTAGCCATCCCGGTAATCCGCATAGGCGGTGAGGTAGACAATCGAACGGGGAACCTGCGCACGCTGGATAGCACGTGCCACCTTCTCACGATCCGACGAAATAATCTCCGAAGAGCCGGTCTCAAAATAGAAAATGAGCGGCTTCCCGTCATCCGGAATCCGCTCACCTGAAGCGAGCATCGCCTCCAGTTTTGCCGCCTTCGCCGCGGCGTCAGCCGCTTCCTTCTCAGCCTTTGCCTCCATTTCGGCCTTCTTTTTTTCCGCTGCAGCGATAGCAGCGGCTTCCGCATCTGCTTTGGCTTTTGCCGCCGCCACTTCGGCCGCTTTCTCCGCTGCAATTTTAGCCGCCTCAGCCGCAGCAAGCTCGTCTTTTGCCTTCTTACGCCCGGCGGCCCACTCTTCCGGACTGACCGCAGGCCCGACAAAATCAGGCGCGACTTCCGCCTCTACAATCACCTCCGGTTCATCTTCGATCTTGAGCTCCTCCGCTGAAATCGAGGCAGATCGACTCCGGGCATCTTCACCGATACTGAGTTGCCCCGAATTCTCTAACATGGCCACTTCAATCGACTTATTTGATGCTGGCTTTGGTGCCGCCCCGGCGATCGCCGCGTAGTTTCCAGTCAACTCAGGCAACTCGCCTGCAAGCGACTCCTTCACCACCAAACCGGGCTCAATCTCGAGACCTCCATCTTTAAAAGAATCAGTGAGAGCGATGAGCCCGTTCATCGAATTCTCTGAGGCGACATCCCCCCGCAATTTCAGAATTCCGTCTACCACGGTAAGCTCCTGCCTCCCCGCGGAGTGACTGAAAAAAGTCTCGATGTATTCGGGCAGATAAGCGATCCAATCCGCCTCAAGCGTCTCCGGCGAATACTTGAGATGGTTCTCTACGGATTCTTCGCCCACCGATTTTACGGCAGCGGCATAAACCGCATCCGTACCTTCACGGGTTGGAATCGATCCCTGAAGAACCAATTTCCCGTCATCCGATCCGATGTGCAAAACAATTGGGAGGAACCGTCCTTCATTCAATCCTGACGCAGCCGGAACAGCTTCAACGTTTTTCTCAACCGGCGCAGGAGAATCGGCCGGGTCGGGAGCGATCTCCGGCGTTTCAACTTTCGGAAGCGCTACCGTGGAAACGTGCGTTTTAACCGAATCCCCGCCGCCCTTCATCGAGGTCGACTCCTTTGCCCCGGGAGAAGCCCCTCTCGACTCCGGCAATGACTTGGAAACGAATTTCACTTTCGGCAAATCGCTTTTCGGCTCCGGCAACAATTCAGGCATCAGCGGAAAATCGAACGGCATTTCCGCCTCCTGCACCGGCAAAGAGGACTCAGCAACAAAGGACGGCACACGCGGTGATGGCAGAGTCGTTCCCGACGCCACAGTGACTTCCGAAGCTTTCTGTCCCCGACGATGCAGCAGACTGCCAAAAATCATGGCAGCGAGCACAGCAAGGGTAGAGATGATCCAGAATCGCTTCATTGGTAGCGTTGCCGAAGCGGGGGGAACAGCAACGGCAACTGCCCTAACGCTAGCAGCATGAGTGCCGCGAACGAATGAAAAAATGTCGTTTTCGCAGCTTTATCATGCCCCTGTCATTTTCATTCTGCGCGTCACATGCGAAAGAGTTGTGCCCACAGATGGCGAGATTCCGTAATGGCCCCGCTCTCCAATCCTGATACGCTTGAAGATATGAAGCACTTCCTCCCAACCGCTTTTCTGGCTGCTCAGGCACTCCTATGCTTCGACGCGCAGGGGGAAATCGACTTCGTCCACGAGGTCGTTCCGATTCTGAAGCAGCACTGCACCGAATGCCATGGCGGCGAGGAAGCGGAAGGCGGATTCTCAGTCAATACGAGAGAACTCTTTCTCGATGACGATTCCGCTGAGCCGGGAAATGCGGAGAAATCCTACTTCATCGAACTGATCCTCGACAAAGATCCCGATTATCAGATGCCGCCGATCAAGAAAAAGCGGATGCCGAAAGAACAGGTCGAAACCCTCAAGCAGTGGGTCAACGAGGGGATGAACTGGGAACCGGGCTTCACCTTTGGCAAGCCCACCTACGAGCCGCCCCTGAAGCCACGCATGCCGGAGATCCCGGAAATCACCGAGGGCCGGAGCAATCCCGTCGACCGCTTCATCGATCATTACCTGAGATCGAACAAACTCGCCCGCCCCGGGCCGATCGATGACCTCACCTTCCTTCGACGCGCTCATCTCGATCTCATCGGGCTGCTCCCCACCGCGAAGGAAGCAGAGGCCTTTGCCAACAACAAAAGCCCTCAAAAACGCACTGAGAAAATCGACGAACTTCTCAGTCGCGAGATCAGCTACGCCGACCACTGGCTCACCTTCTGGAACGACCTCCTCCGAAACGACTACGCCGGAACCGGCTTCATCACGAAGGGGCGCACCCAGATCAGCGGCTGGCTCTATGATTCGCTGAAAACCAACCAGCGCTTTGACACGATGGTGAGAGAACTGATATCGCCTCCGACTGATGAAAGCGCCGGCTTTATCAACGGCATCAAGTGGCGGGGCACCGTCAGTGTCTCGCAAACCCTCCCGGTTCAGTTTTCGCAAAGCATCTCCCAGTCCTTTCTCGGGATTAACATGAAGTGCGCTTCCTGCCACGACAGCTTCATTGACCGCTGGAAACTCACCGACGCCTACGGGCTCGCCGCGATCTACGCAGAGGAGCCCCTTGAAATCCACCGCTGCGACAAACCGCTTGGGGAAACCGCGAAAGCCGCCTGGGTTTTCCCTGAAATCGGGGAAATCGATCCCGAAGCCCCCAAAGAGGTCCGCCTTACCCAGCTCGCCGACCTCATGACCCATCCGGAAAACGGGCGCGTCGCCCGCACCATCGTGAACCGCCTCTGGGCCCAGCTGATGGGACGCGGTCTCGTTCACCCTCTTGATGCGATGCAGACCGAACCGTGGCATGAAGACCTCCTCGACTTCCTCGGGGCGGCCTTTCAGGAGAGAGGCTACGACCTCAAAGACACGATTCGTCTCATCACCACTTCAGAAGCCTACCAGAGCCGCGCCGAGCCTCAGACATCAGAAGCATCGGACAAATACACGTATCGCGGTCCCCTCGCAAAACGACTCACCTCCGAGCAGTTCGTCGACGCGATCTGGCAACTCAACGACGCCGCCCCGACAAGCTTCGACGCCCCTGTGATCCGCGGCATTGCCGACAAGAACGATGTCAAAAAGCTCCAAATCCCCTCTCGATGGATCTGGAAAGCCTCATCGGCAACACCGCCTGCAGCGGGCGATGAGGCCCTCCTGCGCAAAGACTTCACGATTAACAAGCGGGTCATCGGCGCCGGCCTCGTCGCCTCGGCGGACAACAGCTTCACCCTGCAAGTGAATCGAAAAGTAGCCCTCAGCGGCTCACAATGGACCGAGCTCGAATCAGCTTCGGTCATGAATCTGCTCCGCCCCGGAGTGAATCGGATTCTTTTCCTCGCGAAAAACGGAGGTGACAAGCCCAATGCCGCCGGGGCCTTCGCGATGCTCCGCCTCGTCTACGACGACGGAAGCGACGAGATCATCACGACCGACGAAACCTGGCAGGCCGCAACGACGATTCCGAAAAACTTTGCCTCACCGAAATGGGACTTTTCCGCGCTGAAATGGGCCGGCGTCACCGAAATGAAAGTCGAGGTCTGGCCCGCAGCAATTGATCCTCTCATTGGCGAAGCTCTCGCGATCAAGTCATCCGCCGCCGACCTCATGGTTCGGGCTTCGCTCTTGAAGAGTGATTTCCTCATGCGAAGTCTCGGCCGTCCCAACCGCGATCAGATCGTGACCTCGCGACCCCATGAAATCACAACCCTCGAAGCGATCGATCTCTCCAACAGCGAAACGCTCGCAGGCTACCTCGACCGTGGCGCGAAGCATTTCCTCAAGACTGCGTCCGCTCCCGATTTCATCGATCAACTCTATCTCGCCGCCCTCACCAGAAAACCGGGCGATGGGGAAAGAGCCCTTCTCGCTGAAATCCTCACCGACACGCCCGACCATGAAACCATCTCCGATGTCCTCTGGGCCATCACCATGACCCCTGAATTCATGCTAATCCGTTGATTCAACAGGGTTAAGCCCACGACCCAACAGGGTTAAGCCCAGCTCCAGAGCCATCCTCTACTTCTCCACTCCTTTACTCCTCTACTTCTTCCACAAATGAACTCTCCCTTCGATCCCGACGCGCCTGAGCCGATTGTGCGCAGAGATTTCCTCAAAAAGCTTTCCGCTGCAGGCACCGCAGCCTGGATGAGCGGCGAGCCTCAAATCGTGCGGGGCAGCGAGATCCGGCACCCCGAAGCGAAAGCCGATTCCTGCATTCTCCTCTGGCTCGCCGGGGGCATGGCCGCGCCGGAAACCTTCGATCCCAAGCGCTACGCTCCCTTTGAAAAAGGAATGGCGGTCGATTCCGTTCTCAGCACTTTCGACTCGATCAACACCAGCGTGGACGGCCTTAAAATCTGCGAAGGAATGGAGAATATTGCTCAGATCATGGACCGGGGCACCTTGATCCGGTCTGCGGTCCAGCCCGACCTCGGGAGCATTCTCCACTCGCGGCATCAGTATCACTGGCACACCGGCTACGTCCCGCCCCAAACTGTCGCCGCTCCGCACCTCGGTTCGTGGATGGCACGGGTCCTCGGGCCGAAAAATCCCGTCATCCCCGCCTTCATCAACATCGGGCAGCGTCTCGAAGGGGTCGGTGAAAAAGAGGAATTGAAAGCGTTCACCACCGCTGGTTTTTTCGGAAGCGAATACGGCCCGATGAACCTCCCCTTTCCTGAAGAGGCCGCCAAATCGGTGCGACCTCCCGGATCGATGACCTCGGAGCGCTTCACGAACCGCGACAAGCTCTACCGCAAGCTCGTCGACCAGAGCCCGCACCGCGACTACGCGAGCGATCACCAGCAGGAATCACTCCTCCGCTCGATGGACAACGCCTACCGCCTTCTCAATTCAGATGAGCGCAAAGCCTTCGACATCACCGAAGAACCCAAAGAGGTGCAGGAAAAATACGATACCTCGCGCTTTGGTCGTGGCTGCCTCCTCGCCCGCCGCCTTGTCGAAAACGGAGCCCGCTTTGTCGAAGTGACGACCGAATACGTCCCTTTCCTGCACTGGGACACCCACGCAGAGGGCCACAGCACCGTCGCGCGGATGCACTCGGAAATCGACCGTCCCATTTCCCAACTCATTCTCGATCTCGAAGAACGCGGCCTTCTCGACCGCACCCTCGTCATCGTCGCTTCTGAATTCAGTCGCGATGCGATCATGGAAGGGAAGCCGGGATCAGAGGCCAATGATCAGGCAACCCACAAAGTCGACACCATCACCGAAGCGAAACACTATGGTCTGCACCGCCATTTCACCGGAGGAACCAGCGTCGCGATGTTTGGCGGAGGCGTTAAAAAGGGGAATATTTACGGCAAAACCGCCGATGAACGCCCTCTCGTCGCCGTCGAAAACCCGGTCACGGTCACAGATCTTCACGCCACGATCATGACCGCGATGGGCGTCAGCCCGAAAACCGAGTTCGTCGTCGAAGGCCGCCCCTTCTACGTCACCGAAGACGGCAAAGGGAAACCGGTCATGGACATTTTTGCGTAGCCAAAGAGCAGAATCGGGACAGGGAGTGGCGGCATCTTGCTGCCAACAGAGCCTCTGCCACCAGCCGGGCGCGTTCACAACCTCGCCTGCCATCCGAAATCCAACGGGAGTCTTATCCGGCGGCTGGAAGCGCTCCCCTTGAATACTTTCGCCTTCGCCCTCCCCCGATCCCGTCGGTTTGTGAATTGACCGGAACCCACGAAATTCGCTATTCCTCCGGGCATGAAAAGACGCGATTTCCTCTACCGAACCGCTCCTGCACTTGGAACTGCCGCAGCCATCCCCGCCTTACTCTCATCGCATGGCTCATCAGCCGAAATGACCGGCCGCCTCAAAAAAGGCGTCAAATTCAACATGGTCAAGGAACCTGGCCTATCCATCGTCGATCGATTCAAAATGCTGAAGGACGTTGGCTTTGACGGAACGGAACTCCGAACCGAAAACCGCGACGACCTTAAAACCTACCTCGAAGCAATCGACAAATCGGACCTTCGCGTGCACGGAATCGTCAATTCCGACAAACCGGACCTCGAAACCGCCGTAAAATTCTCCCACGATGTCGGTGGCGACTCAGTTCTCTACGTCGCCAAATACGACAGAAAACGCCCCTTGATGGAGAGCTGGAACGAAACCCAGTCGATTATCAAAAAAGGCCTCCCCGCTGCCGAAAAATATGGAGTCAAAATCCTCGTTGAGAACGTCTGGGCGGGCTTTCTCATCAGTGCACTCGACATGGAGCGCTACGTCGATGAAATCGGGAGCCCGTGGTTTGGCGCCTACTACGACGTCGGAAACAACGTCCGCTGGGGCGTCCCCGAGCACTGGATCGATATTCTCGGCGAGCGGATCGGAAAACTCGACATCAAAGAATGGGACGAGAAAAAGCACCAATCGGAAGGACTCAGAAAGGGATTCAGCTCTCCGCTTGGCGAAGGAACCATTGATTGGGCCGCTGTGAGAGCAGCGCTCAAGAAGATTGATTACAACGGCTGGGCCACCGCTGAGGTGGGAGGGGGTGATCGCGCCCGTATGGCGGAGATCTCAGAGGGAATGGACCGGATCCTCGGCCTCGTTTAAAAGACACACCTTTTTCCACTGAAACACCCGGTTTCACGCAATTAGGCGCTTAAAGGAGTTGGCTTTTCGCAAAAATGACGCATTCTAGGGGGAGTCCGTTCCAAATTCTTGGTGCACCAACAAACCGACGTCCTGACCGAGTTGCGGCCCTGCGACGTCAAGCGTTTCAAGCGCCAGTAACGCGGAAACCCGCGGGCCTTCTTTGATTAATGAAATTGTATATTGGGAATATTTCCTACGACGCCACTGAAATCGAACTACGCGAATTTCTTTCAGACTACGAGCCAATCGTAGACCTTCACATGCCAATTGACCGGGACACCGGTAGACAACGCGGATTTGCTTTCGTTACGTTGGAAAGCAAAGAACTTGGTGATGCTGCTGTTGAAAACCTTGACGGAACCGACCTTATGGGCCGTGCCGTTCGCATCCGTGAAGCCGAAGATCGCCGTGAAGGTGGTGGCGGCGGCCGCGGTGGAGATCGCCGTGGCGGCGGTGGCCGTGGCGGTTACGAAAGTCGCGGCGGTGGCGGCGGCGGATACGATCGTGACGGCGGCGGTGGTCGCGGTGGCTATGATCGTGATGGCGGCGGTGGTCGTGGCGGCTATGACCGTGGTGGCGGAGCTCGTCGCGGAGGCGGCGGTGGCCGTGGACGTGGCGGAGATCGTCGGGGCGGTGGCGGTGGCTACCGTGACTGAGATCGCTCAACTTAAATTTTCGAGACGGTCACTTTTCCAAAGGTGACCGTTTCCTTTTGGCGGAACCTTTCGTTTTCTCTCATTGAGGCAAAACCGATTCAGTGGTTCCATTCACTAAACCCTAATCCTTTCAACCTAAGCAGATGACTTCAAATATTCCTTTTGATCGCGTGAACTGGGAAACCAGCGCATTTCTTATCGCGACATTCTTTACGGCCATCATTGGCACCCCCCTTTACATCGCTTTCTTCGGAATCGATTTTTTCATGATCGCTATGTTCGTGCTCTACTTCCTGGCAACAGGCATGAGCATTACACTTGGCTATCACCGTCTCTTTGCTCACAAAGCATTCAAGGCCGGCAAACCGGTTAAACTTTTCACCCTCATCTTCGGAGCCTGTGCCTTTGAAGATTCGGCACTCGACTGGTCTTCCGACCACCGGGACCACCACAAGCACGTCGACCACGAGCACGACGATCCCTACAGCATTTCAAAGGGCTTCTTCTTCGCTCATATCGGCTGGATCTTTTTCAAGCTCTACCCACGTCCCCTCGCGAACGTCGCGGACCTGAAAAAGGATCCTCTCGTAATGTGGCAGCACAAATACCATCGTCAGATCGGAATGTTCTTCGGCCTCGTCATCCCCACCCTGATCGGATACTTCCACACAGGCGGATGGGTTGGTGCTCTCGGCGGCTTTCTCATCATCGGGGTGGCACGACTCGTCGCAGTGCATCACTGCACATTCCTCATCAACTCGCTCTGCCACACGATCGGCAACCGCCCTTACGACACTTCCACAAGTGCCCGTGACAGCTGGCTCATGGCTATTTTCACCTTCGGTGAAGGGTATCACAACTACCACCACTCCTTCCAGCACGACTACCGCAACGGCGTAAAGCCATGGCAGTGGGACCCCACCAAATGGGCGATCTGGACACTTTCCAAGCTGGGACTGGCGACAGACCTTCGAACCGTCTCTGACGAGCGGATCATGCTTGCTGAACTACGTGAGGTGAAGGAGCAAGCCGAAGCGCAGATCAGCGGAGAAAGCGCTCCGAAGCTTAACAGCGCAACTTACCAGGAAGCTTACGATAAGCTCATTGAGATCTCCAAGTCACTCAGTGACGGCTACGGCGAACTTGAAAAAGCAACCGGCGAGCGCATCGCTCTTTCCCGTGAGAAGCTCGCCTACTGGCGCGACGAGATCGCAAAAGCGAACAACCAGCTTTTGCAGTTGCAACAGCTACAGGGATCACCGGCCTAGAGCCCACAGCCCCTACTCCGGTCTCTCCGGAACACGATTCCTGCCCGGAACAAACTCTTGTTCTGCGCAGGAATTTTCTTGTATGGAACCGGACTCCCTGCCACTTTCACCGGACCAATCCTTTGATTTAATATGGCTTCTAGCATCCCTCTGAACACAAATGTCGAACTGGGCGTCGTGCCCACACACATCAAATTCGTCGGTGGACTCGTCCCCGATGAAAATGGCAGACTCCCCCGCGGAGATGATGGCGAGCTCGTCGTCGTCGCAGAGATGGCCAAACTTACCGCTGCTTCCCCTGTGAAGATTCAGAGCGCTCAGGTCACCGCCTTCCCCGGAGTCGACGCCGGAGACACTGATGATCTCATGAAAGGCCTTCGCGCCCTCGATCTCGAAGTGCACATCATCATGATGGTTGGCGGCGCCGACCCGATGAACCCTGCCGACGAGGACGCCGTTGTCGAAATGCTCGTAGCCGGGATCGAAGTTGCCAAGAAATACGGCATCACCCAGATCGCCTCCACCTCGATTGAGGAATGGCTCAAGCCGGGCGCAACACCCAAGACCGGAGCTGATTTCGACGCGGCCGTCGCACAGAACGTGAAAGCACACTGCCGCGCCGCCCGCGAAGCCGACATCGCCAACAGCAGCGTGGAAACGTGGCACATCGAGTTCCTTCGCAAGGGCGAATTCCAGACCTTCAACTCCATCGCGAAATGCTGGGAGTTTGTTAAAGCCGCCAACATCGAATACGGCAGCAAACTTTTCAAAATCATGGTCGACGCCGCTCACTGCGGAGACTCCGAGCTGAATATTCCTGAAAACGAAGCGCTCATCGCCCAGGTCGCCGAAGCCGGTGAGATGGGCATGTTCCACGCCTCTTCAAAGACGACCCGTGGCTGCCTCAGCACCGATGACGGCTGGATCGGCGCACTTCTCGCCGCCGCTGCCAAAACCGGCAAACTTGAGTATGTCTTCGTCGAGCTCTTTCACCACGAAGACGACGCTCTCCAGGGTCTCCGCGACCTCGATCCCGGTCACGGCATCGACACCAGAGACGGCCGCACCTACACCGAAACAGTCATCGACGGAGTCGTTGAAGTGACGCACCGACTCAACAATCTCGTGAAACGCGGGATTTTGAAGAACTAATCAAAAGCAAGCCGGCGCCTCTCGAAAAGAGGCGCGACCTGCAATGGCCGGGATCAGTCCCGGCCATTTTTTGTGCCCGGGTGCTTCATCAACTCTTGATAGGAAGACGCAAAAAGGCACAAGATCGCCTCTCTGCTATCAGCATCGGCGGGGTAGATGCCTTTTGCCAAAAGGCCATTGCCCACGATATCCGGATTCGAACCGGATCGTGGGGGCCATAAAAAATCTTCTGATCCTGAAGAGGGACGCACCCTACGGCAGTTTAATACCACCGGGAAGCTCGACGCCACCGGGCAGCTGACCGTGAGGATTCCCACCTTGCGCACCACCGGCTGCGTCAGCGCCTTCTTCCTCTTCTTCAGCGAGAAGGTCGGCACGCGCTTTGATAATGGAATCGACGAGGTAGCTTCTCACTTTGAAAACGTGACCTTCTAGGGCTTTCTCGGCTGCGAGTTTGTCCTGAAGCGACTTCAGGTTGGCGGCAAAAGCTTCGTCGGCTTTCTTGGCCTCTTCGTCGCTCTCCTCTTCACCCTTCTTACGCTTCTCGACAAATTTACCATTCACTTTAAGTGTCAGCGGCAGCTCGTTGAGATCGTTTTTCTCACCGACGGAGATTTCGTAATTGAAACCATCGAAGGTCGCAATCTTGAAGGTCGTCGTCCCGGTCTTGTTCTTCTTGGCGTCTTCGCCGACAAAAACATCTTCAATCTGAGGATTCGCAAAGGCCCCCTTCATGCTGGAAACCTTGGCTTGATCCAGTTTCTCGTCTTCACCCGCTTTCGCGAATTTGAAGTCACCGGCAGCATCGTCACGAACCAGCTTCCAGTCGTTCTTTTTCTCTTTGGAAACGATCTCGATCGATTTGATCCCCTCGACTTTGAAGAAGTCTTTGTCGATCCACTCCGCTGCGTCCGTCGCAACTTTATCAAAGGTATCTCCGACGAGATAAACCGAATTACTGGTTCCCTTTTTCACGTAGCGCCCCGCTTCGGTCATCGCCATACCACCCATCGGGTTGGCGCGGTTCTCGGAACGCTCGTAGACTTTACCAAGCCAGAGTGAAGCGAGGTCCTTGCCGTCTTTGCCCTGAAAAGTCACGATGGTGGCTCCCTCTTCAGCGGTAGCGGCATCCTCGGGAGCGATCAAATTGACGCGCCCATACTGACTGCGCCCGATCGTGATGACCTGAACGATACTGAGATCCCAGATATCACGGAGCATCGAAACGATAGGCTCCGATGCGGCAGGATAGCCGGCACGCTCCGCTACCTCCCAGCTCTTCTCACCTTTCTGCAAAGTCACTGAGCTGTCCTTGTTTTTGATCATCACCTTGGCGACGTCATTGATCGGAAAATCGGAGAAGACCTTCTTTTTGTCCGTCGACGAAGCCACCGTCGAAACGGAGGTTCCGGATCCGGAAAAGTGTAGAATCGCAGCGATTCCGCCAAGAATCGCAAGCGCGATGAGCAAACGAACGAGTGTTTTAGTTCCCATGATGTTGGTTAGCTGAAGTTAAAATAAAAATTGGATTGGAAATTAACGGGCGGCAACTCGGCGGCGTCTCCAAATCGCAAGACCGATACCGAAGATAATGATGAGGACCGGAACGAGAAGCACGTTACCAAATTTGTAGGTCGCGAGCTTGCGGCGGAATTCACGGGTCACTTCTTTCTGAAGCTCACGCTCGCGCTTACGGAATTCCACTTCCTGCTTCTGGAGCTCTCTGAGCTGCTTTTGCACTTCAGGTGAAAGCATCGCCTGATCGATGTTCTCAGGCGTCTGAGAAATCAGCTGATTGAGTTTGTTCTCAACCTCCTGCGCTTTCTCGCTGAAGCCTTTCACTTCCGCAGCATACTTCTCCTGCGCTTCCTGATACCACTCACTCTGACGAGTGAAAGGACGGCGAACCGAAGTTCGGCTTCGCACATTGATGAGATCAGGATCGCCGGAGAACTGCTCCGCAGCGTTTTGAACGAGGGTCAGGTTCTCGTTGAGAAACTGTGGGATCGAAATCCCGAGACCGGGAATCTGACTGCGCTGAACGACATTGGCATCGTAGATAAAATCGACGTCAGCAATGAGAAGCACACGCCCCGGTGCGGTCGCTTTCTTGAGGGAATCATCTTTCTTCTCAGCGACTTCTTTTTCTTTATCCTTATCTTTATCTCCCTCAGCATCAGCAGCGTCTTCTTCAGGAGCCTCCTCTTCCGCGGCAGCAGGATCGCCTTCGGGGAAGGCGGTCTCAAACTCACCGGAAAGACGGGCAATAAGCGGGCGCCGCGCTTCATAGGGCTGGAATTTTTCGCGAATGCGATCCGCTCCGCCTTCCTGGGTCGGGTCGGCATCAAACGATCCCACGAGCTGGTTCGCCGGGGAGGTAAGCACGAGTTCATCCACCCGAATGCCGTCTTTCGGAGTGATTTCAAAGGCACCTGGGGTCAACATGTTAAGCTGATTGAGCATCGAAGTCATTTGATCAGTCCGTCCCGCGGAATCCGCATTCGGCCCGAGCGCGTCCGGAGTCAGGGTCAGGAAGGTCGGTGAGAAGTTTCCGCGACGGATGATTTCGGAACCGAAGTTGAGATCAGCGAGAACCTGATTCGGATCGTATTTCACTCCCCAGGCTTTCAGCAGCGTCGCCATGTTGGACGATGGAGGAGGACCACCCTGAGGAGGCATTCCCGGCATCTGCGGCTGTCCCTCGGCGAGGGCGCGAGCGTAGAAAAAGTTCGGATCAAGCATCGCGATGACATTTCCGCCACCAAGGAGATACTGGTCGATCGCGAACATCGCTTCCTCGGTGATGTCGTAGGGGTGAACCACTATCAGAGTCGAAGTTCCCGGAGGGATCTCGGTGCTCGATCCGGGAATCGTCTCAAGCTCGTAGTCTTTTCCGAGAAGCTCGTAGAACATCCAGGGCTGCTTTGGCGGAGCCTGAAAATTACCACCGAATCCACCGGCAACCGGAAGGGTCGTCATCACGACGATCTTCTTGTCCTTGCCACCGTGCACGCTGGAAATCCCGCGAGCGAGATCATACTCGAGGCGGGTCTCTTCATTCACCGGAAGAAACGGAATCACTTCAGTGGCATCGAGACACTGGATCGCGATACCGAAGTAGAGCTCGTTGTTGGTCTCACCGGACATGCCCGCCTGAAGCCCGTCGATGATCGCGGAATCCTCTGCATCCGTGTTCGGCTCGGGATTGAGCTTCTTCACTGAGAGCATTTTGATTTTCTTTGTCTCGAACTCACCTTCCTCATTGGTCAGTTCGATCTCTTTGACCGGTGCATTGCGGACGAAAGAAGTGAGCATGTCCTCGACACGACGAGCACGGGCGCGCTCGCCGGGGCTCATCGTTTTGCTGTCATCGGTAACGTAGTAACGAATCTCAACAGGCGTATCGAGCTCTGTGAGAATGTTCTTCGTCCCCTCGGAGAGGGTGAAGGTTTTGTATTCAGTCAAATCAGCTCTGAGACCGGATTTCCCGACGAGGAAATTAACGATCAGGGCGATGACAAAAACAGCCACGAGCCCGGCAATAGCGGTGGTGCGGCGGTTTGATTTGTTAGCGGGTGCTTGGTTCGATTCGCTCATGAGATTAATCGGAAGCAGTTAGAATAAATGGGTGGAAAAATTAGGCACGCTTGAGTCGGATCGCGACAGAGGTCGCAAAGAGACAGAAGGCAATGAAGGTAATGAAGAAGGTGATGTCCCGGATTCCGAGAACCCCTTTCGCCAGCTCCGTGAAATGCGGCATGACACCGACGATATTCACGAGTTTGAGGACCGGCCAGAAAATGAGCCAGCCGCCTTTCAGGTTCATGAGCAATTCGCTCACGTGAGGAAGACCGCCGAGCCAGAGCGTCATGCAGATGGCGACGGAGACGAGAAGAGCAACAAGCTGGCTTCGCGTCAGAGCGGAAACCACTGAGGTCACCGCGAGGAAGCAAAGCGCCACCAGGAGCGTCGCGACGTAGCCTGCCATGATGACACCGTTATCGGGGTCACCGAGGTAGTTGATCGTCCAGACGATGGGAAACGAAAGAACCAGCATCGAGAAGAGAACCACCGCTGCAGCGAGGAACTTTCCGAGAATCGCATGCCAGGGAGCCAGCGGCATCGTGAGGAGGAGTTCCATTGTTCCAAGGCGTTGTTCCTCAGACCAGAGACGCATTCCAACCGCCGGAGCGATGAGAACGAGATACCAGGGAAGGTATTGGAAATAAGGAAGAAAGAGATCAGCCTCACCACCCTCAAGCACTCCAGTGAAGAAGAATGAGAGCGTTGAAGAGATGCCGAGGAACACGACGAAGAGCACGTAAGCGACAGGAGAGGTGAAGTAACTCTTGAGCTCGCGCTTGAAGATCGTTCTCACTTCGCGGGGAAGAAGAAAGTTAAGAATCGCGATAAAGATCACTGAAACGATCAGCGTCGGAATCGCAAAATGTAGAAGCAATTTAATGATAGCGTCCATAATGGGAAATAGCGTTTTGAATCAGAAAAGGTTTAGGGTTTTCCGGTATCAGGCTTCGTTGTCGGATTTGGTGATCTCACGGAAGAGTTCGTCGAGACGACCTTCCTCCACGTGAATTTCCTCAACGGTGAGACTCTTGTCCTTACAGAGAGCGCTGACCGCTTTACCGAGCTCGGCCGACTTGCCTTTGGCGGGGAGAATGCGGGCGTGAATGCCGTCATCGCCGGATTCGAGCACCTCAACCTCGCGGGATTCGCTCAGTTTTTCGAGTTCCGCCTTAATTCCGGAACCAGCCAGACCTGCGGCGCGAAGAACGACTGAACCGGCGTTGCTCGATTTTGCTTTGAGTTCGTCGGGCGTGCCGTCGGCAATGACGCGGCCGCGATCGATGATGATCGCCCTCGTGCAGGAAGCCTCGACCTCTTCGAGAATGTGAGTGGAGAAAATGATCGCCTTCGTTTCGCCCATGCGCTTGATGAGCTGGCGAATTTCGTGCTTCTGGTTCGGATCGAGACCGTCGGTGGGCTCATCGAGAATCAGGATCTCGGGATCGTGAATGATGGACTGAGCAAAACAGGTGCGGTGACGGTATCCTTTCGAAAGGGTGTCAACGCTCTGGTGACGAACCGGCTCGAGGAAGGTCGTCTTGATGGCATCGTCGACTGCGGATTGGATCTCTCCGGCAGGAACACCGCGCATCTCGGCACAGAATTTGAGGAAGCCCTCAACGGTCATATCCGAGTAAAGGGGCGCTGCCTCGGGGAGATATCCTATTTTTGATTTCGCAGCGATTTCGTTCTCTTCGAGGTCCTTGCCATCGATTTTAATAGCTCCGGAAGTGGCAGGGAGGAATCCCGTAACCATTCGCATCGTAGTTGATTTTCCGGCTCCATTGGGCCCGAGAAAGCCAAGAACCTCGCCTTTCTTCACGGTGAACGACACTCCGTCGACCGCGACCTTCGCACCGAAGTGCTTATGTAGATTTTCTACTTCTATCATGATTGAAACCTGATTGGGGTATTCGGAATTACTTTAGCGATAAAGAGGGGGGAATTTGTTTGGAGAATACGCAATTTTCTCACTTTTTCTCAAACGATTATACCGGATTCGTGCAAGGTGTATTTCCTCGTGATCCTCCGATACGCAAGGGAAAAATGTTTACATTGTAAATCAAGACCTCAAACCACTGTTACTTAAGAATTTACCCATGAAATTGATCAGTTGGAACGTGAATGGATTTCGTGCCGTCCTCAAAAAAGGCTTCCTCGATTTCCTCACCGAACACGACCCCGACGTCGTCGTTTTGCAGGAAGTCAAAGCGACTCTCGACCAGATCGACGTGGACTTCACCGCGGACGGCTGGCACGTCTACTGGAATCCGGCCGTGAAAAAAGGCTATTCAGGCGTCGCCGCTCTCAGCAAGACTCCCGCCCTTTCCGAACAGCTCGGAATCGGCATCGAAGAACACGACCAGGAGGGCCGCGTTCTCACCCTCGAGTATGATGATTTTTTCCTCGTCAATGTCTACACGCCGAACTCACAGAACGAACTGAGACGCCTCCCCTACCGCATCGAGTGGAACAACGCATTTCTAAAACACGTCAAAGGGTTGGAGGAAACGAAGCCGGTCATTTTCGCCGGTGATCTCAATGTCGCCCACAAAGAGATCGATCTTGCCCGCCCGAAGAACAACCGGAAGAGCGCCGGCTTCTCCGACGAGGAACGCGCCGGATTCGATGACATCCTCGCGGCTGGATTCGTGGATACCTTCCGTCATTTCTACCCCGAAGACACCGAGCAATACAGCTGGTGGAGCTACCGCGGCGGAGCCCGGGCAAAGAACGTCGGCTGGAGAATCGACTACTTCTGCGTCTCAGAACCCTTCATGCCGCGAGTAAAATCCGCGAAGATCCTCCCCGATGTGATGGGATCGGACCACTGCCCTGTTCAGATCGAGCTGGTTTAGGGCAGCTGGCGCTGCCGTAAAAGATGAAACGTTAAAGGTAAAAGGTGCAGGACTTCCGTGCGACGGCTTCGAATTTTTCGCCGCAAAAAAGCGCAGAAGGCGCAAAAGACTTAGCTTTAGAAGCAGGGCTTCCGCCTGCAGCGCGGAGCCACTTTTGCGCTCTTGGCGACTTTTTTCGGCTACCTCTTCTCAAGCCAAGCTACAAATCCTTCGAGGGCACGACCGCGATGGCTCATGCCGTTTTTGATCTCAGCGGACAACTCACCGAATGATTTATCATAGCCCTCCGGAATAAAAACAGGGTCGTAACCGAATCCGCCCTCGCCCGTCATGGCATCGGCGATGCGTCCTTCAACGGCGCCGTCGAACTGTCCGACCACCTCGCCAGCTTGAGCAACCGTGACCACGCAACGAAACCGCGCCGTCCGGGCATCGCCGGCATGCTCCGGCTTCGCGAGCTCTTCGATTAACTTTTCCCGATTCGTGGCATCGGTGGCGTCTTCTCCTGCATAACGGGACGAATAGATTCCCGGGCCCCCTCCGAGAGCGTCGACCTCCAACCCCGAATCATCCGCAAGAATCAGCGCATCAGGACGCTCTTTACTGGCAGCGAGAGCCTTGATCGTGGAATTGGCCGCAAAAGTGTCGCCATCTTCCACCGGCGGCTCCATCCCCGGGATCGCCGTGAGATCGGTGATTTCATCGAAATACGCTCCGAGAATCGTGCGAATCTCGCCGGTTTTGTGAGCGTTGTGAGTGGCAACAAGGAGCGTTCCTGACATGGGGGAAGTCTTACGGGTGAAGTTTTAAGTTTCAAGCGAAGATCCCCAAGGGCTGTGATAGAGTTCACCGATGGGAAAACCCAAAACAGAACTGCTCTCCCCTGCCGGAAACTGGGATTGCGCCCGCGCTGCCGTTGCGAACGGAGCCGACGCGATCTACTTCGGCATGCCCACGTTCAACGCCCGGATCCGCGCGGACAATTTCAGGCCTGACGATCTCCCTGAGCTCATGGCCTTCCTCCACGAGCACGGCGTTCGGGGATTTGTCGCTTTCAACACACTCATTTTCCCCGCCGAACTGGAAGCCGCCGCCGAACAACTCCGCCTTCTGAGCCGCTCCGGCGTCGACGCCATTATCGTTCAGGATCTCGGTTTGGCGAAAATGGCCCGCAAAATGGTCCCCGACCTCGACGTCCACGCCTCGACCCAGATGACGATCACCTCGCCGGAGGCCCTCGCTTTCGCGAACGAACTTTTCCAACTCGACCGCGCTGTCATCGCACGGGAAAACTCAATGAAAGAGATCCGCCTCTTTCATCCCTCCGAACCGGGAGCGGTCGAACTCGAAACCTTCGTCCACGGCGCTCTCTGCGTCGCCTACTCGGGCCAGTGCCTCACCAGCGAATCACTCGGACAACGCAGTGCGAACCGGGGTGAATGCGCCCAGGCCTGCCGGATGCCCTACGAACTCGTCGTCGACGGGATCACCCGCGATATGGGCGATAAAAAATACCTCCTTTCCCCGCAGGACCTCGCAGGGATTGATCAAATTCCCCAACTCATCGAACTGGGCGTCGTCAGCTTCAAAATCGAAGGTCGACTTAAGACTCCCGAATACGTAGCCGCAGTGACACGGGCCTATCGCAAAGCGATCGATGGGGTCACAAACGAGAAACCGGAACGCGCCAGCGATCAGGATCGCTACGAACTCGAAATGGCCTTCTCCCGCGGGCTCTCCAGTGGCTGGCTCGAGGGAATCGACAACAAGCGACTCGTTCACGCCCGCTTCGGAAAGAAACGCGGAGCCTTTGTCGGGAAGGTCAGCCGCATCGGTGATGACTGGGTTGAATTCTCCGGCTACGGCTCGGTCAAAAACGGCGACGGAATTGTTTTCGACACCGGCAAGAACACCGACCGCGAACAGGGCGGCCGTGTCTACGAAACCGACGGCAACCGACTTTATTTGAAACGCGGCAAGGTCGAATCCGGCCGCATCGAACTCGGCGCCCGGATCTGGAAAACGGACGACCCTGCGCTCAACGCGAAGTTGAAAAGCACCTACGAGCGGGAACATCTCCCAACGCGAAATCTGCGAGTGCAGTGGAAGGTCACAGGAGCCGTCGGCGAACCGCTCGTCCTCACCGACGAGACTTCCGGCATCTCGGTTTCCTCGGAGACGAATCTCGAACAGGCGCAGAATCGCCCCCTCACACAGGAGCTTCTTGAAAAGCAGTTCAGCCGCCTTGGCAACACCGTTTTCGAACTGGGTTCGCTCGAAGTGAACCTCGACGGCGAGGTCATGCTCCCCGTTTCCGAACTCAACCGGATGCGTCGCGAGATCGTTGAGAAAATCGACGTCTTCCGTCTCAACGAATACGACAATCGCAGCGAAGCTGCCACGAGCGTGACCGACCTCCTTCCGGAGAAAATCGCTCCCTCCGCTGAAACGGAACTGCGCCTTCTCTGTCGCACCGAAGAACAAATCGAAGCAGCAATCGAAGGGGGACTGAAAACTCTCTACATCGATCTCGAAGACGTCCGGCGCTACAAAGCGGTGGTCGCCCACATCCGCGAATCTGATCCTGACATACGCATATTTCTGGCGACGCCCCGTATTCAAAAAGCAGGCGAAGTCGGCTTATTCCGCATCGTTGAGAAAGCAAAACCCGACGGCGTTCTCGTGCGCAACCTCGGCGGGATCCAGCATTTCAAAAACCATCCGGATCTCAAAATGATCGGGGACTTTTCACTCAACGTCGCCAACGCGCTCAGTGCGGGAATTCTGATGGAACAGGGGTTCGAAAACCTGACCGTATCCTACGACCTCAACATAGAGCAGGTAGTGGGCTTGTTAGACTCGACACCGCCCGACTGGTTCGAGCTGACCCTGCACCAGCACATGCCGATGTTTCATATGGAGCACTGCGTCTTCTGCACCTTTCTTTCGGAAGGAAACAACGTCACGAACTGCGGCCGCCCCTGCGACACACACGAAGTGCAGCTTCGCGACCGCGTCGGGCAACTGCACACGCTCACAGCGGATGTCGGTTGCCGGAACACACTCTACAATGGACGCGCTCAGACCGGTGCGCGTTTTTTCAACGCGCTCACCGGCGCAGGGCTTCGTCGCTTTCGGGTTGAGCTCCTCAAGGAAAACAAAGTCGAAGCGGCAGAAACAATCGCCGCTTATCAGGCTCTGCTAAGCGGCGACGATGAAGGAGGCCAACTCTGGGAACGCTTGCAGCTGGACTCACGGCTGGGCGTGGTTGAGGGAACCCTCGAAGTGGCCGGTCGATAGGAAGTCTGCGCGACGCATCCCTCTAACCAACGAGGCACTTCCCGCGCTGAAAAATGTAGAATGGGTTTTCACCCCGTTAGCAGAGACTCCCGCCGTTGCCACAAGCGGATGGGCAGAGAACACGGGATGAAATCCTATGCTACTTCCCGGCTAAACCGCTGTCGCAGCAGCTTCCACGAACCGTTTCACCAGCTCGAGATCCTTCACCCCGGGGGCGGACTCGACACCACTGGCGACATCGACAGCGGCGGGCCGCACTTGCTGAATCGCGGCAGCGACATTGTCCGGCGTTAAACCGCCCGCCAAGACAATCTGGCGCTCCGGCCAATCTTTGACAGCTCTCGCGCCGAGGGACCAATCCATCGTTTCGCCGCTACCTCCATACTCGACCGGCGCGTAGGCATCGAGCAGCAAAGTATCCCCCGGAAATTCAGCAGCGGCGTCGAGCATCGCCTCGTCCTTAATTCCGAGCGCTTTGAAGACGGGCAAACCCTGTTGTGTCAGCGACCTAACCCTGTCAGGTGTTTCGTCGCCGTGCAGCTGGAGCCAGTCAAGGCCTCCGGATTCGTGCAGGGCACGCAACTCGTCGTCAGTCGCGTTCACGGTCACGGCGACACGCGGAACCACGCCTTTCAACTCAAACAACCAGGGAAGCGCTTCCTCCAGAGAAATAAACCGCTTCGACTTCGGCCAGAAATTGATCCCGAGCACATCAGCTCCGGCTTGAACGACCGCGAGGGCCTGCTCCCCGCTTCTCACGCCGCACACCTTCACCGCAGTGCGGTCAGGTGTGTTCATGAAAAGAGGAGCCGTCATCGCGACGATTAAAGCTTGGCGAGAGCCGAGTCGAGACCGGCAAGCAAGTTGCCGATCGTCTCTTCGGTTTCGTCACCCATGTTCGAGATACGGAAGGTGGTGCCTTTGATTTGACCGTAGCCTCCATCGAGGGCGATGGAATGCTCATCGCGCATGATCTTCTGCAGCTGTGCCACGTCGATTCCCTTGTTGTTTTTCACACAAGTGAGCGACTTGGAACGGAAGCCTTCGGGAGCGAAGAATTCAAAGCCATTCGCGTTGATCCAGTCGTGAACAATGTTGTTCAACTTCTCATGACGGGCGAAGCGGTTTTCGATTCCTTCGGTGAAAATCTTGTTCACCTGATGGCGGAGACCGTAGATCGTCGCGATGCACGGAGTGCTCGGAGTCATCGATTTTTCCTGGTTCTTTTTGAACTCGATGAAATCGAAGTAGTAACCGCGGTCATCCACGCTCGCGGCGCGCTCGAAAGCACGATCCGAAACGGTGAAAATCGCAAGCCCCGGAGGAAGTGCGAGCGCCTTCTGGCTGCCGGTGAGAAGCACATCGACGCCGAGCTTGTCAAATTCGATAGGGACAACGGAGAAACTGGAAACGGTGTCAGTCACGAGAAGAACATCGTCGTACTTGCGGACGACCGCAGCGACTTCCGCGAGCGGGTTCATCACACCGGTCGAAGTTTCGTTGTGAATGAAAGTCACGGTATCGAACTCACCGGTCGCGAGTTTCGCATCGATGTCAGCAGGATCGACAGGAGTGCCCCAGTCATACTGAAGCGCCTCTGCGTCTTTTCCGCAGCGAGCGGCAACATCAACCCATTTATCGGAAAAGGCGCCGGAACAGCAGCAAAGCACCTTTTTCTTCACGAGGTTGCGAAGGGAACCCTCCATGACACCCCAGGCGGAGGAGGTCGAAAGAAAAACGGGCTGCTTCGTGCCCATCATCTCCTGAAGACGGGAATGAATGTCATCATATAGGGCTACAAAGTCCTTGGAACGGTGCCCGATCATCGGGGCGGCCATGGCTTCGTAGGTGTCCGGTGAAATTTCAACCGGGCCCGGGATATGCAGTCTGATGTGATCGCTCATAGTGTCTCGCAATAAGGACTTTGATTGGAAAAGCACAAATCGAAATTCGTATCGATGCGGGTGAATGCGGAGCGAGAGAGCGCTATGAGGTATTTTTGCCGCAAAAAGGCGCAGAATTCGCAAAAGACGGGAGTCTCCGGATAAGGCTAACCGCTCATGGACGCTGATGGAACGCCAATCAGGACTTCCGGAACCAAGATCCAAGATCCAAGATCCAAATCCCTCAATCCGGCAGGACCAGGGGGCGCTTTTCGCCCTTGCTGCGGATCCAGTCGACGGTCTTCTTCACCGGCTTGAGCTTCATGAGACGGATCTCGAGACCTCGCTTTCCGGGAAAATCCATGAGGAGCAGGCCGATGAGCAACGTGAGGACACCCTGCCCCGGGGTGAGAAACATGATGAGACCTCCTATCACAAGAATGCCACCGATGAGATTTTTAAGAATAAGAAAGAGGACTCGCAGAACGGGATGCTGTTCCCGAAGCTGATCGGCAACTTCACTGTCTTCGAGGAAATAATCGTAGGGCATCCGCCGTATCACGATAGGCACAGCAACAAAGCTGACGATGACGGTTGCCAGCGAAATTGCCCCGATCCAGTAGAACACCTTATCGTGCTGCCGGACCCATTCCCATTGCTCTATGAGCCAATCCATAACGATGAGACGGATGGCAGGGAAGAACGATTAGTTCTATTTCATGTCCCGTGAGCGTGGCTCGCGGTGAACGGTGCTGGCAGAAGTCGCCGAAGTCACGAATGGCCCGCCCTCAAGAGGCGCGCGATCGGTGAAGGCCACGTCAGGCATTTCACTGGGACGGCCCGCGAGCGGAAAGTCCTTACGAAGAGGAAAGTAAGGATAGCCCTCCCACATGAGGATGCGGCGATGATCAGCGAGCCCTTCAAACTCGATACCCATCATATCGTAGACTTCACGCTCGTGCCATCCGGCAGTAGGCCAGAGGTCGGAGACGGATTCCACTTTCTCGCCTTCGGGAAACTTGAACTTGATACGGAGATGATTTTTCCCGCCGTTACTCAGGGCATACAGCTCGTAAACCATTTCCCAACGGGGATCTTCGCCCATGTTGTCGAGACTGCTGACATCGATGAGGTAATCAAACCCGAGCTCGTCACGGCAGAATTGAAAGATCTCTTTCGCCTTCGCTTTTTCAACGATGGCAGTGTGCTCTCCACGAAATTCAACAGTCGAGAGAATCGAATCTCCGAACTTATCCTGAAGGGAGGAAATAGAAGCAGCGCTCATAAAATAGCAGTCAGTTGAAAAATTAAGGATGCGCGGTCACTTCAGCGGCATCTGGCTCTTCCTTGCGGAAATGAGCGACGGAAGATTCGGACTTCTCAATTTTGTCCTGCAACTTCATCAAGCCTTCGAGGAGAGCTTCAGGACGCGGAGGGCAACCGGAAACGTAGACGTCGACGGGAATCAAATTATCAATTCCCTGAAGCACCGCGTAGCTGCGATACATGCCGCCGGAAGAAGCACAGGCACCCATCGCGATACACCACTTGGGCTCGGGCATCTGGTCCCAGACACGCTTCACCGCGAGCGCCATTTTGTAAGTCACCGTCCCTGCGACAATCATGACATCGGCCTGACGGGGAGAAAAGCGCATCACCTCGGCCCCGAAGCGGGAAATATCAAAACGGGAGGCGCCCGTTCCCATCAGCTCAATCGCACAGCAGGCAAGCCCCATCGGCATGGGCCACAAAGAGTTTTTCCGCATCCAATTGATCGCGGCATCAGTCTTTGTGAAAATAATGTTCCCTTCGATTTTAGAATCGTAGGCGGCGTATTGCGTTTCGGCTTCGGACATCGGCAAAATAGCAGGTTTCTAGAGATGTTACGTCCGCGAAAGACGGTATCAACCCGTTTGTGAAATTTTTCACAAGCTCCCCTGCACCTCCTCTGTCGCAATTTTCAGACCACTATTTTGCTTGCCGGCCCCGAGAGCTAGTCTATGTCAGAAAATGATTCGTCCTGAATTCGACCCCAAGTCAGAACCCCGAGCGATCAACGATCTTAAATACGATGAGCTCGTGGAGATGATCGACGTGATCAGCGATCCCGAAACCGATGAGGAGACGGGAAGCTACTACGAACAGACAATCGAGCTGACAATGCCCGGAGCCCGCGTCGCTGATTTGATCCTCTGGCCCGACGATTGGTTCCAGGACGATACTATGGCCGATGTCGATCTCAGCCCCGCCGAAATCGCCAGCTACGTGCTCGCGTGGACCGGTAAAAATTTGAGAGGCACCGAAAAAATCACCCTTCCGAAAATTCCGAAGTCGAAACAATCCTGAGAGCAGGGAGGACTTCGATGCGGGAGTCTATACGGAATGAATTCTCATTCCGCTACTTACGACTTTCGGCGGAGCGAGAATCGTTTCGGAACCGCAGAGCCGCTCCGAAACCTTCTCACCGCACGCAGGGGAAGTGACCTTACCCGAGGTTTTCCGCAATCCGGCGGCAGACCTCTTCGACATTCTCGCGGCTGTTGAAAGCGGAGATGCGGAAGTAACCTTCACCGGCGGAACCGAAACCGGAACCGGGTGTGATCACGACCTGAGCCTCTTCGAGCATGCGGTCAAACATCCCCCAGGAAGTGACGCCTTCAGGGCATCCGACCCAAACGTAAGGAGCATTGATGCCACCGAACACGGAGAGCCCGATCGCTTCGCAAGCTTCGCGGAGCAGTTTCGCATTGCTCATGTAACCTTCGATGAGAGTGGCGACCTGCGCTTTTCCCTCTTCGGAAAAGACCGCTGCGGCTCCGCGCTGAACGGGGTAACTCGCGCCGTTGAACTTCGTGCTGTGACGACGTGACCAGAGTGGGTGAATCGCCTGCTCGGAACCGTCTTCGGTGTAGCCCTTGAGCGCTTTTGGAATCACGGTGTAAGCGCAACGTGTTCCGGTGAATCCGCCGTTTTTGGAGAAAGAACGGAATTCGATGGCGCATTCATGAGCCCCTTCGATTTCAAAAATGGAGTGAGGAACGTCATCTTCCTGAATGAATGCCTCGTAGGCCGCATCGTAGAAAATAATCGATTTGTTCTCCTTGGCATACGCCACCCAGGCTTCGAGCTGCTCACGGGTTGCCGTCGCACCGGTCGGGTTGTTCGGGTAGCAAAGATAGATGAGATCGACTTTCTCCTCCGGAATCGCAGGAACGAAATCGTTCGCGGCGTTGCAGGGAAGATAAACAAGGCCGTCGTAAGCTCCATTTTCGTCAGCTTCACCGGTGTTGCCGATCATGACATTGGTATCGACGTAAACGGGATAAACCGGATCAGTGATTGCGATCTTGTTTCCGGGGCCGAAAATGTCGAGGATGTTGCCGCTATCGCACTTGGACCCGTCGGAGATGAAAACTTCGTCAGCTGTGATGCCGAGATCTGCATACTGATTCTCAACGATTGCTTCGCGCAAAAAGCCGTAGCCCTGCTCCGGTCCGTATCCGCGAAAGGTTTCGGAGCTCCCCTGCTCATCCACCGCGTCGTGCATCGCCTTGCGGCACGCTTCGGGAAGAGGCTCGGTTACATCGCCGATGCCGCAGCGAATCAGCTTCGCAGCGGCCTCAGGGTTCGCGTCAGTGAAAGCGGATACGCGGCGGCCGATCTCAGGAAAGAGGTAACCGGCTTTGAGTTTCAGAAAATTGTCGTTAATGCGTGCCATGTCGTCTTGGTATAAGGGATTCTTTTTGGTATATGGAGGGTGAAGATGACGAATGATCAACGCTTTTTTCCCCGCGCAGCGCGAATTTTTTCGGCTGCCGCGCTGGGAATCCTCATTTTTGGCACCGGTTTACGGGCCGAAGAACGGGTCATCTTCGCTGACGAAGCGATCTCCATCGCCCTCCCTCTTGGCTGGGAGAAGAGCGAATTGAACAAGGACAAGGTTCTCGCCGGTTTCGCGACGCAGGACAATCGAACCTCCGTTTTCTTCACCCGGTTCGAAGCGACCAATCAATCGTTCATGGTCGACCTGATCGACAGTACTCTCGCGAACTTTGAGCAGGTCTACCGGCTCGAAAACTACTCGAAGTATCAAAAGGGAAAGGTAAAAGGCATCGACGGGGAACACAATGCGATCTTCGCCACCGTCGAAGGCACCCACGAAAGAGAGGACAAATCGACTTTTGAAATGAAGTTCTATCTCCTCGCCTTCAACGTGGAGAACCGCTACTACCTCATGCAGGCGAGCACGACAATGCCGATCCGTGAGGCCCGCGAGCGACAGATCTACGAGCTGATTCGCTCCATCGTCGCGAAGTGATCCCGCGAAAAAATCCTATTGATACCCTGATTTCTAAGATTACTTTAATTTGTGAAAATTATTGTAAAATCAATCATTCTTCTTTTCGCGATTACTTCGCTATCAGGCTGCGTGAGTCGCGGCTCCGGCGGGAAAGAGTATGTCACTGTTGAAGCGACCGGATACTGCAAGTGTCAGGAGTGTTGTGGCTGGAAACGAAATTTGCTCATGCAACCCGTCTACGCCTATGGCCCCATGGAGGGAGAGCGTAAGAAACTCGGCATCACCGCCTCGGGATCAAAGGCAAAACCCGGACGAACCATCGCCGCCGACACGACCATTTTCCCCTTTGGCACAAAACTGAAAGTGCCCGGATACGGAACCGGCATCGTCGAAGACAGAGGCGGGGCGATCAAAGGCAATAAGCTCGACCTCTTTTTCAGAACCCACAAGCAAGCGCTGGAGTGGGGACGTCAGACGGTGACGGTTGAAGTGATGCGTTAGTTGATCGGGGGGGGTGGCAAAGGCTTGCGAAGTCACCAATTTCTGAGAGACTGCCCTATCCACAGTATCTCATGTCCGAACGCCCCCCCATCCAGGCAACTGGCCGAATCACCAAGGTTCACACTGAAGGCCGCCTCTTTGAAGTGACGATGCCGAACGGCTACACTGCCTACGGGATTCTGGAGAAAAAAGGGCCTCCGCTTCCTGAAGGAGCGGCCCCGCTCGATTGCGAAGTGACGGTGCTCTACTCCGCCTACGACATGAGCAAGTGCAAAATCCTCGACTGGAAAGTGCTCACCCCGGTCTAATCAATCATGGCACTGCTCGAAGTCAGAGACCTGCGAACCAGTTTTCACACCCGCGACGGTGTCGTCAAGGCGGTCGACGGCGTCTCTTTTGACGTCGAAGCGGGCCAAACCGTTGGCATCGTCGGCGAATCCGGGTCTGGAAAATCCGTGACCTGTTACTCGCTTCTCGGCCTGATCCCGAAGCCTCCCGGTCACATCGAAGGAGGCGAAGCCCGGTTCGGGGATCTCGACTTGCTTCAGCTCAACGAGAAAAAATTGCGCGGCGTTCGCGGAAAACGCATCGGTCTCATTTTTCAGGATCCGATGACTTCGTTGAATCCGTTTCTCAAAATTTCGACCCAACTTATCGAACCGCTCCTGCTGCATGAAGGCCTTTCCAAAAAAGAAGCGCTGAAACGGGCCATCGCCGAGCTCGACGCCGTCGGAATCCCCGATCCGGAGCAACGCGTCCACAGCTACCCTCACGAATTTTCCGGAGGTATGCGACAGCGCGTCATGATTGCGATGGCGCTGATCACGCGCCCGAAAATTCTCATCGCCGACGAACCGACCACCGCTCTCGATGTCACAATCCAGCGACAGGTTCTCGATCTCATCAAAGCGCGCCAAAACGAACTCGGAACCGCCGTCATTTTCATCACCCACGACCTCGCGGTCGTCTCCGAAGTCTGCGACTACGTCAACGTGATGTATGCCGGTCGCTTCGTGGAACGCGCCCCCGTGAAAACACTTTTCACGGCCCCGCGTCATGCCTACACCCGCGCCTTGCAACGCTCTATTCCCGCGATGCAGACCAAAGGCGATTTGCTCTACACCATTCCCGGTCTTCCCCCGAACCTCGCACAGAGTCTTGCAGGTTGCGCCTTTGCTCCCCGTTGCGAAAATTCCCCCGACGATCCGGAGCATACTGAATTCCGCCCCCAACTCATCGAGGTTTCACCGGACCACTGGGTCCAGGATTGCCCCGGCTGTCTCGCCGCCTCCATCGAAGTGGAAAAGGCGAACTGAGACTTCCTGAATCTTAAATCCGAACTGTCAAAGTGTCCTACCTCGAACTCAGCGAACTGACCCGATACTTCACAAAACATGAAGGATTTCTCGGCAATCGATCCACGACGGTGAAAGCGGTCGATGGCGTCACCCTCTCGATTGAGAAGGGCGAAATTCTCGGACTTGTCGGCGAAAGCGGCTGCGGAAAATCCACCCTCTCCCGGTTGATCATGCAGCTTCTTCGGCCGACCTCGGGTTCCGTGGTTCTCGAGGACGAGCGACTCGCGGAACTGTCCCTGCGCGAGATCAGGAAGAGGCGACGCGATTTTCAAATGATCTTTCAGGATCCCTACGCGTCGCTGAACCCCCGCATGACGATTTTCAGCACCCTCGCCGAAGCGATCCGGACGAGACATCCCAACCACGACAGCATCGAGCAGGCCGTCGCCGAACTGATGGAACGCGTCGGACTCGATCCACGCTACATCCGCAAGTACCCGCACGAGTTTTCCGGAGGCCAGCGCCAGCGCATCGCGATTGCCCGCGCGATTGGACCGGAACCCAAGCTGATTCTCGCCGACGAACCCGTCTCTGCACTCGACGTTTCAATTCAGTCGCAGATCCTGAATTTGCTGAAACAACTCAGAGCCGAACTCGGGCTCACGATGATTTTCATCTCCCACGACCTTTCCGTGGTTCGCTACATTGCCGACCGGATCGCAGTAATGGATGAAGGAAAAATTGTCGAAGTAGGCGAAGCCGATGAGCTTTTCCAAAATCCGAAATCGGAAACCGCGAAGACACTTCTCAGCGCGATCCCGAAGATCGACTTTGCGCGATAACCGGTCAGACTCAAAAAAACTCACGCAGAGGCGCAGAGCTGCAGAGTTTCTCTTCCAAAAGCCTCCGCAACTCTGCGGCTCTGCGTGAGAACTTCTTAATTAGCATCACTCCGCAATCCCGCCGCTCCATTGACACTGCGGGCCCGCAGCGGTATCGCTTCACGATGATGAAGCTCACCCTTTCCGCCCTCGCCGCTGCGCTGCTCCTCTCAGGCTGTGTCGAAGAACAAGTCACGGAGACATCAACCTCAGCCGATACAAAGATTCTTTTCGACGGCAGCAATCTCGATGCCTGGGATTTCCCCGAAGGCAGCTGGAAGATCGATTCCGACGGCGCGCTCACCTGCAACATGAAGGAAGTGACGACCAAAAACGGGGAGAAAAAGCTCAAGAGCCTCGGTGATATCTGGGCCAAAGGCGAATACAGCGACTTCGAACTGTCCCTCTCCTACAAACTCTCTGAAGGGGCCAACAGTGGTATTTTCTACCGCTCCACCAAAGAGGATTCCGTCCATCAGGGGTTCGAAGTCCAGCTCATGGACAACGTCGGATTTCAGAAAACCCACGGCGTCAAAGAGCCACGAAAGCGGAACGGCTCCTTCTATGACGGCATCGCCCCGACCGCCGATCCGGCAAATCCCGTCGGCGAGTGGGATACCCTCACCCTCAAGGCAGTCGGCCCGAACATCGTCTGCCACATCAACGGAGTCGAGACCTTCAATGTCGACGTCAACGACTGGCCCGAAGTTGGCAAAAACCCCGACGGCACGACCAATAAATTCAAAGTCGCGATCAAAGACAAGCCGAAGAGAGGTTTCATCGGCCTCCAGAACCACGGTCAATACGTCTGGTTCAAAGACATCAAGCTCACGTCCCTGGACTGAAAAAAGGCCTTCCCGAAGGAAGGCCTTTTCCGTCAATTAATTGACGAGTGTGAGGGTCTGAAATTATGCGTTAACGAGGGCATCTTTATTGGCCCCTTTGCTGAAGAACCCGCCCATCGCGAGCTTGTTCAGCTTATCGTTCGCACCGGCTTCCTCTTCGAGAGTTTCGTCGAGCAGTTTAACATCGTCGTCGAAATCGAGAACGGACGCATATTCTTTCGCAGTTCCATAACCGGCAATTTCGTAGTGCTCAATTCTCTGAGCAGCCGCGATCAGTCCAGCATCGACGACGTCCCCGGCCATGTCGGCAATGAGCGATTCGCCCTCCTTGATGAGACCGCGAGTTGCTTCGCAAACGTCATTCCCCGCCCGCTCATTGCGGTTTCCGAGAATGGTGTTCAACCGGTTCAACTGCTCCCGGGTTTCATCAATGTGACTCTCGAAAGCTTTCTTGAGATCTTCGCACGTCGCCCGTGCGGCGAGCTTTGGCAGAGCCGCCAGGATCTGAGTCTCGGCGCTGTGCAGGTCTTTAATTTCGTGAATATAGAGGTCGTATAGATTTGTTATCATAGCGACTCTCTATTACGCAGCCCACATGCCACCCACCGAAAACCAACACCAACCCACTCTACCTGAGCAAGTTATAAAAATACCCTCACCGTAAGACTCTTCGTACGAACCCGCAGACCCGTTCAATTTGCATCCCCGAAACCGGCATCTTGCAAAACATTCACCGACACTCTGCCACTTACTCCGAGCTTGATTGCTTGCGATACCACGGAAAAAACATCCGCGAGGCCCATCCCGTTAGGACTGAGAACCCATCGAGATAAGCAGTGCTCGCGGCACCCATAACCCGTTCCACACCGACGCGCTCATCGAGGTTTTTGAAAACTCTCAAGTCTTCGAGGACCCGCTTGGCCCGTTCGCCGGCATCGAGCTCGGTGGGAATGGTCGCGACATTCCAGAAAGCAATCAGTGACCAGATCAGAAGAACCATGGGGAAAAGGGTCTTCGTCATTCCCAGCGCCAGTGTCACCAGCCCGATGACGATGAGCGGCAGGCTCAGGTAGACCGTCCAGCGAATCACCGTGGTCCGCCAGAAGAGCGGCTTGTGCCCCTCGACGTGCTGGATCGCCTTTCCGGCCTGCTGCGCAGCCATCCCGAGAGCGGCGAATGATGAGGCGCCAAAATGCTGAGGAGAAAGGGAAATTTGCCGCCTCTCAGGCGAGTAGAAGTCATCAAGAATCCCGCGCCCTTTCACGACCGATACATTGTCGATCCCGACACGGGCGAGCATTTTCTCGACGAGTTCGGCTCCTGTGATCCGGGACGCGATCGTAAATTCCAATTCCTGACCATAGATCTTCCGAAAGCGGCTCTGCCCCCACATCGTGATCGCGAGAGCAATCATGAAGATCAAAATGAAAATCTGCATGTTGCTACGGTGCCACCAGATGCGAGAGAGGCAATACCGGAAAGGAAGTCACTCGATTGCGGTTATCCAGCGCCGACAATTTCATGTCGTCACAAACTTCACCTGCGAAGGATTCACTTCAAAGGACCTCGCTGGCCACACTTCCCCGCACTCGGCATCCGAGACAAGCAATTCCAACGCTTCCACAAGGCTCTCCTCCGGATTTGACACCCGCAATTCCGACCGCCTCGCCCGCTGGTGATTCCGGTAACTCTCTGCCAACGCCTCGCTGAGCAAAAGTCTTCCCACCTCCTCTGAAAGTGGCTGAAAAGCTCCGCGATCCAACGTCGACAGCAATTGAAAGACACCGGAGTAGAGAAATTGCTGACTCACCCGTCGCTGGATTGAAAAGCCCTTCGGAAACAACTCAACCCAGGGGCTTGTCGGCATAAAGTATTCCTTACGTCGGTCAGAGGATTCGGCCTCCTGAACCAATCCGGAGAGTGCCATATCTGTAACCGTTTTCTGCACTGTTTTCCGAAACCATGCGGTCTCGGAAGCAATTTCACTCAGTCCGCAATCGCCTCTCTGATACATCCAAATCAAGATCTCAACTCTTGAGGTCACTCCAAACAAAGCCCTGAATTTCAAGACCAGTTGCCCGGTGCCCCGGAATATGGAAATGGGAGCAATACCACGCCTATGAAAGGGCACCGCTTCAGCAACCACGGAAGAGTCCTTCCATTTTTCAATGCTCTGCCAGGATCTCAAGCTGGGATTAGTCGCGAGAATACTTGAGGCAAGTCCAGCCATCGCTTCAGCATCTCCAAATCCGTAGTCAGCTTGCATCCGCTTGATTCGGGCAATACTTAGAAAATCAGAGAAGGTGAGAATCCATTCGAGGGCGGAATCTCTCAATCGAGGCTCATACTGAAAAAGCCGGGACGACGCGAGTATCAACGCTTCAGGATCGACGCACCACGTCACCGCTTGCCCCTTAGACGAATACCCACCAGCACCAATAGCCACCCATTGATCCCACAAGCGAGACGTAATCGCTTCACGGTAGCGTTTTGAAAAATGGCTAAACTGCTCAGTTTTCATCGATAAATTCCTCCAGTTCCCGGCGAGCGGCTCGTATTTGAATCTCCCCGACCAAATCATGCTCCAACACCCAGCGAAGGGCCATTTCAAGTTCTTCTGAACTCGGCGAAAGCGCCTTCAAATCGACTCTGTCTCTTTCCTCAACGCGCCCGAAATAGGCATAAACTTTCAAGAAAATCTGAGCCTCTCTTTTCAAGAAGCTCACTCTGAGCCTGTTCCCGAAGGCACGTTCTTCGAGGTTTTGTAAACACCGGGATGGCAAAATCGACAAGAGATCCATCACCAGCGATGTCGCGGAGTTAATCCAATTTTCGGGCAACGCCTCCTGCTTTGCGACCCGCTTTACCAAACTGAGGAACCAATCAGGGAGAGGATTCCCGGCCTTAAGATCGCCTTCCATCTCGCGCTGTGCAAACACGTCCAAATCATGCGTCGATCGATCAACAATCCCATTGGCGATCAACGCAGCCCCACCTGAAACCACCAATCGAAGATCTGGCGTTCCCTCGGCATCCATAAAGTCCCCCAACAACTGGAGCAGGGATCTCAGTCTTTCACGTTCCATCATGCGGCAAAATACCACACTAATGAGACACTTAAAACAACCAAATTGGATATTTTAAATATCCAACGCTGCTATTTCAAATAACCCAATCTCCCGCGTCGCTGTCTTCAGGAATCAGTTCGGACAGGGAAATCCCTTCGCAGCTGGCGTGAAGGGCATCGTTGGCCCGCACCCACGCATCGTGCACCGCTTTGGCGGAAGCGCCGCCATTTCCCGGGCTCGCCTCGATCAAATCGCCGCCTTCCATCGCGATCGCAATTTCAGCGAGACTGATCTCATCGGGATGCCTCGCGAGGAGATAGCCTCCGTTTTTCCCCCTCCGACTGATGACCAAACCGGCCTGGCGAAGCTTCGTAAGTATCTGAACGAGATAGTTCGGGGACAATTCCTCCAGTTTGGCCAGTTCTTCAACTTGCCGAACGCGGTCCTCCGCGTAGGTTCGCGCGAGTTGTGCCAGCACCTGACACGCATATTCAGTCTTTAAGGGTAGGCGCATTAAAAAGGGCTTGCGAAACAGGAAATACAATACCTTAGTAAGCGACGCAACTTTAAAATCATTAGAGTTTCCTCCTCACACCCTACGTGACTCATGGCTAAATCAGCAAATGAAGGCATCAAAGATGCCAGCAACTATCTCCGCGGAACGATTCTCGACGGCCTCGCGAATTCCGCGACGGGCTCTCTTTCGAAGGACGACCAGCAGCTCACCAAATTCCACGGCACCTACCAACAGGACGATAGAGACATCCGCCAGGAGCGTCGTAAGAAGAAGTTGGAGCCCGCCTTTTCATTCATGATCCGGGTTCGCATGGCCGGGGGCGTCGCGACCACAAAGCAGTGGCTTGAGATGGATCGCATCGCCGGAGAGCACGCCAATGGTGCCCTTAAACTGACAACACGTCAGACCTTCCAGTTTCACGGGGTCATTAAAAACAACCTCAAGAAGACGATCGCGGAAATCAACTACGCGCTCCTCGATACGCTTGCAGCTTGCGGTGATGTGAACCGCAACGTGATGTGCAACCCGAACCCGCACCAGTCGAAGGTTCACCCTGAAGTGATCGAACTCTCCCGCAACCTTTCCGATCACCTCAGTCCCCGCACCCTTTCCTACCACGAAATCTGGTTGGACGATCCGACTGGCGAAAAGATCAAAATCACCCGCGGGCCGCACCTCGTTGGCGAGAAAGCCGACGACGACGAGCCCATTTACGGAAAGCACTACCTTCCAAGGAAGTTCAAAATCGTCATCGCGGTTCCACCGAGCAATGATGTCGACATCTTTGCGCACGATCTCGGGTTCATTGCCATTCTCGATAAGAACGAGAAAATCGTCGGCTACAATGTCACCGTTGGTGGCGGCATGGGAATGACTCACGGCAACGAAGAGACCTTCCCGCGCCTCGCCGACGTCCTCGGTTTCTGCACCCCGGAAGACTGCCTCGCCGTCGCCGAATCCGTTCTCCGGGTTCAACGCGACAACGGCAACCGCGAAGTCCGCGCCAACGCACGCCTCAAATATACGATCGAAACGATGGGGCTCGACGGCTTCCGCGACGAAGTGGAGAAACTCCTCGGGAAGAAACTCGAAAAACCCCGCGACTTCAAATTCGACAGCAACGGCGATCGCTACGGCTGGATCGAAGACCAGAGCGGGAACTGGCACTTCACCCTCTTCGTCGAAAACGGTCGCGTCTACGACACCGAGGAATATCAGCTGCGCACCGGCATCCGCGAGATCGCGAAAGTGCACAAAGGCGACATGCGCGTCACCGCGAACCAGAACCTGATTATTTCGAGCATCGCGCCGAAGGATAAGAAAACCATCACCGACCTTCTTGAAAAATACAAGATGGTCGACGCCCACGAGCGCAGCGCCCTGAGACTGAACTCGATGGCCTGCGTGGCACTGCCGACCTGCGGTCTCGCCCTTGCTGAATCACAGCGCTATCTCCCATCCCTGATCACCCAGCTCGACGAAGTGATTGAAGATGCTGGACTGCGCCACGATGCAATCACGATTCGCATGACCGGTTGCCCGAACGGATGTGCCCGTCCCTACATCGCCGAGATCGGTTTGGTAGGAAGAGGCCCCGGAAAATACAATCTTTACCTCGGTGGCGGTTTTTGCGGCGACCGACTCAGCACGCACTACGCGCCCAACGTCAAGGACTCCGAGATCGTTGAAATCCTCCGCCCTATCATCAAAGATTACGCCAAAAACCGGAAGGACGGAGAACGCTTCGGCGACTTCGTGATTCGCAACGGCTATGTCAAAGCGACCATGCACGGACGCGACTTCAACAAAGACTTTGTAGCACCAGAGCTCACCGTTTAACACTGCGCACCACTGGAAATTTATGAGCGAAACCTCTTCATCTCCCATTCCTCCTGAACGCCTCGCGATGGCACAGCAACTGGCGCTCGGCGTTGGTCGCGACGAAGCACTCTGGCTCTCCGGCTACTTTTACGGACTCAGCTCAGGCGCAGGAGCCCCTGCTTTGTCCATTCCAGCCGCAACCGGAAAACAATCTCTGGTCGTCCTCTACGGAACGGAGTCAGGGAACGCGGAGAATCTCGCCGCGACGGTTGTCAAGAAAGCCAAAGCCTTCAAAGCCAAAGCGATCAACATGGCCGACGCGAAACCGGCCGACCTCGCCAAAGCTGACAACCTTCTCGTCGTCGTCAGCACCTGGGGAGAAGGCGATCCACCAGATTCCGCGACCGGCTACTACGAAGGGTTCATGAGCGATGCGATGCCGCAGCTCCCCAATGTGAAGTTCTCCGTTTGCGCTCTCGGCGACACCAGCTACGAGCACTTTTGTAAAATCGGCAAAGACATCGATACGCGCCTCTCCGTTCTCGGCGCCGAACGCATTTACGATCGCGCCGATTGCGACGTGGACTACGAAGCGACCTTCGAAGCCTGGCTCAAGGGCGCTCTCGCCGCCTTCCCGACACAGGAATCCATCGCGGAGACCGCGGCCGTCACAGGCGTCATTCCCGGTGCTGCTGTGTTCGACAAAAAGAATCCCTACTCCGCTGAAGTGCTCGACAAAATCGTCCTCAACGGAACCGGCTCAGCCAAGGAAACGCTCCACCTCGAACTTTCCCTCGAAGGAAGCGGACTGTCCTACGAGCCCGGTGACGCACTCGGAATCTACCCCGAAAACCGCGACGCCGACATCGAAGCAGTCCTCGCCGCGACCGGCCTTACCGCCAACGCGAAGCTGGGTGAAAAAACGCTCGCGGAAGCTCTCAAGTCAGACTTCGACGTGACCACTCTCAGCCCTGCGATTGCCCTGAAATACAACGGCATCGTCGGTAACAAAGACCTTCAGACACTGCTCGACGAAGAGGGACGCACCACTCTCAAATCATGGATCTACGGACGCCAACTGGTTGATCTGTTAGAAGAGTATCCCTACAAAAAGTGGGACGCCGAATCCTTTACCGGAATTTTGCGCACCCTCAATCCGAGACTTTACTCGATCGCATCGAGCATCAAAGCGCACGAAGACCAGGTTGACCTCACTATCGCCGCGGTACGATACGAAACCCACGGCAGGGAGCGCATCGGTGTCTGTTCCTGCTACATCGCAGACGATGTGAATATCGGAGACAACGTAAAAGTCTTCTTTCACACCAACAAAAACTTCCGTCTCCCTGAGAACAGCGAGACACCTGTCATCATGGTAGGGCCCGGAACCGGGATCGCCCCGTTCCGCGCCTTCGTTGAAGAACGCGCTGCAACAGAGGCCAAAGGAAAGAACTGGCTCTTCTTCGGAGACCAGCATTTCTCCTATGACTTTCTGTATCAGCTCGAGTGGCTCGACCACCTCGAAGACGGAACCCTCACCGAATTGACCACTGCCTTCTCACGTGACCAGAAAGAGAAAATCTACGTTCAGGATCGACTCCTCGAACGGGGCGCTGATGTCTGGAAATGGCTCGAAGAGGGCGCACACTTCTACGTTTGCGGCGACGCCACCAAAATGGCCAAAGACGTCCATCAGGCACTGATCGATATTGCCGTTGAGCACGGAAAGAAATCTCCCGAAGACGCCAAGGACTACGTGGCCGCACTTAAGAAAGAGAAGCGCTACCAGCGTGACGTCTATTAAGATTCGAGTGTGAATCGAACAGGGTTGAGTCGATGACCTGACCCTGTTGGATTTTTGACCCTGTTGGATTTTGAGATCTTGGATCTTGGGTTCTGGATCTTGGGTTCTGGATCTTGGGTTCTGGATCTTGGGTTTTGGGTTCTCCAGGTGATGACTTAGCGCATTGCCGTGGAGTCCTTAAACTATCCGGGAGGTGGAAGGCTGCGTTGACGGCTTCTGCCGACCGCTCTGCAAGTTCACAACCCGCCCGCCAAAAGCAAAAACGGGAGCGGGGTGAAATCCTCGATATGCATGCCTTCAATCCCAACGGGATTGAGTCACACAGCCCCGGGTTCTTGAACCCGGGGATTATGAGGCAACAGACATCGGAACTCTGAAGGAGTTCTGTCACTCGACTCGCCCGACGCTCATCATGCACCGGACACAACCCGCTTCGGGGTTGCCATCGAAACGATCATTTCCCCGGGGTTGCGAGAACCCCGGGCTGGAATACGGAATACCTTTGGCATTCATTCCTGCCGCGCTTCGATTTCACATTTCGGCTCGCGGCTCCACTTTGAGATTGGGCCGGAATGGAAAAGCAGTCCGAATCCAACTGCATTCTCTCATTCCCTCCGGAACAAACTTCCGAACGGTTGGTAGTTATGATAGGGCACCGCTTTCTGTTCCCAGCTTTCGACTTCGCCGTCGTATCGCTTTCTCATCTCTTCAAGGACAGAACTGTGTGAGGGGTTGTTAAGTTGGTTCTCCAGCTCGCCCGGATCTTCGCTCGTGAAGAAGAGCTCTTCGGTCGCTTCATAGCCGCCTTCGTTGTAAGGCCAACGCACGTATTTCCAGTCCTTCGTGACAACACCGAGGCTGTGTGTTTCCCTTGGCCCCCAGACGTTGATGAGCGGCAACTGCGTGTGAATCGTTCCCGCAGGATCATCGTAAAGGGAAACGAGACTTTTCCCGTCGACGCCCTTGAGCGGCTCGAGTCCCGCGAGCTCGAGCAGAGTCGGATGAAAGTCCACGTTCCCTGTCAAAGCATCGCAGCGAATCCCCTTCCCTGAATTCTCATGGCCGGGCAGATAGATAATTAACGGAACGCGCGAGGCCTCCTCGTAGGGCAACACCTTCGAGCCATAACCGTGCGAGCCGCAAAGAAAGCCGTTGTCGGAGGTGTAGATGATGGCGGTGTTTTCGGCGACACCGGCAGCTGCGACGGCCTCACGAATCATTCCGAGGGCCACGTCTATCGCGTAGATCTGCTGGTGGTAGGTCGCCATGACCTTGTCGTAATTGTCCTTGTACCCCCAGGATTCAAAACGCTCGTACTGGCGGCCCTGTCGACTCTGCTCTGAGAAATGCCCGCCATGCT
Organism: Verrucomicrobiales bacterium; assembly: GCA_029213065.1. Lineage (GTDB taxonomy): Bacteria > Verrucomicrobiota > Verrucomicrobiia > Verrucomicrobiales > DEV007 > Arctic95D-9. Next base: position 110,758 of record JARGPH010000006.1, on the reverse strand, counting down.
CGCGTCCGTAGTTTTCCGGTTTCTTGAACGTTTTCCCGGCATAGACATCATCAAAACGGGGATCGGGCGTCGCGGGCATGTGGGGCGCCTTAAAACTGATCGAGAGACAAAAGGGAGCGTCCTCTTTCGCCGCATCGATGATAAAGTCACGACCGAAGGCTCCGTAGGAAAGGGTCGAATGAGGATACTCTTTCGCATACTTGGCCATGGATTTATTTCTGGCCGTTTCGTAGTTGGTCTGCCCGGGACCTCCGCCCCAGCGGTCAAAATCCGATTCAGGGAGATAGCCTTTTCTCGCATCCGGTTTGTCGGTGACTTCGAGCCCGAATTTTCCGGCAAACGCGGTCTGATAGCCGGCCTCGCGCAGAAGGACGGGATAGCTCTTCGCCCATTTCTTTTTCAACATGTGCCCGTGCTCGAAATTCGTTCCGGTCCGGTATTCAAAAAGCCCTGTCAAAATATTGGCACGGCTCGCCATGCAGATGGCAGTGGTGTCGTAGTGATTGTCGAAAATCATCCCGTCGGCAGCGAGCTGATCCATCTGCGGTGTTTTCACATCCTCGTTGCCATAGCACCCCATCGAGTAGGTCGTCTGGTCGTCAGAAAGCAGGAAAATCAGATTCCACTTTTGATCTTTTGAAAAGCAGGAAGTGACAACGAAAAGCAGAACGCCGGCGAGCAGGGATGATCTCATATATCAATGGGGGTTCTGGTAGGATTGCAAAGGTTGCAGCCTGTGTCTATACTGATTCAACGAAATGGCGAAGGACAACACAACTGAAAGTCTCTTAAGACAATGCGCGGACGCGGGAATGCGTCGAACCGCGGCGCTGGAGGCCTGCCTGCGAGTCCTCGTGGAGGCACCTCAGCCCGTCACCCTGCAGGACATTCCGAAGAGTCCGGCCTTCAAGGTCAACGCAGATCCCGCGACGATTTATCGCCTTATACAACGACTCGAGGAACGCCGCATTGTCCGGAGGATCGGCTTTCACAGCCGGGCGGCGCATTATTGTCTCCGGCAGCAGCATCACCACGACTATCTCGTCTGTCGTGACTGCGGCACCGTCGAAGTTCTCGATATCGCCTGCCCTGTCGCGCATCTCGAAAAACAAATTTCGACGGAGTCAGGTTTCGCCGACATCGACCACGAACTTGAGTTCTATGGCCGGTGCGCTGCGTGTCAGTGAACGGATTGAGGAAACAACGGTGAAATCGTGTCAATTTCGCCAAATTTGAGCAAATTTTCTCTCAAAATTGCGACAATCTTTTAAAAATTAGTTTTTGGCGTTGTTCCCTTTTCCAAACTTGATATAGTTCGCGAAGCTGACTCTCGCACCTGCGAGAAGCTGCCCTTCCCGCTATGAAATTCTCCCTGAATCGACTCGCCTTTATCGTTGGTGCCTTTATTCTCGCCCTTATGGCGATCGATGGATTGATTCAGATGAATAAATCCGTTCTCGGAACGTACGGTGCCGGTGAGAGTAGCTGGGTCGAAGCAAACAGCGCAGCGGCACTGCTTCTTGTCGGCCTCGTTGCCGGAATGTTACTCGGAATCGGCTGCTTCTTTTCCGTCCTCGTGTGGCGTCAGAGAAAATCGGAAGAGGAACCGGACCAGATCGATATCCTTCTTGAAGAAATCGCTCAGGAAGAGGCCAACGCGCTCTTCGTCGATGAGAAAAGACGCGACGAAAACAACAGCGAATCTCTCGATCCATGGGAGCGCACTGCCGACTGGTGGAAGAGCGCAGACGACGAATAATTTTCGTATTCCGTCTCTTTCACTGATTCCCGCTTTCGCGGCAGGGACGAATTCCCTCCCGCCAGAATTCTAAAATTTACCCACGCGGGTGAAATTTCCGATGCACGTTCCGGAGGTGCTTCTGATCGACGTGCGTATAGATCTGGGTCGTTGCGATATCAGCATGACCGAGAAGTTCCTGGATCACGCGCAGGTCCGCCCCGTTCCCGAGGAGATGGGTCGCAAAAGAATGCCGGAGGAGGTGCGGGTAGACATTGCTCTCGATCCCCGCCATTTTTGCGCGCTCCTTCACGATCTGCCAAATACGGGTCGTCGTGAGTTTCTTCCCCCACTTGGAAAGGAAAATCTCACTGCCTGAATGTCGGCTCACGAGCTCAGGCCGCTCGCCATCAAGGTAATTTTGAATCGTCTCACACGCGGCCGCACCGACGGGCACGAGCCTGGTTTTATTCCCCTTTCCCGTCACACGAATAACCTTATCCTCGAGGTAAAGGTTTTCCAAGCGGGCTCCTGTCAGCTCTGAAACCCGCAGTCCGCTCGAATAGAGCAGCTCGAGAATGGCCCGGTCCCGTCGTGCCAGGGGCCGGTTGTCATCGACGGACTCCAGAAGTTGACGCACCATCGGTTCGTTCAGCGTGTCCGGAAGGTATTTCTCCAGACGGGGTGAGTCGATCGCGTCAGCGACGTCCTCTTTCACTTTTCCCCTGCCCGCGAGATGACGGAAAAAAATCTTCAGCGCGATCAGTTGTATCCGCAGGCTCGATGCAGCGAGCCGGTCTTCCAATTTGCGGTCTGCGAGGAAGGCAGTGAGATGATCGATCGTGACCGCTCCCACATCCTCGCTGCCGGTCTTCTTATGAAACCAGTCACCGAACCCTTCGAGGGAACGGCGAACCGATAGCTGGTAATTGTCAGAAAGCCCCTTCTCAACCGCAAGGTAGCGAATGAACCGGTCGATTTCTTTCTCCATGACGCAGGCGACTCCGCTTAGCGGAACCAGCCCTCGGTCACGTAGTCCGTGATCACGAAATGCTTAATTCCATGAGCAAAAGAACTCTTGTCGAGAGTGATAATGACGGCGAGCGGCTCTTCACCCAATCCGACAACAGCATCGAGGCTCTTCGCGACTTCACTGTCCTTTTTGACGAAAGCGTATTCGGAAAACTCATTCAGATCACCGTATGGCGGATTGATTTGATACACGTAGTAGTCATCGAGATCTTTAAATCCGTCACGATCAGCACCGTAGTAATCAGACATGCGTTCAATCACGAGTCGGAAGGTTGCCGGCCCCGGAATCTCACCGGAACGGAACCGGACAAAGTGCTTGTCGTAGAACTCGGAGTAAATTTCCCAATCCACTTTCAAGTTTCCATCCTCAACCCTGACAATGAGCGGAAAGCCCTGATCCTGATCGCTCGTGGAGATCAGGTAAACCCAGTAAGGGCCGCCCATTTCCGGATCACTCTCCATTTGGAAAAGCTGGAGTGAGAATCGATCCACGGGACGCTCGGCCCACTTCTGATAGTAACTTTCCACGGCGGGCTTCAGACTGTCTCCCTGATAGGTATACCGCAGTTTCGTCTCCCAGTCCGGAGCGCGGAGAAACGCATCGATGAGCTCGTGTGTTTTCCCGAGCGGGCTCCCCTCGTCTCCGACCGGAGCCGGGTAAAACGGCTCGGGGTTGTAACTTTTGGCACTGCCTGCCGCACCTGCCGCAGCAGGAGACGTATCAGCCGAATCGGCCACACTTCCGGAATCCGGTGACGTCGCAGGTGCCGCGGGCGTCGCGCCCCCGATCACGGACATACCGGGGTCGCTGCTTCCGGCATTGCCGTTTACGATGCTTTGCACCCTCTCATCGAAAGAGAGAGCGGCCGTATCGACCTTGGCGGGAGCGTCACTGATGACCGCTCCTGTAGGCTCCGGAGAGGCCGTTGAGGACTCCCCCCCGGGAGGCCGAACATTGCCGGATGAATCCATCAGCGTAACAGGCGTGCTCGTATCCCCGGGCATCGCGATGGTACTGCCCACCCGTGAGGCTTCCGTGGCAGGGCTCTCTGCCACCGGATCCACTATCGCCGGCGCATCCTGAATGGATGGTTCTTCGCCGGCCGGCTCAGGCGTGAGCACCACTTCTGGTTGTTCCGGCTCGACACTTCTTTCCGGCGTGATGGGCTTGATCGCCGAATCAGTTGTTGCCGGATCGGAAATAGACCAGCCTCCCATCGCATTTCCGAAGAGAAATACAGCAACCGTCGCGAGTACCGCAGCACCGGCGATGATGAGTAATTTGATGTTGAGGCCGAAGTTACCACTCGACTCGCTTCCGCCGAACATGTCATCAAGAACATCCGCCTCGGAACGTTTCTGAGGCTGAACCGCTGCCGGGGCGGGAGCGGTCGCGGGAAGAGTCGCTGGAGCACCGGCAGGGACAGGCTCCGTGCGGTGACTTCCGGCGGATGCGGCGATCGGATTCCGCGAGAGCGGCTCTGTTGAATCGTCCTCGACCGGAGCTGAAAACTGTCTGGGACCACCTTGTGGGTCCGTCGCGCCTGGCAGAGCCGGCGTTGAGGCATCACCTACCGGCTGCTGAACAGCTTCCGGTGCCCGTGTTCCCGCGGCAGGAAGTCCGTCAGGCAGAGCAATCTCAGGCGAATGGGATTCGACCTCTAATTCATCAGGCGCGCTAATCGGCGGCTCCGGAACTTGAGGAGGAGCAGCAGATCTCGCGGCGGACGCTGCTGAAGGCTGCGGTTGCGGATCAAATCCATCCAATCCCAGCAACTCACTTACCGAAGCAGGTTCCGAAGCTTCAACCGGCTCGCCGGGTGCCTCATCAGCCTGAGGAGCAGTGCCTGATGGGAGATCCGAAGTGGCATCAAACTGACCTGATGAAAAATCAACTAAATCGGAATCATCCGCATAGACCGGATCGCCAGTGGCTTCAGGAATCTCAAAGTCAGGCTGCGGATCAAAATCCGGCTGTGGCTCCGGTTCCGGCTGTGGCTGTGTCTGTGGTTCCGGCTGAACCTCCTCCTGCCGCTGGACCTGTTCTGCAGGTTCCTCCGGTTCCTCAAGCTTACCCGGAATGATAAAATCATCCGGAGTATACTGACGGGATTCGGCACCGGGAGCAGGCAATTGCACTTTGGTAGGTTCGCGCTGCGAAATACCGTCAGGCGACAGCATTTCAGCAGCGTTAGCGGAAGCTTGCTGCTCCCCCAGGGTAACATCAAGACGAGGCAGATCGCCACTTTCAGCGCCTGATTCCACTCTCGATTCAGGGAGATTCCGCGGCTGAGCATTCACCTGAATCGGTTGAGTTTCCTCTAAAGTCCCGGCCGCTGTAGGGGCGGGCACGGGAGACGAAGCCGCTTCAGCAGCAGGCTCAGGAGGAACCGGAGCCTGCACAATGTGATCCGGAAGCGCAATATCGTCCAGGGAAACAGGCCGTTCCTCTGCGTGCACTTCGGGCGGTTCTTCGGCGGCGGCACGCTCCTCGTCGAGAGCCGCTGCGGCCAACTCTTCAGGTGTCGGGGGCGGAGGAATCGGCACGGGAATTTGCTGACCATAGGTCGGACGCTTCACGACGTCTTCGACCTCTTCTTCCGCTGGCTTTGTAACCGGAGGGGCCGATGAAACAACCCGAACTCTTTCTTGCTGCTGAGGTGATGTGGCCTTGTTCGTGACACCGGCACCAACAGGAACCCCTACGACGGCAGGGGCACTCTGCCCCGCTGATCTCGCGCCGACCGGCACAGGATCTTTCTGAATCGCCGACTCATGGCTGGCCGAGGTCGGCTCATCTTCTTCAGCCAGGGTCACATCCGATGGAGCCGTAATCGTCTCACCACATTTTGGGCACGGAGCTGAGACACCGGCCAGATGGGTCGGGACACGTAGCTTTGCCTGGCAGTTCGAGCAGGTAAATTTTAGTTTTTTCACGTCTTTGGGCCTCTGTTTGGTTCAAAAATCAAGTGAGTCCGATTACAAGATCCTTTCAGTAAGGAACGTTTTGCCGAGTTGAGAGATTAGACAGAATTGAGTGGTGGTTGATCCAGTAAATATACCGGACCGCGAAAATCTTAACATTGATACGCATAAACGCAAATTTTGTTTAGAAACGTTTTAAATAAAGGCCTGTTTATTTCTCAATTTTGCGAAAAACCCCTGAAATGGCGGAGTTATTTTAAAATAACTCCGCTGTTTTATTAAAAACACTCCACTCCCCGACCCGGGAAGTGAACGCGGAGTCTCACGACCGCGAACCGAAAAGCAGCGGAACTCTCTGCAAGGCTGCAAGGCTGCGGTCAGACGATCTGACAGGGAACGAGGATGGCATCGCTCATGCCATGGAGAACCTTTTTGTCTGCGGGACAGATCGTCGCGAGAACACCGCCGAGGCGAACATTCTTACCGGCGGCTTCGACAAAATAGTAGGGGCAAAGCCTGACGCGACCTTCCATGATTTCGATTTGCCCGGTCTCGGGATTCAACCAGGGATGTTCGACCAGTTTTCCGCCATGAAATCGCTGCAGCACGAAAGGAGCGTCATCGAAGGAGGAAACAGCTTCATCGACCGCCTTTCCCCACTCCTCCTGAGAGGAATCCTGGCCGATCGTGACGCTGCGACTTCCCCAGGCACGCTCGTTGAAGCCGCTCAGTTTCAGGACAAGCTCCCGTTCTGACTGGGAGAATCCTTTCAGCTCGGAAAAATGCTGAATCCCCAACCCCGGAATCACGGCGTGATGCGGAACGTCGGCTGGATCGACAACCCAACTTTGAGGAAAAATCGACTGCAACCGCTTCCAGTTCCCCTCCCGCAATTCACGACGCCACACGTCTTTCAATGGGTGCGACCAGAACAAAGCGGACCACAATTTTTCCTCGAGCCACGGCTTGAAGGGACTGATCAGCTCAATCTCCCCTTTTGCGACAGCGTCGCCAATACTCGCAGCCGACGGGATATTCGGTAGATCGAAAAGTTCGAAAAATCGATACACATCCCGATCCGAAACTTCGTAGGTTTCGGCGTCGTGAACCTGCCAGTCGCCCTCGAGCTCGTGACTGATCCATTCCATTTCCGGCCGGTAATCAGCCGATTCCTTCGACACGAGAATATCGGCACGCGGCTCTTTGAAGAGCGAGGCAAACCCTTCGAACATGCCACGCTCTCCTCCTACGAAATTCGCCTCCGGATTCGTTTGGGAATAAATTTGCTCCAACCAGGCGGTGAGACCGATCCCCCCGGGAACCGAATCGAGTTCGGTCGCGGTGAATCCAGCCTCAGTCAAAATGAGATCGGGACGGATCACCCGCGGCGTCGCCTCGGCGAGACTTCCCGCCATGCCCATTTCGATCAAAGAGGACGGTTTGCCCCGATCCAGATAATCAGCAATCCAGCCCGGCAGCGATCCATTACGGCTCCGCCGGTAAATGGTGTCACAGGCCTTTTGAAATTTCAAAAAGACAGGCCCCAGCTTCTCCAATTGCTTCACGAACCCTTTATCCAACGGAAAAGGCTCCGGAGAAATTCGCCAGGCCTTCTCAGCGAATAGCCCGCCCTCAGGTAAAGCCGCCTGAATCTGCCTCGCCCGCGAAACGGGATCTGCGATGGTTTTCTCGATCATCCCTGAAGGAGACGCAAAGCCGCTCTTAACATTTCATCCGATTTCACCAATTCCGCCGGAAGCTTGTCGATCGCCTTCTGGGCATCGGTCTGTTTGTAGCCAAGGGAAATGAGAGCGAGAAGCGCGTCATTCTTCGCGATTTGCGCCGGCTCCATCGGAGTGGTCGAGGATTGAGCCTGCCATGCCTCTTTGACCCCGACCTTGTCTCCGAGCTCAAGAACGATCCTTTCGGCCGTCTTTTTGCCGAGCCCTTTGATTTTTGAAATCGTGGCAATATCGCCCGCTACGACGGCCTGCTTGAAATCGTCGGCCGCCATTCCGCTGAGAATCGACATCGCCACTTTAGGCCCGATTCCGGAAACCCGATTCATGAGGAGCCGGAACAGATCGCGGGCATCATCATTCGCAAAACCGTAGAGCGTTTGCTCCTGCTCGCGGATGTGGTGATGAGTCAGGACTTTCGTTTGGTCGCCAATCTGTCCGAAAACATCTTCGCCGAGAAATGGAATCACGACTTCATAGCCAACGCCTCCCGCATTGATGACGAGTCGCCCGGGCCAGCTTTCTTCGAGGGTTCCTTGTAGAAATGTAATCATCGGTGTTAAGTCTCATACAACCCCTTCACGAAGAGATGGCAACTGGATTTCAATATCAATCAACCGCGTTTTGCACCTTGACCCTTGCATTCGCCCTGTTTGCAGGCCTTTCAGCCGCCTCCGCACAGGAGGCAGGCGACAAAGACGAACCGGCGAGGCGCATGGGAATCATCATCGGAGGAAATTTCGAAGGCGCCGAAGTCACACGAACACCGGCAGGATCGCAGAAAACGCTCCTCATCGCCTCCTATGAATGGGATTACGGGGTGCGTTATTTCACGGAGAAAACATGGACGGAACGCGGACTCGATTGGTCGAAGTTCCTCCCCGCCGCCCAGAAGGTCGCTGACGATATTCTGGAAACGATCGAACCCGAGTTCGCCCGGGACAGCCGCGGGATCATCGAATATGTGATTCTCCACAGCGAAGATCCCTTTCTGAGCAGCGTCCTCATTTCCCCGAAGCTCACCGAGAAGTTCGGCGAATCTCTCGGTGACCGGATCCAGGCCGTCGTTGTTGACCGCCAGATGATTTACCTTTTCCCCGCGACCGGCGGCAAGCTTCAGGAATTCGGAAGATCGCTCGTCGATGCGTTTCAGCAGGCCAAGCTCCCTGTCAGTCTCGAAGTCTTCCTCATCAACGAATCCGGCGCCCGCGTCGTCGGTGAGCTGGGACAGGGTGACGAGTAGATCGAGGTGGTTTTAAAACTGCGAAGCCGCAGCCAATTATAAAGCGAAGCTATTTCCGGCACTTCCCGCTCTGCTCCCGGGAGCTCCTCTGCCTGAGCTTCGAACGCACTGTTGTATCGCCTTCGCTTTTCCGGCTCACCCCGGTTCTCCTCTTTTTCTTTTTCCTGCTCTTACTCCTAATCTTTAGCAGAGCCGTTGCGAAGGGCTCCCGCAGGACAGAATGTCGTCGATCTCCGGACGGTAGAAAAAGAGCTTTCGCAGAGTATCCGCAAGCCCTTGCCCTGGAACCGGAAACCAAACAGGGTCAGGTCGTCGACTCAACCCTGTTAAACCATCGCCTATTCCCAGGTTTCGAGCACCTTACGCTCTTTCACAGGCCACCAGTCGCGGATCTCTTTCGCGAGCTCTTTGACGACTTCGGGATTCTCTGAGGCGAGATTCTTTTCTTCACTCGGATCAGCCTTGAGATCATAAAGCTGCGGGCGCTTTTCGGTTCTCGGGTGCGTGGAAGCATATCGATTTACCGCGCCGTCGTAGGTGAGGAGGAGCTTCCACTGATCTTTGACGATCCAGCGATACAGAAGCGAATCCTCCGGCTTTTCAACATTGGCAACATCGTGAGCAAACCCTTCCCCCAGCACTTTCTCACGCGGCGTTGGCTCGCCGCTTTTCAACGAAGCCATCAGATCGATTCCGGGCATGTAGTCAGGAACGTCCGCTCCCGCAGCGCTCAACATTGTCGGAACGATATCGATGCTCGAGGCCAGTTGATCGCCACGATCGCCCGGCTCGATCACTCCGGGCCAGCTGTACATAATCGGCTGACGCGTTCCGCCCTCGTTCGGCGACTGTTTGGATCTCGGAGCGTATTTGCCTTTGTCCTCACTCTGAATCCATCCGTTATCGGAAAGGTAAACAAAGAGCGTGTTTTCCGTCTCGCCCTTTTCATCCACATAATCGATGAGCTGCCCGCAGGTCTGATCAAACCATTCGCACATCGCGTAGTATCTCGCCACGAAGGGGGAATCGACCATCTTCTGGTATTTTTCGAAAAGCTCTTTTGGGGGATTGTGAGGGGTGTGAGGAAGAAACGGCGCATACCAGATGTAAAACGGCTTATCCTCTTCCACGGAGTGATCAATAAAATCGAAGACGGGCTTCATTCCCTCGCGTCCGATCTTGAGCCCATCATCGCCGTGACGGCCGCCGGGCTCCGGAAATCCACGTGTCATTCCCTCGGTGAAGCCGCCACGCTGATAGCTGCCTTCCCACCATTTTCCCGACTGATGACTGAGGTAGCCATTGTCGCCAAGCAAGTGAGCAATCGTCGGCTGGCGGTCGACGTAGGAAATCATCTTACCCCGCAGCGCGTCGTATTCAGGTCCCGCTTTTTTCCCCCCGGTCAAAACCGGTGAGGGATCGTTCCCGCTGACCATGTGCTGATGCGTGTAAAGTCCCGTTGCGAGGGTCATAAGCGATGGACGGCAAAGCGCGGTGGGAACGTAACCGCGACGAAAAACAGCACTCCTTTTCGAGAGCTTGTCGAGATGAGGTGTCTCGATGTGCTCGTGCCCCATGAAACCGTAGTCGGTCCAGGACTGATCATCTGAGAGCAAAAGCACGATATTCGGCTTCTTCTCGGCTCCGAACAGAGGTGAAGCGAACGCAATCAGGGTAAGGATAAGGAAACTTCCACGCATCAGGGAAGAACGCTCCTGAGACAAAGATGTCAATCCGGCAGCAGAGACGCAAACGGGGCTGAATGTACTTTATCCTGAAGCTTCTGGTCCCGATAGGGCAGCACATTTTTTGCGGAGCCCCGCTACCTCCGTAGCTCTTGACTTTCCAGGAGGTTAAGACGATTTTTGCAATTAATTTGCATTTCGAATTCATGCGCCAAATCCATTTCATCCCCGCCTTCCTGACGCTTCTCATCGCCGTATTCACCGCCTCCTGCGAAAAAACAGCGAGCGTTCCGGCCCCCGTCACGGGGAAGCCGACCGTTTTTGTCCCCGTGGCGCCCTATGCCTTTCTCGCGGAGTCGATTGGAGGGGATATTTTTGACGTTCAAACCCTGGCCGCGGAAGGCTCCGATCCTCACACCTTTACCCCGACGCCGAAGGATGTCGTCAAGCTCTCTGCCTCCCAACTTTATTTCACCGCCGAGCTGCCGTTTGAGAGAGCACTTCTGGAAAAACTCGAAGAGAGCAAATACGCCCCCCGCGTGGTCAACCTCCTCGAAGGCCTTGAAACGGTAGACGGCTCCTGCGAGCACCCTTCTCACGACGACCACAGTCACGATCACGATGATCACAGTCACGACCACGACGAACATGCCCACGACCATGGAGACGACCACAGCCATGACGACGATCACAGTCACGACGATCACAGCGGGCACGACCACAGCGGCCTTGATCCTCATGTCTGGCTCTCCCCGGCGCACCTGATCGAGCAGGCCGGCATCGTTTCATCCGCGCTCAGAGAATTAGCTGATTCAGACGAGGCAAAGGAGAAAATCGATGAGAGAACTCTCCAACTCATTTTCGATATCACCTCAACTGACAAGGAACTCGTAACTGCCCTCGGCCCCTTTCGTGGCCAAACCTTTTACGTCTATCATGGAGCGTTCGGCTACTTTGCCAATGCTTACGGCCTAGTCCAGAAACCGGTGGAAATCAATGGGCGCAGCCCGGAGCCCAAGGCACTCGTAAGTCTGATCGAACAGGCGAAGAAGGATGGGGTCTCGGTTATCTTTGTTCAGCCCCAGTTTGATACATCGAGCGCAGAAGCTCTCGCAGAAGCAATTGGCGGAAAAGTGCTCCCTATCGACCCTCTCGCAAAAGACGTTCTCGAAAATCTCATCAACATCGCTGAAGTAATCACCGCGAAATAGTGTCCAGACACACTGATTACGAGACAATTAGCCTGATTACAGAGGCTTTCCGCTCTTCCTGATTCATTAAATTTGCACCTTGATTAGTTATGGTAATTATGTAAATTACCATAAATGGATTTTCAGCACCTTAGGGAAGACTCCCCTCTTCTGGAAGGAGAAACGACCGTTTCCGCCGCACCGACCGCTCATCATCTGCCCGCGCAGATGAAGCCAAAACCCATCCCTCTGCCCCGGGCGCAGGAATCGCAGGAAATTCTCAAGCAGCTTGAAAAAGTTGTTTCAGAATTTGTGATCAAATATCCATCTCACACCAAGAGAATTCCCGCGGTCAGAAACGGAGAGTATCCGGTGATTGCCTTCGTCCGCACGATGGCCTCCTCGATGGCTGAAAAACAGGAGGAACTGGAAAAGCTGAACGCTGAAGTTAAGAAAATTGCGGAAGAGAAAGAACGCTTCCTCGCGAACATGAGTCACGAAGTTCGCACTCCGATGAACGGAATCTTCGGAGTTCTCAACCTGCTCCTCGATACTGACCTGGACAGTGTCCAAAGAGATTATCTCGATACGATCCACAGCTCGAGCGAGTCATTGCTCGCCATTCTCAATGACGTTCTCGACTACGCCAAGCTCAACTCGAACGAACTCAAACTGCGCCCCCGGAAATTCGAACTCGAAAAAGTTCTCCGGGACGTCCTGTCTGTCTACAAGCCGACAGCTGACGAAAAGGAAGTCATGCTCAGCGCGACGATTGATCACGACCTCCCCGACTTTTTCGAAGCTGACGATCTCCGACTCAAACAGATCCTCGCCAACCTCGTGAGCAACGCCGTGAAGTTCACCCCGAAAGGTGAAGTCGAAGTCAAAGTGCAGGGCATCACCAAATCCAACCGGACCCAGTTGCTTTTCGCAGTGGAAGACACCGGAATCGGAATCGCCGAGCACGAAGGCAAAGATCTTTTCACCCCGTTTCGGCAACTTGAGTCGAACCCTGAGACCCATTATCAGGGCACTGGCCTCGGTCTCGCGATTTCACAAAATCTAATCGAGTTAATGGGCGGCCGGGTCTGGTTTGAGAGAAATCAAAGCGGCGGAACAACTTTTCTTTTCACGATCGATTACACCACGCCGGAGGAGGAAATCGAGGAAACCCGTGACCTCGTCACCGTGAAGCGCATGATCGAGCCCCTCGTTGACAGCGCCGATCGACGGTCATTTCGAGTCCTCATCGCAGAGGACAACCCCGTCAATATCAAGGTGGCTTCGCTCACCTTCCAGAAGCTGGGTTGCATCGTGACCACGGCGAAAAACGGCAAAGAGGCCGTCGACATTGCCGATGGGCCGGTGTTGTTTGATCTCATCTGCATGGATATCAATATGCCGGTCATGGATGGCCATGAAGCGGCCCGGCAGATTCGCGCACTAAATCACGAGAATGCCTCTGTCCCCATTTTGGCAATGACTGGCATGGCCTTTGAAGAGGATCAGGAAAAATGCCTTGCCTCGGGCATGACCGATGTCATCACGAAGCCATTCGAGCTCGATACCCTGCGTCAGTTTCTGGCTGAAATACGCGAACCGGAGGCTTCCGAAGTCGCCCTTAGCTCATAAGCTTCAATGTCCTTATGGGCCTTTGACCATCCCCAACCGGCAGAAACCGGCGAAAGAGATGTATATTTCACTGGCGTTTTCCGATGATTTCGCGAGGATGAATCCATGGTCCTCGATTTCCGTATTCTAAGTGGTTCAGCACACCCGGCGCTGGCAGATGAAATCGCCGCATACCTTGGGGTGCGGCGGTCCGATGCCACCGTGAAACAGTTTCCGGATGGCGAGACATTCGTTAAAATAAACGAGAATATCCGCGGGCGGGACATTTTCATCGTCCAGCCAACCTGTCCTCCCACCAACCAGAACCTGATGGAGCTGCTCATTATGGTTGACGCGGCGAAGCGGGCCAGCGCCGAGACCATCAATGCCGTGATTCCCTTTTTCGGCTATGCGAGACAGGACAGAAAGGACCAGCCACGCGTTCCTATCACCGCAAAACTGGTCGCCAACCTCCTCACCGCAGCGGGAGTCACGAGAGTCCTCACGATGGATCTCCACGCCGGCCAGATTCAGGGCTTTTTCGACATTCCCGTCGATCACCTCTACGCAATGCCCGTTCTCATTAAGTATCTCCGGGATCAGGGTGTCTCAGACAATCTCGTGGTTGTATCCCCCGATGTCGGCGGCATGAAAATGGCACACGCCTATTCGAAGACACTCGGCACCCCTCTCGCGATCGTGGCGAAGAACCGGGTCAGCGCCACCGAAGTGGAAGCGATCAGCCTGATTGGTGAAGTGGAAGGCCGCGACGTATTTCTTGTCGACGATATTTCCGAAACCGCAGGAACTCTCACCTCCGCCGCGAAACTGCTGAAAGAACGCGGCGCGAAGCGTATCTACGCCGGTGTTTCCCACGCCGTTTTGAACGATCAAGGCAGACAGCGTATCGCCGAATCAGCAATCGATGAACTCATTTCAACGAACAGCACACCCTACGCCACGGGAGAAAAAGTCAAAACTCTCAGCGTCGCGGAACTGCTCGGCGAAGCGATTCGCAGAATACATCTTAAAGAGTCAGTAACATCTCTCTTTGACATCTCGTAGGGATCGACTAAATTTCGCGCCCTCACATGAGAAGGCCATTATTCGGCCTGAATTAATCTCAAACAGACCGGAAAAATGTCTAAACAAGTAACGCTCCAAGCCGAAAAGCGTGAAGTTCAAGGAACTTCAGCGTCAAAGCGTCTTCGTCGCGAAGGAATCGTCCCAGGTGTGATCTACGGATCAAGCCAGCGGGAGTATATGATTCAGCTCAACTCGAAATCGTTCTTCGATCTTGCCCGTAAGCAGGCAAGTCACAACTTCCTCGTGAACCTCGAAATCGAAGGTGCCGTGGAAAAAACAAAGCTCGCGATCGTTCAGGACATCCAGCGTGACCCTCTCAGCGGTTCGTTGATCCACGTCGATTTCCGTGCCGTTAACGAGAATGAGTCCATCAACGCAACAGTTCCAATCGAACTTCACGGTGAGCCGATCGGCGTGAAATCCGGCGGACTTCTTGAGCAGACCATTCACGAGATCGAAATTTTCTGTCGTCCCGGTGACCTTCCGGAGGCGATCATCAACGATGTCGAAGGACTTGAAATTGGTGACACTCTCAAGGTCAGTGACTTGAACCTCCTCGATGGTGTTTCCACCAAAATGGGTGGCGACGTTCTCGTAGCCGTTCTTGCTCAGACACGTGCCGCAGCTTCTCAGGGTGGCGAAGGTGCCGCTGAAGGCGAAGGTGCAGCCGAAGGCGAAGCAGCCGAGGGTGAAGCCTCTGCAGAAGGAAGCAGCGAGAGCTAAGCTCGAGCTTCCCTCGCAATTCAATTTAAAGAAGGCTCCGGTTTCACCGGGGCCTTTTTTGTTTCCCCATGAAACGCCCCCTCGTCTCGATCGCTCTCCCCGTGAGAAATGCAGGGACAACTTTCCGGGCAGCGCTTGAGAGCATTCAAAAGCAGTCGATCGACGATCTGGAAATCGTCATTGTCGACCACGGCTCAAGTGACGACACCGCAGCGCTTATCAGAAGAGCGGCAAAGGAGGATTCCCGAATCCGCCACTTCGAAGGAAAAGGAACCTTCGTCGAAGCCGCCAATCTCGCCTGGAAACAGGGAACCGGCGAGTTCGTGGCGCGGATGGACGGCGATGACGTCGCCTACCCCGATCGACTTGAAAAGCAACTCGCCTTTCTCGGGCAC
The DNA here is from genome assembly GCA_029213065.1 of Verrucomicrobiales bacterium. GTDB lineage: Bacteria > Verrucomicrobiota > Verrucomicrobiia > Verrucomicrobiales > DEV007 > Arctic95D-9. Next base: position 95,391 of record JARGPH010000006.1, on the reverse strand, counting down.
AATCCTGCTATCGCCGCCTGCGGCTCACTGGTCCGGATCGTCAAACGCTCCCCCGACGGCTCCCCCACCCCGGCCGACGAAGGCTACCGTCGATACAACGAGTGGATCAATTCGGTGAAAACTCCCGAAGCAATCCTCCGCGAACGCTTCGTCGACAGCCCCATCCCCAACCCGACGGCGATGATTCGGCGCGAGGTTCTCATCGAAACCGGTGGGTACCGGGACCCCGCCTGGGCCGAAGACTACGACTTCTGGCTGCGCCTCCTCCAAAAAGGGTATTCCATCGGCAAAGTCGACGAGGTCTTACTCGATTGGTATGATTCCGACCAGCGCAGCACCCGGACCCTCGCCCGATACGAACTCTCACGCTTCCAGAGCGCGAAAGCCCACTACCTGAGCCAAATCGAAAAAGTAAAAGATCTCGGCGTATTCATCTGCGGAGCGGGACCGGTCGGAAAAGAATTCGCCCACTTGATGCGGACGAATGAGATAAAGATCCATGCCTTCATCGAGGTCAATCAGCGACAAATCGGGAACCACATCCACGGAATCCCCGTTCTGGGCACTGAAACCTACCCCGCCTTCAAAAAAAAAGCAGTCGCGCTCAGTGCGATCGGACAGGCCGGGGCACGGGAGAAAATCCGAAGCGACCTCCTTCCCGTCGGATTCCGCGAGGGACACGACTTTTTCTGCGTCGCCTGAGGAGACGGTGAGAATCGCCCCCCTCATCAGCAAGACAACCGTCCTCATGGAAGGAATTCTCCTTCCTCTACCCGTAGCGGAACGAAACTCGTTCCAACCACACAGCCCGTACCGCTCCCCTCAACTCATCCCCATGGAAGGAATTCCCCTTCCTCTACCCGTAGCGGAACGAAACTCGTTCCAACCGCAAAGCCCGCGCCCCACCCCTCGACCCGGACAAAGAACACAATTCAGTCGTTTTAACCTCGTAGAGTTAGGTTAAACTACCGCCCCGCTCCGATTTCCGCACACGACATCAAGATGACTCAGTTCCGCCCCTGCATTGACCTCCACGAAGGCCGCGTCAAACAAATCGTGGGAGGCACCCTCGATTCGGAGTCATCGGGATTGAAAACCAATTTTGTGAGCGACAAGCCATCCGCCTGGTTCGCGGAGCTCTATGCGGAAAACAAGCTTGGCGGCGGTCATGTCATCAAGCTCGGCCCCGGAAACGACGAGGCGGCTGAATCCGCCCTCGCAAGCTATCCGGGAGGACTTCAGATCGGAGGCGGCATCAACGCCACCAACGCCGCAGAGTGGCTCGATAAGGGCGCCTCCCATGTCATCGCGACCTCGACTCTTTTCAGCTCCGATGGCCACTTTCAGGAAAAAACGCTCGCCGATCTCGTCGCCGCAGCCGGAAGAGAAAAACTCGTCATCGATCTCAGCTGCCGCCGTTCCGGGAACGGGTGGACTGTGGCGATGAATCGCTGGCAGACCCTGACCGATCTCGAAGTCACCCACGAGGTGCTCGACCACCTCTGCGCACACTGCGACGAATTCCTGATCCACGCCGCCGATGTTGAAGGCAAATGCGAAGGCATTGACACTGAACTGGTCGCCTACCTCGGCGCCTGGGGAAAATGCCCGATTACCTACGCCGGCGGCGCGGCGAGCCTCGCCGATTTGGAGCAGGTCGCAGCCCTCAGCAACGACACGATCGACCTGACGATCGGAAGCGCGCTCGACATTTTCGGCGGCTCCGGTGCCACCTTCGCCGATTGCGTGGCATTTAACCGCCGCTAATCGGACTGGTATCTCTCTCACTTCGTAATATCTTCCGACTCCGTAGACAAAACCCACCAATCCCGCCGCTTCTTACATGATGATTCGACTCACCTTTTTAGCCCTCTTATCTGCCTGTTTCGTCCAGCCTGCCGTTTCGAAGGAAATGCCGGGAACCGATGCGATCCCGCTGCCGCACGAAACCTCCGATATCCCCCATGACAAGGCCGTAACCTGGGGACTTCTCGAGAACGGGCTTCGCTATGCGATTCTCCCTAACGAAGAGCCACCGAACCGGGTCAGCATGCGCCTCTTCGTCGACGCCGGCTCTCTCATGGAAGCCGACAACCAGCAGGGCCTCGCCCACTTTCTCGAACACATGGCTTTCAACGGAACGACCAATTTCCCCGCCGGCGAGATGGTTGAATACTTCCAGCGCCTCGGAATGGGATTCGGCAATCACACCAATGCTCACACTTCCTTCAACGAAACCGTCTACAAACTCGAACTGCCCAATTCAGAGGCGGAGATGGTCGACGAAGGCATGAAGCTGATGCGCGACTACGCCGACGGAATGCTCCTCCTTCCCGACGAAATCGACGACGAGCGTGGCGTCATTCTAAGTGAGAAACGGACCCGCGACTCCGTCAGCTGGAGAACCTTCGTCGACCAGATGAAGTTCGCTTTCCCGAAGATTCGCGTGAGCAGCCGCATGCCCATCGGTACGGAGGAAGTGATCAGCAATGCCCCACGCGAGCGTTTCGTCGAATTCTACGAGAACTGGTACACCGCCAACCGGATGGCGGTCATCGTTGTCGGAGATGTCGAGACAGAGAGCATTGAAGCCCTCATCAAGAAGTATTTTGGAGACATGCCGAAACGCGAACGGCGCCCCACCCCTGAGATGGGAGAACTCGCTTCACGTGGCTTCGCGACGAATTACCACTACGAAGAGGAAGCCGGTGAGACCTCCGTTTCCATTGAAGCCCTCACTCCGCGGATCGATCCTCCGGACAATTCCGCCCGCCGTTTGCAGGACCTCCAGCTCATGATCGCAAGCCAGATCATCAACCGTCGTCTAGATCGAATCGCCAAACAGGAGGATTCCCCGATCAGCTCGGGAAGCATGCACGCCGGTGACTTTTTCGACCTCGGTTTTTCTCTCTACAGCTCGATTGATGCGGACTGCAAACCGGAGAACTGGGAGAAATCCATCGCCCTCATCGAGCAGGAATTGCGCAAAGCACTCGAATACGGATTCACCGCCGGGGAATTCAAAGAAGTCACTGCGAATATCATGCAAATGTATGAAGACGCCGCGAAACAGATGGGGACCCGTCAGTCGAGAGACCTCGCGAACCAGCTTGCGAGTCGACTTGGGCAGCGCCGTATTTTCACGAGCCCTGCCGATGATCTCCCGCGAATCACAGAAACGCTCGAGACGATCACCCCGGAAAGCTGTCAGTCCGAGCTGAAGAATCTCTGGTCAAATGCCAACGAGACCCTCGTTTTCCTTTCAGGCAATGCCGAGGTCGAAGAGGCGGAGGCCGCGATCGAAGCCGCCTACAAGGAAAGTCTCAACGCGGAGGTCTCTCCTCCGGAGGACAAAGAAATCGATCAATTCGCCTACAGCGACCTCCCCGAGCCCGGCAAGATCAAGGAACGCAAGGAAGTGGAAGACCTCGAAGTGACTCAGATTCATTTTGAGAACAATGTTCGGGCCAACTTGAAAGTAACCGATTACGAAGACGAGTCGATTTACGTGAAAGCCCGCATCGGTGCCGGCCTCATCACCGAACCAACCCCGGGACTTTCCTTTTTCCTCGACAGCATCTTCTCAGGGGGCGGACTCGAAGCCCACAGTCAGGATGATCTCCAGCAGCTCCTTGCCGGGGAATCGGTTGGCGTGGCTTTCAGCGTCGACGACGACGCCTTCACCCTCACAGGGCAGACCACCCCCGACGACCTCAGTATGCAGCTGGAACTGATGCGGGCCTACATCACCAACCCCGGATTCCGCGAAGAGGCGGTCACCGAATTCAAACGCGGACTCGACTACCTCTATCAGCAACTTGAGAGAACCCCCGGCGGATTCGCTCAGGATGAAGTCGCCAAATTTCTCCATTCCGGGGACGATCGTTTTGGATTTCCGGACCGATCCGTCGTCGAGGCACTCACGATTGATCAGGCGAAAGCATGGCTCATGCCCGACCTCAGCGAGGGCTACCTTGAAATCAGCATCGTGGGGGATTTCGATAAAGAGGAGGCGATCGCCAAACTTGCCGCTACCTTCGGCAACCTCAAAGACCGGGCCGAAACCAAGCCCGCCTACAAAGAGGAGCGCGCCGTCGCCTTTCCCGCCGGCACGACCAAAGAATTCCTCTTCGAGTCCGAGATTCCGAAAGCGATGGCGGTGGCTCACTGGCCCACCATCTCGATTTACGACATCAAGAAAACGCGCCGCATCGGAATGCTCGGAGCGGTGCTCGATGACAGACTTCGCGTCAAAATCCGTGAAGAACTCGGTGACGCCTACAGCCCCTTCGCTCACAACTTCCCCAGCGATACCTGGACCGACTACGGCTATCTCTTTGCCTCCGTCACGATCGATCCCTCACAAACCGGCCCCGTCACCGAAGTGATCACCGAAATCGCCGACACCCTCGCGAAAGGAGACGCCATCACCGAAGACGAGCTTGAGAGAGCGAAAAAGCCACAGGTAACCTCGATCGAGGAAATGAGGAGAACAAACCGCTACTGGCTCAGCTCCGTCCTCGAGGCCAGCCAGGAATACCCCGAGCGCCTCGACTGGTCACGCAGCTTCGTCGACGACTACAAGAACATCACCGTTGAAGAAGTGAACGCACTGGCGACAGAATTCCTCAAGAGTGATAAGCAAGTCTCTGTGGCGATTAAGCCGAAGGCCAGCACCCAAAGCGAAGGCGAAGGCGCGGAGTAACTCAGGAAGCGCCGGTCTCCCGCTCGTTGAAACAGCGAGCGGGCAGTTAAAACAGGAGGCTTCCGGGGATTCTCTCGTGAGCATACTGACGAAGCCCCGCTTCATCACCCAGGTCAATCAACTCAAGTAATTCACCGATATCCACAGGGGTGGTGACAACCTGATCGTCATTTTTCTTAACGACCCAGACGCGGTCATGATCCGTTCGCATCACGTCTTCGTCGTCGGTTAACAACTCCTCATATTCCTTTTCACCGGGTTTCAATCCCGTGTAGGAAATTTGAACGTCGACATCAGGTATGTAACCTGAGAGTTCAATCATGCGGCGGGCCATCGATTCGATGTTCACCGCCTCGCCCATCTCGAGCACGAAGATTCTCCGATCATCCCCCACCGCACCGGCAGCGAGAACCAGCTCGACCGCTTCGGGAATCGTCATGAAAAAACGCGTCACATCGGGACTCGTTACCGTTACCGGCCCGCCTCTGGCGATCTGATCGGTAAAAATGGGAACGACACTCCCATTACTTCCAAGCACATTGCCGAATCGCACCGCTTTAAATGAAGTGCCGGACTGCGGGCGCTCAATGAGTAATCGCTCAGCGAGACGCTTGCTCGCTCCCATCAGGCTGGTTGGGCGCACCGCTTTATCAGTGGAAACGAGAACAAAATCCTTCACCCCTTCCGCCTCGGCAACCTGTGCGGCAGTGAAGGTCCCAATCACGTTATTTTGAAAACACGAAACCGGATTCCGCTCCATTAGATCGACATGCTTGTAGGCAGCGGCATGATAGAACAAATCGATCCCCCCATTGTCCCGAATTGCCCGGGTCAGCTGCCCCTCCCGTCTCACATCGCCCGCACAGGCGACAAGCTCGACGCCGCCGGCACGCGCTGCCGCCACGAGCTCTTTCTCAACGGTGAAGAGATGAAACTCACTCACCTCAAACAAGACAAGCAGTTGAGGTCGAAACTGAATCAGCTGTCGGCAAATCTCGGAACCAATGCTTCCTCCCGCTCCCGTCACGAGAATGCGACGTCCCTCGAGACTTCCCTGAAGGCGCTTCAAGTCCAATTCGTAAGCAGGGCGCTGAAGCAGATCCTCAATCGATATTTTCCGTATCAGGTTGCTGTCCACATTTCCGGCGGCAAGATCATGAATCGAAGGCATCGCCCGGAATTCACAGCTCAGTTTTTCCGCCGCCAGCGCCTCCATAACCCGCCTGATACGGAGAGGCCCGGTAAAAGGCGGCAGAAAGATCAAACGCTTAGCCCCTTTAGCTCTCACCTCCGCAGGTATCCCATCAAGCCCCCCGTGGATGGGAACGCCACGCATTCTGAGCCCTTCATGATATTTCTTTTCAGAAAACACCCCCACAGGCCGGCCCAACTCCTCGGGACGACGCAACATCGCACGAATCAGAGGGTCAGCGTCATCGGGATTCCCGACGATAATCACTTTTGCTATATCCCCGCCTCCCGAGACACGACCGATCCGGTGCTCCCGGAGTAAACGAACCAACCCGCGCCAACCGATCTCCCAGAGCAAAAGCAGGAGAAAGGTAATCACCAGCACCGAACGGGGAAACCCCTGGAAAGTACCGCCCCGAGCTGCAAATACCGCCAACGCCGCCACTGAAGTGCCTGCCAGCAGCGCCAGCAGCGTGGTGAGACAGTCACGCAGCGTAAAAAAGCGCCACAAGCCCTGATAGAGGCCGAAAGCAATTATCGCCGACAGGTAGCTCGCAACAACCCACATTGAGGTCGCCGCAAAAGCGTTCTGTGCCTCGGGAATGGCACCAAAATCAAATCGCAGCTGGTAGGCGAGCCAATAACAGATAAACGCTCCGAGAAGATGAAAAAAAAGCGCTATGCTCCTTCGGAACATAACGCGTTTCATTAATCGTATGATTAGAACAGTCATAGAAGCGATCTCCTTGATCCGGGCGGGCCGGAAAATGGATCGATACCTCTATTCCCTATCTCAGTCAATCCTGTCTTAAACCACTTTCCCTGAACCCGCTCCCATTTGCGAAGACACCGCAGCAGGGAAGAGTGCCCGCCCGGTCTACAACCTCAAACCATTTCAATTATCCTGCGTCTCACGAACGCGGTCTCCACTTCCTTTGCCGAGGACAGTCCGGAAAAGAATTTCCATATCCAGCCGGAAACTGTGCTCGCGAATATAGTCCGCATCTTTCTCCGCGAGGCGCACAGGATCAGACATGTCAATTCCCTCCACCTGAGCCAGCCCCGTAATTCCGGGTAGCACCTCCAGAACTCCCCGCGACTTCCGCTCTTCTATCAGTTCAACCTGCATCGGCAAACACGGGCGGGGTCCGACGAGAGACATATCCCCCTTCACCACGTTCCAAAGCTGTGGGACTTCGTCCAGTTTCGTAGCACGCAATATTTTTCCGACCCGCGTAACCGCCGACGCCGAAACTTCGTGGCTCCCCGCCTGCACTGTTCCCGCCGCCATGGTTCGCAATTTGTAGCAGAGGAAAATCTTTCTCCGTAGACCAACCCGCTCCTGAATGAACAGACCACCTCCAGAACTCTCAATTCGAATCAATAAGATCAGGAGCAGTATCAGAGGCGATAACACGACCAATGCGAACCCTGAAATCAACCTATCCAGAACAATTTTCATCAGCATCCCCTCTCACCCACCTCTCAATGCCATCCTCAAAACTAAACTCCGGTGTCCAACCGGTTAGGCGTTGCGTCACTGACATATCAACTCTTGAATCCCCCCCCAACCGGTCCCATATAGCGCGCATTCCCATAGCACTCAGTAGGCCACGAACAAGTGCCGGCGGAAAGGGAAATACCGTTCGCTTGCGTCCTGAAAATTTGCCCAGCGTTTCAAATAGCTTAGCGGTCGAAACTGCCTGCCCATCCGAGACAACAAATCGATTTCCGCCGCCCCCTTTCACCGCCAACAGATGACACAAAAAACCACACAAATTTTCAACGCCTATCATGTCTCTCTCATTAGTTAAACTACCGAATGGAACCGGAATCCCAAGGTCGACCAGTTTCTTAATCTGCCTGAGGTTCCCCTTAACCCCGTTTCCGTATATCAGAGGAGGTCTAACCACAACCACCTCCAAAGCACTTTCCCTTTCTCCTCCCCATTCAGAAAGAAGAGCCTCCTCGGCCTCCGCTTTGGAGACTCCGTAAGGATCGGCGGGTTTACCGCTTTGATTGGTGGAGTAGCACTGGCCCGTCCCGGCTAATTCACCGACTGCCTTAACACTGCTAATCATTACCAATTTCCTCACCCCGCAATCCGCCGCGATTCTCGCGATACGCATCGTTCCTTCCACATTAATCTTTCTAAATCCTTCAAGGGTCTCATCGGGATTCTTCGAACGTCCGGGAGTACGGCCCGCGAGATGAAAAACGGCTTCCACACCATCCATCGCTTCTTTCCACCCTTCGTCTGAGCCTACATCACAGCGAAAACAGGGAAAACGGAACTCGTCGGTCCTTGAGATTCCCCGGACTGAGACATTTGCAGACAAGAGCCGGTTAACGAGATGCCTTCCCAGAAAGCCGCCGCACCCCGTAACGAGAACAACTCTCCCCGGAGAAGTGATAGTATCAGAAGAAGACTCCATCAAAAAAATAGAAGAAAACGCAACACTAAAGAATATCCGGGAATCCAGTTACCGGTGAAAATCCACATCTCTCAAGAAATCACCTGAGAAGAGAACGGTAGAGCTGCACGTATGACTCAGCAGCCTTATCCGAGGTAAAATGTCTCTCAAAGCGACTTCTCGCGTTTCTTCCGCACTCCATTCGAAAAACAGAATCCGAAGCCATGTGATCGATGGCATCAGCAAAGGACTGAGGAGCGTCAGCCTCAACGACCAATCCGGTAACCCCATGAAGATTCACGAAAGAAGTACCTGTCCCGATCTCACAACTAATCATGGGCTTACTGCAGGCAGAAGCCTCGAGAAGCGAAACGCCGAAAGCTTCCGAACGAAGGTGTGACGGAAAAAGAAAGGCCTCACAATGCCGCAAAAGCCAACCTTTCTCACCTTCCGAAACAGCGCCAACAATGTGAACATGTTTCAGCCCCAATTCCTCCACTCTGTCCTCAAGCTCCTCCCGCAACTTTCCGATACCTGCAATCACGATTGGAATCCTACTTTCCGAAATCGCAGCAGCTTCCAATAACGTATGAAGCCCCTTGTAATAGCGGAGTGCCCCCACAAACAGATTAAATCGCTCCCCCCCCAGGCGGAGCGATCCAATCTCGGTCTCCCCCGCTGAAGACAGACCCGACTCAATCGGCAATCCCAAAGGAATGACACACACTTTCTCCGCGTGGGAAGCGAGCACAGAACTCGATGCCAGATACTGCGGGGAAGTGGCCACGATCTTACTAACACGCCGCAGAAAACGCTCGCGCAAAGGCTCGTATACAGCATTTAATTTCTCCTGCTTAACTACATCAGAATGATACGTGGACACAATAGGCTTCCCTGAAGATGCCGCGACGAGAGCCAACAAGTCACCAAACGGGTTCGGAAAGTGGTGATGAATGATATCAAATTCAGAAACGAGCTTACGAATCGTGGCCAGGGCGCTAAGCGATACGGGCATCCCCGCAACGCGAAAAGTAGTACGAAACTGATGAACAGGAATGCCCTCAAACTCAAACTTACAACTTGATTCACCCAGAGTCAGCACCTCGCTCTCAATCGCACTGACCTGAGTTCCAAGAACCGTCTGTCGAATAACCTCCTCAACCCCCCCAACCGTCGCGGGAAAAAAGGTTTTAAATACGTGGAGGACTCGCATATCTATCGCTTTCCTGAATCCCAAAATGTAGAAATAAATTTAATTCTCGACCATTGCGATGATTTTCGAACAGCCCCCCGAGGAGACTGCAAAAAAACCACACCCAACTGGATCTCAACTAGCGCGAGGAATCAGGAATCACCAAGGGGCATGATGACGCAATCCCACCATCTACCTCCCGAATATAGGAATTCCAATCTTCAAGATTATATCGACAGCCAACGTGTCGATATGAATGTCAACCCGATCACAGCTTCACGCGGGTGGGCAATCAACCGCCCAATTCAACGTATCACGTAAATCGAAGCGAGGCTCCCAATCTATCAATGAGCGAAGACGCCTGTTATCGCCCCTAATAACAGGCGCATCCGTCGAGCGTTTAAACCTCTCCACTGATTTGATCTCCGGCGTCCACCCTGTAACCTCACAAGTTGCCTCAATCAATGAACCAAGCCCCAGAGAAACACCCGAACAAATATTCACTGGACCTTGAGCCCACCGCGGCAAAGTAAGCAACTTGCAAATGGCAGTAGAAGCATCCCTGACATCGAGGAAATCTCTTTTCAGAGCGAGATCCCCTACCTCAAGAACTGGTTGCTCCTCAATGCAGTGCCGAATTACCTTGGCGAGAAACAGTGACGGATTCTGGCCCCTGCCAATTAAATTAAAAGGCCTTACCACTGAAACTTCCACAGCTGGAAACAGAGCTGGCAACATTTCCATGGCGGCCTTGCTGATTCCATAATCACTCACAGGAGAAACCGGCTGCGCCTCAGATAACAATCCTGAAGCCAAACCATAGACATGAGCCGAACTAAAAAGCAAAACCTTACAATCCCTTATTACTGTATCAACAGCCTGCAATATGTTACGTGCGCCCAATATGTTAACCAGATAAAATTTCGAAAAATCTGTATCCGATGGTATAGAAGCGGCAGCCAAATTCAGTATAAAATCAGGCTGTATCGACTTCACATAACGCTCCACCTCTTCATAGTTTGTAATATCAACATCGCCCTCAAATGGAGTATGCATAGAAAATTCACCAACACCTTCCAAATCAGATATCAACCGCCTGCCAATAAATCCACGTGATCCAAATATTAAAACCCCTGCCATAACGGTTTAGAACGAGAACTAAAATTTAATACCTCTGGAAGTATAATCGATATCAGCCTCAACCATCTGAGTTACTAGCGACTCAAGAGAACACTCAGCCTCCCACCCCAGCTTCTCTTTTGCCTTCGTTGGATCGCCAACCAAAAGCTCCACTTCCGCAGGGCGGTAAAACCTAGGATTAATTTTCAAGACCAATTCCCCGGTTTTACTATCACGGGCAGTGGTCGTCTCATCTGCGCCATCCCATTCAATTGAGATGTCGGCCGCCTTAAATGCCATATCCACAAATGTGCGGACGGATTCGGTTCTCCCTGTAGACAATACGAACGTATCAGGTTCATCTTGCTGCAACATCAAATACATACCCTCGACGTAATCCTTAGCAAATCCCCAATCCCGCTTGGCGTCAAGATTACCCAATTCGATGTGTGTTTGCAAACCGGCCTTAATTCGGGCAACTGAGTTTGTGATCTTTCGAGTTACAAATTCCAACCCCCTGAGAGGTGACTCATGATTAAACAAAATACCGCAAGAACCGAATATATTGTAGCTCTCACGATAGTTAATCGTCATCCAGTGAGCATAGAGTTTAGCGACACCATAAGGGCTCCTTGGATAAAAAGGCGTCGTCTCAGACTGAGGCACTTCCTGAACTAACCCAAAAAGCTCTGAGGTAGATGCTTGATAAAAACGAATTGAAGGATCAACGAGACGAATGGCTTCAAGAATGTTCAGCGCTCCCAATCCGGTAATCTCTGCGGTTGTCCGGGGCTGATCGAAAGACACTCCCACAAATGATTGCGCAGCTAAATTATAAATCTCAGTGGGCTGCCATTTTTTGATGAGCCAGGCAATATTTGCCGGATCTGTTAAATCATAATCGACGAGATGCAGATTCTCATTGTCCTCAATTCCCAGCTCCTTAATCCGCCAAAAATTCACCGTTACTGCTCGCCTAAAAGCTCCTACGACTTTATAACCCTTGCTGAGCAACGACTCAGCGAGGTATGCGCCGTCTTGACCTGTTATGCCTGTTACCAGTGCTGTTTTCATATCTTTTCTATATAGTAATTATCACTTATTTCGAATCCACCCTTGTAAACCATCGATACTGGTGGTGAATTCATCGCCGCTAATCTCAAAAACCGCAGGCCTCTCAATTTCAAGTTTCCAGCCGTTCGTTGAGAGCAACGCAATTAACTCCCCTTCGATTAACCTGGAGTGCGTTCCGATCACCAAATACTCGACCACAGCATTCAAACTTTCCAGATTATCTCTCAAAAATTCTACCTCACCTCCTTGAATATCAATATGAAGTAAGTTGATTTTCTCGCCTTCGCCAAACAATTTATCAAGGCCATACACATCAACCTCAACGAGCATGCCCCCTATCCGCTCCTCCTCGGCAGATGACTCGTCAACAAAAATCGGTTCCAACCCATATTCAGCTCCCTCTCTGATTGGAAAAAACGCTCTCTTGCCTGTCGGTCCTGCGACGCCATGAAGAACAGATGCCTCGCCTTTATCAAAACCATTTAGATCGAGAATTTGACGAGCCATTTCGACGTAACCAAGATCGCCCTCAATTCCAATGGCGGCCCCACTCTTTCCGGAGATCTCAGCAAGTTTCAACCCATTGTTTAGCCAACAACCCCAGCCACACCCCAGCTCAACCATCCGAAACGCGTCACCACTTAACATAACTGAGCGAATCACTGCCCCCCACTCAGCAACACAAGCATGCCAATTTGCAGGTAAGGGGGGGGCCTCTACTTGACCTTCCCGTCCTTCCAATACGGGCGGGTAAACTGCTGCCGGAACTTTAACACCCAGAAAATTGGTAAAGTAATCAGGGTCGGCGCCAATCGCGAGATCTGAAAAGCGTCGGATCAGAGCTTCGAGATCGATTGAGGAATTATAAAAATCAAAAACTGACTTACTCATAATAATTAGATTCGCGTTACCGGCACGCGCACACCGCTGTTCAACTGAAAAACCAGCGTGAACATTAATTCAGTCGACTAGGTTTCGCACAAGCTTTTCAAGAGCGCAAGCGGATTGCCTTGGCAAATCACTTGCCGCCGCTACAGCCCTCAATCGAACTGACGCAACGATCTCCATCAATCAAACACCGCGGGTGCACCGATACCCTTGATCCAATCTTACACCGACTTCGAGCAACCCGGAAATCTCATCCGAGCCCACCTCTAAAACCGCACAGCTCCGAGGCTAAGACTTTAACTCGATATATCTTCGTCCATGCACTACTTCACCGTCAGCATTCTTAGCCTCGCTACTCAAAAATTGGAGCTAACCGACCACCTTTGAACAGCCACGACAAACTACGATTTCGGTAATCCAATAGCCTCCACCAGCGCCTGCGAACTCTGCGCCCAGGTCAACCAAGTCATCTCGCTTGAATTAGGGTGACTTCCATTCTTAAATTCATCAATCCATTGATGAATCTCTTGGCAAAACGCAGCCGGATCCTCCCCCGAGAAATAGAACGCAGCCCCACCGCCGACCTCTCTGAAAACGGGGATATCTCGTGCTATTACAGGCAATCCATGAACGGCTGCCTCAATTAAAGGTAACCCGAACCCCTCAGCCTCGGATGCCGCTATTAATACGTCAGAGGCCCCATATATCAGGCTCAAATATTCGTCCGAAACTCCGTTCAGCCAATGCAATCTTTTGCCAAACTCCGGGTGCACCAAAAGCCGCTCCTGAAACGACTCCATGCCCCACCCTGAACGCCCGACAATAACCAGAGAAATGTCGGCCCCACCTGCCCAAAGCTGATCAAACCCATCTAGAACAAATCGGTAACCTTTCCTTGGCTCCATAGTACCTACCATCAAACAGGAAATTGCACTGCCAGAAAACGCTTTGATCGACTCGTCGCAATCTTCAGGAAGCCCTCGAGTGGGAGAACTGTTTTCAATATCTGCCCCCAAATGAAAACTGGTTACCCTCAGATCACTATCATCACATTTTGCACTTGTAAGCCACGAGTTTAAATCATTCTCCACGGACTTGGAAATACATGCGATAACATCAGAAACTGAACAAACAGAGTTCAGCCATACTCGGTACATTTCAACCAACTCAGGAGTATGACACGCGTGATTCAGAATCGGAGTAAGATCATAAAGAACAAAACTCACAATCACCCCCCGCTCCTTCATTGAGACAAGAGAAGCATTCATCTCCGGAAAAAAGTGAATAGCGAAATCAAGCCCTAGAAAGACATCTCCCTTGCTAAATTCCACCTCCTTATCTCCACCCCCAACAGATTCCCGCCCTGTAAATGAATCAAGGAATCTATTGGCATACATAAACCCAGTCTCTCGATCAAAATAAACGGGTACAACTTTAAACCCTATCGATTCAGAACTCAATAGATGTTGCAAAATACTGCGAACGACCCTTTGAATGCCAGTTCGAGCATCTACATTCACCAATTCGGATACATCAACCATTAATTGCCTCATAGCACACAACCAGTTTTCATTTAACCTCTTCGAATACTTTTTAATTTTTCCAAAATGGCCCCCTCGGTCCATACAAAACCACCTATTTCAGCATCACCACAGATTTCATAATTGCAGCCAAAACACCTATCGGATACTCGCCAGCTTAAACAAATATAATCTAATTTAAGATTAACGGTATGCAGCCACTCCACATAACACAACCTTATGCGAACCGCACTATTATGGTCGTAAAAACTCCATCCCGCTTAATCTGGATTCACTTTAAAAACTTTAACGGAGAGGTCTCGCGGATCGTCCCTTAACGGATTGAGCTCTGCGGTCTCAAGCTGTGTAACGAATAGACAAGAACCGCCACCATTTTTTACGTTCACAGTGTTGTAACCCGGGGTGATGTCAAATCGATCTCTCTCTTTACCTCCAGAATTCAGAATAAGGATTCCAGCAAAAGGGGACCATATTTTCAAAGAGTATTTTTCTATTTGCGAATCAATAGTGAACTCCGACTCAGCCCACTGATAAGTTTGAGAATCATCCATCTCAACAGGATAAAAGCCCTGCCCAGATTGAGCAGGAGAAAAGATTTCCTCACTCGAAACACCAACATTTACTTCAAATATCATCACTCCCAGATCTCGCATATCCATATTCGAATTATCGGCCTCGCTTTCATTCAAAACCACGTTGAAACGAGACACACCCATTCCGTCGTTAATCCGCACCCAGTTGCAGCCAGCTTTGAGAACGAACACCCCGCTTGTCCTCCCGTCTCGAGACACTGAAAGAGTCCCGCCAACTTCAGAGACGATACGCAATCTGTAACGAGGATAACTAGAACTTATTGCAAACTGACTCTGACTCCACTGGAACACTCCATTGGCATTTATTTCAGCGTAAGAAAGCGAACTCCCTTCTATTCCATCTTGAAAGACCCTGGGATCTGAATCGAGCTGAATACTACCGTAAACTGAAGAAAGTTGAGCCGCCGTGCTACCGGTGTTAAAACGTGTAACATCCGTTAAGGGCGAGGATTCCAATGCCATTTCAATCCCCCGTCCAATCGACTCAATGGAGAACGGATCAACAAAAATCCCACCCTCGAAGTATTCGGTTGTAGACCCTCTATCAGTAATAACAACTGAGGCCCCTGACGCAGCAGCCTCCAACGCTGCGATACCCGGAGTCTCGAGAATTGAAGCCAAAAGAAATACATTGCACCTTTGGTAACACCACTTCAGCTGGTCAGAATTAATTCGGCCTATATAAACAAAACGATCTTTCCCAAGGTTTTTCAATTGTTTAAGCAACCTCTTATCTCTACAGCCTCCAGCAACAACAAAAGGAAGGTCGGTATACTCCATCACTGCCTCAAGAGATCTGAGTAAATTCTTCCGGGATTCGATATTACACGCCCCGAAGATAAACCTTTCAGGAATCTTGCCCGCAAATACCTCTCGATTCTCAACTGATTGCCCGCCTTCAATAAAACTGTCATCGAAACAATTATAGACCACATGAAACTTTTCACGCGCCACCCCCGTATAGGCAGACAAGTTACCAACCTCAAGCTGGGAGTTACAGACAATAGCATCAGCTGCCTCAAAAATCCTCGCTACGGACGGTAAATCAACGTCTTTGGCATTTGCTTCACTTACCCATAAATTAGGAGACACCACTACCTTAACATTCATACGCTTCAACTCATGAACAAGGGGAAGCATCATAGCAAAGACTGAGAATAAGTGCACGATGTCGATCGATTCGATTTGTGGATCCCAATAGTCGAACAGCGCCACGTCATACCCCTTAAGATTTTCGAGATATTGACGTAACTGTACCTCGCCCCCTCCTGGTGAGAAATAGGCGGTCGGGTGTGTAGCGTATCTTACCACGAATAGATTATTGGGTGTTTTCTTAGACATCTAAAATTAGAATAATTAGTTTTTTTTAACTCAAGCATGGCAGCACTTGATTCAACAAAGTGGCTAGTTATTTACTGCAGGAAGGAACAGAAGTCGTGAAGCGGCAATCCGCCTACCCTAGAACATCTCAAAGACGATTATTACTTACTTTTTAATGCACTTACAAATTACGGAGAACTTTTCTGGAAAAGATATCCGCCGTAAAGGAGACCGTAAGAACAATTTCACAACGCTTTTGTGATTCTAGCGCCCCTCTTCCACAATAATGGGCGCTATAACTTAGCGAAAGTGGAAACATTGCACTCCTTTGAATCTGCCATTAGCTCCAAAACATACTGTTCGACAGAAGGGAGGCCTGAAAGATCGATTGATGATTTCAGCCCTCCTCTGTATTCGTCGTCAGTCAGAACGGTTTTGATGCCTTCTTTTATTGATCCTACATCAAAGGGGTCGATCAAGTGACATCCACCACAAAGGTCGGCTAGCTCTTTCATTGAACCACAATTTGAAACAATAGCAGGAACCCCCAGACCAAGACTCTCAATGATAGGCAGGCCATACCCTTCTGCTTCCGAGCAAAAAACGGTCGCATCGCACGAAAAATAGAGTTCCATAATCTCACGGTCACTGACGAATTTCTGCGGACGTATAACAGGGTAGCCAGACACCACTAAGCGATGCAATTCTGACTGATGGACTTCATTTCTCCACCCAACCCCGCCTATCAAATGCAATTCAAAGTCCATGCCACTCGTCCACAACTCCTCACAGGCAGCAAAGAGGCGCAGGTGGTTCTTTCGGGGATCCATCGTCGATATATACGCAATCCGTGGACGCCCCTTCTCGCCCCGCTCACAATCCCCGGTAAAGCAATTAAAATCAGGAAGTAAAAGTGGCTCCACATGCTCGTGGCGCTTACCCGAAGATGCCAGAAAACCCCTCAACTCAGCGCAAGCCGAGGCGCTTATCGCTAACACACGGTCAAAACCACTTAGAATACCAGCATATTCAACATGCGCCCCAACAATCCCCGGGTGACAATACTGGGGATGAGTAATAGGTATTAAATCATAAAAGACAGCCACACTGTGTGCAGCGCTCTTCAAGAGACCATAGTAGACAAAGACCCTGTCATTGTCAAGCAACTCGCTACAAAGTAGCGTGCAGTACTCCGGCCAAATTAGTGTATCTCGATCCAAAGTGCACTCACCAGAAGTAACATCGCCATCAAAATCAGCTGCATACTTGCCGAGGAACGCTTCCGCTTCGACATCCGACAACGGGGTAAGCCCTTTCTCATGCACGTTCTTAACAAAAATGACATCCCATTTCTGCTCAAGAGCCACTGAAATCACGTAGACGGTCCTCTGAATACCGGAGAGATGGGAATATCCCATGGTGTGCGTGACATCAATTAGAATTTTCGACTTCGGAACGACAACATCAGAATCGACACTTGGAAATGTCCGACAAATCTCGATCAACTCGCACAGCGACCTTCGATCAAAAATACTCTCGAGGTAATAGCACTCCGAACGCAAAGCGATTCGCCCGCATATAATCATGAAAAGAAGACAGACTCTTTTACCTGTATCGCCCTCTTCCATTACCTTAGAAAGCGCATCAGGAACAGCGTTCCCGGGACATTCAAAAATCGACTTTGCTCTCCTTATTTCTTCTTCTCTTAGTTGCATATAGAGATTCCTTTCAATTTTTTACTTAGACTACATATTGGGCGCTCTTAATTTTTTTCGCCTCGGTATGCAGGATGCTCACTTAAGCACCCCAAAATTAGCGACTCAATTTCGTAGCTACTGAACAAATTTAGCGTGCCATTTCTCTGGAGATGGTTCGCATCAAAAATTAATCCTTGCCTTCCTTCTCGGAAAGAACTTGTCCCTTGCTCTCTGGGTTCGTGAACGAAATATTATCTTCAAAACAAGAACGGAACAGTGTTAAATCCTGAGGCCCAAACTCCAGATCAAGAGATTCCATGCTCTCTAACAGAGCTTCACAATTGGGCAATCTATCATCCGTATTATCAGTCTTTCCATCACTGATTAGCTGCGCATGCTTCTCTTCAATCGCAGAAATGGCCAGTTCAGCACTACGCTTCCAGGAAAACTTCGACAGCTGAACGCAAGAATGCTCTCGTAGCCTCTCTCTAAAATTATCATCGCTCAACACCTGAGCTATTTTATCAGCGATACTAGACACAGAATATGGATCGAACATAGCCTCATCGCATCCCACGACCTCAGGCAAACTCGAAATATCTGAGGCAATAACTGCAGCACCACAAGCCATTGCTTCAAGAACCGGCAATCCGAACCCCTCATGCAGCGAGGGAAAAACATAGGCAAGACACCCTTTATAAAGGTGAACCAACTCCTCGTCCGTAATGTAATCCGTAAGCACCATCTGTTCGATACCAACCCCACATTCATTTGCTCTATCTCGTAAAGCCTTAGTCGTGTTGGGTTCCAACTTGCTTCCTATAACGAGCTGATGCCTGTTTCGAAGTGACATCGGAATATTACCATAAGCTTCTATCAAGCGATCTAAATTCTTTCTTGGATCGAATCCACCAGGGACATACAACAGATATCCGGATTTTACTCCAAACGATGAAATAATTTTTACACTATCATCTTCGATATTCTCACTCTGATCTCCGAATCCTTCATCCACTGCAGATGATATATTAACGATCGAGCTTTCGGAAACACCCAGTAAATCAATGGTCTCTGCTCTAGTATATTCTGAAATAGCGAGCAATAAATCAGCCCGCTTAAGGTCTTCAATCTTCCGAAAGTAAAACTCTCGAAATGCTTTATCCACAAGATAAAGATCCTGCATGCTTAGCGGAATTAAATCATAATGAACAACTGCCACCGGCACGCTCAGCCCAAGCGTGCCGACAGAAACAACCGAATCATCTACCCACCCGTCAGGCAAAAGCGTCGAAACAATAACGAAGTCAGGATTGACCTGTGCAATAGCCCGCTCTCTGAGCACCTCCGCAGAGCGCTGCCTCCAGCCATTGGCCATATTCATCGCGGCACAGGGTCGAGGCACCCGAAAAAGAACAACTCCAACCTGATGGCCAAGATCATCAAATACCCTGGATATTGGTGAAATCGAATCAGGAAATGCAGCATTGAGTAAAATTGAAATTTCGTGACCTCGAGAAACCGCCTGTCGAACCACCTCCAGACTGAGAGACATGGAATATCGCCCTACACCACGCAGTCGGCTTGCACTCTGACAGGCCTGTAGATCAATTAGAATATGCATAACCTTGTTATTCCCGCTACACCAGTGCCCTTAACTTATCCCAATAGATACCTCTATCACGATTAGCGCAGTACGTTAACATTGATTCCATACTGTTTGCATGAGGAATTCCCGACCGGTAATGCCTCCTCCTTTTTCAGAGATCAAAAACTCAACCAAATGCGCTACCTCATCTGGAGTATTGAACCGCTTTAATTCCAAAGGTTCACAGATTTCGGCAAAAAAGTCTTCCGGATCTTTGTTCAATCTTCGTGCTTGGGCAGCCAAATCGATTTTGGACATGTCCGTGCTAACCCACCCGGGACAAATGGCATTTACGGTGATCCCTCTCTGTCCCAGCTCTTTTGCCCAACATTTCGTTGCTCCAATGAGGCCAAATTTAGCCGCTGAGTATGCCGAATACCCAGCCCTCCCGTCAACCCCCAGTTGGGAGGAAATATTGATGATACGACCTTCGCCGTCGATCAAATCAAGTACCAATTTTGATAGCCTAAATGGTGACAACAAATTAACTATGAGAGTTTCCTCGAGATCAGAAAATGATATGTCTTCAAGGTCAGCGGGAATACAAACCCCAGCATTATTCACCACACCGTATATTCTATGTGAAGACAAGAGCATCTTCAATCCCTCATACCCTTCTGAATTACGTAAATCAAAACCAATCTCTATTTCCGAATCAGTTTCGACCAGCAATTCAGCACGGCTTAAGAGCTCATTAGAACGGTTTACCGAAATAACGAAGTATCCAGCTAACTTCAACACCGATTTAATCGACTTTCCGATTCCCCGGTTCGTACCCGTTACAACAACGACCTTCATAATTTAGACAATTTCGAATAGAACCGATCTGCGCAATACTCCCAACTCCTTATATTCTCAGAGGAATTGCAACCTTTTAAATCCCCCCTCTGTATTTCTCGAACCCTTTCTACAACGGCCGCAACATCCTGAACGTACGCTGCAAAACCCACGCCGACTTCACGGTAAATTGGGGTATCTCTCAAAATAACAGGAAGACCTAACGCGGCGGCCTCGATAACAGGAAGGCCAAAACCCTCATTTTCCGACAGACTGATGAAACCGCTAGCCCGACGATATCTAGCAAGCAATTCATCATCCGATGCATCCGCTAACCACAACAATCGTTTCCCGTATTCTCTATGCATCTGGATTCGTTCGCAGAGAGCATCGACCAACCAACCTTTCTTGCCCACAATTACGAGCCGAACATCATCCCCGTCCCGCCACAGACGTTCAAAAGCATCTATAAGAAGAGAATACCCTTTTCGCGGCTCTACTGTTCCCACTGATATAAAATCGTTACTATCGAACTCATTCTTCCTTTTGAGGCCGTATGTTGAGGAACCAAGCAAAAAAGAAAATGTATTGGGACATGGGTCAGGGAAAGAGTCAGCAAGGCTGCGGAAGTCCTCTTGAACGTATTCGGATATACAACCAATTGCATCACAATACCTGCGAACATAACTCAACCACAAATTGAACCGCGCAAGATAGTCACCTTCTTCAAACCACCCGATCGCATCCCCTTGGAACCACTCAGGGTGCCTAACTGGAATCAAATCATACAAAACAGCAACCACCGTAACTCCATGATTCTTATACGAATCAATTACCCCCCACTCTGTTTCACCGTGATTATAACAGAGATCAACCATTAAATAGAGATCACCTGCACTTGGAAAAGGAGCCGCTTTGATTTCCTCAAACCCCTCAATATCACCTTCAGGAGAAACAATCACAGTGACAGTGAACAATTGGCCATCTTTCAGAAAGCAAACAACAAACTGATCTCCCAAGTTCGATAAACCGAACTTCAAAAACTCGCTCGTCACCTTCTGTATGCCGGAACACTTGTTAAACCGGTATAGTTCGGTGATATCGTAGAAAATCATCAGATTACTATATTTGACGGCCCCTAAACAAACTTCAACTGAAGAAGTTCAAAAGCGATGCACGTACGTCTTTGATTGAAACCAGAAAACCGTAATCCTCCTCTTCATGACGACTTAGCTGCCCCAGCCTGGACAGAAGTCCAATTCGGATACTATTCCCAACGGAGTGCTTATCATGAACCATCGCGCATAAGACTCGATGTAATGGAATCAAGCATGAAGTTGGAAGCCCCCAGTCTTCAAAGATCCCCCTGTGCTCTTTGATCAAATCATGCCCTAGAAGATGTTTTGTTAGATGACTCGTTGCCACCATTCCGATTGAGATAGCTTCACCATGATTGAGAGAATGCCCCGATTCATGCTCGACAGCATGGCCGATAGCATGGCCATACTGCATTGCCATCTCACTATACCAATCCTCACCACGCCGACTCAGAAGATCGGCTTTCGATTTAATTGTAGCCGCAACCAAAGATTCAAATTCACCACTGTCTTTTGCATCGCTCGCTAAGTCCAAGAGGCGCAAATCATGCGTCATTCCATGTTTCAATATTTCTGCGGCCCCCGAACTCATCTCTCTTCTCGGCAGGGAACGGAGAAAAGCAGGATTCACCAAGATCAAATTCGGCTCAAAGTATGTTCCAACCTGATTTTTGGCGTCATTGAGATTAATGGCATGTTTGAAGTCAATCATCGCATCAACCTGGGCCATCAAAGTCGTAGGTACTTGAAATAGTGCGATTCCCCTCTGAAAGGTCGATGCTACAAACCCTCCGACATTGCCCAACGTGCCCCCACCAACCACGACCACTGCGCTATCATGAGTCACTCCTGCTCTTAGAAAATTTTCAATAAGATCCCGATAGAATCCAAAGCGTTTTGACGCTTCACCACTCCCGACAAGAAATCGAATGCCCCTTTCACCATATCTGCAGAATTCCTCGTCAATTCGAGTCTTCCAGTGTTGATATACATTAGAATCGATCAGAAAAACGACTTTCTCAAAAGGCTCAAGCTTTTCATAAAGTCCGCTGAAAAGTTGATCATCCTGCCCGATGACCAATTTTACGGAACTTTTCAACTCTTTGAGCGAATCGTATAAGGGTACAAACATTTACTTTGAAATGATGGATTGAATAAAGTTATCAAATTCAACTCCAGAGTATCTCTCGTCAGGATTTTCCATAGTTGACATAATGTTCTCCAAGGTATCATGACCTTCTGAAAGGGCGACCACTCCTCTCCTGTCGCCGAAAACCTCGGCAACCCAAATAGGATTACTTAGAATACACTTTGCACCGGAATTGAATGCTTCCACTGAAGAAAGCCCAGGAGGATCGAATGATACCTCAATATAATAGGAGCAATTATTATAGGCGGAATTAATCAGGCGCCCGCCGAAAGGCAAACCGCCCATAAACAGGCATTCGACACCTGCCTCTTCGGCTACCTGAAGGCATCGTTGGTGGTACTCAACGTCGACGACCGGACCAACGAAGACACAGTAAGCATTTGTTCCTTGTGCCAACTCAATCACACCAGTCTGATTATTTCTTTCTTCAATCGTTCCCACTGTCAGGAGATATTCAGTACGACCAATCACATCACAGAATAATTTATTTTCTCGAGGGGTATACCGGTCAAGGGCCGGCAGTCCGACTACGCGACACTTCAACGGATCAGTGATCCTCAACGATTCCACAAAGCAGTCGTTTTCAGCTTTGGAATTAAAGACGTACTCAACTCTCTCATCCAACCCCATTACTTCCCCACCACTCCAGAAGAATGGCCAACAATACACTGGAATTCCGGCCCTATGAAATTTTTCTGCGTCAACTTTCCCCAAAGCGCTCAAGGAAAATACGAAAATTGCGATGACTGAGTTCAATCCACTTTCGGACCTCTCATAGTCGACCGCAAATAGTCCAAACTGGCTCAGTCTATCCTTTATCGATTCGAGCAATACTTCACCTCCCCGAGGTTCAAACCTGGCATTCTGATCGGCAACAATTAAAACTTTCATTTTCTAAAAACCATCAACGGGAACGATCATCCAATTCGAGGGTTGCACACTTTTGCTTTTTCAAAATTAGACTTAAGATTCACCTGAAACCTAAAGACTTCTATACGTCACAGCCTTAGGAAGACTGCTCGCTCAGTTCAATCATACGAAGGGTTCGTGCCCTCCATGTATTCCCTGCAACCCGACCCTTTGCATTTTCAAATGATGGAATATCGTGGACTTGTTTCCGAATTGCATCCCTGAATGGAACAAATTCGGTCGCGACTATAATTCCTTCCGTAACACTTTCCGTAAAATCCAGACGAGTTGACACCACCGGCACACCGGCAGCGAGATACTCAAAGTATTTCATTGGGAACATCGATTTAGTGTAATCGTTAATTTTCGTTGGCAGCAGCCCTACGTCCATTCCTTTCAGGTATCCTGGAAGCTCGGAATATGACCGGTAGCCGAGGTGAAACACATTCTCCAACTTTACAAGCTCCTTGAGCAAATCAGATCCCTGCCCCTCTCTTTCGTCCCCTATTAAAACCAAATTGAGATCGGGCGCGGTCCTGAAGACTTCAATAAGGAGGTTAAAATCCACCTTAAAATCTGATAGCACTCCGATATATCCAATTCGAGGTTCGGGAATAGAGGCCAAATCTTCGGGAATTTTCGTAGCCTCGTCAAAAGCTTTACTAAAATGCTCAAAGTCAACCACATTCGGCATGAAGTGGACATTACCATGAGAGGGTTTCAAACGGCTCTCGAGCTCTCTCGCTGTGACAAAAACAATATCTACTTTTTCAAGCATGGCCCGTTCTGATCGGTCATACTTTTCCCTGCTAATAAAAGGCAGTGCGCCAAGATCATCCACAGAATGGTATACGAATCGTTTCCAGGGCAGACAATCTTCTATTCCGTCGAGGAAGGGATGATAAGTCCAGAGGATGCAATCGTGAAACGCATTCTTCCTGAGAAAGTGCTTTACGAGCAGTGATACTCCCTGTCGATTCAGTGCTGCAACAGGAGGCCAGCCGCGAAAGAAGGGAAACTGAATCGGCGAAAAAACCCAAATGTTCTCATTTCTCTTTTTGATTGGACTGAGCCAGCCTTTCAAACGGGAGAGGACCCGCCCCCAGTCTTTTCTATCCCCTAATTTTGGTGCTCTCAGCCCTAAACTCTCTACATAAAGGATCCGGTGCCCCAACTTCGCCAACTCAAAGGTAACGTGCTGTTTGTTGGTCCAATACGGCTCATCCCAGTCGGCAGTTGAAAACAGGATTATGTCCATTCGATACCAGATTGTAGACTCTGAGTGAAACAATTCACGGCTGCGTGTGATCACAATAAATTCCAAGCCCTGAAATTAGGCCGAAATTCTTACTCGCTCACACCACTGTTTCCAGGATCTCGAGTATCTTCTTTGCGGCTGCCCCATCTCCATAAGGATTCGATATGTCCGCATCCCGTTTTCCACCGGCACTGAGAACGCTTGTGGCATTCTCTACAATTTTTCCCTGATCCGTGCCAACCAACATCGCACATCCGCTTTCAACACCTTCCATGCGCTCTGTATGCTCCCTCGTAACCAGTACAGGCACGCCGAAAGATGGTGCCTCTTCCTGAATGCCACCAGAATCAGTTATGATGAGACTGGAAATACTCTGGAGATATATCGAGTCATCAAAATCAATTGGATCGAGTAAAAACACGTTTTTCAGCTGCCCTAGGCTCTCATGGATAACCTCCTTTACAGCGGGATTGGGATGAACCGGAAAGACGAACTGCGAACTGGAAAAATTATCCGCCAGTTCAATCAGTGCCTGGCAAACATGCTGAAGCGGGTCTCCATGATTCTCCCTGCGGTGCTGAGTCACAAAAACAACCGGGGAATTACGATCAAGAAAATCGAATTTCTTTCCTTTTGAGTATCTGAATGACTCTCTATTTCCGAGCCACTCAACAGCGTCTACGACAGTATTTCCGGTCACAAAAATGCTTCCCTCGGGAACGCCCTCAGTCCGGAGGTTTGCAGATGAATTTAAAGTGGGGGCAAAATGCCAATTTGCCAACCGGCCGATCAGAGATCGGTTAGCTTCCTCAGGAAACGGACTTTGAAGATTGCCCGTTCTCAATCCCGCCTCGATGTGACCGACTGGGATACGGTGATAGAATCCAACCAAGCCGGCTACAAAAGCGGAGGTCGTATCTCCTTGAACTAGGACGACATCAAACTGATTTTCCGCAAAGAACCCGTCAAGCTTCTGTACTAAATTTGCGGTGAGGGTTGAAAGCGACTGCCCCGGAATCATTACATTGAGATCACTGTTCGCTTGCAAACCGAACACCGAAAGAGCCGTCCGTGCCATTTCCGCATGCTGCCCAGTAAAGCAAATGTGACAATCGATTGAACCCAAGTCCTTCGCAACTAGCGCAATCGGAGCCATTTTTATAGCCTCCGGACGAGTACCGATAATTAGGCAAATTCTCATAGTAAGATTGTTCGCCCCTTTCCCGGACGAGAACAATAATTAAAAATACAACGGTGCTTTAAAAGATGAGACTTCGCGAAGACAAAGGAATTTACCACTGAATTGCCTCAATTCACTTCAGCTTCAAAAAGCTTAAAGCGAAATCAAAAGAGACGTTGAGTTGACCGGCAAACGGTGTCGCTGCTTTCTGTAAATCACTTCAATGGGAAGGCGCCCGGGCCTTTCACCATGGCCAAACTTAAAGCATTCTCTGTTCTCCTTGTAGCTCAAACGGTCCTTCGAGGCCAGAAAAGCGAGAGCTTCGTTTTGATTCGCAAACCAAACTTTTTCTGAAGACTCTTTCATCACCTTTATCAGCTCGCGATGGACAGCAGCCCTCTGCTCCTCGGAATCCCAGCCATAAGCATAGCGCTCTGAGAATGGGTGATCCAAGTACCCGAAAAAAGATTCCGACTTTAAAGCTATTTGAAACGCTCTTTGAAAAGTTTCACCTGGATTCGGGTTCCCGTCTTCTTTCCTTCCGTCCACGAGACAGTCTCCGTGCAGCATCGTAGCCTGGCTATGGGTGATGAATCCCTCAGATGCAAATGGAGGAGTCCCCGCTCTGGAGACAAACAATTCAGGATCGTTACGAGGTATTCCGCTTACGACTCCTTGGTATCCGGTATCCTGAAGCGCCTCGACCGCGTAGCGTGGTGTTTGATGAAACGGCGACACCACAAATTCAACAGATTCACCAAGAATGCTTTCGATTCGCTTTTTGGATGATTTAGCCTCTCCGACAGCGACTCGATAATTACCTCCCCATTCCGGAAAATGAGTCTGCGAATGAGAAAGAACAGCTCCACCCCTCGAGGAAACATCCTTCAAAATTTGATGATGCTTCGCATCATCAAGTAACCTCGTACAAACGGCCAGAGAAAATGGAATCTCCCACTCCTGATAAGAGTTAAAAAGATAGCGGGAAGACTCAACGTCTTCATCGCAATCGAGACGACTCGTAACGGCGCTCTGGTAACCGCCCGGAACATCCCTTATCACAGGCTGACAGGGAAGCTCCTCGCAGCGCGCATTACAGATAAAATCCTCTACGATTTTCCACTCTCCTGAATCGACCGGGCCCACGGACCGGTTCCACCACAAAAAAGACGCTCCACTTTGCTCCCACAGTGCAACGTATGTTCCTTTGACAGTGCTCCGGCCGAAAGCAGTATCTATTATATCTCCAAGTGAATTCCTACCGGCCAACACTCCCGGTTGAGCCACCCCCCAAATTGCTCCCAAACGGGAATGAATCATTCCAAAGCCAAGGTTATTCCACTCAGCCTCGAAATCATATCGCACGAGAGGCCGATCAACCAACTCTCCCAAAAGGTTAAAGAACGACGAGTTGTAGCGAATCCTCAGTGACGATTCCTCAGGTTCGCCCACTTTAGCCGGAACGACCTCGCCATGATCAAATTCATCTGCTATCGATTCAGAAGAAGACTCCTGAATCGATAAGAAATCCGCAAGACCGTTTGGAATAGCACCAAAGAGAATAACTTTCTTCTGTGCCGATTCGATAAGCCTGCAAATAATCGGGCTCCACTCATCAGGAGGATCTACGAAAACAATAATAGCAGGAGCATCAGCCGGTATCTCACCCAGGGCAAAAACAGGAATTGTCGAGACCGCACGCCGCCCGCAACTTCGACGGAAAGCAGATTCCACTACACTGCCCTGAAAAGCAGCAGGACCTGGATATAGAATTCTAATCATTCAATCACCCTTCTGAATTTCCCCCTCCAACCCACAGTTTTAAACTCACTGTAGCTGACAAAATCTGTATCCAGATCCTTGGGCCAGAATGAGCGAACCGCATCACGAACCCTTGCTTCTTCCCCAGTTCCGGGGGTTTCCAGCGCAATCCGCAGAACAGGAATTTGCGACCTCCGATCTACCTGAAACTCTTTGATACCACCAATTCGATGATCAAGAACATCCTGAATATGATGAGTCGGAAAGCTCGTGCCATCGATCATGACAATATCATGAATCCGCCCTGTCATCTCAGTCAGGAACACACCATCTGATCTCTCTATCGGACGGGCCCAGTCGCCGGTTCGATAACGAATCAGAGGCATCAGCCGGTTTCTGAATCCGGTGATAACCAACCCCGAGGCGCCTTCATCACCTTCAAGATTATTTCCTTCGACGCCTTCGGCAAATCCCTCTGAATTTAAGAAGCGAAGCCCCTTCCCCGATTCCAGTTCATAGGCCATTACTCCCAATTCAGCGAGCCCATAGCGATCAATGACTCTACATTGCAAGTTTTCGGATATCGATTCTCTCGCCTTCTCAGTGAGCCACTCTCCACTCGACTCGAATACTTCAAAGAACTTCTCGCCCCCGGATCTACGAATGTGTTCAGCGAGAGCATAAAAGGTTGAAGGATGAGCGTGGCACAGATAGGGGCAACGGGAACGTAACTGTTCAGCAATTTCGTTCAATCCCTCCTCATCCAGCTTATCAAAAAAGATATTGTAGCGATTCATTGCAATGCATTTGCAATCCTCGCGAGAAGGCCAGTTTCCTTCAATCGCATCCGGAAAACGACAAGCGAAATGCAACGCAAAATGATGTCCTTTAAGCCCCGTAGACTGCCTGCAATATCGAGTTACGGCAGACGAATAATCAGCTGCGACCTGATCGTAATAGACAACACAGGAAAGACCAGTGGAGCCACCTGATTTACAAGCATGATGAGCAACCTCTGCCAATGGTCTCGAAAGCATACGCTCGCCCTCTTCGCGCATAATATCCTTGGTGAGGAGGGGCAATTCACCCATCGCCTCAGGGTTGGAAAGCACCCATTCAGTCTTAAATCCCACCTTTCTTATCAACTCGCGATAATAAGGAACTTCAGAAGAGGCAAAATCCAGCGTGTCTTTCAGACGCTGCCTGGAGATTGCGCTCTGTTCTGAAAACGGTAATCGATAGAATTTTCCTATCTCTCTCACCTTGGGTGAAACGCTCCGCTTCTCAAGATGCTCCGCTATTGGATACGCGATCAAGCTACCAAAGAGCCCACTCATCAACCGACCTAAGCCAGTTGATGAGAACGCGGAAGCAACCTCATAGACCCGGGAATCTCGCGGAACACTTATCACAATTCGGAGGGGGTATCAGCAGTTCGAACATCGCTTACGACTCGGCCGTGCTCGAAACCAATTTGGCGATTACAAAAACTCGCAATGATGTCAGGTGAGTGAGACGCCAAAACAAGGATCTTCGCTTGATCAGTAAATTTCAACATCCTCTGTCGGGCCTTCTCCATAAAAGAAGCATCCCCGACACCAATAACTTCATCGATAAGAAGAATATCAGCAGGAATACTGGTCATCACTCCGAAGGACAATCTCACTTGCATTCCTTGTGAATAAGTTCTCACGGGAAGATCCAATGCTTTGCCCAACTCGCTGAAATCAGCCACTTCTTCTGCTACTTCATCCAGCCTCGATTTAGGAACACCGATTCGCCGTGCCTGGTATTTTATATTATCCCAGCCACTGCCTTCCATCTCAAGTCCTGAATTCAGTCCGAATAAGCACCTTGTATCCCCCACCTTCTCAAAAATTCCGCTCGTCGGGTAATAGACGTCAGCTAGAACTCTGAGAAACGTCGATTTCCCCGCACCGTTGGCCCCAATTAGGCCAACCCGGTCACCGTCACTAAAGGTCAGATTTACGTCTGTCAACGCGTCCACTACAACAGTTGAGGTCGATTCCCTCTGTTCTCTGCTGCGGAAGAACCCTACCAGTACCGATTTCAGCATTTTGGAGTTCGCTCCGAATACCGGGATGCGAACGCCTACATTATCTAAGCGAATTTCAGCCATAATAATTTGATGAACTGTTTAGACCCAGTAGGGCAACCTTGTAACAGTGCGGCTGAGGACGAAATAATAAGCCGCCATTCCAAGAATCGCCATTATCGAAACAATTCCGAAACTAACGAAGGGGTAAGCCTCTCCCAGCAACGGATCCCTGATGATAGCAAGAAGATGAAAGCAGGGATTATAATGGATTAGATATTCCTTTTCCTTAAGCAATGAGGGATGCCACATAATCGGCGTCACAAAAAAACCGATTTGAATCAAACTGAATACGAGAGGTTCCAAATCCCGGAAACGGGGAATTAACAATGACAGAATTCCTGAAATCCAAAATACGTTAATAATAAAAATCGCGGAAGCCGGTATGAGCATCAGCAATCCCAGAACATTAGGATGAACCTTGTAATAGATCGCGACACAAACAAAGACGACGATGTGATGAAGGAAAACAATCAGGTTTCTGAAAACGACCTCAAGAACAAGGGAGACGCAATTATTTGCGCCATCCTTCAACTCCCCCCCACGGTGTAAAATAGTCGTCGATGACTCCTGCATACAAGCAGTAGCTGCGGCCCAAAGTAAAATCCCGATCGTGAGGAACGGAATGAAATCCACATCCCTCATCTTAAATAGTCCACCAAATACAACGGCTAGAGCGAGAATATAGATTGCCTGGGATATTGTTATCCAGAAGGGCCCCAAAACTGAACGCTTATAGCGATATTTAATCCCATTACTAGCAATCATCCAAGTGACATCTGATGTCGCAGCAGCCCTCTGAATCACTGCGCTTGCTCGTTTCCATTCAAACATAATTTTTTCTCTGATATTAACGGCATCTATATGCTGACTCAGCTATTAACACGTCGCTTTCTGGTCCCTCAAATCAAGCTCCGCGCTCGTGGCCGAACTGAGTTCAACGTCACCTTCGCTTTGAAGGGCCCTCGAAAGAGCTGAACCGACCATCCCGCGGTGTCCCGCTATGTAAATCCTCTTCGCCATTGCTTTTCTTTAACTGCGATTAAAGAATTTTTGAATTTCTGAAATCACGAGCGTTTGATCCTCTTCAGAAAGGTAAGGACTCATGGGGAGACTGATACAGCGTGCACCGGTCTGCTCTGTGACGGGAAAGGCGCCTTTTTCATATCCCAGGTTTTCGAAGACCGGCTGGAGGTGGAGCGGCTTACAATAATAGGACACCGACGGCACCCCGTTCTCCCCGAGATGCTTCTGCAAGGCTTCGGGATCATCGACGAGAATCGTGTATTGAGCCCACACCGAGGTATTCTCAGACCGCAGGCACGGAAGTGTGACCTGACCGGAGAGCGCCCCCAACCCTTCGCTGTATCGATCGGCAACCTTCTGTCGCAATTCGATTTCCTCGGCGAAAATGGACCACTTTGAGAGGACAACGGCGGCCTGAATACTATCGAGTCGACCGTTCAGCCCGACAATGGGATGGGTGTGCTTTTCGGACTGCCCGTGGACATGTATCCATCGCATTTTCTCCGCAAGGTCGGCGTCATCGGTAAAAACAGCACCTCCGTCCCCGTAGCCACCCAGTGGCTTCGAGGGAAAAAATGAGGTCGTTCCGATTTTTGAAAGCGCCCCTGAATTCTCCCCGTGATGGCTTGCCCCGAAACACTGCGCGGCATCTTCCATCACCGGAATTCCCGCCGCATCAGCAATCTTGTTAATCTCCCGCATATTGGCGGGCTGCCCGTAGATGCCGACGGGAATGATCGCTTTGGTCTGGTCCGTAATCGCCGCTGAGAGAAGAGCCGGATCCATATTCCAAGTGTCTTCCTCAATATCGACGAAGACGACGCGGGCTCCGAGCAGGGCAATGACCTCGGCCGTGGAGATCCAGGTGTAGGGAACCGTAATCACCTCGTCGCCGGGACCGATATCAAGCGCCATGAGGGCGATCAAAAGCGCATCTGTCCCCGAAGAAACGCCTAAGACATGACGCCCCCCGAGGAAATCCGAAAGAACCGATTCGAGGACGCGGACTTCGGGGCCGAGAATGTACTGACCGTGGTCGAGAACCGCCGCGATTCGCTGATCGATATCCTCGCGAATTCGCTCCTGCTGCGCTTTGAGATCAATAAACTGCATCACGAGGCTTTAAAAAAGACAAGCAGCGGAAACACCGCTCCGATTTGGCCCACAAGGGGAAACAGCAAGCTACCGCCCCTGGAGATTCACCCCCGGAGGGCCAAAATTCCTGATTTTCCATTTAATTTGTGGGCCGATCCCATAGGGATAGTGGACAAGTAGCGCACTCCCCCTTTTGTTCAAACAAAAATGAAAATTTCAGGAATTGCTGAGCGTTCGCTTCCGCAAGGCTTCGAACCGGATCGCGAGACACCTGTTTCAGGATACAAAATACGACAATCCGCCCTCTCCTCCTCCGCGGCCCAGCCAATAGAGAAACGAAAGCAGGAAAAAAAGGAGCGCTCCTGCGGACAGGAAATCACCGCACCTGCCACTCGCCGTCGAGGCTTCTGCCACGCCCGATCGAGTAGATCTCGAAGCCGACTTCCGTCGCCGCTTTGGCGTCGAGAATGTTCCGACCGTCAAAGAGGCAGGCCGGCTTCAGCATGTGGTCGAAAATTTCCTGATAGGGAAGCGATGTGAACTCGTCCCACTCGGTCAGAACCGCGAGCGCGTGCGCCGATTCGGCCGCCTCGAGGGGACTCGCGACTTTCGTGATCTCGCCGTTGGCGGCCCGTTCCGCGGCATCGGAAATCCCGACGCCTTCCAGGTCCCGAATGATTTGATCGAGGGAAACCTGAGGATCGTAGATCGCGAGGTGAGCACGCTCGATGAGGAGATCCCGACAGACCGAAATCGCAGCCGATTCGCGGGTGTCGTTGGTGTTCTTCTTGAAGGCAAATCCGAGGATCCCGATCTTCTTCTCAGCGATGGTATTGAAAAGCGTCGCGATGATCTTCTGGGCAAAACGCCCTTTCTGCCAGTCATTCAACTCGATGACGCTCTTCCAGTAATTAGCGACCTCGGGAAGACCGAAGTAGTCGCAGAGATAGGTCAGGTTCAGGATATCCTTCTGAAAACAGGATCCCCCAAAACCCACCGAGGCCTTAAGAAATTTGGGACCGATACGGCTGTCGGTGCCGACGGCGCGGGCCACTTCGTTGACATCGGCGCCGGTTTCCTCACAGAGCGCGGAGATCGAATTGATCGACGAAACCCGCTGAGCGAGAAAGGCGTTGGCAGTCAGTTTGGAAAGTTCGGATGACCAGAGATTCGTCGTGAGAATCTTTTCGCGCGGCACCCAGTGAGCGTAGACGGAAACGAGGGTTTCGATCGCGGTTTCATCCTCTCCGCCGATGAGAACGCGGTCGGGATTGCTCAAATCGGCGACCGCGGTTCCTTCGGCGAGAAACTCGGGATTCGAGAGTACCTTGACCCGATCGCCTTTGCCGACGGCGCGAAGGACGCTCTTGATCATCGCCGCGGTTCGAATCGGGACGGTCGATTTCTCGACAATGATGATGTCTTTCTCGACCAGTTCCGCGATCTGACGCGCGCATCGCTCAACCCATTTGAGGTCAGCGGCCTGCCCCGCTCCCGCCCCGTAGGTTTTCGTGGGCGTGTTTACCGAGATAAAAATGATATCCGCTTCCCGAATTGCCGTATCGACCTCGGTACTGAAGAAGAGATTGCGCCCTCTCGCTTCAGCAACGACCTCGTCGAGCTGCGGCTCGAATACGGGCAATTTTGACAAATCCGGATCGTTCCACGCCGCGATGCGCGCTTCATTCACATCAACCACCGTGACCTCGATGTCAGGACACTTATTGGCAATCATTGCCATGGTGGGACCGCCCACGTAACCGGCGCCTATACAGGTAATTTTCATCACGAAAAATCTAAATAATGGATTCGAAATACTGAATCGTTTTCTCCAGGCCCTCTTTCAAGGCAACGCCCGGTTCCCAGCCAAGTTCACGGCGGGCCAGTGAAATATCGGGGCGCCGCTGCTGAGGATCGTCCTGCGGGAGTGGCTTGTGAACGATTTCCGACTTGCTCCCCGTGATCGCGAGCACGTTCTCCGCGAGCTCCAACATCGTAATTTCGTTGGGATTGCCGGCATTGACGGGCCCGGTGATGCCTTCCTTCTCCATGAGCAATTCGAAGCTCCGGATCAAGTCGCTCACGTAGCAAAAAGAGCGTGTCTGCTGCCCTTCTCCAAAAATCGTAAGTGGTTCCCCGCGAAGGGCCTGACAGATAAAATTGGAAACGACGCGCCCGTCACCGGGGCTCATGCGTGGTCCGTAGGTATTGAAAATGCGGATCACGCGGATATCGACATTGTTGGAGCGGTGGTAGTCAAAAAACAAAGTCTCAGCGCAGCGCTTTCCTTCGTCGTAACAGCTCCGAATCCCGATGGGGTTCACATTTCCCCAATAGGCCTCCACCTGAGGGTGGTTGCCTTCGGTGGGATCGCCGTAAACTTCCGAAGTTGACGCCTGAAAGACTCTTGCTCCGGTCCGCTTCGCGAGACCCAATACATTAATCGCACCGCTCACCGACGTCTTGATCGTCTTGATCGGATTGTGCTGGTAGTGAACCGGGGAAGCAGGGCACGCTAAATTGTAGATCCGATCGACCTCCACCTTGAAGGGGTCAATCACATCCCAGCGCATCAATTCAAAATTGGGATTGCCGATAAGGTGAGCGATATTGCTCTTATGCCCTGTGAAGAAATTGTCGAGGCAGATCACCTCGTGACCTTTCGCGATAAGCGAATCGCAGAGATGGGAGCCCAAAAAGCCGGCTCCGCCTGTAACTAGAGTGCGCATCATGAAATTTTTAAATACCGGCCTTCAAGTTTCCGCATGAAAGAACAGGGGCATATCCGAGAAGACTTACCTGATTTCAAACATCGATCAAATACAATTGGGAAAGAATTAGGAGGCGATTCCGCCTCATAAGACCGGTTCGCCCTTCCCGCAGACTGTCCCGGTGCGCCCCCACTTCTCAAGTTTCCACCCCTGCTTAATTAAAGGGGCGATAACTGCAGCAACTTACGCGCAGGGATGTGCAAAACCCTCAGCAGCCTTGGCGAAAGAAGGGCTTAGACCGCGAGATCACGCGAATTCGGTGCTGTGAAAGCGAGACGAAGTCGCTATGGTTTCCGAATGATGCGCTCACTTTTTCTCGCGATACTCGCGGCACCTTTTCTCATTATCGCAGACGACTTCGTTTTTGAACCCAACTACGATGAGTCAAAAATCCCCGCCTACACCCTCCCCGACGTTCTTGAAGGAGTGAAAACCGCCGCCGAATGGCCGGAAAAACGGACGAAATGGTATTCACTGATCGCCCGCGAAATGTTCGGCGAGAAGACAGAGGCGATGCTGGCGACGAAAACAACGATGGCTCCCGCGGCGCCGGACAAAGCAATTCTCGGAGGAAAAGGAGTATTGAAACAAATCGTCGTGAAGCTCGCGGGAGAGGACATCAATGTGGCTCTGTTTCTGCCGAAGAGCGCTGCTGAGAAGCCGGTTCCGGTCTTCCTCGGCTACAATTTCGCCGGCAACCATGCCGTTTTTGACGATCCTGACATCATCCTTCCCTCGAGCTGGATGATGAAGCGAAAAGACCGCACCGCCAGTGAGGAAGATCGCGGAGCGAGCGCAAGCCGCTGGGCTGTCGAACGCATCATCAACGGCGGGTTCGGGCTCGTGACCGCTTACTACGGCGACGTCGATCCCGATTTTCACGATGAGTTTGCGAACGGCGTTCACGGGGAACTAGGTCAGCCCGAAAACCACGAAGCCGCTTCGATCGCGACCTGGTCCTGGGCTCTGAGCCGTATTCTCGACGTCCTCACCGACTCAATCCCGGAAGTGGACGGTGAAAAAGTCGCCGTGATGGGCCATTCCAGACTCGGCAAAACCTCTCTCTGGGCGGGAGCGTCGGACGAACGATTCGCACTCGTGATTTCAAACAACTCGGGCTGCGGAGGCGCCGCCCTTTCGCGCCGCGCCATTGGCGAGACGGTTTGGAGAATCACCGATTCATTTCCGCATTGGTTCTGTGGCAATTTCCTGCGCTACGCGAATAAAGAAGGCGAAATGCCCTTCGATAACCACACCCTTCTTGCGCTCATCGCCCCGCGCCCCCTCTACGTGGCGAGCGCAGAAGAGGATACCTGGGCCGATCCCAAGGGCGAATTCCTCTCCTGTCTCCACGCCTCACCCGTATACAAACTTCTCGGAACGAAAGGACTTCCTGCGACTGAGATGCCGGCGGTG
The DNA here is from genome assembly GCA_029213065.1 of Verrucomicrobiales bacterium. GTDB lineage: Bacteria > Verrucomicrobiota > Verrucomicrobiia > Verrucomicrobiales > DEV007 > Arctic95D-9. Next base: position 59,456 of record JARGPH010000006.1, on the reverse strand, counting down.
AACACACCGGTGCAGGGACAAATCGGTTACCACATGCGCACTGGCAAACACGACGTAACCGACTACGATTGGGAGCAATATCTGAAATTTGCCACGGCTAACCTCGTCCCCTGATCTCCCTCATGAAGTTCGCTCTCCTCCCGGCGGTTCTCATTTTCCTGCTAGCTTTCCCCGCCAGTGCAGCGGATGAGGCCACCGCGAAAATGCCCGAAGCGCATTTTGCGATCTTCGACAAATACTGTCTCGAATGTCATGATTCACTGACCGAAGAAGGAGGGGTCAATCTCGACGACCTTTCCTTCAAGATTGACTCAGTCGCTTCAGCGGAACTCTGGCAGAAAGTTCTCAACTCGCTGAACTCGGGCGAGATGCCCCCGGAAGACGAGCCTCAACTTTCCGATAAAGAGAAGACCGGGTTTCTCGACGATCTTTCGCACGAGCTCGTCGCCGCCCGGGAAATCCTCAGCGACTCGGGGGGAATGATCACGATGCGTCGGCTCAACCGGCGCGAATATGAAAACACGATCTACGACCTCCTCGGGGTGAGGATCGATGCTGAGGATTTGCCTGCGGACACCAATTCCGACGGTTTCGATACGACCGGGGCATCGCTCTTTTTCTCAAGCGATCAGTTCGAGCAATACCTCAAACTCGCCCACAACGCATTGGATAAAACGTTCCTCCTCTCAAAGGAGGCGCCCAAGGTGATGTCATTCGAACGGGAGTCGGAGCCCTCGATCAATAAGTTCTTTGAGAAGCAGTCGACCAAGCTGAAAAGCAACTACGACAAAGCGCAGGAATGGCGCGCTGTCGCGAAAGAGAAACCACCGAAAGCGTTCGGGTTCATCGACGAGAACGACGTCGCCTTTCACGAGCGACTCTACAACCAGCAGTATGCCACTTACCGGCAGTATCTGGACCGCCCCGAATCGAAAACCGGCATCCTCCTTTATCGGCTTTTTAACGGAGCGGTTCTCGATACGGTCAACGTCTCTCCGAAATGGCCCGCAGGAGAGTATACCCTGAAAGTTCGCGTCGCGGCACTCGAGGGAGCGCCTTCGCATGAGCGCTTTCTCGAATACGGAATCAAAACCGCCAATGGAAGAGCCGGCGAATTAGACTTACTGGGATGCGTTGAAGTCACCGGGACGATGGCCGACCCTCAGATTCTCGAAATCCCCGTGACCGTTGAAAAAACGGGAAGCCGGAGCTACGGGCTTCGCCAGCGGCAGCACAACAATCGCGATGCGGCACGGGCCGATTTCCTCAAGGCGCAGGTTAAAAACAAGGTGGGGCCTCCTCCTGCTCTCTGGATCGACCGGATTGAGATTTCGGGCCCGCATTTCGAGACGTGGCCGCCACGCGGTGTCACTGATCTCTTTTTCAAAGGGCGTGAGTGGTGGAAGCGACCGGATGAGGATGCCTACGCCCGGGAGATCATTGAGCGATTCGCGGCACGAGCTTTCAGGATTAAAGAACCGTCCCCCGCTTATCTCGAGAAACTGTACGAACTTTACGCCAAGGGAAAATCGGACGGCAAGAAACTCCACGAAGCAATCCGCGAACCGCTCGCGACGATCCTCGCCTCTCCCGGCTTTCTTTATCTGATCGAACCGGTTCCGGCTTCGGGAGAGGGAAGGAATTCTCCTTCCTCTACCAAGAGGGAACCGAAACGCAAACTGACCGATCCGGAGCTCGCGGTGAGACTTTCCTATTTCCTGTGGAGCTCGCCTCCTGACAAAGCCCTCTACGATGTGGCACGGGCAGGTGAGTTGAGCGATCCCGCAAAACTGGCAGCGCAGACTAACCGAATGCTAAAGGACCCGCGAAGCGATGCCTTCATTTCCAGTTTCGCCCATCAATGGCTGCACATGGAACGCCTCGACTTCTTCCAGTTCGACTTCCGTCAGTTTCCCGAATTCGATGACAGCGTCAAAGCGGCGGCACGTCAGGAGGTCTATGAAACGATGCGTTCGGTCATCAACGAACGACGCCCGCTGAAGGATTTGCTGAAAACGGATCATGTCGTCGTTAACAACCTCCTCGCCGACTACTACGGGCTCGAAGGAGTCGAGGGCGGGGAATTCAGGAAAGTATCCCTGCCCGCCGATTCCCCGCGCGGCGGATTGCTCGGAATGGCGGCAACGATGGCGATGGGGTCCGACGGCAACCGCTCCTCACCCGTCGAACGCGGAGCGTGGGTGATGCGGAAACTGCTCGACGATCCACCCCCTCCCGCTCCCGCCAACGTTCCCCAACTGAGCAGGCTGCAGGGGAAATTGCTCTCTCCGCGTGAGCTGCAAAACGCGCACATGGAGGAAGCCCAGTGCGCGCAGTGCCACCGCAAGATCGATCCGATCGGCTACGGTCTCGAAAACTTCGATGCCGCCGGAAAGTGGCGCGAGACAATGATCCTGACGCAGGCGGGCCGAAAAAAGAAGGCGAAGCTGAGAAAAACCATTGACATAGACGCCCATGGCCAGCTCCCCGGTGGCGCTGCATTCGACGATTTTGCCGGCCTGCGCGACGCAATCGCGAATCAGGGGAGCGCTTTTGAACGCGGCTTCATTGAAGCGCTCATCGAATATGCCCTCGGCCGCCCCTATGGCTTTTCCGATGAGAGTTTGCGCGAAAAATTACTGAAACGCGCCCGCGCCAAAAACGGTGAGATGCGCGAATTTATTCTAGCACTCGTTCAATCCAAACCCTTCAGAACGAAAAAATGAAACCGGACCTTACCTCCAACCGGAGAACCTTTTTGCGAAGCAGCTCCGCTCTGATCGGACTTCCCTTTTTGGAGTCTTTCGGATTTCGACGCTTTGCTTCCGCCGCCACTCCGATAACACCACCGAAACGCCTCGCCTTTCTCGGAATGGGTTTCGGAGTGACCCGCGACTCCTGGTTTCCGGATCTGAAAACCACCGGCACTGACTACGAACTGACACCGGGACTCTCCCCGCTTGCGCGGCACAAAGACGACATCACTGTGATTCAAAATTTGTCGAACCAGTTCAACAACGAAGCGCACTGGGGAAGCACCTTCTGGCTCACGGGAGCGAATCGTTACGCCGAGCCGGGGCAGAGTTTCCACAACAGCATTTCCGTCGATCAGGTCGCGGCGGAAACACTGGGAAAAGAAACGCGTTTTTCATCCATCCAGCTCGGCTACCGGGGCGGGGACAATTCAGGCCACGGCCCCGGTCTTTCGCTTTCCTGGAACCGTCAGGGAAAACCCGTCGCAGCCCTCAATACGCCCGTGGCCGCGTTTCACCGGCTCTTTTCCGATGATTCGACACCGCTCGCGGAGCGTCAGGCGGCTCTGCTTCAGCAACGAAGTGTCCTCGATACCGTCCTCGAAGATGCAAAGTCGACGCAGAAGGGCCTTTCAAAGACCGACACCGACAAGCTTGACGAATACTTCCAATCGATCCGCGAGATTGAAACCCGGCTCTCCAAGGAGGAGGAATGGCTCGATGTCCCGAAGCTGAAACCTTCGCAGCCGTTGAAAGAACCGGGTGAAGGGCTCGAAGGAGTCGAGGAAATGAAGGTGATGTATGATCTCATCCTCGCGGCCATGGAAGTCGATGCTTCGCGGGTTTTCTCCTACCGCCAGCCACTCGACACGATGATTCGAAGCATGGGATCGACGATCACGGCTCACAACATGAGCCACTACAGCGACGGCCCGCGTAAAGACGTATCAGAGCAACGCGACGCGAAACAATCGGAGCTTTTCGCTCACTTCATCGATCGGATGAAAGGGATTCAAGAGGCTGACGGCTCCTCGCTTTTCGACAACACAACCCTGACCCTGGGAACCAACATCAACTCGATTCACTACCTCAACAACTGCCCCACGCTCGTCACGGGAGGCGGTTCAGGAATCAAACACGGACGCCACCTCGTGATGAAAGATCCCAAAAGCCCACTCTGCAATTTGTGGCTCAGCCTCCTCAATGGATCCGGCATCGAGGCTGAATCCCACGGGGATTCCACCGGGATCATAGAGGAACTCTTCGTCTGAATCAGCGGGCCAGAAAAATGTCCGAATCGTCGGTGTCCTCAACCCGGTTTCTCCCTAGAAGGCGGTCGTAAAGGCGGTGACGCTTCGTATCCGGCTTGAGTATGATCGACAGAAAGTTCGTTCGCTCGCGCTCGATCTCACCTGACGCCGGAATACCGGGGCCCATTTCCGAACACGCTGAGAGACCATCCTCACGGTGCCACCGTTCGATACTCCGAATGAACAGATTCGCGGCCGGCTCGAAACGAGCGTGCTCTTCCGCTTCCGCACGCAGATACTCGTGCCAAACCCCATTCATCGCGAAACCGCAGCTGACCGCGAGGATTTCCCCCTCATTGCTGAGGCTCGCCAACTGCATCCCGAGATCGCAGTCCTTTGAGGCTTCGCCAAGCGCGCTGAACAATTGAAAATCGAGCTCCGGCAGTTCAGCGCCCTCCGCTTTGCAGCGTGCAAAAAACTCGAATGCGTTCGCAAGATCATTCACCCGCAGTTCGCAGCCGCGCAAAACGGTGAGCCGGTCCATCGGGAATTTCTGATTCAAAAACATCCCCGCCTGCCGTAGACGAATCTCGCCGGTATCACTGAGAGATTTGAGGTAACTTTCGGCTCCTGCTTTCAAATTGAAGGAATCACTCCCGCCCGCATCGCGAGCGGTATAGGTCCAACCCACTTCATCCTCAACGATTCTGCGGACGGCATCATGAATGAGGCTCTCCTCCCGAACCGATTGAAAATGAAACTTGTAACCGTTGCGAAATTCTCTCATCCAGGTGCCTGCCCGAGCCACCAGTTCAGCGGCAGCTTCCCGATCCACCGCAACCATGTCGTTGTAAGGACTGATTTCATCGGCAGCGAGATGCAATTTCGCGCCGATACGATAACAGGGCAGAATAGCGGCAATCCCCTTCTCACCGGTCAGGGTGAAAACGAGCATTTCATCAATCCACTCACTCCAGTGATGAAAAAATGCCTGGACCCATCCGAAGGTCACATAAGGAGAGGCATCGGACTGAACGAGCCGGTTCCACGAATGCTCGATCCGATCCATCGCGCCCATCTCTGAAATGACGTTCAAGTGCATCGGCACTTCCGCAGAGGGGCGCATCGAACCGAATTCGGGCGCATGATGAAGGCTGGAGTGAGGGCGTCGCTCGAGACCGGGATTGCTCAGGTCTGTCCCTTCAACGTTGAGGTTTTTCTGCATCGGTTCAGTGTGTTCCGGGGTAGTCCACTCCTCGTTGATCCCGGTAATCACCGACCTAAAGATATGAAAGACCCATTATATTATGGAAATTATAACTTATTGGGGTTTTTTCCGCAAGCATCAAATTTTGAGACGGTAAGAAAATGAGGCTTTCGGCGGCGGAAAAACGTTCCTCAAGGGAGGTTCACAGGCCCTTCCAACGCCGGCGAATTCACCGGAACGGGGTCATTTTCGGAATCGGGTTCGACGACGAGACTGATGAGTTGATCCCCAACCGAAGGAGGCGTTGACTCCGGGGTCACCACTTTGAGCCCGCCTGACGAAGTAATACGGAACAGTATCGTTGCGGATTCCCCGTAGACTTCTTCAAAGGAAGCCAAAGTAAACGCTTCGTTCAAGGTAGTGCGCTTCACGACAGCACCGGATTTTTCGCGTTTATCAAACTCTGCGGCGGTCAAAGAGCGGTTACCGATGAGACGCCCGTTGTACTCGGTGGATGATGACTTTCGCTCGGATTCCTCAACGTCTTCGGGCTTGATCTGAAAGACATGCGAAATCCCAAGGGTATGCCCGAGACTGACACAGGCGAGCGTATTCACCTGATCGTTTCCGGTCGCGGCGACCATGCTGCCGATACCGACGAGATCGAGTTCCTCGGCCGCAAAATCAGAAAGAACATTCGCGTTTACCGCCGGCACTCCCGCCATCCGGGCTTCAGCCGTCGCGGCGTAGTTGGTATCCATCATGAGAACGCGAAACCCCGCCTCCTGAATCACAGCAGCAGCCTCGATCGACCATTTTTTGATACCAATAAAAAGCACTCCCTGAGGATTCTTCGTCGCCAGCCCCAGACGTCTTGAAACAAATCCCGCGAGGAGACCGTAAAAGGCAACCGTCCCCACGATGACCGCATACACCACCGGCACAATGCGGGCCGCCTCGGCAGCATATTCGGTATGCTGCGCCGCGAGATCGAGGGCGAACACAGAGGAAACCGCTGCTGCCACGATTCCCCGTGGAGCCATCATCGAGAGAAACACTTTCTCCTTAAAAGTGACATTTTTCAGCCCCAGGGTGCTGATGAATACCGAAGCGGGGCGAATCACCACGATCAGGGCGACAAGGAAGAGAAGCGCTTCTTTCCAAACGAGCATGAAATCGTCGACCCCGATTCTGCCTCCGAGAACAATGAAGAGACACGAAATGAGCACTGTCCTGAGAACCTCCTTAAACTCGACAACATGGCGAATCTTGGCCCGGTGCTGGTTCGCGAGACCAATCCCGATGATCGTCACCGTGAGCAATCCCGACTCGTGTTGAATCAGGTTCGACACCGTGAAAAGCGCCAGTCCGACCGTCAGCACGACAACACTTTGCAGGAAGTCCGGGACCCAGTGCTTGCTGAGAGCGAACGACAGCGCCCAGGCAGCAAGGTAACCCAGGCCAACGCCCACGAGGAGCGTTTTCCCGATACCGAGAGCGACGCCGGCCCACCCCATCTGACCGTGACCATGACCGAAGAAAACTCCGAAAACGAGGACGGCGAGAATGGCTCCGACCGGATCAATCACGATCCCCTCCCATTTCAAAATAGAATTTACAGAACGGCGCGGCTTGATCGTCTTTAAAATAGGTCCGATCACGGTCGGACCGGTGACAACAACGAGGGCGGCGACCAACACCGCAACCGGCCAGCTGAACCCGGCGAGGTAGTGCGCCGCAACCGAGGAAAGCCCCCACGAGACCATCGAACCGGGTCCCACGAGGCGAAAAACGGCGGGACCGGCTTCTTTCAATTCAGAAAATCGCAATGTCAGCCCTCCCTCGAGGAGAATGATCGCGACCGACAGGGAGACGAGAGCAAAGAGCGTTTCCACCTCGATGATCTGAGACTGATCATAAATCAGTCCCGCACCGAAACCGAACGCAAGGAGGAGAAGAATCGAAGGAAGCTTCAGTTTCCAGGCAAGCCATTGAGCACTGATCCCAAGTGCGAGCACTGACGTAAAATAAATAAGGCGTTCGTCCATTTCGGGGGAGGTGAGGGTGACGTCTGGAAAGTTAAACGTATGATTCGCACTAACGGGGAAACATCTCTCTACACTGGTATAAATTGCGGTTCAATGAGAAGATACGCCATGCGTCCACCTTTGGTAACAGTGAAAACAGCAATCCTGACTGCCTGCCTGTTCTTTCTTTTCCACTGTTCGGCCACTGCGCAGACTCAGACCGGGCCGGTCGCTACTGAATTGGAAGCAGTGGCGTTGCCGGTGAAGGAGACCGTGCCTGAAGAACCTTCAGACGCTGAAAAATCCGTCGATGCACTCACTTCAGTTCTCGAGTCGATCAAGACCAATCAGAACCGGATCAAGGAACTCAACAACGCTCTCGCCAATGCGCCGGAAGTGGAAAAGGAAGCGATAAACAAACAGATTCGTGATCTCACCGCCGTCAAAACGGAATTGAAATCAGACTTTGAAGCGATCGCCACGGGCATCGACACGGCCGAGTATGATCAATCGACCGAAGAAACCTTTGTCCTCGGGGACGAACTCGACAGCATCCTCGAACCCATCATAGCCGAGTTAAAAGATCTCACCGAAAAGCCCCGCGAAATCGAAGCGCTGCGAAGCGATCTCGCAAGTTGGCAAAAACGTCTCACCACCACTGAAACGGCACTCGTCAACCTGAGCGATATTCCTTCAGACACCGAGGGAGAGCTCCGGACCCATCTCGCTGAGACGAGGCAAAAATGGACCGAGCGGAAAAATCAGGCCGAAAACCGGATCCAGGCGATTTCTTATCAACTTGAGCAGGCCGAGCGAAACAAGCCTTCGTTCCTTGCCACGATCAGCGAAGGCTTCCGGGGATTCTTTCGCAGCCGGGGACAGAACTTTCTCCTCTGCTTCGTTGTCTTTTTCCTGACCTATTTCCTGTTCCGCTTTCTACACCAGCGCCTCGACCGACTCGCCCCCTGGCGCAGGAAAGGGAAACGCCCCTTCTACATTCGCCTCATCGATGTGGGACTGAACGTCTTTTCACTGATCGGAGCGGTCATCGCATCACTCATCGTTCTCTACGCGACCGGCGACTGGGTCCTCATGGGTCTCGCGATCATTATTCTCGTCGGCGTTATCCTCGCCGCTAAAAACAGTCTCCCGAAATTCTACGACCACGCGCGAATTCTTCTCAATCTCGGGGAGGTGCGCGAGGGCGAAAGGGTCATCGTAAACGGGCTGCCCTGGCGGGTCGAGCGATTGAGCTTCTATTCGATTCTGATCAACGATCATCTCCGGGGCGGCCTCCTCAGATTGCCGGTCCGGGCTCTCGCTGATCACATTTCAAGACCCATCAGCGAAGAGGGCGAACTGTGGTTCCCCTGCCATGAAGGCGACTGGGTCGAGCTTCCCGATGAAGGACGGGGACGCGTCATCGCACAAACGCCTGAATACGTCCAGCTCGTGAAACTCGGCGGGGCGAAAATTACGATCCCCACCACTGATTTCCTCGCGAAAGCGCCGAAGAATCTTTCCCAGAATTTCCGCATCAAGTCGACTTTCGGAATTGATTACAAGCATCAAGCTGACTGCACCGGCAAGATCCCCGAAATCCTCTGGGCCTACATCACCAAGGGAATCTACACGATCATCGAAGACCGGGATTCACTGCTCAGCCTCAGAGTTGAATTCGCCAGCGCCGGTGCCTCCTCCCTCGACTACGAGATCATCGCCGACTTTGACGGAATTCACGCACCCAGATACGAGGCCCTCACTCGCGCGATGCAACGACTCGCCGTGGAGTGCTGTAATGAAAATGGCTGGGAAATTCCGTTCACTCAGATCACGTTACACAACGCCTACCCCGGAGACGAGGAACCCGAGGAAACAGCACCACCTCCCCGGCCAAAGCTCCCTTGATCTCCTCCCACTACGGGCGTGACGGACTAAAATTATCCGAATTTTCACACGAACAGGCAGTTCGATAACGTTGACTTTCGTCCTCTGAACCCTACACTTCCCTCCTCCTCGATAGCGGTCCGTTGTGACCCGAACGGGGAATTTTTACAGAATTTATATGAAAGCCCTCAATCCTTTCTTTTCCCGCTCCACATTGATCGTGAGCCTCCTTCTGGCCGCGAACACCGCTTACGTTTTGGCTCAGACTACATCCGCTCCCGCCCCCGGCCCGAGACTCGCCCCGGCGACGGAAACACCTGTCCTCGTTCCGGGCCCTATCACCCCGCCGACGGCGCCTTCAGCGGATGTGACTATTCCCGAATCACAGCAGGCTGATATCTCGGAAATCGATTTCGATGCCATCGTGCGTGTCGAGGTAGACACCAAACAGCCAAACTTCCGCGTCCCATGGAATATCGGCGGAATGGGAAGCGGCAATGGAACCGGCTTCCTCATCGGACCGAACCGCTTCCTCACCAACGCACACGTTGTCAGCAACAGCCGCCTCATCTACATTAAAAAAGTCAGCGACCCGAAACCCTACAAGGCCCGCGTCGTCAATGTCGCTCACGATTGCGACCTCGCTCTCCTCGAACTGGAGTCGGATACCGAATTTGACTCCGCTTTCAAAGACCTCACCCCTCTTTATATAGGAGGACTTCCCAAACTGAACACCACCGTCGTTGCAGTAGGCTACCCCATCGGCGGTGAGCGCATCTCGGTAACACGGGGCGTTGTCTCACGAATCGACTTCCGTGCTTACAGCCACTCGAGTGTCGACAATCACCTCGCGATCCAGGTCGATGCCGCAATCAACCCCGGAAACTCCGGTGGTCCCGTCCTCCAGAACAATCAGGTCGTCGGCGTTGCCTTCCAGGGCTACTCCGGTTCCGTCGCGCAGAACACCGGCTACATGATCCCCGTCCCCGTGATCGAACGATTCCTCAAAGATGTCGAAGACGGCAGCTACGATCACTACGTCGACATCGCGACGAGCCTCCTCAATATTCTCAACCCCGCCCAGCGACGCGCCCTCGGCCTCCCCAATGACGGCATCGGCGTGATGGTCGCCGTCGCTGACGTTTCCGGTTCCGCCGGGGGCATCCTTGAAACCAAAGACGTCCTCCTCTCTATCGATGGTCACCCCATCGCCTCCGACGGCTTCATCGAAATCGAAGGCGAACGCGTTGACCTCAACGAGATCATCGAACGCAAATTTGCAGGCGACACCGTTGACCTTGAAATCTGGAGAGACGGCAGCCGCAAGGAAGTCATCCTCGAACTCAAGCGTTTCATCCCCTACCTCATTCAGGCGAGCCAGTATGACAAGCTCCCTAACTTTGTCCTCTACGCTGGCCTTCAGTTTCAGCCACTGGATCGCAATATGATGGCAGCCCACTCCGTCACCGACCTCGAGACCCGCTATTTCTACAACTACTACAGCCAAGACGAACTTTACCGCGAACGCCCCCAGGTCATCGCCCTTACTGAAGTGCTTCCCGACACCACTAACACTCACCTGCAGTCATATGTGCACAAGGTCGTCGACGAGATTAACGGCAAGAAGATCCGACTCCTTCAGGATGTCTTCGATGCCTTCCACGGCGATTTTCACGAAGAAGGCCACGAGGATTACCACGTCATTCGACTGATCGGCGAAGGACGTCCCCTCGTTTTGAAACGCAAAGAATCCGCGATTGCCCACGAGCGGGTCAAAGCGAAATACAACGTTGGATTCGACCACTTTATTGAAGAGCCCGAAATTCTTCAGCTCAAGGATCTCTTCGACGAGGACGGCGAAGAAATTAATCCGGAAAAGGAAGAGCAGGAAACACCGACTGCCGAAGCTGAAGAGGAAAAGAAAGCCGCCTGATCCAATCGCCAATTATCCGGCACTCCCATTAACGTCACTACCATTTTTGCCATGTCTTTTATCAAAACCCTTCTCGTAACGGTTTCCTGCTTCGGCCTCAGCGCCCTTTCCGTAAGCGCTCAGGATTCGTCGCCCGAAAATTCCATCGTTCGCGTCAACGCAACACTCCAGAGCTACAGCTTTCTCCGCCCCTGGGAGAAAGGAGCACCGACTCCGAGACGCGGCCTCGGGGCACTGTTGAGCAACAATCGCGTCCTCATCACCGCTGAAATGTGCGTCAACTCCACTTTCCTCGAACTGGAGCACCCCTCAAGCGGAGCCCGGGTCCCTGCGAAAATCGCCGGAATCGACTACGAAGCCAATCTTGCCGTTCTCGAGCCTGCCAACTCCGACACCGCCGTTTTCGAAGGACTCACCCCGCTCGAACTGGGGAGCTCAACCAAGGCGGGCGACCAACTCGATGTCTGGCAAATCGAAGACAACGGGGACGGCGTTTCCACCGGGGTTGAAGTGCTGCGCGTCACCGTGGGCCGCTACTTCATCCCCGACTCCGTCTTCATGCTCTATCAAGTCAAAGGCTCCCTTCAGTCCCGCGTGAACAGCTTCACCCTCCCTGTCATTAAAGGAGGCAAGCTTGCCGGAATGCTTCTCAGCTATTCCTCGAAGGAACAAACCGCCAACGTCCTCCCGACCCCCATCATCGAAAAATTCCTCGCCGATCTCGAGGATGGTGATTACAAGGGATTTCCCAATCTCGGTATCAGCTTCTCGCAGACGCTCGACGAAACGCTGCGCGACTTTGTCGGAATCAAAGACAAAGACGGTGGCATTTTCGTGCGAAACATCGCCAAAGAAGGTTCCGCCGACAAGGCGGGCATCAAGAAGGGAGACGTCATTCTTTCGATCGACGGCCACCCGATTGATTCACGCGGCAACTACGAGCACGCCGAATACGGAAAACTCAGCTTCTCGCACATCGTGAGAGGAGACGCCCGGACCGGCGACGTCGTCAAAGTCGAAGTGATTCGCGACGGCGAACCCATGAGCATCGACGTCGAGCTCGCCAGAAAGCTCCCCGAAGACTACCTCATCGATCCCTACATGTTCGATCGCGGGCCGAAATACCTCATTTTCGGTGGCCTCATCTTTCAGGAACTCACCCTCCCGTATCTTCAGAGCTGGGGCGACGAATGGCCGAACCGGGCCCCGTTCAAGCTCGTCCACGCAAACGCCAATCCGGAGCCGTTTGAAGCAGAGGGCCGTGAGAAGCTCGTATTCCTCAGCAATGTCCTCAAAACCCCGAGCACCCTCGGCTACGAAGGCATCAACTCAGCCATCATCACGGATGTGAACGGGCAAACCATCAAAAACATCCAGGATCTCGCGAGAGCTATTTCAACCCCGCCTGCAGACGGGATCCACGTGATCGAGTTCAGCGATTTCCCGAAAATTATCTACGTCGACGACCGCGCCTCCAAAGTGGTGAACCAGCAGCTTACCAACTACGGCATCGGACAGCTTCAGAGGCTTGAATAATCTCTGAAAACTCATTGCATAAGTCTCGTTGACAATTCGATCTCCGCTTTTATTGTTCCGGCCCTCCCATCATGGTTGCGCCGATTGATAAACAAGCGGCATTTGTAGAGACAAAAGACCCGGGGGAACAGCCAATTTACATTCGGAACGATGAAACGGACCTATCAACCATCCAAGCGCACACGTAAAAATCAGCACGGTTTTCGCGTACGTATGTCAACCAAAGCAGGACGCGATCTCATCAAGCGTCGCCGCCAAAAGGGACGTAAGCGCCTTGTGCCTAAAGGTGCTGAGCTTCAGTACAAGCGCCACACGGTTCAGCACAACACGAAGTAGTCGTTTCCTCTTCCCGGTTTTCAGGGAAGGAAATGCCTGTCGGTGCTGTTACCAGCCAATACCGGTGATTCACCGGTTCCGGGGCCATGAAGATCCCCCGCACACGAAGAATTCGATCACGATCGGAGTTTCTTCGTGTCCGCAAGGAAGGGAAATCGATACGAGGAAAATTCCTCGTGCTCGGGTTCCTCGCGGATAAAAGCATGAGCGAACCGTTCAAGCTGGGACTCATCACCACAAAAAAGATCGGTGGTGCCGTCGTTCGCAACCGGGTGAGACGTCGCATACGCGGGATCATCCACCGCACCGGCGAACGTATTCGCCCCGGTTTCCGACTCGTCGTCATCGCACGCTTTCGTGCTGCAGAGGCGACTTCCGAACAATTGGAGAAAGAGTGGAAATGGATGCTCCACCAATCCGGCCTGATGCAACCTGCGACTGACTGAAGAAAGTGAAAGCGATCCTCATATTTCTCGTTCGCATCTACCAGGTGGTGATTTCCACACCGCTTCATTTTATTTGCGGGCCCTTCAGCGGCTGCCGCTTCACCCCCCAGTGCTCCCAGTATTTCATCGACGCGGTTACGGTGAACGGCGCGCTCAAAGGGTCCTGGCAGGGCTTTTGTAGAATTTTACGATGCAACCCCTGGGGAGGTCTCGGACATGATCCGCCTCCGGGTTGGGAAGAATATGTGGCGGAACACCCGGAAGCCGCTTATGTAGGCCGCCGGAAGTGCGATATTCCGCACTCAGACAATTTAAAACCTTAGACTTAGAAAGACACCATTGCTGTGAAAAACATGGATCGAACATCCTGGATTGGGGCACTTGTTTGCCTCGGATTGCTTTTCGGATGGGGCTGGTGGAGCTCCAAAGAGGCAGTCAAACAAGCCGAAGAACGCGCGCGTCTCGCTGAGATCGAAGCCGCCAATGCTCCTCCGGCGGCGGATCCCAAGAGCGCCGGAACTTCCCCCGCCGCTGCGACAGGCGCACCGGGAACGGCTGCGACAGCGGCTGCACCTGAAGCGGAAGCAAAAGAATCCGTTCTTGAGAACGACGGCGTAAAACTCCATCTCACGACTCGCGGGGCGGGAATTCGCGTCGCCGAACTGCGCGATCACAAACGCTTTATCGAAGGCGATGAGAACATCACGATCAACCGCACCGCCTCAAACGGGGTCGCGGTTCTTTCGGAAGGCCCCGGTCTCTTTGACTCAACCAACTGGGAATTTGTCTCGCAGGACGCCACCTCGGCAACCTTCAAAACGACGACCGCGGCAGGCTTTGAACTGACGAAAACCTTCACCCTGCCCACCGGCACGGAATACGATTCGCACGAAGTCCTCATGGAGCTGACGGTGAAGAATACAGCGGAAACCCCGCTGAACTTTGCGAACAACTACCTCTACACCGGGTCAGCGGCACCGCTGCACCTCAATGAAATGTCCATGCAGATCGGCATGTATTGGATGGATCAAAGCGGTGAGTTTGACTACGAAACCGTCGACCACTTCGGTCGCGAGAAGAAGACCCTCGGCATTTTCGGAAAAGGCCTCATCCCTTCGGACTCCTTCGGGGTCGAGCAACTCGACTGGGCCGGAGTGAACGATCAGTTTTTCACTACGATGATTCGCGCCGAGGAGCCCTATGCTACCAAGCTCTGGGCCAGCCGCTTCCCGGTTGTCGTCGAGGACGACGAAGCCTCCTCTCTCAAAAAGCGCATGTTCGCCGCCGAAATGGGTGTGGGACTTCCCGACCTCTCGCTGAACCCGGGCGATCAAAAGACCCTTAGCTACAGCATCTACCTCGGGCCGAAGGAATTCTCCCGCCTCAAAGGCCTCGGAGACCAGCGCGAACGGGTCATGCACTACGACGCGATTCCGATTTTCGGTTTCCTCTTCGGCTGGGCGATCAAACCCCTCGCCTCCTGGCTCATCATGGGCCTCGTAGCGCTCAATGGCCTCGTCGGAAACTACGGGATTGCGATCATCATCATCACAATCCTGATCCGCCTCCTCATCTGGCCGGTCTACGCCAAATCGGCACGAAGCATGAAACGGATGTCCAAGCTGACGCCGTTGATGAAGGAAATTAAGGAGAAGTATGAGGACGATCCTCAGAAGATGAACCAGGAGACGATGAAGCTGTATCAGACCTACGGCATCAATCCCCTCGGCGGCTGTCTCCCCATGTTCATCCAGCTGCCCGTTTTCCTCGCCTTCTACCGCATGCTCTGGAGCGCCGTGGAACTGCGACACGAATCTTTCCTCTGGGTCGATGACCTCTCGATGCCCGACTATCTCTTCACGATTCCCGGACTCGACATTCCCTTCAACCTTCTTCCCATCCTCATGGGAGTGACGAGTTTCATTCAGATCGCAATCACTCCTAAAACCGGTGATAAGACGCAGCAGATGATCTTCATGTTCATGCCGCTGATCTTCCTCGTGATCTGTTACAACTTCGCGGCAGCACTCGCTCTCTACTGGACGACTTCGAACGCCTTCTCCATCCTTCAGACCTGGCTCATGAACAAAATGCCTGAGCCTGAATTGAAAAAGAAAGCAACCTCAGGCAAAAAAGGGTTCATGGCGAGAATGCAGGAGCAGGCTGAAGCCGCTCAAAAAGCGAAAGCAGCAGGAGGTTCACCCGGTCCCGGCGGCGCGAAGAGCCGAACCAAAATGCCCGGAGAAAAAGGCGACCGCCACACCAAAGGCAAAAAGAAACGCCGTTAATCCCCTCTCACCTCACCGACTCGATTCACGATGGACCATTTTGACACCGCACAGGAAATTCTCGATGCCATGCTGGGATACCTCGGCTTTGCCGCCAAGGTTGATCTCGATCGTGAATCCGGCACATTGAATGTGACCTGCGCAGAGGGCAAACTGCTCATCGGCCACAACGGAGCACGCCTCGATGAGATTCAGTATCTCGTGAACCGCGTCCTTCAGGATCGCGTCCCCGAGGCTCCCAAGGTGAAAGTCGATATCGACAGCTACGTCGCCTCCCGCGACTACCGTCTCATCGAAGACGCCGAATCAGCCGCCGCCGGTGTCATCGCCAGCGGCACCCCCGCAAAACTGGAGCCCATGAACTCCTACCAGCGGCGCCTCGTCCACCACCATTTCAAGGAACATCCTGAAATCAAGACGTGGAGCCCGGGGGATTCAGCCCGACTCAAGCGGATCACGCTTTCTTTGAAAAATGCGTCAAAAACGAGCTCAGAAGGCTGAAGGAGCATTAATTGTTTTACAAAATAGTTGATTTTTTTAATAACAGCGCTATGCGCAAGGGCTTGTTGTTCGTTTAATTTGAGCAACAAGCTGTTTTCACCCGAAAATCCCATCCGGAAACCGCTACCCATGTCAAAAGAAGGCTCGAACATCGTTGACTTCCCCGGCAAGGAGAAACCAAAACCCTCCGGATACCAATCGGGAACAGGCTCCATTAATATGAGAAGTGACTTAGTCGTAGAGGCATCAAAAGTAATTCCTGAACCACCGGTTCTTATCAATCTTGTTTCCAGCCGCGTAAAGCAGCTGAATCTGGGACGGACGCCACTCGTCGAGACCGATCACCGCATGGGTGCCGCTGACATCGCCCTCACCGAAATCATCGAAGGCAAAATCAGCGTCGACGAAAAAGAAGACTAGAGTTCATAGGACTCGGTTTTCAGCTCCGGGTGGCTCTGCCACACACCTTTCGATACGGATAACTACGTCCGTATCGAACCTTTTTCTTTTTCTGACTCCTCATCTCAATCCTTCCGCGCGGAAGGCAGGGAGCAGGAAAAAGCAAAAAAGAGTGCTTTAACTGCCGTCATCTCATGACGATTGTAAAAGCATGTCTCTCTTCAGCCTCAGTTCCGACTACTCTCCCCAGGGCGATCAGGAGCAGGCCATTGCCAAACTCACGAAGTCCCTCCGCGCCGGCAACAATCACCAGACGCTCCTCGGGGTGACCGGTTCCGGTAAGACGTTCACAGTCGCGAACGTGATCCAGAACATCGAAAAGCCGACATTGATCATGTCGCACAACAAAACCCTCGCGGCGCAGCTCTACAGCGAGTTCAAAAGCTTCTTTCCCGACAACGCGGTCGAGTATTTCGTCTCCTACTTCGACTACTTCCAGCCCGAGGCCTACATCCCCCGGACCGACACCTACATCGAGAAGGATTCGTCGATCAACGATGAGATCGAGCGCCTCCGCCTCTCCGCGATGAGCTCGCTGCTGACGCGAAAAGACGTCATCGTCGTCTCAAGCGTTTCCTGTATCTACGGTCTCGGTTCACCGGACGATTACAAAAACATGATGATCCCCGTTCGCGTTGGGCAGCTCATCGACCGTGATGATTTTCTCAAAAGCCTCGTCGGAATCCTCTACGAACGAAACGACATCGAATTCACCCGCGGCCACTTCCGCGTCCGCGGCGACGTCGTCGAAGTTTACCCCGCCTACCTCGACAACGAGGCGATCCGCGTGGAGTTTTTCGGCGACGAAATCGACCGGATCTCCGCCTTCAATCCTCTCACCGGCACGGCGCGTTCCCAGCTCAACGAGATCACCTTTTACCCCGCGAAGCAGTTCGTGACCCCGAAGGACAAAATGGCAAAAGCCATCGTCGCGATCCGCAAGGAACTCAAAGAGCAGGTCGAAAAGTTCGAGGCCAACCAGCAGTATCTCGAAGCGCAGCGGATCAAGCAGCGCACCGAATACGACATCGAAATGATGCAGGAAATGGGTTTCTGTCAGGGCATCGAGAACTATTCCCGTCATCTCACGGGACGGCCTCCCGGGGAAAAGCCCGGAACCCTGATCGACTTTTTCCCCGATGATTTCCTCACCGTGATCGATGAGTCACACGTCAGCATTCCACAGATTGGAGGGATGTATGAAGGCGACCGGTCGCGGAAGACCACCCTCGTCGACTTCGGCTTCCGCCTCCCCAGCGCCCTCGACAACCGGCCCCTCAAGTTCGACGAATACATGAAGGCAACCGGTCAGCGCCTCTACGTCAGCGCGACACCGGCGAAGTTTGAGATCAAAAATTCCACAGCGGGACGCAAAGGCTACCTGCCTCACAAACGCAAAGTGATCGGCGAACCGGAACTGGTTCCCGAGCGACTCCCCCGCATCTCCGGAAGCCGGCAGCCCGTCGACAAATTCGATCCCGGGAAAAAAGGAACCGATCTCATCGTCGAACAGATTATCCGTCCGACCGGGCTGATCGATCCCGTCATCACCCTGCGGCCGCTCAAAGGCCAGATTGACGAAACGATTGAACTCTGCCAGCAGCGGATTGAGAAAGGCGAACGTGTCCTCGTCACGACCCTCACAAAGCGCACCGCCGAAGACCTCACCGATTACATGAGGAATATCGGACTCAAAGTGCGCTACATCCACGCCGACGTCGATGCGATCGAGCGAGTCGAGATCCTGCGAAGCCTCCGCGCCGCTGAATTCGATATTCTCATCGGGATCAATCTCCTTCGGGAAGGCCTCGACCTCCCCGAAGTCAGCCTCGTCTGCATTCTCGACGCGGATAAAGAAGGCTTTTTGCGAAGCGAAACCAGCCTCATCCAGACCGCCGGACGCGCCGCCCGACACATCAACGGCGAAGCGGTTCTTTTCGCCGACAACGTCACTGATTCGATCCAGAGCCTCCTCAGTATCACCGAATACCGCCGTCGCGTTCAGTCCGAGCACAACGAGAAACACGGCATTATTCCCCACACCGTGACACGCGGCGATCAGGAAACCCTGCGGATGTACACCAACGGCAAAGCGGTTGAAGATTCGCTCGTCGCCGAATCGGGAGATGACGTCGACACCCTCGCCGTGATCCGCGAGCTCGAGGAGGAAATGCAGGAAGCCGCCACCAAACTCGAATTCGAGCGCGCCGCCCTCATCCGCGACCAGATCAACAAATTGAAGAAGGATTCCGGCGAAAAGCCGCTTTCGGTTAAACGGAAGAAGATCTCGTATTGAACAGGGTCAGGTCGATGACTCAACCCTGTTGGGTCTGAAAAGAAGGTGGTCCTTTTCCCGCCTTTCTGGCAAAATCGACCTGCAATGAAAGCCTTGATCCCCCTCGTGATCTCCATCAGCTGCGCGCTGATACCTGCAAAAGCTCCCGCCGGGACCGTGGAAATCACCGCCACGCGGGACGGCTACGAAATCATCACACTTCCCTCAAAGCACCCGCCTGCTCCGCCTGAAGCGAAGGGCGAACCTGAAACGCCCCTGGAACACCCCTACTGTGCCCCGGCGGCAGAAAATGAGCCGACCGTATGGCACTCCATCATTTGCAAGTCTTCCCAAAACGCGATTTCCGTATCCACCGCCTACCACGAAAACGGCACCGGGATTATTGAATGGGAGCAGCATCGCACCGATGATCAGCAATGGCGCATCGTCCGGCACAAAGACGGTTGGATTCATCTCATCGCAAGACATTCAGGGAAAGCCCTCGCGATTCTGGAAGGGAAGACGGAGGAAAATACCGGTGCGATTCAATGGGAAATCCTCGATGAGGACTCACAGCTTTGGCAAATGGAGTTCGATGAAGACGGATTCGCCCGTCTCAAAAATAGAAGCAGCGGCCTCTACCTCACGACCAATAGCAAAGGAGGCAGCCACGGTCGCAACCTGCTTCAGAAACCCAAAGCTGACACCGACGATCAAAAATGGCTCTTTCAGATCGTCGACATCGTTGAATAGGTTCACGCGTTCAGAGCGATCCAGCCCACCCACATGAGACCGAGGTCGATGATCATGTGACTGATCCACGCCCCGAGCAAACTTCCGTATCGGTGGTAAATAAGGCTCCAGACCGCCCCCCCGATTCCGACACAGACACCGAGCGCAATCGCCCAGGCCGGAGGGAAGAACTGTGTCAGAATCACAATATGGTGAGCCGCGAACCCCACCGCCGCCCAAAAACAGGCCCACGGGACTGAAATCAATCTGCGTAATTGCCCGAAAACAAACCATCTCCAGAAAAACTCCTCGAGCGCTGCGTGGGCAAAGGAGATAAAAAGCGCAAACCAGAGGTAGTGTTCCGCGACACCGAGCCCATGAATCCGCTCCGAGATGCGGGCGCTGTTCTCAGTGATCAGATACGCAAAAGGACTTTCTTTCACGAGCCAGACGAGGAGGGCGAACACCACAGCGCCAAAGGCAAACCCTGCCACCGCGGCCGGGAGATGTCGCTTTTCCCGGCCCCTCTCAATCAGAGGCTCCTTGAGCCAGAGACAGACCGCGAGGAAGGGCCAGATGAGAAGGAAAACTTTGATTCCCGAATAAAACGAGTTCCCCAGAATCGTTCCGGGGAATAAAACAAAGTAGAAAAACGAGGCCGCAAGGGGGAGGCACATTGCGGGCACGACGAGAAACCAGCGTTTCGCGTTTCGATCTGGGGTAGCGGTTGAATCAATCACCCGTCCAGTTTCAGCCTTTCTCATCACCACTCAAATCACTATTTCCAATCTTGTTATTGATGAAATCGATGTCAAAATGAAGGCTGCAGAATTTTAATTAAGAATCCTTAAATAACCTCACTGAACACATGGCTATCGTAGCAACCAACTTGAAACGCGGACAATGCATCAGCTACAAAGGCGAACTCGGACTCGTCCTCGGACTGGAGCACCGCACGCCCGGTAAAGGAAACGCGCTGATCATGGCCACGATCCGGTCGTTCAACTCCGGCAAAACCAAGGACATTCGTTTCGCCTCCAGTGATAAGGTCGACATCGTTCAGTCAGACCGTCAGAAGCTCGAATTCAGCTACGCCGACCAGATGGGTTACCACTTCATGGATACGGAGACCTACGACACGATCACGTTTCAGGAGGAGTTTGTCGAAGACAGCAAAGATCTTCTCATCGACGCGATTGAAGTGGAAGTGCTCTTCGTCGACGGAAAACCGGTCACGATCGAACTGCCTGCGAGCATCGAACTCGAAGTTACGGAATCCGCTCCCGGCGTCAAAGGTGACACCGCGACAGCAGCGACGAAGGAAGCGGTTCTCGAAACCGGTCTCCGCGTTCAGGTGCCTCTCTTCATCGGCCCCGGCGACAAGATTAAAGTCGGCAGCGTTGACAAAAAATACGTAGGTCGGGCCTGAGGCTCCGGCCTGAGCTTCGCTCCTTAAATTTTCCAGCGAAGACGAGCTGTGCCGGCAAAACGGAAAAGAATACGGAACAAGCGCACGCGAAAGCGGCGCCCCGTTCCCCGTCAGGGCCTCGCCGCCTTTGTTCCCGCAAAAACGAAGACCCGCTCGACCGGGTTTGATCAGTCGGCCTTGATCCTTTTCAAATTCTGGATCGGTATTCTCCTGCTTCCTTTCTGCTGGGTACTCATCGAGACCTTTCTCGTTCTCCTCACCGCCGACACCTTCGGCGGCGACTACTGGCGCTCGAAGGAATTTCTCTTCTTCGGCGTCGGCTGCTTTCTCTGGCTGGCCCTCTTCTACGGGTTCCGGACCCGCTTCATGATGTGGTGCTACGTCGCGGGGCACGAGCTCACCCACGCGCTTTTTGTTCTAATCTGTCAGGGGAAAGTCACCAAGATCCACATCTCCGCTGAGGGCGGCCACGTCCTCACGAACCGGAACAATTTTCTCATCTCGCTCTCCCCCTACTTTTTCCCCTTTTACACCGCCGTGGTCATTCTGATCTGGGCCCTCATGGAATGGACCCTGAAGGAAATCAAACACCCCGACACGGTCTGGCTCTACGGGCTCATCGGCGTGAGCTGGATGTTTCATCTCACCTTCACGATCTGGATGATTCGCCGCGAACAGCCCGATCTCGATCAAAACGGACGACTCTTCTCCTTCGTAATCATCTTCATCGCAAACATTCTTCTGATCTGCACCATGCTGATCATCGCCTCCCCCACCGCGACCTTTGAGGGATTCGGCGTCTCACTGTTGGAAAACACAAGAACCCTCTTCACGCGATTCATCGAATCAGCGAGGGAGGTTTACGGGGTGTTTTCGTAGGACGAACTGGAGCGACTATTGAGGCAGAGGAGCGTCTCCTTCTTCATGCCCGGCATCCGATTCCACAGTCATCTCCGAGAGCAATTCATACGCTTCCTGATACCGCAACGAATCGGCGAGTGAGTCGAGGACGTAGCGCTTTGCTTTTTCCTTATCCGTCCCAGCAAGGAGTCGGGCGAGCCTGAACCTCACCTCCGATGGATTGGCAGGATCGAGAGCGAGCGACTTTTCAAAGGCACCGACTGCCGGAGCGACTTCTTCGAGCCCTTCGTGAGCGCAACCCTGACAGTAGTGCGTCCGCTCGATAAACGGATTGATCGCGAGGCTGCGTTCGGAGTTTTCCACCACGCCGCTCCAATCGGTCGCATCGAACTTGGTTTCGATAAGGCGGTTGTAAGCCGCTAAAGCTTCGGCGGAAAGACTCGCGACCTTTTCCAAAACAGCGACCTCACCGGCGGAGTCCCCTTTTTCGCGGAGCGCCCTGGCCTTCATCGCATAGCCATTGCCCGACCCGGCAAATTCAGGAAGCAACGCGATGAGTCGATCAGCCGACTCTATGGCGAGGTCCCATTGCTCATTTTTCAACAGATTGCCGGTATGAATTTGCAGGCCCCAGAGATTCTTCGGGTTCTTCTTCACAAACGCAGCCACGGCAAGTCCGCTCAGCGGATTCACTTCCTCTCTGGCCGGTTCCGACCAGTCGACGCCGTTTCCATAGTTGGTCGCGAGATCCAGAACCATGGCAGCGAAATTGCTCTCCAAGTCGTCGAGCTTAGTCGTGTTCCGCTCGATCGCCTCATTGATAAGAACACCCCCGGCGAGATCAGCGAGAATCCCGCGCAGCGATGCTTCGCCGAAATTCTTCACGATGTAATCAACCACCAACATCGATTGGTAGTAGGCGAACATGACGTATTCAGCATTCTTCGGGCTGAAGAATGCCTCACTCATTTTCCCGATCGGAGTGAGGGCCTCCTCTTCGAGAATCATTTTCCGATAGCGCGGAGACATGCGCTGCCCCCAGTTGGACTGGCGCTGCATTTCCTCGTAAACCGAGATCCCTTCACTGAGCCAGCGCGGCATCTTGTTTTTCGTCGCCGTGAGAGTGATGACGTGACAATACTCATGCCAGAGCGTTGCCTCCCAGTTGTTTTTGCCGGCAGTAAGACTTCCGGGGCTGTTCATCGTCACGACGGATCCAAAGCAGACCCCGAGCAACCCTTCGCCGCCGAGAGCCCCGAATGATCGAACCGCAAAATCCTGCTGATTCGGGTAGAACTCGATCAGGGTCGGCTCATCGATCGTGAGTCCGTATTTTTCGGTGAGAACTGTTTTCGCATCTGTCAGGAGGGACACCACCTGATCACCATAGATCGGTGCCTCTTCCGGCGGGAGACGAATAATGAAATCATCCGTCGTCACGGAGGCGAAACTGTCGATCTCCTTTTGAAGCACTTCCAGATTGTAGGCGAGAACGTTGTATTCGTCCGCTGCTCCCACTTCTTTCGCGAGCGGCCAGGCTTTCTCGACCTCCCCGAGTCTCAGATAATCGAGCGCGAGCTGGAGTTTCGCGGGAAGGTATTGAGGATCAAATTCGAGGGCACGCCTCTGTGCTGCAGCACCCTCCGCGTAGCGATACTTTTTCGAAAGAACGCGACCGATGACGTGATCGATCTCCGGATTGTTCTTCCAGACTGAAAGCGCTTTCTCGCGTGCGACATCAAATTCACCGCTGTTCGGCTCAACCAGTTCAGCGAGAATCGCACTGTAAGTCCACGCAAGCGGATGCCGTGGATTCATCGCGAGAACGATCTGAAGCCGGCGCACCGCTTCTTCGTAATTTTCGTAAATAATCGCGTATTCGGCTTCGAGAAGAAGTGCTCCGTAATGTCGCGGAGAAATCTCGAGAAGTTTCTCAAGATACTTCCCGCCAATCTGACGACTCGTCGGGAAATAGGAACGAGCCAATCCGAAAAGCGTATCAGTGCGATCCGGATCGAGCTTCAGGGCGGCCTCGAAGGCAGTCGCCGCTTTTCCAAAATCGTCTTTATCCAATGCAAGGTAGCCGGTGTAAAGATGCGCTTCGAGAACGCCTTCCGGAGCCTCACGCCCTTTAAATTTGGTGTCTTTGGCAGGGCCGTAATACTTATCGATCACCAGATCGGGATCCCCGCCGAGAACAACCGCAGCACGTCCCAGAAAGACGAGATCGAGCGGGGTTCGCTCACGCGTCGGAACCGCCTGCGCCGCCTTATTGATCCCCATGAGGATCCGGTCCGCATCTTCGGAATGCCCCGTTTCTTTAAAAAAGGCATGAGCTTCCAACAAAGCCCCGAGGGCATCGGGAAACAGTTCCGTCGTCGTCCTCGCTTCCTCGAGCGCCTCTTCGTATCGACCGAGAGCTTTAAGCGCCTGAAACCGGAGGGTGCGCCATTCCCAGGACGGCTGCCCCCGCTGCAGCGAGTAATCACAAATCTGAACAATGATATCGTAACGCCCCGCCCGGAAAATCTCCCGCGCCTTGGGGAGGTTATCCTCATCGTAATAACGTTTGTAGTCCGCTTGCCCGAAGACAGAACCGCTCAAGCTGATCAGCAGAATGATGAGAGAGAAAACGCGCCGCATACAGGACTACTGAAGCGGATAAACCGTGTGCGGTAAAGCCCGCGTTCAGGCATCTATGGCGGAACGAGCTTCGTTCCGCTACGAGTAGAGGAAGGAGATTCCGCTCTCATGACTGGGAGGGGAAAAAATAAGAATAAAGATAAGGATAAAGGCTTTTTCAAAGAGCTGATTGGCTTTGAGCCACGTTTTGGCAAACGCAGCTACCTCGCAACATCTTCGAAGGCATGCACCTCTTCCCAGGGGCGGCCTTTCTCCAGAAAAGGCTGCACATCAATTGCGTATATGTCGCCATCGACGGCACGGATGTAATTCCTCGGGTGCGCATCCTGAGCGAGCACGCCGTCCGACTCGCGGAGAAAGCTGACATTTTCACCGTCCCGCGTAAAACCGAGACCGGTCATGAATTCGCAGACCGCTTCCATCGTCGGAACCCCCGCCATGGGATCGGGAAGAATGTAACGCTGCGAGGTAACAATACCGGGGCCATCGGGGCGCTCCCAAATCCCCTCAAAACGGACATCATCGCCGAAAACCAGATTGGAAAGGCGCAATCGTCTCAAATACCCGAATGGCGTCGAGTAGCCGGACGGGCCGAATCCTGCAAAACCGGCAAAGGTGGATTTCCAGAACCGGTCCTCGTGAGGGTCGTGGAAAATTTCGTGCTCCATGCCGCCTTTCCCGTAATCGAGAGAGGGCAAATCCGCACGCGTCAGGAGACAGTCACGTTCCCTTGCGAACGAGATGAGATTTCGGAACTGGCTGCTGAGGGCTCGCTCCCAGGCTTCAGCCGGATCCCGTGGTGGTGAAACATCTGCCACTCTGCCGCCTGCTTCACGAGATCCCGATCCGCCTGCGATAGAGGCTTTTTCTGCTTCATCAAGCTCCATAACCGCTTCGCTTCGGAGCGGGAAATGGGCTTTGGATCTGCCTTGGAATCGCTCATCTGCTAGAAAGTAGAGTAATTATTGAGCATTTCAAGAATTAAGGATCCTTCAACTAAAATGCCTCCCGGAAAAGGCCGAATCTCATCGCAACTCCTCCACCTCTCACCTTGCAAATGTCCCCTGCGGGGGCTTTGATCTATTCAACCATTCGGTCTAATTGAACGACGACACCACAGAAGCAGAGGAACCTGAGATTCCTGAAAACGAGACGCCCCCGGAAGGAGACGTTTCAGAGGAAGCCACAGCCTCTGACGAAGCCGGTTCCGAGGCATCAGGGAGCGACGATACCTCTTCCGATGACGACTCATTTTCCGGCGACGACAACGAGTCCTCCTACAAAGTGGAACTCGATATCTTCGAAGGGCCAATGGATCTCCTTCTCTACCTCATCAAAAGGGACGAGATCGATATTTACGATATTCCGATCGAAGCGATCACGAAGCAATACATGGCTTACCTCGAAACCTTTAAGATGCTGAATATCGGCCTCGCCGGTGAATTCCTCGTCATGGCCGCGAACCTCTGCTACATCAAGAGTCGCATGATGCTGCCGAAGCACGTGCAGCCGCCCGAGGAAGATGCGGACGAAGAGGATCCACGCTGGGATCTCATTAAACAGCTCATTGAATATAAAAAATTCAAGGAAGCCGCGCGTCAGCTCGCAGAGAAGGAATCGAAGCAGCAGAATCACTTTTCCCACAAGCCCGACAAAATCAAAAGCGCCGAAGGGGAAGAGCGCCCTCTTTCCGATGACGTAAACGTTTTTGATCTGATCCGCGCCTTTCAGAGCATCCTTGACCGCTTTCAGGATGACAGCCTCGGAGAGATCGTCGATGATCAGTTCACCGTGAGTGACAAAATCGCTTTCATCCTCGATAAGGTGGAACCCGGAGGAACCATCAAGTTCGTCGATCTTTTCACCGGTGCAGCGAGCAAAAATGAATTGATTGTCACCTTCCTCGCCGTTCTTGAACTGATGAAGCTCAATTATTTCAGAGTGGTTCAGAAAATTGTCCTCGGAGAAATCCAGATGAGACGAAACGAATTCTAGACGCGAACGGAAACCGAATAAGAATCCACTTTAATTCCTTCAAATTCAGCGCAGCTTACGAGCCCTCCCGCCACCTCTTCAACGAGACCTAAATGGAACTGATTCACATCGTCGAGGCCTTGATTTATGCCGCTCCTGAACCTGTTACTTCCGCTGAAATAGCGAAAGCGGTTCGGCGCGCCGCGGAAGACTCTGCCATCCCCGAAGCACAGGAGTGGGAAACGATCAACGCATCCAACATCGAAGTCGTCATCGCGGAACTTGATGAAAAACTGGTTCAGAACGGAAGTGCGATCCAACTGAGCGAAGGGTCAAACGGCTGGCGATTTGTAACCCGGGAAATCTACGCCGATTGGATCCGGGCCCTTCTTCCTGAGATGCGGCCCGAAAAACTCAGCGCCGCCGCTCTCGAAACGATCGCGCTGATCGCCTACCGCCAGCCGATCACGAAGGCAGACATCGAGGCCGTCCGCGGTGTCTCCGTCGACGGGCAGATTCAAAAACTGATCGATCGCCGGCTCATTCGTATCGGAGGTCGTGCCGATCTCCCCGGCCGCCCCATGCTCTACGAAACCACCGAAGAGTTCATGGCCCACTTCGGGATCAAGGAACTGGACGACCTTCCCAACGCGTCGGAATTGCGTATCGTGGAATTGCCCACCGCCGAGGAGGAACCGGCTGCGGAAGAAGCCGCGCCCGCCGAAGATGCTGAGGCGGAAGCCGTAGAAATGGACGACAATGCAGCGCGAATCGCCGCGCTCGAAGCCGAAGAGGATTTAATCGAAGAAGAATCATCCGACGAAAGCAATCAATCAGAGGAGAATGAATCCTCTGAAGACGAAGCTGAGGAAACCGATCAGCCCGCCAACTGACCCACCATTTTTATGAGCCTCGAAGAACAGCGCATCAAAATCGACGCGATCGATACTGACATCATCCGACTCCTCAATGAGCGGGCCGACGTTGTCCATGAAATCGGTGAAATCAAAAAGCAGAACGGACTCGAAATTTACGCTCCCGAGCGCGAGGAAAAATTGCTCCGCAGCCTCTGCAAAAAAGGAGAAGGAGGCCGCCTTCCCGATGACTCGATTCGTGCGATCTACCGCGAGATCATGTCGGCAGCTCTCGCCCTCGAAGAGGACCTCAAGATCGCCTACCTCGGCCCTGCCGGCACCTGGACCCACCAGGCCGCGATCGGAAAATTCGGTCACAGCGTGAAATACCTTCCCCAGCCCAGCTTCGGGGATGTTTTCAATCAGGTCGAACGGCGCATCGCCGACTACGGAGTCGTTCCGATCGAGAATTCAACCGAAGGAGCTGTCACCCACACCCTCGATCTTTTCGCCGACTCCCCGCTCAAAATCTACGGGCAGGTCATGCTCTCGATTGAGAACAACCTCATGGCGAACTGCCCGCGCGAAGAGATCCAGCAGATTTACAGCCACCCGCAGATTATCGCCCAGTGTCGTGGCTGGCTGGCCAAGAATTTCAACGAGATTCAGCCGATCGAGAAATCGAGTTCCGCCGCAGCTGCAGAGATCGCGGCGAAGGAGCCCAACTCAGCGGTCCTCGGAGGTTCGCTCCTTTCCGAACTCTACAACATCAACTTGCTGGAGCGTTCCATTCAGGACATCGCGAACAACACGACCCGTTTCCTCGTCATCAGTCACAAGACCTGCCCTCCGACCGGCAACGACCGCACTTCGGTGATGTTCTCGGTTCGCGACGAACCCGGTTCCCTCCATCGTGCTCTTGAGCCCTTCGAGAAACTTTCGATCAACATGTCAAAAATCGAAAGCCGTCCCTCGAAACGCCGTGCCTGGGAGTATTACTTCTTCGTCGACATCGCAGGGCACTGCGAAGAGCCCGAGCTCGCCAACGCCATCGAGGAAGTCGGCAAGAACTGCTCCTTCGTGAAGACTCTCGGAAGCTACCCCGCGTAAACTGAGATGCTGAAAGCATCACTGTAAACAGCCCCGGATTTCAATCCGGGGTTATGGCACATTCAATACCTGCGTCCTGAAAGGCCGCTCGCAGATACAGAATCCAAAGAGAATTTCCGGGCGGTCGTTCAGGTCGCGGATATTTACTATTTCATTCCCGGGACTGAAGTCCCGGGCTCTATTCGATAGGGCTTTCAGCCCATTCAGAGCCCCCCCCCCTTCTGTGGCGGCGAGCGCCAGCGAGTGGACGACGGAGCCACTCTATTCGCCCACAAGCGGCAGGGCCCGTCCCTGCTTCGCACTCTCATACGCGGTATCGACGATCTGCTGACCGATCCGGGAGGTCTCAACGCTGAGCGGCCCCTCAACCGGAATCCCCTCCTCAATGCAGTGGAGAAAATACTCGATCGGATTCCGGAATGGCGCGCTCAATGCGGGCGCCTCGACACGGCGGCCCTCAGGCGAACCCGAATCCTGAAGGGTCACAAAAGACTCGTAGTCGTAGCTGGAAATCGTCCCCGTTGTGCCTTTGACAACGAAACCGCATTTCGGCTGGGGCTGATGGGTCCACGGATCCGAAAAGGTCCCCCATCTCGTTTCAAATTTTGAAAGCCCTCCGGCGTAGCGGGCCACCGTGACACTGTGCTCATCCACTTCGAGACCGTTGCCCTCACGGTCCCACATCGCCATCACTTCGACTGGCTTTTGCCCCCCGTTAAACCAGGTCCCCAGCGTCGTCCCGTAACCCAGATAATCCTGCATGCTCCCGCCGCCATCGGACTCGCGGTAAAACCAACTCGCCTCTTTGACTTCGTCCGTAGGCTCGTGTTCGATCTTGTCAGCGCCATGCCAGAGCGGCCCGCGATTGCCATCGTAGAAATGCACTTCGCAGACCTCTCCGATCGCACCGGTGGCGATCAGTTCATGGCATTTGGCATGTGCAGGCACCCATGCGAGCGGCCAGTTGATCGCGAGATTCCGTCCCGATTTGGCCATCGCCGCCACCATGCGATCCGCTTCAGCGAGAGAGGTCGCGAACGGCTTCTCCACGAGCACATGGCCCCCGAACGGAGCGACTTTCTCCACCCACTCGGCATGCCTCGCTGCCGCCGGGCAGAGAATCACGAGATCCGGCTTCGTCGTCTTCAGGCAATCTTCATGATCGGTAAACACCTGATCGCTCCGCAGCGAAAAATTCCGGGCCGCCTCCTCCATGCGATCCGGCTTCTCATCGCAAATCCCGACGAGGTCGACCTGAGGGTGATCGTGCGCGAGACGCAACAGATCCCCCATGTGAAAATGATCAAAATTGATCCCCGCGACTCTCCAACGTTTCATCCCGAAGGTGACCGGTTTCAATCTAATCAGACAGGGTCAGGTCATGCACCCAACCCTCTTGAGTCTGGAGTTCTATATGTCCTCGAGATCGTCTTCGGTAACCTTCGTTTTATCCCAGAAGCCGACAAAGAAAATCACCGCAATGATGCCGGCGAGAAGCGCAGGAAAAAGCCAGAAACCTTTCCACTGCTCCATCGCCGTCGAGACGAGACCGGGATCGATAGACTCGGGCATGTTGAAGGAAAACAGCTTCGTGAGCTTGTCCCCAAAGGACAAATCGACTTCCGGACGTGCCGCACTGATCGCCTCGTCGAGCGGCCCATACCCCGGAACTCCCGCGAATTTCGCTCCTGCTACCTTGAATCCGAAAAACATACCCAGCCCCTGGGTGACGAAAACCAGCAGACTCTGAGCCTGCCCGCTCACCGCCTTGGGCGCCACCTTGTCAGTGTACATAAAGCCCGTAACGAAGAAGAAATCGTAGCAGATTCCGTGGAGCGCGATACCCGCGAACATCATCCAGGCGACTTGGTCCGGCGCGCCAAAGGCGAAAAGTAAATACCGAACCACCCAGGCGAGCATCCCGACGAGGATCATCCATTTCACGCCCAGCTTTCGAAAGAAGAACGGAATCAGGAGCATAAAGACGATCTCCGACATCTGACCGATCGTCATGGTTGATGCCGCCTCTTCAAAACCGGTGTTGGCGAGGAAATTGGAAGTGTAGGCGTAGTAATAAGCGAGGGGGATACAGATCAACCCCGAACAGATGATGAAGACGAGGAAGCCGGGCTTTGCGAGCAGCTTCCACGCATCGACCATGAGCAGCGCCCGCATATTGATCGGCTCGCCTTTTGCCGGAGGCGGTGTGTGAGGAAGGAAAAACGCCATGACACCGAGAAGGAGCGAACTCACCCCGGCGAGTTTGAAAATCTCCAAACTGGAGGTCCAACCGAGGAAACCGACAACGAGCCCGGCTGCGATCCAGCCGATCGTTCCCCAGACGCGCACTTTCGGAAACTGGAGCCGCTCGAGGTTGGCAAAGGTAATCGTGTTACCCAAACCGAGCGTCGGCATGTAGCAAAGCATGTGAGCGATCAGGTAAAAGACGACCTTGTCAGCATTACCGGCCGCGCCGGCATCGGCAGCCATAAACATAAAGACTCCGCCGAGCAGAAAGAGCACACCGAAGACGACCTGAGACGGGAAAAACCGGTCGGCGATGACCCCTAAAAAGAGCGGGGCAATAATCGCACCCCAGGGGGCCGATGCGTAGGCGTCACCGATCGCACCGCCCAGTTCATTCGCACCCAGCGCCTGACCGAGCGTTGCGAACCACGCCCCCCAGGTAAAAAACTGAAGGAACATCATGATGCTCAATATCGGCATCGCGGATTTCGGTTTGGTTTCTGCCATAGCAATCAATTAATGAAGACCTCTGATGTTGTCTAAAACCGGAGCACTGCGCAACCGCGAAATGTGGCGGAATCACCGCTCCATCTTCAAATACCGAAATGTTCTCTCACCATCTCGCGTAAAAGGACCGGATCAAGCGCCGGCCCGATACACACCAGCGATGGCGAAGCCTTCGAAAAGATATCGCCCTTCAAAGGCTCGCCGACGGGATGACGACCGGTTCGCTCAAAGATCCAACGGTAACCGGGCGCTTCGCTGAGTTTTACGAGAGCCTTGGCACGCAGCACTTCAGCAGGCAGTGATTCGAGAAAACGCACCATTTGAGAACTTCTGTAACGCCCCGGCAGGGGTATCTGACACCCTGTAAAACGATGGGACAGCGCATGTTCATGATCATGAAGATGCTCCCCTCCTGATTCCCCCACCCTCCATGAAGAATCTTCTTTTGCTCTCAGCGGCTGCATTGCGGCTGCCTCGATCTCTCCGGCGAGCCGGGAGGCATCGATTCGGGTCGCATACTGATTCGTCTCCTCGACCGATTGAACGATGAGATCAATCTCCTCATCAGAAAGCCCCTCCCGGTGCGTTAGAATCCAATGGGTCGCGGTCTCAACCTGTCGGGTTTCGAGGGCATCGAACTCTTTTCGTTTTCGCCAATACCGCGCATCAACCACCGCGACCTGCCACCGCGGCGAAAACGGCATTTCTTTTTCCATCACCGTGAAAGCCTCGAGGAGCGGCAGAGGGTCGGCAGTGCCGTTCAGCTCAATAAAAAGGGCATCCCCCCTCCCTGTCTGCGCGGCAAGACAGAGATTTTTGAGTTCATCGAGACTGTCGCAGCACGCACAACTCGCCGCGAGAGGGAAGACAGAGGCCTCCGATTCAGGCAGAGTGGAAGCGTCGATCTCAGCGTTCTCAAAATCATTCAAAATGACATCAGCCGTCAGATCCAACCGCTTGTATTCATCAAGCAGGGCTCGCAGCAGGGTCGTTTTACCAGCTCCCAGAAAGCCGGTAATAAAAAGGAGAGGCTTAGACATTAGAATGGCCATTTAAAAAAATTCAGCGACAATCCAGGCCCGCGCTGAAGACGCGAGCGGCCCGGTAATTCAGAGCACTGACAAATGCCGGTAACGTTCAACGATATCTAACGCAAGTATTTCGCATTAAATAAAATGGATGCTTCCCAAAGATCGACGATGCGTCCCCGCACGAGCATCGCCCCTTCCTCTACCCGTAGCGGAACGAGAATCGTTCCGACGTCACTGCCCCTCCGCCGCTCATCCTAACGAATAATCACGCTTCCCGAAAACCGACGAGCCGACCCGCACGAGGGTCGCCCCTTCTTCAACGGCGACTTTGGAAGGAGTTCTCCTTCCTCTACCTGTAGCGGAACGAGAATCGTTCCGACGTCACTGCCCTTCCGCCGCTCATCCTCACGAATAATCACGCTTCCCGAAAATCGACGAGCCGACCCGCACGAGGGTCGCGCCCTCTTCAACGGCGACTTTGGCGTCGTGGCTCATTCCCATGGAAAGATGCGGCAAAGTCAGTCCGTATTCGCTCGCGAGCTCATCGCGCAATTCCCGCAGCGCGGCGAAAGCGGGGCGCACTGCCTCGGGATCGGGGTCAAATTTCGGCACCGTCATGAGGCCCTCGACGTTCACATTCGGAAGCGCTTTGATTTCAGCAAACGCCTCACGTAGCGAAGCGGCCGTGAATCCGAACTTGGCTTCGTCATCGGAGATATTCACCTGCAATAGAATCGAGCACTCCATTTCCAACTCTCCGGCGATGCGTGAGATCTGCGCGGCAAGCGCCAACGAATCGACACTGTGAATCATCGCGCAATGCGGAAGCACTTTCCGGATTTTGTTCTTCTGGAGATGCCCGATGAGATGCCATTCGATGTCGTGAGGCAGGACCGGGGCCTTTTCGAGAATCTCCTGAACCTTGTTCTCCCCGAAAATGCGCTGCCCGGCGTCGTAAGCTTCCTGCACATCTTCCGCAGGCCAGGTTTTGCTCACCGCGACGAGGGTTGCGGGCGACGTCGCCGCCTGCACCGTTTTCAGATTTTCAGCAATACTCATTTTTCAGGAAGGTTCTCAATCCCTTTACGATCCATACGCACTATTCGCCACTCCTCAAGAATTTCGCCTCCAACCTGCTTGTAGAGATCGATCGCGTTCTGATTCCAATCGAGGACACACCACTCGTAGCGACCGGCGTCCCGCTCCTGAGCGATTTTACCAAGCGCCTTGAGAAGTCTTTTTCCCACCCCCTGATGGCGGAAAGCCTCCTTCACATAAAGATCTTCGAGCCAGATTCCGGCTTTTCCGATGAAAGTGGAGAAGGTCGAAAAGAAAATCGCATAGCCAATCAGGGCTCCTTCGTGCTCGGCGACGAGTGCTTCCGCCACCGGCACGGTTCCGAAAAGCGACTCTTGATAGTCCTCCTCTGTGGCGACGAGCTGATCGGTCAAATCCTCGAACTCGGCCAATTCTGCGACCATTTTCAAGATTCCGGAGACATCATCGGGCACTGCCTGTCGTATTTTTACTCTTTTAGTTAAATTTTCACTCATTGGCTTGTTTTAGCATCCCATCTTGGCACAACGAATGCGTCACTATAATACCGTCGGAAGGCCATTGGCCAACCGGCAAAAGGGTTGAAACCAAAACGTCGGCCCGGTTGACATATGTTCTTTAGCAGGTTTTACGGGGGTTTTTCCTGCAACAGTCAATCGGGCCGATTGTTCCCGACCCAAACATCCCCTCGACACCAAATTCGGCGCACCTATCATAGCCCTATTTCACTACCGTATTCGCGCAAATACGCTGTTTGCGACGCCTTCACTTCGCATCGAAGTTCATAGTAATGACGGTCCCTAAGGCCAGCCTCCTCCCTCTTCTTCTCGTGTCGATTTCGGCAACGAGCGCGGTTTATTGTGCCGATACGAATCCTGGATTCGAACCGGCCCAAATTGAATTTTTCGAGAAAGAGATTCGTCCGGTTCTGGCGGACAATTGCTTCAAATGTCACTCCGGCACCAAAGCAAAAGTCGGTTTGGAACTGAACCATCGCGGCGGGTGGCTCTCGGGAAGTGATTACCGGAAAGTAGTCGACCTCGAGAATCCGGCGCAAAGTGTTTTGATTAAGGCGATCTCTCATGCCGCTGAGAAAAATATCGTGGCGATGCCGGAGAAAGGCGACAAGCTCCCCGACGAAACGATCGCGAGGATCACGGAGTGGATCGCGATGGGGTTGCCATGGCCGGAGAATGAAATATCTGAACATAAAGACCCGTCGGAGCACTGGTCTTTCCAGCCGGTGAAAAAGCAGGAACTCCCTGAAGGCGCAGGAAATCCGATCGACTACTTTTTGAACGAAGCGCGAGAGAAAGCCGGTGTCGTTGCGGCGGAGAAAGCGGATCGTGAAACGCTCTACCGACGCGCGCATTTCGACCTTCTCGGTCTCCCTCCCAAATATGAAGAGTTAAGAAAATTCGTCGACGATCCCCGCCCCGATTCCGATGCCTGGTCTGCACTCGTCGACGAATTGATGGCATCGCCTCACTACGGGGAGCGATGGGCCCGGCAGTGGATGGATGTGGCCCGCTACTCGGATACAATCGGCTACGAAGGTGCCGGTCGCGAACGCCGCTTCATCTACAGCTATGCCTACCGCAACTGGCTCATCAAGTCATTCAACGACGACCTGCCCTACGACAAATTTGTGCTCTATCAACTCGCCGCGGAACAGCTCGTCGACTGGGATTCCCCTGAAAAAGCTCATCTCGCCGCGCTCGGATTTCTTTCCCTGAGCAAGAACGGGAAGAACGAGATCATCATCGATGACAGAATCGATACAACCTTTCGGGGAATGATGGCCCTGACGGTTTCCTGCGCCCGTTGTCACGATCACAAATTCGATCCCATTTCCACTTCAGAATACTACGGCGTCTACGGCGTCTTCATGAACTCTTTCAAAGAGGAGCGTCCCGTCATCGGCGAACCGAAGAGCGGGCCGGAATACGATAAGTATCTGAAAGAGAGAGCCGAGAAGCAGAAAGTGATCGACGATTTCCTCGCGCCCAAACTCGCAAAGATCGAAAAGGAGAAACCTGAACTGATGGGACGCCGAGAGCAGCTCATCAAAATGCTCAGTCGCGAAGACCGCCGCGAACTGGCAAAGAAACAGGGAGTCTTCGACAAGTTCATCGCAGACGCGCAGATGGATCCTGACAAGGCAATTATCCTGACAGATGCAGAGAACATACGCAAACAGCGCATCTTCGTCCGCGGAGCGCCGGGACGGCAGGGGGATGAAGCACCCCGTCGCTTTCTCACTTTCGGTAAAGATGTTGAGCCGGTTGCGTTCACCAAAGGAAGCGGACGCCTCGAACTCGCTCAGCAAATCGCGAGTCCTGACAATCCTCTCACGGCGCGCAACATCGTCAACCGCGTCTGGATGTGGCACTTCGGGGAAGGAATCGTCCGCACGATCGATGATTTCGGAATTCAGGGTGAGCTGCCTGACAACCCTGAGCTTCTCGATTTCCTCGCGACCTGGTTCATCGAAAATGGCTGGTCGATCAAGAAGCTGCACCGACTCATTTTGACTTCGCATACCTGGCAGCAGCAGTCATCGAATCCAGTGCAGGATAAAAATATGCTCGTTGATCCGGAGAACCGGCTCCTCTGGAAATACAACAAGCGCCGCCTCGATCTTGAGCAACTGCGCGACGGGATTCTCGAAGTCACGGGAACCCTCAGCGATGAGATGTTCGGGCGCGCCGTCAAAATCCTCGAACCTCCCTATTCAAACCGGCGCTCTGTCTATGCGTTCATCGACAGGCAGAATCTGAATCCGGTGTTCCGGAATTTTGATTTCTCCAACCCTCAGGAAACCACCGCGCAACGTCCAACAACGACGATCCCGATGCAGGCGCTCTTCACGATGAACAGCGATTTTATACAGAATCAGGCTGCCAATCTTGCGAAAAAGGTCGCACCTCAGGAGGACCCCATTCAGCACTATCATCGCGCTATTTTCGCGACGGAGCCGACCGAAAATGACAGACTACTTGCAGACAGTTTCTTTACCTCGGTGGAGTCGGAAATGAAAGACTATTCGAAGCGCCAGACAAACACGGCGTGGAGCTACGGCTACGGCACTCACAATGATGAAAGCGGGAAAGTATCATTCACCCCTTATCCGCTCTGGACCGGGAAGCAGTGGCAGATCGAGAAAGAAACTCCGATCAAAGACAACCCGCTCTCCTATCTCTACGCACGAGCAGGAGCGACGCACCCGGGACACACTTCCAAAGAGAGTTCGATCTACCAGTGGCAGGCACCATCAGATCTGAAGGTAAGCATCGCCGGAGCGGTTCAGCGGAGCGCCGTCGGTAAAGGGAACGGGGTCAGGGTGAAAGTGGTTACCCACAAAGGTCGTCTCCTCTTTGATCAAGTCATGGATCCGGCGAAAAAGACATTCCCCGTCACCGTGGATCCCTTCGACGTCGCGAAAAACGATCTCATTTATTTCATCATCGACCCGCATGAGAACAATTCCTCATTCGACTCGGTAAACTGGAGCCCACAGGTGGTGGACGCGAGCGGAGTCAACCCCAAGTGGGGCCTCGCTGAATCCTTCTCCGGTCCCGCCACTCCGGCGACACCTCACAGTGCCTACGTCCACGCCCTCCTGAATACAAACCGGTTTCTCTTCATCGAATAACCCTCCTCCCCGGACTTATCATGACACAATCTTTTTCACGACGCGAACTCCTCCAACGCACCGGCATGGGAATGGGGGCACTGGGCCTGAGCCCTTTCCTTTCATCGCTCAACGCGGGAGACCGCTCCCTCAACCCGCTCGCACCGGGGAAGACGCATTTTGCGCCGAAAGCAAAACGGGTCATCCACATCTTCGCAAACGGCGGACCGTCACAGGTCGATTCCTTTGACTACAAGCCCGCCCTCGAAAAATACCACGGGCAGGAAGTTCCCGGCGGAGGTCTCAGGACCGAGCGGAAAACAGGGACACTGATGAAGTCCCCCTTCAATTTCTCCCAACACGGAAAGTCCGGTCTATGGGCGAGCGATCTTTTTCCCAAAGTAGCAGAGTTGGCAGACGACCTCTGTGTCATCAATTCGATGTATGCGAACGTCCCCAATCACGAGCCCTCACTGATGCTCATGAACACGGGAGCTGAGCGCGTCAATCTGGTACGCCCGAGCATGGGCAGCTGGGTTACCTACGGACTCGGAACCGAGAATGAGAACCTTCCCGGTTTCGTTTCGCTTTGCCCCGGTGGCGTGCCTATCGTCGAAACCCAGAATTGGCGTTCCGCCTTTCTTCCGGGAGCCTATCAAGGGGCTCACATTGACACAAAAAACTCTCTCATTTCCAAGCTGATCCCCGACATTCGCAATCAACGCATGCCGATGGATATCCAGCGGAAACAGCTCGATCTCGTTCAGGAAATGAACCGCCAGGACATCGGTCAATCTCAGGTCGACCAGGATGTGGAAGCGCGCATGCACTCCCTCGAGCTTGCCTACAAAATGCAGATCGAGGCCACTGATGCTTTCAATGTAGACCGTGAGCCGAAGCACATTCGCGAACTTTACGGCGACACCCTGCACGGCCGGCAGATGCTCATTGCGAGACGTC
Organism: Verrucomicrobiales bacterium; assembly: GCA_029213065.1. GTDB lineage: Bacteria > Verrucomicrobiota > Verrucomicrobiia > Verrucomicrobiales > DEV007 > Arctic95D-9. Next base: position 21,520 of record JARGPH010000006.1, on the reverse strand, counting down.
TCGTCGAGCGCGGAACGCGGTTTGTCCAGGTCTGGCACGGTGCCGGACAGCCATGGGACAGTCATGCGGAAATTGAAAAATTTCACGGTAAGCTCGGTGCTGAAGCGGATCAACCAATCGCGGCGCTGCTCGTGGATCTTAAGCAGCGGGGACTGCTCGAAGACACTCTCGTGATCTGGGGCGGTGAGTTCGGACGGACTCCGACAGTGGAGTTACCCACTCCGGGAGCGAACGCGGCGAACACCAAACTGGGCCGAGATCACAATCACCACGGCTTCACGATGTGGATGGCCGGCGGAGGAACCAAAGGCGGTTTCCAATACGGGAAGACCGATGAGTTCGGATTCAAAGCCGTCGAAAACCCGATGCACGTCCACGATCTCCACGCAACCATTTTACACCTGTTAGGATTCGATCACGAGAAGCTCACTTACCGCTACGCGGGAAGGGATTTTCGTCTCACCGACGTCCACGGCGAGGTCTTCCACGACCTTCTTGCCTAGAGATTTGATTTTCAAAGAGCGATTTAGAGCGCTAGAAATGTGGGTATGTTCAAATACATTCTCATCGCCCTGGTTCTCGTCATAGCTCTGATGGGCCTTTATGCGTGGCCCAAGCGTGAAAAACAAGCGCTCGAGGCAGCCGAAAAAAGAGAGGCGGACAACGCGGGAAGCTCAGGGGCTACAAAGGAGGCAGTGCTCAAAAAAATGAGCCCAACCTGGGAAAAGACTCGTCTTCCAGCGATAAAAGTTGAGACCCGTCCCTCGCGTGAGACAGCTCTGACTGAAAGTAAGTTCTTCGGACGAAGTTTCTATTTACCCAAGGGAAAATCGTTCCCAAAGGACAAGAAGGACCGCCCCATGGCACTTCTGGCTCAGATCAATTTCGCTGAGTCGCCCCCACTGGAGGGATACCCGCAATCGGGATTACTCCAGATTTTCATCAGCGCTCATGATGACCACTACGGAAGTCATTTTGAGGGTTTTTCAGAGGGATTCGACTTCGCGTCGCAAAACGGCTACGAGGTCCGGTTTTACCCTGAAATCGACACTGATGAAGCAAATCTTGAAACCGATTTTACATTTCTCCCTCACCCCGGCAATGAGACCGGTGACATGGTTCTTCTGCCCGGTGAAGTCGAATGCGGACTGAAGTTTTCCCGGATGGACCATCTCGCGACACCTTCCGACTATCGCTTTAAACGTTACTTCCCGTCCGAATTCTTCGATCAGTTCCCCGGACTGGACCGATACGAAGCGATGGACGCCGCCTACGAATCTCAGGAAACTTTCGGCCACCAGATCGGGGGCTACGCATCATTCACTCAAACCGATCCCAGATCCTATGCAGCCCCTGACAAGGACTGGAAGCTTCTCCTCCAAATCGATTCCGACAACGAATCTAAAATCATGTGGGGAGACGTCGGAATCGCCAATTTCTTCATCACACCGGGAGATCTCGCGAAACGGGATTTTTCAAAAGTGATCTACAATTGGGACTGCCACTAGCCTCTCGTCACTTCTTCCAGAAAGCGTCGGTGTGCCGCGATCCGCACGGGAAGCGCCAGTTCGCTGGGGGTCTCAAAAGTGAACGAATCGGTGGCATGGTGCATCGCGAGCCAAAGCGCCTCGGGACAACCGCCTTCCAAATCTTCATCGATGATGCGCTGAAGATCCGCATCATTGGTCGAGTGGCTTAAAAGACCGTCTTTAAACTCTGAACCATCAACGGTCGCAGCTGTTTCGGTTTGGATCAATTCAGAGCAAGCCCTGAGCAGGGTATCACCGCGGCTTCCGGTTCTCACCACTTCGTATAAGTAAATCCCCAGCGCGTCGTAGTCCTCGTGCAAATTGATCGCGAGATCGAACTCGCGGTCTTCGAGGAATTCCTGCCACTTTCCGATAAGCGGCACGTTTTCATCCTGAAAGTTCCGGTTCAAGTCCATTCCGGCATGGTCGTGGCGTGTGTTGCCAACGAATCCATACGGGTTGAGGCAGGGGAAAATCACGACCGGCTTCTCTGTAAGAATCGCCGGTTCGGACTCAACCCATTGCAAGAGCGCCCAGGGGGGAGCGCATTCATCTCCATGCACGCCGGCCGACACGTAAAGCCCCCCGGCCTGACAGCGCGGAACCGCGAGCTGATTCTCAAAAGCAAAAACTTCGTAGCCGCCCTCCACTGAGATAACGGTCTCCTTCAGCTCGAGCTCATGAGCGAGAGTCCTCCAGCGCGAGATCAATTCCTCGAAGTCATGACCGGAATGGGACAAGGCAATCATTTCCACGATTCATCGAAAAATCCGGCATCCACGATCCGACCGGGCGAATTTTTATCGGGCAACTCATCCAGCCCGATCACGGCCCAGTCAGGCAATTTGGGATTCTGTTGCGAGTTGGTTCCATCGTGTCCCTCGCGAAATGTCAGACCGCTGTTGATGACGACATAACGTTTCGGATTGAGCGGGTTGGGAAAAATAAAACCCGGGACGTGCTCAGCGCAGGAATAGGTCTTTCCACGGAAAGTGAACTCCTTTTCGTTCCACTCAATCGGAAGCTGATCGATGATCTCGGCAATCATCGCATTCGACTTCGGATCGCCCCAGAGAATCAGATTGGCGGTCTCTATATCACCGGAATCCAGATCGCCCGCGCTGTACTCAATCGCTTTTCCACGCATGAGCGCTTCCCAGCGGCTCGTAAAATGCCAGCGCTCAAAGTCCACCCAGCGGGCCAATTTCGGCGATTTCACCTCGGAATCGGGAGGGACAACGACGAAATGACTCATGAAAGCATCATCAATTGGCCCCTGAATACCGGGGCGCTTTCTCAACCCGGTCGGTTCCCCCCATTTCCATTGATTCTCTTCCCGCTTCAGAGAGAGAGCATCCAGAGCAAAACCGGGACTGGCCGCTTCCAAAGTCTGACCATTCACGACGACACTCAGATTCGACAAATCACCGATGCCATGACCACCGACTTCAAACGCCGAAACATTCTCGAGGTCGACCGTCAACTTCTGCTCGTTTTTGTCCCACTGCGCCGAGGCCGTCGAACTTTCCCAGTGCTGATCGAGTGAGGTGAGCTCCAACCAGCTGTGACCGGAATAGCGGAGCGTTGGCGTTTGCCATTCAATTTTTGATGGTGTTTGGGTGCGCCCTTTCTCCCAGGCACTTAACAGAGCTGACCATATCTTATCGATCGATTCCTGATTGTATTTGTGCCCCATCCCCTCTCCGATGACATGGGTCAGGTCATGGCCGACCTTCGCCAGTTCTCTCTCCATCAAGTCGGCAGCCTGTTTCTGTTTGTCGTCGCTTCCTGAATAGGCGAGGAGCGGCACATTAAGAAAATTCCGCGTATAAAAAGGCACGTCGTAGAGTTTCCACAGGGTTTGCACATACGGAGCCGGGTAGTTCTCCGGGGTCAGCTTGTTATACTCCTTCGTCTCGGCAAACCCCGCCCCGGCGTGCACCATACAAAACTGATCCGGATAGTGCGCCCCGATGTGCCAGGCTCCGGCTCCTCCCATTGAAAAGCCGGCGAGAGCGATTCGATCGGCATCGATTTTATAATCCCGTTTCACTGCTTCAATTGCTTCGAAGACGTCAATCTCACCGGCATGTTTCCATCCCACGCACTGACGTCCAAAAGGGTGCAAAATAATGCATTTCTCCTGGTCCTTCACAAAGCCACCGAGCGCCTGACTTTTCCTCATGCACCCCTTCAGGAAATGCAGATTGGTCGTCTTGTCACCCCGCCCGTGCAGCCAGACCAGAAGCGGCACCGGCTTCGTAAGGTCGAGATTTTCGGGCACCTCAAGGCCGTAGGGCTGATACGACTCGTCGATCGATGACTGGTATCCACGCACGATGAGCCCGCGTTGAGAGGTCCAGGAGTGAGTCTCCTTCTCGTCGATTTCTTTATACCGCTCATCAGCGAGATTCAGCATCTCTTCAGCGAGTGGAATCTCATTTTCCTTGTAGAACTCACCCAGCCGAACCGCAAGGTCGACCGCCTTCACGAGGACGCCGACATCGGCGGCATGAGACTTTTGATCGATCTCCCAGATGCGATCTTCGTACTCAGCGATACGTGCCTCAAGAGACGATTTTAAATCCCCGGGAAGTTCGATGCCACCCGCGGGAGGCAATCGGCGCTCGATCTCAGGGATCGGTTCGAGATCCTGAGCGGAGGCGACCGTGAGAAAAGCAGGGGCGCAGAGTATCGCACCCACTCCGAACGCCAGTCTTGAAAGCGGAAGGAGTGACATCAGATGCGGTCGTCCGTAATGGGATCAATCCAGGCGTGAACTTTGCCCCCCTTGAGAAGAGCTTTGTATTCAGTCGGGAACTTCCCGAAAATTGTCGTGACCTCAAAATGGACCGTCACCGTCTCGTAGGTTCCGGCAAACTCGCCACCGATCGTTTCCGTTCCATTGTAGGTGAATGACTTCGCTTCCTCCAAAGTCACGCTGGCCGCCTCACCGTTGCGGAGGCTCGCCTTAACCGGTCCGATCCGGGGATCACCGCTTGAGTCGACTTTCGCCGGTGCCTTACCAAGGAGAACCGCGAGACGCTCAGGATTTTTCTCGAGAGCCGCCTTCGCCGTAGCCCGCTTCTTCTCCACCTCATCCGTTTTAAAGGCCACAAACTCATTATAACGGGCCGTGATGCGCTGTTTGAAATCAGTCTTCTCAACCGGCAACACTTCATTCATCGCCGGATTGGCGAGACTCGTGATCGTCAATTGATCCCCGACAAGGCGAACCGGCTTCAGCTCGGTTCCCGGTGAGAGATTGCTCGATCCGATTTTCTGGCCATCGACGACGAGGTCAAAAGCGATCGTTTCCGTCGAGGTCACTGCTTTCGGATAGGCATTCGGGGGAACATTGCGCCAGCCGTCCACGATCGTTTCGAGAGGGAGAATCTCCGGCATCGGATAGCGTTTTTCGAGAAACTGCTCCAGTTCAGTTTTCGGTTTGGGCGTTGCTGCGACCTCTTTGGGCTTGGTCACCAACTTGGGTTTAGAAACCGGAGCCGATTCCTCAGGCTTCTCAGCGACCGTCGGCTTGTCGGGAATAACGCTGTCATCCGTCATCGTCGGACTGCCTTCGAGGAGAGGCTTGATATACGGCTCGTAACAAAACCACCCTGCGGCAATGAGGCCGCAAATAACGAGAAGTGTGCCCAAAAATCCTTTCATAAGTATCAATAAGTTAGAAAGACCAAACCGGTCCTTAAAATATAGTTAAATCCCCCGCCCCACGATTGCAAGCCACGTCACTGAGAGTGACATTTCTTTTGACCTTCGCTTTTCCCCTGCGTGATTAGCCTCACATGCCTTCATCGTTAAAAATCGTCTTTATGGGAGCGGGAGAGATCGCGTTACCGACTCTGCGCGCCCTCATCGAAACTCAGCCGGCAATCGATATCGCCGGTGTCTACACCCAGCCTGACAAACGAGTCGGACGCAAACAGCTCATCACTCCCCCCGCGATTAAAGTCGTCGCCGAAGAGGCCGGTATCCCCGTGTTTCAGCCCGAAACGCTGCGCAAAAACGAAGCCGCCCTCGAAGAGTTCAGTGCCCTTGATTGCGATCTCGCCATCGTGATGGCTTATGGCCAGATCCTCCCCCGAAGCATCATCGAAGCTCCGAAGATCGCCTGCATCAATCTTCACGCTTCCCTTTTACCCCGCCACCGGGGAGCTTCTCCGATTCAGGCCGCGATTCGCGACGGCGATGCTGAATCCGGGATCACCCTCATGCACATCGTTCCCAAGCTGGACGCCGGTGACATGATCCTGAAGAAAACAATCCCGATCGAGCCGACCGATACCGGCGGGGTGCTGCACGACAAACTCGCCGACCTCGGACCAGCGCTGCTCCGCGAGGCCATGCCCCTTTTTGAAAAAGGCAGCATTAAGGCCGAGCCGCAGGAAGAAGACCTCGTGACCTACTCCGGAAAACTCGAGCGCGAGCATGGCGAGATCGACTGGACCTTGCCCGCTGCAGAAATTGAACTCCTGATCCGCGCCTACGACCCCTGGCCGGGCACTTACACGACCCTTCCCACCGAAGGAGGGCCGAAAAAGCTCAAGATCTACCCCCAATCCACCGTTCTTGAAGACATCGACGCACCTGCCGGAACCGTCGTCGCATCCGAAAAGGACCTCACGGTCGCCTGCGGAGACGGAGCCCTCAAGCTGAATGGCGATCTCCAACTCGAAGGTCGAAAACGACTCGATTCCGCCAGCTTTCTCAATGGAATCGCCGTAAAAGAGGGCACGATTCTTGGAACAAGCTGAGATTGCCCTTTGAAATTAGGCTCAGTTAGCGGAGAATGAACCAATTAAGAGCCTTTCAATATGTCGAGACAATATAAGCGTGTCGTTCTAAAACTCAGTGGCGAGGCCCTCCGTGAGGTTGGCAGCGAAGACAACATTTCCCCGGAAATCGTTGAAAATATCGCCAATCAGATCAAAGCAGCCCACCAAACCGGGCTCGAAATCGCTATCGTTGTCGGAGGAGGAAATTTCTGGCGTGGAGCCGCCGCCGCCGGTCGAGGAATGGATCGAGCCACCGCTGACTATGTCGGAATGCTCGCCACGGTCATGAATGCGATCGCGGTGCAGAGCATGCTCGAAGCGGTCGGCGTTCCAAGCCGCGTCCAGACCGCGATTGAAATGAAAAATGTCGCCGAACCGTTCATCCGTCGCATCGCAATTCGCCACCTTGAAAAGGGCCGCGTTGTCATTTTCGGAGCCGGCACCGGCAACCCCTTCTTCACCACCGACACCACCGCCGCTCTCCGTGCGAGCGAACTTGGTGCCGATGTTATCTTTAAAGCCACCAACGTCGACGGCGTCTATAACAAAGACCCCAACCAGCACGACGACGCAGTGCGCTACGAAAACCTCACTTTCAATGACGCTCTCTCGCAGAATCTGAAAGTGATGGACGGCACCGCTTTCACCCTTTGTCAGGACAACGATATTCCCATCGTGGTCTTCGACATGGGCGACCCCGGCAACATTAGAAAAGCCCTTACCGGGGAATCCGTCGGCACGATCATCAACTAGACTTCACCGAACCAGCGAACCCTTACCAGCCAAGATTAAGACTATGGACACTGAAACCTTCATCCTCGAAACCGACGAAACGATGCAAAAAGCAGTTGATTTCGTTTCACAGGAAATGGCGGGCATTCGAACCGGCAAAGCAAGCCCGGCTTTACTCGACAACATCAATGTCGTCGTCGCAGCTTACGGCTCAACGATGCCGCTGAAACAGATCGCCCTCGTCTCCGCGCCCGAACCGCGCCTCCTCACGGTCCAGCCTCACGACCCTACGACAATGCAGGACATCGAGCGCGCCCTCCGCGAGTCCAAGCTCGGAATCAACCCTGCCTCCGACGGACGCATCATTCGCCTTCCCATCCCTGAACTCTCAGAGGAACGTCGTAAGGATCTCGTCAAAATCATCAAGGACATGGCTGAACAAGGTCGAGTCCGCGTCCGCGGTGCCCGCAAGGATGCGATGGACAAACTCAAAGCAGCGGTCAAGAACAGCGACATTTCCGAAGATCAGTTTCACGACCTTGAGAAAGAGGTTCAGGAAGTGACCGACAAACAAGTCAAAGGCATCGACGAACACCTCGCGGCAAAAGAGACCGACCTCATGACCGTTTAGGTCTCAGCGGTCGAAACCCGACAGGGTTAGGTCATCCACCAAACTTTCTTGAATCGTAAACATCACCGCGCTGAACCGAAGCACTTGCCCGGATTATGTTTGAAGCCACAGACTACTTCGATTTTTCCCATACAGAGCACGGCTCGCTCTTCGAAAATGACGCACCTGTCTGGAGTGCGCTTTCGAAAATTGCGCCGTATTTGGAAGAACGCCTCGGACAGGTCGACGGGGACCTGATCAAAGGCTCGGTCCATCCCACCGCCACCGTGGGAACGAACGTCTACCTCGCTGAAGGCGCCATCGTCGAAGCCAAAGCCGTCATTCAGGGCCCCGCCTGGATCGGAGCCAACACCGTGGTTCGGAGCGGTGCCTATCTCCGCAACAACGTCATCGTCGGAGAAAGCTGCACCCTCGGGAATTCCTGCGAGTTCAAGAATTGCCTTCTTTTCAACAATGTCGAAGTGCCCCATTTCAACTACGTGGGCGATGCCATCCTCGGCCACAAAGCTCATCTCGGTGCCGGAGTGATTTGCTCAAACGTCCGACTCGACAGGCGCAATGTCGTCGTCCGGGGCAACGGAGGTGAACTCCTCGACACCGGCCTGAGAAAGTTCAGCGCCATCATCGGAGACCGAACTGAAATCGGCTGCAACTCAGTTCTCAGTCCCGGCTCGATTCTCGGAAAAGACTGCATCGTTTATCCCCTCACCCACTGGCAGGGAATCCTCGGCAACGCGCAAATCGTAAAGACCAAGCAACCTCAGGACGTCGTCGCACGACACATGAAAGACTAGAGCCCCCGCGCTCTTTTTTTTCCTAATCTTGCTCTTAATCTCAATCTTCCAGAGCCTCTCCACGGCCAGACCTGGAAAGTCGCAGCGGAATCGATATCACTTATGGTGGGGCGAGACGTCCCCGTCGAGCCGCGCGGTCCGATACAATGCCAGCCTCACCCCTGATACCTCGCTGCGAAGCTCGGCGGTGATTTTGAGCATGCCATAGGACTACGCGGATCGGCAGGGACGCCTCTCCCCACCCAAAGAAAACTCGCGCGATTACCAAACCGAATCCGATCTACTTCACGTCCGGTTCTGACACCGCCGGCGGCTGATCGACTTTCCAGCGCTTGTGCATCCAGATCCACTGCTCGGGATGAGCGAGGATAAATTGCTCTAACACTTCGTTAAAACGCTTCGTGTTTTTCGCGATGATATCGCGGGTTCTTCCCTCGGTCACGATGTCGACCGGCGGTGAAAATTTGAGAACGTGAGTGCCGTCCGGCTCGCGCCAGCTGTGCGATGGAATCACCGGCGCCCCCGTGAACTGCGCGAGAACCGCAAGGCTCTTGAAGGTGCTCGCAGGGTGGCCGAAGAACTCGGATACGATTCCGTATTTGGGAATGGTGTGCTGATCGAAGATGGAGACAACGATGTGATTGTCCTCAAGGAGATCGAGAATGTCATCGAGCGACCCGCTCTTCTCCAGCGTTCCGAATCCGGCTTTGCGAAAGCGACGCATCACGAAATCGTTGAACCATTTCGGCTTTAAGGGGCGACGAATGAAGTGGAAGAGGCCATGATATTCTTTGAACTGCGCGATTCCCGCGACGGTCGAGACTTCCCAGTTTCCAAAGTGCCCGCTAAGCAAGAGCACGCCTTTCCCCTGCTCTCTCGCCGCGTCGACATGCTCCCCGCCCTCAACGCGAATGATAGTCTCTTTCTTCCGGGCCGACATAAACGGGAGGCTCACAAACTCGGCAAAGAACTTGAGGAAGTGGCCGTAAAATGCCTGCGCGAGTGTCTCAATCTGCTGCTCGTCGAGCGTTTCGCCGAAGACGCGGTTGAGGTTGGAAAGGACCGTTGCGCGCTTGATCGGCAGGCAGCGATACATCGCTTTTCCGTACCACGGAGCGGTGATGTTTTTTACTTCCGCGTTCGCAACCGCCGTAGCGCTACCTTCTGTATGAGTCATAGAGAGATCAATCGTATCAATAAAATGGCGATCCATGACCGCTTTCGCTTTCGCGCTCGGGAGAGCAGATGGCTTACCGTAACCGTCTTTCGTCACTGAAAAATCGACCGGCTCAATCGTCCCGAGGCAAATCTCTTTGGGGAAGAGTTTGCAGCAGGCCTCTTTTGCGGCGAAACGGGCAGCGAGCTTTTGGGCACGGTTTCCGCTTGTGCCGGAATCGGCGAGTTCCTCCGCGGAAAAAAAACGCGATAACCCCTCCTCATCGAGATCAGCGAGGAGCTTTTCGATGCGAGCAATTTCGACCGTGTCAATTCCCGTGCGCATAGGCGTCACGCATAGAGGCGCAGGACGGGCTGAAATACAATGATTTTGTCACCCCGCGGATACGATCACGGCGACGTTCATGCCGCCGAAGCCACGGCAAATCACGAGCGCTTTGTTGCTGCGCGGTGCCGTTGAAGCGCTGGAGACAGGAAAAGCACTGATCTCGTCATCCACCTTCTTCAAAGTCGCGACGCCCGGCAGGGTTTTCTGCTTCAGCGCTTCGAGAGTCATGACAATGTCAGCAATCCCCGAGGCGCCGATGAGATGACCGTAGGCCCATTTGAAACCAGTCACCGGAGGAATATCATCGCCGAAGACCCGACCGATTCCGATGGCCTCGCTCAAATCAGAGGCCGGGGTTCCGTTTCCGTGGGCACAAATCATTCCGATGTCGGACGGCTCAAGGCCCGCGTCGTTGAGTGCCTGTTCGACAGCACGCTTCACGCCGTCGCCGTCCGGCTCCAGATCGAGCACGCCGGTTGCTTCGCTGCAACAGCCCCAACCCAAAAACTCCCCGAGAACATTCGCGCCGCGCGCTTCCGCATCAGAGGCTTTCTCCAGCGTCACCGCGGCAGCGCCCTCACCGAAGACGGTGCCATTCCGCGCCTCATCAAAGGGACGCGGCGCTTCGCCCGACATGAGCCCTAGCTTGTGGTAGTAGAGCACCATCTCAGGCTCAAAAGGAGCGTCATGACCCGCCGCAATGATGCGATCCGCTTCATCGTTCAGAATCGCGGAAGCGGACTCAGCCACTGCCATGATCCCGCTCGCACACTGATTCGTGATGCAGGCGTTGGTCCCTTTAAACTGACCGCGAATCCCCACATGACAGAGCACGTTGTTCGGCAAATTTTTCAGCAACCACATCGGTGTGACCTGCGCACTCAGTTCTTTACCAAAGGCAGGCAACTCGCCTTTCGCCTCGTGAATGAGCGGCAGGTAGTCGTAGTTGCTCGTGTAATTTCCACCACCTGATCCCACGATGAGACCGGTGCGATCGTTGAAAGCTGCGGTCTCTTCCTCACCCAACTCGCCGCGATGCTCAAGGAGCCCTGAGTTCTCCACCGCCTTCTCAGCAGCGTAGATTCCGAACATATCAGTGCGGGAAATCGTCTTATGAAGTTTCCGATCCGGCACGAGGGTCCGGTTGTTCTCTTTCACTTCTGAAGCGACTTTGACCGGCCACTTCTCCCCGTCCCACTGGGTGTAGGGAGCCACGGAAGTTTCACCGCTGATGAGGGTGCTCCAGACATCGTCGACACTGGCGCCGGCCCCGCAGACGATTCCGCTTCCGGTAAAAACTATTTTCTCGTCACAGTTACTCATGAATTTGCCTCCTTTGAGTTCACACTTTCGGGGTTGCGAAAAACGAGCGAGCTGTTGGAACCTCCAAATCCGAGCGAATTCGAAAGCGCCGCTCTGATGCGACCCGGCTGTGGCTTTTCGAGCACCAGATTCACATCACAATCGGGGTCAGGCTCACCGTAGTTGGCATTGAAGGGTGCGATCCCATCGCGAATCGAGAGACAACAAACCGCCGCCTCGACTGCGCCGGCTGCGGCAATGAGGTGGCCCGTGCAGCTTTTCGTCGAACTGACTTTGACCTCGTCGACACGCCCGGCAAAAACGTGCTTCAGGGCGGCGCACTCGCTTCGGTCATTCATCTGCGTCGAAGTCCCGTGAGCGTTCACGTAGTCAACATCGGCCGCCGTGATTCCCGCGTCGCCGAGGGCCTGCTCGATCGCCTGGATCGGACCGTTTCCATCCGGCGGGGAATCCGTAATTCGGTAACAACTGAGTGAATTGCCGTCACCGGCGAGTTCCGCGTAAATCGTCGCACCGCGCGCCACCGCTTTATCCCAGTCTTCGAGAACGAGGAAACCTGCGCCCTCACCGAGTACAAAACCATTTCGGGTTTTATCAAAAGGACGGCTCGCACCGGCGGGGTTGTCGTTGTCGGTCGAGAGCGCTCCGAGAAGGCAGAATCCGGAAATGCCGATCGGATTGATCATCGAATCAAAGCCACCGGCGAGCATGTAGTCGCACTGCCCGCGGCGCATCGCCTTGAGAGCCGATCCCACTGCCTGTCCGCCCGACGCGCAGGCGGTGTGAACTGAAGTCGAGTAACCTCGAATACCGAACTGCTTAGTGAGGAGCCCGAGCCCTGCATTCGACTGCCAGCGGCAGAAATTCACCGGATTCGCAGGGAAAGAAGGATCAGCGAGTCCGTCCGAATCGAAATACCCGTCATCAGTGGCATGATCATAAACCACCTTGAGATCGTCGTAGGCGACCGACATCATTCCGGCACCGACAGCAAGGCCCCAGCGATGGGAATCCTCATCGGTCGGAGCAATCCCCGCATCAGCCAATGCCTCAGCAGCCGCGGCAAGCGCAAAGCCGTGCGAACGCGAAGCGTATTTCAGCATCTTCGGATTCGGCACCGCCGTTTCCGGATCGAAATCCTTTACCTCGGCGCTGAATGTGGTCGAGAAACCGCTCGCGTCGAAAGACTGAGTCGTCGCCGCACCATTTTTGCCCGCCTGCAGATTCGCCCACGTCGTGGGAGCATCGTTACCGATCGGAGTAACCAGCCCAATGCCCGTTACCGCTACCTTTCGCTTTTCCTGAGAAGCCATTTACTTACGAGTTTATCAAACGCGGCGCAGCAACACCTGTGCGCTGCTGGTGCGCTTTTTGCCCTTGCGGGTCTGAATACGCACCGTTGCCGTGTCATGAGAGACTTCGGCCACACTTGCCTGTAAATCAAGCGTCTCTCCGGGTGGCATGAAATCGCGTAATTTCACGTTGCTCATCTGCACCGGCTCCCATTTCCCGTCCCCCTCGAGCTCCGAAACGAGATCGAGAGCAAAACGGAGATTCAGGTTCATCAGGAGGGTCCCGGGAAAGACCGGCTTCCGCGGGAAATGGTCCCCGAAAAAGGGCGCTTCAGAGGGAATCGTGAACTGCCCTTCGGATTTCGAGCCGGCTTCACCGCCTGTTTTTTCGTAGGAGAATTCCGGAACGCCGCCGAAGAGATCCGGCTCAGCGCCTTCGCCGATGAGCAGATCGTAGCGGGCGCTCACCTCCGCCGGGTCGGAAAAATCCGCCATCGGAACCATCGGACCGAGGCTGTCGTGTAAAACGACGACAGCCTCGCCGTTCACCCGTGCAACGCCATCGTAGTTCACTGATTCCTCGTCCGCCTTGGAAAGGGTCGCTTCGAGTTCGAGGGTGTCGCCCGGTTTCACAGATCCGGTGAAATCGACCGCTCCCGCGATCCCTGCGACAGGGCGAAATTCGAAATTCACCGCCTTCATCGAAGACATCGCCGCGAGCTGTCCAATCGCCTCCGCCACCAGCGAAAGCGGGAATTGCTCAATGTTTTCCGGAACATGGTAGGAACCGGAGATTTTCACCCCGACCTCGTCCGAATGGATTCTATCGACAAAGGAGAATGCTTTGAATTGTTCGCTCATGATCTGAAAGCCCCAATTAATGCCGCCGGGAGCCATTTGCAATTATGGAACGCAACCTCCTCCCCAAAGAAATGCTCAATAAACCGATCATGACTGAAAATTTGTCATGAAATATGACCAGGCAGTCGTTCAAAGGGAAGGAATTCTCCTTCCTCTACCCGTAGCGGAACGAAACTCGTTCCGACCGCAAAGCCCAACAGTATGACCCACCCCCCCAACACGAAAAAAGGCGTCGCTTCCACGACGCCTTTTTCAAATTCGGTTGGCTCGAAAGGCCTAGGCGCCTTTCTGCTCACGGATGACCATCTTACAGAAAGTCTCGGTCGTGAAGAGCTTGGGAATCTCGGCCGACTTCATCGGGCTGGAGAAACGGTCGGCGGGAACTTCAGTCATGAAGCTTTTGATTTTCTCAAATCCGGCGTCGGTGACGACTCCGCCCTGCTCGAATTCCTCTTCGGAAAGCTCGCCGCGGGCCTCTTCGACCGCTTTGCCGCGGGGAATTTTCACTTTAAACTCGCGCTCAAGGCGGAAAACGATATCAAGAAAGTCGATCGACTCAGCGTCGAGATCATTGATCAAAGAAGAATCAGGCTTCACTTCGTCCTCGTCGCAGCCGAGCGCGTCGGCAATGATATCGGCCACCTGTGGATAGATAGCGTCGATTTCGTCCTGGCTGATGGTAGGTGTACTCATGTGTTTTTTACATTTTAAAGCCGCCGTCTACGCTCAAGATCTGGCCTGTAACATAGGCGGAGAGATCCGAAGCAAGGAACCAGACGGCGTTCGCAATTTCTGAGGGCAGACCATAGCGCTTAAGGACGATATTGGAAATGATTTCGTCACCGGCTAAATCACGCACATCTTTCGACATCTCAGTCTCAATCACACCGGGCGCGACCGCATTGACACGTATTTTGCGTCGTCCCACCTCAACCGCGAGCGACTTGGTGAAAGAATTGATCGCCCCCTTGCTCGCCGAATAGTTTGTCTGGCCCCTCCCGCCCTTTTCAGCGGAGACGGAACTGATGTTGATGATGCTGCCGGAGCGCTTCGACATCATGAACGGCACCGCGGCGCGGCAAAAGTGAAATACGCCTTCGATATTGGTCTTAAATACCGTTTCGAGGTCCTCGTCTTCGAGCATCGGAAGGAGATTATCGCGAATCACCCCCGCATTGTTCACGAGCACGTCGATCGTTCCGACGCGATCATAAACCGATTCGATGAAGGCATTGACCGCTTCACTGTCACGGCCATCGACCTTCACTGCGGTGATCGAAAGATCCGGATTCTCCGAGACAACTTTGTTCGCCGCCTCCTCGTTGCCGAGATAGGTGAAAGTGACGTCCATCCCCGATCCGGCGAGCCGTTCAACGATGGCACGTCCGATCCCGCGACTTCCGCCGGTGACGATGGCATTTTTTCCAGCGAGACCGTCGGGGGCGCCCCCGTCGGAGTTAATATTGTTTTTTTCACTCATCCTGAAATTGCGTAGCCTCCGTCGACAAAAAGGGTGGGCCCTGTGATCATCGCTGATTCAGGGAGACAGAGGAGGTAAATGGCATCCGCGACCTGCTCAGGAACGAGGGTCGGCCCGAGCGGGGTGCGGGTCTTGTATTCTTCGAGCAAATGCTCGCGATTGGGGAAATGCTTCAAGGTCATGTCCGTAGCTGGTTTGAGCCCCCTGAGAGCGGCGTTGCTGACAACGAGATCAACGCGATCGAATTCCGTTTCAAATTCCTCAAGCGCTTCATCAACCGTCTTTGAGTTGCTGATATCCGCCTGCACCGGCATCGACTTGCGTCCCATACCGCGAATCTCCTCGCAAACAGACTCAGCTTCTTCGTGACTGTTGTAATAGGGGATCGCAACGTCAGCGCCAGCTCCCGCGAGCGTCAGGGCATTAGCACGACCGATCCCACGGGATCCCCCGGAGATGAAAGCAACTTTTCCTGATAGTGGTCCCGACATGCTGATTTACTTGCTCATTGTTCAAATAATACAAGCGCTCATCTATAGCGGTCCCGCTTCAGGAGTCAAGGCCAACACCGGTACAACCCTTCATGTTGAAACAAGAACCGACTAAAAGACCCTGAACTTTCCCAATCTGGAGTGAATTGCCAAATTTTTATAAAAATTATTGATTTTATTAAAATTACAAGTATTTAACGGAAAGAGTTTATGGCACCCCCTCCTACATGCGGCCGGAAATCAGGCTTCTCTTTGTTCGAACTCCTCGCGGTGGTTTCAATCATTGGAATCGCATCGACTCTCTCGATCGCGGTCATTTCCGATCTAAATGATAGCGCCAAACACGCAAAATTGGACTCAGATCTCGGTGTCTTGAACGCCGCTACGAATGCCTATCTCGCTTCGTCAGGCGATTTGAGCTCCGCCAAGACCGGTTCGGATGTTTTAAAAAAGCTGAAATCTCAGGCCAGCGCTTCTTCCAGCGCTGTTTATAACGGGTTCAGAGGAAGCTTTATCGATTCGAGAACAGAATTCATCATGCAAACGGATGATGAAGCAGCCCTCTCGGGACGCCGGTTGACTTGGGATTCAAGTTCAATGGCTTTCGTTTTAAAGTGGAGCGGCGAGCCCGGCGTAAAGGAAGTCCGTCTGAACAATGACCTCGCAGAATCGCCGGTTATCTATGAGGATCGAAAAGGCGTTATGGACCTGGCGAAAGAAGATGGCTGGATTTGGGACTATGAAGACGTTTCACCGGAAGCCAAGCTCGGCACAACGCCGGTTGTCTACGTCCCCCCAACCACGACGGCTCCGCCCATTCCTCCTGCAATTACCCCTCCTCCCCCTGCGGCGGCACTCGATCCGCCTGTTTATTCAATTCCGTCCGGTGACTACGCGGTGGAAGATTACCCCATGGCCCTGACTCTGACCGATCCCAACCCGTCTGGAGCAGCAAACATATACTATCAGGTCGATTTTGGTGGCTGGAGTCTTTACGATGGGGGCGCACTTACCCTCTCGCCCTATTCCAGAGTGGAGGCACAGGCCATTCCGAAGAATCCGTTTTCATATTCAGCAAGCGGGGTTTCCCGCGAGAACTATGACATTGTTCCGGTAATTCTGGATCCACCAGTGATCGTTCCGGACAAGGAAAGCTTTGGCTTCTTCACCAAAGATGATCTCAAGGTAACCCTCGTAGATACCAATTTGCCAGGAAGAGCACTGATGGAGTTCAGTATCAACAATGGCCCCTGGATGTCCTACTCAGGACCATTTCGCCTCGCCCCTGAAATGTTTCCTTCAGGCGCAACCATTGAAGCCCGGTCCGTATCATCCGGCTCTCCCTACTACCTCCCCAGTTCCGCAACGCTGAGATACCTGCCGGTAGGAAGCCTCGAACTGGTCGGTTCAACAGTGGGTGAATTCAGCAATCCAACGGGAACATCTCAACTGGTTTCCAACCTTTCACCGGGTCAGGCTTTCTCCTACTTCGAGTGGGGCGACGGAAGCGGAAGCGGCCTATCTGAGAGTTGGCTTGATTTCAAAGGAGCTACTTTCGGCAATATTGTTGACGGCCAGCAATTCAATATTGGAACGCTCGACTACTACAATGGAACCATCCTGGCAGGAACAGGTGCCACCGCTGTCGATTTTGAGGTACAACTGACCCTCGACATCAACGGGGAAACCTTCACTCCCTACTTTGATTTCGCCTTCGACTTAATTAACAATCCGAATACGACTGACGAAATCGCCTCCGCTGATTTCGTTTACCTGGACGATGCCCGGTCAAGCCGAACCCTCGTCTTCAATGATTACGAATTCGAGTTCAAAATCGAATTCGGTAATTCTTCGGCACAAGGATTTACCTTTGTCGACCAGTTTCACGTGCTGGAAGACAAGAAAGCTTCTGCGGAACTGTTCGGCACCTTTAGCTTGATCGGTCCCGCCTCCGGGAACTCAGGTGACAGCACACAAGGTGGACTCATCATCGCGGATGATGAAGGAACTGGACTGATCTCAGACCCCCTCTATCAGAAACTGGGTTATCAGGATCCTGAACAGTTTTCAAAATCGCTTCTAGCCGATGCCACTATAGCTCTGGAGAATGCTGAGCGCGCTCGAGACAACGCGGTCGACTTTCACAAAAACACGACGGATTTCATCTCGGCATTCATCACAGAACACAATGACCGCGACTACTACAAGGCAGAGAAGGAACTGATCCTCGCCCGAACCGAGGAACGCCTCGTCCAACAGGAAGCCAACGCAGCAAACGTAGCCGCCTCAGCAGCAGAGGGCTTCGCTGAACGAGCCCGAGGCAATGCCCTCATCGATCCAAACTCAGAGGATGAGGCAAAGGAAATCGTAAGCCTTGCTATCGATGCGCGATCCTATTCAGACGAAGCCAGATCCCTCGCGGATCAAGCCGCCTCCTATCTGGCGAAGATAGAATTCATCTGGGCAGACACTCTCTCTTCTGCGCCGGACTCAGAGGACGAATCTGAAAGCTATGCCAAATACCTGGCTGAGAAAGCGAAAACAGAAGAAGGCAACGCCAAGGATCTTCGCGATTCCGGCGTGCACGATTCCAACAATACCATTTCACTGTCGGGTGAACTCTCGAAGAAAATATCAGAAGGCAAGTATCTTGAAGCGGAAAACCTCTATTTTGAGATCATGCAGTTGGCTGCTACTTCCGACAAATCAGCCAGTTTAGCCGCAGAAGCAGCAACTCGCGCCCGAGCGCTCGCATTCGAGGCAACAGACATTGCAACACGGGAAGGAGAAACTGACAACTACGTGGATGCTGCCAATGCCTCCAGCAGCAACGCATCTGACTACGCGACAAGCGCACGAGTCGCCGCCGACCTCGCTGTCTCGGCGGCATCTCAAGCCGAGAGTGAGTGGGAATCTATCCTTTCGACAGGAGCCACGGGGACCCCGGTGGAATTTGCCCAATATCTTCAGGACAAAGCGAAACAGGCCCGCGATTCGGCAAAGTCGGAGCGGGACGATGCGAAGTCGGCACGCGACATCGCGGAGAGGAAATCTGAAGAGACCGTAAACAAAGCAAGCGAGGGGAAGCTTTCCGAAGCGCAGGAAAATGCGACCGGTAGCGAGGCCGCCGCAAACGAAGCACTCGAAGCAGCCGGGACAGCAGAGGACGAAGCATTCAACTCCAGATCATCCGCGGTTCAGGCGAAAATGATTGCAGAAACCAACACTGCTGCGGAATCCATTGCCACCAACGCCACTATTTACGCATCTGAGGCGGAAACCTACGCGGCGGAGGCAAGATTCTACGCTGATGAAGCGGTCGCCTTCAGCGATGAGGCCTACGCACGGCTTCCTTGACAGTGGAAACCGCCCACAAAAAAGCGCCTCGAATCACTTTGGATCGAGACGCTTTTTTTTGTAATTCCCACCTGTGTCGTCACCGATTGGAAGGCCACGTTCCCGTCTCTCAACAGGTTGGGTGCCGCGCATCGACTTTTGCCTTCCAGCGAAGGCCTGACAGCCGACGATTCGCTTAGCTCCCATTAACGTATTAAGGGTCCGGACCTGTAATTAAATCGGGTAGGGGCGAACACTGCAGGAAAATTCGAAAATTCAGACGAAGCGTTCTATGTCTATCGAAATGCTACGTTCAAATCCCGCTTAAGGGAATCTAAAAGTTTTCCATGGGCGGTTTCGACCTCAGCCGCCTCGAGTGTCCGGGCCGGTGAACGGTAGGTTACGGAGTAGGCGAGAGACTTTTTCCCGGCCTCCAGTTTTTCTCCTGAAGGGTCTTCAAAAAGATCGAAAAGCTCAACATTTTGCAGCAAGGGCTCCTCATAGGTTGCGAGATAGTCTGCTATCGTCCCGCTCTGGAGCGAGCTGGGAACCACCATTGCCATATCACGGGAACTTCCGGGGAATTTAGGCAATTCTTCGTAGCGAAGGTCATCGCTTTTCGCGGCGGCGAGTTTCTTTAGATTGATCTCAGCAACGACGACGGCCGAATCGAGGCCCAGCTCGCGGGCTCTCGCCGGAGGAACGATGCCCGCCAGTCCGAGTTTCGCAGCTTTCTTCCCGACACCGATCTCGATACTGCAGGCACAGAGCATGCGATCATCCTCGACGGGGCGGAAGTTGAGGCCCGCAGGACAAATCGCATCAAGCGCAGCACGCAAGTCGTGGATATCGAGCTTGGCTCCCGAGTTATCCGCCCAACTGCGAGCGACTCGACTTCCTGTCATGAGGAGTGCGAGGTGCTCGTGCTCGACTTCTCCGCCTTTCGGAGTCGCCGTGAAAACACGACCGCTTTCGAAAAAACGAACATCCGCATTTCCAAAGCGCTGGTTGCGAGACGCCGAAGCGAGCAATCCGGGAACGATTCCGGGGCGCAGGTAATCCTGCTCATCATTGAGCGGATTCTTCAGACGAATCGGGCTCATCCCACGGTGATTCGTTGCAAGGTCGTCAGCGAGTTGCGCTTCCGAGATCAGCTTGAGGTTCCGCGTTTCGAAAAATCCGAGCTTGCTCAGCGTGTTCTGAATCCCCCGGATAAAATCGTAGGACTGATCCGCTTTCGAAGCAGGAGAGAACCAGGCTTTCAGATTCGACGGGACATTGTCGAGGCCGTAAACCCGGGCAACTTCTTCAACGAGATCGATCGGGCGAATCAAGTCGAGGCGATAGGTGGGAATTTCCCAGGTCGTGCCGGACTGCTTCAAGCCGAGTGAGGAAAGGATCGCTGCGATCTTTTCATCGGGAATCTCCGCTCCGATCACCGAGCGACAGTAATCGTTGTCGAGATCGACTGAAGCAGGCGCTGCCGGAGCTTCGCCGCACACGATGATTTCGTCTTCGGCTTTTCCGCCCGCGATTTCCAAAATCAATTTCGTTGCGAGATCGGATGCCCCGTTCACCTGATAAGGATCGGTGCCACGCTCGAAGCGGTAGCTCGAATCCGAGTGCAAATTGAGACGACGCGCCGTCTTGCGAACCGCAGGAGAAACGAAGTAAGCGGACTCGAGCAGGATATCCGTCGTCGTTTCAGTGACACCGCTGTCCTCACCACCCATAACTCCGGCGATCGCGACAGCCTTCTTCTGATCCGCAATGACGAGATCATTCTCAGCGAGGGCATACTCTTCGCCGTCGAGCGCGAGAAAGGTCTCCCCTTCTGCAGCGGAACGCACCTTGATCCCGCCGTCCAGCTTCGCCTCATCGAAGGCGTGAAGCGGGTGTCCCATTTCCATGAGCACGAAATTCGTTATATCGACGATGTTGTTGATCGGACGCAAGCCAATCGACTCGAGCTTTTCTTTGAGCCAGGCGGGTGAAGGACCGACTTTCACGCCGCTAATCTTACGCGCGGTGTAGAGCGGGCAATTCTCTGATGAAATTTCGATTTCGTCGTCTTTGGCAACACGAACCGGTGTGGTTGACGCCCCGTGATGCGCAGCTCCAGTGAGCGTTTTCTCCGCGAGCGCCGCCAATTCACGGGCGACGCCGAGGTGGCTCAGGCAATCGGGACGGTTTGGGGTGATTTCCAATTCGAAAACAGCAGGAAAAACCTCGGAAAGAGGCGTTCCCGGCTTAAGATCCGGTGACAAAATCATGAGACCATCCTGATCATCAGTCAGCCCGATTTCGGGCGCACCGCACATCATTCCGAGTGAAGGGACGCCACGAAGTTTGCCCTCTTTGATCTCGAAAGTCTTCCCGTCGCCTGACTCGAGGACACAGCCGGGAAGCGCGAGAGGAACCTTGTCACCGACCTTATAGTTTTTCGCACCGCAGACGATCTGCCGGGGCTTGCCGGAACCATCATCGACCTGACAAATCGAAAGCTTGTCCGCATCCGGATGAGGATCCGAGGAACTGATTTGAGCAACAACAAGGTGATCAGGAAGGCTCTGAATTCCTTCAACTTCGATTCCGGTAAACGTGAGCAAATCATCGAGCTGCTCCATCGAATATTCGGAGAAGTCGACATGATCACTGAGCCATTTGAGTGAGACGTTCATAGTAGTTAAAAAGGTTTTTGGATCTTGGATCTTGGATCTTGGATCTTGGATCTTGGATCTTGGATCTTGG
>JARGPH010000044.1:3785-40254 GCA_029213065.1 Verrucomicrobiales bacterium | reverse complement strand
CTGCTTACGGTCCCGACAACCACCTTCGTCTGACCGGTCTTCACGAGACTCAGTCCATCGATCAGTTCAGCTACGGTCTTTCTGATCGCGGTGCATCGATCCGTATGCCTGTGAACTTCGTCAAAGATGGTTACAAGGGATACCTTGAAGATCGTCGTCCTAACTCACAGGGTGACCCTTACAAGATCGTTTCCCGTGTTTCCCGCACGATTTCGGAAGTGCCACTTCCATAATCTTTTTGATTATCTTGTTCAGAGAACGTCGCAGTCTTCGGGCTGCGGCGTTTTTTTGTGTTTAGGGATTTAGGTAGAGGAAGGAGAATTCCTTCCATTCGGAGCAAGAGGCGAATGGGCTCTGAGGTCGGAATGAGTTTCATTCTGCTACGGGCGTCGCTTGAGATGGCATGGCGCAAGGATGCACCCACCTGTCATTGTTCCACCGGAGCAGCAACCATATCGATGAGGAGCTGAGTGTATTCCTGATCAAGTGAGCGAATCATTACCTTCGATGCGGCGGGAGGTCTTTCGGGATCGTAGTGGCGAGGTCTTACCGTGTTGAGCGATGCGGAGGCTTCCGGGGTGGTCACGTAATACGTCGCCTTGGCAAAGTGACGGAGATCAGTTCCTGCTGCGGTGGCGGTTCGTTTGAGCTGCGCGTAAAGAGCTTTTGCGTCTGACTCGCTGCCGGCGCCGTGATGCCCGGACAGGTAAATCACCCGGTCCGAGTGAACCCTCGCGACGCGGCTGTAGACAGGGGACCTCTTATCTTCCGGCGGCGTGAAGTAGGAGATCGTTCCCTTGTCACCCAGCTGATCCGGTGCGGCTGCGATGAGTTCGATTTCGGTGGAACGCGAGGACGAAATCCATTCGACATAGACGACTGGCGGGGGATTACCTCCGAATGA
This sequence comes from Verrucomicrobiales bacterium, assembly GCA_029213065.1. Taxonomy (GTDB): domain Bacteria; phylum Verrucomicrobiota; class Verrucomicrobiia; order Verrucomicrobiales; family DEV007; genus Arctic95D-9. Next base: position 39,350 of record JARGPH010000044.1, on the reverse strand, counting down.
CTTTTCGATCTCAGCTTCCACGATTTCCCATTTATCTATCGGTTGTATGAAGGCTTTTACCTGAACGACATCTTTCGGGTTACTGCCGAGATGGCCGAGGACGTCGAAGAGTTGGGTCATCGTTCCGGCGGTAGCCGGGGCGAGCTCACCGCTGGCAGCTCGTCCGGAGACGTAAATGATGTCGCGAGTCGCGGGCATGAGAGCGGCATCCCGTTCGAAGATTTCGACTTCGGAACTTTGAGAGGGAACCGCGATGACGGCATCGCCGGCGAGGAGTGCGTCACCGGGAATGGCTGATGGAATCAGGGTGATCGCGGGCTGTTTTCCCGCAGGCCAATGGGAGGCGATTGCTTTACGGATCCCGGCTTGGTCGTTCGAGTCGGAGGAGGCCGAGTAGAGATTCAGTTTCGCCACCATTTCGATAGATGAGTCAAAGGCGCGCGCGACCCCTGCAATTTGTCCAACGAGGTCCGCGACCGCTCTTTCTTTTGAGTCCATTGGTGCGGCATTGAAAAGTCGGGTGTGAACGAGTCCTCCGCGTTTCACAGATACCGATGCGGTTTCCTGTGATCCTTCGAAATGGGAATAGGAAAGCTCCTCTGCCCGGAGAGGTGTCGTCCATAGAAGGGGACTCGCGAGCAGAAACACGAATATAGAGCGCATCCTGTGAGGAGAGCGATTCAAAAGCGATCACTCAAGCAGGAAGTGATCGGATTGAAGTGAGCAGGGACGGCCCGGGGCTTTACTTCTTTCTCTGCTTTTCGAAGACGCGGTAGAAATTGAGTTTCTCGTAGGAGATCTCCCGATTCAGCGCGTGGTGGAGCTTGCCGATCGATTCGAGACCGTGTTGATCGACCGCTTCGCGGATGCGTGCATCTTCTTCGGGGCTGAGAAATGTCTCGCGCGGAATCTCGATGAGCCCGGCGTCGATCGCCTTGGTGAGATGACCGCAGATCGTGCCGCTCGTGAGATTGCGTTTCGCGGCGATGCCGTCGAGATCGAGCCCGCTTTTGAAAAGTTCGAGCGATTCCAAAGCCGTTCCCGGAACGCCGTTCTCGCTCTTCATTTTCGGCTTGGCCCGGGGCGAAGCCGGTTCGTCTGTGAAGGTCTGCTTCGGGTTGCTCGCGAGCCAGTTCTTCACTGCGGTGAGAAAGTCGACGCCGAAGTCAGCGAGCTTTTTCGCTCCGACGCCGGGAAGGGCGAGGAAGGCGGCGTCGCTTTCGGGGTAGTGGCGTGCCATGTGCCTCAGGGTGACATCACCGAAAATGACATAAGGAGGAACACTCCTCGCGGTGGCGAGTTGTTTACGAACTTCGCGCAGTTGATTGAAAAGCCCCTCGTCACAGGCAACAGAACCGGATCGGGCGACCGAGCCGCTCGTTTTTGCACCCTCCTTGTGGGGGCGGCGTGTCAGTGTCAGGGTGTCGCGGTTTTTGAGAAAGGCCTGACCTGCTTCGGTAATATTGAGCGTCTGAAAGTTATCGTTGCTCAGCGCCGCCAAACCCCGCTGAACGAGCTGGCCACCGATCTCAGCCCATTCGGGGCGGGTGTGGTCGCTACCGATCCCGTAGGTCGTGATTGTGTTGTGGCCCCACTTTCGGATCTTCTCGGTGTTAGCTCCGGTGAGCACCTGAATGGCGTGGTTCATCCCGAGGGAGAAACCGCTTTTCTGCTGAATCCGGATGAGGCAGGAAAGGAATTTCTGCGCTTCGACGGTGGCGTCCCACTCCTCACGGGGGTCGAGGCAGATATCACAGCCGCCGCAGTTTTCCTCTTCGTGAACTTCGCCAAAATACCCGAGTAATTCGACGCGGCGGCAGACCTGGCTCTCGGCGTAGGCGACCATCTGGTTCATCTGACGTCTTGCTGTCGCGGCGGCGCGTTGATCGGTCACTTCGTCGAGAAATTTGAGATTTCTCATCAAGTCGCCCTTCGAGAAAAGGAGGAGACAATCGGCAGGGAGCCCGTCGCGACCGGCTCGACCGGTTTCCTGATAGTAGCTCTCGATATTCTTCGGCAGGTCGGAATGAATCACATAGCGGACGTTCGGTTTGTCGATCCCCATGCCGAAAGCGACGGTCGCGCAGATGATGTTGACCTCGTCGCGGAGAAAGGCGTCCTGCGCTGCAGCTCGAATTTCAGGCTCAAGGCCGGCGTGGTAGGCGAGAGCCGAAATGCCTTCTGCTTTCAGGGCTGCGGCAAGGCTCTCAGTCGACTTGCGTGACTGCAAATAGACGATGCCCGATTCGTCCTTTCGCTCCGATACAAACTCAAAGACCTGTCGCACCGGCTTCTCTTTGGGAATGATAGTGTAGCTGAGATTCGGCCGGTTGAAACTCGCGTTGAAAAGCGCGGGGTCTTTCAGGGTGAGCTGATTGATGAGGTCGTCCTGGACCTGCTCCGTCGCTGTCGCGGTAAGAGCGATGAAGGGAACCTCGGGAAGTGCCGCGCGAAGCGTCGAAAGCTGACGATATTCCGGGCGGAAATCGTGTCCCCATTCACTGACGCAGTGGGCTTCGTCGATGGCCACGGCAGTGACGTTCCATCGTTTCAGGCTGTCGATGAACCCGGGCGAGAGGATGCGTTCCGGAGCGGCGTAAAGAAGCTTATACTCGCCTCTATCGAGACCGGAGGTCCGCATCTGGAGATCATCAAAACTGAGTGATGAGTTCAGAAAAGTCGCTGAGACTCCGTTCGAAATCAGCGCATCGACCTGATCTTTCATCAGGGCGATGAGCGGAGAAATTACGAGCGTGAGCCCCTCGCGAACCAGTGCGGGGAGTTGGTAGCAAATCGACTTTCCCGCACCTGTCGGGAGAATCGCAACGACGTCACGGTTCTCAAGAGAGGTGGAGATGATCTCCTCCTGAAGCGGGCGGAACGAATCGTATCCGAAGTTGCTTTTGAGCGCTTCGTGAAGCACGGCGCTCTCAGGAGGGGGCAGCTGAGCCATTACCTGCTCAACTTGCTCGCAGCGGCTTCATCAAGGAAGTGCTCGGTATCGCTGTGGTTTTGGAGAATGGAGGCGGGCACCAAATTGGAAACTTCACCTTCAACGCTGTTTTTGACCGCCTCGGCTTTTCGCTCGTCGGGGACGGTGCAGATGATGCTTCGGCTTTTCATGATCTGAGAGACCGTCATTGAGATCGCCTGTTCAGGGACGTCGTCAAACGTCGGGAACCAGCCTTCGCCGAGCTGTTGCCGGCGGCAGGCATCGTCGAGATCGACGACATGGTAGGGCTCCTGAGTTTCGAAATCGGCGGGCGGATCATTGAAGGCAATGTGGCCGTTCTCGCCAATTCCGATGAAGGCGACATCGATCTCAATTTCCGAAATGAGCTCACCGACCCGTTTGCATTCCGCTTCTGCGTCGCACTCCCCGTTGAGGGCGTGAAAGGCGAGCGGCGGGTAGGGGAGCTGGCTCACAAAACGTTCCCAGAGATACTTCCGGAATGAGGCGCCGTGGCTGATCGGGATGCCGATGTATTCGTCGAGGTGAAAAATACGGACGCGATGCCATTCGATATCCTGCTCCTTTATGAGCGCTTCAAGCATCTCAAATTGCGAGGCGCCGGTGGCCACGATGATGTTGGCGTCCTGGCCGGTTGCGAGAACGGATCTCAGTTTTTCGGCACCAAGTAAGGCTGCTGCGGCCCCGGAAGCTTTCGGAGTCGGATCGATATGAATATTCATAGGGCTATTAAAGACTCTCGGGCTCATTGAGCAACTGGCCTATTCGCTGTAGCAGGCGGCCCGCTGCTCCGCCGTCGAGAATGCGGTGATCAAAACTGAGGATGAAATTCGACTCCATCTTGGGAACAAAGCTGCCTTTCTCAGGATCCCAGACTGGAACGGTTTTTCCGGCCATGAGTCCGAGGACGAGATTCTGCTCGGGCAGCGGAATCGGGCTCGCCGCGGTGATTCCAAACGGCCCCACATTCGTGATTGTCGCGATTCCCGCGCCGGTGGCTTCGGGGGAGAGGCGGCGGTTTTTGGCCTGTTCGAGCAATCCTGCGTAGTTTTCCTGCAGGTCGGCGAGAGGTTTTTTGTCCACTTCTCTGATAACCGGCACGAGCACGCCGTCTTCTGCTTCGACAGCGAAACCGATGTCGATCGCATTGGGGTGAACGATTCGTGTTCCGATGAGTCGCCCCGCCACGGCTGTGTTTTCCGCCACTGCAATCGCCAGCGCCCGGATCGCATAAAGAGTCACCCCCGGCTTGGGATCGAGGCTTTTCCGGTGAGCCAGAACCGAGTCCATGATGATGGGGACTGTCACGCTCGCGAGAGGGCGGGTCCAGCTGCGACGCATCGAATCCGCGACCGCGATTCGCATCGGGGAGGCATCGGTGGTGTGGTTCTGCTCAAGCTCACTGATGAACTTTTCAAAATCCTCCACCGTGACGCGTCCGCCCGCTCCGCTCCCGGGAAGTCCGGCGAGGTCGGCCGAGTTCAAGCCCAGTTCCTCCATGCGGTGACGGAGGCGCGGGCTCAGATAGACACTGGATCGAACGGGGACAGGGAGTCCGCCTTCCACCGTCGGGGTTACCGGCAATGGTGCGTCCTGATCGATGACGTCTTTCTGATCGACCGCAAAATGGAGATTTTCTTCAACCTCCTCGGACTTGGTCTCCGGAGTGGGCTTGATCAGTCCGGCTCTGGTGGCGTCCTCCTCGGTTGCCTCGATGAAGGCGAGGGTGGAACCGACGGCGTAGCTGGTTCCCACATCGGCGGTGATTTCCGCAATCACTCCGCTGCAGGGAGTAGTCACCTCCATCATCGCCTTGTCGGTTTCGACGCCGAAAATATCCTGATCCGACTTCACCTCGTCTCCGGTCGAAATGAGAATCTCCCGTATCGTTGCTTCGGCAATCGACTCGCCCAGCTGGGGCATTTGAATGGGAAAACGTGGCATATCAGTTAGTTAATGAGATGGTTGGAGTTGAGTCAAGCTACGGCCATGATAGAAAAGCTCATCACAAATTCTGAGTCTTCCTGCTATCATTCTCGTCCGTAATTCAGGGAGGGTCGTAAATTACGGTGATGACCTGTCCTAAGTTGTAGAAAAATGAACGTGCTGCAAGTATCGAGGCTTACAAAATCATACGGGACAACCCCTGTCCTTCAGGGCGTTTCCCTGTCGCTCGCGCCCGGGGAAAGAGCCGCTCTCATGGGGCCCTCAGGCTCGGGTAAAAGCACGCTGCTCAACTGTGTCGGCGGTATTGATCGTCCTGACGACGGCGAAATCGAGATCGACGGGGAAAAACTGAGCCAGTTCGACGAAGAAGGGCTCTGCCGCCTGAGACGGCGGAAAGTGAGCACCGTTTTCCAGTTTTTTCACCTCCTCCCGACACTGACCGCCTCTGAAAACATCGAATTTCCCCTCCAACTGACAGGGATGGCGGAGAAAGACCGGCTCAGCCGCGTTGCTGAATTGATCGAAGAGGTCGGTCTCGTGCACCGCGCCGGTGCCCTGCCCGACGAACTCAGTGGTGGCGAAATGCAGCGGGTCGCGATCGCCAGGGCTCTCTCGATCCGCCCGCGGCTCATTCTCGCGGACGAACCGACCGGTAATCTCGATTCGGCAACCGGTGAGGCGATTCTCGATCTGCTCCAACGCGTCAGCGAATCCCACGAAATCGCGATGCTTATTGTGACGCACAGCCCTGACGTTACCCGCATCTGCGACCAAACTTTTAAAATGCGCGACGGGTTGATCGCTTCGGGTGAGAACGATGACGAGTGAACCGCGGACAGGACGCCTCATCTGGTCGCGGATGATTTGGCGGTATTGGCTCAAAGAAGCGAAGCTCACCGCGATGCTCGTGGGGATACTTGCTCTCGGGATCGCCGTTTTTCTCTCGGTCAGGCTGGCGAACAAAGCTGCCGTGACCGGATTCGGGCTCTTTACCGAGTCCATCGTCGGGCAAAGTGACTTCATTCTCCGGTCTCCCGCCGGAAAGCTCGACGAGCGAATCCTGCTCGAGATTCGGAAGGCAACAGGAAGTGCGCCTCTCGGGATTTTTCCCGTCCTTGAAGTGACGGGAGCGATCGCCGACGATCCGGAACCCGGGCTCTTGCGTCTCGTCGGTGTCGATCTCGTGGGCTTGCAGAATGCAGCGCAATACCTCGAAGGCGAGTCGGCCGGCAGCGGTGGCAACGGGCTGAACGGGGAGTCCACCAATCAACTGCTCGGCAGCAGTCGTGCTGTTTTCGTGGGGCAGGGGTTTGTCGGGAAAACGGGAGTCGCAGCCGGTGAAACCGTATCGGTGACCGTGAGCGATCGCGTAAGGGAACTCGTCATCGAAGCGGTTCTGCCGGATTCTCCCAACGTCGCTGCGGTGCCGGCGAATCTGGTCTTGATGGATCTTCCGGGACTGCAGGCGCTCTCGGGTGAGGCCGAAAAAATAAGCCGGGTCGAGCTTCGTATCCCGCCGGGAGCCGATGCGGCGGCGAATCGGGAGAGTGGCTTCGCGCTTCTCACCGCCTTTGCAGAGGCGAACGATCTCATCCTCGAAACGCCGGAGGAGCAGAAGAGCTCGGTCACCCAAATGAGCGCCGCCTTTCGACTCAATCTTACGATCCTCTCGGGGCTGGCCCTGCTTGTCGGGGTGTATTTGATCATGCAGGCGATGGAGGCATCCGTCGTAAAGCGGCGCGCCGAAATAGCGGTGATGCGTTCGCTCGGCGTCACGCCGGCTGAGATCAAGCGTGCCTGGATTCTTGAAGCGCTCTTACTTGGATTTGCAGGAAGTGTTTTGGGGATTGTCCTCGGACGCATCCTCGCGATGGGCATGGTCGGAGCGATCGCCGGAACCGTGAACACGCTCTACTACGAAACGACGACGACAGCGGTCACGCTCGGTGGCTGGGAGGTGCTTTTCTGCCTCGTCTTCGGAACCGTTGCGAGTGTTCTCGCGGGGTGGATTCCGGCTCGTGATGCCGCAGCGACACCTCCGGCTCAGGCAATGAGGCACGGCGCACGCAGCGGGGGATTGAAAGTGCTCAGGTTCTGGCCGGTTGGGATTGTCCTTTTTATAGCGGGCATCGCAGCGGCTGCTCTGCCGCCATGGGAACGCGCTTCCGGATCGGTTGTCTCTGTGGGAGGTTACCTCTCCTCGATTTTATTGGTCCTCAGTAGCAGCGTGCTCATTGGTCTGCTCTTCAGGCCGGTTTCGCGTTTGTTAGGGCGAGTGGGTAAAAGGAGTGCGCCTTTTCGCTATGCTGCCAGCCAGCTGCGAAAACCGGGCGGGCGTCATCGACTCACCGCCGCCGGCCTCGCCGCTGCGATCGGGATGTCGGCGGCAATGGCGATTCTCGTGGCGAGTTTTGAAACGACCCTGACTTCGTGGATTCAACAACTCCTCAAGGCCGACCTCTACGTGTCCGCGCCGGGGATCAGCTCCGTTACTAACGAAAACACTATTTCCAGTTCGACCTGGAAAGCGATTGATTCGATTGACGGCGTTGCGGGAATGGATCGACTGAGACGATACCCGGTCAGCATCGACGGCACGAGAGCGTTTCTCGGCGGGGCCGACTACAATCAGGATTCGGAGCGACACCTCCAGCTCATCTGGCTCGACCCGCCCGAAGATCGCGGGCCTGACGCACTTGAGAAGATCAGCGGAGGCGTCATATCGGGGTGGATCAGTGAACCTTTTCAGCGGATCTTCGGAGTCGGGAAAGGAGATCTTTTCACGGTTCCGACCCCACAGGGGGCGAAAGAAATCCGCTGTGAGGGCGTCTACGCCGAATACGGAGGTGAGACCGGCACTGTCATGGTTTCGAGGAAGTTCACCAGCGAGTGGTTCTCCGATGATCGCATCACTCAGATGTCGGTTTACGTGAGTGAGGGAATCGATCCGGAGGTGGTTCTCTCCGAAATCGAGTCCCAGTTTCCAACGCTCGTCGCGAGAACCAACGCCCGTCTCCGCGAGGAATCACTGCGCATTTTTCACCAGACCTTTGCCGTCACTTACGCCCTCGAAGCGATCGCGGTGCTCATTGCCGTGGCCGGTTTGGGATTGGCGCTGGCGGGGCTGCTGCTCGAAAGGCGTCGGGAACTCATCACCTTGAAATCACTCGGGGCGACGAGGCGTGAAATCGCCGCGGCCGCGATGTGGGAGGGAGTCGGGCTCTCGATTGTCGGTTTGTCAGGAGGTATCCTTCTCAGCTTCGCCCTCGGCTGGGTTTTGATCCACGTGATCAACCCGCAAAGTTTCGGTTGGACTCTCACCTACCAGATTCCCTGGGGAGCCTTTGCCTTTCTCATTGGCGTCACGATTCTATGCGCCGCAGTTGTCGCCTCTGCCGTCGGCTATCGGAACGGGGAGGTGCGTTCCGATCGGATCGTGGGGCGGTGAAGAGGTTTTTGCCGCGATGAAGCGCGAAAGGCGCGGGAAGCATTGGAAGTGATCAGGCTGAACATGGCGGCGAGAGCCAACGAGTTAGTGGCCGTGAAATCTTGACCGTGTGTCGTGGATCGTTCTACGCTTTCCTATGTTTTCAAAAGCAATTAACCGACGGATCACTTCCATTGCCGTGTTGGCATCAGTCCTTGCTTTTCCTGTTTTTTCATTCGGTCAGGAAAATGAGAGCCCTAATCAGAAGAACGTTGAGGAAGTCACCGAACCGGCTCCGGTTGCGGCGGTGAAGGCGAACATTGTCCCTCTGATCTGGCGGGCGACGATTGATGAGGCGGTCATTGCTGTGCCGCTTCGTTCTGTTGAATACTATGGCGTTCAAATTTACGACACCGATTCCCAGACACGGGTGCGCGAGCTCACGATTTGCACGGAATCGCAGAGTCTCATTCGTATTTATTACATCGAGCCGCTTGGGAGCGCGAGCGAGCGGCTTGCCGACAAGGCGAAACGACTTCAGCAGATCGCGAGGTCAGCGGGTAAGGAGGACTGGCCATACCCGTTTAAGCAATATCCGACAACGACCCACGCTCACATGGTCGAGTATCGCGTCGCGAAAGAGGAGACCGTCGGGCAGCTTTACGATCACCTCGAGGCCGCGATTGTCAATTACCACGCCCGGGATCTCATCGAGGGGCAGCGCTCACAAATCGTGAGTGAGGTGAAGGTGGCGAACTGACAGGCTCCTTGGAATCGGTAAAAACGATTGCCCTCAATTTTCGCTTCAGGCCTAAACGGCGGATAGGCTCTGCGTAGAAATGCTTACGCAGTTTCTCTACGGTTTTGCGATGTAGAGGAATCCGTGAGGATTTCTATCATACCGTTGGCGGGCGTTTAACAGGGTTGAGTCGAGCATTCAACAGGGTTGAATGGCAACGGAATCACGCCTCGGAACGGGGTTGCCGGTGGCAGGACGTTTTGACAGTTTAGCGGCATGAAAAGTTTGTTTATTTCCGTCGCGGCTGCTGCTGCCCTCCTCTCCTTCGCGGGAGCCGAAGAAGCGGGATTCGTCCCGATTTTCAATGGCGAAAATCTCGAGGGCTGGGAGTGGCGTGCCGGTGCCTGGGAAGTGCAGGACGGGGAGATCCGGTGCACGGGAAAGGACAAAGAGAAGAACTGGCTTATTTGGAGGAAAGAGGAGCCTGAGAATTTTATTCTCAAGTTGGAGTTCAAATGGCAGGCCGGAAATTCAGGCGTGCAGGTGCGGAGCGATGATCTCGGGGACTACCAGATTTTCGGTTATCAGGTTGAGGTCGCGAGACAGGAGGTGATGGGGTTGTGGCATCATTCCCTGTTGGAAAAGGATCACCCGCGTAAGACCGAGCGCCATCTCATGGCGACGGCGGGACAGGCCGTTACGATTGCGAAGGATGGTTCGAAAACAGTTGAGCAGGTCGGCGATGCGGAAGAATTAAAAAGCCTCGTTAAGGAACACGGCTGGAACGAGTTGTCGATTGTCGCCAAAGGCAATAAAATCATCCAGAAGATTAACGGGGTGGTTTTCTCCACGGTAATCGACAATGACGAAGAGATGAGCCGGCGAAAGGGCTTTATTGCTCTGCAGGACCATGGGAAGGGCTGCCTCGTTGCGTTTCGCAACCTGAGGCTTAAGACGCTTCCCTGATCAGGCGCTGCTCCCCTCAAGAACGCCAGAAGTTTCATTGGCCAACTTCGCCGCTTCCCTGTAGAAATTTACCATGATGAAATCGTCTCTCTCACTTCTCGTTCTGGCCGGGGCATTGGTATCGGTCGCTCAGGCTGACAACTGGCCGCAGTGGCGTGGACCTGATGCAAACAGCGTCGCAAAAGCAGGGGACTACCCGACGGAGTTTTCGGATGAGAAGAATGTGCTGTGGAAAGTGGAACTGCCCGGCAAAGGAAGCAGCACTCCGGCAGTGTGGGGTGACCGGATTATTGTGACGAGTGGCAAGGAGGGACAGGATGCTGTGACGTCCTATGATTGGACCGGGAAGCAGCTCTGGCAGAAGACGCTCGGCGAAGAGCGGGCCGGGAAACACAAGAACGGCAGTGGATCAAATCCTTCTCCGATCACCGATGGAGAGAACGTGTTTGTTTACTACAAAAGCGGCACGGTCGCTTCGCTTACGGTTGACGGCGAGTTGAACTGGAAGGTCAACATTCAGGAGAAATACGGTGAGGACACCCTCTGGTGGGATCTCGGAACGTCGCCGATTTTCAGCGGGGAGAACATCGTTATCGCGGTGATGCAGGAAGACGAATCCTACGTCGTTGCTCTCAAACAGAGTGACGGCAGTGTCGCGTGGAAGGTGGATCGCACCTACGACGTGAAAAAGGAAACCGGCCAGGCCTACACGACGCCTTACCTTACCACAATTGATGGTGTCGAAACGATTGTGATTTGGGGGGCAGATCGTCTCACCGGACATGACCCTGCGACAGGTGAAACCATTTGGACGTGTGAGGGATTCAATCCAGAGGACGAAGCAATGTGGCGGGTCATCGCTTCGCCGGGATTTACCAATGGCATCGCGGTGGTTCCTTACGGACGCACCAAATTTGCCGCAGGCGTGAAGATGGGCGGCAAGGGCAATATCACTGAGAGTGCCCGGATTTGGGAGCGCAAGGACATCGGCGCGGATTGCCCAACTCCCGTCGGGATTGACGGGAAAGTCTACCTGCTTTCGGATCGCGGGCAGATCAACTGCCTCGACGCTGAAACAGGCAAAGATCTCTGGGAGGATGCGATTCCCCGTGATAACACCAAGTATTACGCGTCTCCGATTCTCGCCGGCGAGATCCTCTATTGCATTCGCGAGGACGGTATGGTTGCGAGTGTGAAGGTGAGTGATTCCGGGATGGAAGTGCTCAGTCAAAATTTGATGGGTGAGCTGATTGCTGCTGCTCCGGTTCCGGTGAATGACAAGCTTCTCCTTCGCGGTGAGACGCATCTTTTTTGCATCGGTAGTAAGTAAGTGTCAGGCTAAGATGCGGGTGGGCTGAGGATTCCACTCGCTGCGCGCTCGCCGCCACATGGGTTAAGAGCCATCGTAAAAAAATGACAGGTCGCAGCGTAGTTGCTCTCGGATTGTTTCTCGTGGTCAGCGGTTCGGCTGAGGAGCTGTTCATTGCCCGTGAGACGTTCGAAACGGTCGACACTTCGGCTTTTACGACCAAAATCCCGAATAAGAACACCGAGGTCCGCGACGGTGTTCTCTGGACGCGAGGCGCGAGCGGTGGAAAATATCCTCCCATGGTCTACCTCCCGGTGGAGGGGACGGATCTCGAGATTTCCTTTCGTTACCGTCACCTCGGACCGGGCGGAATGATCTGGTTTTTCGTCGATGGGGACGACGGGTTTGGTTCGGTCGATCACATGCTGCGGGTCAAGCTGTTGCGTGACCGGATCCAGTTGCAGGTCGATGCCCACTCGCTTGATCCTGATCATCCGCTGGCGCAAAAGAACGGGCGGCCTGCCGATAAAGTGAGCGGAGCGTATCGGTTGAATGAGATGCTCCCGGCGGAAAAGGTGGATTTGTCAGGGCGTGAGTGGCGCGAGGTGAAGCTGGTTTTTCGCGGCGCCTGGGTCGAGATCACGGTAGGCGACGGTCTTTGGAGCAGGACGCTGGTTCGTCCTTGCTTCGACGGGGTGAAACGGAAGCTCTTGTGGATGCAGAATGGTGGAGAGAAGGGGATTGAAATCGACGATATCGTGGTGAAATCGCTCGATGAGAAGAATCCGTGGATTCCGCTGTTTAACCAAAAAGACCTGACCGGGTGGAAGGTGAATACGGATCCCGGTGCGTTCACGGTGTCTGACGGAGTTCTCACCGCGCACGCGACGCACCCGGAGAACTGGGGGCATCTTTTCACGGTGGATGAGGAGGGCGGTTTGCGTCGCTTCAAGGATTTTGAAATGGTGGTCGAGGCCAAGGGCGAGCCGAGCTCCAATTCAGGTATTTTCTTCCATACAGATATGGAAACGAGAGACGGGAAGTTGCATCTCAAGAACGGTTATGAGATTCAGCTCAACAGTACTGAGAAAGAAAAGCGAAAGACGGGGAGCCTCTACGATGTTCTCGATTTGAGCGAGTCGCCCGTGGACGAAGCCAATTGGTTTCAGGTTCGTGTCAGGGTGGAGGGACAACGAATTCGGGCCTGGGTCAATGACAGGGAAACGGTTGATTATCTGGAGCCGGAAAATCCGGAACGCTCCCCGCAGCGGGTCGGGAGGCTTTTGAATCCACTTGGCGGGGCGATCGCGCTTCAGGCTCATGATGACAAAAGCACCTTTCACTTTCGCGAGATCCGGATTCGGTCTTTGGATTGAAACCCGGTGGGAATCGCCCGGCCGGTCAGCGGGAAAAGCGGGAGCTTCATCGTTTGTGTGTTTGCCTGCCTGAGAATCATTGCCGGTTGAATACGGGGCCGGACTCTGATCTATTTCAAAAAGGCCTGTGTTTGTTGCTCTTATGTCGAAAAGATCCCCTGAATTTCTCAGCTTCACCCTTGTTGCGGTCTCTTTTGCAGTGCTGGTCGCCCTGCTGTCGATTCGACCCGGGCCGAATCATGCGATTGAGACTCGCTATGGCGATGTCATTCACGAGGAGGTGTCAGACTTTTCAACTATTCGCATCAGGGAGAAGGGTTCCATGCGAAGCCTTCTCTTCGTCGATCCGGAAGGTTTGGAGCAATGTCAGTCATCGATCGATCTCGATCACCCCGGGGAGTTGATCCTCGGGTATTCGAAAACGATTTTCGCGTCGCATCTTTTTGTTCATCCTCAGAAGCGCGTTCTCGTCGTCGGGTTGGGGGCGGGCGGAATGGTTCAGTTCATGAACGAGGTGTTTCCGGAAACGCTGGTTGAAGCGGTCGAAATCGATCCGGTCGTGGTTCGGCTTGCGGGCGAATTTTTCGGGACGCGCGAGGATGATCAACTCAAAATTCACACCGAAGACGCTTTTGAGTTTTTCGGGAGGCAGGAGGAGGCGGTCAAATACGATGTTGTCTATATGGATGCTTTTCTCCGCGCTCCGGAGTCGAGCGGTCTCGATGTGAAGACAGCACGATTGAAGACGGTCTCCTTTTTGGCCGACATTGCCGGGCGATTGACTGCGGAAGGCGCCGTCGCTTTCAATTTGATCGAGGCGGAGGAGTCAACGCCGGAGGATTTGGAGTCTATTCGGAAGGTGTTTCCGCAGGTCTACGAGTTCTCGGTTCCGGGGACGGGTAATATGGTTGTGATCGCGCTGAAAGGTGAGGAGAGGATTCTCGAATCAACGCTCAAAGAGCGGGCGGTTGAATTGGATCAAACGGTGGGCTCAGAGGTGTCCTTTTCCGAACTCATCGAATCCGTGAGGGACTAGAATATTCTTCACTTTGATAGACTATATTGTTAGAGTGGCAGCGTAATTACGGTCGAACATTTCGCTATTATGAAACAAACACTCAGTGGGCAGGCCCTTTTTATCATCGCATTGACTATTACCTTTGCAGTCTCCGGCCTTGCTGAAGATTCCAAAGGATTCCGATTTCCGGGAGGAGACAGTGAATTCGGGCGGGAGGCCTTTATCTCGCTCAATTGTGTGCAGTGCCACACCGTGACGGGAGTTCTCCTGCCGGAGCCGAAGGGGAAGCAATTGCTCAGTTTGCCTCTTGGGGAAGTTCCCCGATTTGCACGGAAGTATGAAGATTTGATCGTGGCGATTACCAATCCACAGCACGTTGTTGCTGAGCAGTACAAGGCCATTTTAAATGACGCCGAAGTGAAGGGGGCAATCAAGCCTATGATGCCGGAGTTAACCGAGGACATGACGGCTCGTCAACTCATGGACCTCGTTACCTTTTTGAACGAAGTTTACGTGAATGCGCAACCTGATTTCGGGAAATCGAAGTAGCCTGAAACACCATTTTATTATGAGAGACGAAGTGAAAGAAATGCGCGATGCGCTTGAAGCGATAGGGGCTCTGGACGGTGAAACGGCGGACGCTTTGGCTTCGCTGGAGGAGGCCCTTGACGAGATCGAATCCCATCCGGAGGTCGGGGTCGTGAGAACCACCTTTCGCGAGACAACCGCGAATGCAGCGGCTGCTTCCGCATCGAAAGAGGGCGTTCTTGCGGGGAGGTGGTCTCAGCTGAAGGAGCAGATCAAAGATTGGGAAGAGGATCATCCCGCCGTAACTTTGGTGATTGGTCGCATGGCGAGTGCTTTCGCGTCGATAGGTCTTTGAGAGATGAGTATAAGGTTGTCGGAGAATCCTATTCCTGATAGCTTTCAACTATGTCAAAAGCGATAGTAGATCCGAATGAATTGCGTCGATTTGCCGAGGAACTGAAGCGGTTCAATGGCGATATGCAAAACTCGATGTCATCTCTTCAGGCCCGCTTTTCGGCCTTGAGTGATACCTGGCAGGATCATGAGCACGTGAAGTTCGCGCAGGATTTCCAGGACACGATGAAAACGCTTCGCCGTTTTATTGAAAGCTCAAGTCAGCAGGGGCCGTTTCTTTTGCGTAAAGCACAGCGAATCGAGGACTATCTGAGCCAACGCTAACCGTTTTCCATCCGTGGCGGATAAGGCACATGTCAGCGATGTTGAGGCTCTCGAACGATTTCGGGCGACTCTTGCTGTGTATGTGGAGCGGCTTAATTCGGTCCTCGACGAGGTCAGTGAGGAAGTGAAACGCACCCGCATCTGGCTGCAGAGCGACCAGAAACTCGCGCTCCAGCATGAGATGAAACGCCGGCAGCGGAAGTTGGAGCAACTCGAGCAGGAGATGTTCAGCGCGAGGCTTTCAAAACTTGAGTCGTCCAAAACGGGCGCACAAATGCAGATTAATAAGCAACGTCGTGAAATTCGCGAGTTGGAGGAGCGAATCCGGGCCGTTGCGGGGTGGTTGCGAAATTACGACTCCGTTGTGGAGACAGAGGCGCGAAAAGTGGAGAAGCTGAGGCATTTCCTCGACATCGATATGAAGAGGGCGAATACCTTTCTTGCAGAATCGGTCAAAAATTTGAACGCCTATGGCTCAGGCGACGCTCTCTGATAAATGAGTTTAAATTCCAATCGCAGTCGCCTCTCAGGCCTAACACGTGAACTGTTGCGTTCGTGGCAGGAGACACAGGAAGTATGGCGGGATCAGAAGGGGCGTGAGTTCGACAAGACCTACATGCAGCCGCTTTTTGAATCGGTCGAGAATGCCGGTCTTGCGGTGGATGATCTTGAGAAATTGCTGAAGAAATTACGAAACGATTGTGAAAGCTAGATCTTTATCAGCAGGGGAAACACTCAAGGCACTCGAGGAGGTCACTTCGGGGATCAGGTCTTTCGCCGATCGCGAGATCGGTCTCAGTAAAGCACGTCAGTTGCGTGACTCCAGTTTGCGCCAGAGCCTCGCCGAAGATAAGGCTGCTATTGAGAAAGAGTGCGCCGTTGCGATTTCAAAATTGCGCGAAAAAGCTGAAGCGGATGCGGCTCAGGTTGCCCGCGTCCTGGCGGGGCGGAAGGTGAGGGTCGACCAGGCGCAGATTCGAGTCCGCAACGAAGTGGTTGCTCAGATTCAGGCGGTCATCGGCGGTCGACGCGGCGCGCTTCAGCGCGAGTTCATGCAGGCAGGGAAAACGCGAAGCGCCCGGGTCAGTCAGATCGAGTCGGAGTTTGAGGAGAGACGGAAGAAGTCCATTTCGATTCACAATGCCGCCCTGAAGCTGGAGAAGAAAGCGGTGAAGAGTCTTGGGGGTTACCAGACATTGAGGAAGACGCTGATTGCCGGATTAAAAGAGGCCAAACCGACCGGGGGCGAGATTGATCCCGAAGCGCTTTCCAACCGATACAAGGGGCTCGCCTCCGAGGTGGCAGCGTTTCGAAAATCACCTTTCGCGGGCTGGTTTCGGGGTATTCCTGCTGCCGTTCAGATTCTGGGAGTTCTCGCATTGGGAGGCGCAATGCCTTTCACCGTGCAGGCGCTGGGTGGGCCGCAAGTTCCAACGCTATACGGTGTTGCTGCAGGCGTCGGAGGTGCCCTTATTCTCGGGGTGATGTTTGTTCTGGGACGGGTCAAGGCACAGAAGTTTCTTGATGCCGTCCTCGCGGATTTTATCGAAGCAAAGCAGGCGCGCCTTCAGCTCAAAGGGGGAATCGCGAAGGGGCAGGAGAAAGCAATGGAGGAAGCGGATGCGGCTTATCTCAAAATCAAAAAGGCGTTTGATGCAGGGATCAAAGATTCGACCGCCGAAGCGGACAGCAGTTTGAAATATGCGGGGCCCGATGAAGTGGAGGCCCGGGCGCATCAGATAAGAGGACGGCTTGAAACGGCCGCTCAGAATCGGATCGACTCTATCAATGCCAAACTCGATGCGGCCTCAGCCGAATTGACGGCAATTAAAGATGAGCGCGTCGCCGCGCTCTCGGAAGGTGGTGGAGGAAGTTCTGATGATCTCGAGGGGCAGTTTGATGCCATGGTCGAGCAATGGGCTGTATCGCTCGTTCCCGTTCACGAAGTTCTCGTGAGAGAGGAGGCGTCGGAGGATGGCTCTCCGCTGGTGGGCGCTCCGGAGGAATGGAGCCCGCCGGCTGCGTTCCGCGAGGCTTTGCCCATCGCACAGGTTCGTTATTCGGCGGAGGCAGCCGAGCTGAAACTCCCTGCATCGGAGCGTTTTACGCTTCCTTCAGAGCCGGATTACTCGGTGCCGCTTCGCCTTCGCATTCCTGATCAGGGATCAATCCTTCTCGAGACAAAAAACTTCGGACGGGAGAAGGCGATATCGTTTTTGAACTACCTCGTTCTTGGCTGGCTTACGGGAGCGCCTGCGGGACGTGTGTCCTTTTCCCTGGTTGATCCGGTAGGGTTGGGGGAAAGCTTTGCCGGTCTCATGCACCTCGCCGACTACGAGGAGATTCTGATCAATACCCGCATCCGGACCCAGTCCGAGCAGATTGAGCAACGCCTCGGGGAGCTATGTGATCACATGGAAAAGGTGATCCAAATGTATCTGCGCAGCGATTACGAGACGATCACGCAATACAATGAGGCAGCCGGCACGATCGCGGAGCGGTATCATTTTCTGGTAGTGGCAGACTTTCCTCACGGTTTCTCAGACCTCGCGGTGACGCGGTTGCTCAGCATTGCTGCTTCGGGTGCCCGGTGCGGTGTGTTTCTATTGATGCATTGCGATCAGCGTGCCGAATTGCCGACCGGTTTTCAGATGGACGATATTCGCAAGGCCACGCTTTGCGTGAGAAGCAATGCCGATGGCTTTTTCCTGAAGGACAATCCGGTTGCGGGCTCAGAGTTGATGTTGAACGAAGCGCCACCTCAGGATCTTTTTGCGAAATGGGTGCATCGAATCGGTGAAGCAAATCGTGATTCGAACCGGATTGAGGTTCCATTTTCCTTTATTGCCCCTCCGGAAGGGCAACGCTGGAGCTCTTCGACAGCTGCGGAATTGAGAGTCCCGATCGGGAGGAGCGGAGCGACGAAATTGCAGGAACTCGCCCTCGGGAAAGGCACTTGTCAGCATGCCCTCATCGCCGGAAAAACCGGTTCGGGTAAATCGACCCTGTTCCACATCATGATCACCAATCTCGCGTTGTGGTGTGACCCCAACGAGGTGGAATTTTATCTGATCGACTTTAAGAAAGGGGTCGAGTTCAAGTGTTACGCGGATCATCTGCTGCCTCATGCGAGGGTGGTCGCGATCGAAAGTGACCGCGAGTTCGGGCTCAGTGTTCTCCAGCGACTCGATGATGAATTGAAACGACGCGGTGAGCTGTTCCGTGCCGCAGGAGTGCAGGATGTTGCCTCCTATCGCAAGGTTCCCGGCGGGATTGCGATGCCGAGAACCTTGCTTCTCATCGATGAATTTCAGGAGTTTTTCACCGAAGACGATCAGATCTCGCAGCAGGCGGCGGTGTTGCTTGACCGGATTGTGAGACAGGGACGTGCCTTTGGAATTCATGCGGTGTTAGGGTCACAGACCCTCGGCGGAGCGTTTACGCTGGCGAGAGCGACTCTCGGGCAAATGACGGTTCGTATCGCGCTGGCCTGTAACGAGGCGGACGCCTATTTGATTATGGACGATTCGAACCCGGCCCCGAGGATGTTGACTCGACCCGGTGAAGGTATTTACAACGACAGAGCCGGAGCGATCGAAGCCAATTCACCGTTTCAGGTGGTGTGGCTCGGTGAAGAGGAGAGAAACGGCTATCTTGTCGATGTCGAGAGGCTCGCAAAAGAGCAGGGGATCGAACCGACTGAGCGTGTCATTTTTGAAGGTAATGCGCCGGCGAAGATAGAGGAGGACAGGGTGATTCAACGCATCGTTGAAGGTGGACCCGATGTCGAGGCTTCGACCGTTCCCCGGTTTTTCCTAGGTGCTCCGAATGCGATCAAGGGACCGACGGAAGTGCGTCTCTCGCGGCAGAGCGGTGCAAACTTGATCGTTGTTGGCCAGCGGGATGATGTCATGGATTCGTTTGTGGCGGTGTCGTTGCGCGTTCTCAGGGCCGAGCAAGCTGAGAAAGTGCGGCTCATTGTGATCGACAACCGGTTCTCTCAGCCCGATGACAAGACTTGGTTTTGTGAGGCTGTCAGGGCAGTGGGTCATGTGGAAACTCCTGCGATGCACGAAATGGAGAGCGTGATCAACTCTCTCGCAGCGGAAATGAAATTGGTTTCCGAAGGGGAGTCACCGGCCTCTTCGAAAACGACGATTCTTTTTATCCCGGGTTTACACCGATACAAAAAGCTGCGCCACGAGGAGGATTTCAGCTTCTCGCTGGAGGAGGATACCGGGGCGAAAGCCTCCGCCTCGCTTCATGATCTCATTAGCGAAGGGCCCGGTTGGGGCTATCACCTTGTTGCATCGCTCGATTCCTACAACAGTGTCCAGCGCACCCTCGGACGGAAGGCTGCCGGGGAGTTTGAGAAGAAGGTTCTCTTTCAAATGAGTGCGGCCGATTCGGCGAGTTTGATCGATACAGGGAAAGCGTCAGATCTCGGATTAAACCGTGCCCTGTTCTACGATGAGCCGTCCGGCGAGAACGAGATTTTCCGTCCCTTTGCGCAGCCGTCTCTCGACTGGTTCCGGGGTTGACCGGTTTGCCAAACGGGGTTTGATTTTCAGTCGATTCGAAAGAAATGCATGACACTTAACAAGTAATGCACGGCGGAATCGGCGAAGGTCATGGAGATTCGAGATATGCTATCAGGCTTCAAATCTACTTCGGGGGTGCTCGCTCTTTTCTTTTGTGCCGTCTTGTCTGCACCAGTTGCCGCGAGGTCAGAGAAGGGGGATGAAGCGAGGCGTCAGGAGCTGCATCAGTATCTGAAGGGGCGCTATCTTTTTCAGAAACATTGCACGACCTGTCACGGGGAAACGGGTCGCGGTGACGGTCCCTGGGCGGCGGATTTGAAAGACAAACCCCGGAATTTCAGGGTGGGGGTCTTTAAGTTCAGGACTACCCCGTTCGGAAAACTGCCGGTGGAGGCTGATGTGCGGCGGACGATTCGCAGCGGGATTTCGGGGACGGCGATGCCCTTTTTTAAAGACTTTTCCGACGACGATGTCGGAGCGCTGATTGTCTATTTGCAGAACCTGTCCCGAAAATGGGATGACGAGGAACTGAAGGCAGAACCGATTGCGCTGGCCCCGCGTCCCGAGTGGTATGGGGATGCGGATGCGAAAAAGCTCCGGGTGAAGAAGGGGAAGGCATTGTTCGCGGTGAATTGTGTGTCCTGTCATGGCGAGAAAGGGAAGGGCGACGGGCCTGCCAGTGTTGGATTGATCGATATCTGGGAGCATCCCATTGTCCCCGCTGATCTTTCCGGACCGCATCACAAGTCCGGAGACACCCCCGAAGACATCTTTCGCACCGTTGCCACCGGCCTCAATGGCACGCCGATGATTGGTTTTCATGACATTCTGGATGCCGAATCGATCTGGGATCTTGTCGCGTATATTCAGTCTCTCCCCGCGGATGACTAATTAGGGGCGGATATTGCACCTAATCGCGTTAATTGTTTGAACGAATCACAGTCGTATCCTGTCATTAGTAAACACCTGTTCCTTAACTGATTTTTCCCATGAACACTGATCGCCGTAACTTTTTGAGAGGAGTCGGAGCGAGTCTTTCGCTGCCGGTTTTTGAGACTTTCCTCCCGGGCACTGCTGCAGCCGCAGAGGGTGGAAAGCTCGCGACGACGGCGTCAGGCATGCCCCTGCGGACCGCATTCCTCTACAAACCGAACGGCGTTAATATTGATAAATGGACCGTAACCGGAACCGGAGCGGACTATCAGTTCAATAAAACGCAGGAGCCATTCGCGAAGTATAAGTCAGATATTCATCTCTTCAGCAAGTTCGAGCATCAGAATGGAACCTCGGGAGGAGATGGTGGTGGTGATCACGCACGCGCCAATGCTTCCTTCCTGACCGGTGCCCGCCCTCGCAAAACTGCCGGAGCTGACATTAAACTGGGTGTCTCGGTCGATCAGGTCATCGCCCGCAATATTGGTGATCTCACTCGTCTCTCCTCACTCGAGCTTTCCTGCGATGGCGTGCGGAAGAGTGGCGTTTGTGATTCCGGTTACTCCTGCGCTTATCAGTTCAATCTCTCGTGGCGTTCCGATGTCACTCCAATGACGCCGGAATACAATCCAAGGCACGTCTTTGAGCGTCTTTTTGGTACCGGTAGCAAGGAGGAGCGTCAGAAGGGGTTTGCTCTGCGAAACGAACAGCAGCGTTCCATTCTCGATTTCGTGATGGAGGATGCGAGAATCCTCAATAAGCAGCTCGGCCGCAACGATCAGCACAAGCTCGACGAATACATGACGGGCGTTCGTGAAATCGAGAACCGTATTGTAAAAGCTGAGAAGTTTGGACTCGCTGACGCCGGTGAAATGGCAATGCCGGATGGCGTTCCGGGTTCCTATGAAGATCACATTCGACTCATGATGGATCTGCTCGTCCTCGCCTTTGAAACCGATTCAACCCGCGTGGCATCATTTCTCCTCGCCCACGATGGCAGTAACCGGAGCTTCAAGGAAATCGGGGTGCCGGACGGTCACCACACCATTTCGCACCACCGTAAGGACCCTGAGTTGATGGAAAAGCTTGCGAAGATCGATTATTTTTACTCGCAGCAGCTCGCCTATTTCCTTGAGCGGTTGAAGTCGAAGAAAGATGCCGACGGTAAAACGCTTTTGCACAACTCCATGATCGTCTGGGGAAGCGGACTTGCTGATCCGGATCGTCACCGTCACGAAGATTTACCGATTCTCGTCGCGGGCCAGGGTGGCGGCACCATCAAAACCGGGATCCACACGGATCTGGGCCAGGACACCCCGATGAGTAATTTGTTCCTCAGTGTGATGGATCGCGTCGGGGTCAAAGAAGAGCGTTTCGGCGATTCAACCGGTCGCGTTGGGCAGTTGGGCTGATCTCCTTATATACATGGGTTGCTGTTCGGCAATCGGTAGAAAGAGACGACTTCTCGACTACACCTATGAGAGTAGTCTGTCCGTTTCTAACTCAATCTTGAGTTGGGGTGTCGACAGTTGACGTCGGGGGGGGAGCTGTATATCCTCACAAGGATGAAGCTTACGTTACTTCCTGTTCTCATAACTGTTTCAACAATGGCCTTCACCTTAGCTGATCATGCTGTTGCTGAGCCTGCCAGCTTTGCCGCAGAAATCGAATCGATTACAAAGCCCGGGTTAACGCTAAAGAAGGGGCAGGTGACATCGGATCTCTCGGTCATGCGACTGGGACTTGTTAACATGCAGCAGGAGATTCTGGATCACCTAAGCGAGTTTTATGATAAGCGGATGGTTGACATGATGCTGGAAAGCACAGGTGAATCTGACGGGAATACGGTTCCAACGAAAGCATGGTGGGATTCAATTTGTGATCGAATTGATGGGGCTGCGCCCGAAGATGTAAACGCTCAGATGACAACTGAGGAAATTGAAGCTGTATTTTCTCGAAAGATCATGGGAGCCAAAGAGAAAACGCTTGCTGATGTTAAGGCGCTACTCCATCGGGCTGTAAATGCGGAGTGGGCTAAAGCACAACCCTTTGGATTTGCCGCCAACTGCGACTTGAATTCATCCCCTCCTTACAATTGGAGTGATTCTGTCGGGCATCATTTAGGCGAAGAATCGGACCGCACTGACTCGCAAAGGAGTTCTACACAGTCGATCGCATCCTGGGATATGATGGGCGATGCGACTGCCAAAGCCGTGTTTGCGTGGACTCCCGGGAAAGCATCATTTCGTAGGAAGCACGAGGGTGTAGAGACCGCTATTGTAGAACTTGAGGTAGATAGCGTTTCGACGGTTTCGTGCTCCGTAAATATAGGCATTGGTGCAAACCTCGTTAAGATGGAGTTCAGCAGAACGGTGAATACGGTGAGTACTGGAAATTCCGACGTGGTGGAATATAAATTCTCTAACGAATAAGTTTCGTGTTCATTCGAAAACCTTCCAGCGGTGAGTCGTCACCGCCACTTTGAGCCAGCGGTTGTTGTCTTTTCTTCCGTCAAAAATGGCGACATGTCCGACTTCCGGTGCCGCTTGAATCCACTGGTCGTTTCCGAGGTATACGAGCACGTGAACGCCTCCCATGCTCACGGCGAGGTCGCCGGGTTTGAGTTCGGCGTATGACATTTTAGCGATGGAGCCTTCGGTCCCCAGCTTCGTTGCGTAATCGCGATACCCTTCGCTGATGGCTTTGGCGCTGGCGTCGTTCCACCATTGGGAGACCGCAGCCCGTATCGGCTTTCCGTTACCTGTTTTCACTCCATGCCAGAACATTGCCTCACGCAGCGTTTTTCTGGGAAGTCCTGAGCAGTCAATTCCCCCGGCGCTCTCGCCGCCCCAATGGTAGGGGACATCGTTAAGTTGAATGAGTCGATTGAGATAGTCTTCCCTGACATCGTTCGAATTGATCTCACGGGAGGGAAGGAGAAACGGTATCAGTGTCAGAAGGAGAATGAATAGAAGAGCGATCTTTCTGAAGGCGCTTTTCCCGGCGAGGAAAAAGAGGGTGAAGAACGCTCCGGCGATTCCGGCAATAAGGAGGACTCGCAGATGAAAATTGTTTACCGGATTGAAGAATGCCTCACAAATCCCCGCGACGGAGCCGATCAGAAGTATGATGAGAAGGCGGGGCGTCATTCATCCTGATGAAATCATGCAATGACGTTCCAGCTCAAGGTAAAACGAGTGTAACAATAGGCCATTTTGAAGTCGTTAAGGGATCGAAAAGATCGGTACTTTTAAAAATGTCACAAATCCGTGCGTAATCGGTGATTGCTCTACGTCCAATCGGTGACTTATGCTTTTGCTATGATTCTCAGGGGACTTTTTGCCGTTTTTTTTCTAACCTTGATAGGGACTTCTGCGACGGCGCAGACGCACGCGGATGTGATGCCGCTGTGGGATGAACTCTCGGCTCGCTGGTCGGCCAATGATATGCCCGGTGCGGTTGAGGCTTCGAATAAGCTGGTCGAGGCGCTGGAGCCGGTCGCGGCAGATTTTACGATGGGGATTCAGATGAACTCTGCGCTGCACAACCGGGCGTCGCTTCGTTACAACGTGGGGGACTACCTCGGTGCGGAGGAAGATCTCAAACGAAGCGTCGAGCAGGCCCGTTCGATCAAACCTCCAGCGGGAATCCCGGCTCAGGCGGCACCGCAAATGATGGTCATGGTCGATGACCGGGTTCGTATCAGTCTCCGGGGACTCACGAATTTCTATCTCGCCGCCGGTGACCTCGAGCGGGCTACGGAGTCCTTTCAGGAGGCACTGAAAATTGTTCCGCTCTGGAAGCAACAGGCCGAGAACAATCCCGCGATCGGCTATCAGATCCTCGCGGCGGAGATTTCTTCGATGGAAGGCACTTTTTACCGGGCCTCGGGCGACTACGCGAAGGCGGCGCAGGCTTTCCTCGCGCGGCTCGAAGAGATCGACGCGGCCTGGGCGATGGTTCTTCAAATGAACGGTGGCAACGAGAGCGATTTCACGGATCAGATGAAAATGAACTATCTTCGCGGGCGGGCCAATTTGCTCATGGAGCTGGCGGAGGTTTCCTCGCTCACCGAAAAGCACAAAGAGGCGGTTGGATTTTGCAAGCAGGCCCGTGAGTCATCGGCGCAGATGATGCCGTTGTATCGGAAGTGGGCCGAGACGACTTTGAAAACCAATCCGGCGATCCCGAAGGAGACGATTGAGAAGACGCTCGAAGGAGTGCAGATCAATTCGAACTACCTGATCTTCGAGCGGGCTGCGATCGTCTTCCGTGCCGCCGGAGAGGAAAAGGCGGCGTTGGATCTGATGGTCGAGGGAATCAATCGTCGTGGCGAGGACTTTGAGCAGCAGCGCATGCTGACGCTGGAATACAACGTGATTCGTCCCGAGGAGAGTCTCCAGCTGATCGGTGATCTTCAGGCCATTCTCGGACAGCATGACGAAGCGGCAGTGTCGTATGAAAAAGCCTTGAAACTGATTCGCTCTCAGTATCCCGAGGCGCACCCTGCGGATCTTGAAATCCGTGAAAGTCAGGCCCTGCTCGAGCGAACGAGGGGGAACGATGCCGCTGCTGCAAAGATCGCCGCGGAAGTGCTCGCCGGACGGATGGAGAATTTGGAGGCGGTTCTCTCTTTTGCAGACGAGTCACAGCGCCTTGCCTATCGCAGCTCGGTCGATCCCTGGAGTCTCTACGCGAGCCTGCGCCTTCCCAACGAACTCTACGAAGCCGTTCTGAAGACGAAGGGAATTGTTCTCGAATCAATTCTCGAAGACAGGGGCGTCGCCAAACAGGGAAATGATCCTGCGCTCGCTGAAACCCTGGTTGAGTTGAAAGCGGTTCAGCGAAAGCTCATGGAAGCGGTTCTCGGCGGCAAAAGCGACGCTGAAACCGTGCCCCTGAAAGAACGGCTCGGCGATTTGGAATCCAAGCTGGCGGTGGACGGGAAGAAGAAGGGCCGCGTCGAGGACAGTCTCAAAGCCTCAGCGAAAGCAGTCTCTTCCGTGATCCCCAAAGGCGGCGCGCTTGTCGAATACATTCGCTACCGGGATTACTCGGCCCCGGGGCGATTCATTCCCCGCTACGGCGCGATTGTGATCAAAGCGGGGGAGGAACCGGTCTTTGTGCCGCTCGACACCGCGAAGAATGTCGAGGCGGGGATGGCTCTCTACGCGAAGGCCGTGCGTGCCAAGCTGGAGGACGATAAAATGGAGCAGTTTCTGAGAGCGGCTGCTGCCAGCGTCTGGGATCCGCTGAAGCCTCACTTGCCGGCAGCGGGACAGCATATCATTCTCTCTCCGGACGGGGTGCTCAATTTCCTCTCCTTCGCGACTTTACTGGAAGGGGACAAATTCGTGGGTGAGACCTGGATGTTGTCCTATGTCGCTTCGGGGCGTGATTTGCTCCGCAAGACGAATTCAAAGCGGAATGAGACGATGAAGATTATCGCCAATCCGGATTTTCAAACTCCTGCTACGGAGGAGGTCGCGGGACAGCGGGCTTCTGCAGCAGGAGGCGCAGCCCTGACGATGCGGGGGATTCTCGGCCGGATTGGTCTGTCTCCACTTCCGGGAACAAAGGCGGAGGAGGAGGCGCTTTCGAAATTGATTAAGGAACAGTGGAAATGGGACATTGATTCCTATCTCGAAACCAACGCGACTGAGGCGTCGGTGAATGAGGTGGATTCCCCCGGGGTGCTCCACCTCGCCACGCACGGATTTTTCCTTCCGAGGGCGGGGCGCAGCGATGCCCTGCAGCGCGGGCAGCGTTATTGGGATTCGGGAAGCGGCGGACAGCGTGCCACTCCACTGGAGGCCTTCAGTGATGTCGTGCTCGACAATCCGATGTATCGCAGTGGGGTTGCCCTGACAGGAGCAGAATCAACTCTGAAAAGCTGGGGCGCGGGAACGGTTTTGGACACGGCCAATGATGGTATTCTGACGGCGGATGAAATGGCGCAACTTGATCTCGAGGGAACCTGGATGGTGGTGCTCTCAGCCTGCGAAACCGGACTCGGTGAAGCGAGAGCGGGGGAGGGCGTCCTCGGGATGCGTAGGGGATTGAGTCAGGCCGGGGCACAGCACCTCCTCCTCACGCTCTGGCCGGTTGCTG
Source organism: Verrucomicrobiales bacterium (assembly GCA_029213065.1). Taxonomy (GTDB): domain Bacteria; phylum Verrucomicrobiota; class Verrucomicrobiia; order Verrucomicrobiales; family DEV007; genus Arctic95D-9. Next base: position 12,806 of record JARGPH010000044.1, on the reverse strand, counting down.
ACCGCGAGACCGCGCTTTTCATGATGGATTTTTACACGAACCTCAAAGCAGGTAAGAATTCCCCGATCGAGACGGCAGCCCGGGTTCAGGCGGCTTACTTGAAAGCGTTCCGGGAGAAGCAGGGACTGACCGCAGCGGTGAAGCTCGCCGGTCCCTTTATTCTGAGTTTTCAGAACTGAGCTCTTCGACTCCAAGGATGGCTTGGAGGCCGCTCAGGTTCTCGGTCAGAACGGTCTTCACATCGCGTGTGGCATCGTGGCCGAGAACGCCGATGGGGCCGTCGTAGCCGGACTTGATGACTGTCTGGATGAGGCTTTCTTCCAGTTGCCCTTTACCGATCGGACGGATTTTGTATTCCCGTTGCGTGACATCGTGGTTCTTCGGGTGAACCATCCCGTTGAGATTCAGGCAAAGCAGAAAGGGCTTCATCTTCGCGAGATCCCTTTTGAAGGAATCGATGCGGTGATGAGCGTGATGGAAATTGTAAACGATCCCGGTGTTCCCGTAGCCCATTTTGCGCAATGCTTCGCAGACGAGGACCATGTTTTCAGGGAGTCCTCCCCAGCCGCCGTGATTGTAGAGTCCGAATTTCAACCCGTGCTCCTTCGCCTCAGCGGCTGTCGGTGCGAGAGCTTTTGCTGTTGAGATTACTTTTTCAGAAGTGGAGAGGCCTTTGCCTGAGGGAATCGTTTTCCAGATCTGGGGATGGATTCCGTGCTTCTTAAAAAGGGGATAGGCCTCGGGGTGTCCTTTCCAGAAAGCAAAAAACTCAATTCCATTCTCCCTGTAGGCAATCATTTCACGTTCGAACTCCGGAACGTGTTTCTCACGCCAGTCGTAGGCAACTCGTTTCAGGCCAAGGGCACTTACCATTGCCGCCCGTTCCTCCGGTGAGCGTTTCTTTGCATCGAAGGGGACAATGCACCAGGCGACAAGACTTTCCTCTTTGAAGTTCTCCGGCGTTTCCAGCGCTTCCGACGGTAATATCGCAGCACAGAAAAGCAGTCCAAGAAGAGGAGCGATTCTGTGGTTGATCTTACTGGTCATGGAAGTGGAGGGAGGCTATTGATTCTGGAGCAGAATGATCTCGGAGGTGAAAAGCAGCGCCATTGCTCCACCGCGCGAATCGCGACCGAGGATTGCCGTTCGATTGTAATAGTCTTCGAGTGCTTTTTGCTTTCCCGTGCCGGTACAAACGTTGATCAGTGTATCCCCCTCGAGGTCAATTCTCGCTTTGACTGCCTCCCAAGCCTTGTTGACGGAGGGGAGCCATCTTGTCTGATCGAGCCAGCCGTGTCGAATCCCTTTAACGATTGCAGCCGAGATCATACAGGTCGCGGTCAGTTCGGCGTAGCTGTCAGGGAGGTCGATGAGCTGATGCCACATCCCGTCGTGATCCTGATGCTCTACGAGCGCAGTGAGGTGGCTGCGGTAGGCTTCGAGAAGAAAGTGGTAGTCGGGGTGATCCTCGGGAAAATTCTCAAGTGTGCTGGCGAGTCCAAGCGCAGGGAATCCGTTGCCTCGACCCCATGCGGCGTCGTTCAAGGGGGAATGACGGTAGATTAAGTCTTCACGCTGGCACTTTGATTGAATGAATTTGAAGTGCCTTACCGCCTGATCGAAGTAGCGCTGTTCACCCGAAACGGTGCCGGCGGCGGCGAGTATCGGGCAGGCCATGTAGATCGCGTCGCTCATTTCGCTATGGGTCGGCATGGCTTCGAGCGGCGAGCCGTCCTCAGCAAAGGCAAGGTTGGCAACTTTGATGACGTGCTTACGCGAGACTTCGTTGTCAATTCCCACGAAGAGCATCGTTCCCGCGATTTGGCCTCCGTTTTTCGGGAGTGCCTCAGTTTGCAAAATCTCAGCTGCCAGTTTTTCACTCTCCTCGGTTACCTTGAGGGCCCGCTTGGCTAAGAGGGCGGTGGCATCGATATAGCTCCCGCTGTATTGATGTCCGTAATTGGCGGAAAGCTGCATGAAAACTTCTCTCGGAGTGCGGGCAAGTCGACTCAGCATGGCCTGCTTCGCGGTGACGACGCTTTCCGATTTGAGGGGAAGCACCACCGTTCGCGTGGAGCCGTCATCTTCGGTTTTGGTTAGGAAAATATTGACCATTCCCACCCCGGCAGGAGGGGAATGTCTGAGGGCTTCCCCGAGGGCGATGCCTTCCGGAGTGTCAGGCACAAAAACAACATCCGGTGCCACCAGTCCGATCCAACGCCAAATAGCATGGGCTTCGGGATCGTCGACGAAGGCATCACCGGAAGGGGGAAAATTTGAAGTGGAAAGAGGCTCGTTCAGTCCAAGCCAATCATTGTCAGGCAGCAGTTTCGGGGCAATTTCCTGCGGGGCGTGTTTTCCGAAATGCAGGATGCGGTAGGCTTTTGAAGGTGCGCCGCCACTCACTCCGCCTGACCAGGCCAGAATAGGTGACTGGTTTTTGTATCGCCCTATCGCGTAGGAATTGTAGAGCGACTGTTTGACCTGGGCACTGGCATCAATCGCCAACTTGATTTTTACGAGTGACTCAGCTGTCTCATCGTCGTAATAGAGAAAGCAATACGGGCCCACTCGTGAATCGGCGGGAGATCCCTTCGAGAGATCCAGATTCATGGATTGAATGACAACGGTGGAGGGAGCCTGGGATGCCGTCTTGTCCCCCCCTTGAGTTCCCGGTGCGATGGAAATAGGAACGGAGCCGTCGCCCGGAATTACGGAGCAGTTGACGAGACTGTGGCGTCCTCCCTGAAAGAGAATTTCAAAGTTCTCGCTTTCGCCCATGGTGCAGTTTTCATAGTAGGTGTCGGCGTCGTTAACATCGGCGATGGCGTTCTCGTTGCGAAGAAATATACCGTCAGTGACCCAGCACTCCGAGGTGTCGTGGGCGCTGAATCCCTCGTCAAAATTCTCATATCCTTCTATCTCGAAGAACTGTATCCCTCTTGCGTCGCCGTGAATGTTGAATCCGTCGTTCAGGAAATGGCGGGCTTTGAGATTGAAGACTTTCACATTTCTGACTTTTCCGGATGTGGCGAGTCCATTCGTTTTCGTCGCGCGTTCAACCTTTTCAAGAGGGCCACGGTAGATGAGCCAACCGGAATTCTCATCGATGACCTCCCAGCGATACTCGCTGGTTTTGAGATCTTTTGATTCGGGGAACCCCTTGATCCCGGTGGTGTCGTTTCCAAATTTCACCGCTTTCCCATCGATTACGAGCATGTGCCGGTCCAGGGGCGGGGGGGGCAATTTGATCCGGTGCAGATCAGGTTCGAGCTCCTCCCATTTGGAAGCATCGAGAGGTGTCGAGCCTGTCAGGGTGACACCATTTCCGATAATAACGAGATTCGAGTTCTTACTCCCGATCTTGATCGACTGGCGGTAAATCGCGTTCTCGGGAAGGAGGATGACCCGGTCCTGATCGGAGGCCCGGTTCACCGCGACCTGAGCGGTCGCCAAAGGCGCTGTTTCACTGCCCTGATTTTGGTCATCTCCCGTTTCAGGGTTGATATACCAGTCTCTTGAGATAGCCGTGCTTGTGCAGATCGTGGCGAAAGCCAACCAGCAGAGAATTCCTGAAAGGCTGTTCAGCTGTCTAATCATTTTCCGGCAAGTGTTTTAACGACGATATCTTTGAGGTGGGCATTGGTTGCCAGTGCCTCACCGGCATCGATTTTCCCCTCGTTTCCTTTCCAGTCTCCAAAGTAGCCACCCGCTTCTTTAAAAATAGGGGGGAAGGGACCACAATCCCACTCCGCCATGACCGGGTCGAGCATGATTTCAGCACGTCCCGTGGCGACGAGGAGGTAGCCGTAGGCGTCGCACCATCCGGCGTTGTAGTAGACTTCTTTCTGGAGGCGTTCCCAGGGCTCACCTTTTCCGTTTTTCCCGAAGTAGGCGGTGTCGATATGGGCGCAGACGGCCCGATCCAGATTTGGTTCGTCTGAGACTTTGCACGGCTTCCCGTTCCAGAAAGCTCCGATTCCGGTCGCTCCGGAGATCATCTCGTCGAGGGCGGGGAAGTAGGCGCACCCGACCTCAACTTTGCCGTCGATCTCAAGAGCGATTAAAACCGAGTAGAGAGGCACTCCGTGGACGAAAGACTTCGTCCCGTCGATCGGATCGATAATCCACCGGTGGGTGGAGTCCCCATCAGAGGCACCGTATTCCTCCCCGACAATTTCGTGATCGGGGAAGGATTCTGCAATTCGCGAGCGTATCAGCTGCTCCGCTTTTTTATCTGCTATCGTGACAGGTGTGTCGTCGCCCTTGAATTCGGGGCGCGCTTCATCGGTCAGGAAATAGTCGAGAGTGAGTCTCCCTGCTTCCCGGGCGGTCTCTTCGGCAAATTTCAGATACTCGGACAGCATTAATTTTTTGAGGGCGCAGTTTCCGGGGCGTTTGCCGTTTTGACTTCCACTTTGCTCGAAGGCGTTGCATCCGCTTCGATGTCTCCCATAGCATATTGGATGCCATCGAGCATGTGTTGCAGCACTCTGTTATTGGCATAGGTCATGTCGTTGTGACCGAGGTTGGTGAAAAAGAGGCGACCTTTGCCAACTTCTTTGAGCCAGGAAACGGGAACATCAACGTCAGCCGGTTTCGTGTCGCCGAGTGCTTTCGCATGTTTTTCCCCTTCGACAGGCTTCTGATTCTCAGGGCGTGACATGTCGAGGCTCATGAGAACGCGGAGGCGATCCCGACCCTGAAAGTTCTCCGGCTTGTACCAGTAAATCTCGTCCTTGTGCCAGAATCCGTTTCCTCCGAACGCCTCGTTGAGGGTGTGATCGGGATCCTCAAGTTTGAAGGCCCATGTGCCTCCGGCAGTCCAGGGGTGGCCGGTGAAGACGCCCCCGATGAGAGCGATGCCTTCCTCCCACTGTTTAAAATTGTCTGCCGCTGCGTGGAAACCGACGATGCCTTTTCCTCCATTGATGAAATCAAGGATCGCAGCGCGCTGGGCTTCGTCGGGGACAAGATTGGTCGTGCTGTTGAAAATAATCGCATCGTATTGAGCGAGGTTTTCTTTCGTAAACACTTCGTATTCGTCAGCGAGATCGATGCTGAAGGCGTTCGTGTTTTTCGCAATCGCCTCCATCGCATAGTTTCCGAAAGGAATTGAAGTATGGATGAATCCTTCACAACGGTGGAAAACGAGAACCTTCCGCTTTGATTTAGGCTCTGCCTTGGGAGTGGGAATGGCTGCTTCGATGATCGCTTTGTGCTCATCGGTCGGCTTTCCTTTATACTTTTCCGCTGCCTTCTTCCTCCACGTTTTGGTGGCTTCGCTCGCGGACTCCTGAGCCTGGGTGAAACAAGCGGTTCCGAAGACCACCAGGGTGATGAGGATAATGGATTTTTTCATAGGGTGATGAGTTGAAGATTGAACGAGAGGGAAGGGGGCGAAACAAGTGTTAAAGTCTCTTTTTTGCGCGCTGAAACCGTCTCCTCCTGGATTCGCCTGACGGCTCCTCGACTTTCGGCTCCGCCGCTTTGGGCTCGGGTTCCGGCGTTTTAATCGCCTCGGATTTCGCGATTGGCTTTTTCGATGCCGCTGTCGCCGGAACGGTTGTGGCTCTCTTCGACGCCGATCGTGTCAGAACGGGGAGCCGCCAACCGGTTCGGGTGACGAATGCCTCCAGCAAAAAGAGGAGAAAAGCGGCGCTGAGAAACCAGTCTCTGATCGATGCCGATTCGGGGGATTTCGGCTTCTTCCATGCGTCGGTGAGGTCAAGCAGTTCGGACCCACCGCTGGCGCGGGAAGTTTCTCTCAGCTCGCTGATACGCCCGGGATTGAATTCCCATTCGGTGATTGCGCCGACCACGAAGGGTCCGAATGGAATCGCGGCGCCGCCGACCTGAATCGCACCTCTGACCGGCTCGCTCTCCTTGAGTGATGTCGTTACCTGATAGTGTCCGGGCGAGAGCCTTTCCCAGGTCAGTTCGGTTGGTGACTCTTTCCGGAAGCCACGTTGCAGCCGGATTCGGGGCGGGGCTTTGGAAAGTTCCGCGCCCCATTGTTCAGGATCGTAAAGGAGGTCAAGTGTGAGCTCGGAGCCATCGAGGTGGTGTTTCAAGCCGATCCCGCCGGGCACCTCATCACCCATGAGCCATCGTGTCAGGGTTTGGGTGAAGTCGCCCATCTTGTCCCAGGTCCGGGTCTGACTGGAAAACTCACCGCCGAGCGGAAAGGATATCGCTGCGGTTCTTCCGATGCCGCGTCTTCCGAAGGCGACGAGAGGCGCATCGTAGCCGTCGGTTGAAATGAGAGCGGCTTCATCACCCTCGCGCACGTAGCTGAGATTGTAACCGCCCACTTCACTGAGCCAGTCCATGTTCTGTCGCGCGAGTTCATACCAGCGCCCTGTCGCCTGAGTTCCGACCGGTTCGTCGATGAAGGTTGACCGGGCTACGGTCACGGTTTCCTGCGCAAAGATATTGGGAAGGTCGCCGGGGACGTCGGTGAAAAACATCCTTCCTTCGCCACGGCTCGCGATGTCTTCGATAAAGGGAGCATCGGGATCGGAGCGGGTTCCCAGGCCGATCACGCTGACTGTCGCGTTCTCGTTTCGCATTTCCTCGATCAGTTTTTTGTAGTTGCCGGGCTCTTCAGAATCTGCCGCGTCAGTGAAGAGAATGAGATGTCGCTGCCCCGCTTCCGCTTTTTTTAACTCCTCCCAGGCGGCTTTCATTCCCGTGTAAACGAAAATGCCACCACCCATCGATTCGATGCTGCGAATACGGTTGAGGAGTTCACCGCGGCTCGCTCCCACGTTGAGGAGACCTGCAATTTTGTGGGCCTGACTGTCGACCGCAAAGACGGTCACGGCATCCATCTCGCTCATGAGCTCAACCGCCCGGGCAGCGCCTTCATTGGCGAGCTGCATCTTGCTGTTGCCGCTGGAAGTTGTCATAGCCATCGAGCCGGATCGGTCCATCACAATCGCCATCGCCACGGCGAGTTTGCGATGCTCGGATTTCAGTTCCATCGAAACGGGGAGAAGGGGATCGATCGCCGATTGATAGTAGCCGCCGGATCCAAAGCTCTTCTTCCCGCCCGCCATGAGAAGGCCACCGCCCTGTTCGGTCACGAAAAAGGTGAGAGCGTTGAGAAAGGTCGATGGAAGTTCGTAGGCGGGGACGTTGTTGAGAATGACGGCCTTTGCGCCGGTGAGGATTCCCGGGCTGATTGAGAGAAGGTCTTTGGTTTGCTCCACTTCAAATCCCTGCGCTTTGAGAACGGTGCCGACGGGATCGTTCTCGTATTTGCTCAGTAAAACGACACGCGGGCCCGAAGCGACTTCGATCCAGGCTTTGCGGCGGTTGTTACCGGCGAAGGCATCCGTCTCCGGAGCAATCGATGCGGTGTATTCGTGGGAGCCCGGCTTCGTGATCCGATCCGAAAAGCGGAGGCGGCCCTGCCCGTTCTTGACTTCAATCGATCTCGTAAAACGCTTTTCGCCTCCTCTGGAAATCGTCAGAGGGATCGTTGCGTCCCGATTTCCGGAAATGACGAGGTCAACAATGAAGGGTTCTCCAATCTGGACCCTCTCGGTGAGGTTGAATTCCGAAAGCTGGAAATCGGTCGTTTCGGGGGCTTTGATGAGCCGGTAGTCGAGGGGAACCCCCTGCTGGATCAGTTTTGCGCCGACTCCGCTGAGCGGTTCGGTGCTGTAGCCGTCGGTGAAGAGAAGGATGCGATTGTGCTTTGAGCCGTCCATGCGCGCGAGGGAATCCCGAAGCGCGAGAGCGGTGCGCGTTTGTTCGCGTCCTCCCGGGTATTGCGAGGTTTCGGGATTGTTCACCGCCGAGACCTCAGTGGCGTAGTCGATGAAATGCAGGGTGTCTGATTCTCCCGGTTTGGAGCGTTCCAAAAGCGTTCGCCATTCGTACTCGCCTGATTCAACGAGACTCTCAGCAGATTTTGATCGATCGAGGAGGACCCAGAGATCGATGCCGCCGGATTTCAGAATCATTCCGGGATCGCAGAGCGCCATCGTGATGAGCAAGAGAAGGATGATCCGAAGCGGCTTCCACAATTCGAGACGGGGAACCATCCAGCCCAGGAGGATGAGCAGGGGAATCAGGAAAAAAAACTGCGGGGAACCGAATGTCATAGAGAGGACTCACGTATTCTAGGCACTTGTCGGTTAGCGGAAAGACCTAATTCGCGGATTCATCGCTCTTTCAGACTCGAAGGGGGAATCAAAGAACTGCTCGTTCCTGCATGAAATTCTTCAAAGAATGAATGTCAGTACATATTAAATTATAAAATCAATAAAAAAATTGAAAAATCATAATTATTGTAGGATATTGTGGCAATCCTTTAATACGATCTCATGAAACCGTTCTTGATCACAGCATCCTGTCTCGCGCTCCTTTGCTCTGCTACCCCTTCGCAGGGGCAGATTAAGGATGACGAAGATTCCTACAGTCTGCTGGCTGTTCAGTGTTTGATCAGTGCCAAGAAGGCCGGTCGCACTGATGTTACGCTTTCTGATTACGATCAGTATGCGACTTCGCTTGCGAAGACGATTTCTTTTCTGTCTGCTGAGGCGCAGTCCAGGGTTTTTGATCCTCTCACCGGCAGCGCCGCATCAGCGAGTTCCTCGGCTGATTCTGCGAGCGCTGCGGATAGTTCGTCCGGTGCATCGGGGATGCTCTCTGATATGGGTGATGCCATTGTCGGAGCGGTCGGTGATTTGAATGATATGCTCTCAGGGGATGATGACGTCGCGGATCCTGTAGCGGGCGGATCAATGCCGGGATCAACGACAGGAGGCAGTTCCTCAGGTGGCGACGATGACGATGATGATGGCGACGATGATGATGGCGACGAGATTTTCGGAATCGACACGTCAGGTTCCGCTGATGGTGGTGATACCTTAGGTTCCGACACGTCAGGTTCGACTGCTGGTGGTGATACCTTAGGTTCCGACACATCAGGTTCGACTGATGGTGGTGGTACTTTAGGTTCCGACACGTCAGGTTCGACTGCTGGTGGTGATACCTTAGGTTCCGACA